>DASXKX010000011.1:0-108668 GCA_036496545.1 Gaiellaceae bacterium | reverse complement strand
CCCCCACGACGAACATCCCTATTACTTCGCGGAGACCTGCGTCACGTCGACGTCGTACGTCGCGTTGTAGACCGCGTTCCGCAGGTCGGTCGTCGAGACAAACACCTGCGTCGGCTGCATGAGCGGGAAGAACGGGCCGCTCTGGTTCAGCTGCTGCTGGATCTGCTGGTACAGCGCCTTGCGCGCTTTCGGCGCCGTCGTTACGAGCGCCTTCGAGGCGAGCTTCTCGATCGCAGGGTCGCTGCCCTTCGGCCAGCCCGCGCGCATGCCGACAAGCTGACCCGGCGTGAACGCGAGATAGTCGGCGGGATCCGGATAGTCCGGCCCCCATAGCGAGAGCCCGAACGCCATCTGGCCGTCGCGGTACTTCGTCAGCCAGTTCGACGTCGGCGAGCCCGAGAGCGCGATGTTGAAGCCTGCAGCCTGGAGGTTTGCCTGCACCTTCTGCGCCATCGTCGTGAACGGGACGCCGTTGATCGTCAGATCGCTCGGATACTCGAGCGTCACCTGCGTGTTGCCGGCGCCCGACGCCGTGAGTGCGGCCTTTGCCTTCGGCAGATTCTGCTTGATCGCGTCCTTCTGCGGGAGCGATCCGAGGAACATCGACGGGATCATCCCCGGGGCCTGGATCGCACCGGGCCCGGCAACCGACACGATCGACTTGTAGTCGAGGGCGTACCGGACGGCGGTTTGGAAGCTCTTGTTCGACGTGATCGCAGAGATCGCCGGGTTGTTGTTCGTGAAGAGCCAGAACACCCACGTCGACGGCTGGAGGGACACGTGAACTCTCGCGTTGCCGTTCAGGCTCTGTGCCTGGTCGGCCGAGAGGTCGATCGCGATCTCGTGCTTGCCGCGCTGGACGTTGATCAGCTGCGTCGGCGCGATCATGTTGCGCACAACGACGCTGCTGAAGCCGGGCTTCTTCGGCCCCCAGTACTTCGGATTCGGCACGAGCGTCAGCTGCGACGTCGTGCTGTAGGCCTTGAGCTCGTACGGCCCGCTGCCCGCGCCGGCCGACGCCGACGAGTTGAACCACTGCTCTGCCTTGTCTGCAGTCGCGGCATTGGCCGCCGACGTGCCGCCGTGTGCCTTGACGAGCTTCGAGTTCACGACGGCCGTCGATGGGTTGGCCAGGATCGCCGTCAACTGCGTCGCCGGGGTCGTCGAGTTCATGATCACCGTGTACCTGCCCTTGGCGGACACCGTGATGCCGGCGAGCAGGAAGGCGGGATTGCCTTTCAGGTTGACAAGGCGGTTGAGCGAGAACACGACGTCTTTCGACGTGAGCGGCGTGCCGTCGGCAAAGTGCACGTTCCGCTTCAGCTGGAACGTGAACGTCTTCGCGCCGTTCGACGCCTTCCACGACTGCACGAGCAGCGGGATCGGGGTCGAGAGGTCGCCGCCCTTGTAGGTGAAGAGCGTGTCGAAGATCGCGCGATCGATAATCGACGCGGTCGGATCGAATGCGCGCTGCGGGTCAGACGTCTTGATGGTGAACGAGTTGTCGACCACAAGCGTCGGCGCAGCCGAGGAGCGATCGGTCGCTCCGAAGGCGGCAAGCGCGCACACGAGAGCGATGAATGTCGTGAGTGTGAGCGGCAAGATTCGTCTCACCAAGGGTCTCCTTCTCTTCTGCGGGGGATTTGGGCCTTTGACCCTATTCGACGCTAGCCCCGCTGTGGAGTTGGTCGCGCCGAATGCTTGGCGTTTCCACAGACGCACCCTCCGGCTGCAGCCAGCAGGCCGCAGTTCGGTCTCCCTGCAGCGGCACGAGCGGCGGCTCGTCGACGCGGCAGCGGTCGAACGCGTACGGGCACCGCGGATGGAACCGACAGCCGCTCGGCGGGCTCGCCGGGTTCGGCACCTCGCCGGGCAGCGCCTGCGGCAGGAACCCGGTGCCGTCGGGATGCGGGACGGCGCCGATCAGTGCCTCGCTGTACGGGTGCAGCGGCAGTTGCCACAGCGGCGACGTCGGGCCGGTCTCGACCATCCGGCCGAGGTACATGACGGACACCGCGTCGGCTATGTGCCTGACGATCGCGAGGTCGTGCGAGATCAGGAGCAGGCCGAGGTCGAGCTCGCGCGAGAGATCGACCAAGAGGTTCGCAAGCTGCGCCTGCGCGGAAGCGTCGAGCGAGGCGAGCGGCTCGTCGAGCACGATCACCGACGGCTCGGCGGCGAGCGCGCGAGCGATCGCGACTCGCTGGCGCTGCCCGCCGGAGAACTCGTGCGGGAAGCGCTCGGCAGCGGCAGCCGGCAGCCCGACGATGTCGATCAGCTCGCGGATACGAGCGCCCTGGCCGCGCCGGGCGTCACGCCCGTCAGCGAGCTGGGCGCCGATCTTGCGTCGCGGGTTGAGCGACGAGTACGGATTCTGGAAGACGAGCTGCAGCCGCACGAGATCCCGTGGACGTGCACGCCGGGTCAGCGGCGTCACCGGCGCACCTTCGAACTCGACCGTGCCTTCAGTCGGCCTGACGAGACCGACCGCCGCCCGCGCGAGCGTCGACTTGCCGCAGCCGGACTCGCCGACGAGGCCGACGATCTGGCCGGGCTCGACAGCGATGCTCGCGCCGGCGACGGCACGCACACGACCGCCGCCGCGGGACTCGTAATCGACGACGACATCTCGCAGCTCGAGCGCGCTCATCGGGCGGCGAACGGGTCGGGAGGACAGGCAAGCAGCCGGTCGTCCTTCGGCACGAGGGCCGGCACTTCGACATGGCACGTCGCAACCGCGTATGCACAGCGCGGATGGAATGCGCAGCCGGATGGAATCGCACCGGGGCTCGGCGGCGCGCCGCCGATCGCGACGAGCGGCTTGTCCTCGCCGGCCTCCGGATGCGGCAGCGCATCGAGCAGAGCCTGGGTGTAGGGATGCCGCGGCGTGCGGAGAACCTCCTCGCGCGAGCCGGCTTCGACGACGCGACCCGCGTAGAAGATCGACACGCGGTCAGCGATCGCCGACATCACGCCGAGGTCGTGCGTGATCAGGATCACGGAGAGGTCGTTCTCGCGGCGCAGGCGGTCGAGAAGCCGCAGGATGCCTGCTTGCACCGTGACGTCGAGTGCCGTCGTCGGCTCGTCCGCGATCAGCAGCTTCGGCCGGCACGCAAGGGCGATCGCGATCGCGATGCGCTGCCGCATCCCTCCCGAGAACTGGTGCGGGAACGCCCGGAGTGCCGCCGCCGGATCCGGGATGCGCACCTCCTCGAGCGCCGTCACGGCCTTGCGCTCCGCGTCGCGCTTGCCGACGCCGAGGTGGCGCTGCACGTGCTCGGTGAGCTGCCGGCCGACCGAGAGCATCGGGTGGAGCGAGGTGAGCGGGTCCTGGAAGACCATCGCGAGATCGCGGCCCGCGACCTCGCGCAGCCGCCGGCGCGGCATGTGGAGTAGGTCGTTCCCGCCAAAGCGCACGCGGCCGTCGACGACCGCGCCGTCCGGCAGCAGGCCGAGCAAGGAGAGCATCGACATCGTCTTGCCGCTGCCGCTCTCGCCGGCGACGCCGAACACCTCACCCTCCTCGACCGCGTAGTCGACGCCGTCCACCACGGTGACGAGCCCGCGCGTCGTCGGCAGGCGGATCCGCAGGCCTTCGACGTCAAGCAAGCTCATGACTCCTCCTCACTCGAGCGCCAGGCGGTGCGCGGGTCGAGCACATCGCGGAGGCTGTCGCCGAGGAAGTTGAACGCGAGCACGACCGTGAAGATCGCGAGCCCGGGGAACGTGCCCATCCACCACCACTGGAAGTACTGCGTGCCGTCGGCGACCATCGAGCCCCACTCCGCCTGCGGCGGCTGCGCGCCGAGGCCGAGGAACGACAAGCCGGAGAGCAGCAGGATCGCGTTCGCGAGATCGAGCGTCGCGAGCACGACGACCGGCCCGACGACGTTCGGGAGCACGTCGCGGAACAGCGTCCGCCGCGCGGGCGCGCCGAGGAGCCGCGCCGACTGCACGAACTCCGAATCGCCGACCGAGAGCACGAGCCCGCGCACGACGCGTGAGTACGACGGCCACGCGACGACGACGATTGCGAGCGCCGCATTCTGCAGGCCGCGCCCGAGCACGGCCGCGACGACCATCGCGAGGATGATCGGCGGGAACGCGAAGAAGAGGTCGACCGCGCGCATCAGCGTGCCGTCGGCGAGGCCGCGGAAGTAGCCGGCGACCGCTCCGACCGCGCTGCCGATTAGCGCCGCCAGCACGACGAGGAGAAGCGCGATCGGCAGCGACACACGCGAGCCGTAGATCACGCGGCTGAAGACGTCGCGACCGAGCTCGTCCGTGCCGAACAAGTGGTGCAAGGACGGCGACTGCGACGGCGTAAACGACTGCGCAAGCGAGCCGTACGGCGCGATCAGCGGCGCGAAGATCGCGACGACGACCCAGACGATCGCGATCGTCGCGCCGATCACGGCGAGCGGCTGGTGCCACACGACCGACAGACGCAGCCGCCGCTCGGGGCGAGGCTCGACCGCAATGTCCGTCATGTGATCCGGATCCTCGGGTCAATGAGCCCGTACAGGAGGTCGACGATGAAGTTGACCGTGATGTAGACGACCGCGACGAAGAGGCTCACGCCGGCGATCGCGGGCACGTCGAGGTTCACCGCCGCCTGGAAGGCGTACTGGCCGATGCCGGGCCAGGAGAAGATTTTCTCCACGAGCACCGCACCGGTGAGCACGTTCGCGAACACGAGCCCGAGGACGGTGATGACCGACGGGAGCGCGGCACGCAGGACGTAGCGCACCACGACGACACGCTCGGGCATTCCCTTCGCGCGCGCAGCGCGGACGTAGTCGTTGCCGATCACCTCGAGCACCGCGGAGCGCGTGAAGCGCGTGAGCAGGCTGACGTTGAACGCGGCGAGCACGAGTGCCGGCAGGATCAAGTGGTGGAGCGCCTGGACGAAGAGGCCCCAGTCGCCGTGCAGCAGGGCGTCGAGCGTGTACAGCCCGGTGATGCTCGGCGGCGGGTTCGTTCCCGGGTCGAGCCGCTCGGCGCCTGGGAACCAGCCGAGCCGGAAGAAGCCGACGTAGAGCGCAACGAGCGCGATCCAGAAGGTCGGCATCGAGATTCCGGCGAGCGACGTGACGCGCAGGACGTGATCGGTCGGCTTGTTGCGGCGAAGCGCCGCGACGACGCCGAACGCGATGCCGACAACCGACGCGAAGAGAATCGAGTAGAGCGCGAGCTCGGCCGTCGCCGGGATGAATTGGCCGAGGTCGTGCGTCACCGCGCCGTGTGTCACCGTCGATTGGCCGAGATCGCCGTGCACGAGGTGGTCGAGATAGAGCGCGTAGCGCACGGGGAACGGCCGGTCGAGACCGTAGTGATGCTTGAACGCCGCGACCGCCGCCGGGTCGCCCGCAGCCTGCTCGCCAAGGTTGGTCGCGGCCGCGTTCGACGGCACCAGCTCGGTGAGGACGAAGACGACGAACGTGATTCCGACCGAAAGCAGCACGAGCGCGGCGAACCGGCGGAGCACAAAGCGGAGAAAGCCGCCGCGCCGCAGCAGCCCACGCCGCTCGGCGCGCGGCGGCTGCGGCGGCTGAAGCTCGTCGACGGTCGGGACGGTCGTCATTCTTCGCGTGCCCAGAACGGACGGCCGATGCGAACCTCGAAGCGAAGGTAGCGGTCGAGCCGCACCCCGTCGATGTCCGCGCGAACGCGCTCGATCATCGTGCCTGCAACGTCGAGGTCGTCCACCTCGAAGATGAGATACCAGGCCCACGCATCAGTCGTCACCGGCCCGACCTGGAGCACGTCGTCACAGAACGACGCGATGACGCGAGCGCCCAGCTCTTCCCACTCAGCAAGCAGCGCGCGGAAGCGCGGCAGGAAGACCTCGCGCTTTTCCTCCTCGGGCGCCTCGAAGTAGGCGGGCAGCCCGCCCCCGAGCACGAGAATGCGGAGCGGCCCGGCCATGCGCAAAAGCTACAGCGGTACGTAGGGTTGCAGCGTGTCAGTCGCCGTCGTCGGAGCGGGGATCAGCGGGCTCTTGATCGCGCTCCATCTACTCGAGCGGGAGCTCGGGCCCGTGACCGTCGTCGAGCGCACCGGGATCGGCGCCGGCGCCTCGGGGATCCAGCCCGGCGGCGTCCGCCGGCAGTGGGCCACGCGCGGGAACTGCCTGATGGCGAGCGAGTCGTTCGCGTTCTACCGCGACTTCGACGAGCGCTTCGACACACGCGCGCAAGCGCATTTCGATACGTGCGGGTATGTGTTTCTCGCCGATACGGAGGCGACGATGGCGCGGCTCGACGCGGCAGTCGCGTTGCAGCACGAGCTCGGGATCCCGTCCGTGCTCCTCTCGCCGGCCGAGGCGTCGGCGGTCGTCCCCGGGCTCAAGCCGGACGGCCTGCGCGGCGGCGCCACCTGCGCCGAGGACGGGTACTTCGACCGGCCACAGGCTGTCGTCGAGTCGGTCGCGGAAGTCGTCGTGGCGCGCGGCGGGACGATCGAGATCGCCGGCGTTCGTGCGATCGAGCGCGAAGTCGACGCTTGGCGACTCGAGCTCTCAAGCGGCAGCGGGCTGACGACAGACGCCGTCGTCGTCGCGGCCGGTGCGGCATCGCGCCCTTTGCTCGAGCCGCTCGGCTTCGACCTGCCGATCGCCGAGGAGCCGCGCACGCTCTTCCTCAGCGAGCCGATCCGCGAGCGACTGCTCGAGCCGCTCGTGATCGCGGTCGATCGCGGCATCGCGGCGAAGCAGCTCGCGGACGGACGCGTGCTCGCGAGCGACCTCCGCGCCGCCGGCGATCCGGCGACGGAGCAGGATGCGTGGCGCCGGCGCCTGCGCGGAGAGCTCGACCGGCTCTTGCCGCAGCTGCAATATGTCTCGCTGCCGATCGTCGCGACCGGCACGTATGACATGACACCTGACGGCCAGCCGATCATCGACGAGCTCGCCGACGGCCTCTGGGTCGCAGCCGGCTTCAGCGGTCACGGGTTCATGGTCGCACCGAGCACCGGGCGTGCTGTCGCCGACGGTCTCGGGGGTGGCGCTACTCCGGAATGGCTCGACGGGTTGCGCGCCGATCGCTTCGGCACGCGGGCCGGAGAGCACGAGGCTCAAGTCATCTAAGAGAAAGGACGACGATGCCGAGCGCTTCACACGACGAGATCGAGCCGCGCGAGATCGCGCCGGGCTATTCCGGGCGGTTCGCCGACTGGGGCGGCATCACCGTCGCGTTCGAAGACGCGAAGGCCGGCCAGGACGCCTCCGCGATGGTGCGCGGGCTTCCGGACGACCGTTGTCAGGCACCGCACTGGGGCTACCTCTTCAGCGGCCGGATCGTCGTCCACTACGCCGACCGCACGGAGACAGTCGAAGGCGGCCAGGCGTACTTCATCGAGCCGGGCCATTCGATCGAGTTCCTCGAGGACAGCTCTGCGCTCGAGTTCACGCCGACCGCGGCGCTCGAGCGAACGTTCGCCGCGATCCGGCGAAACGCCGGTCAGTGATCGACCCCCTCCGCCTGCCGGATCAGCCACGCGGTGCGGAGCTCGCGCGCACGAACCTGCAAGCCGGTGAGGAGCCGTCGCGCTTCGTCGAGCCGCGGACGCAACGTCTCGACGCGGTGCAGCTCGCCCGCGATCTCCTGCAGCGAGCTTTCCGGATCGTCCGACAGCTCGGTGAGCCGCCGCTCGCTCCCCGCCATGTGCGCGCCGAGCGTGCGAACCAGGCCGTCCGCCTGGTCGATCAGTCCTCGCAGCTCCGTCTCGGTCACCGGCTGGTCCGCGAGCACCTCGCGGAGCCGCTCGAGGAGGACGCGGTCGGGAGTCTCCACCACCGCCGGGAGCTTGCCAGATCTAGTCGGGCCGCATGATCAAGAGTTGCGGCCCGCCGGTCGAGCCTTGCTGTAGCGGGAAATACACGAAATGTGTATGCGGATCAACAGCGACGGAGTGGGCTTCCGTCGCGAGGAAGCTGAGCCCGAGCGGCCGCACCGACCGTGCGGTCTCGGCGAACACGCCGACGACACCACTTTCCGCAGACACATAGAGCCGCCGCAGCGCACTGTCGAAGGCGAGCACGTCGGGCGAATCGCCGACCTTGAACACGCCGGTGACCTTCAGCGTCCGCAGATTCAGGATCAGCAAGTGCGCGTCGCCGTCACAGGTGATGAACGCAAGCCGCCGAGGGGAGTCGATGAGCAGACTGTGGTCGTTCACGCAGTTGGAGACGTGAATGCGGCGCACGATGCGATATGTGCGCGGGTCGATCACCGCCACCTCGTCGCGTGTCTGCACGTCCACGAAGATGCGCCGCGTCGTGTCGTCGTATTGCACGTTTCCCGCTTCGCCGCCGAGCGTGATCGTCGCGATGCGATGGCCCGCCGCATTGAGCACCGTCTCGACACCGCCGCTCTCGTCCGAGACGAAGACTCGGTGGTCTGCCGGGTCGTAGGCGAGCCCGTCCGGATACAGCCCTGCAGGAGCGCGGGCGAGCACCGCGCCGGTCCGCGCGTTCAGCGTCAGCACCTCGCGCGCGGTCGTGGCGGATACAAAGACGCGGCCGAGCTCCGGTACGGCGATCACCCCATGGACGCCGGGTGCGGAGATCGTCTTGACGATCTTCCGTCTCCGCACGTCAAACGCGAGGAGTTGGCTCGCGTCCATATGCGAGATCCAGAGCAGGTGTGTGGCGGGGTCGAAGCTCGTGTAGTCGAAGCGGACGGCCGGGCCGCTCAGCGGGACGCGGGCGACCGGACGCAGGTGCAACGGTCCCGCGGCTTGCGCACCCGCCGGGAGCGCGAGCCCGAGCGCGATCGCGACGAAGAGCCGGCGCATGCTCATACGGCGAACCTATCCAGCTCCACCACGCTTTACACGGGCTTTACGCAGAGCTTGCGCGGCGGCGTAGTCGGCGACCTGAGAGTTCGGCGGTACCCGCCGAATGGAGGACGGCATGAAACGCACGCTCACCCTCGCCGCGCTCGTCGTCGCCGCGCTCGCCGCAGCGAGCATCGCGGTCGCACGGGGGCTCAATGACACGAAGAACGCGCGAGCGGTCACCGGGACGTTCGTGGCGACGACCGCGTCGCATGTCAACACCAGGACCTGCACGACGTCGGACAGCAAGGCGCTCGTCGTCACCGACGGGACGTACACGGGGACGGCCTCGGGCGATCCCGACCTCACCGGAAACGCGACGCTGCGCGCCCACTCCGTGATCAACACGACGGACGGAATCGGCCGTGTGACCGGCACGTTGAAGATCGACGTCTCCGGTCGCGACACGCAGGCCCAGTTCGACACGGTCTACAGCGGCGGCTCGGTCGCCGGCCTCGCCGTTGGCCACGCGCACGATCCGGCCGCACGCCTCATCGCGAACCTGTCCGCCGGCTTCACCAGCAGCGGCGGGTTCACGGACGGCAAGCTCGGCGCTTCGACGGGCGGTGCGGCCGTCGAGATGACGCCCGGCACCTGTCGGCCGATGCGGACGATCAAGGAGCACAGCGCTGCACGGGGGACGGTCAGCGCGAACTCGGGCTCCTCGATCACCGTCGCGGGCCTGACGTGCTCGGTGCCGTCGAACCTGCAGTCGAAGGTCGGCAACTTCCCGATGGGCTCGCGGGCCGAGATCCGCTGCACGCTCGTGAGCGGCGTCAACACGCTCGACTCGATCTCCCACTAGGACGACCCAACAGCTGAGAGGGCGGCGGCCTCCGCGCCGCCCTCTCTATTCGTCGTGGCGATGCTTCCAGAAGATCCAGCAGAGCAAGACGACCCCGCCGAGCGGGACGACGATCGAGCCGAGGATGACGATCGCGACTGCGCCGTTCCCTGACACAACGCCAGGATAGGGGCCTTCCTCTTAGTCCTGTCTCACCTCTGCGGGCACACTTGTGAACGACATGCTGGTCCTGGTTGCTGACGACGACCGCGCGGTGCGGGAGGCACTCGAGCGGGCACTCCAGCTCGCCGGCTACGACGTGGAGCTCGCCTCGGACGGCGACGCCGCGCTCGCGGCGATCTCGCAGCGCACCCCGGACGCCGTCGTGCTCGACGTGATGATGCCCGGGTACGACGGGCTCGACGTGACCCGGCGGCTCCGCCGGGAGGGCAACCGGGTGCCCGTGCTCTTGCTGACCGCCCGCGACGCCGTCGGCGACCGCGTCGACGGCCTCGATGCAGGCGCAGACGACTACCTCCCGAAGCCGTTCGCGCTCGAGGAACTGCTGGCGCGCCTGCGCGCCCTGCTCCGCCGCTCGGTCGAATCGGAGCCGGCCGACGTCCTCCGCTTCGCCGACTTGACGTTCGACCTCGGCTCGATGGAAGCTCGCCGCGGCGGCAGACGGTTCGAGCTGACGACGACGGAGGCGCACTTGCTCGAGCTCTTCATGCGCAACCCGCGCCAGGTGCTCCCGCGCTCGCTCATCTACGAGCGCGTGTGGGGCTACGACTTCAGCCACTCGTCGAACGCGCTCGACGTCTATGTCGGCTACCTGCGCCGGAAGACGGAGGCCGAGGACGACGCGCGGCTGATCCACACGGTGCGCGGCACCGGGTACGTGCTGCGCGAGCCATGACGTTCCGGCTGCGACTTGCCATCGCATCCGCGATCGCGGTAGCAGCGACGGTCGCTATCGCATCGGCCGTCGTCTACATCGTCATGCGCGACCATCTGCGCGCGACGGTCGACCAGCAGTTGCAGCAAGAGGTCGCTCAGGTCGACGAAGGAAAGCTTCGCCGGTCGTTCGGCCCGGGTGGCTACACGTTCCAGCCGGCCGGCCCGAGCGTCACATCGCTGTACATGCAGATCGTGCGCGACGACGGAAAGCACCTGCTTGCCGCCGGCGAGAAACTGCGCGTGCCGGTAACCAAGACCACCGTCGCAGTCGCCGCGGGTCAACACTCGGCGTTTTTCGCCGACGGAGAGGTCGGCGAACACCAGACGCGCATCTACACAGTCTTCGTCGGCCAGACAATCGACGGTCACGGTCTTGCCGTTCAGTTCGTCCGACCCCTCGGCGATCTCAATCGAACCCTCAACCGTCTTAGGCTCATCCTCTTGCTCATCGTCGCAGGCGGCATCGCCGCCGGCGCCGCCGCGGGCGCTCTCGTCTCGCGCGCGGCACTCGTGCCGGTGCGCCGGCTCACGAGCGCGGCCGAGCGGATCGCGCAGACTCGGGATCCGAGTGAGCGTGTGACCGACACGGGCGGCCGCGACGAGCTCGCGCGCCTCGGCATCGCGTTCAACACAATGCTCGAGGCGCTCGAGGATTCGCTCGAGACGCAACGCCGGTTCGTCGCCGATGCGTCGCACGAGTTGCGCACGCCGCTGACGAGCCTGCAGACGAACATCGAGGTGCTGAAGCAGCAAGAACGGCTTGCACCGGGCCAGCGCGCCAAGCTCTTCGCCGACCTCGAGCGCGAGGCGCACGAGATGCGTGACCTGATCGCCGCGCTGCTCGAGCTCGCGCGCGGCGAAGCGCCGCAGGCTCGCGTCGAAGTCCATCTCGACGAGGTCGTCGACAGCGCCGTCGAGCGCGCGCGCAACCGCTTCCCCAACGTGACATTCGAATCGACCGTCGAGCCTACGACGATCGAGGGCTCGCCGGAACGGCTCGAGCGCGCAGTGTGGAACCTCATCGAGAACGCCGGCAAGTGGACTGCGCCGGGATCGAAGGTTGAGGTCTCGCTTGAGGACGGCGAGGTGCGCGTACGCGATCATGGACCCGGCATCGCCGCCGAGGACCGCGAGCACGTCTTCGACCGTTTCTATCGTGCAACGTCGGCGCGCGCGCTCCCCGGCTCTGGCCTCGGGCTCGCGATCGTGCGGGATGTTGCGGAGGCGCACGGCGGCAGCGTCTCTGCAGAGGACGCCCCCGGCGGCGGCGCGCTGATGCGCCTCCGGCTCGCGAACTCTTAGAGCCCGCTCATGTCTGTCTTAGTGGCCGCTCATGTGGCCCTGCTTCGATGAATGTGCTTCATCGAACCCTCCCTCAACACAGCGGTTCCTCCAAGCCCGGCGCTCGTCTAACCCCTGGGACGAGCGTCGGGCATTCCGCTTTCTAACGGCGACGACGACGGAAGAAGCCGCCGCGCTCGGCGAGCTCCGGCTCGGGCTCCTCGTTCGCGTCGTCGGCGCCCTGCTCCCACGGGTCGACCGTTTCGCCGTCGGCGGGTGCGGCGATCATCGTGAGCGCATCGGGCTCGGTGTCCTCCCCGGGCGCAAGCGCCTGCGGGCCTGCCCACGGCGGCGCGGGCGCCTCGACGTACGGGGCCGGCTCGCCGTCGGTGAGGAAGCCGACGGACGGCGGGATGAAGCGGCTGCGGCTCGCGAGCCACTCCGAGAGCGCAACGATCGCGAACGCGCCCGCCATCAGCGCGACGATCACCGGAGTCCTGAACTGACCGACGCCCGCTACGACTGCAACCGCGACGAGGAGCGCAGCCTCGAAGGCGAGGCGCAGCACGGCCCCTGAAACCTCGCGCCGCTCGCGCTCATAGCTGCGCACCGCCCATCCGGGATCGCCTGAGCTGCCACCAAGCCCGAGCGACCGCAGCGCGCGCAGGTCGTTGCGCAGCGCATCGGCATCTCGCCGGAAGATCTCGACCGCCTCGAGCGCGCGCAGGGATGTGTCGAGTTGCGCTGCGTGGCGGTAGAAGGAGTCGAACGCAACGCGGACCGCCTCCTGGTCGTAACCGCGCTCGGCGATCGGGAGATCCTCGAGGCGGGGCAGCGGCGCGGGCGCTCCTTCGGGCGATGGCCAAGCGTCTGAGCTCATGGCGAACAGTATGCGGATTCAGCGGAGAAGCGAGAGTTCCTGGGGGAATTCCAGAAGAAGGTCGCCGTCGCTCGTTGCCGAGTCGCCTGGACGCAACGGAACGACGACGCGGATCCTCCCGCCGCGGATGAATCCAACACGGTTCGGGCCGAGGTCGAGCGGCTCGTAGGTCCCGGCGAATGCATCGGCGTGCGTCGCCCGAACGCGCAGCACTCGGCGGACGAGATGGAACTTCATCGTCTCGCGCGTCGGCCCCGCCCGGTCGCGCGCGCGGTAGCGGCGTCTCCAGTCGATCGGGCGGCGGTTGTCGGGGTCGACGAGGTTCAACGACCAGAACTCGTCGCCCTGATAGAGGTCGGGTAGGCCGGGCGAGGTGAGGCGAAGCAGCAGTGCGCCGAGCGATGCGTGCTCGCCTGCCGCGGCGACATCCTGCAGGAACGGTTCGAACTCGTCGAGGAACTCCTGGTTCTCGTAGAGCGAGCGGACGAACTGCATGACGCGCCGCTCGTACTCGTCGTTCGGCTTGATCCAGTTCGTGTGCCGCTTCGCCTCGCGCAGCGCCTTCGTGAGGTACTGCTCGAGGCGCGTCGGGATGATTGGCCACGCGCCGACCAGCGTCTGCCAGACGAGGTACTCGTCGTTCGGATCTTCCATGCCGCCGGTGATGTCGCGCCATGTGCGTATGCGATCGGCCCAGCGGTCGTGCATCCCTGCGAGCGCACCGATGCGTGCGCGCACGTCTCCGGCGCGCTTCGTGTCGTGCGTCTGCGATGCGAGCAGCCAGAGCGGATGGCGTTCATGGCGCGCCTGTGCGTGCGCGTGGAACGTGGCGGGATCGACGGAGAAGCGTCCCGGGTCACCGCCGACTTCGTTGAGCGCGGTGAGCCGGTAGTAGCGATAGAAGGCCGTGTCCTCGACGCCCTTCGCCATCACGGGGCCCGTTGTCTGCTGCCAGCGCGTGACGAACTCGTCGCCTTGGGGCGAGCGCTCGCCGCGGAGCTCAACGACGTCGCGCAAGTCCTGCGGCAGCGGCGCGTTCGCGGAGCGGTCCTCGGGAGCGACGCGGTTCCCGTGCGGCTCGACATAGGTGCGGTAGACGTGCAGCCCGGCAGCCGCGTCCTCGAGTGCGTCGTGCAGGTAGAGCGTGCGCAGGCGGTCGAACTCCTGTGTAAACGTCGTCCGTGCGACCTCGAGCTTTGCCTCGTCGGCGATCTCGGCGAACGTGCGACGCTCACCCGTGAGCTCCTGGTAGAGCGCGGTCATCGGCTCCTCCGCGGCCGGGTCGATGAAGAGCGCGGTCACGTCGTTCGCGAACTCGTAGCCGGTCGTGCCCTGCACGGGCCAGTCGCGGAGCTCTTCGCCTGGCTCGAGGATCTTCTCGACCCAGACCCGCTGTGCGCCGTGGTCGCCTAGGCGGTCGAGGTACTCGCGCGGGTTCGCGAGGCCGTCGGGGTGGTCGACGCGCAGCCCGTCGACGAGGCCGTCGTGGATCAGGTCGAGCACCTTCGCATGCGTCGCCTCGAAGACGTCGGGATCCTCGACGCGGACGCCGGCGAGGTCGCCGACGTCGAAGAAGCGTCGGTACCAGCCCGTCGCGGGATCCCAGTCGAAGAACCGCGCGCGGAGGGCCCGGTCGCGCCAGAAGGGGTTCTCCTCGTCAGAGGTCGCCATGTGGTTCGGGACGATGTCGAGGAGGATCCCGAGGCCGGCATCGTGCGCGGCGGAGCAGAGGCTGCGGAACTCGTCCTCGCCCCCGAGGTCGGAGGAAATCCGCGTCGGGTCGGTCACGTCGTACCCGTGCAGCGATCCGTGCCGCGCCTGCAGTGACGGCGAGAGGTAGAGGTGCGACGCCCCGAGCTCGGCGACGTAGGGAACGGCGACCTCCCGCGCGTCGCGGAACCCGAAGGCGGGCATAAGCTGGAGCCGGTACGTGCAGCGCCAGTCAGGCATGGCGGTGACGACATGCCCCGGTGTCAGACACGGAATCCCGGCAGTCGCCCGTGGTCAATCGGCCTCGAAGGACGAGCGGACACGTCCTGGTGTCAGACGTGACACTTCCGTTACACACGTCGCAAAAGGACGAGCGAACGCCCCTCGAGCGTCACCTGCGACCGCGCTGGACACGGCGCATCCGGCAGGCCGTTCGACGTCGCGAGCTCCACGTGCCACCGCGCGCCGAAGCGGCGCGTCGGCAGCGTGAACGTGATCGACTCGCCGTACGCATTGAAGAGCAGGAGGAACGACGCATCCTCGATGTTCTCACCCGTCTGCGTCCGCTCGGGGATCTCGGCGCCGTTCAGGAACACGCCGAGCGTGTGCGCGTCCGATCGCTGCCAGTCCTTCTGCGTCATCCGCCGGCCGTCGGGACGGAACCACCACACGTCGGGCAGCCCCGACCCCTTGCTGTCGCCGCCCGTCAGGAACGTCCGCCGCCGGAAGACGGGATGCTCTTGTCGCAACGCGATCAGACGGCGCACGAACTCGATCAGGCCCTCGTCCGCCTCGCCCCACCGAAACCACGAAAGCTCGGTGTCCTGGCACCACGCGTTGTTGTTGCCGTCCTGCGACCGCCCGAACTCGTCGCCGCCGAGCAGCATCGGGACGCCCTGCGAGAGAAAGAGCGTCGCGAGAAAGTTTCGCTGCTGCCGGGCGCGCAGCGCGTTGATCTCCGGATCATCGGTCGGCCCTTCGACGCCGTGGTTCCACGAGCGGTTGTCGTCCGTGCCGTCGCGGTTGTCCTCGCCGTTCGCTTCGTTGTGCTTGTCGTTGTAGGAGACGAGATCGCGGAGCGTGAAGCCGTCGTGCGCCGTGATGAAATTGATCGACGCGAACGGCGCACGCCCGTCCGACTGATAGAGGTCGCTCGACCCGGTGAACCGCGACGCGAACTGCCCGACATTCGACTGCGCGCGCCAGAAGTCGCGCATCGTGTCGCGGTAGAGCCCGTTCCACTCCGCCCAGAGCACGGGAAAGTTCCCGACCTGGTAGCCGCCCGGCCCGACGTCCCACGGCTCGGCGATCAGCTTCACCTGCGACAGCACCGGATCCTGATGGATCGTGTCGAAGAACGCCGACAGGCGGTCGACCTCGTAGAACTCACGCGCGAGCGCCGACGCGAGATCGAACCGGAACCCGTCGACGTGGCACTCGCTCACGAAGTAGCGCAGCGAGTCCATGATCAGCCGCAGCACCGACGGATGCACCGGGTTCAGCGAGTTGCCCGTCCCCGTGAAGTCCATGTAGTGCCTCGGGTCGTCGGGCATCAGCCGGTAGTACGACTGGTTGTCGACGCCCTTGAACGACAGCAGCGGCCCGAGGTGGTTGCCCTCGGCGGTATGGTTGTAGACGACGTCCAGGATCACCTCGATGCCCGCGCCGTGCAGCGCCTTCACCATCCCTTTGAACTCACGCACCTGCTCGCCGTCGCGCCCGGTCGCGGAGTACAGCGCATGCGGCGCGAGGTAGCCGATCGACGAGTAGCCCCAGTAGTTCGTCAACCCGCGCTCGTGCAGGAAGCTCTCGTCGATGATGTGGTGCACCGGGAGCAGCTCGACCGCCGTGACGCCGAGCGACTTCAAGTACTCGAGCGCGGGCTCGGACGCGAGTCCCGCGTACGTGCCCCGCAGATCCTCGCGCACCGTCGGATGCAGCTTCGTGAACCCCTTCGTGTGCACCTCGTAGATCACCATCTCGTTCCACGGATGGTTCGGCAGTGCGTCACCCTCCCAGTCGAACCGCCGATCGACGACGACGCACTTTGGGATCGCACGCGCGTCATCCGTCGAGTCGACGTGCAGATCCGCATCCGCGTCGCTGCTCGGGACGTACGGCAACGTGTTGCCCGCGTTCCAGTCCACCGGGCCCTCGATCGCCTTCGCATACGGGTCGATCAGGAGCTTCGCCGCGTTGAACCGCCGCCCGCTCGCCGGGTCATACGCCCCGTGCACGCGGTAGCCGTACCGCTGGCCGGGCCCGACGCCGGGGATGTACCCGTGCCAGTTGAACGCCTCGCGGTCGGTCAGCTCGATGCGCGTCTCGTTGTCGTCGCCGTCGAACAGGCAGAGCTCGACGCGCTCCGCGTTCTCCGTGAAGAGCGAGAAGTTCGTCCCGTTCCCGTCCCAGGTGGGCCCGAGCGGGAACGGCCTGCCCGGCCAGACCTCCATCAGCCGCGAATCTCTACCTGTTGCGCCGCGAAGTCGGCGATGAGATCCGTCCCGCCGCGTCGCAGGTGCAGCCGGCTCTCGCCCGCCTCGACGATTTCGAGCTCACGCGGCAGCTCGCGCCGCAGCGCGAGGAGCTCACGGTAGAGCGGATCCGGCTCGCACGCACCGAGCTTCGACCGCAAGAACGTATCGAGGGATTGCGGATCAGGAACCTCGCCCGAGAACGACGTGAAGTGCTCGAACTCCTTCTTCCGGCCCTCGCGGGTGGCCTCCGCGACCGCCGGGTCGATGTGGTCGGTGAAAAACTGGAACGGCCGGTCGGTCAGGCACTCCTCGCCCATGAAGAGGAGAGGCGTGCACGGCGAGAAGAGCGTCACCGCCGCTGCGACCCGCAAGGCCGCGGCCGGCAGCCGGTCGCCGAGCGCGCGGTTCCCGACCTGGTCGTGGTCCTGTGCGAACACGACGACACGCCGCGGATCATGGCCCATCCCGAGCAGGTCGTCGGCGAGCTCGCGCACCGAGCCGAAGCCGTTGTAGTAGCCGTCCTGCTCACCGGTGAGCAGGACATGCAGCTCGTGGTGCGGCGCGTCCGACCACTGCGCGTCGTGGCCCCACTCCTCGATCGGCCGCCAGTCGCCGATCGCCGTCTCGGAGATGACGAGTGCGTCACCGACGCGCTGTTTCAACTCGGCGCACACATGGGTCGGCGAGTCGTCGACGATCGCCTGCACGGCGTCCAGCCGCAGGCCGTCGATGTGATAGTCGCGAATCCACTGCTCTGCGTTCTGTACCACCCACTCGCGCACCCAATTCTGCGAATAGTCGATCGCCTCTCCCCAGAACGTGGTGTGCTCCGCGGAGAAGTACGGCCCGAACGCGGTGAGTGCATCGCTTCCGGGGCCGACGTGGTTGTAGACGACGTCGAGGATCACGCCGAGCCCTGCTGCATGCGCTGCGTCGACAAGGCGCGCAAGACCCGTCGGCCCGCCGTAGGCCGGATGCGGTGCGTAGATGTACACGCCGTCGTAGCCCCAGCCGCGCTCCCCGGGGAACGTCGCCACGGGCATCAGCTCGATCGCTGTGACACCGAGCTCTCGCAGCGCAGCGAGCCGTGGGATGACGGCGTCGAATGTGCCCTCGTCCGTGAACGCGCCGACGTGAAGCTCGTACACGACGAGCTCGTCGAGCGTCTGACCACGCCACCCACCGTCCGTCCACGCGAACGGCTCGACGACCGCGGACACCCCGCGCACGCCGTACGGCTGGCTCCGTGAGCATGGGTCGGGAAGCACGTCGCGCGCGTCGAGCTCCAGTAGATACTCGCCGCTCGGGAACGAGCCGCTGAAGATCCCGTCCTCGTCGCGCTCGAGCGGATACACCGCCTCGGCTGCGTAGACGGCGAGCGTCGAGGCGTTCGGCGCCCACACGGCGATATCCGCCATGCCGTCGCCGCGCGCCTGCGCCCCGAGCCGCATGCGGCGGCGGGTACCCCTAGCGCCCGACGGCGTAACCCTGCATCTGACGCGGGTTCGCGCCCGCCTTCAGCTGCCCGTCCGGCTCGCGCCCGACAGCGCTGACGCGCCCGAGCGACCACGGCCCCGCGACCTCGACGTCGTGACCTCTCTCGCGCAACCCGTTCACCGTTCCCGCCGGCACGCGCTCCTCGACCGCGACGTGCCGTACCCGCGTCCCGCGCGGATAGAACGAGCTCGGGAACGCCTCCGTGTGATGCCCCGGCGCGTCGATCGCCGCCTGCAGGTCCAGCCCAAAGTGCACATGAGCGAGGAACGTGTTGAGCGTCCACTGGTCCTGCTGGTCGCCACCCGGCGTGCCGAGCGCGAGTCGCGTACCGTCCCCGGCCACCGCAAGCGTCGGAGAGAGCGTCGTCCGCGGCCGCTTGCCCGGTTCGAGCGAGTTCGGCAGCTCCTCCTCGAGCCAGAACATCTGTGCGCGCGTGCCGAGGCAGAACCCGAGCTCCGGGATTACCGGCGCGCCCCAGAGCCACCCGCCGCTCGGGGTCGCCGACACCATGTTCCCGTCGCGATCGACGACGTCGAGGTGCACGGTGTCACCGCGGGTGGGCTCGCCGACGCCGGGCGTGACCGGGACGTTGCCGAGCACGGGCGAGGGCAGCCGCGGCGAGGGCCCGCCCGGCCGCAGCTCGGCCGACGCGTCTGCACCGACGAGTGCGCGCCGCTCGTCGGCGTACTCGCGCGAGAGCAGCAGGTCGAGCGGAACGTCGGCGAAGTCGGGGTCGCCGTACCAGGCCTCGCGGTCAGCGAACGCGAGCTTCGCGCACTCGGTCACGGTGTGGATGTACTCGGCACTCGCCTGGCTCATCGACTCAAGGTCGAAGCCCTCGAGCAGCCGGAGCTGCTGCAAGAAGACGGGCGCCTGGCTCCACGGTCCCGCCTTGAACACCGTGTGGCCGTGATAGTCGACCGAGACCGGCTGCTCGTACGACGGCGACCAGTCACGGAGATCCTCGGCGCTGAGCAAGCCGGCGTGACGCTCGCCGGAGCTGTCGCGCCAGGCGCGCTCCTGGAACGCGACCACAGCATCGGCGACGAAGCCGCGATACCAGCACTCGAGCGCCGCGTCGAAATCGTCGCCGGCCTCCTCGACAATCCGCCGGTACGTCGCCGCGAGCCGGGGGTTGCGATGCAGCGTCCCAGGTACGGGCACGGGCAGGTACACATCTGCGGACGTCGTCCAGTCGTCGCGGAAGAGCCGCTCGACGTTGCGGATCGCGCCGGCGATCGGCGGTACGACCGGATACCCGTTCTCCGCGTATTCGATCGCGAAGCGCAGAACGTCCGCGAGCGGGAGCGTGCCGTAGTCGCGCAGCAGTACGAGCCAACCTCCGAAGGATCCTGGCACGACCGCCGCGAGCGGCCCCGTGCCGGGAACGAGCTCGAGCCCGAGCTCGTCGCGGTACTGCTCGATCGTCGCCGCGCGCGGCGCGACGCCTTGCGCGCACAGCACGACGGGCTCCTCGCCCGCGCGCCAGAGCAACGCCGGCAGGTCGCCGCCGGGCCCGTTCAGGTGCGGCTCGACCACCTGGAGCGTGAAGCCGGCGGCGACCGCAGCGTCGAACGCATTGCCACCCTGCTCGAGGATCGCCATTCCTGCGGCGGAGGCGAGCCAGTGCGTCGACGTGACCATGCCGAACGTCCCGCGAAGCTCCGGTCGCGTCGTGAACTGCACCCCGGGACGATACGGGAACACGATGGGCCTTGGCCTCACTGTGTCACGCCGACGCCGCTACACCTTCACGCGCGCAGTTTCGACCAGCCGCGGCGCAGGCGAGCCGGGCGACACGAGGTGGCACGCGACGAAATGACCGGGCGCGAACTCGCTGAGGGGCGGCACTTCCTCATCCGAAGCAGGAGCGGACTGCTTGTGCAACGGGCACCGCGTGTGGAAGCGGCAACCCGACGGCGGCGCCAGAGGGCTTGGGATATCGCCGTCGAGCACGACACGCGTCCGCGTCCGTTGCACGGCGGGATCGGGCACGACGCCGGCAGACAGAAGCGCCTGTGTGTACGGGTGCTGGGGCTGCGCGAAGAGCTGCTCGCGATCCGCCAGCTCCACGATCTGACCGAGGTACATCACGGCGACGCGGTCACAGAGGAACTCAACCGTCGCGAGATCGTGCGTGATGAAGAGACACGAGAACGAGAGCTCGCGTTGCAAGTCACGCAGCAGGTTGAGGATCGACGCCTGAACCGAGACGTCGAGCGCGGAGACCGGTTCGTCGGCGACGAGCACCTTCGGCCGGAGAATGAGCGCCCGCCCGAGGCCGACGCGCTGCCGCTGCCCCCCCGAGAGCTCGTGCGGGTATCGAAACCGGAGGTCGCTGCGAAGCCCGACCATCTCGAACGCCTCGGCGACGCGGCTATCGAGCTCGCGGCGCTTCGCGATGCCGTGGAGTCGCAACGGCTCCCCGACGATGTCGCCGACCGTCATGCGCGGGTTCAGCGACGAGTACGGATCCTGAAAGACCATGTGCAGGTTTCGTCGGAGCGGGCGCATCGCTCGTCGGCTTAGATGCGTGATGTCGACGCCGTCGAGACGGATCGCCCCTTCCGTGGGCTCGGTCAACCGCAGGATGCAGTGCGCGACCGTCGACTTGCCGCTCCCGGACTCGCCCACCAGGCCGAGCATCTCTCCCGGCCCAAGCGTGAACGAGACCCCGTCGACCGCATGGACGACGTTACGACCACCGCCGATGCGCGTGCCGGTGAGGTAGTGCTTGACGAGGTCGACGACCTCGAGGACGGGCGGCGGCTCGCTCATGCTCCGTCCTCGCCGGGATGGAAGCAGGCCACGAGGTGGTCCGGGCGAATCTCGCGCAGCTCGGGCTGGTGTGCACGCGTCGTCTCGTCCGCGCGCGGGCAGCGCTCAGCGAACGCACATCCGACCGGTAGCTCGCGAAGCGAGGGCACCCGGCCCGGGATCTCGCGCAACCGCTCGACCACCTCGCCGTCGGACGGCCGCGGGATCGCACCCAAGAGCCCGATCGTGTAGGGATGCTGTGGGTGCGCGAAGAGCTCGCCGACGTCCGACTCCTCGGCCTTCCGTCCGGCGTACATGACGAGCACGCGGTCGGCGATGTCGGCGACGACGCCGAGATTGTGCGTGATCAGGATCACCGCCGTCCCGAGACGCTCGCAGATGTCGCGCAGCAGGTCGAGGATCCCCGCCTGGATCGTCACGTCGAGCGCCGTCGTCGGCTCGTCCGCGACGAGCACCTTCGGCTGGCACGCGAGCGCCATCGCGATCATCACGCGTTGTCGCATGCCGCCCGAGAGCTGATGGGGGTACTCGTCCACGCGGCGCTCAGGTGCGGGTATGCGGACGAGCTGCAGCAGCTCGATCACACGCGCCCGCGCAGCGCCGCGGGAGAGCCCGAGATGGCGCTGCAGTACCTCTCCGATCTGTCGACCCACGGTGAACACCGGGTTGAGTGACGTCATCGGCTCCTGGAACACGAACGAGATCTCGCGGCCACGCACGGCGCTGAGCCGCCTCGGCGACAGCGCGAGCAGGTCGCGACCGTCGAACAGCGCCTGCCCCTCGATCGTCGCGGTCTCAGGCAGCAGGCGCACGATCGACATGCAGGTCACACTCTTCCCGCAGCCGGACTCCCCGACGATGCCGAGGACCTCGCCCGCGTTGAGCGAAAACGACATCCGGTCGACGGCGTGGACGGGGCCTTCGTCGGTGGCAAAGCGGACGGACAGGTCCGAGACCTGCAGAAGCGGGTCCGGCATCAGCGCGTCGTGCGCGGGTCGAAGATGTCGCGAAGCCCGTCCCCCAAGACGTTGAATGCGAGCGCGGCGGCGACGATCGCGAGGCCCGGTATCACCGCGAGCCGTGGAGCCTGGGAAAGATACGACTGCGCGTCCTGGAGCATCGTCCCCCAGGAGGGCGTCGGCGGCTGCACACCGAGACCGAGGAACGAGAGGATCGCCTCGCCCACGATCGCAGCCGGGATCGTCAACGTCGCCTGCACGAGCAGCGTGCTCGACATGTTCGGGAGGATGTGCCTGAAGATGATCGTCGCGTCACTCGCTCCGTTCGCGATCGCCGCCGGCACATAATCCTCTTCCCGCTGGGCGAGCGCCTCGCCGCGGGACACGCGAATGAGCGCCGGCGCTGCGCCGATGCCGAGTGCGAGAGTCGCGTTCAGAAGCGACGGCCCGAAGATGGCGGCGAGCCCGACCGCGAGGATAAGGAATGGGAAGGCGAGCAGGACGTCGGTGAGCCGCGCGATCACCGTGTCGATCCAGCCCCTGTAGTAGCCGGCGACGAGGCCGATCGGAACGGCGATCACCATCGCGACGACGGTTGCGAAAAAGCCGGCCTGCATCGACGCGCGCGCTCCCCAGATCAGACGGGAGAGCTCGTCCCGGCCGAGGAAGTCGGTACCGAGCCAGTGCTTCGAGGACGGAGACGCGAGAATCGCATTGAAGTCGGTCGCCCCCGGGCTGTACGGCGCGATCCACGGTGCAAAGAGCGCGACGACGACGAGCCCGACCACGATGACGAGCCCGGCGACCGCCATCGGCCGCCGCAAGAACCGCTTGCGGAGCAAAATGCGCCTGCGTGCGCGCGGGGTCGTGAGCGTCACGGTGTCGACGGCGCTCATGAAACCCGGATCCTCGGGTTGAGAAACGAGTAGAGGATGTCAACGAGCAGGTTGACGATCACGTACCCCGCCGCAGTCACGAGCACGACGCCCTGGATGAGCGTGTAGTCCCGCTGGTTGACGGCGTCGATGGTGAGCCGGCCGAAGCCGGCGATCCCGAAGATCGTCTCCGTCACGACGACGCCGGAGATCAGGGCGCCGAGCTGGAGCCCGAGGAGCGTCGTAATGGTGATCAAGCTGTTCCTGAACGCGTGCCGCCAGATCACCGAGCGCTCGCTGAGGCCTTTGGCGCGCGCTGTGCGAACGTAGTCGGCACCGAGCGACGACAGCATGGATGAGCGCATCTGCCGCATCAGCACGGCGGCGAAACCGGTCCCGAGCACGATCGCGGGCATGATCATGTGCTCGATGTTCGCGATCGGATGCGACATCGACACGTAGCCGCTCGCCGGCAGCCAGTGGAGGTCGACGGCGAACCAGATGATGAACAGCAGGCCGAGCCAGAAGTGCGGCACGCTCAGACCGATCAGCGCGCCGGTCGTGGCGAGATAGTCCTCTGGCTTGCCGCGCCGGACCGCGGCGATCACCCCCGCCGGAATGCCGATGATGACGGAGACGACGAGGCTGAGCACTGCGATCTCGAGCGTGATCGGAATGCGGGTCACGATCGTGTGCGCGACGGGGAGCTCGCGCTGGTCGACGCCGAGGTCGCCGTGCAGCGCGAGCCAGACCCAGTGCACGTACTGCACCGGCAACGGCCTGTCGAGCATGTACTTGTGCCGGATCTGTGCGAGGAGCGCCGGGTCGCGGTCCTCGGCGCCGAGCGCGATCGCCGGATCACCGGGGATCGCCCGGACTCCCGCGAAGACGAGCATGCTCGCAATCACGAGCACGACGAGGGCGGCTCCCACCTTTCTGAGGAGAAAGCCGCCCATCGCGCGATCCGTCGAGGCCTACTTGAACGTCGCGAACGCGACGCGCAGCAGGGTGTCGGGGTACATGGTGATGCCCTTCAGGCTCGTCGAGAGACCTGCGCGGGTCACCGGGTGATAGAGGTAGATGAGCGGCCGGTCGTTGAGGATGATCTTCTGTGCCGCGCGGTAGAGCGTCTGGCGAGCCTCCACGGTCGACGCCTTACGCGCGTTGTTGAGGATCAGGTCGAGCCTCGCGTTGGTATAGCCGCTGTCGTTCTGCGATCCGGTGGTCGCGACGAATTGGTAGATGTTGCCGTCCGGGTCGACGCGACCCGACCAGCCGATCTGGAACGTGTCGTATGTCCCCGCATCCGCCTTGCTGAGCGAGGTGACGAAGTCGGTCGAGTCGATGACGATCTTGATGCCGACCGCGGCCTCTTCCGACTGCATGAACTGCGCTTGGCGAAGCGCCGCCGTGCCCGTCGGCACCATCAGGTGCACGGTCGGGTTCGAGATACCCGACGCGGCGACGAGCTTCTTCGCCTGGGTCGGGTTGTACGGCGTGCACTTGACCGTCGAGTCGTACCACGCGCTCGAAGGTGAGATCGGCGTGCAGCCCGGGAGGACCGTCCCACCGAAGACGACCTTGTTCATCGCCTTGCGGTCGATCGCCATCTCGAACGCCTCTCGGAGATCCGCATTCGCGGCGATCGGCGTGCCGACGTTCGAGTAGCCCTTCAACAGACCGTTCTTGTTCCCGATGTTGAGGGTGAGCCCCTGGTAGCCAAGCCCGGTCTGCTTGATGATCCGCAGCTTGTTGTCGGCCTTGATTCCCTGGAGCTGCGTCGAGTCGATGCCGTCGAGCGCCTGAAGGTCGCCGGCCTTGAGCGCGGCGGCCGCGGCGGCGGTGTCGTTCTCGACCTTGAAGACGATCTTGTCGAGATGGACGTTCTTCTTGTTGTAGTAGTACGGCGACTTCACAACCGTGATGCTGTCGCCGGCGACGCGGTTCTGGTACGTGAACGGCCCGACGCAGACCGGGTTCGTGGCGAACTTGGCGCCGAGGTTGTTGAGCTGCGCCGGCGACATGATCATCCCGGCGCGATCCGCAAACTGCGCGGTCAGCGGCGAGTACGGCGTCTTCAGGTGGATGACAACCTTGTACTGCCCTACCGCCTGCTCGCTCGCGATCGGCGAGATTTCGCTTGCGCGGGCTGAGCCCGTCAG
The DNA here is from genome assembly GCA_036496545.1 of Gaiellaceae bacterium. Classification (GTDB taxonomy): domain Bacteria; phylum Actinomycetota; class Thermoleophilia; order Gaiellales; family Gaiellaceae; genus Palsa-739. The sequence continues at coordinate 83,470 of DASXKX010000011.1, read as the reverse complement.
CGTGAGGTCGCGCTGAATCGTCTGCACGACGGCGGCGGCATCGAAGGGTGTGCCGTCGTTGAACTTGATCCCTTTGCGCAGCGGGATCGTCACGGTGAGCTTGTCCTTCGAGACCGTCGGCAGCGCCGAGGCAAGCTGCGGGACGATCTGGGCCTTCGCGTTCAGGTCGTAGAGCTTCTCGCAGAAGGTGAGGAAGACCTCGCGCCCGGAGAACGTGCGGGCGAGCGTCGGGTCGAGGGCGTCCGGCTCACCGAGAGTCAGGCCGACCGTGAGCGTGCCGCCCTCCTTCTGCGGGGAGCGGGAGCCGGCCTGCGCAGCGGCGGTTACTGCAAGAACGACGAGAAGCGCAAGCGCGGCGATCACCGCGATGCGCGAACGGATGACATTCATGACAACCGTGTCCTTCCCTGGTAGACGGGCGACGCAGTTCGAAGAGACAGGAGCCGGAAATCCTAAATATGGATCCACTTCCTAGTCAAATGGATCCATTGCATATACCGTGGCTGCCCGATGGCTCTTCCGGGGACGCCGGTCGACGCCGTAGAGGAACGGCGTGCGCTCGTGGACAAGCTCGCCGCGACGCTCCAGGCGCGCGTGCTGAACGGCGAGCTCCCGATGGGAGCACGCTTGCGGCAGGCGGCACTTGCCGAGGAGTTCGGCGTCAGCCGCACGCCGGTGCGAGAGGCGCTCCGCAAGCTGCAGGCGAGCGGCCTCGTCGAGCTGCGGCCGAACCGCGGCGCACTCGTGCGCGGGCTCTCGAGCCGCGAGGTTCGCGATGCCTACGAGGTCCGCGCGGAGCTCGAAGGGCTCGCAGCCGAGCTCGCCGCCCTGCATGTGCATCACGAGCATGTCGACCGCCTACGGCAGGCCCAGGAGCAGTTTCGTGCGGCGCTTGCCGACGCAGTCGCCGCGCGCGACGCCGGTGCGGAGCCCTCGCGGGACGTGAGCGACCGCTGGGGCCGGGCGAACGACCTCTTTCATCAGGCGATTCAGGAAGCGGCCGGGAACGATGTGCTCGCGGCGACGCTCGCCCATCTCCACCGGAGCTTCCCGCGTGACCTGACCCGCACGGTGCTGCGCGAGAGCACGATGCTCCTCAACGAAAACGTCCATGAGCATGAGACGATCCTCGCGGCGATCGAGCGGCGCGACCCGGCGGCCGCGCGCGAGCTGATGGTTGCCCATGTGCGCCGCGCCGGGAGCCTCGTGACGAGGCGGCTCGACCGGCGAAGTTAGGCCTTACTCGCTTAGCTTTTCGAGCTCGACGTCCATGAACGTCCCCGGCTTGGGCGGGACGACGTGGAGCGGGCGGTTGAACGCAAAGAGATGGGCGGCGAGAGACAGCCTCGACGAGCCGTCGGCGGTCTTCCCGGTCAGCTGCAGCCGATCGATCAAGCCGCGGCGCAGGTGCACCGTCAGGCGCAGTCCGCGAAACTCGAGCCCGCCGGTCAGGTGCGAGAGGTCTTCGCGGACGACTGGATCGTCATATGCAACCGCCCCGCGGAACACGCGGCCGGTCGCATTCGCCCGTAGATGCCCACGCCCGACCACATCCAGAAGCGCCCCGATCTTCAGCGCGCGCAGCGTCTCGAGCTCCCGCGAGTTCGACGGCAGGCGCGAGAGCGTCGTGCGCAGCCACCGCACCTTGCCGTAAACCGCAATCCCGTCAGGCGCCTGCTCGTAGAGGAACGGCCCGTAGACGAGCTCGCCGCCTGACATGCCCTTCGTCCGGAAATGCACCGAGACCGTGCGCGCGTCCGACTGCCCGCGGATGTGCAGCGCGAGCGGCATGCCGTTTTCACGTATCCCGACATGAACGGCGTAGTGCAGGGATGCAAGGTGCGACGTCCGGGTCAGCGCATCCGCGACTCCAGGCTTTTCGGCGGCCCGGCCGCCCGAGGCGGCGAAGGTGATCGAGAGCGCGGCGAGAAGCGCCGCGGCCGGCATGAGCGCACATCTGCGCATGGGTCTCCCCACTATCGGTGTTTCAGAGAAACGTGAGCAGCGCCCGTTCGGTTACTCAGGAACGAGCCAGACGGCGCCAAGAGGTGGCAGCGTCAAAAGCGCGGAGAACGGCTGGTCGTGCCACGGCACCGGCTCGGCCTCGACTCCGCCGAGATTGCCGACGCCGGAGCCGCCGTAGTAGCCGGAATCGGTGTTCAGCAGCTCGGTCCAGCGGCAGCACAGCGGCATGCCGACGCGGTACTCGTACCGTGGGACGGGCGAGAGATTCAGGACGCAGACAACAGGCCGCTCGCCGCGCGCGTCGAGCCTCGCGAACGCGAGCACGTTGTTCGCCGCATCGTTCGCCTCGAGCCACCGAAAGCCGCTCGGCTCGAAGTCGACCTCGTGCAGCGCGGGCTGAGCCCGGTAGAGGCGGTTGAGGTCGCGGATCAGCGACTGCACGCCCTGATGCTCGGCGTACTCGAGCAGGTTCCAGTGCAGCGAGCCGTCGTAGTTCCATTCCTCCCACTCGCCGAGCTCGCCGCCCATGAAGAGGAGCTTCTTGCCGGGATGTGACCACATGTACGCATACAGCGCGCGCAGGTTGGCGAACTTCTGCCAGCGGTCGCCCGGCATCTTGTCCAGCAGCGAGCGCTTGCCGTGCACGACTTCGTCGTGCGAGAGCGGAAGGATGAAGTTCTCGCTGAATGCGTACATGAGCGAGAACGTCAGCGTGTGATGGTGGAACCCGCGGTACACCGGATCCTTCTGGAAGTACGTGAGCGTGTCGTGCATCCAGCCCATGTTCCACTTGAACCCGAAGCCAAGCCCGCCGAGATAGGTCGGTCGCGAGACGCCCGGCCACGCAGTCGACTCCTCCGCCGCCGTTGTCACGCCGGGCACTTCGCCGTACACCGTCTCGTTTACCTGCTTCAGGAACGCAACCGCCTCGAGGTTCTCGCGGCCGCCGAACTCGTTCGGCGTCCACTCGCCGTTGTTGCGCGAGTAGTCGAGGTAGAGCATCGATGCAACAGCGTCGACACGCAGCCCGTCCGCATGATGCTCTTTCAGCCAGTAGAGGCCGTTTGCGAGCAGGAAGTTCCGTACCTCGTCGCGTGAGAGATTGAAGATGAGCGTGCCCCAGTCAGGGTGCGCGCCACGCCGCGGGTCCGCGTGCTCGTACAGGTGCGTGCCGTCGAAGAGCGCCAGCGCCCAGTCGTCGCGCGGAAAGTGCGCGGGCACCCAGTCGAGCAGCACACCGACGCCGTTGCGATGCAGGCGGTCGACGAAGGAGCGGAAGTCGTCCGGCGTCCCGAAGCGCGACGTCGGCGCGTAATACCCCGTCACCTGGTAGCCCCAAGAGCCGGCGAACGGATGCTCCATCACCGGCATCAGCTCGATGTGCGTGAAGCCGAGGTCGGTGACATAGTCGGCAAGCTCGTCCGCGAGCTCGAGGTAGCTGAGCGACCTGTTGCCCTCGGCCGGATTGCGGCGCCACGAGCCGAGATGGACCTCGTAGATCGACATCGGCGAGCGCAGCGCGTCATGCCGCGCGCGCTCGGCAAGCCACTCCGCGTCGCTCCAGTCATGCCGTGACCGGTAGACGACCGAGGCGTTCGCCGGCGGATGCTCGGTCGCGAACGCGAGTGGGTCGGCCTTGATCCTCAGCCGGTTGTCCGGCGTGCGGATCTCGAACTTGTATTTCGTGCCGTCGGCGACGTCCGGAACGAAGAGCTCCCAGATCCCCGACCCGCCGAGCGTGCGCATCGGGTGCAGCCGGCCGTCCCACGAGTTGAAGTCGCCGACGACCGACACCGACTTCGCGTTCGGTGCCCAGACTGCGAACGCCGTCCCTGTGACGCCGTCGATCTCCGTGACGTGCGCTCCGAGCTTCGAGTAGAGCTGTTCGAGCTTCCCCTCGCCGATGAGATGGAGGTCGAAGTCGCCGAGCGTCGGCAGGAATGCGTACGGATCGCGGAGCGTGAACGTGTTGCCGTCCGCGTACTCGACCTCGAGCTCGTAGTCGAGCGGCACCTTCGCCGTCGGCAGCAGCGCCTCCCACAGCCCGGCCGGATCCTTCAGCTCCGCGTCGACTCCGGCGGGCTGGACGCGCACGGCGCGTGCATCGGGGCGGTACGCGCGGACGACCACACCGCCGTTCGACTCGTGCGCGCCGAGAACGCTGTGCGGGTCCGCTCCTAGTTCGATCACCTCGTCGTCGTCGCCTCCTCAATCAGACGCTGTATCCCGGCGACGGGGATCCGAACCCAGTCGGGTCTGTTGTCGAGCTCGTAGCGCAGCTCGTAGACCGCTTTCTCGAGCTCGAACACTGCGAGGAGGCGCTCGATCGCGAGCGAGCCGGCGGGCATCAGCGCCGGGTCGACCGTGTCGAGATACCCCTCGAGGAACTGCGAGCGCGCCTGCTCTTCCCAGCCCTCGGGCGCCGGCGTTCCGCGCTCGAGCTCGGCGGCGATCGCGACGTACGCGAACGAGCGAAGCATGCCCGCGACGTCGCGCAGCGGCGACCGCTTACGGCGGCGCTCGATGAGTGCACGCGCGGGCTCACCCTCGAAGTCGAGGATCACCCAGTCGCCGCCGCGAGGCGCCTCGAGCGCTCCGATCAAGCCGGCCGCCGGCGGCTTTGCCGACGACGTTCCCTGCGACCTCCACAACGTTTGGCCGAGGTGGTAGTCGCCGTGCGTGCGGATCAGCTTCCCGATGGAGCCCGCGTGCGTGAGCATCCGCAGCTGCTCGCGCACCTCCTCGCCGCGGCCGAGGATCGGTGCGAGCTGCTCGTCGTCGTCGGGAAGCGCGAGGAACACCGACTCGATCTCCTCGTCGACGGTCGCGGTGAGCAGACCGAGCGACTCGACGCTAGGCGTCTCCGGCGAGAATGCGGGATCGCCCGTGTCGGAGCCGAGCACCGTGTGCATCTCACCTGTCACTTCCCCGAGCAAATGCACGCGCGCGAGGAAACGGTCCGGGTCCTCGGCAATCTCCTGCAGCGCGAGCTCCCAGCCGTCCTCTCCCTCGCTGACGAACTCCTGCAGGATGCCGAGCGTCGCGCTCAGCGGCCCGCCCGAGTACGCGTACCAGCCGCCGAGCGCGGCGATGTGGTCGAAGCCGTGCTCGGTGAGGAAGCGCAGCATCTCGAGCTCGGGATTGATCCCCGGCTCGAGCCGGCGGAAGACCTTCAGGATCAGCTCGTCGTCGAAGACGAGCGACGTGTTCGACTGCTCGGCGCCAACCAGGCGCGCGTCCTGCAGCTCGCGCCCAAGGCCGGCAAACCCCTCGACCGGCCTGAACTCAACCGTCCCCTCGCGTCCCTGCAGCGTCAGGCCGGCGCGCATGGCGTGCACGAGCTCGCGTGCCGCAGCCGGATCATCGAGACCGTCGATGTCCTCCTCGCCGTGCACAAGCTGATAGATGTCATGCGCGCCGGTCTCGTAACGCAGTTCGACGAGCTCGAGCGTGAAGCGCGGCGCGGTCGTGCGGAGATCGACGGACTCGAGCACTTCCGAGTGAGCGACCGCGCGTGACTTCGCGGCGTACCACCGCTGTCGCGTGACGAAGTCGATCACTGCCTGTTCACTTGCCGCCACTCAGTCCACGGCCTTCAGCTGGAACCAGAAGAAGCCGCGCGGTGCAAGCGTCAGCAAGTACGGCAGCTCCCCGATCGCGGGGAAGCGGGTCCTACCGAGCATCTCCTCTGGGACCATACCGCCGTACTGCGAGAGGTCGAGCTCGACGGCCTGGGCCGAGCGGGCGAGGTTGTGGACACACATCACGATGTCCTCTTCCCATTTCCTGATGTGCGCGAAGATCTTGGTGTTTTCTGCGCGAAGCGGCTCGTATGTGCCGAGCCCGAAGACCGGATGCTCCTTACGGAGGGCGACGAATCGATGCAGCCAGCGCAAGAGCGACGTCGGCGTTCGCAGCTGCGCCTCGACGTTCACCGCCTGGTAGCCGTAGACCGGGTCCATCAGCGGCTGCAGATAGAGCTGCGCCCAGTCCGCCCGCGAGAAGCCGGCGTTTCGGTCGCCGGTCCACTGCATCGGCGTGCGAACGCCGTCGCGGTCGCCGAGATAGACGTTGTCGCCCATGCCGATCTCGTCCCCGTAGTAGAGAACCGGTGAACCCGGTAGCGAGAAGAGGATCGCGTGCATCAGCTCGATCTCGTCGCGGCCGTTGTCGAGCAGCGGCGCGAGGCGGCGGCGGATGCCGAGATTCAGCTTCATGCGCGGATCCTTTGCGTACTCCTCGTACATGTAGTCGCGCTCTTCGTCGGTGACCATCTCGAGTGTCAGCTCGTCGTGGTTGCGCAAGAACAGCCCCCACTGCGCGTTGTCGGGGATCGTCGGCGTGCGGTCGAGGATCTCGTAGATCGGTGTTGCGTCTTCGCGTCGCAGCGACATGAACATGCGCGGCATCACGGGGAAGTGGAACGCCATGTGGCATTCGTCGCCGTCGCCGAAGTACTCGACGACGTCCTCCGGCCACTGGTTCGCCTCGGCAAGCAGCACACGGTCGGGGTAGCGCGCGTCGATCTCGGCGCGCACCCGCTTCAGGTATTCGTGCGTCTCCGGAAGGTTCTCGCCGCTCGTGCCCTCGCGCTCGTACAGATACGGGACGGCGTCGAGGCGGAAGCCGTCGATGCCGAGGTCGAGCCAGAAGCGGAGGACATTGAGCATCGCCTCCTGGACCTCGGCGTTGTCGAAGTTCAGGTCGGGCTGGTGGCTGAAGAAGCGATGCCAGTAGTACTGGCCACGCACGGGGTCGAACGTCCAGTTGGACGGCTCGCTGTCGATGAAGATGATCCGTGCGTCGTCGTAGCCCTGATCTGTGTCCGACCAGACGTACCAATCGCCCTTTGGCCCGGCCGGGTCGGCACGCGACTCCTGGAACCACGGGTGGTCGGACGAGGTGTGGTTCATGACGAGATCGGCGATCACGCGCATGCCGCGCTGGTGCGCCTGGTCGACGAACTCGCGGAAGTCGTCGACGGTGCCGTAGTCGGGGTGGATCTCGAAGAAGTCGGCGATGTCGTAGCCGCCGTCGCGCAGCGGCGAGCGGTACATCGGCAGGAGCCAGACGCAATCGATCCCCAGCCACTGCAGGAAGTCGAGCTTGTCGATCAGCCCGCGAAAGTCACCGCTGCCGTCGTCGTTCCCGTCGAAGAACCCGCGGATATGGATCTCGTAGAAGACGGCCCGCTTGAACCACAACGGGTCCCGCTCGAACCACTGCTCAGACATGGATCCCCGGGGGTCTGACTCCGCGCAGCGGTGTCTGACCCCGCCTTAGGTTACGCCGCCTCATGATCCGATCCGAATCACGTGGCTCTGCCCCGGCTCCAACCGCACGAAGTTCCGGCCGATGTGCCAGGACCAGTCCTGCCCGATGAACAGCTCGCGAACGCGATAGGTCGGTGGCAGGCCGGTCGATACCGGCACGACGCATACGCCCTCCTGGTTCGACGACGGATCGAGGTTGACGATGACGATCACCGCGTTGTCACCCGTGCGCTTGAGGAAGGCGAACAGCTGCTCATTCTCCGTCTCGAGGAATGTGAGGTTGTCGAACACCTGTAGGGCGGGGTTGGCGCGGCGCGCGGCATTCAGCTTCTGCGCGAGCGGAAGCAGCGGACCGTCGAGCGTGCGCTGCTTCGCTTCGTACTTCTCCGAGTTCAGATATTCCTCCGAGCCCTCACGCACGGGCACGTTCTCATAGTTCTCGAACCCGGAGTAGATCCCATACGAGGGCGAGAGCGTCGAGGCGAGCACAAGCCGCGTGGCGAACGCAGGCGGGCCGCCCCTCTGGAGGTACTCATGGAGGATGTCCGGCGTGTTCACGAACGCGTTCGGCCGGTAGTACTCATTCCATTCGAGCAGCTGGCCGAGGAACTCGAGCAGCTCCCAGCGCGTGTTCTTCCACGTGAAGTACGTGTAGCTCTGCCCAAAGCCGACCTTGCCGAGCGTCTGCATCATCGCTGGGCGGGTGAACGCCTCCGCGAGAAAGATCGTGTCGGGATTCTCCGCACGCACCTCGTCGATGAGCCATTCCCAGAACGGGACGGGCTTCGTGTGCGGGTTGTCGACGCGGAACACCGTGACGCCGCGCGAGACCCACAGCAGCACGACGTCACGCAGCGCCGCCCACAGACCCTTCCAGTCTTCGGATTCGAAGTTGACGTTGTAGATGTCCTGGTAGCGCTTCGGCGGGTTCTCGGCGTACTTCAGCGTCCCGTCCGGCCGCCGGTTGAACCACTCCGGATGCTGCTTCAGCCAGGGATGGTCGGGTGAGCACTGGATGGCGAAGTCGAGCGCGATCTCGATGCCGAGCTTCTTTGCGTCGGCACACAGCCGCTCGAACTCCGCGACGGTGCCGAGCTCGGGATTGACGGCTTCGTGGCCGCCCTCGGCGCTGCCGATCGCCCACGGGCTCCCCGGATCGTTCGGCCCCGCTTTGAGCGCGTTGTTCCGCCCCTTGCGGTTCGAGGTCCCGATCGGGTGGATCGGCGGCAGATAGACGACGTCGAAGCCGAGCTCGGCGAACTGCGGCAGCAGCGCGCGCACGCCTTCGAAGCCGCCCCACGAGCGCGGGAACAGCTCGTACCACGCGCCGAAGCGCGCGAGCGGGCGATCGACGTCGACCTCATACGTCGGCGACCACGTCTTGCCCGAGCGGTCCTTCGACTCGACCGCGAGCGCGGCGTCGATGGTGAGGTCCTCGATGCCGAGCAGCGCGCTCCCTTCCGAGAGCTCGCCCTTCAAATCCGTCTGGCCGGCGTCGACCTTGCGGCGCAGCTCATCCTGGAACGAGACGACGCGGTCGACCCACGCTTCAATCCGGTAGCACCACGTCCCGGGACGGTCGACGGTAAACGACCCGCTCCACTCGTCGTTGCCGAGCGGCGTGAGCAGCGACTCCTGCCACCGGGTCGCGCCCGGCGGCTTGAACCGCACCGCCGCCGCGAGTACGTCGTGACCGTCGCGGAAAATTGTCGCTGCGACATCGACATCGTCGCCCGACGTGCGCTTGACGGCGTAGCGGCCGCCGTCGAGCTGGGGCCGCACCCGCTGGATCTGGATGCGCGGCGGGGGTTCGTTCGTCTTCGGAAGAGGCACGACCGTGGGAGTTTCATCGATCTGCGAGAGTCAAACGCATGCGACTGTCACGCTCGGCTGGGATCTTCCTGCATCCGACCTCATTGCCCGGCGGCCGACTCGGCGCGGAGGCGTACCGCTTCGTCGACTGGCTTCAGGCGGCCGGACAGTCGTGGTGGCAGATGCTGCCGCTCGGGCCGCCCGACGACTTCGGGTCGCCGTACCGCGCTGCATCCGCGTTCGCCGCGTCGCCGCTCCTGCTGGCAGATCCGACTGCCGCCGTCAGCGATTTGGAGCTCGAGGACTTCGTCGCGCGCCATCCGTACTGGATCGGCGAGTGGGCGCGGTTCGCGGGCGCGGGCGCGATCGCCGACCAAGTGCGCTTCGAGCGCGAATGGGCTGCGCTCCGTGACTACGCGCGCGCACGCGGCGTCCGGCTGATCGGCGACGTGCCGATCTACGTCGCCGACGTGGGCGCCGACGTCGAAGCGTGGCCGGAGCTCTTCGACGAGAGTGGCGTCGCCGGCGCGCCGCCGGACTCGCTGAGCTCGACCGGACAGCTCTGGGGCAATCCGCTGTACGACTGGCCCACGCACCGCGCGACCGCCTACCGATGGTGGATCGAGCGCTTCCGCCGATCGCTCGAGCTCGTCGACATGACACGCGTCGACCACTTCCGCGGCTTCGTCTCGTACTGGGCGGTGCCGCCGCGCCACAAGACCGCGAAGCGCGGCGTGTGGCGGCGCGGCCCGGGGCGAGAGCTCTTCGACGCCGTCGAGCGCGCCCTCGGCGGGCTGCCTCTGATCGCAGAGGACCTCGGCGTGATCACGCCTGCGGTCTACGCGCTCCGCGACGAGCTCGGGCTACCCGGGATGTCGGTCCTCCTGTGGGCGTTCGGCCGCACCCGCGGCAACCCGCACGCACTCGTGAACATCGGTCCGCGGCAGGTCGTCTACACGTCGACGCACGACACCGACACAGCGGTCGGCTGGTACCGCTCGCTCACCGCGAAGCGACGCCGCGCGACCGGCCTCGATCCCGCCGCGCCTAACTGGGGCTTGATCGAGCTCGCGATGGGATCGCGCGCGCACCTTGCTGTCGTCCCCGCGCAAGACGTCCTCGGCCTCGGCAGCGACGCACGGATGAACCGACCCGGCCACGCGAGGGGCAACTGGTCGTGGCGTCTGCTGCCGGGCGAGCTGACGGACGAGCTCGCGGGGCGACTACGCGCAGCGACCGCGCGTGGTCGCCGGACTGTAACCAGCTCGTAGCAGGGCCTTATCCCACGGCCGCAGTTCGCGCGGAGACGATCGCGTCGTCAACGACTCTCACGCGAAGGGGGAGAGAACATGAGAAGACGCATCCTCTGGATGCTTCCCGTTGCGGCGGTCGCAGTCACGGTCGCCGCAGTTGGTCTCGCAGATTCCGGCGGCGGCTCGTTCACGAGTGTGCCTGCACAGGTAAAGGCGGCCGGCTATGCGCCGGCGGACGTCCTGTCGCCGGAGCTGCGGCAGACGATCGTCGCGCAAGGGTCCATGCGCCTCGACGGTGCGCAGGACCCGGTCGGCTGGTATGGCTACATCAACGACGCCCCGAGCCCGAGCGACGCGACGCTGCCGCAGATGGTGCCGGCCACTGGTGCGCCCCAGGTCGAGGCGCAGAAGACGGAGCCCGACAAGAACACGTATCTCGTGCTCAAGGACCAGACCGGCGCCGATCCGGGGTACGACTACGGCACGCATTTCCTGTTCCAGGGTCATGAGGTCGGCGCCACGCTCAACGGGACAAAGCAGAGCTACATCACCCGCATCAACCTCGACGCCGACATCGCGCACCGCGTCACCCTTCTCGCGACGAAGGACACGACGGGCGCCCCCATCCAGGGCATCGACGGCTCGACGTGGGATCCGTGGGCGAAGCGGCTCCTATTCACGACAGAGAACACCGGGGCGCCGACATACGCCGCCGCCGCCTCGTACCCGTCGACGGTCACCGACGTGTCGGGCGCCCTCGGGCGCGGAGGCTACGAGGGGATCCAAGACGACTCCGACGGGAACATCTGGATCGTCGAGGACATCGGCGGGGCCAACAAGCCCGGCGCGACCGCGAAGCAGCCGAACAGCTTCGTCTACCGCTATGTGCCCGCGCATCCCGGCGACCTGCAGAACGGCAAGCTGCAGGTGCTGCAGGTCTGGAACGGCGACCATCCGGTGACGGTCGAGTCGCAGGCCGCGGTGAACGCTCCGGATCAGGTCGCGCTGCGGACGTACCACCAGTCGTTCCCCACGAAGTGGGTGACGATCCACGACACGTCGGTGGACGGCACCGCGCCGTTCCTTGCGAACACGCTCGCGAAGGCGGCGCACGCCACGCCGTTCAAGCGCCCCGAGAACGGCCAGTTCCGTCCGGGCTCGCATTTCACCGAGTTCTTCTTCGACGAGACGGGCGACACGAACGCGACGAGCGTCGAGAACGGCACCGCCGGCGGATGGACGTCGATCTTCAAGCTCGTCCAGCACGATCCGTCCGCGGGCACCGGCCAGCTGTCGCTCTTCTATCAGAGCACGTCGGCAACCGTTGCAGGTCTGGACAACGTCGCGTTCCTGTCGAAGAACCTCATCACGTTCGTCGAGGACGCAGGTGACACGCTGCACACGCAGCGCAAGGCGCTCGACTCCGGGTACATCTGGGACGTCACGAAGGACTACTCGAACCCAGCGTTGCAGCCGGTGCGCTGGCTGGGCGAGGGGCGCGACCCCTCTGCAACGCTGGACTCGGCCTTCGGCGGCTTCGGCAAGAACGAGGGGGACAACGAGATCACCGGCGTGCACGTGTCGGACGGCAATCCGGGTCAGGAAGGCATCCTCGGAGCGGGGAACCCGAATCTGAACGACGCGAAGTGGCGCTGGTTCTACACGCAGCAGCACGGCGACAACTTCACATGGGAGGTCTTCGCCGCCGGGCGCGGCTCTGACGACCAAGGCGACGACGGCTGACGGCCGGAGACCGTCGGTCCTGCGAGAGAGGCCCGGGAAACCGGGCCTCTCGCATTCACCGCTCCGCCCCCGCATCGTCACCACGCGTCCGACCATCTCGGTGGAAGTGCCAGGCTCGCTCCGACCGGATGCGCCGGAAGGTCCAACCGCTCCTATGCGAGCTCCACGCGCACACCAGGTGGAGCGACGGCGCCCTCTCCGTTCCTGAGCTTGTCGACCTCTACGGGCGCAGCGGCTTCGACGTGCTCGGCATCACCGATCACGTCAACCGCACCGACGATCCCTGGCTGCCTGCCGGCACAGCGCCGCGCGGCGTGACCCCGGATCTGCATGACGCGTACCTCGCCGAGCTCGCACGCGAAGCAGAGAGGGCACGAGCCGACTATGACCTCCTGCTCCTCCCCGGCCTCGAGCTGTCGTACAACGACCTCGACGCCGGCCTCGCTGCACACTGCGTCGCCGTCGGCTTCCGGACGTTCGTCGGCGTCGACAACGGCATCGACGCTGCGCTTGCACATGCACGCGCCGCAGGGGCGGCGCTCATCGCCGCCCATCCGTTTCGCTCCCGCCGCGCCGCCACGCCCGGCCGCCTGACGATGCGCTTCGCGCGCGACTGGCGCCGCTACGCCGCGCTCGTCGACCGTTGGGAGCTCTTCAACCGCTACGACCTCTTCGGCTGGGTCGCGGCGCGCGGGCTGCCCGCCGTCGCGAACGGCGACTTCCACCGGCCCGAGCACCTCTACGGCTGGAAGACGCTCCTCCCGTGCGCGAAGGACGAGCGCGCCGTCCTCGACTATCTGACCTCGCCTCGGCCGGCATTCCTCTCGCGGATGGACGAACCGATCGAGCTGCCGGACGCTGCGTAGCGGCGCTCCACCCGGTCAGGATTAGACGAGCGCCGCCACGACAACGCCCATCGGAGGTTGCCTGCAACCCTAGGACGCCGCGTCGTCCCCATGGGAAGACGGCTGGTGACGGGCAGGCGTCGGTCCGGTCACGGAGTACGACCGGTGACGTTTCGGTAACAATGCTGTTGAGACAGAACGCCGCAGCTATCCTCACCCGCTTGATGATGGAGACGACCGTCGAATACGAGCGCAAGCTCGAGGCGCCTCCAGGGTTCGAGCTTCCGGATCTCGGAGGCGAGCCACTCGAGACGCGCGTCTTCACCTCGGTCTACCACGACACGGCCGACCATTCCCTTGCGCGTGCAGGCATCACGCTCCGCCGCCGGACCGAGCGCGGGAAGAGCGTGTGGCAGCTGAAGCTGCCGGTCGACGGGGCGCGGATCGAAATCGAGGAGCCGGGCGGTCCCGCCGGTCCGCCGGACGGCCTGCGCGGCTTGCTGCGCGCCCATGAGCGCCGAGGCAATCTCGCTCCAGTGGCCGAGCTGCGGACGCGGCGGCACGGCGCGCTCGTTACCCGCGGCCGCGCGACCGCGGAGGTCACAGTCGACGAGGTCGCGGTCATGGACTCGCACCGCGTCGCAAACGAGTTCGTCGAGCTCGAAGTGGAGCTCCGCGACGGCGAGCCGCAGGGCCTCGGCAGGATTGCGAAGGACCTCGAGAAGGCCGGAGCGCACGAACGCGACCTGACGCCGAAGCTCTTCCGCATCCTGCTCGTCGAGCCGCGGAAGAAGCCGAAGACGCCGTTCGAGACGCTTCGCGCGCGGCTCCGTGAGCAGCTTGATGCGATCCTCGCCAACGATCCAGGGACGCGGCTCGGTCGAGACCCCGAGAACCTGCACGACATGCGCGTTGCGGTGCGGCGCGCGCGTGCGCTGCTCCGGACCGGTGCGCCGCTGCTTACGACTGACACCACCGAGCTCGCCACGGAGCTGAAGTGGCTCGGCTCGCTCCTCGGAGATGTACGCGATCTCGACGTCCTGCTCGAGCGGCTGCGTGCCGAGGCCGCAGAGCTCGACCCGGCCGACCGCGCGGCAGCAGGGCGACTGCTGCGCGGGCTCGACCGCCAACGCTCACGCGTCCGGCGCACGCTCCTGAAAGCGCTCGACGGCAACCGCTATGCGGTACTCCTCGACCGGTTCGAGACGACACTCGTAGAGCTCGCCCCCGCCGACGAGAAGACGACGCTCGACGCGCTCGCGGAGCGGCAGCTGAAGAAGCTCCGCCGCGCGGTCGACGCGCTCGACCCGCATCCGACGGACACCGCGCTGCACGACGTGCGCAAGCGCGGCAAGCGCGTCCGCTATGCCTACGAGCTCTCCGGCGCGACGAACGTCGTGAAGCGCGCGAAGGAGCTGCAGGACGTCCTCGGCGAGCATCAGGACTCAGTCGTCGCCGAGGAGCGCCTCCGCGGGATCTCGCACGAGGCGCCGCCGGATCAGGCGCTCGCCGCAGGCTTGCTCGTCGAGCGCGAGCGTCGCCGCCGTGCGAAGGCGCGCGCTGAGTGGGCCGCAACGTGGCGGCGGCTGGAGCGCGCGGCCCGGTGACGGTCGTCCGCGCGGCGGGCGGACTCGTGGTCCGCGACGACCGCGTGCTGCTCGTCCACCGGCCGAAGTACGACGACTGGACGTTCCCGAAGGGGAAGGCCGAAGACGGAGAGACCGACGAGGAGTGCGCGCTCCGCGAAGTGCGCGAGGAAACCGGTCTCTCGTGTGAGCTCGTCGAACGCGCCGGCGTCACGGAGTACGTCGACGCCAGGGGACGGCCGAAGGTTGTGCACTGGTTCGTGATGCGCCCGCTGGCGGGCGAGTTCGAGCCGACCGACGAGGTGGACGAGCTGCGCTGGGAACCTCCTGCCGACGCGGCGGAGCTCCTCAGCTACGACCGCGACCTGCCGCTGCTCGCCGTCCTGCCATGACGGTTGTGCTCCTCCGCCACGCCTCGGCCGGCGATCGTGACGCGTGGGAGGGCGACGACCGCCTGCGCCCGCTCGACAAGCGCGGCCGCAAGCAGGCCGAGGCGCTCCGCGACCGGTTGCTCGCCGCCGGCGTCTCGCGCGTGCTGTCGAGCCCGTACCTGCGGTGTGTGCAGACCGTCGAGCCGCTCGGGCTCGACATCGAGCTTGACGAGCGACTTGCCGAGGGCGCGCCGCGGGAAGAGACGCTTGCACTGCTCGCCGAAGCTGACGGCGCCGTCGCCTGCACGCACGGCGACGTGATCGAGAACGTGCTCGGCCGCAGTCTCAAGAAAGGGGAGGCCGTGGTTCTCCCTGAAGGCCGCGTGCTCTGAGAGAAAGGGAGCGGCTGGCCGGCCCGGGGACACTGTCGTCGTAGCCGGACCTGCCGCTCCCTAGAACGCGCCTGGCGATCGCTCCCCACGCAGAACAGCGGCGTCGGCCACCCTGTTCTGTTCGCCGGCACGATCTACGGCAGGCACGCTAGATGCGCGACGGCGTGACCGAAAGGGGCTTTCGCCGGATCGAAACGGGGTCGTTACCAGCGCGTCACGCTGCGCGCTCGGCAAGCGAAGCGAGCACTGCGCCTTCCCGGATTCCCCCGCTACAGACGTGCATCGGCACGCCGAGCAGCTCGTGCACGCGCGCGAGGATCGCGACGCCGGCGGGCAGAATCTCCGCGCGCGCGCGGTCGACGCCGAAGCGGCGGGCGATCTCGCGCGGCGGTGTCGTCTCGACGAGACGCAGCGCCTCCTTCAGCTCCGCGTCGCCAAGCCATGAGCCGACGAGGCGACGCGTTGCGCGCGCGGTCCCGCCGACGCAAAGCGCGGTGCCGACCCGCCGCGGTTCGACGTGCTCGAATGCAGAGCCGGCCTCGGCCAGAGCCTCGGAAAGCGACGCCGTGCGTGCGGTCAAACGCACCGACCCCAGATCGACCGACTCGACCCAGTCGGGCGAGGTGTCGGGCGTTCCGATCGCGATCTCAGTCGAGGCACCGCCGACGTCGCAGACCGCGATTGCCCCGCGGAGCGGGACGTCGGCTGTGACGATCGCACCCGCGTACGCGAGCCGCCCCTCCTCCTCCGTCGTCAGCACGCGAACCGAATGTTTCGCTGCGCTCCGCAGGGCCGCGACGAGCTCGTCCGCATTCGCACTCTGACGGCCCGGCGCGGTGAGGAAGACATCGAGATCATCGACGCCGGAGCGCCGGGCGATCGCACAGAGCTTTCGCGCCGCCTTGGCCGCTGCCGCGATGCTCGTCTCGGAGACGCTGCCGGTGCGCTCGATCTCCTCGCCGAGCGCGAGCCGCACCCGCGCCTTCTCGAGCGGCACGATCGCCCCGCGCTCGACGCGGGCGACCAGCAACCGGCACGTGTTCGAGCCGATGTCAACGACCCCGATAGGCATTCCCATCCATCGTAGGTCCCCCATCGGAGGACGCGCTGAACGTCTTAGCGCGAGCGAGCGAGCGACACGCGCCGCCGCGCGCGACGCATGAGCACTGCCTGTGCGGAGCGTGGCCGATCCTCCTTCTTCGGGCGAATCCGGTGCCAGACACCTGCGTGGTCGAGCTCCCAGGACGAGGCCGTGTCGGCGAGGAGCGAGTCGATCGTCGCCGCCAGCTCGTTCTGCGCGCCGACGTCCTCGATCGGCGCGACGACCTCGACGCGGTGGTCGAGGTTGCGAGGCATCAGGTCGGCGCTGCCCATATAGAAGCGGCTGCTGTCTCCCGACTCGAAGTGGAACAGCCGGCTGTGCTCGAGGAAGCGGCCGAGCACGCTGCGCACGCGAATGCCGTCACTCAGCCCGGGAACGCCGGGACGCAGCGTGCAGACGCCGCGCACAATCAGCTCGATCCGCGCGCCCGCCTCGGACGCTGCGTAGAGCTCGTCGATGATCTCGACGTGCGTCAGCCCGTTGACCTTGATCCGGATGCGCGCCTTGCGTCCCTCGCGCGCGGCATCGGCGACGCCGCGAATCTCCTCGACGAGCCGCTGCCGCAACGTGAACGGCGCGACTAGCAACTTGCGGAAATGACCAGGCCGCCCGAACCCGGTCAGGTAGTTGAAGAGGTCGGCGATGTCCGCGCCGATGTCCTCGTCGGCGGTGAACAAGCCGAAGTCCTCGTAGGACTTCGCGTTGACGCTGTTGTAGTTTCCGGTGCCGATGTGCACGTAGCGGCGCAGCGCGCCGGCTTCGCGACGCACGACGAGCGTGGTCTTCGCATGCGTCTTCATCGAGGGGAAGCCGTAGACGACGTGCACGCCCGCTTGCTCGAGTGCGCGCGACCAGTCGATGTTGCGGCGCTCGTCTCCCCGAGCCTTGAGCTCGACGAGGCAGACGCTCTGCTTGCCGTTCTCGGCGGCGGTGATCAGCGCGGGCACGAGCGGCGTGTCGTCGCTCGTCCGGTACACGGTCGACTTGAGCGCGATCACGCTCGGGTCGGTCGACGCGGTATCGAGGAACGCCTCGAAGCTCGCCGCGAACGAGTCATAGGGGTGATGGACGAGGATGTCGCCCGCGCGGATCGCTGTGAACTGCTCGCCGTTCTCGAGCTGCGCGAGCGGCGGGCGGGCGACCGGGATCCAGGGGTCGGCCTTCAATTCGGGCCGGTCGAGCTTTGTCAGCTCGGAGACGTCGGCAAGGTCGAGCGTTCCCTCGACCGGATAGATCAGCGCATCGGCGACACGGAGCCCGTTCTGAATGCGCTCGCGCATCGCCGCCGACATCGAGCTCGAGACCTCGACACGTGTCACCTCACCGAAGCGACGCCGCCGGAGCTCGAGCTCGACGGCCTCGAGCAGGTCATCGGCCTCGTCCGAGACCTCGAAGTCTGCGTCCCGCGTGACACGGAAGACCGAACGCTCGAGTACCTCCATCCCGGGGAATAGCGTCGGCAGAAAATGCGTGATCACGCGTTCCAGCCGGATGAACCGCCCGGATTCGCCGAGCGAGATGAAGCGTTCGAGACCTTCGGGCACCTTCACGCGCGCGAACCGCTCCTCCCCGGTCTCGGGGTCGCGGACGAAGACCGCGAGGCTGATCGACAGGCCTGAGATGTAGGGGAACGGCTGCCCGGGCCCGACCGCGAGCGGCGTGAGGACGGGGTAGATGTCGCGCTCGTAGCGCCGCTCAAGCTCAGCGCGCTCCTCCGACGAAAGTTCGTCAATCCCGGAAATGACGGTCCCCTCGGCCGCCAGAGCTGGAACGAGCTCCTCCGTCCAGATCCGCGCCTGCTCGGCCTGAAGCTCGAGTACGCGCTGGCGCGAGTCGCTGAGTGTCTGCTGGGACGTGCGGCCGTCGGGCGAACGCACAGTAACGCCGGTCGCCGCCTGCTCGCTCACGCCGACGATCCGGACCGCGAAGAACTCGTCGAGCATCTGCGAGAAGACCGAGCAGAAGAAGACCCGCTCGAGCAGCGGCAGGTCGGGATCCTCGACGAGGGCCAGGACTCTGGCGTCGTAATCGAGGAACGAGAGCTCGCGGTTGATCAGCCGATCGGCCGCGGCCGTCGCTCGCTTCTTCGGACGAACGGCTGCCATCGGGTTCATCATCCTCGCCTCAGAGCGAGGCGCAAGGGGTGTCTCTCCGGTTACGGTCCGGTTGAGTTCTGGTGACGCCCCACCGTGCGCCCGCGACGAGCGAGCTCGACGAGGACGTCGTCGAGGCGATTCGCGCGGCGCGTCGGCTCCGCGGCGGCGATCGTCAGCTCGGCTTCGAGCTCGTCGTTCGACAATGTGTCGATCCGGTCCTCGCCGTCGGTGAGCCGACGGCCCGTGCGGATGTCGTAATCGAGTGCCATTAGCGGCATCTTTATCACTTCCGGCCGGGTCAATGCACGAATATGAGCCCCAGTGTCACGAGCCCGAGCACGACGGCGGCGCCGGCAAAGGCCATCGCACGACGAGGTTCCAGCGGCGCATAGCCTCCAGCCGCGAGGGCCTGCTCGACCCGGCTGAACCGAAGCGCGCCGTAGGCAGCGCTTACCACGCCGACAAACGCGAAGCCGACACCGAGCACCTCGAACGGCCAGCGATGGACATGCGCGACGCCGGGGACGATCTTGCCGACGCCCGCGCCGACCGCGACCGCAGTCAGACCGGTGCGCAGCCATGCGAGATACGTCCGCTCATTGGCGAGCCGCGTGCGCCGGGTCGCGTCCACTTCGGCGTCGCCGGCCATTCGCTACGAAGCGATCCGTGCGGGCGCGTCCTCGTCCCAAACGCGGAACCCGCCCTTGAACGCGTTGGTGTTGTCGCCGAGCACCACACGGTCGGGCAGCTCGTCCAGGAGCTTGGCGTTGCCGCCTCCGAGCACGACATAGTCCGGCTCGAGCGCAGCCGACAACGCGCTGACGACTTCGAAGACGTCCTTGCGCCAGCGCTTCTTGCCGCGTTTCTCGAGTCCCCGCTCGCCGACATAGTCCTCGTAGGTCTGCTTGCGAAACGGCAGATGCCCGAGCTCCATCGGCTGCACGTACCCATTGGCGACGAGCGCCGATCCGAGCCCGGTGCCGAGACCGAGGAAGAGCATCTTCCCGCCCTCGTAGCTGCCGAGCGCCTGCATCGCCGCGTCGTTCACGACACGCGTCGGCTTGCCGAACGCCGCCGTGAAGTCGAAGCCGACCCAGCCGGTGCCGAGGTTGACCGGGTCGGAGACGATGCGCCCGCTGTGTACGGGCGAGGGTATCCCGATCGAAACGGCCTCCCACGTCCAGCCGGTGACGAGCTCGAGCACCGGCTTCACCATCGCCGCCGCCCCCAGCTTCGGCCCTGAGTCGATTCGGCGAGGCTCCTGCTCTCCGGACGCGAGTGCCTTCACGTGCGATCCGCCGACATCGATGACGAGTACCGGTTGCATAGCGACAGCTGATCTTGCCTGAGAGGATCCCGATTGTGAAACACCGCGAGATCCGCTCCTGGCTCATGGACATGGACGGCGTGCTCGTACGCGAAGAGCAGCCGATCCCGGGAGCCGCCGAGTTCCTCGACAAGCTCCGCGAGCGCGGGCTGCCTTTTCTCGTGCTGACGAACAACTCGATCTACACGCGCCGCGACCTCGCGGCCAGGCTCGGGGCAAACGGGCTCGTCGTGCCGGAGGAGGCGATCTGGACGTCTGCGCTCGCGACCGCCGACTTCCTCGCGAGCCAGCGCCCGGAGGGGACGGCATTCGCAATCGGCGAGGCGGGCCTGCTCACTGCGCTGCATCAGGCCGGCTACACCCTCACCGACCGGGAACCCGACTACGTCGTGCTCGGCGAGACACGCACCTACAGCTTCGAGCGGATCTCTCAAGCGATCCGGCTGATCGCCTCCGGCGCACGCTTCATCGCGACGAATCCGGATCCGACCGGCCCGACGCCGGACGGCCCGCTGCCGGCAACCGGCTCCGTTGCGGCGCTGATCAGCCGCGCGACGGGCGTTGACCCCTACTTCGTCGGCAAGCCGAACCCGCTGATGATGCGCTCGGCGCTGAACGCGATCGACGCGCACTCGGAGACAACTGCGATGGTCGGCGACCGCATGGACACGGATGTCGTAGCCGGCCTCGAGGCCGGCATGTACACGGTGCTCGTCCTGACCGGCTCGACGCAACGAGACCAGGCCGAGGCGTTCCCGTACCGGCCGTCGCTGATCGTCGAGTCGATCGCGAACCTCGTCGACGAGCTCTAGCCGGTGGTGAGCGTGCTCACGCGCGCGGAGGAGGATCTGCACGAAGCGCGGCGCATTCCGCGTTGTGAGCGAGCGCGAAGACGCCATCCGCCGGCGGGCCTACACAATCTCGGACGCGTCGGGAGGGGCCTCGCCGGAGGAGAACTGGCTCCAGGCGGAACAGGAACTGACGGTCGCGTGGGAGTACGACACCGCCGACCGCGACCTCGAAGCGCTGGGCGTCCGGCTCTCGAGGCTCCCGTCGGAGGCCGGGACCGTCTGGCGCCTGGTGCTCCCGCGCGGAGAGACCGTCGAGGGCTGGGAGCCGGGCAACCACGGTCTCGACCCGCCGCCGGAGATCGCCGCGTTGCTCGCGTCGGCGGTCGCGTCGAAGCCGCTGCTACCGGCTCCTCCGGTCAGCAGCGATCCGGGATTCACGCGCCTGCGGGTGCTGCTTGCGGAGCAGGACGACGCACTCCGACGGCACGACCCCGGCGTACGGATCGGCGCAGATGCGGAGAACCTGCACGAGCACCGCGTCGCGGCGAGACGGGCACGCGTGTTCGTTCGAGCCGCGCGCGCGTCGCTCGACGTCGGATGGCAGCACACGCTCGCCGCGCGTCTCCGCGAGCTCGGCACGGTAACCGGCCCGGTTCGCGACCTCGACGTCCTGCTCGAGCATCTTCGTGCAGAGCTGCAGGGCTTGGACGCCGAGCAGCAGCGCGCCGGCGCCGAGCTGCTCGCCCGGTTCGAGCGGCAACGCGCGGATGCCCGCGTCCAGCTCGTCAGGGTCATGGACGGAACGTCGTACTCGTCGCTGCTTACCCAGCTTCGCTTGCCGCCGCGGACCGCCGACGGCGTCGAGTCGCTTCCGCTCGATCGGCTCGTACGGAAGACCTTCAAACGCCTCGCATCCACCGTCGACCAGCTGGGCTCACATCCCGACGAGCGCGAGCTGCATGCGCTACGCATCGTGCTCAAGCGCGCGCGGTACGTCGCCGAGCTCGCAGCACCGAAGAGCAAGGCGCGCAAGCGGTTTCTCGCCGACGCGCGCCGGCTTCAGGACATCCTCGGCGAGCATCAAGACGCCGTCGTCGCCGAAGAGCGTCTCAGATCGACGGCCGTCTTCGACAAGGAGACGTCGATTGCGTTCCTGGCGGGACGGCTGGCGGAGCGGCAAGCAGCCCGGCGGGCGGATGCGCGCAGGCGAGTCCCGCGCGCCTGGGCGCGGCTGCGCGCAAGCGGCGCGAAGCTCGACCGCTGAGCGAACGCCTACGTCACCGCGAAGTAGATCGCGCAGGCAGCGCCGGCCGCGAGGCAGTAGACCGCGAACGGCACCAGCGTCCGTGTCTCGAAGAAGCGCATGAGGAAGCGAATGGCGAGATACGCGGTCACGCCCGCGCACAGCGCGCCGACGAGCGCCGGCCCACGGACGCCGCGGCCGTCGGGGCCGGCGAGCTCGGGCAGCTTGAGCGCCGCCGCCGCGCCGATGATCGGCGTCGCGAGGAGGAACGCAAACCGTGCCGCGTCCTTGTGCGAAAGGCCGACGAGGAGGCCGCCGCCCATCGTCGCGCCCGAGCGCGAGAACCCCGGAATGAGCGCGATCGCTTGCGCGGCGCCGATGAACACCGAGTTGCGCCAGGTCACCTGGCGTGCGATGCGTGTGTCGTCATCCGCGGCCGTCTGTGGCGCCCGCCGGCGCAGACGCTCCGCGCCGAGGAGCAGCAGCCCGTTGCAGAACAGGAAGATCGAGGCCGACTGCGCCGACGCAAACACGCTACGCAAGGCGTTGTCGAGCAGCAGGCCGAGGATCCCGGCGGGGATCGTCCCGACCACGAGCAGCCAGCCGAGCTTCGCGTCGGAATCGTCCGGGTCGATGCCGCGATCACGCAGGGAGCGGCCTAGCCCCTTGAGGATTCGCCACCAGTCCCGCCGGAAGAAACCGAGCAGCACGAGTGCCGTAGCAAGATGCGTCGCAACGAGGAAGGCGATGAAGAACTTGTCGTTCTGATGGATGTTCCAGCCGAGCAGCTGCGGGAGGATGACTGCGTGGCCGAGGCTCGAAACCGGGAAGAGCTCGGACACGCCCTGGAGCAGGCCGAGCATCGCGCCCTGGAAATAGGTGATCGGGTGCATGTCAGGTCTGCGCGGGGCGCTTCTTCGTGCCTGTGTTGAACCAGGCGAACACTAGGCACGCCAGCCCGACGAGGAACGCAGCGATGCCGTGCTTCGTGTGGTGGTGGTTCGAGCCGGACGCGTGGCCCGGGAAGAACGACGGCAGCGACTTCGCCGGCTCGGCCCAGTAGACGATCGCGATCGCGATCAGAGCGAGCCCGAGAATGATCGCGGCAATCGCGAGGAGTCGCCTGTTCGCCACGCGGCCAGTCTAGGACGTGGCCGGGTGCGAGGCGTCCGTGAACTCGCGGAACTGGCTCGTGATCAGGTAGGCCGTCTGCTCGCCGATGTCAACGGCGCGGTCGCCGATCCGCTCGATCGTGCGGGCGACGACCACCATACGCAGCCCCCACTCGCGGAGCTCGGGCTCTGCCATCACGTCGACGAGCCGCTCGACGAAGCGCCGGTTTGCGCGATCGATCAGCTCGTCGAGGTCGACGAGGCTCTCGGCTTCGTGCAGGTCGCGCTTCGCGAACGAGTCGAGCGCCACGCGGACCATCTCCTCGGCGCGGTCGCCCATCTCCGTGAGGACGTCGACGAGCGCGGGATCGGGCTCGGCCGACGCGACGAGCTGCGTGAGCTTCGCGATCGTGACGCAGCCGTCGGCGGATCGCTCGAGGAGCAGGTTGATGTGGAGGATCGCGAGCAGGAGGCGGAGGTCGCGGGCGACCGGCGTCTGCAGGGCGAGGAGCGACTGGATCAATCCCTCGATGCCGAGGAAGAGGCTGTCGATCTCGTCGTCGAAGGCAATGACCTCGTCTGCGAGCTCGACGTCGCGCTCCTGAAGCGCCCTGACGGCGCCGTGGATCGCGGAGACGACGCGCTGGCCTTCCTCCTGGAGCTGGGCTTCGATCCGATCGAGGGCTTCGTCAATCGCCACGGGTGAACACCGTACACGCGTTTCCTGCAGGGGTTTGAGGGTGGTTCACCACTTCGTCACCAACCCGCAACAGGCCAGTAGCCCACTCCGGAGGGGCCGGGTCGTACCTTGGCGCCGAACCCCAGAGGAGGAGAGAAATAGTCATGCCGAAGTACGGCAAGCTCACTCGGATCGGCCTGCTGGCTGCGGTTGCAGCCGTGCTGGCGATTCTTGCGGCAGGAACCGCCGGCGCGGCGCCGGCGAAGAAGACCGGCACGACCATCGCAGGCGCAGGCAGCACGTTCGTGCAGCCGCTCGTCCAGCAGTGGATTTCGCCAGTCGGATCCGCCTACGGCTACGAGCTCCAGTACAGCGGCGTGGGATCCGGCGCCGGCATCGCGGCGATCACCGCGCGCACTGTCGATTTCGGCGCGAGCGACGCGCCGATGACCCCCGATCAGTTCACCGCCTGCAAGGGCTGCGTCCAGATCCCGTGGGCGCTCTCGGCCACAGCCGTCATCTACAACCTGCCGGGGACAAAGAACCTCTTGCACATCAACGGCGCGACGCTCGCCAAGATCTTCATGGGCCAGATCACGCAGTGGGACGATCCGGCGATCGCGAAGCTGAACAAGAACGTCAACCTCCCGAGCACGAAGATCGCGACGGTGCACCGGTCCGACAACTCGGGCACGACGTTCAACTTCACCGACTACCTGTCGAGCGCCAGCGCTTCCTGGAAGTCCCAGATCGGCAACGGCGTCGCCGTGAGCTGGCCGAACGGCACCGGCCAGCGCGGAAGCGCCGGCGTCGCCGCCGGCGTCGCGCAGACGCCGGGCGGCATCGGCTACGTCGACGTCGCATACGCGCTGCACAACCACCTCAGCTACTTCGCGGTGCAGAACAGGTCCGGCAAGTTCGCAACGCCCGGGCTGAAGGGCATCCTCGCAGCCGCCTCGAGCGACCAGAAGCCGGATGCATCGAACGCCCTCTCGATCGTGAACCCGCCGAAGAAGTTCCCGCTCGCGTACCCGATCTCGACCTACACCTACGTGATCGTCCCAACCTCGACACCGAAGGCTGCGGACATCCGCAAGTTCCTGTTCTGGGCCGTGACCAAGGGCCAGACCTACGGGCCGAAGCTGCTCTTCCAGCCGATCCCGAAGCCGGTCCTCATCGTCGCAGAGAAGACGATCAAGAAGATCGGGAGCTAGCCCGGGCGCTTGTCCTCGGCAGAGCTCACACCTGACGCTCCGACCCGCCGCCCCTTTACGGGGCGGCGGGTGCGCTTTGGCGACCTTTCGCTCCAGGTCGTCGCCGGAGCGGCCGCTGCCGGAACAACGATCCTCGTCGGGCTGATCGTCTGGAAGGTCGTCGACGGCGCGTTGCCGTCGATTCGCCACTACGGGCTGAAGTTCGTCTGGACGAACGCGTGGATCCCCGTTACCGGCCACGAGCTCTACGGCGCAGCCAGCTTCCTGTTCGGCACCGCCGTCACGTCCCTGATCGCGCTGGCGCTCGCGGCGCCGCTCTCCCTTGGGATCGCGATCTACCTGACGGAGCTCGCGCCGAACTTCCTGCGCGGTCCGGTGACGGCGCTCATCGAGACCCTTGCCGCGGTGCCCAGCGTCGTGATCGGCCTCTGGGGGATCCTGGTGCTCGGCCCGGTGCTCAGGACGGACGTCGAGCCGAAGCTGCATAGCGCGTTCGGCTTCATCCCGCTCTTCGGGGAACCGTCGTCGACCGGCTCGTCGATGTTCACGGCGATCATCGTGCTCACGTTCATGATCCTGCCGATCGTTTCGAGCATCACGCGGGAGCTCTTCCTCGGTGTGCCGCACGACCAGAAGGAAGGCGCGCTCGCGCTTGGCTCGACGCACTGGGAGATGGTGCACGGCGTGATGTTCCCGTACGCGCGCGGCGGCATCGCCGCGGCACTCATCCTCGGCCTCGGACGCGCGCTCGGTGAAGCGATTGCGGTTACACAGGTGATCGGCGGCGTCACCGGCTCGAGCGGCATCCAGTGGAACCTCTTTGCCACGGGCGACACGCTCGCAAGCAAGATCGCGGCGTCCTACCAGGGCGCGACGACGAACCTGCAGATCTCGTCGCTCATCTACCTCGGTCTGATCCTGCTCGTCTTCTCGCTCTTCGTGAACTTCCTCGCACAGGTGATCGTCCGGCGGGTCGCGCGGAAGCAGGGGTTCGGGGCGGCGCGAGTATGAGCGCGCACGGAATCACTCGCGCGGGCCTGCAAGCGGTGAATCTGCCGCGCCGTCGCGTCGTCAACCGCGTGATGCAGGCACTGTCGACGCTCGCCGCCGCAATCGCCGTAGCGGCACTCGTGATCATCGTCTACGCCGTCGCCAAGCGCGGCGCCGGCGCCCTCGACCTCAACCTGCTGACCAAGGACCCGGCGAACTCGTTCTCGTTCGGCCCGGCCGTGAAGGAAGGCCTCGCGAACGCGTTCGTAGGGTCGCTCATCCTCGTCGGGCTCGCGACGGCGATGACACTTCCGATCGGCCTGCTCGTGGCGATCTACCTCGTCGAATACGCCAAGCCGTCGATTCGAGCCGGCGTAACCCTCGTGCTGGACGTGCTGAACGGCGTCCCGGCGATCGTCATCGGCATCTTCGTGTACGGGCTGATCGTCGTCGGAAGCGGCCAAAGCGGGTGGGCCGGTGCCTTCGCGCTCGCCTGCCTCATGCTCCCGCTCCTGGCGCGCTCGACGATGGAGGTCTTGCTCCTCGTGCCGAGCTCGTTGCGCGAGGCGAGCTTGGGCTTGGGCATTCCGCGCTGGCGCACGATTCTCTCGATCGTGCTGCCGCAGACGCTCGGCGGGGTTGTCACGGGCACCGTGCTCGCGGTCGCGCGCGTCGCCGGCGAGACCGCGCCGCTCCTCTTCACCTCGTCACTCGTCGGGACAAAGACGAGCTGGGACCCGTTCCACGCCTTGCAGTCGGTTCCCGTTGCGATCTTCGAGCTTTCGGAGCAGCCCGATCCGGCGGCGCACGAACGCGCCTGGGCCGCGGCGCTCGTTTTGTTGCTGTTCATCCTGTTCTCGAGCCTCACCGCCCGCTGGTTCGCGACCCGAAGCCGGCGCAAGCTCACCGCAGCCCGATGATGGAGGAGCCCGCCGTGTCTACTACGATCGAAAACGCCGTGAAGGTCGAGACGAGGCAGCAGCAGTTGCCGCCGCGCGAGCGGCTCGAGCGGATCTTCCAGATCGAAGGACTTGATGCGCTCTACGGCGGCAAGGCCGCGGTCAAAGACGTGTCGCTCGAGGTCTACAAGAACCTCGTCACCGCCATCATCGGCCCGTCCGGCTGCGGTAAGAGCACGTTCATCCGCTGCCTCAACCGTATGAACGACCTCGTCCCCGGCTTCACGATGAACGGGACGATCCGATACCACGGTCAGGACATCTGCGGCTCCGACATCGATCCCGTCGCCGTCAGGCGGTACATCGGCATGGTGTTCCAGCGCCCGAACCCGTTCCCGAAGTCGATCTACGACAACGTCGCGTGGGGCATGAAGGTGCTCGGGATGAAGGACTCGCTCGACGATCGCGTCGAGCGCGCGCTCACGCAGGCGGCACTCTGGGACGAGGTCAGGGACCGGCTGAAGGCGAGCGCCCTCTCGCTCTCCGGCGGCCAGCAGCAGCGGCTCTGCATTGCGCGCGCGATCGCCGTCGAGCCCGACGTCGTGCTGATGGACGAGCCGGCCTCGGCGCTCGATCCGATCGCGACGTCGGCGATTGAGCAGCTGATGAACGACCTGAAGAGCGAGTACACGTTCGTGATCGTCACGCACAACATGCAGCAGGCTGCACGCGTCGCCGACATGACGGCGTTCTTCTCGATCTCCCGCGGCGAGGAGGGCCAGCGGTTCGGCCAGCTCATCGAGTACGACGCGACGCAGAAGATCTTCACCGCGCCCTCGGATCGACGAACCGAGGACTACGTCACCGGGCGATTCGGCTAGGGACGCCTGGGTCTGACCCCGGCCTTGACCTAAACCGGAAACGCGCAGCTGATCGTCAACCCGTGGCCGGGCGTGCTTCGCGCCTCGACGGTGCCGCCCGCCGAGGTGACGATGTGCTTGACGATCGCGAGGCCGAGCCCCGTGCCCCGCGACGTGCGCGACGCGTCGGCTCGATAGAAGCGCTCGAACAGCCGCTCGAGATCGGCCGGACCGACGCCGGCGCCGTCGTCGGCGACGGTAAGCCGAGCGCTCCCCGCCTCCTGCGTCACCGTCACACGACACGTCGTCCCCGGCCCCGCGTAGCGGATCGCATTCGCGACGAGGTTCTCGACGACGACGCGTAGCATGCGCGGGCGCAGCGGCAGCTCGATCTCCTCACCGCCCGTGACGACGAGCTCCACCTCGGCGTGCGAGGCGCGCTCGGCAAGCGTCGCGACCGCCTCGCGCACGACCGGCAGCACGCGTGTGCGGCCGAGCGACACGACCTCGCGGCCGGTCTCGAGCTCACCGAGGAACAGCACGTCGTCGATCAGGTCACGGGCCTGCTGGATCTCCTGGCGCGCCTGCTCGACGAGGTCGTCGACGTCGGCACCCGGCAGCGTCGCCGTTTCGAGCAGCACGAGCAGGCGCGCGAGCGGCGTCCGCAGCTCGTGCGAGACGGCGGCCGTGAAGCCTGCCCGCAGCTCCTGGTAGGCGGAGAGCTCGGGCAGCGCTCCGACGAACAGCACGAGGGCGCCGCCGACGTCCTCGCCGACGCGCCGGCCCGGCACCGGGTCACCGAGCAGCGCCTGCGCCGCAAGCGTCGCCGCTACGAGCCGCCGCTCCTGGTCGAGCACGACTACGGGCTCGGCCAACCCTGCAACGAGCGCCTGCGCGCGTTCCGCGTCCGTCACCACACCTTCACCATTCATTTACCTTTCAGCGACCCGTCGCCATATGCCCCGACTCGATAATGACACCGTGCCCAAGGTTCTCATCGTCGAGGACGACGAGGTCATCGCCCAGGGAATGGCGCGCCACCTGGGCGCGGCGGGCTTCGACGCTGTCTGGGTGGGCAACGGCGACCAGGGGCTCGCGCGGCTCCGATACGAGAAGCCGGACGCCTGCGTCCTCGACCTGATGCTGCCGGGCCTCGACGGCTGGAAGATGATCGAGACCCTCCGCGCGGAGGGCATCGGGACGCCGATCGTCGTCGTCTCGGCGCGCGGCACCGAGCACGACCGCGTCCACGCACTCGAGATCGGCGCCGACGATTACCTCGTGAAGCCGTTCTCGATGAAGGAGCTCGTCGCCCGTGTGCGCGCTGCCGCGCGCCGCGGAATTCGCCGCGACGAGGCGCCGCGCGGCGAGCCGATCGAGATCGAAGAGCTCACGATCGACCCGCGCGAAGTGCAGGCCTACGTGGACGGGGAGAGTGCCCGCCTGACGCCGACCGAGTTCCGGCTGCTGTATCAGCTCGCGCTCGACGGCGGCCGCGTCGCGACCCGCGACGAGCTGCTGCAGAAGCTCTGGGGCCGGCGCGAGTCCCATCGCGACCGCACCGTTGACGTCTTCGTCCGCCGGCTGCGCGAGAAGATCGATCGCCGCGCACCCAGGCACACGTTCATTCAGACCCGTTATGGGGTCGGGTACAAGCTAGAAGCAGTTCCCAAGAGCTAACAGGTACTTCACCAGATCGACGCCCACGTCCCGGGGCGAAGCCCGCACGATCCAGGTCGTGAGATTCGTCGTCGTCGCTCATACACACAGCGAGACGAACGATGCGCTTGCCGGCGCCGCAGCCTCGCTCGGTCTGCCGGCACTCGTGCTGTCTCCGCGCGACGCGCTCCGAACCCTTGAGCCCGGAGACGTCGCGCTGGGACGGCTTGACGTCCGTGAGGAGCTCGACGGGATCGAGGCAGGCATGTCCGAGCTCGAGCAGATCGCCTCTTCCGGGGGAGTCCTGCTCAACCCGCCGAGCTCGCTCGCGACCGCTCACGACAAGCTGCTGACGGCGCGCGTCCTCCGGCGCGCCGGGATCCCGCATCCGCGGACGTGGCTGATCGGAGACGGCGCGCCGTCGCCGGCGCCGGAGCTTCCGGTCGTGCTCAAGCCACGCTTCGGCAGCTGGGGACGCGACGTCGCGCGGTGCGAGACGGCTGAGTCGCTCGCCTGCACACTGGCGCACTTCGCGCACCGGCCGTGGTTCGCCGAGTGCGGCGTGCTCGCGCAGGAGCTCGTGCCGCCGCTCGGCTGGGATCTCCGCCTCGTCGTAGCCGGCGGCGAGGTGATCGGCTGCGCACGCCGTGTCGCAGCCCCCGGCGAGTGGCGCACGAATGTCGCACTCGGCGGACACAGCGAGCCGGCCGTTCCGCCGCCCCTCGCACGCCGCCTCGCGCTCGAGGCGGCCGCCGCAGTCCGCGGCGATCTCGTCGGTGTCGACCTCATGCCGCTGCGAAGCGGCTTCGTCGTCTCCGAGGTGAACGGCGCGGTCGACTTCAAGCCTCGTTACGCGCTCGGGCCCGGCGACGTCTTCAACACGTCCGTCCACGAGCTGCTCCGCATAGCACTGCTCCGCCGACAAGCGGCTTAACTAGTCAGCCTCGTCGTACGGCTGCGGCTGTAAGCCGGTCTCGACCGTGCGGCGCCCCCCGTCGTCGTAGACGACGTCCACGACCTCGTTCTTGCGGTACGTGCCTGCGATGCCGAGCCACATCGACGCCCACCGCCAGAAGCCGAGCTTGCCCTCCTGCTCGATCGGGCGCGGGAAGACGAGCGACCGGCCGATCACCTCGTAATCGACGCCACGTTTCTGGCGCACGCCGCCGACGTACACCTCGAAGTCAGACGGGACATGCTCCGGCAGATCAACCCGCGAGCGCGACACCACCTCCATAGAATGCCCGCCGGGTGCGGAGGAAGCTCACGTTTGGCGTGGTCGCTTTGACGGCTCTGGCAACGGCCGGAGTCGCGGCTGCCGCGAACGGCGGCTTCACACCGGAGACCCCACACTCGCCGAACGCGCACAACACGAACACGGCGTATTACGTCGTGCTCGGCTTCACGGCGGCGATCTTCCTCCTGGTCGAGGGAGCGCTCGTCTATTTCATCTGGCGCTATCGCGGGCGGAATCGCGCGCGCACGGAGGAAGGGCCGCAGCTACATGGGCAGACGCGACTCGAGATCGGGTGGACGGTTCTCCCGGTCGTGATCCTCGCGATCATCGGCACCGTCATCTTCATCGAGCTTCCCGGCATCTCGAACGCCCCCGCGAGCACCAACCCGATCCGCATCACGGTCGTCGGCCACCAGTTCTACTGGGAGTTCGAGTATCCGAACGGGACGAGGTCGATCAACGAGCTGCACGCACCCGTCGACCAGGTCGTCGACCTCGCCGTCCGGTCCGGCGACGTCGTGCACAGTTGGTACATCCCGCAACTGGGCGGCAAGATCCAGGCGATTCCCGGCCGCACGAACCACACGTGGTTCAAGGCCGACAGCATCGGGACGTACTACGGGCAGTGCGCCGAGCTCTGCGGAATCTTCCACGAGGCGATGGCGGCGCGCGTGATCGTGACCTCGTCGGCCGACTACACGACCTACACGTCGAGGACTGCGGCCGCGGCCCTCGGCAAGACCGAGTTCACCGGCGTCTGCGCGACGTGCCACGGCATGCAGGGGAACGGCGGCTACGGCCCCGTGATCTCGAGCAACGCGCAGATCACCGACCCGAAAACGCTGACGCCGCTTCTGCGGAACGGCAACAAGAACATGCCGCCGGTCGGCGACACGTGGACCCCTGCGCAGATCAAGGCGCTGACCGAGTACGCGAAGGCGCACATCTACAAGGGAGCGAGCACGAGTGGCGGTTAATACGGAGACGGCGTATCCCGTGACGTGGAAGAACGGCCGGGTGGCGAGCTGGCTCGTCACGGTCGACCACAAGCGGATCGGGATCATGTACATCCTCACCGCGCTCGTCTTCTTCGCCGGCGGCGGCGTCGCGGCGCTCCTCATGCGCGCGCAGCTCGCAACGCCGGACGAGCACATCCTGACGAAGAACTCCTATAACGAGGTGCTCACGTTCCACGGGACGTCGATGATCTTCCTCGTCGTCGTCCCGATCCTCGCCGGCTTCGCGAACTACCTCGTGCCGCTCATGATCGGCGCGCGCGACATGGCGTTCCCGCGGCTCAACGCGTTCTCGTACTGGGCCTACCTGCTCGGCGGGATCGTCCTCTACAGCGGGTGGTTCGCCTCAGGCGGCGGTGCGCGCGCGGGATGGTGGTCGTACCCGACGCTGTCGGAGCCGCGCTACAGCCCCGGCCACGGCCAGGACTACTGGATCCTCGCGTTGCACATCCTCACGATCTCGTCGCTTGCGGGCGCGATCAACTTCATCGTCACGATCCAGAACATGCGCACGCGCGGGATGACGTGGATGCGCATGCCGCTCTTCATCTGGGCGATCGAGACGTACGCGATCCTGCTTGTCGTCGTGCTCCCCGCGCTCTCCGCCGGGCTGACGATGTTGCTCCTCGACCGGCGAGGCTACACGCACTTCTTCTTACCGAATCAGGGCGGCAGCCAGGTGCTCTACCAGCACGTGTTCTGGTTCTTCGGGCACCCAGAGGTGTACATCATGGTGTTGCCCGTGTTCGGGATGATCTCCGAGATCATCCCGGTCTTCTCGCGCAAGCCGATCTTCGGCTACAAGGCGGTTGCGTTCTCGACACTCGGGATTGCGTTCTTCTCACTGCTCGTGTGGGCGCACCACATGTTCACGGCGGGCCTCGGAGTAGGGCTCGACTCGTTCTTCATGATCTCGTCGATGATCATCGCCGTCCCGACCGGCGTGAAGATCCTCAACTGGATCGCGACCACCTGGCGCGGGAACCTCCGACTCGACACGCCCATGCTGTTCGCGCTCGGCTTCATCGCGCTCTTTACGATGGGCGGACTCTCCGGCATTTTCCTCGCCGCGTTCCCGATCGACTGGCAGGTGAACGACACGTACTACGTCGTCGCGCACCTCCACTACGTGCTCTTCGGCGGCTCGATCATGGGGATCTTCGCCGGGCTCTACTACTGGTGGCCGAAGATGTTCGGCCGGATGCTCGACGAGCGGCTCGGCAAGTGGCATTTCTGGTTGACGTTCGTCGGCTTCAATTTGACGTTCCTGCCACAGCACATGCTCGGCCTGCTCGGGATGGTGCGCCGCATTTACACATACCACCACGGTGGCCTCTGGGAGGCTTACAACATGATCTCCACGATCGGGTCCGGGATCATGGCGGCGGGCATGCTCGTCTTCGCAGTGAACATCTGGCGGACACAGGTACGGCACCTCGGCGAGCGCGCGGTGAACGACCCCTGGCTCGCCGACACGCTCGAGTGGTACACGACCTCGCCGCCGCCGATCTACAACTTCGACACCGTGCCTTACGTGACGAGCGCGCGGCCGCTGCGCGACTTGCGACGGCAGCTCGCCGAGGAGCCTGCGTGACGCGCCTCAGTCCCGGTCCCTGGCTGCGCCTGTGCGCGCTGCTCGCGTCGGGCGGGACGCTCGTCGCCGTGATCTCCGGTGCCGCGCAGCTCGGCGCGACGCACCGCGTGCTCGCGGCGCTCGTCGCGCCGCCGCTCTGCGCGCTGCTCGTCTCCGCGTGGCTCGTGCACCGCGAGCTCGTGCCGTCCGTCCTCGCTTCCGCCGCGCTCTTCACGACAGCCGCCGCATTGCCAGGGCGTCCAGAGCACATCACCTTCGCCGCACTCGCGCTCGCTGCGCTTTGCGTCGTCACCGTGCAGGCGTTCCGGGGCGAGCGCATCCCGTGGGGCTCGTGGCGCGACTACGTGACGCTGACGAAGCCGCGAATCATGTCGCTCCTTTTGATCACCGGCTTCTGCGGGATGATCGCCGGCGCGCGCGGCTGGCCGGGAACCGCAACAGGCGTCGTTGCGATGCTCGGCCTCGGGCTTGCATGCGGGGGCGCCAGCGCGCTGAACCACGTCATCGACCGCGACATCGACCCCCTTATGGGCGAGCGGACGAAGCGGCGGCCGGTCGCGTCCGGCCGCGTGAGCCCGAGCCGCGCATTCGAGTTCGGCCTCGCCCTGTCGGCGCTCTCCTTCGTGCTGCTCGCAAGCGTCGTCAACGTCCTGACCGCGGTACTCGCGCTCGTCGGCAACCTCTTCTACGTGCTCGTGTACACCCGCTGGCTGAAGCGCTCGACGCCGCAGAACATCGTCATCGGCGGCGCGGCAGGCGCGGTGCCGCCGCTCGTCGGCTGGGCGGCCGCCACGGGCAACGTCACGCTCGCCGCGTGGGTGCTCTTCGCGATCGTGTTCGTCTGGACGCCGCCGCACTTCTGGGCGCTCGCGCTGCTGATCAAGGACAACTACAAGAACGCAGGCGTGCCGATGCTGCCCGTCGTACGCGGCGACCGCGAGACCGCGCGACAGATCGTCGTCTACTCCGCGGCGCTCGTCGCGGTGACGCTGCTCCCGGTCGCGTTCGGGTCGGCCGGGCTCGTCTACCTCGCGTCGGCACTCGCGCTCGGCGCCGTGTTCGTGTGGCTGGCCGAGCGCCTGAGGCGCGACCTCTCGCCGCGGCGCGCGGCCGTGCTCTTCCACTACTCGCTCCTCTACCTCGCGCTGCTCTTTGCGGCGCTGGCAATCGACGCGGTGCTGTGATGGATCCGGAGCTCGCGAAGCGCAACCTCAGGCTCGGCTGGATGCTGTTCGGCGTCTTCGTGCTGCTCTTCGCCGGGACGTTCCTCGTCGCGATCCTGTACCTGCAGCTCGACTAATTGACGATCTGGCTCGCGCGGCCCGAGGAACCGCCGGCGGGCACGCCGGTCGCGGTCAAGGACCTCCTCGACACCGCGGGCCTCGTCACGACCTACGGCTCGATCCTGTTCGCCGACCACGACCCGCGACAGAGCGCGACGGCGGTCAGGCTCCTCGAGGACGCGGGCTACGGCGTCGCAGGCAAGACGAACCTCCACGAATTCGCATACGGCATCTCGTCGCAGAACGAGCACTTCGGGACCGTCCCGAACCCGCGTTACCCGGACCGGCTCGCCGGCGGCTCGAGCGGCGGCTCCGCGGCGGCGATCGCCGCAGGTGAGGTCGAGCTCGCGCTCGGTACCGACTCGGGCGGCTCGATCAGGATCCCGGCAGCCTGGTGCGGCATCGTCGGCTTCAAGCCGACCTATGGGCTCGTGCCGAGCGACGGCTGCTTCCCGCTCGCCCCGAGCTACGACCACGTCGGCCCGATGGCCTCGACGGTCGCCGGCTGCGCCGAGCTCCTGCAGGTGCTCGCTCCCGGCTTCGTCCAGACGACGCTCGAGTCGCTCGAGGAGCTGACGGTCGGCGTCGCGTGGCTCGAAGACGCGGACCCGCTCATCCGTGCCCGCGTCGCGGAAGCGGCCCAGCACTTCCCGAACCGCCTGCCGGTCGAGCTGCCGCTCCCCGACGCCGCCGAGAACAAGCTTTTCATGCGGGAAGTCGCGGATGTGCACCGCGGGCTCTTCCCCGAACGCGCGGACGAATACGGCGCGGGAATCCGCTGGAAGCTCGAGCTCTGCATCGAAGTGACGGACGCCGAGGCGACTTCCGCCGAACGGCTCCGAGCGTCGTACGTCGAGCAGTGCGACGAGCTCCTCGACGGCGTCGACCTGCTCCTCACGCCGACGATGCTCATGGTCGCCCCGCGCGCAGACGCGGACGAGGCAGAGCTGCGTGGTCGCGGCACCCGCCTCACCTATCCGTTCAACTGCCTCGGCCGGCCCGCACTCGCGCTGCCCTGCGGTCCGGCGGAGGACGGCCTTCCCGCGTCGTTGCAGCTCGTGGGCCGCAAAGGGGACGACGCGCGCGTGCTCGCGGCGGGTGCGCTCCTCTCATCCCTCATGTGAGGGACGGCTGCGCCGCCGGCTATGCCGAAAACGAGGGATGACTGTGCGCGTCCTTCGTCCTGCCATCCTCGCGGCCGTCGCCGCCTTCCTTTGCGTCGCCACGTCGACCTCGAGCGCGGCGGTCAGCGCTCCGACCGGTCTGCACGGTTTTCTGCTGCGCGCGGACGAGCCGGCGACGACGACGTTCCACCGCACGCCGTCGTTCGCCTGGAATCCGGTGCCGGGCGCTCTCAAATACCAGTTCCAGCTTTCGACGAGCAGCACGTTCCGCGACAACGGCGTCCTCTACAGCGACTCGACGCTGCGTACGCCCGTGTCGGCCCCCACGCTGACGCTGCCCTGGATTACCGGCTCGCCACATGCGCTGTACGGACGCGTTCGCGCGATGCTCGCCACCGATACGACGGCGTGGAGCGCGCCGTTCGGCTTCGACATCACCCCGCCCGATCCGCCGACGCCGCTGCCGGGCTATCCAGGCGTCCTTCGCTGGACTCCCACGGAAGGCGCTGACGAATACGAAGTTTGGCTCGTGGACGCAGGGAAGCACGAGTTCGTGCGCACGAACGTCCTAGACGAGCGCGAGTTCTACACCTTCCATCAGACCGCGCCGTTCATGGGCACCGTCCACTGGCGGATCCGCGCGTGGCGCGGCGACGAGTTCAAGCAGCGCCTGAACGGGATCCCCATCTCGAGCACCGGCGCGTGGAGCCCCGTCTACACGTCGACGAACCCAGCGGTCACCAGCGCGCCGATCACGCTGACGGGCACGCTCTCGGACGTCTTCTCCGACGGCTCGCCGGGCTCGCCGGCGCACTCGATGACTCCGGCGTTCCTGTGGAGCGGCAACCGGACGCTTTCCGGCGCGACGGCGGATCTCTATCGCGTCGAGGTCTTCACCGACAGCCAGTGCCTCAACCGCGTCTGGACGGGCGCCGTCGTCGGCAGCCCCGCGTGGGCGCCGCGCCTCACCGGCACGCTCGCGCTACCCAGCGATCCGTCGTCGCTCGTCAATGCCCGCACCGCGTATCTCGGTGACGGCAGCGAGTCGGCCGACTACTCGTATGACGGCTACAAGCTCAGCCCGAGCCCGGTCGAGCAACAGGGACAGGCGACGCCGACGACCGGCGTTCCCGGTGACCTGCCGGCGTCTCCGGGCACGCAAGCCCCGACTGACGGCACGGCCGACCCGTCGACAACCGGCGGGACCCAGGGCATCCAGGTCACGGGCACGCTCGGCCCTCCCGTCTCGCTGTGGGACACCGACTGGCCCGCGAGCGGGTACTACTGGACCGTCATCCCGGTCGCTGTCGCCGGCTCCAACGGGGGCACGACCACGGTCGGAGTGCCGGGCGCGCCAAAGGGCGCGACGACGATCCCGGTCCTCGAGACGAGCGGCTTCCACATCGGCGACACGATCACGATCGGCGTCGCACCCACCGCGGACACGGCAACGGTGTCGGCCGTCGGCGCCGGCTCGCTCACCATCTCCACTGCGACGGCGCAGCCCCACAGCGTCGGCGACCCGGTCGTCCGTGCCGGAAGCTCGCTCCAGTACGTCGACACGGAGCTGCCGCAAGACGTCTGCGCAGCCGGCCGCATCCAGCGAGTCGGGATCGAGAGCGAGCCGTCGCTGACGAGCGCCCAAACACCCTTCGCAACGGGCTTGTCGTCGACCGGCCGGCTCACCTCCGCCGTGGCGAGCTCGAGGTTCTACGGCAGTCCGCTCGTCGCATGGACGCCCGCCTTCAACGCCGACCTCTACGAGATCCAGTACAGCAAGACCGCGTATCCGTTCAAGCCTGAGATCGACCCGCGCTCGAGCGTGCGCGGCTTCCTGACCTTCGACACCTCGGATGTGCTGCCGCTGACGAGCGGCACGTGGTACTACCGCGTCCGTGGTGTCGACTTCAGCCTGCCGACCGGCGACCAGCAGATGAGCTGGTCCGACGCACAGAAGCTCGTCGTGTCGCCGCCGACGTTCAAGCTTGCGGACTCGACGGGCACCACGTTCAAGTTCGTCGGCAGCGGTTCGACCGCAAAGAAGACTGCGACGAAGTACTACAACATGACAGGCTTCTCGCTCAGCGTGCCGACCACTTGGACGAAGACGAGCTCCGGCCAGTCGTCGTTCGTTGCGACCACTCGGTCGAAGAGCGGGTACGTGACGCGCATGAGCGTCTCAAAGGTTCAGGGCCGCGGCGCACGCAGCCTTACGGAGTGGGCGAGCGCACTCGCAGCAAGCGCGCGAGCAGCCGGCGCAGTCGGGACGGTCGCGCAGCGGGTCGTCAGCCTGCCAGGCGGCAACGCCGTGTATCTCGCCTTCGCGGCCAAGAACCAGCAGGGCAAGCTCGTCGAGGTCGTCTACTACTTCGTCGATGCCGGCTCAGCCGCGTACGGCATGGGTTTCGTGACGCTGACGAGCCTCGTGCCGAGCTACCAGGCGATGTTCACCAAGATCGCCCAGAGCTTCCGGCACAAGTAGCCTCGGCGGATCAACGCCGATCTCGCCTACGCGCTCGAGCTCGCCGATTCGGCCGACGTCGTCACGCTGCCGCGGTTCCGCTCGCGCGACCTCCGCGTCGAGACGAAGTCCGACCAGTCGCCCGTCACGGATGCGGACCGGGCGGCCGAGCGCGCGCTGCGCGAGCGAGTCGCGCGCGAGCGTCCGGGCGAAGGCGTCCTCGGCGAAGAGGAGGGAGACGACGGTAGCGCGGTGCGCTGGATCCTCGACCCGATCGACGGGACGCGGAACTTCTCCCGAGGCATCCCGGTATGGGCGACGCTGATCGCGCTCGAGCGCGACGGCGAGGTCGTCTGCGGCGTCGTGTCCGCGCCCGCGCTCGGGCGGCGCTGGTGGGCGGCGCGGGGCGAAGGAGCATTTGCGGACGGCGAGCCGATACGCGTCTCGGACGTGGCCGACTTGGCGCAGGCGTCGGTGTCGTGCTCGTACGGCCGTGACCTTGCCCGGCTCGAGCCGCAGGTGTGGCATGCGCGCGGGCTCGGCGATTTCTGGCAGCACATGCTCGTCGCCGAGGGCGCGCTCGACGCTGCCGTCGACACGAGGCTTTCGGTCTGGGACTATGCCGCCGTCGAGCCGATCGTCACCGAGGCGGGCGGCCGCTTCGGGCCGATGGGCGAACAGTGGGTCTCGTCGAACGCGCTCATGCACGACGCAGTGATCGACGCACTTACCGCGTGAGCGAGCGATCGCTCTTGGTAAGGAGCTCGTGCCCGTCCTCGGTGATCACGAGATCGTCCTCGAGCTTCATGTTGCCGCTGCCGGGTGCAAAAACGCCCGGCTCGATGCAGATCGTCATGCCGGGCTCGAGCGGCGCGGTCTCGGTATCGAGGCTCGGCCATTCGTAGGATGTCGCGAGGCCGATGCCGTGACCGATGCGGTGGGCGACGTCGAAGCCGGCGTCTTCGATGATCGCCGCCGCCGCCGCATGCAGCTCGAGGCACGGGACACCCGGCCGCGCGAGCTCAAGGGCAGCGTCGTAGGCGCGCTGGACGACGTCCCACGCAGAACGCTGCGTCTGCGTCGGAGTCCCGACGACATACGTGCGTGTCGCGTCTCCCTGATAGCCCTGCAACGCCGCGCCGACGTCGACCATCACGGTGTCGCCGGGCTCGATCGCACGGCGGATCGAGCGGCGAACCGGGATCGGGTCGTCGACGCCGCTGATCACCGTCGGCTCGAAGGAACAATCGCCGCCGACGGCGAGCGGAATCGTGGCGAGCGACGCGGCGATCTCGGTCTCGACGGCGCCGGGCTCGATCTGCTCCCGTGCCGCATCGAGCATCCGGTCGGTCAGCCGCGCTGCGTCACGCAAAAGCTCGATCTCGAACGGGCTCTTGCGTCGGCGCAGCTCGCCGAACGGCACGTCGAGATCCACGAGCTCGATCCCGAGCGACTCGAGCGCGCGCCACGCCGGCACCGGCATGCGCTGCAACCCGACGACGGCGACCCGCTTCGCGCCGCTCTCGCGCACCGCCTCGACGACGAGCGGCACGGGATCGAACTGCCCGTGCCACTCCTCGATCCCCGAAAGTCCCTGCGCCTCGATGATCTGCCACTGGAACGTCAGAAAGGAGCGCAGCCGGTCGCCCAGGAGCAGCCACATGTCGCCGAGCACCGGCTCGAAGTTCGTGAGATAGCGAAACGACTGGCCCCAGCGGTCGGAGCCGTAGACGACGCCGAGATCGCAACCGGCATCGGAGACGAGCGACCGCGCTCGCCCGCGTCGCCGGTCGAGCTCCTCCTGCCAGCCCGGAGTCACGCCGCGGCGGCGCGTACCGCGGCCTCGTACACCGGGTCGCGGGTGAAACGATCGAGCTCGTCCGACAACACGTCGCTGGGCGCGGGCGGGTCGCCCGGCGGAAACGGCGCCGCATGACCGTCGAGATCGATCCCTTCGAGCGTCTGGTGCTCTTCGAGCTCGAGCGTGATGTCGTCGCGGTCGAGCCGCGATCGGAGCCAGCCGACGAGCAGGTTGCCCTGCGCAGCAGTGCCGTGGACGCGCACCGTCGAGACGTCCGCAATGTCAGGCCAGAGCGATGCGAGCAGCGAGCGCCAGCGCGACGTGCGCGACCATGCGATGTCCGAGACGGCCGTCTTCTCGAACAGCTCGCTCAGGCGCCGGTACGGATACGGCAGATCGTCCCACTCAGTCGAATCGACGATCAGGCGGTCCGTGAGCTCGACGAGCTGCTCGAGCTCGGGCGCTCCCCACGGCGGCTCGCCGCGCCAGCGCAGAAACACGGGCAGGTCGGAGATGAGCAGCGGCTGCACGATCGAGGCCGGCGCCTTCGCGCGCGTGCCGTGCAGCGTGAGGTCGATCACCTCGGAGCAGATGTCGCGCTCCGAGCCCGGGATCGGATAGCACTCGAGCGTCACGTTCGCGTCGATGCGGTTCTTGCCGGAGTCCGGCTGCGGGTCGAGCAGGATGGTGCGCGACGGATGACGCTCCGCCATGCCGGAGAGCGCCTGCTGCGCGCGCTCGCGCCATTCCTCAGGCACCCATGCGAGATGCGTCATCACCGACGTGCGGATGTTCGGCGGACGCCCTTCGACGGCAGTCGCCGCGCGCAACGCGGCTAAACCGGACTCGACGTCCGCGAGACGGACGTCCTCGCCGTCCCAGCTCTCGAGGACCGCGGCGTCGGTCAATTCCGCCTCCAGGAGCGACCGTCGCGCTGCAGCAGGTCCTCGGCGCTCGGCGGCCCCCACGTCCCGGCGGCGTAGTTGGGGAAGCTCGGCCGGTCGCGCTGCCACGCCGCAACGATCGCGTCGACGAGCAGCCACTGCTCCTCGACCTCGTCCGCGCGCGTGAAGAGCGTGCCGTCGCCGAGCAGCGTGTCGAGGATCAAGCGCTCGTACGCCTCCGGCATTCCTGTGCGGAACGCTCCGCCGTAGAGGAAGTCCATGTGCACGGTGCGAATCGTCATCCCCTGCCCCGGCACCTTCGCGCCGATCGCGAGCGAGACGCCCTCGTCCGGCTGAACGTGCACGAGCAGGACGTTGGGGCGGAGGCCCTCCGACGATGTCTCCTGGAACGGCGGATGCGGCGCGCGCTTGAACTGAATGGCGATCGTTGTCTCCCGCCGCGCGAGCCGCTTGCCCATGCGTACATAGAACGGCGTGTCTGCCCAGCGCCAGTTGTCGACGTAGAGCTTCGCCGCGACGAAAGTCTCCGTCATCGAATCCGGTGCGACGCCCTCCTCCTCGCGGTAGCCGACCACCTCTTCGCCTTCGATGAAGCCGCGCCCGTACTGGCCGCGCACGACCGACTTCGGGCCGGGCGTGTGCAGCGCCTTCAGCACCTTCACCTTCTCGTTTCGCACCGACTCCGCGGTGAAGTCGATCGGCGGCTCCATCGCGGTCAGGGCAAGCAGCTGCAACAAGTGGTTCTGGAAGATGTCGCGGATCGCGCCTGCATGCTCGTAATAGCCCGCCCGCCCTTCAATCCCGATCGACTCGGCGACCGTGATCTGCACGTGGTCGATGAACTGCCTGTTCCAGATCGGCTCGAAGATTCCGTTCGCGAACCGCAGCGCGTTCATGTTCTGCACGGTCTCTTTGCCGAGGTAGTGGTCGATCCGGAAGATCTCGTGCTCGTCGAAGTGCTTCCAGAGCATCGTGTTCAGCGCTTTCGCCGACGCGAGATCGTGGCCGAACGGCTTCTCGACGATGAGCCGCGTCCAGCCCTGCGCACTGCGGCGCTTGCCGAGCGCTTCCACGATCGTCGGGAACGCGGGAGGCGGGACCGCGAGGTAGTAGACGCGGTTGCCGCCGAGCTCGCAGTCCTGGTCGCACTTCGTCACGAGCTCCTCCAATCGCTCCTCGCCGCCTTCGTCCGCGAAGTCGGTCGCGACGTAGTGCATGTTCTGCGCGAGCTCGTCCCAGACATCCTCACGGAACTCGTCGCGCGCGTGCTGTTGCACCGCCTGCTTCATGTCGTTGCGGAATGAGCCGTCGTCACCGTCGGAGCGCGCGACGCCGATGATCGCGAACTTCTTCGGCAGAAGCCGCCGGAACATCAACGCGTACAGCGCCGGCATCAACTTCTTGTGCGTCAGGTCGCCGGAGGCGCCGAAGATCACCAGCGCGCACGGATCCGGCATGCGCCGGAGCTGCAGTCCTTCCTCGAGAGGGTTCGTCTGCGGTTGCTCTGTCAGTGCGATCGCGAGTCCTCCCCGGTCTTCGCTACTGCCTTGATCGCGTGACCGCCGAACTCGTTGCGAAGCGCAGCCGCGACCTTCGCGGCGAAGTTGACCTCGTCACGTGAGGCGAAGCGCGCGAAGAGCGCGGCCGAGATCACGGGCACGGGCACGTTTTCCGCGATCGCCTCGTGAATCGTCCAGCGACCCTCGCCGGAGTCCTCAACGTAGGGCGCGATGTCGTCGAGTGAGTTGCCGTGCGTCTCGAACGCGCTGTGCAGAAGCTCGAGCAGCCAGGAGCGGACGACCGAGCCGTACCGCCAGATGCCTGAGAGCTCGTGCAAGTCGACGTCGAACTCCGAGTGCTCGATGACGTCGAAGCCCTCGGCGTAGGCCTGCATCAGCCCGTACTCGATGCCGTTGTGGACCATCTTCGTGAAGTGCCCGGCCCCTGATGCACCCACGTGCGCATAGCCGTCCTCCGGCGCGAGCGCGGTAAAGATCGGCTCGAGACGCTTCACCGGCTCGCCCTCGCCGCCGACCATCAGGCAGAAGCCGACCTGCAGGCCCCAGATGCCGCCCGACACGCCGGCGTCGACGAAGTGGATCCCGCGCTCGGCCGCCTCGGCATGGCGTCGCTGCGAGTCGCGGAAGTTCGAGTTGCCGCCGTCGACGATCGTGTCGCCCTTGTCGGCGATCGTCAGGAGCTCCTTGAACGCGTCCTCGGTGATCTTCCCGGCAGGGATCATCAGCCAGAACGCGCGCGGCGCATCGAGCTGCGACTTGAGCTCCTCGAGCGAGGATGCCGTGCGTGCCTCGACCGCGGGGTCGTACGTCGCGATTTCGTGGCCGGCTTCGCGGAGGCGCTCGGTCATCCCGTTGCCCATGCGGCCGAGGCCGATCATTCCGAGTTGCACGGTGTTACGCCTCCTCTAGTTCGATCCTGGCGACGCGCCTGCCGCGTTCCCGTAACGATGCATAGTCTCCCGCAGCCTGTGCGCCGATCAACCGGCCGAACCCGAACGGCCGGCCGGGAATCGGGAGCTCGTCCCCCGGGTCATCGACGACCTGCAGGAAGAGCCCCGTGTTCGGGCCGCCCTTGTGGAGCTGCCCGGTCGAATGGAGGTAGCGGGGGCCGTAGCCGTGCGTCACGACAAGACCGGTGTGCCGGCGAAGCTTGCGGGCGAGATCGGCGATGCGCCGGTCGTTCTCCTCGGTCGGCTCGATGAACGCCTGAACGCAGACGTAGTCGCCCTCCTGCGCCTGTGCGAG
This sequence comes from Gaiellaceae bacterium, assembly GCA_036496545.1. Taxonomy (GTDB): domain Bacteria; phylum Actinomycetota; class Thermoleophilia; order Gaiellales; family Gaiellaceae; genus Palsa-739. The sequence continues at coordinate 40,072 of DASXKX010000011.1, read as the reverse complement.
CAGCTCGTCGAGCGATCCTTCGGGCGCGATTCCGGGATCGCGGCCGGAAGCGAGCACGTCGTTCGTCCTGTCCTTCGCCGCCTGCACATCGGGCTGGTCGAACGGGTTGATCTCGAGATAGGCGCCGGCGACCGCGACGGCGAACTCCCAGCGAAAGAACTCGCCGCCGAGCGCGTACGGATCGGCGATCTCGGGCTTCGCCGCCTGCCGGTCCGGGCCGTCGGGCGACTCGCCGGGCGCAGGGATGAGCCCGTTGCCGAGCTTGCCGGTCGACTCCGCGATCAGCTGCTCGGCCCAGAGGCCGAAGCTGCCGTCCGTGTCGGCGATGCAGATCTTGTCGCGGCCCTCCTGCCAGCCGGTCCCGAACTGGCGGCCGAGCTCGTAGCCAGGGTTGCCGTCGCCGCGCCGGCAGATCTCCGCCATGCGATCGGCGTTCGCGAGCAGCCGGGCGATGTCGATGCCCGTGAGCGCCGCCGCGACCATCCCGAACGGCGAGAGCGCCGAGTAGCGCCCGCCGATCGTCGGCTCGCCCGTGAATACGCGCCGAAAGCCGCGCTCCACCGCGAGCCGCTCGAGCTCCGAGCCGGGATCGGTGACCGCGACGAACTGCGCGCCCCGCTTGCCGGCGCGCTCCCAAAAGAAATCGGTATGCGACCGGGTCTCGAGCGTCGATCCCGACTTCGAGACGGAGATGAAGAGCGTCCGCTCGAGATCGACCGTCTCCTCCAACGCGCGGATCGCCCGCGGGTGCGTCGTGTCGAGCACGTGCAGGCTCTCGACGTGAAATGTGCGCCGCATGACCTCGGGCGCGAGGCTCGACCCGCCCATCCCGAGCACGACGACGGCATCGAGGCCCTCATCCGCGATGCCGTCGGCGAACTCCACGAGCTCGTCGACACGCTCGCCCATCCGCCGCGGCTCATCGAGCCAACCGAGCCACTTCGCTTCGTCGGCACCGGTCCAGAGTGTCGGGTCTCGCTCCCAGATCCGGTCGATCAGCTCCGTGCGGCTGGCGACGGTCACGCGTGCGCGAGCGCTCCGTGCTTCGCCCGCACTCCGTCGAGCAGCTCGGCGAACGAGTCGGCGAACTTCTGCACGCCCTCGAGCTCGAGCGTCTCCGTGATGTCGTCGTAGTCCACACCGAGATCGCGCAGGTTCGCGATCAGCTCGTGCGCCTCCTCGACTCCCTCGCGCACCGTGTCGCCGCGGATCTCACCGTGATCCTGGAACGCGCGGATCGTCTCCTCCGGCATCGTGTTCACGGTGTCCGGGCCGATGAGCTCCTCGACGTAGATCACGTCGCGGTACTCGGGATTCTTCGTCGATGTCGACGCCCAGAGGCACCGCTGGACGTTCGCACCCTTGCCGGCGAGAAACTCCCAGCGCGGCGCGGCGAACGTGTGCTCGTAGTGCTCGTACGCGAGCTTGGCGTTCGCGATCGCGAGCTTCCCCCGCAACGCGAGCGCCTCCTTGCTGCCGATCGCGTCAAGCCGCTTGTCCGTCTCGGTGTCGACGCGCGAGACGAAGAAGCTCGCGACGCTGTGCACCTTCGACGGGTCGCCACCCGAAGCGACGAGGCGCTCGAGCCCGCGCAGGTACGCCTCGACCACCTCCGCGTACCGCAGCAACGAGAAGATCAGCGTGACGTTGATGCTCTTGCCGAGCGCGATGGAATCCTCGATCGCGCCAAGCCCCGGCTTCGTCGCCGGGATCTTCACGTAGAGGTTCGGCTTGTCAAGCCAAGCGTGCAGGCGCATCGCCTCGTCGAACGTCGCGTCGCGGTCGTACGCGAGCGTCGGGTCGACCTCCCACGAGACGAAGCCGTCCTCCGGCTGGCGCTCATGCACGTCCGCAAGCAGGTCTGTCGCGGCATCGACGTCGCGGGCTGACAGCTGCAGGAAGACCTCCTTCGGATCGCTCTCCGTTTCAAGTAGCTCCTTCAGCTGCTCGTCGTAGGCATCGCCTTCGGCGATCGCCTTCTGGAAGATCGTCGGGTTCGTCGTGACGCCGACGACGGCGTCCTCTTTCATCATCTGCGCGAACTTTCCGGACTCGAGCATCTGCCGCGACAGGTAGTCGCTCCAGACCGAGACTCCGCGCGCACTCAGCTTGTGGAGATTCGAATCAGCCATTACGCATTTCCCTTTCCATCTGCGCCACTTTTTTCAACCGCTCTATATAACGCTCGCCGCCGCTGAACGATGCCCCGAGAAACGTGCGCACGAGGTCGGCGGCGAGACTCGGCCCGACCACTTCGGAGCCGAGACAGAGCACATTCATGTCGTCGTGCTCGACGCCCTGGTGGGCGGAGTACACGTCGTGGCAGATTGCCGCGCGGATCCCGGCGATCTTGCAGGCGGCGACCGCAGCGCCGACACCCGAGCCGCAGACGAGCACTCCACGCTCGGCTCGTCCGTCGAGGATCGCCTCTCCGAGCTCGCGCGCCTTGTCCGGGTAGTCGATCCGGACGGCGTCCGTGTCCGTGCCGAGATCGATCACGGTGTGGTCGGCGAGCGTCTGAAGCACGACATCCCGGAGATGGACGCCTCGGTGGTCGAACGCGACGCCGACGTTCATCAGGCGACGCGCGACTTCAACGCGATCGCCCGGGTGACGACGTTGTCGACCGTGTAGCCGAACTCCGCGAGCACGGTGTTGCCCGGGGCAGACGCGCCGAAGTGCTCGATCGAGATCGAGTCGCCCTCGTCGCCGACCCACTGCTTCCAGCCGAGCGCGACGCCGGCCTCGACCGAGAGCCGCGCCTTCACGTCAGGCGGCAGGATCTCGTCGCGGTAGTCGGACGGCTGCTCCGCGAAGAGCTCCCAGCACGGCATCGAGACGACGCGCGCGTGCACGCCTTCCTCGTCGAGCCGCTCAGCGGCGCCGACTGCGACATGCACCTCTGAGCCTGTCGCCAGAAGGATCAAGTCAGGTTGGCCGTTCGCCTCTTCCGACTCGTAGACGATGTACGCACCGCGCTGGACGCCTTCGCGCGACGTCCCCTCGAGCGTCGGCAGCTTCTGCCGCGAGAGCGCGAGGCCGACCGGGCCCTCCTCCCGCGAGAGAGCGGCCTGCCACGCGCCGACGGTCTCGGTCGCATCGGCGGGACGGATGAACCAGAGGAACGGAATCGCGCGCAGCGCCGCGTAGTGCTCGACCGGCTGGTGCGTCGGGCCGTCCTCGCCGAGACCGACCGAGTCATGCGTCCAGGCCCAGACGACGGGCAGCTTCGTGAGCGCCGACAGGCGCACGGCCGGCCGCATGTAGTCGGAGAAGATGAGGAACGTCGAGCCGTACGGCTTGACCATCCCGCCGTGCAGGGCAATGCCGTTGACGATCGAGCCCATCGCGTGCTCGCGGATGCCGAACGCGATGTTGCGGCCCGCGTGCGTCGCAGAGAACACGCCGCCGCCTTTGAACTCGGTCTTCGTCGACTCGACGAGGTCGGCGGCGCCGCCGATCATCGTCGGCGTGTAGTGCTTGAACGCTTCCATCGTCTTGGCGCCGGCGTCGCGCGTCGCGACCTCCTCACCCACATCGAACTGGGGTAGCGCCTCGATCCAGCCCGGCTTCGGCTTCCCGGTGTGCACCTGGTCCCAGTCCTCGCGTTCAGCCGGGTACTTCGCCGACCACGCGGAGAACTTCTTCCGCCATTCGTCCTCGAGCTCGATGCCGCGGCCGGTCACGTTCATGTGCTCGCGGACTTCGTCAGGCACGTAGAAGTGCTTGTCGGGATCCCAGCCGAGCGCCTCCTTCGCCGCGCGCACTTCCGGCTCGCCGAGCGGCGCGCCGTGCGCTTTCGCCGTGTCGACCGCATGCGGCGCTCCGTACGCGATGTGCGAATGGACGATGATCAGCGAGGGCCGTCCGATCTCCGCCTGCGCGTTCGTGATCGCTTCGCGCAGCGCATTGAGGTCGTTCGCGTCGTCGATGTGCTGCACGTGCCAGCCGAGCGCTTCGTGCCGCTTACCGCGGTCCTCGGTGAACGAGATCGACGTCGTTCCGTCGATCGTGATGTGGTTGTCGTCGTAGAAGTAGATGAGCTTGCCGAGACCGTTTGTCCCGGCGATCGAGCCCGCCTCGTTCGTGACGCCTTCCATGAGGTCGCCGTCTGAGCAGATCGCGTAGACGCGGTGGTCGACGATCTCGTCGTACGGCCGGTTGTAGCGCTCGGCGAGAAAGCGCTCGGCGAACCCGAAGCCGACGCCGTTCGCATAGCCCTGGCCGAGCGGCCCCGTCGTCGCCTCGACGCCCGGCGTGTGATGCACCTCCGGATGCCCAGGCGTCACCGACTCCCACTGCCGGAAGCGCTTGAGCTCCTCGAGCGAGAGGTTGTAGCCCGCGAGATGGAGCGTCGAGTACTGGAGGATGCACGCGTGGCCGGCGCTGAGGATGAAGCGGTCTCGGTTCGGCCAGTGCGGGTTCGCGGGGCTGTGGTGCATGACCTCGCGATAGAGCACGTACGCGAGCGGCGCGAGCGCCATCGCCGTGCCGGGATGGCCCGCGTTCGCCTGCTGCACGGAGTCCATCGAGAGCGTGCGGATCGTGTTGATCGAAAGCTGTTCGATGTCAGTGTTCGCCACGGAGCTCCTCGTAGAGACGCTGCTGTCGTTCTCGGGCCGAACGATATGCCTCTGCCCGCTCTTCCCGTGGGGAGAACACCTCGCCCAGGGGCGCTTCGGGAACCTCGTAACCGGTTCGTTCCAGGGCGGCAACCGCGGCGCCGCGCAGCGAGGCCTCCGTGATTCCCGAGACGGTGACCGGGCGGGCAAGCGCGTCGGCGATGACCTGCACCCAGCGGTTGTCCTTCGCCAGGGCGCCGCCGGTCGCGACGATCTCCTCGATCTCCGGCATCAGCTCGGCAATCGCTGCGAACCGGAAGCCGACGCCCTCGAGGGCGGCCTGCCGGATGTCGGCCGCGGTCGTTGCGAACGTGAGCCCGGTGATTGTCCCGGTCGCATCCGGGTCCCAGCCGGGTGATCGCTCGCCGCCGAGGAACGGCAGGAACGTCAGCCCATGCTCGCGGTCGCCCGGCCCGTCCGACGGGGCCAGCGTCTTCTCGAGCCACGTGTAGAGATTGCCGCCGTCCGAAAGTGCACCACCCTCGACGACCCGGCGGTCGTCGAGGCGGTAGAGGAAGAGGCCCGGCCGCGGCTGCGGGCGCTCCGTCTCGTAGAGGATGCGGAGGGCCCCGGAGGTGCCGACCATCAGCGCGGCCCGGCGGCCCGTGCAGCTCGCGCCGAGGTTCCCGCAGACCCCGTCGATCCAGACGGGGATGTCGTCGAGCTCGGGCAGCCGCTCGGCCTCGACGCCGATCGTCGCGAGCAGCTCCTCGTCCCAGCGGCTCGTGGTCAGGTCGAGCAGACCCGTGCCGGATGCGAGACACGGGCTCGTGACGGGCTCGCCGCGGAGGTAGTCGGCGAACGAGACGAACCGCTCGGCGCGGCGGAAAACGTCCGGCTGGGTCTCGGCGAGCCAGGCGAGCTTCGCCGGCCAGAACGCGGGATGGAGGTACGCGCCGGTGCGCGCGTGGACAGCGTCGTTGTCGAGCCGGCGTCGCAGCCATTCGGCCGCGTCTGCGCTGCGCGTGTCGCGCCAGCCGAGGAGCTCGGTCAGGGGTTTCCCTCTGCCGTCGAGCGGAATGAGGCTGTGGCCGAACGAGGAGATGCCGTCCGGCTCCCCGCCGCCGAGCACCTTGCGAGTGAGCGCCACGATCTCGTCGGGGTCACGGCCGTCGTAGCGCTCCCGTCGCAGCTCGCCGACCGGCTCGCCGTGCTCGTCGAACCGCTGTGCCCGCACAGAGGACGAGCCGACGTCGAGCGCGAGCACGGTCGCCACGCGGCGAATCTACCCTGGTAATCGGCATGGCAGTCGTGATCGCTTCCAACCTCCGCAAGGAGCTCGCCGGCTCGGTCCTGTTCGACGGCGTCTCGTTCAGCGTCGAGCGGCGCGACCGCGTCGCGCTCTCGGGGCCGAACGGCGCGGGCAAGACGACGCTGCTCCGCATGCTCGCCGGCGAGACCGAGCGCCACGGCGGCGAGCTCGCGTTCCAGAAAGGGACGCGCGTCGCGCTGCACGACCAGCGTCCTCCGCTCGAGCGCGACGTGACGCTGCGCGAGTACGTCATCTCCGGAGCATCCGACCTGATCGGGCTCGAGCAGGAGCTCGCACGCCTTGAGCAGGCGATGGCCGGCGGCGCGCACGACCAGGCGACGCTCAACGCATACGCGGCGGCGCAGGCGCGGCTCGAGCATGCAGGCGGCTACGGCTGGCGCGACCATGCAACGTCGGTGCTGCGCGGCCTCGGCTTCGCGGAGGAGCACCTCGAGCGGCCCCTGCGGACCTTCTCGGGTGGCGAGCTGACGCGCGCGTCTTTGGCGCGGGCGCTCGGCGGCGACCCAGACCTGTTGCTGCTCGATGAGCCGACGAACCACCTCGACGTCGCGTCGCTCGAGTGGCTCGAGCGCGAGCTGCAGTCGCTCGACGCAGCGGTGATTCTCGTCGCACACGACCGCTGGTTCCTCGAAGCGGTCACGACTGCGACGCTCGAAGTCGCCGCCGGCCGCGGCACGTTCTTCCCCGGGCCGTGGCATTTGTGGCGGCGCGAGAAGGCAGCGCGGCTGATTCACGCGCAAAAGGAAGCCGACCGCATGCAGGCGGACATCGAGCGGCTCGAGCGCTTCGTCGAGCGCTTCCGGTACAAGAAGGAAAAGGCGAAGCAGGCGCAGGCGAAGCTGACGCACATCGGGCGGCTCGAGAAAGAGCGCCGCGTTGCGACCAACGAGATCGCGCTGCTGACGCGCAGGCGGCGCACGCTCGGCTTCGAGTTCCTGAAGCCGGCGCGGAGCGGCCGCATCGTGATCGAGACGGACGGGCTCGATGTCGGCATCGGCGACCGCGAGCTGCTGCGTAGCGCGAGCTTCGCGCTGGAGCGCGGCGAGCACGTTGCACTCGTCGGGCCGAACGGCTCCGGCAAGACGACACTGCTCGAGCGGATCGTCCGTGGTGACGGCGTTCGGGTGGGGCACGGCGTGCAGATCGGCTACTTCTCGCAGCAGGAGATGGAGCTCGACACACGCGGCTCGGTGCTGCAGTGCGTGCAGACGATGACGGGCCTGAACCGGACGGAGTCGCAGAACCTGCTCGGCAAGTTCCTGTTCTCCGGCTGGGACGAGCACGAGAAGCCCGTCACTGTGCTTTCGGGCGGCGAGCGGCGCCGGCTTGCGTTGGCGGTGACGGTTGCGTCGGGCGCGAACTTCCTCGTGCTCGACGAGCCGACGAACCATCTCGACCTCGAAAGCCGCGAGGCGCTCGAGGCTGCGCTCGAGGCGTTCCCGGGCACCCTGCTCCTCGTCTCACACGACCGCGCGCTACTCGACGCGATCGCGGAGCGGACGCTCGCGATCGAGGAGATGGAGCTCCACTCGTACGACGGCGGCTGGGCGGAGATGTTGCGCTACCGCGAGGAGCGGGCGGCGCGGGCAGCGGCTGCAGTGCCGGAGGCGAAACCCGAGCGGAAGCCCAAGCCGGCGAAGCAGAGACCGAAGCGTCCGAGCGAGCTCGAACGGCTGGAAGCAGAGATCGCCGCGCGAGAAGCCGACGTCCGCGACCTCGAGGCGAAGCTCGCCGAAGACTGGTCGAACGTCGAGACGCTCGCCGCGCACAAGAATTCGCGCGACGCGCTCGCGAAACTGCTGGAGCGCTGGGAAGTCCTCTTCGACGACCCGCAGGTGTCTGACTCCGCGTAGCGGGTCTGACACCGCTGTTTACAACGCCTTCTCGAAGCAAAAGCTGAGCTCGCGCGAGTCGTACGGCGGATAGCACGGGATCCGCTCGAACCCCGCGGAGACGTACAGCCCGAGCGCCGCCTCTTGGCGGTCGCCGGTCTCGAGCACGAGCGCGCGGTAGCCGAGCCGCGTCGCCTGCGCCTCGAGCTCGACGAGCACCCGCCGCCCGAGCCCTCGCCCGCGCGCTTCCGGCAGGACGTACATCCGCTTCAGCTCGCCGCGCGCCTCGTCGAACCGGCAGACGCCGCCGCACGCGACCGCGCGACGGCCGTCACGCACGACGATGAATACGCCGTGAGGCTCGACGAACATCGCCGCCTCGCGCGTCGGCCCGATGTCGGCCTCCCCCTCGTAAAGCCCGCGCATCTCCGCCTGCTGCGCATCCACGAGCTCCCGCACGTCGGCCGAGTCGAACGGCTCAGGCCCAGAAGTCATCGAACAGCGGATCGAGCGGCACGGCGGTCACTTCCTTCCAGCAGCCATCCTCGAAGCGGATGACGAACGCCTGGTCGATGTTGAGCTCGATGCTGTTGCGCGTACCCCACGCGCGATAGACCGCGAGTCCCCACTCGTCGTCCGCGAGCACCGCTTGGAGCTTGCTGCGGTATGTCCCGTTCGTCTCGAGCTCCGTGCGCCGCAGGAACTCGACCACCGCACGACGCCCGCGGTACTCGCCGCTCATCACCGTGTCGCCGGGCACGCGCCACACGATGTCGCGCGACAGCGCAGCCGAGATCGCCATTGCGTTCTGCCCGAACGCAGCGAACACGCGGCGCGTCAGCTGCGCGTTCGGGTGCTCCGGCGTCATGCGTCTCCGCCGAGCGTCGCGACGACTGCCTCGGCGATCACCTTGAGCGGACGCTGCGAGGACTGGCTCGCCTTGCGCAGCCGCTCGAATGCCTCCTGCTCACCGATGCCCTCCTTCTCCATCAGCAGACCCTTGGCGCGCTCGATCACCTTGCGCGCCGCCAGCGCGTCCGCGAGCGACTCCGCCTCCTCGCGCAGCGCCTGCAACTCTGCATGCCGTGCGCGAGCCGCCTGAATCGCCGGCAGCAGATCCTGCTCGCGGAACGGCTTGACGAGATACCCGAAGACGCCGGCCTCGACCGCGCGGGAGACGAGCTCCTCCTGCCCGTACGCGGTAAGCATCACGATCGGGATCTGCTGATCGTCGAGGATCCGCCGCGCGGCCTCGATCCCGTCGAGGCGCGGCATCTTCACGTCCATGATCGCGAGGTCGGGCTTCTCGGTGCGTGCGAGCTCGACCGCTTCCTCGCCGTCGCGCGCCTCGGCGCACACTTCGAAGCCTGCCCGCTCGAGCAGGTCACGGAGATCAAGACGAATGATCGTCTCGTCTTCGGCAACGAGGATCCTCATGACGCCAGTGTCGCGTTTCGCAGGCGGATGCCGCTGAAGTCGAGTGTCGACGCGACGACCGCGTCCCACAGCCCGAGCAGCCCGGATGCGATGCGCAGCTCGATCCGCGCGTCGGCGTGCAGCGCGAGCAGGTCGCCGAGGGCACGCCGCTCGAGCGCCTGGACCGTGACCGCCGAGATCCAGAAGCGATCCTCGAGCTCGAACGTCTCCTCCGGCATCCGGTAGGCATACACGGTTGCGTCGCGCATGCGCGGCAGCCGCCCCGGCTCGATCACGTGCACGCGCCGGAACCGGTCGCCCCGAGCCAGCGGTCGATGTCGTCGTCGCTCGTGTCGTCGTTCGCCCAGAACGTCGCGCGCGGGCAGTCGCGCGGGAACCAGTAGAGCGGCAGATGCCGCGTGTCGATCGCCCAGACCCTCCCGTCACGCGGCACTAACCGTCCGAGCGACGGATCCTCGCTCACATGCCAGAACGCGTGCGGGCCCTCGTTGTCGTACGGCGGTGCGGTCAGAGACCCCGTAGCAGCTCCTTCGGCTCGGGCCAGTGCAGGAGCTCGACTGCCTCCCCCTGCGGCAGCCAGCGGTAGTCGTCGTGCTCCTCGTTCAGCTCGGGCTCCCAGCCCGGCGGCACCTCGATGAGAAACGTGTGCACCGTGATCTCGAGGTAGACGAACGAATTCGGCAACGGTGTCGGCACGGCCTCGAGCCCCGTCTCCTCGCGCAGCTCGCGCACCGCAGCCTCTTCCGGGCTCTCGCCCTCTTCGACGCCGCCGGCGATCCCGTGCCAGTACGCCCCCGCCTCCGGCACGCGGTGCACGACGAGGTACTCGTCACCGCGCCGCACGACGATGAACACCTCGATGGGCAGGCGCGTCATCCGGGAAAGATCACTTCCGCGCGGCTGCCGCGCAGGTCGAAGTGACCCTGGAGCTCGTCGCGGACGAGGGCGCGGACAATTGAGAGGCCTGTGCCCGCAGCGGCGTCACCGGCGCCCTCACCCTCGTCGGCGATCGCGAGCACGACGGTTCCATTCCGATGTGCAAGCTCGATGCGCACGTCCCCGGCGCCGTGCTCGAGCGCGTTCTGCAACAGCTCGGTGAAGACAAGCGCGAGCGCAGTCGCGCGACTGCCGGCGAGCGATACCGGCTGCAGCGACGCTGCGACGTCGCGCCCGGCGCCGAGACCCTGCACGATCGAGGCGCGCAGACGGTCGATCAGCTCGGCCAGCTCGACGTCCTCGTCGCGCTGCTCGGTCAAGGCCTCGTGGACGGCGGCGATCGCGAGGATCCGGTTGACCGAATGCTCGAGCGCCTCGCGCGGGTCGACGTCGTCCGCGCGTGCCTGCAAGCGGAGGAGTGAGGCGACGGTCTGCAGGTTGTTCTTCACGCGGTGATGGATTTCCTGCGCGAGCACACCGCGCATCACCGCGCGGCCGTGCTCGAGCGCGACGGCGGCGTGGTGCGCGATCGCCTCGAGCAGCGCGCTGTCCTCCTCGGAGAACGGCACGTCGCGGTCGGCGACGAGCTCCCCGATCACGCGTCGCTTCCACCGCAGCGGCGTCCGCACGGCATGCGCGCCCGCACGGCCCTCCGGCCACGCGATCCGACCGTCCTCGAGCACGAGCGCCGCGCCGGTCGCGTGCACCGCCTCCATCGTCGTCTTCACGATCGCCTCGAGTGACTCCTCGAGATAGAGCGACTCAGAGACGGCCTCGGAGATGCGTGCGAGCGCCTCGAGCTCGGCAACGCGCCGCTGCGCCTGCGCGTAGAGCTGTGCGTGGACGATCGACTGCGCCACCTGGTCGGCGATCGACTGGAGCAGCTCGACCTCATCGGGGCGGTACTCGCGCGGCTCGCGGGTCCGGACGTTCAACGCGCCCGCGAGCGTCTCGCCGCGCGCGAGGATCGGCACAGCGAGGATCGACTCGTACTCGGCCTCGTGGAGGTTCGGGAACTGCTTGAAGCGCGGGTCGAGATGCGCCGCAGACGGGATCATCACCGGCGCGCGCTCGGCGGCGGCGCTCCCGGTGATGCCCTCGCCGGGCCGCATCCGCGGGCGGCGGCCGAGCTCGTCGACGCGCGTGCCATGTGTTGCGCGGAGCACGAGCTCGTCGGCGCGGGCGTCGTAGAGATAGACGAAGCAGGCGTCGGCGCCGAGCGCGTCTGCGACCTTTTCCGCGACGAGGTGGAGCACCTCCTCGAGGTCGAGCGTCGAGTTGACAGCCGCGGTCGTCTCGGTCAGGAGCCGTAAATGGCGCTCGGGAGCGTTCACCTGCAGCCAATCGTACGAGCCGGTACCGCTTAGAAGTATCAACGCCCCGAGTCTTGAAGCAGGAAGAGGTCGAAGCTAGCGTCCGGCGTCCAGGGGTACTTCTAAATAAGGGAGAGGACGCATGCGGCGGATGAAGTCCCTCATCACGGCGGCGACTTGCGCGGCGATTCTCGCAGGCGCAAGTGCAGGCGCTGCGTTCGCAGGTGAGATCACCGGGAGTGGCAAGGGAGGTCCGAACGGCGACGGAACGCCGGGCGGGACGTTGAACGCGAGCTCGGCGTGCGCGTTCTCAGGGTTGGAGGATGGAGCCGCAACGCCAGGCATCGTGCAGAACTACGGACATCGTGCGAATGACCCGTTCTTCGGCACCGTCGTGTCACAGAAGGGCGCTAGCACACTGACTCTCTTCATCCACCCCGAAGGCGCTCCACCGGAAGGGATTCTCGTGACGATCGGCTGCAACGCGCACGTCGGTCTCGGCGGGTAACGGTCTTCGCTGAAAGGCCGTAGCGCCGTACTTAAGCGGCGAATTCACGTCGGGTGGGGGCATTCGCCCCCGCCCGGCACGCCGCCGCGCTCGTCGTCGATCCCTGGCCAGGTTTAACAAAGCCCTTACTCCTGCGCGAGGAATTTCCTTGCAGAGCGGGAATAGCGTGTCCGTTGTGAGCGCTATCGCAATGGATCTCCGTCGCACCGCAGGCTTCACGGTCTCCGACCGGCAGGGCCGCGTCGTCGGCAAGGTCGAGTGCCCGATGTACGGCACCGCTCCCGACGTTCCTGATGCGCTCTCCGTCAAGGCCGGCCTCTTCTCGCGGCGCCGCCGCCTCGTCCCGGCCGACACGATCGAGCAGATCGACGGCGCGAGCCGCGTGATCGGCCTCCGGGTCGACCGCGAGGCGATTCGCTCCTTCCTATAGACGCATAGACTGCGCGCCGTGCCCGAAGCACGGCTCGAGGACTCCGGCTCCGGGGTCGCTCCCGCGACCGACGGGTGGTTCGTCGTCAACGTCCACGACGCGGAGTGGTGGACATCCGAGCCCACCGGCGCGGACTCGAAGAAGCCGTCCGGCGCCGAATGTGGGTTCGAGAGCCCGGCGAACGAGTTTCCCCAACTGGGGATCCGCATCCACGTCCTGACGCCCGGCGAGCCGAACGGGCTCTATCACTCGGAGTCGAAACAGGAGGACTTTCTCGTGCTTGCAGGCGAGTGCACGCTGCTCGTCGAGGGCGAAGAGCGGCACCTTCGCCGGTGGGACTTCGTCCATTGCCCGCCCGGAACCGACCACATCTTCATCGGCGCCGGCGACGAACCGTGCGTGATCTTCATGGTCGGGGCGCGCGGCGAGGGCATGACGATCCGCTACCCGGTCTCCGAGGTCGCGGCCCGCCACGATGCGAGCGTCCCCAAGGAAACGAACGATCCGCGCGAGGCGTACGTCGGGAGGTTCGAGCCCTCCCGCCGCGAACGGCCGTCGAGCTGGGACCGGCTTCCCTGGGCGACCCCTTAACGACCACGAGCCGCCAAGAGCGACTCGCGGTCGGCCGTCAGTTGGGCTCGCCTCCGCAGTGGGCGAGCCGCCACGAATAATACGACGCTCAAAGCACCGACAAGTACTTTTTCATCTCCCAGTCGGTCAGCTGGACGCGGTACTCGTCCCATTCCTTGCGTTTCAGCTCGACGTACCGGTCGAAGATGTGGGGCCCGAGCGCCTTCTTCGCGAGGTCGGAGCGCGACAGCTCGTCGATCGCCTCGCCGAGCGTCTCGGGCAGCGAGACGATGCCGCGCTCGCGCCGCTGCTCGGGGGTCAAGTGGTAGAGGTTCGTCTCCATCGGTTCGGGCAGCTCGTAGCCCTGCTCGATCCCCTCGAGGCCTGCGTGCAGCAGGCAGGCGAACGTGAGGTACGGGTTGCATGCCGGATCAGGGCAGCGGAGCTCGGCGCGCGTCGCCTGCTCTGAGCCCGGCTTGTAGAGCGGGATCCGGATCAGCGCCGACCGGTTCCGTAGCGACCACGCGACGTACACGGGCGCCTCGAACCCGGGCACGAGCCGCTTGTACGAGTTCACCCACTGCGCGAATACCGCCGCGATCTCGCGCGCGTGCCGCAGCTGGCCGGCGATAAAGGCCTTGCCGACGTCGGAGAGGTGCCACTTGTCGTCGGCGTCGAAGAACTGGTTGCGGCCGTCGGTGAAGAGCGACTGATGCGTGTGCATGCCCGAGCCGTTCTCGCCGAAGAGGGGCTTCGGCATGAAGGTTGCGTGGTAACCGTGCTGCTTCGCGACCTCCTTCACGACGAGGCGGTACGTGAGCATGTAGTCCGCCATGTCGAGCGCATTCGCGAAGCGGATGTCGATCTCGTGCTGCGACGGGCCGACCTCGTGGTGGTGGTACTCGACCGGGATCCCCACCTGCTCGAGCGCACGAATCGTGTCGCGGCGGATCGTCGTTGCGGCGTCCATCGTCGTCTGGGCGAAATAGCCGCCCTCGTCGAGCGTCTCGGTGCCGTTCTCGTCCCTGAAGAGGAAGTACTCGGCCTCGGGGCCGACGTTGAAGGTGTCGAAGCCCATCGACTCCATCCGCTCAAGGGCCTGGCGGAGCACGTGGCGCGGGTCGCCGTCGTACGGGTTTCCGTCCGGCGTGACGACGTCGCAGATCATCCGGCCCGTGATGCCGTCGCTCAGCACCCGGAACGTCCCGGGATCCGGGATCGCGACCATGTCCGACTCCTCGATCGCGTTGAAGCCCGTGATCGACGAGCCGTCGAAGCCCATGCCGTCGTCGAGCGCGCCTTCAACCTCGCTCGTCGTGATCGAGAAGCTCTTCAGATGACCTTCGAGATCGGTGAACCAGAGGAGCACATCCTCGATGCCGCGCTCCTTGATCTCCTTCATGACCTCTTTGCGGGAACCGGGATCCGACGTCGCCCTGTTTTCGCTCTCGACCTGCGCCATTGCTTCCTCCCTCGCTCGACGCGACGGAGTCTACGCACGTCGCACGGCTACCCTCGCTGGGATGGTCGAGCGGTCACTCGCACGCCTCGCCGGCGTTGTTTCGCGCCGCCGGCGCGCGGTGTTCGCGGTCTGGCTCGTGCTCCTCGCGGCAGGCGGCTGGTTCTCGCTCCACCAGAACGATTTCCTCTCAGGCGGCGGCTGGGAGGTGCCTGGAAGCCCGTCGTTGCGCGTCGCCGACGCAGTCCAGCAGGCGTTCCCCAGCGCCACGACGCCCGTCTTCACGGTGTTCATTCAGGGCGGCGACGTGCGGCGCCGCGTCGCCGACGTCCGGCGGATCGTCGGCGGGCTGCCGCAGGTCCGGCCGGGCGCACCGCTCTACCGCAGCGGCGCGGCGCTCGTCCCGGTCACGTACACGGGCAAGACGTCGAATGCGATCGACGAGGCGACGACGTTGCGCCACCACCTCGTCGACCAGACGACGAAGGTGATCGGCGAGCCGGCGATCTGGTCGAACTTCCAGACGGTCTCGAAGCACCAGCTCGCGCGCGGCGAGGAGCTGGGGTTCCCGCTGATCCTCTTGATCCTGCTCGCAGGGTTCGGCACGGTCGTCGCCGCGGTCGCGCCGATGGCGCTCGGGTTCGCTGCGGTGTTCCTCAGCGGCGCGGTGATCTACGGCCTCTCGCGCTCGTTCGAGATCTCGGTCTACGTGACGAACATGGCGTCGATGGTCGGCATCGGCGTCGCCGTCGACTACTCCCTCTTCATCGTCAGCCGCTTCCGGCGCGAGCTCCATGAGGGAGCGACGCGGGACCAGGCGCTCGCGCGGGCGCTGCGGAGCTCGGGGACAGCGGTCGTCTTCAGCGGCGCCGCAGTCGTCGTCTCGCTCGGCGCGCTCTTCGCGATCGACGTCAACGCGCTCCGCTCGATGGCGGTCGGCGCAATCGTCGTCGTGTGCATTTCGCTGCTCGCTTCGATCACGCTGGTGCCTGCGATGCTCGCGGCCGTCGGGACTCGCGTCGACCGCCTGCGCCTGCCGCTGCCGTGGCGGACGACCGAGAGCGGCAGTGACGCGTTCTGGAGCGGGTGGGCGCGGCGCGTGATGCGGCGGCCTGTGACCGGCTTCGCCGTCGGCGCAGGAGTGATGCTCGTGCTCGCGATCCCGTTCTTCTGGATGCAGACGTTTAACCGCGGCCTCGACGAGTTACCGTCGAATGCCGAGGTTCGCGTCGCAACCGAGCAGGCGCAGCGGCTCGTCGGCGCTGGGTTCGGCGCGCCCGTTCACGTCCTGACGACCGACCCCAGCGTCGCGAAGCGGATCGTGCACATCCCGGGCGTCGCGCACGTCGCTCCGCCGGTTCGCAGCTCGGGCGGCTCGCAATGGCTCATCGACGCCACGCTCTCGATGCCGGTCGAGTCGAACGCTGCGCGCGACGTCGTCGACCGGATCCAGACGGCCGCACCTGACGCGACCCTCGGCGGCACCACCGTCTTCGACCGCGACGTCACGAATGCGATCTTCGGCGGCCTCTGGAAGATGCTGCTCGTGATGCTTGCCGCCTGTTACGTCGTTCTGCTGCTGCTGCTCCGCAGCGTGGTGCTCCCGGTGAAGGCAGTGCTGATGAACCTCCTGAGCGTCGGCGCGGCGTACGGCGTGCTCGTCGCCGTCTTCCAGTGGGGCTGGCTCGACTGGACCGGCTACCACTCGCCGGGTTATGTCGAGACGGTCGTCCCTCCGCTCGTCCTCGCTGTGACCTTCGGACTCTCGATGGACTATGAGGTCTTCCTGCTGACGCGCATCCGCGAGCGCTGGCTCGAGCACGGCGACAACGAACGGGCGGTCGCCGAGGGCCTCGTGCGCTCGGCCCGGATCATCACGAGCGCAGCACTCGTCATGGTCGCCGTGTTCTTCGCCTTCGTGATCGCCGGCGCGCCCGCCCTGAAGGAGCTCGGAGCAGGGCTCGGCGTCGCGATCCTGCTCGACGCCACGATCGTCCGACTGCTCATCGTCCCGGCCGCGATGCGACTCCTCGGCGCCTGGAACTGGTGGATCCCGCAGCCCTTGGCACGACTCGCATTACGCTTCGGCTGATGCGGATCCTCGTGGCAGGCGGCGCCGGGTTCATCGGCTCGCACTTCGTCAAACGGCTGCAGCGCGCGGGCGATGACGTCCTCGTCCTCGACAAGCTGACGTACTCGGGCAATCGCGCAAACCTGCCCGCAGATCTCGAGTTCCACCAAGGCGACATCGCCGAGCCGACGGAGCTTGCATCGGCCGCGGCCGGTGTCGACGCGATCGTCAACTTCGCCGCCGAGACGCACGTCGACCGCTCGATCCTCACGGCCGAAGACTTCGGCCGGACGGAGTTCCGCGGCACGCAGGTGCTGCTCGAGCATGCACGGATGACCGGCGTGCGACTTGTCCAGGTCTCGACCGACGAGGTCTACGGCGATCTCGAGGCCGGCGGCTCGTCGAAGGAGACGGATGCGCTGCGGCCGTCGAGCCCGTACAGCGCCGCGAAGGCAGCCGGCGAGATGCTGATACCGGCATATGTGCGCACGTTCGGCGTCAACGCGTCGATCACGCGCGGCTCGAACACGTATGGCCCGAACCAGTATCCGGAGAAGTTCATACCGCTCTTCGTCACGAACGCGCTCGACGGCGAGCAGCTCCCGCTGTACGGCGACGGCAAACAGGTCCGCGACTGGCTGTACGTCGAGGATCACTGCGCCGGCATCGAGCTCGTGCTCCGTGAGGGGAAGCCGGGCGAGGTCTACAACCTCGGGGGCGGCGACGAGCACGAGAACATTGACGTCGCGGAGCGGCTGCTCGCATTGACCGGCGCCGACCGGTCGCTGCTTCGCCGGGTCGCCGATCGCGAAGGCCACGACCGCCGTTACTCGCTCGACACCACGAAGCTCCGTGCGCTCGGCTGGGCGCCCCAGACTGCATTCGAGGACGGTCTCGCGCAGACGGTGGAGTGGTACCGCACGAGCCGCGATTGGTGGGCCCCGATCAAGTCGGGCGAATACCGCGAGTACTACGAGCGCCAATACGGCGCGCGGCTCGCGAACGCAACCGCGGTCTAATCAGAATTGCCGTTGCCGCCCGCGCAGTTGTGGGCGACCTTCTTCGCGTCGTGCACCTCGTGCCGTCCCGGCTCGATGTGCTGCGCTGCGTCGAGGTACTGCATCGCGGAGTCGCACCGGCCGAGTGCGATGAGCGTGATGCCGAGGTTGTAGTTCGCATAACCCGCGACCGTGGACGATTGGCCCTGGAGCTCCTGCACGGCCTGCTGGAGCAGCGGCAGCGCCGCGGCGTAGTTGTGCTGCTGCATCAGCTCGTACGCCTGGTCGTTCAGCGCCGTCGGGTCGGTGGACTGCGGCGCCGTTGGGGCTTGCGCCGTCGTGACGACCGTCGATGCGGGAGTCGTCTCCGTCACCGTTCGCACCGAGACGCTTGGCCGCGCCGGCGGGAGCGCGTTCGACTTGTGGTCATTCGAGACGAGCGCGGCGGCGACTGCGCCGGCGATGCCGGCGAGGATCAGCACGGCCGCGAGCACCAGCAGCTTCGGGGACGGCCCGCGATGCCGCGGCAGCCGCAGCGGCGCGCCAACGATCGCCGTCGCGCCCGCCGCGTGGTCGAAGGCCGCACGGAGCGCCGCGACGAACTCTGCACCGGTGCCGAAGCGCCAGGTCGGCTCCTTCGAGAGCGCTCGACCGAAGACCGCGTCGAGCTCGTGCGGCAGCCGTCGGTCGAAGGACTGCACCGACGGAACGTCACCGCGCACATGCGCCGCGGCTTCCTCTGCGATCGTGTCGCCCTCGAACGGCCTGCGCCCCGTGAGCAGCTCGAACCCGACAACTCCAAGCGAATAGAGATCGCTCGCAGGCGAAGTCGCTTCACCCGTCGCCTGCTCCGGCGAGAGATACGACGCGGTGCCGAGCACCGTTCCGGTCTGCGTCAGCGATTGCATTCCGGCGGCGCTCGCAATGCCAAAGTCTGCGACATGCACGCGACCGTGCACGTCGAGCAACAGATTCGCAGGCTTGACATCGCGATGCACGACGCCGTTTCGATGCGCAGCATCGAGCGCGTTCGCCGCTTGCTCGAGCCAAGCGAGCGCCTGAGCGGGCGGTTGCGCACCCTCGTTGCGCAACCTCTGTTCGAGCGAGCCGCCGGCGAGGTATTCCATGACGATGAATGGACGATCGCCTTGTTCACCGACGTCATAGATCGTGACGATGTTTGGATTGCCGGAAAGGCGCGCGACTGAAAGCGCTTCGCGCGTGAAACGCTGCCTCACCGAGAAGTCCTGTGCGTACCGCTCGTCGAGCACTTTGATCGCGACAGCGCGGCCGAGCGCCGTGTCGGTCGCGCGGAAGATCTCGCCCATCCCGCCCCGGCCGATCTGCTGGGCGTTTGCGTACCGCTCGGGCAAGAGCCCGGTGCTCACCGGCATCGACTGTGCCTTCCCTCGCGCGGGAAGAAAACAACCGTCGACCGCGAAGTACCTCTGCTAGCTTGGATTTTTGCGCTCCTCGGGCTGAGCATGATGCGACGACTCATTCTCGTGTTCTCGATAGCGGTTGCGCTAGCGGCAGGAGCGGCGGCCACGGCGCGCGCTGCGCCGGTGTGCACGGGCACGTGTTTCACTGCGCCGGCCGGTTCCGGACCGCTCTTCCTCGTCACGGGCCACGGATGGGGCCATGGCGTCGGGATGAGCCAGTACGGCGCTTACGGCTACGCGCAGCACGGGGCTACATACCAGCAGATCCTCGCGCACTACTACCCCAGTACGACGCTCGACACTGCGTCGTCCGTCACATTCCGCGTTTTGCTCGCCGACCAGCAGAAGCGCATCACGATCGTGTCGACGGTTCCGTTCTCCGCCAAGGACGCAAACGGCACGACCGTCTCGCTCGACGCGGGTAGCGTCGCGTTCGGACCAGGCCTGCGGGTTGCGGGCCAGACCCTTGTCGCGCCGATTGTGTTCAGCCCCGGCAAAGGGGGCGCACTCACATTGAAGCGCTCGTATCGCGGCAGGATCCAGGTCGACCTCGTCGACGGGAAGCTGCGCGCGGTGAACGTCGTCAGTCTCGAGCAATACCTCTACGGCGTCGTGCCGGCCGAGATGCCGAAAGACTGGTCGGCGGACGCGCTGAAGGCGCAGGCGGTCGCAGCACGTTCATATGCGCTCGCAACGCGCAATGTCGCGGCGCCGTACGACGCGTACGCGGACACGCGCAGCCAGATGTATCTCGGCCTGTCCGTAGAGTCACCTTCGACGACGGCGGCTGTGAACGCGACGAAGCGCCAGGTGCTCATGTTCGACGGGAAGGTTGCGACGACGTACTTCTATTCGACGTCGGGCGGCCGCACCGAATCGAGTATGGACTGGATCGGGACGCCGCTGCCGTATCTCGTCTCCGTGCCGGATCCGTACGACGCAATCTCGCCGTACCACGACTGGGGGCCTGTGCCAATGACGGCGCAGGCGATCGCCAAGGCGCTGAAGATCGGCTCGCCGATCACCGATGCAACGACCGTTCCGAACGCAGCCGGGCGCGTCGCGAAGCTCAACTTCGTCACCGCGCCCGCGACCGTCTCCGTCTCGGCGAGGACGCTCGAAGCGACGATGGGCTTGCGCTCGACGTGGTTCTCGCTCGGCATGCTCTCGCTCACCGCGCCGGTTCCGAGCGCGCCCGTCACGTACGGCGCGCCGCTGACGCTCGCCGGGCTCGTGCGCGGCGTCACCGGGGTCTCGCTCGAGCAGCGACCTGCCGGTGGAACCTGGCAGGCGGTCGGCCCCGTCGGAGCAGGCACACTCAAGCTCACGCAACGGCCGACGGTCACCACGGATTACCGCCTCGCGACGGCGACCGCCGCCGGCGCCTTCGTGCGCGTCCGCGTCGCGCCGAGCGTGACCCTTCAGACTTTCACCACGACCGAGATCGCCGGCACGGAGCAACCGGTGCTCCCCGGCGCGCCGGTCGCCGTGCAGCAGGAGAACCCCGACTTGACCTGGACGACGGTCGCGACGACGGCGATCGCCGCGGACGGGACGTTCTCCGTCCCCGTCGCACTCACCTCGGGGGGCACGTATCGCGTCACCGTCGGGCCCGCGACAGGATTCGTCGCAGCCACGACGGCGCCGCAACCTGTGGTGCGCTGATGCGCCGGGTGTTCCTGCTCGCGGTTCTCGCCGCGCTCCTGACGGCGGCGCCCGCGGCCGCCTTCGCTCCTACCGACCCACTCGCGGCGAAGCAGTGGTACCTCCAGGACGACCATGCGTTCGACGCGTGGGCGGCGCCGCCCGCGAACCTCGCTCCGATCAAGGTGGCCGTCGTCGACTCCGGCGTCGACTGCTCGCTGCCGGACTTCCAGGGACGGATTGCCGACGCGCGCAGCTTTGTCGGCGGCAACCCGTGCACGGACAGCGAGGGGCACGGCACGTTCGTCTCCGGGATCATCGCCGCGAACATGGACTCAGCCGGCATCGTCGGCATGGCGTACGACGCGCAGCTCCTCATCGCCAAGGTCGTCCGGAGCGACGGAACGATTCCGTTGCAGGCGGAGGCGAACGCGATCCGCTGGGCTGCGGACTCGGGCGCGCGAGTGATCAACCTCAGCATCGGCGGCCTGCGTGACCCCGTGCATCGCGACCGCGACACGTACTCGGCGCTCGAGCAGAGCGCCGTCGAGTACGCGAACTCGAAGGGCGCGCTCCTCGTCGCGGCCGTCGGAAACGGCGACGAGGCGTACTCGGAACCGTGGCCATATGCGAGCTATCCCGCTGCGCTGCCGCACGTTATGGGCGTCAGCTCGCTCACACGCTCGGGCAACGTGCCCGACTACTCGAACCGCGACGCGATCTACAACGACCTATCCGCGCCCGGGTCGGGGATCTTCTCGACGTTCCCGCTCGCGGTGACGCAACGGAACGCAGGCTGCCTCGACCAGGGCTTCTCGGACTGCGGCACCGACGACTATCGCAATGCGGAGGGCACGTCGTTCGCTGCACCGCAGGTCTCAGGCGCGGCGGCGATGCTCTTTGCCGTCGACCCTGCGCTGACGAACAGCCAGGCATCATCGATCCTCGAGCACAGCGCGGATGATGTGAACGCCGCCACCGGCTGCTCGAAGTGTGCGCTCCTCCGCGATCCGTACAGCGGCTGGGGACGACTCGACGTCGCGAAGGCGGTCGCGGCCTTGTCCGGGTCGCTGCCGTCGCCGGACCGCTACGAGGGGAACGACGACGCCGGCACCGACGCGTACACCCTGTGGGGCAAACAGCGCTCGCTGTCGGCGACGCTCGACTACTACGACGATCCGGTCGACGTCTACCGCGTCGCGATCGGCCCGGGCGAGAAGCTCGTCGCGAAGGCCAACGGATCGTGGGCCGGCGCAGAGATCAGCCTGACGCTCTGGCGGCCGGGGACGAAGCGCGTCGAGACGAACTCGCGGACGCTGCAGGCCGCGCGGTCGCTCACGTCCGGCGCGGTGCAGCGTGTCGCGTACACCGCGAAGGGCCGGGGCTGGTACTACGTCGAGGTGAAGGACGCGTCGCCCGGCTTCGGCGCGTATACGCTGACGCTTACGAAGACGAACTAAGGAGCTCGTCCTCCGGCACGTCGCGCAGCACGCGCGCGGGACTGCCGACCACGACTTTGCGCGGCGGCACGTCTTTCGTGACGACAGCACCGGCGCCGATGAACGCCTCCTCGCCGATCTCGATGCCGGGACAGAGGATCGCGCCGCCGCCCACGCGCGCGCCGCGCCGGATCGTCGGGCCCTTCATCAGCTCCTTCCGGCGGTCGGTGCGGCCCATGAAGTTGTCGTTCGTCGTCACGACGCACGGCGCGATGAAGACGTCGTCTTCCAGCGTCGAGTACGCCGTGATGTAGGCCTCCGCCTGGATGCGCGTGCCGCGCCCGATCGTCGTGTCGTTCTCGACGAGCGAGCCTCGCCCGACGACGACGTCGCCGGCAATGACGACGCGCTCGCGCACACAGGATTGATCGCCGATGATGCAGGCGTCGCCGATCGTCGCTCCGGCAAACACGATCGCGCCGGTCGAGATGATCGTGCCGTCACCGATCACGGCGGGCGGTAGCGGGTCGCGCTTCGCCGTCGACTTCGACCCGAGCGCCGGCTGCTTGCCGACGACGGCGTTCTCCAGCACACGCACGCGGTCGCCCAGCACCGTGCCGGGATACACCGTCGCGGACGGATGGATCTCAGCCATTGAGCGAGTTCGTCAGCATCTCGAGCGCACGTACCACCCGGGCGCCGTCTCGCGCGACCTTTGTCTTGTCGTGCTTGCCGTCGAGGAGGTCGAGGAAGAACTCGCACTCGAGCCGGAGCGGCTCGGCGCTCGAGACCTTCGGGACAAAGATGTCGCCCGACACCGCCTCTCCGTTGGACCCAACCTTCTTCTCGTACACGGTGACCTTCCGCTCGGGCTCCATGTCGTCGAAGACCACCATCTTCTCGCGTCCGACGACCGTCATCTTCCGCATCTTGTGCGGGTCGAGCCACGACAGGTGCATGTGCGCGATCTTGCCGCTCGGAAAGCGCAGGAAGCAGAAGACGACGTCCTGGACGCCTTTGTGGATCGACCAGCTGCCCTGTGCGGTCGCGAGCTCGGGATCCTCGTCGAGGAGATAGAGGATGACGCTCAGGTCGTGGACTCCGAGCGACCAGAGCGCGTTCTCGTTCTCCCGCACGATGCCGAGGTTCTGCCGGTTGCCGTAGACGCACAGCACGTCACCGAGCTCGCCGTGATCGATCAGCTCCTTCAGCTTGCGCACGCCGGGGTGGTAGAGGAGCAGGTGCCCCGGCATCAACACGAGATCGCGATCGGCGGCGAGCGAGACGAGCTCGTCGATCTCGTTTGCGTGCATCGCCGGCGGTTTCTCGACGAAGACGTGCTTCCCGGCCTCGAGAGCCTGCTTCGCGAGCGCGTAGTGCGTCGGCACCGCCGTCGCGATGGCAACGGCGGAGACGTCGGACGCGAGCAGCTCGTCGTAGGACGACGTCGCACGCGCGCCGGGATGGCGAGCGCTGGCGGCAGCGAGTCGCTGCTCGTCGAGATCACAAATCCATGACAGGGCCCCGAGGCCGGCGAAGTTGCGCGCGAGATTCGGCCCCCAGTAGTTCAGGCCGACGACGCCGATCACAACTTGAAGACCTTGTCCGACGCGGTGCCCTTCCGGCCGGTCGCGTTGCGGAGATCGACGACAAGCTGGGCGTCGTCGACAAGCGCGTCGTAGTCGATCGAGTGGTGATCTGTCGCGATCACGACGCAGTCGTACGCGGTCGGCTCGTACGGCACCGAGCTCATTTGCAGCCCGTGCTCGGCGAACGACGCAACGTGCGGGTCGTGGTAGGCGACGTCCGCGCCCGCGTTGCTGAGCAGCGAGATGAGCTTCACCGCCGGCGACTCGCGCATGTCGGCGATATCCGGCTTGTAGGCGACGCCGAGCACGAGGATCTTCGCGCCCTTCATCGCGCGCTGCGAGTGATGGTTCAAGGCCTGCGACACGAGCGAGCGGCAGAAGTACGGCATCTCCTCGTTGACCTTGCCGGCGAGCTCGATGAACTCGGTGTAGAAGCCGAACTCACGTGCCTTCCACGAGAGATAGAACGGGTCGATCGGGATGCAGTGTCCGCCGAGGCCCGGACCCGGGCTGAAGCGCATGTAGCCGAACGGCTTCGTCGCAGCTGCGTTGACGACCTCCCATACGTCGATGCTCATCCGGTCGCAGAGCTGTGCGAGCTCGTTCACGAGCGCGATGTTGACGGAGCGGAAGATGTTCTCGAGCAGCTTCGTCAGCTCGGCTGCCTCAGGAGTCGACACCTCGACGACCGAGTCCACGGCGCGGCGATAGATGTCGGCCGCACGCTTCGTGCACTCCGGCGTGATCCCGCCGAGCACCTTCGGCGTCGTCTTCGTCGTCCAGTCCTCGCGTCCCGGGTCGACGCGCTCCGGCGACATGGCAAGATGGAAATCGGCGCCCGCCTTCAGACCCGAGCCCTCTTCGAGGATCGGCTGGAGCACCTCGCGCGTCGTCCCCGGCCACGTCGTCGACTCGAGCACGACGACCTGGCCCTTGCGGAGCACCCCGGCGATGCCGCGCGTCGCCGCCTCGACAATCGAGAGATCCGGCTCGCGCTGGCGCGAGAGCGGCGTCGGCAGTGCGATCAGGATCGCGTCGGCGTCGCTCAGCTCGCTGTAGTCGGCGGTCGCGTGGATGAAGCCCTGATCGACGAGCGGCGCGAGCCGTTCGTCCGCGACGTCCTCGATGTGGCTCGCGCCACGGTTGAGTGCGTCGACAACGTCCGCAACGACGTCGACGAGCAGTACACGGCACCCCGCTTCGGCAAAGGTCGTGGCGAGCGGCAGCCCGACATAGCCCGCTCCGATGATCCCCACGTCGTACGCCACGGCGCGCAAGCCTAGCTGCCGAGCAAGGCGGCAATGCGCTCCGACGCGTGGCCGTCGCCGTACAACGTCGGGGCGTGCGTCGGGAACGATGCGGCGTCGAGTGCGTCCGCGAGCGGCTCTGGTTCGGCGGGGTCGACGAGCGTGTTCGCGCCCACCCCGACCGTGTCGACCCACTCGGTGCTCGCGCGGAGCGTCACGCACGGGACGCCTAGCCAGTACGCCTCCTTTTGCAAGCCGCCGGAGTCGGTGACGACGCGCGACGCACCTTCGACCAGTGCGAGCATCTCGAGGTAGCCGACCGGCTCGAGCTGCCGGACGTTCGGGCCGAGCTCGATCCCATGCTCATCGAGCACGCGGCGGGTGCGCGGGTGCACCGGGAAGGCAAACGTCCACGGCGCGTCGTTGATTGCCGCGACGATGCGGCGCAGACGCTCCGGCTCCGTGTTCGCTTCGCGGTGAAGTGTGAGGACGGCGTACTCACCGTCGATCTCTTGTGCGGTTCGCCGACGCGCGATCGGCGAGAAGATCCGCGCCGCGTCGGCCATCACGTCGCCGACGACCTCGCGTCTACCCCCGACACCCTCCGTCGCGAGCTGCGCCGCCGAGCGCTCGTCGGGGCAGAGCAGCAATGCGCTGATCCGGTCGACGGCAATGCGGTTCCGCTCCTCCGGCATCGTCAGGTCGAACGAGCGGAGGCCCGCCTCGACGTGCGCGATCCGAACGTCGCCCGCGGCGGTCGCGCCCGCGAGCGTCGAGTTCGTGTCCCCGTAGACGACGACCCAGTCCGGCTCCTCTCGCTCCACGGCAGCTCTGATCGGCGGCTCCATCGCCGCGGGGTCGGCCGTGCGCAGGTCGAGCCGGTATGCAGGCTCGGGCAGCTCGAGCTCCTCGAAGAACACAGCCGACATCTCCGGATCCCAGTGCTGGCCCGTGTGGAGGACGACCTCGTCGATGCCGGCCGCGCGGAGGGCGACCGACAGCGGGCCGGACTTGATGAACTGCGGACGGTTGCCCACGACCGAGAGAACGCGCACGGGGCGAGGCTACAATGGCGCGTCTCCTGGGCCGTTAGCTCAATTGGCAGAGCAGGGGACTCTTAATCCCAAGGTTGGAGGTTCGATTCCTCCACGGCCCACTAACTCAGGGTTTTTCTCCTCACGGCACAGCCGAAAAGCCCGCTGTGTCAGCTTTGTGTCAGTTCCCGTGAGGGTCTTGTTCTTCGACAACGCCCCGCGGGAACCCACAGTTCAGATCACCGCGATTTGCAGGCACGGCCACAGTTCACCCACAGCAAAACCATACGGTTTGCAGGGAAAAATATTCCCAGAGGGCTTGTAATCCGGCTAGTCGTCGCGTAGGCTCGCAGACAGATGGAGGCCGCACCGCTACAACGGCCGGCCTCGTGACAACCGCCTATGAAGGAGGCAGTCGTGGCAAGAATCCTAGTCCTCTCTCCGCACAACGTCATGCTCACGCGGAAGTGCGGCCTCTTCACCATCGAGGCGTGGGACGACGATGAGACATTCGTGATTCCGCTCGACGAGGAACGCGCCGACTACCTGCGCAGGGGCCTCGCGGAGACGGTCGATACGGAAGAAGCCGCAATCGCTATCGAAGGCCCGGACGGGCCGTACATGGAGCACCAAGGGACGCTGAGGTACGGGATCATCTAACGATACGCGCGGGGCGTAGCTAACCCCACCGACTCACCATCGGGCGGCACCGTGCGCGGGTGCCAAAACAAGAGAAGCCCGGGCAACCGGGCTTCTTTCTGTCTCTGTCCATCGCGCGATTGGCGCGCAAACGCTAGGTCGGCTGGCCGCTCGCGCCCTTGTCGCGCCGTTCAATCTGCGCCCTCGCGCCAGCTGGGAGTTTCGCGTAGACGGCGTTGAGGCTCTTCGGCTGCGTGATGAGCGCTTCGACGATGACGTTTAGCAAGCCAAAGAGAGCCTGGACGGTGGAGGGATCTTCGTTCACGTCGATCTCAAGCGGGTGAACGGCGTTGTTCCCGATGACCCTCAGGGCGTCCAAGGCCTGTTGGATCCCCACGTCAAGACCCTTGGCGACTAGCGAACCGATCTGAGCATTGAGGTCGCCGCCGCTCGCGTCAAGATGCGGCATGAGAACCTGGACTGCGTAGCGCATCAACGCTCCGGCCGCGCGGGGCGACCGACCGACGACGGCAGCAGCTTCCTCGTAGATCTCCCGGACGTCCTGCGGCATATCTGGGTGCGGGGCCGCAACCTCCGGATTATGAGACGGGTAGATCAGCAACCCGTCCGATGCAATCGCCGGTGACTGCCGCCAATAGCTAAAGAAGCCGCAGTTACGGCACTCGGCGCGCCAAATCGCGGCTGCCGTTCGAAAGAAGGTGACGCTGGTCGGCTGAGTCAGCATCTCCCACTTGTGCGTCTCGTAGACGGCGCAATCCATGCAATGAAAGGTGTCGCTGCGAAACGAGGGCGGGACGATCTCGCCACGCCGTACCTGTATGCCCCGAGCCCAGTTCATGCCGCCTCCACCATGAGGAGACCAACGTATACATCCGAGTCGTCCTTCATCGGGACGACGGAGACGATCCGGAACTTCTTAGCGCCGGCAGCCCAAACAATCTCGCCTGGGTAGACGTGCTGCGCGTAGACGGCTTCGCCTACCTCGGTGCCGTCTTGAAGGTGAAGCTTGTACCTGAACATCCGTCCTCCCTCGGTTTGGTAGACCGACTGGGGGCGGACGGCGGATCCGAGCTTACTTTGTCAAGGGTGAGTTTGCGCGACCTTCCTAGCGGAGCTTTACCGGGGTACTACTCCGCAAAGGTTCCGTTCAATACCGCATGGCTGTGCGGAAGGCTTCGAACCGACGTTTGAGGTAATCCCTCTATTCATGCGTCGAGGACTCGAACATCCGTAAGTCTCCGCTAAGGGCGCTGCGGTGAAATCTGCGGACGCGCGTACATGGGGTACGCGGTACCACATCTAGAATGAACTTCGTTCGAGCGCATCGCGCCCGGATACACACAGAGACCCCGGCCGACTCTTCGCCCACCCAGGGACAGATAGAGAAAGCCGGGGCCTCGCCTGCCCACATGGTACTAACGCTTCGCTGCGCGTTCATCGCCTGCGGATGAGCCATAAGCCCCCCTCAGATGGGTCCTAGGAGCGATTCTCCGGGCTTCTGAGGGCACGAACGCTTGTTCGGGTACTTCTGACTGTCCCGGGAACAGTGGAGGCCCTTACAGGGCCTCGTTCTAGGGGTCTTGACGATGCGCAGGGTTGGCCCGAGCAATCGGGCCGTTGTCGTTCCGTGGCTTCTATTCGTCGTCGTCGCGCACGCGAACCTTGCCCTCGCGATCGACGGCCAACCGTCTTGGCATGACCTCAGCGTTCAGGTACGGCGTCACCACTTGGCGCGCGTGTGCGACCGAAGCAAAGGCACTAGTTGCGTATTCGACGACCACTGCCGGTTCACTGTCGAAGTGAACGGCGTAAGCGATGCTGGCGTCTGATCCCGGCGTGGGTGGAACTTGACGCACCCGATCAATCTTTCGCACTGCCACTGCTGCTTGCTCCTTCAGTTAGCCCGGATCCACGTGTGTGATCGTCGGCAACCCAAGACGATACGCGGGCGGCCTTGTAGGCCGCTAGGGTGGTGCGCCTGGCCAACTATGTCGTCTTTGGTGTGGGTGCTGCCGTTGGCGCAGTGATGATCGGCCTCTGGTGCTACCGACGAATCGTCGAGCATCGGAACGGCGGCAGTGGACGGCGCTGGTAGCGGGCCGGTCGCTTAGCGAAGGCTGCAGCCCTGCACCGCAGACCGGCCCGGGTCGACGCTATGCCGCGCGTGCTGGCGCCGCTAGTTGGCTCTTTGGGACACGCTTGACTAACGCTGAGCCCGAGGGTCGGTCGCCTCTGCAACTTCTGCGCGTATGTACAACTTCTCGACCACGGTGAAACGTTCGTTGCCCCTCACGACTCGCTCACCGCTTGGGGTGACGTGACCGGGGTACACAAAGAACGTGCGCGGGTTAGCGCGGACGGACTCGTACTCGGCAATCGTCGCTCGAATCGGTGTCGCGCAGCCTCTGTCCGCGCACTCGCAAACCCATTCACTCGGAAGCTGCAGTGCATCCTCCAGCGATTCGTTGATGCTCTCCATGCGCTCGTTGACGGAGCGATAGAGCGCCTCGTTTTCGGCCAGGCGCGCTTCGCTCACGCGTTGTTCGGACACCGCTCCCCTTCCGCCGACGGCGTTCGATTTCAGTATCTCAAGAACTGACCCCACCGCGATGCGGCCGAACGTTTGGCTTTCGCAGTGCGGGGAGATTCGCCACGCATGGGGACTGCGGCCACGAACCTGACGATCCGGCTGGCCGACGGCGAGTTGCTGCAGCTCGCTCTGACCGCCCAAGACGATCTCTACGAGCGGTTATGGCGTCAGACTCGGCGGGGCTCGATCATGGCCGCGATGAAACTTCGGGACGCGCAGAGAAGAGGCGACGCGCGGCTGGTGCCGCTCACCGAGCGAGAGTCAGCGGCCGTACGCGAGGCCCTTTCCGACCCGCTCGCGTAGGATCAAGCAGCCCCGTCCGGCCCCATCCGGAGGCCGATGACGTCGCAAGGTTCAGCACACGGGCGGTTCACGCGGGCGGTCAAGGCCCGCAACCTGTTCATGGCCGAGCTGGCGCTGCGCGAGCTGCGGACGCCTTCACTGCTTGACGCGCTCGACTATCTCGACGTCTTGAACTTGAGGCCGCAGTGATGACGCTCGAGGAGTCTCATCTTGCGCTCGCCGCGCTCGCAAGTCTGTGTGCCGGGGATCGGGAGACAATCGAAATCCTCAGACGGCTTGTGGGGCGCGTTAGGCCGACGCTTACGCGTCGGATGCCTTAGCGCACGAGCGTCATTGCGCACGAGAACGCACCGGGCGTGCATGCCACCGTGCGTACCTCACCTCGACCGTTAGACCGCATTACTCCTGCAGCTCGCGACCGAGCACACGCACCGCTTCCCAGGCGGCGAGCGTGCCGGGCTCGAGCGCCTCGGGGACTGACAGGAACACCGCGTGCGCGGGCAGCGACGCGGCGGCCGACACTGCATCGGTCAGAAGCGCGTGGGTTGCTGCTCGAACCGTCCCCGGAGCAAGCGGCTCCTCGTACACGAGCACGACATCGACATCGCCCGGTGTCTCTTTCGTGAGGACGGAGCCGAACAGGTAGACCGAATGGACGCCGGCGATGTCGAGATGCCGTCCAAGTTCGGTCGTCAAGCCTTCAATCGACGTCATCGCCTTTTCTTCTTGTGTAGCGCCCCCATGAATTCGCCTATGAAGTACGTGCCGACCTCATCGCCACGCGCGACTCCCTCAACGGCGGTCGTAAAGTGGTTCCAGCTACTAGCCGAGACGATGTGATCGACCTCCGGGTGCTGCGCCCGAAGTTCCTCGTAGTCGGCCACAGTGAATTCGTACGTATCGGTGAGGAACACCTTTACGACCCGCCCATCGAGGAGCGTTAGGTCGTATCGGTTGGCGCCGTGGCTGCTCGTCGCGCCGACCTTCGTATGCTCCCGCATGCGGTCCTCGAAGAACTCGAGGCTTTCCGGCGACGGCTCGTCATCCCAGCTGTACGTATTAGGCACGGCCCGGATTATTGCCGAATGGCAAGCCTCTTCTAGTGCTCGAAGATCTCTGCGAACCGAGACGGGAAGGTCGGAGCGCCTGCCCGCCACTGGCCGGAGCTGTAGTTCAGATCGAACGCCGCCGCGTGGACGCGGAAGTCCTCGACAACAGCCCGCTCCTTGTCCGTCAAGAGCTCGATGTTCGCGTCGACGAGTTCCAGAATGCGCCGATTATTCGGCAGGATCGTGTTCCTGACTCGTTCCCGCCACAAATCGACTCCCCGGCCACCTCGATCACGACCGGCCGGGCTTTCCGGGCCGAGATTGCGCCAGATGCCGTAGTTCTCCCGGTTGAGGCGGGTGATCGCGTCGTCGAGCTGCTCCCGGCTCTCGAACTGCGGGATTGCGGCACCGTGGCGGACGCGTCGCTCGTGGTCGGCCTTCCACTGACGGAGGAGATCGGGAGTGAAGATGTCTGTCGCGTTCATGGCGTCTACGAGTACATGGCAGGTAGGGCAGAGGAGAATGATGTTCGCCGGGTCGTTCCGCTCCTCGAGCGCCATAGCGTCGTCGCCACGTGGGCCACGACGTGACCGAGCGATGATGTGCGCAAGCTGATCGACCGACACAGTCCGGGTTCCTGCGATCGCAGGGAACAAGTCCTGCCGGCAAGACGGATTCGCACAGAAACCACCCGAGCGAGCGAGGACGAGCCGTGCGACTCCGGCAGGGATCGGCGTTCGTCGCGGCATTCGTTCACGCTATCCCTCCTCCTAGGTCCGAACGATCGTTCGGACCTCTCGCAAAGGGTAGGACCAGAGTCGGACAACGCGCGGCGTATCCCGAACGTGCCCGGATTGGGGCCTGACCGTCAAGGGGTCGTTCGCGGAAAAGCGTTGAAATTCGGTCAAACATCGTCCCCGCTGCTCGGGGTTTGATCTACGCCCACTCGACCTCGAGGAAGCCGGTGTAGGCCAAGTCCTCCTCCGGGACGGGCACAAGGCCGAGCACACGCATCCGGCTGCCGCCGGGGGCGTGGATCACGTCGCTGGCTCGGATGACGACCGCGTAGGCGGCCTCGCCGACGTCCGTACCGTCCGCGAGAAAGAGCCGATAGGCGAACCCGGGCATCGCGTCCTTTCCGGGGCCGGACGGCATGGCCGAGCTTAGACCTCCGTCCGCCACGAATGCAAACATGTGTTCGTAACAAGACCGAGGAGGCAGATTATGGCCTACTGGACGACGAACGACGAAGAGCCAGCCGTCTACCACACAGACGAGGACTGCTCCGAGGGCAAGAAGATCGAGCCGAAGAACCGTGAAGACGGCGCGCCTCCTGCTGGTCGCAGGAAGTGCGAGGTCTGCGGCAGCTAGTCAGCCCGCAGAGGCGACGCGTATGGCCCGGGGTCTGTAGCGGCCTCGGGCCACGTCTGTTTAGCGGCCGAGTTGGGCCGCGGGAATGTTGATCGCGCGCGGCTCACCTGATGTGTTCGAACACTGAGACATTACGCGTGACCCGGGTTGCGCCTGCCCCGTTTACGAACGGGACATTACCTAGACGAAAGGAGACATTCGTGGCGACACCAGCAGTTCGGGCACGGGCGGGCTCGGGCATCGGAGGCAGCGGCTTGCTGATGCGGCTGACCACCGAGACCAAGCACGCGCTCAAAACGACCGAGTTCTGGGCGATGGTCGCTGTAATCGCCGGAATTCTGATCGCCTCCCTGATCGTTGGCCAGGGCGACGGCAACGGCAATCCCAACGTCGATGCCTTCCAGGCGCAACGGGCATGGCTCTACGTCGCAATCGTCGCGGTCGGCTACATGGTCAGCAGGGGTCTTGCGAAGTCGGGCAGTCGCGACGCGTACTGGTCGGACGGCAGCGACCTTCCTGGCGCTCAGCGCGAGGACTCAGATTCGCGGCTCACACGTGACCGCGGCTGACTGAAGAAAACCTCTCCGGGCGGGCAACAGACCGTCCGCCCGGAGACCCCTTTCCCTGTCTGTCGCAGGGCTTCGGGCCGCATCCTTTCAGCGTCCGGCGCGCTCACCGCGGTCTCGGCCAACGACATCTTCCACGTCACCGCCTTCACGAACGGCGACGAGTTCTGGGTGACGGGCACTGCACCCCAGCCCGGCCCTAAGGGGTCGAGACTGTGTCCGAACTGCGCGAAGGCGGGGCAGTTCGGAAATTAGCGGGTGTTTTCCAGTTCTGGTTTCGATCTAGATTGTGTAGTGACTGCGTGTCTTCTGGCCGGCGCTTAGGCGCTGGTCGTTATGTAGATCGCGCTTCGCTCTGGCCTTCTCTTCGACACGAGCTCTACAGCCTTCGCTGTCGGCGCAGTAGACGCCACGGATGCCAAGGGACGTGTAGTAGTGCTCTTTGTCCTTCTCTTCGTACAGCGTGACACCGCAAGAGTTGCAGCCGTCGATCATCGAAGGCGCTTGCGTCGTTCCGCTTCGAGAGCCTTCAACGCTTCAGGGTCGAAGCCACCTGCGCGGCGCGCGTTGTGCTCGAAGGCGCGATCAAGAGCAGGATGCCCGGTCTTCAGTGGCTTCGCGGGGGGCGTCGGTGCTCCGAGGTCAATCGGGATTCCAACGTTGTCAGGCATTCGACACGCGCCTTTCAGTGGCGAGAGCTTCCTCTCGCAATAGGTTGATCGACCGCTGAGGGCCGATAGTCAGCCTTCCGCCGTACGGCTGCTTGTTCGACACTTCTGCGTCGTACCAGAGTCCGCCGTCTACCTGCATACGCTCGAAGACGCACCACGTCCATGCACAACCCGTGAGTGCTTCCCCGAGTACGCGGTCGCGGTGGGCGTATGCAGCCTTCAGGTTGTTGTATCTCTTTTCAGCGCTGATATCGGTCATGCGTGCTTCCCGCCAGAGCCGGCAGCAACGCCAGCGAACTTCTGTTCACGCACGGCCTCGTTCTGGGCAGCCGTTCCACTCGCCGCGCTGTTGGCAAAGTTCACCGACGAACCCGCCCCAATGCCCATGCCCTTGTTCACGCGGTTGAGCTCGTTGGTCGCGTTAGTCGACGGTGTTGCGAGGTTCGCGTGATCGTACGAAGGCCCGAGCGCGTTCCCCGCACCGGCGATGGCGCGGTCTTTCTCACCTGAGGCCATGGCTACCTACTTAGCGTTGCGGTGTAGATGGTGTCCGTTGCTGTCAACTGAACGCTGAAGTCAACGCTGTACGTGTTGCGGTCTTTGCCCTTGCCACCCGAGAGAACCGCAATCTGTGAGAGCGCAATCTCTAGCGCCTCATCGAGGGCCTTGTGATGGGCCGTGCCGTTGTTGGTCGACGACGAGCCCGTAGCTGCAACTGCTGGCATACGGTCTTCCTTTGAGTGTTAGTCGGAACCGAGCGACTGCTTGCGAGTCAAGCCCGGTGAGTCCTGAGTCGTGAACGAACCCTCAAACGCTTTCGCGCTCGCGTTGGCCTCGCTTGCGCCGTACTCCTCGCCCATCCATGACGGCTTGCTAAGGCCCTTCTTCACATCATTGAGACCGGGAGTGCCGGCGCTCAGTCCATCGGGGAAGTCGATAGACGGACGCCTACCGGGAATGCTCTTTGCCATTGATGCTCCTTATTTCTGGACGGGCCAGACTGTCATCCAGCGGTTGAGGAAGTGCTCACCGAGCGGATTGCTCTTGTACTTCGCTGTGAGAGTTACGGCGGAAAGGCCAGTCTTGCGACGTCGCCTGCTGCCGCTCGTTACAACTGTCGCTCCGCCCGCGTTGAACGCGATGCTGTCAGCGTCCACAGCTCCGGTTCCTCCAATGTCGTAGCTCATGGCGGAGTTACCTGACACGTTGTAGGTCGCACAGCCAATCTCAACATCGAAGTCACCAGCGAACGGGAGCGTCAGTGCTGGGCCTGCTGTCGTCAGGGCCTGGTAGGTCGTCCCTGTCGTCGCCTCGTCGGTAACGACTTCTGCGAAGAGAGGAGCACCACCGACGAAAATCCACTTGGAGGTTGAGTTGCGGAACTTGAAATGCCAGTAGACGCCGTTAGTCCCGTCAGCGACGTAGACATATTCATCTCCGTCCGAAGGAGAACCAGGGAACGAAGTACCGAAGTCAAGACCACCGTAAGTCCCGTCACCCTTGAGGGTCTGCCAGGACTTAGAAGGGATGTTTAGCTTGGTGGCAGCGATAGCTGCGCCAACGGCAATGTCGTTGTTGATGACAGAGCCGGCAAGCTGAAGCTTCGAGTAGGCGATAGCCGCACTCGCGGAGACGTTGGCGTCAACTAGCTTCGCGTTCACCCACGACGTGCCGTTGAAGACGAGTCCGTCATTGCTCGACGGGGATGAGGGCTTTGGGATCGCCGCGTCAGCGGTAGCAGCGGCAGCTTGGACACCTGTCTCCAGGTGGTTCATGTTCGCGGGGCCGAGCGTTGTTACCGCTTCGACCCAGACGGTCGGTGTGTAACTAATGGCGTCGCCCCTTCACCGCTTCGTCTCTGAAGGACTCATCAACGCCGTAGCTGACAAACGCCCAAGCCTTCTCTAGATCGGGCCACTTGACATAGAGGCTCATGCTCTCTCCGTCGTCAGCGGTGATGACGATTTCCGCCAGCGGCTCTTCGATCTGTCGACGGACTCCGGTACGGGCGATGCTTGGTATGTCGAGACTCCTTGTGTTTGACAGGACAAACCTGAAAATGAATTTGGTTCGCGGTTGCTAGGGACGCCGTAGGAGGCTCCAATGTGTCTGCGTGTCAGCGCGGGTACCCCTGGTCACCTTCGAGCTCCGTCGACTTGAAACCGAAGGCCGGCAAATTTGAGAAGTCAGACCGTCGCCTACGACATGCGGGTGTGCACGGATGGTCTTGCGCCAACTAAAGAGGTTGGAGGCCTGACTTCGGGCTTAGCGTTTTCGTTGTCGTCGGACTGCGTGTCAGTCTCGTGTCAGTGCGCGGAATCGCCTCTCTTGGGACACAGTTGGTGTTCCTGACTGGTGTCGGTCGACGGTCAGTCAGCCACTCAAGCCGAATGGGTGCAACACACTGAATGTTGCGCGCGAGCGGGGGAGCGGAATCGGAAGAAGAGGACGACTCCAGGTCGGCCCACGGTGATGGGTTGTCGACGTCTCCCCGCGCTACGCGCTTTACAAGCCCCCGCAATGCCCAAACGGGAGCAAGCTGAACAGGCCTAGATCCCGAGTCAGTCCTCTGTGGCCGGCGAATTCAGCCAGGCCTGCAACTGCTCTACGTCCATTTCGAACGGGACATCAGTCACGGTCTGGACACGGTCAATCACCTTGCCCAGGTGCCTATCGAGAAGGACCTTCATTGCGGGACTAGAGCCGTCCGCGATAGCGGCCTTCACGAGGGATTCAGCGATTTCCCTGTCACGTTCAGCGGCGAGCCGCGCAATCCATCCATCAACACCGAGTTTCGCGACTTCCAGAGCCTCTTTGCGTCGGTTAGACGCATCCCGACGCGACTGGACACTTGCCTTGGCTGCGCGCTTGGCGCGCGCTACAGCGTCAGGAGCATGTGCGAAGCAGTAAGTCTCATCCCCCATGCATGGGTTAGGACAAGGCTTACCTTGTTTCGTTGTTTCGCTGCACTGCATCCGTAGAGACTCCTATGAGGGCGAAAGGGCTTATGACGAGAGGGTGGTCGCGAAATCAGGGCTACGTGTCCCATCCCATGGCCTTGCGGCTGCGTTCCGCTTTGGCTTGGTGGTAAGAGGCTCGAAGCTCTGGATACTTCTCCAGGAGGGTGTAGATCACGTCTTGCATGTAGGCCCTGGCTTCGGCCTCGTTACCTCTAGCAGCGTCTACAGCGAGTCGCCAAAGCTCTTCCAGAATGACTTCGATAGAGGCCGGAACTTCGTCGGTCACGAGCTCCCCAATCGACGTGCGCTGGTTGGAGTCTCGGCGCGCTGTCTACGCAACTCGTGGGCTTCCCCCAAGCCGGCGCGCGCTCTTGGCTTCGGCTTCGTATGCAGCGAGACGGTCAGGTGCGCCACGCTTCAACTCATCCATTTCTGATTGTGCCTCGGAGCCGAGCTCGGGTTCGAGCAGCGACTGTTTGATTCGCTCGCCTTCAGTCAGCGAAACCACCTTCGCGGCGCTACGGAATGAGACTTCGTGGTCAGGCGCGGGAGGCCCGCTCGGAAACTGCTTCTGCAATGTCTGGCTCGACTTCCATCCCTCGCGTTGAATGCTTTCGCGCAGCCGGTGGTTCTCGTAGCCGGCAGCGGCCACACGTACACGATCAGCAGCCTCAGCAAGCGACAGGTCTTCACCCTGCATGACCCACGCTTCCTCCTTCGCCTCACGAAGGAGGTCCATGTTCGCCCTCGGGTTGCGAGAGAGAAAACGATGGTCGGCCGCTTGACGTGCGGCGTCAGCCCTCGCTTGTTCCTCCGTCTCGGCGGCAAGGCGTGCGAGCTCCACCGTTGCATCCGCCTCGATGGACTCGGCAAAGTCTCTTTCTGCGAGAGCTTCCTGCAACTCCCACGCCTCGACATAATGGTCCTCGTGGCCGGCCAAAGAGTTGAGAAGAACGTCAGCCTGTGCGCGGTAGCCCTGGGTGACAAGTTCACCAACAGCCGTCACGAGCGGCTTGTCCCAACTCACGACTGACTCGAACGCCTGACTGGCCGCTTGGTTGCCGGCCCGAAGCTGCGCTTCCTGTGCTGCGCGTAGTGCCGCCTCGTTATGCGCCTCCGCGCGGCCTGCGTTGCGCGAGTCGAAGATCATCTGACCAACAAGGCCGGCATCGACCGTCTCGGGCGTCTCTACAACCTGCGCGGGTGCGCGACGCGTGTTCGTCTGTCGGTCACGTGCGATCTCCTCGCGCATGTATGCACGAATGCGATCTCCTTCGGTCACTGGTGCTCCTTTATGTCTTGTCGGAGCCAGCGAATGCCGACTCAATCAAAGCTCTTGCTTGTGCGTCACGCTCACCGGGGAGCGGGTATGCAATGGCAAGTCGGGCGTCAATGCTTTCCATACTCTCAGCGATTGACGTGAGCAGTTCTATCGTCCACTGGTTTGGTGTCACTGTTTCCTTTTTCGAGCGGGCGTCTTGACGAGAGAAGCGCTTTGTCCGTGATGCGTTTGAGGATCGTTTGGAAGCTCGGGACGGGATCGAAGTCTCCGAGGCGAACGAACTCCTGTCGGTGTTGATGTTCCTCGGGAATGGTGAACACCGGAGCGTCTTCCGGCGAACCTCTCCACTTGAGTGCGCCGCTCCACTCATCGGTGTCTAGTTCAAGCGGCTTGTCCGCGACGATACGCCCTCGGGCAATCTCGTTTTGGAGAGCTTCAAGGACGCGCTCGGGATCGCGCCTACAACGAAGAATGTCTAGATAGCTCCAAATCGGGCCGCGCAGCGTGTGCCTCTTTCCATCCTTCCCCGCTGTATACGCAGCGTGCAGCGCGAGCGGGAAGTCTGCTTGTCGATCCATGACGTTCAGGCCATCAAGCTCGCCACCTGCTGCAAGGAAGTCGTCCACACCCTTGAAGTAGCCGCTGCACGTCGAACAAAAGCCGGTTGCCTTGTCGACGTGGCCGTGGGGCTTGCACTTGCATTCCGGCATGTCCTTGTTACCGGGAGGAGCGGCGATACAGACTTGGACTCCGTAATCGTTCGCGAGCTTCTCGCGCAAGAGGAGTGCGTGTCGGACAACGCGAGGGTTCCCGTGCCAGTCAGCGTCTACAACGAGCACGACAAGCGGGCATCGAGCGAAATACCTTCGGGCCACACGTGCGAGCTCGGGACATTTCGCGAGCGTCACGGACGGCACGTTGCAGACTGCTGCTAGCTCTCCGGTGACGTCGAGACGAGACCTGATCGCATCGTTCTTGGGCGTGCCCTCTTTGACGAGGTAGATCCGCTCAGCGGTGAGGAAGTCTTGATCTCCCCACGGGCCTATGTCGATCCGGTTGGCGATGTTCTGCCTCGGGATGGGGCGGCGGTGCTCATGCTCGCCGCGAACGAGTTGCAACAGGATCCCGGTGGGAGCGTTGCGAAGCTTCTTCTTGTCGATCCTATGTCCGTTCTTTGCGCCAAGGTGGCCGATCAACTTCTGTCTGCCCTTCGGGCCGGCAAAGGCAGGGTCAGTCAAGTGATCGTGAGGACGACTCTCTTTGGCTTCAGACTGGAGTAGGTACTTGGCTGTGTCCCAATGCTCGTGCTCCTCATCAGGCTCGACGTTCCACCAGTCCCCGTGCTCCTGGTCTAGATGCTTCTTCAGGTCGTCGGGATCTGAGAAGGATTTGTTGTGCTGATGAGTTGTCTTCGTTCCGGTGTAGACAGCCTCACGTGGACGCAACTGCGGCAAGATCGGGTCTTCGCCGGGAAACGGAAACTTGAACATGATGAGACCGTCACCGCGACCGACACACCTGCACTTCGGGCCTGCACATCGCTTCTTGCCGTTGACGACAGGACAGAACGACGTATCACGAGCATCGTTCGTAAAGCGCGTGTTCGTTGCTCTCTGTCCCTGGGTTAGATCGAAGGATGCAAAAGCCGCCTTGACGGTCTCAGGGTCGTAGAGCGCGTGAAGCTTGCCGAAGTACGGCAGATAGTTCCGGTCGTTGATGACCTTGTCGGAAATGCTGCGCTCACGCAGCGGAGAAAACGGATCCATCGGGTTTCAGTTACTCCTGCTCCTGCATCACGTCTGATGCTTGACCACTTGCTGACCGCTCCTTGAGTAGGAGCAGGGGCAGGGAGTTGGTCAGGCTCCCTGCACCCCGTGGAGTGCTCTTAGTCCGTCGACAAGAGCAAACTTGGAAAGAGATATGGAGTCGCTTTCAGGAAGACGCGACTCCTACCGTTCGGGACACTGGCGCTTCGCGCCTCGTATGAACACTCAAGAAAGAAAAGTGGCCATACGAAGCACGAACCAGTTCCCCGACAGTCACGTCAACCTGATGACTCCTACTGTTCGGGCATACCAGCGCAACGCTTGCCTCAGTGAGACACAGTCTCCGTAATGCCCACTGCCCTGCGTTCGCGTCTTGCACCGGTCTGTAAAGACCTTGCCCGTGTAGACCGTCAGAACAAGCAACGTCACTACGCGCGTTACACAGAGCCGTGTTGGCCTCTGCTCGCAATGGAAGAGAAGACCCTTCCATCCTTCCCCGGCGTATACAGAGCGTAGACAGCTACTTCAGCCTGTTCTTGGTGTCGTGATTCTCAACTGCGGCTTGAGATTCAGTAGTCAAAGCCGGCGAAGCGTATGGGGTGTGTCGGGGGGTCTCGGCTAGCGGAGCCGATGGGCCTCAAGATGGGCCTGCACGGCAGCGTTCGTCTCTGCCGAGATACTGCGTCCGTTCTGCGCAGCGAGCTCCGAGACCGCTATTCGCGTCGAGAGAGGAACCCACGCACCAAGCAGAACTCTGCCGACGTTCGACTGGACTTCTTTCTTCAAGGCTTCTTCCTCCGCTGTGATTACAGAGCTCGTCTACTAGATAGGTGTTACGCGCTTGGGTCAGTCCGCGAGCCGGTCTGCCGTAACAGGCAAGAGCGGCTGGACACTCTTTCTCTACCTATGTGTGTCCCCAGGCGTAACGCGCGTCCTCTCACCCACCTGCGCTCTTTTTTCACCCCCGTTAGGGGCAGAAGTTGTCACAGTGGCTTACTGTGAACGTGTCG
>DASXKX010000010.1:0-15832 GCA_036496545.1 Gaiellaceae bacterium | reverse complement strand
CTCGGCGATGTCGAAGTCGCCGCCGGGGACGCCGGTCGGGCCGAAGATCACGTTCGCGGCCCGCGGGTACTCGGTCAGGGTGATGCCGATGTCCTTCATCTCCGACTTGACGATCGCCTCGGTGTTCTGGCGGACCGCGTTCCCGGACGTCCACGACCAGCGGAACGTCGCGGGGAAGCCGGAGCACGTCCACGTCCCACCTGCGCCGGGCGACGAGGGGCCGCCGGTGCAGTGCTTCTTCAGCAGGGCAAGCG
Organism: Gaiellaceae bacterium; assembly: GCA_036496545.1. GTDB lineage: Bacteria > Actinomycetota > Thermoleophilia > Gaiellales > Gaiellaceae > Palsa-739. The sequence goes on along the minus strand of DASXKX010000010.1, from coordinate 15,578 downwards.
CCTTCGCCGGGTTGAAGTTCCACTTCTGGAACGCGGGCTTGTACGCAGCCTCTGTCGAGTAGTACATGAGGCTGTTGAGCGGCTTCGAGCCGCCGGCGAGCGGGCCGTAGACCGTGTTGATGATTCCCTGGCGGTCGATGCCCATGGAGATCGCCTGGCGCATCCAGGGAGCCCGAAGCAGCGGGTTCGACGAACCCTTGCCCTCGCGGAACTCGAGGTGCTCGAGGTAGTACCCAGGGATCTGGTTGTAGACGACGCCCGGCGTCGACTTGAGCGGCTCGAGGTTTGAGCCGAACGTCGGCGTGATCGCATCGACCTCGCCGCCGCGCATGGCCTGAACCTCGGTGTTCGTGTCCGTGATGATCTTGAAGTCGACCTCCGCGAGGCCGGGCTTCTTGCCGGACCAGAACGGGTTCGCCTTCAGCGTCGAGCCCTGGCCCTTCGTGTAGTTCGAGAGATAGAACGGGCCGTTCGAGACCGGCTGCCCGTCGCTCCCGCAGACGCAGCTCGTCCAGATGTGGTTGAAGTCCTGGCCGGCGAGCGCCGCTGACGGGTAGAGGCCGGAGAAGATGCTCTGCCAGTTCGCGTACGGCCCGCACGGGAAGTCGCTCGTGCAGCTCGTCGTCTTCCAGTGGAAGGTGATCTGCTTGAGGCCCTTGTGCGTCCAGTTCTTCGTGTCGATGTTGCTGTATCCGTTCCGCGATGCCAGGTCGTTGGCCGGGTTGTCGATCTGCTGCAGCGTGTAGACGAAGTCCTTGTAGGTGACCGGCAGCTTCTTGCCGCCCCAGTACCAGTTCGCATTCGGCTTGATCGTGTACGAGAGCGACGTCTTCGTCGCCGAAGCGCTCGACACGAGGTCCTTGAACCACAGGCCCTTGTCGTCCTGGTTGTACGCGCCGTGGATCGCCTCGAGGTTCCCGAGGAACCCGCCGACGAGCTGGTTACAGCACGAGAGGTTGGTGTTGAAACCGTTGATGTCCTGCTCGATGCCGAAGACGAGGATCGACTTCGCCTTCCGTCCCGCAGTCGTCTGCGGGACTTGCGCCCATGCTTGTGAGAAGGGCGCAGCGGCCGACTCGGCTCCCTTGGCCGAGCGTGCCACATTGGTTGTCGCGGTCGCCGATGCAGCCACGAGCAACACCGTGACTGCGGCTCCCGCGAGCAGCCAGAGCTTCCTGTGCATCGATCGCCTCCGTTGACGTGGTCCGCGCCGAGTTCGGCGCGCACCGAAGCTACCAATGCACTTAGTCAGGGTCAGACCAAAAGACAGCTAAGAAACATCACGACCTTTCACTAACAAAAACGCGAAGGTCGATAAGCGGCCGGGAAGCCCGTCTCTCGCCGAGCTTCCCGACCGGCGCTCCTCAGCTCACGGAGGGAATCCCGAGCCGAAGTGTCTGCAAACCGGGCGTCTTCGGTACGCCTAGTCAGGTGCAGACTAGATGAGCGTTCTCTCGCTACGCAACGGAATCTGCCTGCTTATCTGTGGTCTGAATCTTGAATATTCGAGAAGATATTCTTCTCCCGTGGGTCGCGCCCCCGACGAGCTCTCGCCGACGGAAGCGGTGATCCTCGGGCTCCTCGGTCTCGCGGAGCTCGAGGGCGCGAAGGGCATGTCGGGCTACGACCTGCTGGGTGCGTTCGGGCGCAGCCCCGGAATGATGTGGGCGCCGACGAAAGGGCACATGTACGCGATCCTCCCGCGGCTCGTTCACGACGGCTGGGCGACGAGCCGCGAAGTCGTGCAGGAGAAGCGCCCGACGAAGCAGCTGTATCGCATCACGCGCAAGGGGCGCACCGCGTTGCGTGCGTGGCTTGCCGCACCGCCCGAAGCAGGACAAGAGCGAGACATGCTGCTCGTCAAGATCTTCTTCGGCGATCTCGGCGACCGCGATGTGATTCTCGGGCACATTGCGCGGAGGCGCGAGGAAGCCGATGCGCTCCGCAAGCAGATTCGCGCGTTTCAACGCGACGCGGAGCGCGGGGGCGACCACGATCTCTATCCGTGGCTCACGCGCCGGCACGCACTTGCGTGGGCCCAATTCACGATGCAATGGGCCGCGGAGGCGGAGGCAGCGATCCGGTCCAGCAGGAACGGCTGAGTGTCTAGGATGCCCGGGATGGTCGATCTCGCGACACACGACGTCGAGGCGCAGCTCGAGCAGTATCGAACCGAGCTCACGGGCTATTGCTACCGCATGCTCGGCTCGTCGTTCGAGGCCGAAGATGCCGTGCAGGAGACGCTCGTCCGCGCGTGGCGCAGCTTCGACTCGTTCGAAGGCCGCGCTGCCTTGCGGTCGTGGCTCTACCGCATTGCGACGAACGTCTGCCTCGACATGCTGAGCGGGCGCGAGAAGCGTGCGCTGCCGATGGACTTCGGCCCAGCGCAGAGCGCGGAGACACCGATTGGCGGGACGCTGCCCGAGGCGGCGTGGATCAGCCCGGCGCCCGACGGGCGCGTGCTCCCGAGCGAGGGCGATCCGGCGGAGCTCACTGTGCAGCGCGACACGCTCCGCCTCGCGTTCGTCGTCGCGCTACAGCAGCTGCCGCCGAAGCAGCGCGCCGTGCTGATTCTGCGTGAGGTGTTGCGCTGGAAGGCAGAAGAAGTCGCGCAGCTGCTCGAGACGACCGTCGTCTCCGTGAACAGCGCGCTGCAGCGCGCACGTGCCACAATCGACGCGGCTGACATCGACGCGGGCGAACCACTCGCTCCGCTCGACGCCGGGCAGCAGGAGATGCTTGCCCGTTATGTCGCCGCGTTCGAGGCGTATGACATGGAGTCGCTCACGGCGCTTCTGCACGAGGACGCGAGGCAGTCGATGCCGCCGTTCGAGATGTGGCTTCAGGGCCGCGACGACGTTCTCCACTTCTGGTTCACGCAAGGCTCACCGTGCCGCGGCTCCCGGCTCATCCCCGTCGTCGCGAACGGGCTCCCGGCCTTCGGCCAGTACAAGCCGAGCGGCCCGAACGGCGAGCTCGAGCCCTGGGCGCTCCAGGTGCTCAACATCTCGAACGGCCGGGTCGGCGAGTTCACGTTCTTCCTGGATACCGAGCGGATTTTCCCGCTCTTCGGGCTCCCGCTCACCTTCCCCGCTGAGTGAGCTCAAACCGGTGAGTTTCGGGCTCCGCGGGAGTCGTATCTAGCGACAACCGCGAGCAAGGAGCCTGAGATGCCGAAGATCACCGTCACGGAGTACGTCTCGCTGGACGGGGTGTTCGACGAGCCCGGCCAGTGGAGCTTCCCGTTCTGGACCGACGAGGCGGCGAAGTGGAAGTACGACGAGCTTCTCGCCGCAGACGCGCAGCTGCTCGGCCGCGTGACCTACGAGGGCTTCGCGGTCGCCTGGCCGACCATGGAGGACGAAGCGGGGTTCGCCGACCGGATGAACGGGATGCCGAAGTACGTCGTTTCGTCGACGCTGACGGATCCGGCCTGGACGAACACGAAGGTGATCACGGTCGATGAGATCACGGATCTGCCCGCTGAGAACCTCCTCGTCGCCGGCAGCGGTCAGCTTGTCGACTCGCTGTTCAGGGAAGGGCTCGTGGACGAGTTCCGGTTGCTCGTGCACCCGATCGTGCTCGGGAGCGGAAAGCAGCTCTTCCACGACGGGCTGCCGACGACCTCGCTCGCGCTCGAGGATCAGCAGACGTTCAGCTCGGGCGTCCTCGCGCTGACGTATCGCCGACCGACGGCGTAGTCCGACGTTCGCGCGGCGGGTCATCATCGTCGCCCCAGGCGACGAGCATCCCTACGACGAGGATGAGTGGCGTGACGCACTCGTCGTCGTCGAGCGCGGGATGATCGAGGTCGAGACGGCGAGCGGCGTCAGCACGTCATTCGCCGCCGGCGACGTCCTGTGGTTCGTCGGCCTGGAGTTGCGCATCTTGCGGAATCGCGGCTCGATTCCCGCCGTTATGGCCTCTGTCACGCGCCGATGAGTTTTGACGAGACCCTCGGTCTAACAGGCATTGAGATTCGAGCGAAGGAGAGACGATGACCGAGATGACGTCGAGAAGCCGCTGGTTCGCCCTGATCGTGCTGTGCTCCGGGACGCTGATGATCGTGCTCGACAGCACGATCGTGAACGTCGCGCTGCCGTCGATTCGCAGCGATCTCGGGTTCACGGAGACCTCGCTCGCCTGGGTCGTCAACGCGTACCTGCTCACCTTCGGCGGCTTCCTGCTGCTCGGCGGACGTCTCGGGGACCTTTTCGGCAACCGGCGTCTGTTCCTCGGCGGCATCTCGCTGTTCACGCTCGCGTCGCTTGCATGCGGGGTATCGACGTCGCAGGGCATGCTGATCGGCGCGCGCGCAGTGCAGGGGCTCGGCGGCGCCGTCGTCTCCGCAGTCGGCCTCTCGCTGACGATGACGCTCTTCACCGAGCACTCCGAACGCGCGAAGGCGATGGGGATCTTCGGCTTCGTCGCCGCGGGCGGCGGAAGCATCGGCGTGCTGCTCGGCGGCGTGCTCACCGACGCGCTCGACTGGCACTGGATCTTTCTCGTCAACATCCCGATCGGCATCGGCGTCGTTCTGCTCTCGCTGCGGCTCCTGCCGTCGGGCAGCGCCTCCGCCGGCATGCGGCTGGATCTCGCGGGCGCAATCACGATCACGGTTGCGCTGATGCTTGCGGTCTACGCGATCGTCAACGGCAACCAGGCCGGCTGGACGTCCGGGCAGACGCTCGGGCTGCTCGGCGCTGCGCTCGTCGTGCTTGCAGCCTTCGTCTTCATCGAGTCGCGCGTCGCCGCGCCGCTCATTCCCCTCCGGCTCTTCCGCCGGCCGAACATCCGCATCTCAAACGTCGCAGCTGTGCTCTGGGCGGCGGCGATGTTCGCATGGTTCTTCCTCTCGGCGCTCTACCTCCAGCTCGTACTCGGCTACAGCCCGCTCCAGGTCGGCCTCGCGTTCCTGCCTGCAAACCTGATCATGGGCGTCTTCTCGATCGGACTCTCGGCAAAGATCGTCATGCGCTTCGGGATCCGGCGGCCGCTCGCCACGGGGCTCGGGCTCGCAGGCGCCGGGCTCGCGCTGTTCGTGCGCGCGCCGGTGCACGGCAGCTTCGCCCTCGACGTGCTGCCGAGCATGATCCTGCTCGGCTTCGGCGCGGGCATCGCCTTCAACCCGATGTTGCTCGCGGCGATGAGCGACGTCGCACCCGAGGAGTCCGGGCTCGCGTCCGGTCTCGTCAACACGGCGTTCATGATGGGCGGCGCGCTCGGGCTCGCCGTGCTCGCGAGCCTCGCGGCGTCGCGGACGAACAGCCTCACGTCGGCCGGCCACAGCCACCTTACGTCGCTCGTCGGCGGCTATCACCTGGCGTTCCTCGTTGGCGCTGCGTTCGCAGTGGTTGCGGCGGTGCTCGGCGGCGCGCTCCTGCGCGAGAAGGCGCACGCCGTCGAACAGGGCGCAGAGGAGTACGCAGCCGCCGCATAGCGCGGCGGCTGCGCGTTCTTTCGCTACTGCATCCGGGTGAAGACCGAGGCGGTGTGCGACTCGACGACGCTCAGCGTCGTGAGTGTGCCGAGAAGCTGGTTCCCGTAGGGCCGAACGGCCCCGAGGAAGCCGAGTTGCGCGGCAGCGCCTGAGACGCTCGCGATGCGCACGAGCGCACCGGTGTGCGGCGCTTCGATCATCTGGTCGTGGCCGATGTAGAGGCCGACGTGGCCGGGCCCGTCCATCTTCGGCTCGAAGAAGACGAGGTCACCGGGCTGGAGCTGCGCAGGGCTGAGCTTCGGGAACGCCGCAAACTGTGAGGCGGCGTAGTGGACGAGGTTGATCCCGAGTTGTGCATAGACGAAGCGCACGAGCCCTGAGCAATCGAAGCCGGTCGCAGGAACTGCGCCGCCCCAGCGATACGGAACGCCCAGGTAGTTCGTCGCGATCGCGACCGCGGCCTGGCCGGTCGGTGTGCCCGGGTTGGCATTCAGCCACTCCTGCGGGTCGAACACGATCGCGTGGTACGGAATCGCGAGCGGGCGGTCGAGTGTCCGCACCGGTGCGTGCTTCTTCTTCGTGTGCACGGCCGTCGTGCGGGCCGTCGCCTGCACGGCGGGAGCCGGTGTCGGGTTGCTGTTCACCGCGACGACCGGCTTCACGACGACGTCCGACGGATCGGGCGCCGCCGGGGCGGGCGCCGGGTCGGCAGATGCGGGAGCAGGCGCGGGAGCATCTGCGGGAGCTGCAGCGACGGTCGTTGCGTCGTCCGTCGCCACCGTTGTGGCGTCCGTTGTCGTGGTCGCATCCGTTGTCGCTGCGGGATCGGTCGTCGCCGCTGCGTCAGTCGATATCGTCGTATCGGTGGTCGTCGCGTCGGTCTCGACGGCGACCGTCGAATCGTCGGAGGGATGCGCGACTGGGTTGCCTGCACCTGCTGCAAGCGCACCTCCTGCAAAGAACATCGCGGTCAACGCGATCGCGAGTGCGAAGCGGCGGCGGCGAATGCGCGCCGGCACTATCGCCAAGCCCGGGTACTCCCACCGGTCGCGCGCGTACTTCGTCTTAGGCATATCCGTTCGTCCCCCTGGATCGCTGGCTGGGCGTATCCGCGACCGCAACGGATTCCTTCGAACATCGGACGGGTGCTGCCTAGCCCGCTCCCTCCTGTGAGGGAATCGCCCGCCGCACTCCCTGCGCGAGCTCTGTGCCAAATAGCTCAATCGACCGCAGTAGCCTTGCTCCGGAGTTACCGACCGCTCGCGGAGCTCTGCAAAGGTGTAAACGCGAAGCTCGATGCCTCGACGCGAACAGTGACCGACTCCGCCGCTCTTCTCCCGCCGCTCCTTGCGCTGCACAAGGCCGTCCTCGCGGCCGAGCGGCGCGGGCAGGAGCGCGTGCACGGCCGGCTCTCGAGCGCCGAGTTCCTTCAAATCGTCTCGGATCCGCTGCGCTACGGCTGGCTGCAGCCGATGAACGAGCTGATCCTCGCGCTCGAGGCCGACGATGAGGAGCGGCCGTCCGAGGTCGAGCTGCTCGATCAGGCCCGGGAGCTGCTCGCGCCGCCGAAGGAGAAGACGCCTTTTGGCCGGCGCTACCTGTCCCTGATGCAGCGCGAGCCGGGGCTCGTGCTTGCGCATGGCGAGGTCGCGAGGCTTCTTCGAGATTAAGCTTGCGCTTACGTAAGAGAGCGCTTACACTGCTGCGCATGGATGCTGCACTGCGCGCAATCGCGGAGCCCCGCCGCCGGAGGATCCTCGAGCTCGTCGGAGCGAACGAGCTGACGGCGGGCGAGATCGCGTCGCATTTCGACGTGACGCGGCCTGCGATCTCGCAACACCTCGGCGTGCTGAAGGAGGCCGGTCTCGTGCACGAACGACGGAATGGGACGCAGCGCCTCTATCGAGCCCGGCCGCAAGGGCTCGTCGAGCTCAAGCGATTTCTCGACGCGTTCTGGGACGAGAAGCTCGAGGCGCTGCAGCAAGAAGCAGAACGAGTAGAGAGGAGCAAGCGTGACAAGCGCCACTGAAATAACGATGGTCGAGCGGGTACTCGTGATCGAAGCAACGCCGGAAACGGTGTGGGAGCTGCTCGTCGATCCCGAGAAGGCGTCGAGCTGGATGGGGCAGCAGTCGTGGTCGGAGCCCCATGAGGGCGGGCTCTATCGCGTCGAGGTGATCCCGGGGCACATCGCGCACGGCGAGTACATCGAGCTCGACGCGCCGCGCAAGCTCGTGCTCTCGTGGGGCTGGGAGGGCGAGAACGCCGTTCCGCCCGGCAGCACGCGGCTCGAGTTCACGCTGACGCCGGAGGGCGACGGCACACGGCTCCACTTCGTGCACAGCGGACTGCCGTCGGCCGAGTCGGTCGCATCGCACGCGCACGGGTGGGACCACTACTTCGAGCGGCTCGCGATCGTCGCACCCGGCGGCGACGCCGGCGAGGATCCCTGGCTGTCCGGCGAGATGGCTTAACGCGAACAAGCGGTGTCAGACACCCTTCGGGTGTCTGACACCGGACCCTGTCCGAGCTAGCGCTCGGAGAGCTTGAGCGATGCCGAGTTGATGCAGTAGCGCTGCCCCGTCGGGCGCGGGCCGTCCGGGAACACATGGCCGAGGTGACCGCCACAGGCGGCGCACATGACCTCGGTCCGGATCATCCCGTAGGACGTGTCGCTTTCCTCATCAACAGCGTCGTCGCCGGCCGGGGCGTAGAACGCCGGCCAGCCGCAACCCGAGTCGTACTTCGTGTCTGACTCAAAGAGGACGGCGCCGCAGCCGGCACAGTGATACGTGCCCGGCTCGAAGACGTGGTCGTACTCACCCGAGAACGGCGCCTCCGTGCCCTTCTGCCTGAGCACGCGGTACTGCTCGGGCGAGAGCTCGGTGCGCCACTCGCTGTCTGACTTCTCGATCTTCTCCATGCTGTTCAGTCTAGGGACGAGGCGGTTCGTTTCACGTTCGCCTCGAGGCGTGAGAGCGTCTCCCGCACGCGCTCGAGCACCGCGTCCGGGAGCCCGTCCGTCAGGTCGCGGTTGAACGCGATCACCGCCTGACGCAGCTGAGCGAAGAGCCGCTCGCCCTCATCCGTGAGCTCGACCTTGACGGCGCGGCGGTCGGGCCCGTCGCGGACGCGCCGGACGAGGCCTTGCTCCTCGAGCCCGTCGAGATGGCGCGTGAGCGTCGGGCCTCCGATGCCGACGGCGCGCGCGAGATCGAGCTGCGTGCGCCAGGCGTCGCCTTTCAGAGAGCTGAGGATGAGCCAGGTCGGCACCGAGCCGCCCGCGTCCGCGAGCCGGTCGTTGAATGCGCGGCTCACCGCCTTCGACGTGGAGGCGAGCTGCAGCCCGATCGGAGTCCTACGCGGTTTCATTCGCTCACTAATAATGAGTATGCTATCAATATCCGCCGTGACCAGATACGACGTGTTCCTGTTCCTGCACATCCTCTCGGTGATTCTGTGGGTCGGAGCCGGCACCACGCTCGGGCTGCTCTGGTTCCATCCTGACCGGGAGCTCCGAGGGCGGATCGCGCCGCTCGGCGAGTGGCTCGGACCGCGGGTTTTTGCGCCGGCGGCGCTGGGGGCGCTGGTATTCGGCCTCCTGCTCGTGCACGAGGGCCACTGGACCTTTCGCCCCCTCTTCGTGCGGCTCGGCCTCGCCGCGTTTGCCCTCTCGTTCGTGATCAACGCGGGTGTGCGAGCGCCGCTGAGCAGGAAGCTCGCGCATCAGCCACAGCGGCTCGCGGGCATTTTGTCCGCCTTGTCCAGGTTCGAGCTCGCCGTCCTCTATTTGGCCGTCGCGGACATGGTGCTGAAGCCCGACGGGTCCGACACTGCCTTTATCGTTGTCGCGGCAATGATCCTTGCCGTCACAGCCGGAACGGTCCTGTTCCGTGCTACCACTTCTGCGTGAACGCGCCTCCGCAAGAGCCGGCTCAGCGCGTCCGCGTCATCTTCGGCGCGCTGATGCTCGTCATCCTGCTCGCGTCGCTCGACCAGACGATCGTCGCGACCGCGCTGCCGACGATCGTCGGTGACCTCGGCGGCCTTCAGCATCTGTCGTGGGTCGTCACCGCGTACCTGCTCGCGTCGACGATCACCGGTCCGCTGTACGGGAAGTTCGGCGATCTCTACGGCCGCAAGCCGGTGTTGCAGATCGCGATCGTCATCTTTCTGATCGGGTCTGCTCTGTGCGGAGTCGCGCAGAACATGGCGGAGCTGATCTCGTTCCGTGCGCTGCAAGGCCTTGGTGCGGGCGGACTGCTCACGACGACGATCGCCGTCGTCGGCGACATCATTCCGCCGCGGGACCGCGGCCGCTATCAAGGGTTGTTCGGCGCCGTCTTCGGTGTGTCGACCGTGATCGGCCCGCTGCTCGGCGGCTTCTTCGTCGACAACCTCTCGTGGCGGTGGATCTTCTACATCAACCTGCCGGTCGGCGCGGCCGCGCTGTTCGTGATCGCGACCGTGTTCCACTCGCACACCCAACGCGTAGAGCACAAGGTCGACTACCTCGGCGCATCGCTTCTTGCCGCCGGGCTCACGTGCATCGTCCTCTTTACGAGCCTCGGCGGCTCGACGTTCGCGTGGAACTCGTCGGAGACGTTCCTGCTCATCGCCCTCTCGGCCGTCCTGCTTAGTGCATTCGTCTTTGCTGAGGCCCGCGCGGAGGAGCCGATCCTGCCACTCGAGCTCTTCCGTAACCGCACGTTCGCGGTCTGTGCCGCAGTCGGCTTCATCATCGGCCTCGCGCTCTTCGGTGCCGTCACGTATCTGCCCGTCTTCCTGCAGATCTCGAAGGGACGCAGTCCGACGTCGTCCGGCCTGCAGCTGACGCCGATGATGGCAGGACTGCTCGTGACGTCGATCGTGAGTGGCCGCCTGATCAGCAGGTGGGGGAAGTACCGGCCGTTTCCGATCATCGGCACGGCTGTCATGGCGGTCGGCATGTTCCTGCTGTCGCAGCTCCACCTGAGCACGACGGAGCTGTACACGTCGCTCTCGATGCTCGTGCTCGGCCTCGGGCTCGGGATGGTCATGCAGGTGCTCGTGCTCGCGGTGCAGAACGCCGTCGACTACCGCAACATGGGAGTCGCAACGTCCGGATCGATCCTGTTTCGGCAGATTGGCGGCTCGATCGGCATTGCGATCTTCGGCGCCATCTTTACGAACGAGCTCGCGGGTAATCTCAAGTTGCCACCCGGTGTGCACGCGACGACCACCGTGAGCCCGGCGGCGATTCGGCATCTGCCTGCAGCCGCTCGCCTGGCGTACCAACAGGCGGTAGCCGATTCGCTGCGACCTGTGTTCGTTGTCGCCGCCTTCGTCTCCGTCTTCGCATTCCTCCTGACGTGGTTGCTCCGTGAGGTACCGCTCCGCAGCACGCCGCTCGACGGCGAGGAGATAGGGGTGCCGGCCTCCGTAGAGGCCGCCACCGTTAGCCGGTCGCCGACCGACTGAACACCCGCACCGCGACGCGCACAAGCAGAAGCGCGAACGCCGCCAGCACCGTGAGGCTCAGGAGCGCTGAATCGGTTGCGCTGCTCATGCGCCAGATCGCATGCAGACCCGACGGGTCGTTCAGCAGTCCGTAGCGCATCAGCGCGAGCGCGTGTGTCAGCGGCAGGAAGCGCGCGACCCACGTGAGCCCGACCGGCATCGCCGAGATCGGGAACAGCGATCCGGCGAGGAACCACGGTGCGATCGCGACCGCGGGCAGGCGGGCGATGTATTCCTCTTGGTGCGGCACGCGCGACGCGAGCGTCTCGGCGATGCCCGTAAACGCGATCGTCAGCAACGCGACTCCGGCCCCGAACCAGAGGACTCCCGCGCCGGTCGGATGGAAGTGGATGCCGCGCAGCCGCGCGAACGCGATCAGCACGCCCACCTGCAGCCACGTCGTTGCGAGAGCGACCGGGATGTTCCCGATCACCAGCAGGCCGCGAGGTACCGGAGCCGCGAGCAACTCGCGCCGCGCACCGCTGATGCGGTCGACGATCGAGCCGATCCCGAGGAACATCGCGTTGAGGGGGACAAGGAGGCCGACCGTGCCGATCGCGACGTACGACTCGTAGGCCGACGACGTGTGCAACGCCGTCTTCAGCGCGGGTGCGATGACCAGCGCGAACAGGATCGGCGTCGTCAGCGGAACCACGAGCTCGCGCGGCGTGCGCGCGGTGAGCGCGAAGCGCCGTTGGGCGAGCGTCGCGACCGCCCGGCGCACGCCGGGGCGCCGCACGACCGGTGCGGGGAGGGGTAGGACTTCAACAAGCGTGGACATTCGTGGTCTCCTTTCAGGCGGCTTCGGCGAGCCGGCCGCCGGTCAGTCGCAGGTACACGTCGTCGAGGGTCGGCTTGCGCGCGCCGACCGAGAGCGCGCCGAGCTCGAGCCCGTCGACCGCGGCGATCGCAGCAGTCGCGCCGCCCTCGGGCAGCGGAACGGTGAGTGTCGAGCCGACGACAAACGAGTCGTCGCCGGCGATGCCGTGCTCGCGAAGTCGCGCGAGCGCGTTGTTGCCGTCGCCGTCGACCCGGATCTCGACGATCTCCGTGCCGAGGTCAGCGCGCAGCTCGGCAGGCGATCCGAGCGCGACGATGCGGCCGAGATGCATGATCGCGATCCGGTCGCAGAGCCGCTCGGCCTCGTCGAGGTAGTGCGTCGTCAGAAGCACGGTGAGCTCGCCGCGGTCGCGCAGCTCGGCGATCACGTCGAGCAGCTCGTGCCGAATACGCGGGTCGAGGCCGACCGTCGGCTCGTCGAGGAAGAGCACCCGCGGTTGGGACACCAGTGCGCGTGCAATCTCGAGCCGCCTTCGCTGGCCGCCGCTCAGCGTCGCCACAGGCCGCTCGAGCAGGTCGTGGACACCGAGCGCCTTCGCAGAAGTGTCGACGTGCGTCTTCTGGCCGTCCCAGAGCCGGGCATGCAGCTCGAGGTTGCGGCGCCCAGTCAGCGCTCCGTCCACGACGGGCTCTTGGAAGACAACGCTCGATACTGCGCGCGCCGCCAGCGGCGCACGTACGACGTCGTGCCCTGCGAGGCGCGCAGTTCCGCGCGTCGGCGTGACGGTCGTCGTCAGCATCCCGATCGTCGTCGACTTGCCGGCCCCGTTCGGGCCGAGCAGCCCGAACGCCTCGCCCGGCTCGACGACGAAGTCGACTCCTTGGACGGCCTCGACGCCATTGGGATACCGCTTCGCGAGATCTTCGACTTCGATCATTTCTTGCTCCTTTCGCCGCGCCGTCACATCCGGCGCGTCCCTGTCGTCAGGTCATTGACGCACCGACGTGGAGGGATGTGACTTGGAGCTCGCAGAACAGTTCGAACAGCACCGCGATCACCTCGAGCGGGTCGCGTATCGCATGCTCGGGTCGCACAGCGACGCGGAAGACGCCGTGCAAGAGGGCTGGCTGCGCCTCAGCCGCAGCGACAGCGAAGGCATCGACAATCTCGGAGGCTGGCTGACGACCGTCGTCGCGCGCGTCTGTCTCGACATGCTGCGCCGCCGGCGCGACCTCCTCGGCGACGAGTGGCTGCCGGAGCCTGTGATTGCACTCGAGGAAGGTCCGGAAGAGCAGGCGGTGCTGGCTGACTCAATCGGCGTTGCACTCCTCGTCGTGCTCGAGACGCTGACGCCGCCCGAGCGGCTCGCGTTCGTGCTGCACGACATGTTCGCGGTGCCCTTCGAGGAGATCGCGACGATCCTCGACCGAACTCCCGCGGCGACGCGTCAGCTCGCCAGTCGTGCGCGGCGGCGCGTGCGCGGCGGCACGCCGTTGCCGGATGCCGACATCGTGGAGCAGCGGCGCGTCGTCGAGGCATTCCTCGCCGCGTCGCAACGCGGAGACTTCGACGCGCTCGTCGAGATCCTCGCGCCCGATGCCGTTCTGCGTGTGCGAGGCGGCCAGCAGCCGCCGGACGAGGCGCACGGCGCAGAAGAGATCGCGGGCCGGGTGCTCGCACGGGGCTCGCGCTTCGCGCACCTCGGTCGGCCGGCGCTCGTGAACGGCTCGATCGGCGTGCTTGTCGGCCCGCTCGAGCGCCCGATCTCCGTCGTCGCGATGTCGATCGACGGCGGGCGCGTCGCCTCGATCGACATCGTGATCGCGCCTACGATCGAGCGGTGACGGACGACGAACGTGTCGAGCTCGACGACCGCGCAGAGTGGCGTGCCTGGCTCGAGTTGCATCACGACAGCTCGACCGGTGTCTGGCTCGTGACGTTCAAGAAGAGCGCCGGGCGGCCGCGTATTGACTACGACGCAGCCGTCGAGGAGGCTCTCTGCTTCGGTTGGGTCGACAGCAAGTCACGCTCCGTCGATGACGAGCGCACGTCGCTCTACTTCACGCCGCGCAAGCCGAAGAGCTCGTGGTCGGAGTCGAACGTCGCCCGCGTCCAGAAGCTCGAAGCCGCGGGGTTGATGCGCGAGGCGGGGCGCAGGGTTGTCGAAGAGGCGAAGGAGATGGGACGATGGCCGGGATGACGATCGCCGACCTCCTGCACGAAGCCGCCGAGACGCACCACATCGTCTATCGAATCGTCGACGGCGACGACCCCGACTGGGCTTCGTGGTACGCGGACTGGCTGGTCGACCACTCCGAGCTGTCCGATCTCCTGGGCCACAGGCCGGTTCGGAGCCATCTCGTCCATGCACTCGTCCAGCTCGACCGCGACTACACGGCCGAGGCGCCAGACGGGCCCTGGGAGGCGTGGTATGCCGATCGGCTGGAATCCTTGCTACTCTGAGCGCTAAGGACGCACGGTGCGTCCCGTGAGATTTCAGCTCCTCGTTCCTCCTCAGGCGGTTTCGAGCAGTGTGATCTCGAACCGCAAGCAGTGATAGGAGTCGAACACCACATGCAACACAGCTTCCGCGCGCTCGGTGTGAGCGATGCCGTTGAGCGCGCGCTCGCGGACCTCGACATCGTCGAGCCGTTCCGCATTCAGTCTCTCGTCTTGCCCGATGCGATGGCCGGCCGTGACGTCCTGGCCAAGGCGCCGACGGGCTCGGGCAAGACACTCGCTTTCGGCATCCCGATCGTCGAGCGCGTCACCGGCTTCACGAAGGCGCCCGAGGCGCTCGTGCTCGTGCCGACACGTGAGCTCGCGATCCAGGTCGCCTCAGCGATCGGTGCATTTGCGCCGGCGAAGGGTGTGCACGTCGGCGTTGCCTACGGCGGCGCGCCGGTCGGGGCGCAGGCGAAGCGCCTCAAGGGTGCGCAGCTCGTCGTCGCGACGCCGGGCCGCCTGCAGGATCTCGTCGACAGAAAGATGGTGTCGCTCGACGGGATCCGGATCCTCGTCCTCGACGAGGCCGACCGCATGCTCGACATGGGCTTTCGCCCGCAGGTCGAGCGGATCCTCCGGCGGCTTCCGCGCGAGCGCCAGACGATGCTCTTCTCCGCGACGCTCGACGGCGAAGTCGGCGAGCTCGCAGGCGCCTACACCAACGATCCGTCTCGCTTCGAGAGTCGGCGCGAGGTCGCGAACGCCGACGGCGTCATCGAGCACGAGTTCGTGCCCGTGACGGCGGAAGGCAAGATCGACACGCTCGTCGACCTGCTGAATGCCGAGGACGGGCTCTCGCTCGTCTTCGTGCGCACGAAGCGCGGCGCCGACCGGCTGACGCAGAAGCTCGCGCGTCGCGGCGTAGGCGTTGTCGCGATGCACGGCGACATGGGCCAGAATCAGCGCGAACGGGCGCTGGAGCGCTTCCGCTCCGGCCGCTCGACGACCCTCGTCGCGACGGACGTCGCGGCGCGCGGCCTCGATCTCGAGGACATCGCGCACGTCATCAATTTCGACCCGCCCGAGGACGACAAGGGCTACGTGCACCGCGTGGGGAGGACCGGCCGTGCAGGTCGCTCCGGGCGCGGCAGCACGCTCGTCCTTCCCGAGCAGCAGGGCGACGTCAGTCGCGTTGCTGCCCGGCTCGGGCACACAGAACAGTTCGAGAGTACGGGGATGCGATCGGCTCGCCCGAAGCTCGTGTACACGAGTCGGCGCGGCAGGCGTTCCCGGTGGTAGCAGGGGGAGGTGAATTCATGGCAACCGGAACCGTGAAGTGGTTCAGCGACGAGAAGGGGTACGGCTTCATCACCCCCGATGACGGATCGAAGGATCTGTTCGTCCACCACACCG
>DASXKX010000009.1:0-73403 GCA_036496545.1 Gaiellaceae bacterium | reverse complement strand
ATCACCGAGATCAACACGCTCGGGGACGAGGTCGCGCAGGCAGGCGGCGGCACGCGCGTGCCGGTCGTCGGCTCCGGTCACCCGCTCGGCGACGTCTTCCTACTGAAGTACGAGCCGCGTGCCTCCGAGCTGCAGGAGGGTGTCGCGTTCTTCGGCCGCGCGGGGAACGCGCTGCTGAAGTCGCTGCAGCGCCTGCGCGTCGACCCGATGGCGGTGTACGGGACGAACTGCCTCAAGTTTGCGGACGGCGACGAGGCGGAGTCCCTGCCCTTTCTCAGCCGTGAGCTGCACATCGTCCAGCCGAAGCTCCTCGTCGTCATGGGCGAGCGCGCGCTCGGCTTCCTGAACGGCGTGAAGTTCCCGCTCAGCCGCGAGCTCGGGACGAGCGAGGGCGAGCTGCAGAAGTTCACACCGACAATCGACGCGTTCTTCACGCCCGACATCGACGACTCGCTCGACGATCAGCCGGCGAAGACCCGGTTCTGGAACGCCTTCAAGCTGCTCGGCGAGTGGTGGGCCTCTCTGCCGCCGTACTGAGCCGGCGTCGCGCAACCGCCTTCGCCGTCAATGCCGCGTGCGTCCTCGCGTGGTTCCTCGTCGCGCCGCATCTTCCGAAGCTGAGCCTCTGGCCGGCGATCCTGCTCGTTGCGATCGTGATCATCCCGGGGACGCTGTTGCTCGTCCTGATCGCGCTCCCGCTCTGGGACCGGCGCTGGATGTTCGGGGCGGTCGTCGTCTTCGCGCTACTGGCACTCGTCTTCTCGATTGCCGACTGGGGGCTGCCCGCGAACTTCGGAAAGCTCGCAGCGGCCGTGTGCGCGGGCTGGGCGTTCCTCGCGCTGTTCGAGCAGCTGTCCTGGGTCGTGCTCGTCGCGTGCGCGATCCCGGTCGTCGACATCATCTCGGTCTGGCGCGGGCCGACGCACACGATCACGCAGCACCACTTCGAGGTCTACACAGCGGTCGCCATCGCGTTCCTCGTCCCGGGCGGCGCGGCAGCGTACCTCGGGCCGCCGGACGTGCTGTTCTTCGCGCTCTTCCTCGCGGCGGCGATGCGCTGGCGGCTCCGCGTGGTCTGGACATGGGTCGCGACGGTCGCGATGTACGGGCTGACCGTGATCATCGCGACGGCCGCCGACGTCGGCGGGCTGCCTGCGCTGCCGTTCCTGTCGGCGGGCTTCTTCCTGGCAAACGGCGATCTGCTCTGGCGCGCTATCCGGCCGGGGGATTCGCAGGAGGAGTCGCCGGCTTCTTCGGATGACGACCCGGTGCCGAGCTCACCGACGTCTCCCCGATCGAGAACGGCGCGCGGAATGAAGCTATGACCGACAGGATGACCGCCGTCGAGACCGCGAACCAGCCGGCCGCCGAGTCGTAGTTCCGCAACACCATCAGGAATCCCAGACCGACCGCCGCGAAGCCCAGCCCCCAGGCCGGCCCTTGCTGCCAGAGGTGGAACCGCTTCGTGGAGCCGGTCACCGTGACGTGCAGGTTCGCGTCGTCCTTGACCGCCGCCGTCGTCGTTCGTTGGTTCCGGGCCGCAACCGGAGCGCCGTCTGTCTTCATCGTGCGCCTCCGTGTCCCGTTTACGGGTGCAGCCTGCCACGCAGAAACGGTCCGTGCAACAGCGGAGTCAGACCCGCTCGAGCAGCGCCACCGCTTCCACGTGGGGCGTATGCGGGAACATGTCGACCGGAGTTACACGGAGAAGCTCGTAGCCGTAGTCCGCACGCAGCGTCTTCACGTCGCCGGCGAGCGTCGTCGGGTTGCACGAGACGTAGACGATCCGCGGCGCGCCGATCTCGCCGAGACGCTTCAAGGCTTTGCCGGCAAGACCCGCCCTTGGCGGGTCGACGATCACGACGTCCGGCGGCCCGGACCGCTCGACCAGCTCCTGCACGACCTGGCCGACGTTCCCCGCGAAGAAGGCCGCGTTCGTGATGCTGTTCAGCTCCGCGTTCTCGAGCGCGCACGCGACCGACTCCTCTGACACCTCGAGCCCCCACACCGTCAGCGCGCGCGACGCGAGCGAAAGCCCGATCGTCCCGATGCCGCAGTAGAGGTCCCAGACGGTCTCGCCGCCGCTCAGCTGCGCCGCTTCACGGGCGAGCGCGTACAGCCGCTCGGCCATCGCAGTGTTCGTCTGCAGGAACGCATTCGGCCGCACGCGGAACCGCAGCCCGCAGAGCTCCTCCTCGATCCACTCCTCGCCCCAGAGCAGCTCCGTCGGGAGGTTCGTCACTTCGGCCGGCGAGTCGTTCACCGACCAGTGCACCGATGTGACCTGCGGGAACCGGCGTACGACGTCGACGAAGTACCCAGGCTCGAAGCGCTCACCGGGCGCCGTGACGAGCTGCACCAGCGCCTGGCTTGTGTTCCGCCCTTCGCGCACGACGAGGTGACGGAGATACCCGGTTCCGTCCTCTTGCGAATACGCCTCGAGCTTCTCCTCGCGCGCCCAGTCGCGGACTGCCTCGCGCACGTCGTTGCCGAGCGCCGTCGTGAGCCAGCATTTCCGGATGTCGAGCACCTCGTCCCACCGGCCCGCGCGATGGAACCCGAGCGCCGGGCCTTCGTCCGTCTGCGTGAACGAGTACTCGAGCTTGTTGCGGTAGTGGAAGATCTCCGGCTCGCACGGGACGATCGGCTCGAGCGGCGGCTCGGCGATCCCCGCGATCCGTTGAAACGCGTCGCGCACCTGCGACTCCTTCTGGGCGAGCTGCGCGCCGTACTCGAGATCCTGAAATCGACAACCGCCGCACGCCGGGAAGTGCGTGCACGGCGCCTCCACCCGCTGCGGGCCCGGCTGCACGACCTCCAACGCGAGCGCCTCCGCGTGCGAGCGCTTCACCTTCGTCACGCGCGCACGGACGCGATCGCCGGGAAGCCCGCGCCGAACGAACACGACGAACCCGTCGAGCCGTGCGACGCCGTTGCCGCCGTAGGCGAGCGACTCGACGTCGAGCTCGACCTCCTGGTCTTTCGTGACGGGCGCGGCCATCGGCCTCGCCACGGTAGCTACGAAAACTTCGGGTGCAGCGGCAGGAGCAGCGGCTTCCTCGGCCGCTGCGCGAAGTTGAAGTCCTTCGCGAGGTTGCCGAGGATCTTGACGTTCTCGCGAACCGCCGGCCGCAGGTCGGGACGGCCGTCTGTCTTTGGGTTCAGGCGCGCGCCGTGCAGGAAGTCGTCCTCGATGAACTTGAGGTACGCGTCGGAGCTCAGGATCTGGTGGTCGATGTACCCGCGCCGCGCGTACGGGCTGATCACGAGCCCCGGCACGCGGAGGCCGTACCCGTTCTCGTCGACGACCGGCGGCTTCACGCTGTCGTAGAAGCCGCCCCAGTCGTCCCACGCGAGGAGGATTGCGGTCGAGCCCCAGTCCTTGCTGCGCATGATCGCGTTGATGACGCCGGTCACGTACGCCTGGCCGCGCTTGATGTTCGCAGGCGGATGGTCGCTGACCGCCTGCGCCGGCGCGAGCCACGAGACCGCGGGCAGGTTGCCGGTGTGCACGTCGGTGAGGAACTGGTCGAACGGCGCGACGTTCTCGCCCTGGCCGTCCGCCTTCACCGTGTCGAAGTACGGCAGCGGGTTCCAGATCCCCGGCGTCTTTGCATCCTGCGGCAGCGCCTTGCAGAACATCTGGTCGTCGTCGCAGTCCGGCTGCGTGCCCTTGAAGACGTAGTAGCGCCAGCTGACGCCGTACTTGTGCAAGAGATACGTCAGATCGGTCCACGCGTAGTCGGGCGTCTTGCCGGTCGTGTTCTGCGGCTCGCCCGGCGGCGAGCCGGGCGACTGCACCGCGTTCGTGCAGCTCATCGGGTCGCCGCGCACGGAGCATTTCGCCGACCAGCCCGACACCATGAAGAGATGCCCGGGCAGGCTCCACGACGCGTCAGCCTGGAACATGTGGTCCTGCAGGACGAAATGGCGCGCATATGTCCAGTAGTTCGGGATCTCGTGCCAGTCGTGATAGCCCATGACGTCGGGCTTCTTCGGCGAGAGCGAGCAATGCGGTGAGTCGATGTGCCGCCTGCAGAAGAGCTGCCGGCCGGCCTCAGCCTGCCCGACGAAGCCGTTCATCAACCCGCCGTCCACATCCTTGACCGCGTCGACGTGATCGTGCGGGCCGCCGAAGTTGACCGCGCTCCGGTCGTGGAACGGCCGCAAGCAGCTGCCGCCCACCGGATCGGGGACGCAGACGCCCGTTGGGATCCCGTCCGCCCCCGGGTATGTCCCGAAGTAGGAATCGAACGACCGGTTCTCCTGCATGATGATCACGACGTGCCGGATCTTGTGGATGCCGATCAGCGACGTCGAATGCGCGACCGCCGGACCGCCGCACAACAAGCACGCGACGCCAACCGCCGTCAGTAGGCCGACACGCCCTCGCACGGACCGGACGCTAAACGGGGATTGTTGCGCTCAGGTTGTCCTTCGCGGAGCGTTTAGTTCAGCGGCGTGACGTAGACCTTGCGGTCTCGGGGGCCGTCGAACTCGCAAAAGAAGATCCCCTGCCAGCGCCCGAGCGCGAGCTTGCCGTCCTTGAGCGGCACGAGGATCTGCGTGCTGATCAGCGACGCCCGCACGTGCGACGGCGCGTTCGGCCCGTCCGGATCCTCGACGTGCTTCCAGTCCCAGTCGTCGTCGACCACCTTCTGCAGGGCATTCTCGAGATCTTGGGCGACGAGTGGGTCTGCGTGCTCGTTGATCGTCACGGCTGCGGTCGTGTGCGGCACGTAGACGAGCGCGGCCGCTGCGCCGTTCGGGGCACCGAGCGCCGACTGCACGAGCTCGGTGATGTTCACGAGCTGCGTCTTTCGGTCGGTCTTGAGAGCGATCTCTTGCACAGGGGTATCCTAGGCGGGCCGTGGCGACCCCGCTCAGCCAACGTGAGCTCGACGCGCTTCGTGAGAACGCCGACCGCTTCATCGCCGAGCTGGACGAGGAGGCGTATCTCCACTTCGCCGGCCACAAGGACACCTACGACCTCGTACCGATCTACGAGCGCCACGAAGAGCTGACGACGCTCGAAACCGCACAGGCGATCGGCGCGTCCGTCAACGGCGGCCGAAACGTGCGCGAGCTCTGGCGCTTCGCCTGCGAGGGTTACCTCGGCAACTTCGTGAGCGAAGAAGAGGAGAAGATCGCCGAGGCCGAGACGAAGACGGTGAAGGTCGGCGACGAGGACATCCCGTACCGCGACCTCCGCCCGCGCATCAGCAACGAACCCGACCGCGCGACCCGGCAACGGCTCGAGCAGGCGCGGAACGAGGCGACCGAGGAGCACAACGGCCTCTACATCCGCAAGCAGCAGGTCGTGCACCGCGAGACCGAGCGGCTCGGCTCGGCGAACTACACCGAGCTCTATCGCGGCTTCGGCTTCCCGCTCGACGAGCTCGCCGGCCAGTGCCGGCGCTTCCTCGACGCGACGGAGTCGATGTGGGAGGACGCGGGCGATCGCTTCTTCCGCAGCCGCGTCGGGCTTGGGCTCGGCGAGATCGAGCGCTGGGACGTCGCGCGTGTCTTCCGCGGTGCCGAGTGGGACGCTGCGTTCCCGAAGGACAAGATGGTGCCTGCGCTCGAGGTGACGCTCGCCGATCTCGGCGTCGACCTGCGCGCTCAGAAGAATGTCGAGCTCGATCTCGAGGACCGGCCGAACAAGACGCCGCGCGCGTTCTGCGTCCCGATCGAGATCCCCGATCGCGTCGTGCTCGTGATCAAGCCGCAGGGCGGCCCGGATGACTGGCGCGCGCTGTTCCACGAGGCCGGGCACACCGAGCACTACGCACACGCGTCACCGTCATTGACGATCGAGGAGAAGCGGCTCGGGGACAACGCGGTGACCGAGGGCTGGGCGATGCTGCTCGAGCACCTGACGATCGAGCCCGCGTGGCTAACGCGCAGCCTCGACTTCCCGCGCCCGCGCGAGTTCGCCGCCGAGGGCGCGACGCAGCTTCTCTGGCTCCTCCGCCGCTACTGCGCGAAGCTCATCTACGAGATCGAGTTCCATGCTGCAAACGACGTGACGGCGATGCGTCCACGCTACGTCGAGCTGCTCGCCGACGCGTTGAAGGTGACGCCGAGCGACACCGACTACCTCGCCGACATCGACGACGGCTTCTACGCGTCGCAGTACCTGCGCGCGTGGGCATTCGAGGCGCAACTGCGCTCGTACCTGCGCGAGACGTTCGGCAACACGTGGTTCACGCGCCGCGAAGCCGGTTCACTCCTGCGCGAGCTGTGGTCGGAGGGACAGAAGCCGACCGCGGACGAGATCCTCCAGGAAGTGACCGGCGCCTCGATCGAGCTCGATGCGGCGGGCGAGCGCGTACAGGAAGCGCTCGCCGCCTAGGGCGGTTTGCTCCCGCTTCGCGACAACGTCCCGACGAAGAGCGTCCCGGTCGTCACGATCGGGATCATCGTCGCGTGCGCGCTCGTGTGGTTCTGGGAGCTGTCGACGCCGGGCGTCGACGTCCACGTCTTCCGCGACGGCTTCTACCCGTGCACGGTCAGCGGCCCGTGCCACGTGCCGGCGCCGTTTGTCGTCCATCCACTGCCGTGGTACGAAGGCGTCTTCACGGGGATGTTCATGCACGCGAGCTGGCTGCACATCCTCGGGAACATGCTCTTTCTCTGGATCTTCGGGAACAACGTCGAGGACGCACTCGGCCGCGTGCGCTTCCTCGTCTGGTACCTCGCGGCGGGCATCGCCGCGTTTGCCGCACAGACGGCCGTCACGCTTGCCGCGGGCACGACCCAGGACGCGAGCATCCCGAACATCGGCGCGAGCGGCGCGATCGCAGGCGTCCTCGGTGCCTACTTCGTGCTTCTGCCGCGGGCGAAGGTGCTGACGGTGATCTTCTTCGGGATCATTCTCATCCGCGAGATCCCGGCGGTCTGGTTCCTCGGCATCTGGATCGGGCTCCAGATCCTGACCGGCGGGCTCTCGCTCCTGCATCCGTCCGCGGGCGACGGCACCGCGTTCTTCGCCCACATCGGCGGCTTCGTGTTCGGGCTCGCCACCGTCATGTTCGTGGCGAAGCGACGGCCGCAAGCGACGGCCGCGCGCTATCCGGTCTATTGACCTTCGAGGAGCGGGTCGACGTCGTCCTCCGCTCGCTGCCGGCCGAGCTCCGCGAAGCGATCCGGAACGTCGAAATCACGGTCGAGGAGGAGTATCCGGAGGACCCCGACCTCTTCGGGCTCTACGAGGGCGTCCCGCTGCCCGAGCGCGGCGACTGGGCGGGGAGCCTCCCCGACCGGATCCGGATCTTCCGGCGGCCGCTCGCCGAGTCGTTCCCCGACCCGGCCGAGCTCGAAGCCGAGATCCGGATCACCGTCCTCCATGAGGTCGCCCACTACTTCGGGATCGACGAGGACCGGCTCGAAGATCTTGGCTATTCCTGAGGAATGGACCGCCCGGGAGCCACGTTTAACAGGACATGAACACCACCCTTGCTGAGATCCACGCGGAGATCGAGCGTTTGAGCGAAGAGCGGGCCGAGCTCTGGCACCGCCTTTCGGCCGAGTTCGATCCCGAGGTGAAAGACGAAATTCACCGGTTGGACGACCAGCTCGACGGGCTGTGGGATGACCACCGAGCGCTCCGGGCGCGCCTGCGCTTCGGAGACCGGAGCTCGATCGTCGCCCGAGCACGCGTCGAGGAACGCTTGGAGCGCGCGGCCTAACCCTCCGTAAGCCTGTGCCTCCCCGGCCTGCCGATCCCTCAGATGAGGGACGGCAGGCCGGCCCTCCAAGGCCGATCCTTCGCTTGACGCCTGCGGCGCTTGTATTCCCGAAAGGAAACCGCCGCTTGAGCACAGCCGAAGCAGACCCCGCCGCAGAGAACCTCGCCGAGCGCGCACGCGAGCTCGACGGTCGAGAGGCGGATCTGAACCGCCGGGAGGCGGCCGTCAGGCGCGCGGAGGAGCTGCGTGAGGACGACGAAGTGCGCATTTCGCTGCTGGAGCGGCGGGAGCGCGAGGTCGAGCAGATGCGCGAGGCGCTCGAGGCGCAGCGCGCCCGGCTCGACGACGTGCGTGCCGAGTACGAGGCACGCCGCGAGACGCTCCGGAAGCGGACGGTCGAGCTCGAGGCAGAGCGCGACAAGCTCCGCGGCGAGAACGCGCGGGCCGTCGCGGCCGATCTCGAAACCGAGGTGACCGAGGACATGCGCCCGCCGGAGCCTCCCGCTCAGCCGGCGGTTGAGGTGGGACCGGACTGGTGGTCGAAGCAGCTCGGTTCGCCGCTCGAAGCGGCGTAGCGGTTCCTACGCGACCCAGTACCAGAGCGCCCAGCGGGCGACCGCGAACGCGAGCAGGAGCGCCGAGCATGCGACGAGCGCGGTGAGCCTCAGGCGGGTGCGTGCCAATAGGCCGAGCACCATGAAGAACGGGAAGATGACGAGCCCGAACCGCGGCAGCGAGAAGAGCGGGAAGACGTTCCACGGTTCCGCGAGCGGGATCGCGAGACTGACGGCGGCGTAGGCGCCGTACGCGGCGCCGAGCACGCGCCAGACGACGACCGTCAGCGCGAGGAAGAGAACGAGCCACGCAAACGACTCGACGTTGACCGCCGCGGTCTCCTTCAGGTTCAGGTTCGCGGGGTACGTCCAGTCGGGCGGCGTCGACGTCGCGATGATCGCGTGAACGCCGTGGCCGGCTGCTTTCGCGCCGTCGATGACCCCGCCGAGCGGGCCGAGCGCCGAGAAGCTGCGGTGCCAGTACTTCTCCGCGTGGATGAACGCAAATGCGTCGCCGGTCTGCCATTTGAGCAGGATCGGGAAGGCCACGAACGCGAGCGGCGTCGGGATGATCCACTCGAGCGCGCGGCGGCGCAGCGGCGAGCGCCACGCGAGGATGAGCGCGCCGATCCAGAGTGCAATCGCGGTCGGTCGTGTGAGGAAGGACAGCGCGAGCGCGGCGGCGGCAAGAGCCCAGCGTTCTTGCCGCGCGAAATAGAACGTCGCGATTGCGAGCACGAGGAAGAGCGACTCGCTGTAGACCGCCTGTAGGAAGAAGGTGAGCGGGAAGATCGCGAGAACGAGCGTCGCGCGCTGCGCGGTTTCCGGGCCGAGCTCGAGCGCGGTCAGGCGGCGGAGGAGCACGAACGAGACCGCGGCGAAGGCGAGCGCGAGGACGATGCCCGCGATGACGTACTGCCCGGCGAACACGCGGCCGAGCACGGCGAGCAGCGCCGGGAACAGCGGGTAGAACGCGGGCGTGCCGGCGCCGGACGCGTAGCCGTGGTGCGCGATCTGCGCGAACCAGGCGCCGTCCCAGTTCGACCAGAGGTCGTACCAGTAGCCGTGCCCGCCGGGTGTGGGCCCGTGGGCGCGCGGATGGTCGGGCGAAAGCCAGAAGGCGACGAGCGCGGCGAGCCCCCAGATCGCGGCTCTGCTCCAGGCAAACGGCGCGATCGCCGGGTCGAGCCGCCGGAGAGCCACCCTCACGGTGGCGGAGCCTAGCCGTACACTGCGCTGCGCATGGGGCGTTAGCTCAGCTGGGAGAGCGCCGGCTTTGCAAGCCGGAGGTCACCGGTTCGATCCCGGTACGCTCCACTGAACTTGGCAGTGCGCAACTCGCGTGAGGGAGCGCGGCTTGTCGAGGCCTTCGCCGAGCGCGATACTCACGTCGCAAGGAGGTCGTCTGATCTCGACACGCCCCAGAGCGGGGTCGCTGCTCCTGCCGTCGGTCCTGGCGGCGGTTGTCCTCGCGTCGACCGCGTGCGGGAGCTCCGTCGGCGATCCAGAGTCGGCGCGCTGCAACGCGCCGCGCACGACCTTCGGCCCGAAGCTCAGCCTGGTCGACCATGCGGAGGTCGCGGTGCGGTTCCGCTGCGTGGGCGCCGTCCTCGCCGGCACGCTCTTCCTGCCGAAGGGCGCCGGCCCGTTTCCCGCAGTCGTCTACGTGCACGGCAGCGGAGAAGCGGCACGCTGGCGGTGGGAAGTGCCCTGGGTGCAGATGGTCGTCCGCGCCGGAATCGCCTTCTTCTCTTATGACAAGCGCGGCGTCGGCGAGTCCCAGGGCGTCTGCTGTCCCGGCGACCAGAGCCATTTCAACCTGTTAGCGGCCGACGCGGACGGCGCAGTCAACGCTGTGCGGAAGCGAGTTGAGATCGACGCGCCGCGGATCGGGTTCCTCGGCACGAGCCAGGCCGGCTGGGTCGTGCCGCTGGCCATCGTCCGCGCGCGGAACCGCGTCGCGTTCACCGCGCTCGCCGACAGTCCGGCGGTGACGACTGACGAAGAAGCCCAGTGGAGCAAGCTCGCCGGCGAGGACGCGAGCAACCCGCCGCCGCTGACGAGCCAAGAGAGAGCGGTGCTCACGCGGAAGCTGCATCCCTCCGGCTTCGACCCGGTTCCTTTCCTCGAGCAGGTGACGGTACCGGGGATCTGGGTCTACGGCCGCCTGGATCGTTCACAGCCGGCGGAGAAGAGCGCGGCGACCCTCGAGCGTCTGCACAGCTCGAAGGGCAAGGACTTCACAGTCGTCCTTTTCGGGCATGCAGAGCACGGCCTGCTCGATACCCCACCGTCGGATCCGCGCGCGATGCCGACCTTGCTGGCGTGGATCCGCAAGCACGTTCGGACCTCCTGACGGCCACAAGATCGGATCCTCAGCGGAGCGTTAACGGCTCGGCGACCACCTCGAGTTGGTTTGCGCACCGACAAGTTCCGCCCATCGCCGTTTTGCGGACTTGCAGCGGTTTCGTTTTCCCGGTTTCGGCCGATCTCCGCCGCCGCCCCCGGACTTACACGTCAGGTGGGTTGTAGCGGAGGCCGTCGAGCGCGAGCTCGAGCAGGCGTTGCTTCTGCTCGGGGTCTTCCGTCGGCACCATCGCGATTGCGCCGACCATCCGCACGACGTCGGTGAAGTGCGTGTCGCTCCGGACGACGCCTGCTCGTTGCGCGCGTTCGACGAGTGCGGTACCGGCGCCGACAAGCGCTGTGCGGCATGTGAGCAGGACGTCGGAGTCTTGATCCGTCTCCATCAACGCCTCGTTGAGGGCGCGCTTCGTCGCCGCGAAGCCGACATACCGGTGCAGCCACTGGGATAGGGCCTCCCACGGGGGCAGCTGCGCGAGGTCCGCCGCTGCTCGCGCCATTGCCTCGACCTCGTCGACGTAGACAGCCTCGAAGAGCGCGTGCCGGGTGGGGAAGTGTCGGTAGAGGGTGCCGATTCCGACCCCGGCGCCCTCGGCCACTTCCTCGAGCGGGGCTGAGGTGCCCTTTTCGGAGAAGAGCACGCGCGCCGCCGCCACAAGCTTGTCGTGATTCAGGCGGGCGTCAGCCCGCTGGGGGCGCGGCGGCTGGATGTCGGTCTGGCTCATTCGGTTTGACAAGCGGAGGTATCCTCCGTATATTATCCGGAGGTTGTCTCCGGATGTTTCGGAGGTCTCCTCCACTTTAGCGCAAAGCCCGCACGTTTGAAGGGAGCCTGTATGCAAGTAGCTCAGCCAAGTTCACGTCTTGGGGGTCGAGGGCAGGCAGTGCGCCAGGGACCGCTCGCCGGCCGGTATGCCGCGGTCGCAGGCATGGTGATGCTCGCGCTGATCCCGTACCTCGCGCTCTCCGCGGCGCTCGGCCCACTGACACCGATGATCGGCGAGCAGCTGCACATGAGCGCGCAGACGCTGAGTTTGAGCTCCGGCTTGGCGAACGCCGCCTACGCCGTCGGCACGGTGCTGGCCGTCCAGTTCGCTCAGCATCTCCCCCAGCGCAGGATGTTGCTCGGCTACGCGGTGCTGCTCGTGGTCGGGTCGATCCTGGCGGCCTCGGCACAGGATCCCGGCATGTACATCGCAGGTCGTGTGCTGCAGGGGCTCTGCACCAGCCTGTTGCTGATCGCTGCGGTGCCGCCGCTCGCGATCGGCTTTCCGTCGAACAAGCTGCGCGATACCGCGGTGATCATGAACATGTGCATCTTCGGCGCCGTGGCGCTCGGCCCGTTCATCGGCGGGTTGCAGGCGCAGTCGAACGGGTGGCGGCCGCTGTTCTGGATCGTCGCTGCCATCTCCGTCGGGGCCTTGGTACTGGCCGTGTTGACGTTCGAGGACGCCCCGCCCGCCAATCCCGACTCGCCGCGGGACCTCCGGGCTATAGGTCTCGCGGCCATTGGTTGTGTGGCCGCATTCTTCGGCGCGTCGGAGCTCACGAGCCACCGCATCCTCGATCCCGTGGTGATCGCGCCGTTGCTCGGCGGCCTGGCGGCAATCGTCGTCCTGGTGGTCTACCAGTACCGTGCCGCGCGACCGCTCCTGACGATTCGCACGATGCTCACGAGCACGATGCCCGTCGCCGGGATCGCGGTGGCGCTGTTCGCTGCCGCCGCGTCGGTGTCGGCCACAGTCCTCACGGCTGCGGCGCTTGGCGACCTCTACAGCCCGCTTCGCATCGGCGTTCTCTACCTGCCCGAGGTCGCCGGCGCGGTCATCACCGCCGTCGCGCTTGGACTCGTCCTCAGGAAGCGGGCGATGCATTACCTCCCGTTGGCCGGCATGGTCTTTCTGGCCGCTGGGATCCTCGTCTTCGCGGTCAAGGTTCCGTCGAGCCAAGCGGCGACGCTCGTCGGCTCGGGTCTTACCGGCATTGGACTTGGCGCGACGGTCGCGCCCGCATTGTTCGTGGCCGGTTTCTCGTTGCCCTCGGCAAACCTCCAGCGCGTGTTCGCGATCGTGGAGCTGTTCCGGGCGGTCGCGGCGTTCATGATCGCACCGATCTTCGTGTACTTCGCCGCGACCGTCGGCAGCAGCACGGTCGTCGGGACGCAAATCGCGCTCTGGATCGGCTTCGGGCTCGCCGTCGTCGGCGCGCTGGTCGGGGTCGTCCTCTATGCACTGGGCGGCGCCCGCCCGCAGACCCCGGACATCGACCGCTTCCTGGCGGGCGAGAGCCCGGCGTGGAATTCGCCACCGTTGCTGACGAAACTCCGGAAGCACGTGCGCACGACACACGTCGCGGCAGGAAGTGTCGACTGACATGGCCGGGCCCGTCCTCTTCGGCTACGACGGCTCCGAGCTCGCGCAACTCGCGATCGCGGAGGCCGGCCATGAGCTCGCTCCCGGCCGCGACGCGCTGGTCCTGTGCGTCTGGCACCCGGCAGACGTCGGATTCGCGCCGATTGACGAGCAACACTTCGACGCCCAGAACGCCACCGAGGTGGAGCAGGCGGCGCAGAAGACCGCGGCACATGGAGCGGCGCTGGCGGTAAAGGCAGGCTTCCGGTCGCAGAGCCTCGCCGTCGAGGCAGCACCGACCTGGAAGGGGATCGTCGAGACGGCCGACGAGCGCGAAGCAAGCCTGATCGTGCTCGGCGCCCACCGCCGGAGCGGGCTCGTCGGGCACCTGCTCGGCAGCGTGACCGCCGCCGTCGTCACGCACTCATCCGTCTCCGTCCTCGTCGTGCACGAGCGACCCTGAACAACGACGGAGCGTCGGCTTGGACCGCGCCACGGAACGACGCGGCCCACGATCAGGTGATTTGTGCGCCTTTCGCGTGTCCGCCAACGTTAGACCGAGACGGTCACTCTAAGGAAGACCGCCGGAATCACCGTGACGTCGTCACTCGAGCTCGTGTTCTTCTCCGCGACGAGTGCCTCGAGCTCCGCGTGCAGCTCGGCTTCGCGCCCACTCGCAGCCGCCGCGGCGTACGCGTTCATCGTCGGCCCGTAGTACTGCCGGAAGTCGTCGAGGAACTCCGACGGCGTGCCGTTGAAGGTAAACGTGTATGTATCGCGCTCGCACGAGATCTGATCGGCCGGCACTCCGGCAGCGCCGAACCGCTCGACGACGTTCTCATCCACGCCCCACGTCACCGGGCTGATGAACCCCTCCGGCGGAGGTGGTGAGTACGTGCCGCTGATCCGCAAGAGCTGAGCGACGAACGTCGGATCACCGGCGATCCAGTTCCCCATGACGATACGCCCACCGGGCCGCGTCACACGCACCATTTCCTTCGCGACGTCGAACGGCTTCGGCGCGAACATCGCTCCGAAGACGCTCACGACGAGATCGAAGCCGTCGTCAGCGAGCTCGTTCAGGTCGCTTGCGTCGCCCTCCTGAAACCGGAGATTCGTCAGGCCGAGGTCATGCGCACGCGCGTTGCCTGCAGCGACGAGGTTCTCGGCGATATCGACGCCGAGGACATTCGCGCCGCGTTGCGCCTCGGGCACGGCGGTCGTTCCGTCGCCACAGCCGAGATCGAGGACATCCATTCCCGGCTTGACGCCGAGGCTGTTCACGAGCGCATCGCCGCTCTCCCGCATCGTCTCCGCGATGCGCGTGAAGTCGCCCTTCTCCCACAGTGCCTTGTTGGCGTTGACCGGCTGATCGGTTGTAGACATGCGGCCCAGCCTATGGAGGAAGCGCGGCGAGAGCAATGCCCTCGCCGCGTCATGATGTCAGTTCGCGAGAACGCACTCGATCGAGAGGAATATCGGTATTCCTTTCGAGTCAGGCCCGGCGCCGACGGCGAACACCCAGCTCGCGACGAGCACAGTCTCGCCGAGTCGAGCTGGTTGAAGGCCGGTAACGGTCCGGTGACGCCGCCGATACAACTGCGCGTGGGCGGATACGTTGGCGCCTCGATGGACGCCACGCCCGCCGAGCTCGCAGCCATTCCGCTTTTCGCCTCGCTCAGCGAGCCGGATCTCGCGGAGATCGCGTCCTGGTTCGACGCCAAGGACGTGAGCGAAGGCACCTGCCTCATCGGCGAGGGCTCAGCCGGCTACACGTTCTTCGTCCTGGCGGATGGAGCTGCCTCCGTGTCGGCGAGCGGTGACCCGATCGGAACGCTCGGGCCGGGCGACTTCTTCGGCGAGATCGCCATCCTCGGCGACGGCCGGCGAAGCGCCACCGTCAGAACGACGGCGCCGTCCCGTGTGCTCGTCATGTTCGGCACCGAGTTCCGCCGACTCCAGCAGACCCAGCCCGAGGTCGCCTCCCTCATCGAGGCGACGATGGGCGAGCGCGTCGCGCACTGAACCGAGCCACTTAGGCTCTTCCCGTGAACGTCTTTCCGGTCGGCGCGTCGGTGACGCTCGCCGAGCTCGAGGAGAACCCGCATCCCGTCCTCGCACGCCTGCGCGAGCGCGAGCCGGTGTCGTGGCTGCCGGCACTCGGTGCCTGGCTCGTCACGAGCCGCGAGCTCGTGCTCGAGGCGATGCGCGACGCCGAGACATTCACGGTCGACGACCCGCGCTTCTCGACGGGGCAGGTCGTCGGGACGTCGATGCTGACGCTCGACGGCTCCGAGCACGCGCGACACCGCGATCCGTTCGCGCGCGACTTCCGGCTCGACGCGGTGCGGGAGCGCTTCACGACGCTCGTCGAAGACGAGACCGACCGGCTGATCGACGGCTTCGCGACCGACGGGCACGCGGAGCTGCGGCGCGCGCTCGCCGGCCCACTTGCGGTCGCCTCAACCGCATTTGCACTCGGCCTCGACCGCACCGACGCGGACGAGATGCTCGGCTGGTACGACGCGATGGTCGCATCCGTGAACGCGATCACCGCCGGCGGCGCTCCCACGGAAGCCGGTCGCGACGCCTTTGCCGCGCTCCACGAGCGCGTCGCCCCGAGCCTCGACGTGCCGGAGCTCGACACGGACGAAGCGGTATCGAATGCCGGGGTGATCCTGTTCGGCGGCATCGAGACGACGGAAGGAATGATCGCGAACGCGCTCTATCACCTGCTTTCCCACCCGGAGCAGCTCACGCTCGCGCGACGAGACCGCACGCTCATCCCGAATGCGATCGAGGAATCGCTCCGCCTGGAGCCTGCAGCAGCGGTGATCGACCGTTACTCGACCAAGCCGGTCGACTTCGGCGGCGCGCACATTGGCGAGCGCGAGCAAGTGACGCTGTCGCTTGCCGCCGCGAATCGCGACCCAGCGTTCTTCGAGCGGCCGAACGAGTTCGACGTCACGCGGGAAGCCGCACGGCATCACGTGGCCTTCGCACAAGGACCACACGTCTGCATCGGCATGCATCTGGCACGGCTCGAGGCGAAGGCGGCCGTCACGCATGTGCTCGACCGCCTGCCGAACGTTCGCCTCACCGAGGATCATCCGCCCCGCGGCCTTGTCTTTAGGAAGCCGCAGCGGGTCGACGCCGCCTGGTGAAAACGCAGGGCGCCACCCGTTTACGGCGAACACGAAGACGCATACAGTTCGACGGTTATCCGTCCTCGGGAGCGGCACCTTGCAGACGGCGATCCATGTCTTTCGGTACGTCAACATCGTTGCCTACATCGCGCTGGGCGTCGTCACGCTGCGGTTTTGGCGACAGCGTCGCGACCGCGCAAGCATGTGGGCCGCAATCGCATTCGGCGACCTCGCGCTGCTCGAGATCTTCGCGCTCGTCCCGAACCATCCCGGGAACATCCCGGAGCGCGCACTCGGGCGCATCCTCATTGCGCTGATCGTCGTCTTCCCGTACTTCCTGTTCCGGTTCACGAACTCGTTCAGGAAGACGTCGCGTCCGCTGGCGATCCTGCTGCTCGTACTCAGCGCGATCCTCGTCACGTGGACGTTTGCGCTACCGGCGATCCCGCAACCGGGCGAATCCCGCAGCAGCGTCTTCGAGGCGTTCGTCATCGTCTTCTTCGTCCACTGGGCGACGCTCTCGATCGTCTCGGCGACAAGTCTCTGGCGCGCCGGCCGCGCTCAGCCGACCGTCGCGCGCCGTCGTATGCGCCTGCTCGCGATCGCGAGCGGCCTGCTCACGCTCGCGATCCTCTTCGCCGCGCTGACGACGCGGGAGTACGGCGGCTTCTCGCTCGGCGCGCAGATCGCGGGCACCGTCGCGGTCGCCGCGTTCTTCATCGGCTTCGCGCCGCCGCTCGTCCTGCGGCTCCTCTGGCGCCGCCCCGAACAGGAGCGCGTGCAGCAGGCGATGACAAGCCTGCTGACGTTCGCCGAGTCGCAGGAGGAGGTCGCGTCGCGCGTCCTCGAGCCCGGAGCCGCGATCGTCGGCGCGCGTGCAATGGCGATCCGCAATGCGGAGGGCGCCGTCGTCGGCGCATGGAACGTGCCGTCCGACGTCGATAACGCGGCGATCCCGGTCATGTGGCCGGGTGCGCGTGTCGTCACGGTCGAGCTCCAGGGCGGCGGCAGCCTCGTCGTCTGGACGTCGCCGTACGCGCCGGTCTTCGGCGACGAAGAGCTCCGGCTGCTGCGAACGTTCGGCGCGCTGGTCGGCCTCGCACTCGACCGGGTGCGCCTCTTCCAGGCCGAGCATCAGGCGCGGCTCGCACTCGAACGCGCCGACGAGCTGAAGATGAACTTCGTCGCCCTTGCCGCGCATGAGCTGCGCGCTCCGGTGACGACGATCCACGGCTTCGTGTCGACGCTCCATCACATCGGCGACCGGCTCGAGCCGGCGAAGCAGCTGGAGGTCCGCGAGGCGCTCCTCCAGCAGACGACGCGCCTCGCAACGCTCGTCGAGCAGCTGCTCGATCTCTCCCGGCTCGACGCCGAGGCGATCGATATTGCGCCGGAGCAGATCGACGTGCGAACCGAGGTCGAGGAGATTGTCAGCGCTACTGCGCCCGACCCGCACGCGGTCGAGATCGACGTGCCGCGCGACACGTTCGCAGTCGTCGACCGCAACGTGCTCGACCGAGTCGTGACGAACCTCGTCACGAATGCGTTCCGCTACGGAGTGCCGCCGGTCACGGTGCACGCCGAGCGGACCGACCGCCATTTCCGGCTCACGGTCGAGGACGTCGGTCGCGGCGTCTCGCCCGAGTTCGTCCCCGATCTCTTCGAGCGGTTCACGCGAAGCTCCGGATCGCGGGCCGGCGCGGTCGGAACGGGCCTTGGGCTCGCGATCGCGCGCTCCTATGCACGCGCGCACGGGGGCGACCTGGTGTACGAGGACGCGGAGCCGCACGGCGCTCGGTTCCGGCTCGTGCTACCTATGGGGTCCTGATGGGCGACAAGTGGGAGGACGGCTTCGACTCGTGGACGCCGCGTGGGGAGGCGAACGGCGCGGACGACACCGGGACCGACCTCGACCGCGAGACGCTGCTCAAGCTCGCGCGGGAGCTCGCGGCTCGCCGGCAGGCGGAGCGCACGGACTCCGGTGGCGAGCTCGAGCGGCTGAAGCAGACCCTCCGCGAGCGGGCGGAGGCGATCGCCGCGCGCGAGCGCGAGCTGGAGGCGCTCGAGCGCCGGGCCGGCAAGGGCGCCAAGAAAGAACGGAAGGAGGCAGCGCCCGACGCAGCGGCCGTCGTCGCTGCACGCGAGCGCGCCGCCCTCGAGCGGGCTCGAGCGCTCGACGCCCGCGAGCGGGAGCTGAAGCAGCGCTTCGCCCAGCTCGAACGCGAGTTCGACGACATTGGCCGGCGGGAAGAGGTGCTCGAGGACGAGCTTGCGCAAGCCCGGGCCGAGGTGCGCGAGTCGCGCTCCGAACGCGAGCTCGCGAGCGCAGAGCGCGCGCAGCTCGAGCGGCGGGCCGAGGAAGCGCGCCGCGTTGAGAAGGAGCTGGCGACGCGGCGGCTTGAGCTCGAGGCACTGATTGCCGGTGGCGGCGTCGTCCGCTTCGACCGCGCGGCCGAGTTGAGCGGGGAGCCGAGCGAGCAGGAGCGCGCGCTCCGCGAGCTCGAGGCGAAGCTCGATGTCCGCGAGCGCGAGCTCGCTCTCGTCCGCCAGGGACTTGATGCCGAGCGCAACGCGCTCCTCGAGCGCGAACGCGAGTTGCGTCGTCGCGAACTCTCGGAGCTACGCCAGTCATTCGGCACTCCCCTCGCGCCGCCGGGCTTCGCCGACGGGCTCGCGTCGTTCGTGAGCGCTCGCCGCCGCCGATAAAAAAACGGCGATTGCTATCGTCGCAACCAGGCCCGGCAGGCCACGATCGTCGGGCCGCTCTCTTATGCCCGATCGCGCCAACCCCGTCGATCCGCCGGACCTCGGCCTCCTGCCGACCTTCCGCAGGCTGCTCCGGCTCTGGTGGGCAGAGCGGCGCCTCGGCCTACTCGGCCTCGCGCTCGCGTTCTGCTACACGCTGATCTCGATCGCTATCCCGCTGATCTCGCAGCGCGCGATCGACGACTCGATCGTCAGCCATGAGAACCCGCTCTGGCCGTACGTCATGGCGATCGCCGCGCTCGCGACGCTGCGCTTCGTGGTCAACTTCAGCCGCCGCTTCGCGACGGCGCGCATCGGCATCCGCATCGAAGCGCGGATGCGTGAGCTGCTCTATACCGCGTACCTGAGGTTCCCGCGCGCCTTCTACGACCGGCACGCGACCGGTCAGGTGCTCTCGCGCGCAACGAACGACCTCTACCCCATTCGCTACTTCATCGGCTGGGGGCTCGTGCAGGGAATGCAGAGCGTGATGATGATCATCGGTGCCGCCATCGTCCTCGTGCTCGTCGACCCGCAGCTCGCGCTGTACACCGCCGTGGCGATGCCTCCGATCACCGTGCTCGCACTCCGCTTCGCGCGACGCGTGTCCCCGCTCTCGCGCCGCGTGCAGGAGAGGAAAGGCGACGTCACCGAAACGGCCGATGAGGCGGTCGTCGGGATCGAGATGGTGCAGGCGTTCGGCCGCGAGGACGACGTACGCGGCCGATTCGGGACGAGAGCCGAGGCGGTGCGCGACACCGTCCTCGAGCAGGCCGGTGTCGAGGCGCGGCATTTGCCGGGCCTCTACTACCTGCCGTCGCTCTCGATCGCCGCCGTCGTGTACTTCGGCGGCAAGGCGGTGATCAACGGGGAGCTCTCGATCGGTCAGTTCGTCCTCTTCGAGACGCTGCTTCTGCAGCTCGTCTGGCCGCTCGAGGCGCTCGGCTGGATCACGAACCTCGCGCAGCGGGCGCTTGCGTCGGCGGGACGGAGCTTCGCGTGGCTCGAGGGGATCGCTCCGCTCCCGGAGCCGGAGTCGCCGGTGCACCTTCCGCGTGGCCCGATCGACGTCCGCTTCGAGGATGTGTACTTCGCCTACGGCGGTGAGAACGACGTGCTCGAGGGCGTCGATCTCGAGATCGCCGCCGGCGAGATCGTCGCAATCTGCGGTCCGACCGGCTCCGGGAAGACGTCTCTGCTCAATTTGCTGCCGCGCTTCTACGACCCCACCGGCGGTCGCGTGCGCATCGGCGGCGTCGACACACGCGACACCACGATCGCCGAGCTGCGCACCGACGTCGCGCTCGTGACGCAGCGGCCGGTGCTCTTCTCCGTGACGCTGCGCGAGAACCTGCTCTTCGGCCAGGAGACCGCATCCTGGGACGAGGTGCTCGCAGCGTGCGAGGCCGCGGGCGTCGACGCGTTCGCCGATGACCTGCCGGAGGGTTACGACACGCTGATCGGCGAGCGCGGCGTCAACCTCTCGGGCGGCCAGCGCCAGCGAGTCGCTCTCGCACGAGCGCTCGTCACGGGCGCGCGAGTCGTCGTGCTCGACGATCCTCTCTCGGCGGTCGACACGCTCACCGAGCGACGGCTCGTCAAGCGCCTTCGGCCCGCTCTCGAGGGCAAGACCGTCCTGATCGCAACGCAGCGCCTTTCGACGATCGAGCTCGCCGGACGCGCCGTCGTTCTGCGCGACGGCCGGGTCATCGAGTCGGGCAGGCCGGTCGACCTGATCCGTGCGGGAGGGGCGTTCGCGGAGCTCTTCGGCGACGAAGTGGTGGCAGCATGAGACGCCTCGGGCGGTACCTCCAGGGCCGGAAGCTCTGGCTGGCCGCGCTGCTACTCGTCGGAACCGGGAATGCGGCGGCGCAGACCGGAGGGTGGCTGCTCGTCCGGAACGCCATCGACAAGGGCATCCGCGACGGCAACGAGCACCACCTCACCGTCGTCGTGGTCATCTACCTCTGCGTCGCAGCGGCCGGATGGCTGCTGCAGGCGGTGCTCATCCGCGGGCTCGCCGGACTCGGGCAACGGATGGTGCTCGGGCTGCGACGCGACCTCTTCGACCACCTGACCGGGCTCTCGCTCCGCTACTTCTCACAGCAGAAGGCCGGCTGGATCATTGCCCGGCTCACATCGGATGTCGACGCCGTCTCCGACGTGCTCTCGCAGGGACTGCCGACGCTCGTCGCCAACGTCATCCTGCTGCCGACCGCGGTGATCGCGCTCCTGATCGCCGATTGGCGGCTCGGGCTCGTCGTCTTCGGGGTCGTCCCGCCGACTCTCATCCTCACCCGTTGGTTCCAGAAGGCCTCTCACGTCGCCCAGGTCGAGACGCGGAACCGGATCGCGATCGTCACGGCACAGATCGCCGAGTCGGTCGCCGGCATGGCAGTCGTTCAGGCCTTCAACCGCGAGCGGACGTTCCAGGCGCAGTTCGACGGGCTGAACGCGGCGAACCGCGAGCAGAACGTCTACACGCAGAAGATCTTCTCGGTCTTCTTCCCGTCGATCGAGTTCCTCGGTGTCGTCGCGACGTGCGCCGTGCTGTTCGCGGGCAACTCCCTGCTGTCGAGTCGACTGCTCACGATCGGAACGCTGATCACGGCGCTCTATCTCCTACAGCTCGTTTTCCAGCCGCTGCAGGAGCTCTCCGATGTGTACGGACAGCTGCAGTCCGGCGCAGCGGCGATGGTGAAGATCGCGACGGTGCTCGACGAGGAGCCGGAGATCCGCGAAGCGCGCGACGCGCGCGAGCTGCCGCGCATCGAGGGCGATCTCGACCTCGACCACGTTGTATTCGCCTACGGGGCGGAGCCCGTGCTGCACGGCGTTGCGATCCACGTTCCGCCGGGCGGCTGTCTCGCGCTCGTCGGCGAGTCGGGCGGCGGCAAGTCGACGCTCGCACGGCTTGTCGGCCGTTTCTACGACCCCGACCGCGGCGCGGTGCGCGTGGACGGCGTCGACCTGCGCGACGTGAAGCTGCGGTCGTATCGCCGGCAGCTCGGCGTCGTACTGCAGGATCCGTTCCTCTTCAGCGGGACGATCGCGTCGAACATCCGGTTCGCGAAGCCGGATGCGACCGACGAGGAGGTCGAGGCGGCCGCGGCGGCCGTCGGCGTCGACCGCGTGGCGGCGCGGTTGTCGGGCGGGCTCGAGCACGCGGTGCGCGAGGGCGGATCGGGGTTGTCCGCCGGCGAGCGGCAGCTGATCTCGCTCGCCCGCGCGTTGCTTGCCGACCCGCGGATCCTCATCCTCGACGAGGCGACGTCGAACATCGACCGGCCGACGGAGGTGCTGATCGAGCGCGCGCTCGACCGGCTGCTGCACGGGCGGACGTCGATCATCATCGCCCACCGCCTGTCGACCGTCCGCCGCGCCGACGAGATCGTCGTGATCGAGCACGGGCGGATCGTCCAGCGGGGTACCGAGGCGGAGTTGCTGCGCGAGGAAGGCTCGTTCCGGCGGCTCGCGCACGATCTCGCCGAAGGCGAGACGGCGCGGGTAGCCTAGGCGGCGATGGAGAAAGACGACCTGCGCCGGCTCGAGGAAGCCGGCTCCACGACCCATATCCCTGCCGGACACGTGCTGATCGAGCGCGGCCAGTACGGGACGGGCCTCTACGTGATCCTCGAGGGAACGGCGCTCGTGGAGGCGCCCGAGGGCACGAGAGAGCTCGGCCCCGGCACGCTCGTCGGTGAGCGGGCACTGCTGTCCGAGGAAGGCATTCGCACCGCGCGCGTGCGCGCGACGAGCGACCTCCGGGTGCTCGCCGTCGACCGGCTCGAGTTCGAGCGGCTCTGCGCGGACGACGACACGTTCGCCCAGCGCGTGGCCGACGCCGGGGTCTGACTCCGCGCGAAGCGTTTCAACCGGCGGAGATCCGATACGCCGCGACCCGCACACCGCCGACCGTCCCGCTGTACCGGAACACGAAGCGCCCGTTTGCGAGCGTTCCGCCAACGGTTACGAGCGGCGTCCCGTTCGCGGACAGCGCCGTCGCATCGGCCGTGCCCCACGCCGCCGGAACGTCGACGCCGACGTCCGTGTCGGCGCCGATCGGCTGATGCACCGTCACGGCATCCGCGGACCGCTCGACGACGAAGTCGTGCGTCCCCGGGGTCAGCGTCGTCCCGTTGAACGTCCCGTCCACGATCGCGGCAACGAGTGAGCCGCCCGCCGTCCGTGCGAGGAACCCGCTCGGCGCGATCCCGTAGCCGCCTGCGACGTAGTCAGACGCACCGAAGTTGCCGATCGTCGTCAGGTTGCCGTACGTCGCCTGGTCGACGCCGGGCGCGAGCTCGACGTACTGGCCGAGAGCGACACCGACGTACGCGGGCCCGAAGTCGCGCTGTAGGAGCCCGACGAGATCGAGCCGTGGGTTGTCGCCGGGCGCGAGCGCATCCCAGCTGTACGAGCTGACGAGGCCGAACAGCATGTTCCACGTCAGCACCTCGTCGTCGCGCGCCATCGTGCCGTCGTAGAGGTCGTGCTGGTACATCAGCACCTTGTCGTGGAAGAGCCACGTGCCGAGCGGGTACGGCTCCCAGTTCCCGTCGCCGTAGATCTCGTTCGGGTAGTTGAGCTCGCGCGACATCATCAAAAGCCCGCCGTGGAAGCCGACGGCGTTGCGCGCGAGGCGGTCCCACCCATCCTCGACCATCAGGCACTGCCCGTACGACGCGAGCACGTTCACCCAGCCGTCCTGGTACGCGAGCGGCGTGGGCGATGCGGGATTGAAGTCATAGAGCCATGGCCGCGCACCGACCTGGTCGAGGAACAAGCAGTCCGACGGCACCTGCGTTCGCCACTGCTGCATGTAGCTCGCGATCCGTGTCTTCACGGCACGCGCGAACGGCGAGACGATCACGCCGGTGTGCGCGCCGTAGTCGACCGTCTGTGGCCGGCTGTTCGGCTTGAGCGCGGCGACGTCCTTCGTCTTGACGGCGTTCAGCGACGGCGAGCCTGGATCCCACCAGCTGAGGTTGCCGTAGGGCATCACGAGATCTCCGTGCGCGTGCGCGGCGGCGATCATGGCGGCGAAGTCCGCTGTCGTGCCGGCGACCTTGGGATCCGGCGGCAGGAAGTCGGGGTCGTCGTTGTCGAAGCCGCCGGGCTGAAAGCCGGCGGGATGGAGCAGGGACGGCGTCGGCAGCTCGCTCAAATGACTCGCCCATTTGGAGAACGGCCACAGGAGCGGCACATTCGCCTTGATCAGCGGAGCCTCCGCATACGTTGAGAAGCGCGAGCCGAGCTTTGTCGCGAGCGACGGATACGCATCCATCCCGTTGTCATGCCGGTAGGCGAGGATCGACTGCTGCGGCGCCTGGCCGATCTGCAGGCGCATGACCGGGCTTGTCCACTTCTGCCCCTTGCGGATCCACGTCTCGAACTCCTGGATGACGCAGAACGAGGTGCCGGAGCATGGACGCGGCGCAGCAAGATGCGCGAAGCCGATCTCGCCCGGATAAATAGGGCCTTTCGGCTCAACGGCGTAGAGCGCGAGATGCGCAGTGGCGACGTCGTAAGCCATGTAGTCGGCGAATGCCCAGCGCGACGGGTAGCTCTGCACGTCGGTGCCGATGCGCGCGAAGTACGCAGGCGCGAGCTTCACGCCGGGCAGCGCGTTCGGGAGATAGCCCGCGGTGACGGCGTGCGTGTCACCGTTCAACCCATCCGGGAAGCGCACACGTTCGCGCGTCGTCCCACGGTTGACGAGCGTGAGCCGAAAATCGAGCGACATCGCCCGTGCGCGAATCGTCACCTTCGCGACGCCCCCGTACGCGAGCGTCAGCGTCGGTGCGCGCCAGCTGTAGGTGAAGCTCCGCGCCGCCCCCGGTGCATACGAACAGCCGCCGGTGTACGAGGAGTCGGAGCCGGCGAACCAGCCCCACAGGCAGCGGGTCGCCGTCCCCGTCAGGCGCGTCGCGCCCTGGTCGAGCTCGAGGATCTTCCCGTTGCGGCGGGCAAGCGCGAGCGTGTACCCCGGCGCGTGAATCGTGAGCCTGGCCGGCGTCGTGCTGAACGTCGCGGGTGCCGCGCTCTGCGCCGGCGCGGCCCCCAGCAGCAAGACAAGCGCCGCCGGGCCGAGGATCCACGCGAGCTTCGAGGTGACCCCCACCGTCACGCATGATGCCGACGTGAGGGTCGCCCGTTCCGTGCTAGTCATTCTGCTCGTTTGCGCGGCCACGGGAAGCTCCACGGCCGGCGCGAAGGGCAACGAGTTCGTCACCCGCAGCGGCACGAAGCTCCTGCTCGGCGGCAAGCCGTTCCGCTTCGGCGGCGCCAACATCGAGTGGCTCGGCGTCGCCGGCTACGGGCCTGCGGACCCCGCCGGCCCGCACCAGCCGAGCCACTTCGAGATCGATGACGCTCTCGCAACGGCGCAGCAGCTCGGCGCCACGGTCGTTCGCAGCCAGACGATGGGCGACTCGGTCGGCTGCGCCGTCTGCATCGAGCCCGAACGCGGGGTCTTCAACGCAACCGGGTTCGAGGCGACCGACTATGCACTCGCCTCGGCTCGACGGCACGGCATCCGGATCATCCCGACGATCGTCGGCGACGACGCGCTCGACGGTGGCGGCGGCTGCGCCTATCTCAGCTGGCGCGGAATCGACGTTCCGAACTGCTCGCTCGTGAACATGACGCCGTTCTGGACGAACAAGGACGTGATCGCCGACGTCGAGGCGCACATCCGCGCGCTCCTGAACCACGTGAACGTCTACACGCACGTCGCGTACAAGAACGATCCGACGATTCTCGGCTGGGACTTGCTGAACGGCGGCGGAAGCCCGCGACCGTGGACGAAGACGATCGCGCGCTTCGTGCGCAGCATTGACCCGCATCACTTGATCCTCTCCGGCTACGACAACGCCGGCATTCGTGCCGTAGATGCATGTGTCGGGTTCATCTACGCGCACTGGTCGCTGTCGCTCTCCGTCGTGAGACCGTGGATGGCAACGTGCAAGCGCGCCGGGAAGCCGTTCATCGCGTATGAGTACGGCTGGGACGCGACGAACTTCGCGACACAGTCCGCGCTGCGCACGTTCCTCGCGACGCTCCGCGGGCTGCCCAACGTCGCAGGCGACGCATTCTGGGCGCTCGAAGCGCACGCGAGCGGTCACGGGCTGCTGCCGATCCCCGCCGACACGACCGACCCGCAGGTCGCGCGCACCGGGGAGAGCGGCGAGTGGTGGGCGCTCTACTGGCCCGGGATCCCGACGCTGATCTCCACGGCAGCCGACATGACGGCGCGCGCAGAGATCATCCGCGCGCACAACTTCGCGATGCGCGGCACGCGGGTCCCGCCGCTACCGGCTCCGCCTGCGCCGACGTCACCGGCCGCAGCGTTCGCGTCCGCAGGGGGTGTGCACGTCTACTGGCAGGGAGTTGTCGGGGCCGCGGCGTACAGCGTCGAGCGCGCCGGGGCGCAGGCCGGGCCCTGGCATGCAATTTGTGTGCGCTGTGTCACGGACCGTGACGACGGCTTCTCCGATCCGAACGGGACACGAGGCAACTGGTATCGCGTCGTCCCGTTCAATCTCGCCGGAAAGCGCGGCGCGCCGTCGCGCAGCGTGCAGGCCGCCTGACGTTCCGCCCGTCACGCTACGGTTCACGGAGCAGTGGTGTTGGGGGGTCATGGTGTCGGTCGACGCAGACCGTCCGAGCGTCAGCTCGCAGTTGACCTCGGGACTGCGAACACGGTCGTGTACCAACGCGGCCGCGGAGTCGTGCTGTTCGAGCCGTCCGTCATCGCGCTCGACGATCGCAGCGGCGAGATCCTCGCGGTCGGCGAGTCGGCCCGCCGGATGATCGGCCGCACCCCCGCGCACATCCGTTCGACGCGTCCCCTGCGTCACGGCGTGATCGCCGACTTCGAGGTCACCGAGCAGATGCTCCGCTTCTTCATCCAGCGCGTGCTCGGCGGACGCAAGCGGCGAACCGACGTGATGGTGTGCATCCCGAGCGGCGCGACGCAGGTCGAGCGGTCCGCCGTCGAGCAGGCGGCGCGCGCTGCCGGTGCAGGCCGGGCGTTCCTGATCGACGAGCCGCTCGCCGCTGCGGTCGGCGCCGGCTTGCCGGTCGGCGAATCGACCGGCTCGCTCGTCGTCGACGTCGGCGGCGGCACATCCGAGATGGGCGTGACCGCGCTCGGCGGGCTTGTGGTCAGCGAGGCGGTGCGTGTTGGCGGCTACGACCTCGACGAGGCGCTCGTTCGGTCAGTGCAAGACGAGCAGCGTCTGCTGATCGGCCAGGAGCAGGCGGAGACGTTGAAAATGACGATCGGGTCAGCGACGGCCGGCGCGGAAGCGCTCGACGAAGCGGAGGTCGCAGGCCGCGACCTCTCCACCGGGCTTATGCGGAGACGGCCCGTGTCGGCCGAGCAGGTACGCAGAGCGTTCCAGCGGCCGTTACGGCAGATCGTCGACGGAGTGAAGGAGGTGCTCGAGCGCACGCCCCCGGAGCTCTCGGGCGATGTCTCGGGACGCGGCCTGACGCTCGCCGGCGGTGGCGCCCTGCTCTCCGGGTTCGACCAGCTGCTCGAGCAAGAAACAGGCCTGGAGGTGACCGTCGCCGATGAGCCCCTGATGACGGTCGCGCGCGGCGCCGGCCAGGCGCTCGAGGAGCTCGAGGCGATCGCGAAAAGGCGCTAGGCGAGCGCCGGGG
Organism: Gaiellaceae bacterium; assembly: GCA_036496545.1. GTDB lineage: Bacteria > Actinomycetota > Thermoleophilia > Gaiellales > Gaiellaceae > Palsa-739. Next base: position 45,882 of record DASXKX010000009.1, on the reverse strand, counting down.
CGGGCGCGTCCGCGCGCTCGATCACTGCTACCGCGATCTCGACGACGTCGGCGTCGAACTGCGAGCCGGCGCCCTCCCGTAGCCGGCGCACCGCCTCGGGATGGCTCAGCCGCTTGCGATACGGGCGGTCGGTCGTCATCGCGTGATACGCGTCGCAGACGAAGATGATCCGCGACTCAAGCGGGACGTTTTCGCCTGCGAGACCGTCCGGGTAGCCCGCACCGTCCCAACGCTCGTGACAGTGACGGACGATTGCGCCGACTTCCTGGAGACGGTCGATCGGCGCGATGATCCGCTCGCCGAGCTCCGGGTGCGTCTCCATGATCGCGCGTTCATCCGCGGTGAGCCGGCCGGGCTTCGAGAGGATTTCGCTCGGGATCCCGATCTTGCCGATGTCATGCAGCAGCGCGCCGAGCTCGAGCCGCTTCAGCATGCGGTCGTCGAGACCGATCTCGCCGCCGACGCGGAGCGCGAGGTCGGTGATCCAGCGGGCGTGCGTGGAGGTGTACTCGTCATTCGCCTCGAGCGCGTTCGCAAGCGCCTCGACCGTCGAGACGAAGCTGCGTTCGAGAGTCTCGTAGTTCGACGCGTTCGCGATCGCGAGGCGCGCCTGATGCGCGAGGCCGCCGAGGAGCCGAAGCTCGCGCTCGCCGAAATCGCCTTCCGGCATTGCCGCCACGATGCAGCCGCCACGCTTGCCGGCGACGAGCGGCGCTACCGCGTACGACGTCTCCGAGCCAAGCGGGTCGTCGCCGAGGCGCGTGTATTCGTCCGGCGTGAGTACGAAAGGCTCCGTACCCGCCCCAAACGTGTTCTGCAGGTCAGTGATGTCGAAGCGCATCGCCATCACTTTCTGGGCCGCGTTCTCCTCGAGGCCGTGCAGCTTGCGCGCAAAGAGGCATCCGTCCTCGTCGGCGAGCCAGAGCGACGTTTGCGGGGACCCGATCAGGTCGGACGTCAGGCGCACGATCCGCCCATAGATCTCGTCGAGATTCGCCGCAGTCGCGAGCTCGCGGCCAACCTCGAGCAGCGCGGTCGCGCTGTCCGCCTCGCGCCGAGCAGACTCGTAGAGGCTCGCGTTCTCGACTGCGACAGCAGCGTGGCCCGCGAGCACCTCGAGCAGGCGGACATCGTCCTCGTCGAACTGGTTCAGGCCGAGCTTCGAGACGACGATGACACCGACGACGCGCGTGCCGTAGTGGAGCGGCACCGCGACCAGCGACTCCTCGATCGCAGGCGTCCCCGGAATCCGCGAGCCGAATTCGCAGTTCGCCGCGTCGTGGATGAGCAGCGACTCGCCGCGCTCTGCGCAGCGCCCGGTGATCCCATACCCGATCTTCGTGCGCAGCAGCTCGAGCGGGAGCGCAATTGTCTCGACGACGAACTCGCCGCGGAACGCAATAGGCTCGAGCTCCTCGCCGTCGACGACGAACACGCGGCAGTTGTGATAGTCGATCAGCGAACGCAGCTCAACGGCGATCTCGTCGCCGATCTCGCGGACGTCGTTCAGGCGGTTGAGCTTCCCGCTCAGGCTCTGCAGCATCTTCATGTGCGCGATCGAGCGCACGTCCCGGGCGTGCATCGGCGCGTCGGGCCGCTCGGTCGAGTCTTCGTCGTAGAGAACGACGCGGTTCTTGCCGCGCGCCTTCGCGGTCATCATCGCGGCCTCGGCGCACGCGGTGAGCTCACGCGGGTTCATCGCGTGCTCGGGCCCGAGCGCGAGGCCGATCGAGACGGTCAGGCCGCCGATGCCGCGAATGTCGAGATTCGACAAGCGTTCGACGACGCGCCCCGCGACGCGGCCTGCCGCGTCACCGTCGCAGGCGCGCATGATCACGCCGAACTCCTCGCCGCCGAGCCGGCACACGACGTCCTCGGGCCGGACACAGGCGCGGAGGGTGTCCGCAAGCGTACGCAGCAGCTCGTCGCCGACGCCGTGACCGTACACATCGTTGACACGCTTGAAGTCGTCGATGTCGAGCATCAGGACCGCGACCGGCCGGTGCGTCCGGCTCGCCTCCTGGAGGGCGGTCAGGAGCCGCTCGTGGAAGCTGCGGTGGTTGAAGAGACCGGTCAGCGAGTCGGTCTGCGCCTGGTGCTCGAGGCGCGCTCGAATCTGTGCGTTGTCGACCGCGAGCGCCGCCGCATCGGCGAAGCGCTTCGCAAGCTCGAACTCGTGCTCCGTGAAGAGGCTCTCCTCGCCGACCCGGTAGATGTTGAGGACGCCTTTGATCTGCGCGCGGGAGATGAGCGGGATCGAGATGAGCGCCTCAGGGTCGATCGGCGTGCCGGGGACGAAGCGGACGCGCGGGTCGAGGTGCGCCTGGTTCACAAGCGTCGCCTCGCGGTTGCGCGCCGCCCAGCCGGTGATGCCCTCCTCGAAGGTGATCCGCGTCGCCATGATCTCGTCCTCGTACTGGTCGCGCGCGAAGACGGGGAACAGGACGCCCTGGCTCTCGTCGGCCTCGTAGATTGTCAGCGTGTCGTGCGGGATGAGGTCGCCGAGCGCATCGGCGATGCGAACGAGCAGCGCGTCGAGGCTCTGCTCCGCGAGCACCTCGTGGAAGACGTCGGCGAGCCGCCGGTAGGACTCGACGAGCTCGGGCTCTGTAGGCGCTGAGGCATCTCCGGCCATGACCCGGAGATGCGGAGTGGGCCGCACAACCATCCGGCTCCGAACCATCGCTGCCTTTAGGCGCGGTTACGTCCCCCGAGTGGGGGAACGGCGTGGGCATGAAGCTCGACGAGCTGCGGGCGGAGGCGGCCGGCTGTAGGAGGTGCCCGCTCTGGGAGAACGCGACGCAGACGGTGTTCGGGGAAGGCCCGGCGCCCGCCGAGCTGATGCTCGTCGGCGAGCAGCCCGGCGACCAGGAGGACAAGCAAGGACGGCCGTTCGTCGGACCGGCCGGGCGCGTGCTCGACGAGGCGCTCGAGCTTGCCGGGATCGACCGCGGACAGGCATACGTGACGGGTGCCGTGAAGCACTTCAAGTGGGAGCCGCGCGGCAAGCGCCGCATCCACGCGAAGCCGACCTGGACGGAGCAGATGGCCTGCCGGCCGTGGCTCGAGGCCGAGCTCGAAGTCGTGCAACCGCGCATACTCGTCTGCCTCGGCGCAACGGCCGCGCAGTCGCTCCTCGGGAAACAGTTCCGTGTGACGAAAGAGCGAGGCCGCCGGCTCGAGTCGGACCTTGCCGAGTACGTGACCGCGACGATCCACCCGAGCTCGATCCTGCGCCGGCGCGACGACGAGTCGCGAAGGCGAGAGATGGACGGCTTCGTGAAGGACTTGCGGCTCGTCGCGGCCGTGCTGTGAGCGGGCGGGAAGCCGAGCTTCCCGCCCGAAACGTCAGTCGCCCCAGTCGAAGTCGCGTGCGCGATCGACGGCCCAGAACCCTGAGTCCTCGGTCGGCTCGCTCGTAATCACCGCGGAAGCCGCTTCCACGGTTTCTTCGCCGGGCCAGGGCAGGACAGCCTCCGCGCTGTGCGCGACGAAGTGCGGCTCCAAGCCGTCCATCGTTTCCTCGAGACGGGCCTGCTCCTCGGTCTTGAACAGTGGGTGGTTCTCGAACGGATCGTCGGACTTGTAGCGGTCGATCGGCATGTGATCGAGCTCCGAGTTCCGCTCCTTCAACTCAAGATGATCCCTGATTACCTGCGCGAACAGCGACGGTGTTTCTACCGGCATTAATCCCTTCCTCCGTTAGGGGACGTGCGGTCCTGCTCTCCTCCGTCGGGGAGTGTAACCGGGTTTCGACCGGGTTTCACCCTCGATTACCGTTCGAGACTACTAAAAGCTCCGGACGCCTGCTTCGACCTCGACCCGGTTCTTCCCTTCCCGCTTGGCCCGGTAAAGGCCCTGGTCGGCGGCCGCAAAGAGCTCGCGGTCGCTCGCGCCGGCGGAGAGCTGCGCCACGCCGAAACTGCACGTGACGGACACCACTTCGCCGTCGCGACCGAGGAATGAGCGCTCTGCGAGCCCTGCCCGGACGCGCTCGGCGAGGTTCGCGCCGCCCTCGGCGTCGGCTCCCGGCAGCAGGAGCAGGAACTCCTCCCCGCCCCAGCGGCCGGCGATGTCCGAGTCGCGGAGGGTCGCCTTCAGGACGCCGGCGAACTCGCGGAGGACGTCGTCGCCGACGGCGTGGCCGTGGATGTCGTTCACCGCCTTGAAGTCGTCGAGGTCAGCGAGGACGAGCGTCAGCGGCGTCCCGAGGCGGTCGGCCTGGGCGATCTCGGAGGCAAGCGACTCCTCGCACTGGCGGCGATTCGCGATGCCGGTGAGCCCGTCGACGAGCGCCTGCCGTTCGACGATGCGGTGCAGGCGCGCGTTCTCGAGCGCAATCGTTGCGTGCGACGCGAGCGAGTTCGCGGCCATCCGCTCTTCTTGGTCGAAGCAGTCGCCGACGATCGTGAGCGTCCCGAACGCGGTCCGTGACGCGGTCAGCGGAAACTCGAGGAGCTCGCCGTCGGCGTCCGGATCGCCGGTCTCGACGATCGTCCCGTCGGCGGCGAGGAGCCGCGCGCCGCGGGCACCGGTCGCTTCGACGGTCGCCTCGACGATCACGCGCAGGAGCTGGCGCATGTCGTGCGTCGCCGCGAGCGCCTCGCCGAAGCGGGTGATTGCGTCACGCAGGCGCCCGCGCTCCGCCTCGAGCTCGGCGAGCCGCGCCTGCAGCTGGTCGGCCATCTCGTTGAACGCGCCGGCAAAGAGCGCGAACTCGTCGCGGCCGCGGACCGGCACGCGCTCGTCCAGGCGTCCGCGCGCGATCGCGTTGGCTGCCTCGGCCAGGCCGCGCAGGGTGCGGACGATTGAGCGCCCCTCGAAGTACGCGACGGCCGAGACGAGCAAAAGCGACGCGAGCAGGCCGAGCAACAGGCGGTTGCGAGACCCCGCGTTCGCAGCATCGATCAACGATTGCGGCCGCAGGACCGCGAACTGCACACTCGGGTCGTCGACGAACGCCGGCTCGACGAGTGCGCGATACCGGACGCCGGACACCTTCGTCGTGCGCGTCTGTCCCGGCGTGCTCGAGATCGTTCCCTGCACGGTCGGCGACGACGCGACGACGCGCCCGTTGCGCGCGATCACGAGCGTGTCCGACCGTGTCAGCCCTGAATGGACGCGGAGCCTGTCGATGAGCGCGCCATTGAACGGCACGGTGACGGTGACGTAGCCGAGCAGGTGCCCGTGCTTCGTCTCGACGGCGACCTGCCGGGTCACCCCGAGACCGGGCGGAGTGCCGATGAGCTCGCCGTTTGCGGTCGTGATCGAGACGTTCTGCGCGTCACGCAGGATGTGGACGAGCGCCTGCGTGTCACCGAGCCGAAGCTCGTTCTGCACGGTCGGCGTCTGCGCGACGACGCGTGCCTGGCTCGCGGCCTCGTTGATCCGCTCGTCGTACGCCGTCAGTGCAGCACGCATGCCGGCCTGCAGCCGGCCGTCAACCTTGTGCGTCTCGTTCTGGCCGGCCACGGCCGTGAAGCCCCAGAACGCCGCGACGAGCGGCAGCAGCGCGAGCAACAGGAAATAGGCAACGAGCTTGAACTTGAAGCTCGCCAGATTCACTCCCCCCATACGCGCCATGTTCAAGCCTCACGCCTCTTCTGCCGATACCTCATTCGAGTGATGTGTCGGCATTGGGGGGTCAAAGCATGAGGGGGATCGAAAGGCTGGTCGCAGGGGCGTTGCTCGTCGTCGCCGTGACGAGCACCGCCGTGCTCGCGCGGACATCTGCGCCGGGCGGCGGACGCACACAGGCGCTCCGGCTCCAAGGCCCCCCACGCAGCCACCTTGTCGCGCCGCTCCCTGTCGTGGTCGCGGTTCCTGCGACACCGCCGCACCGCGTCGTCGCGCATCCGCCGAAGCCTTCGCCGCCGCCGCTCCGGGTATCCGTCGTGCTCGCCACGCCGGTGGAGCTGCCGGCCGTCGCCCCGACTCCCCCGCCCGCGCCACCCGTCGCGCCCGCCCCGGCACCGCCGCCTCCCGCCGCGCCTGCCCCGGCCCCGATACCCGCGCCCTCGCCTGCCGCGACGGTGCGGGTGATCGCGGCCGCGCAGCCGCTGCCGGCAACGACCAGCACGAAGACCTTCGGCCATTCACACCCCCGCGGTCACGCCTGGGGCCACGTGAAGCATGCCGTCACGACCCTCGCGGTCAGCGCCTCACCGGGGGATGACGACACCCAGGGCCAGCAGCCGGCTCCGGATCCCGCCCCGGCGCCGCCAACGCCGCCGGCGCCCGACGATCAACCATCGTCAGACGACGGAAACGGCCACGGCCACGCCTGGGGCCACTCGAAGCATGCGAACGGTGATTAGAGTGACCCCGTGGCACGCATCGGCAAGTTTCGTCCGGGCCCCGTCGGCGTCGCGCTCGCTATGTGGGACATCTGGCGGCGCCTCCCGCCGCGACAGCGGAAGCAGCTGATGGCGCTCGCACGCAAGCACGGGCCGACCACCGCGAGGCGCGTGTGGGAGATGCAACGCGCCCGGCGCGGACGCCGCTTCTAGATCTGCCTAGCTAGCGACCCACGAAAGCGCTGACGGCGCGAGCGCCGCACGCACGATCCGGTCCTGCTCGCGCAGGTGCGCGGTCGGGTAGCCCTCGCTCGGGCTTGCCCGCCACGGCCGGCCGACATAGAGCAGCGGCACGCCTTCGGGCTTCGACTCCTCGAGCCGGTGCCGGAGCGCGCGCCACGCACCCATGTTCTGCGGCTCCTCCTGCACCCACACGAGCTCACGCAGGTTCGGGTAGCCGCGGACGACGGCGGCCGCCTGCTCGACCGGGAACGGATAGAGCTGCTCAACGCGCGCGACCGCGACGGACGTCGCGCGCGCGCGGTCCTCGTGGCCGACGATGTCGTAATAGACCTTTCCCTGGCAGAAGACGAGCCGCGTCACGTGCTCGCGGTCGATTGCCGGGTCGTCGAGCACCGGCCGGAACTCGCCGCGTGCGAGGTCGTCAAGCGTCGATGCAGCCTGCTTCAAGCGCAGCAGCCCCTTTGGTGTCATGACGACGAGCGGGCGCGCGGTCACGTCGAGCGCCTGCCGACGGAGCAGATGGAAGTACTGCGCCGACGTCGTGCAGTTCGCGATGCGGATGTTCTCTTGCGCGGCGAGCTGCAGAAAGCGCTCGAGCCGTGCGGACGAATGCTCCGGGCCGTTGCCCTCGTAGCCGTGCGGCAGCAGCAGCGTGAGGCGTGAGGTCTCGCCCCACTTCGAGAGGCCCGCGGACACGAACTGGTCGATCACGATCTGCGCGCCGTTCACAAAGTCGCCGAACTGCGCCTCCCACAGGACGAGCGCCTCGGGCGCGGCGACCGAGTAGCCGTACTCGAAGCCGACGCAGGCGTACTCGGAGAGCGGCGAATTGTGGATCTCGAACGACGCGGAGGCGTCGTCGAGATGCTGCATCGGCGTGTACGTCGCGCCGCTCGTCGCGTCGTGCAGCACGGCGTGCCGGTGCGAGAACGTGCCGCGCTCGGTGTCCTGGCCGGTGAGGCGGATCGGGATGCCGTCGACGAGCAGCGACGCGAACGCGAGTGCCTCCGCCTGACCCCAGTCGATCGCTCCCTCCACGAGCTGGTCGCGGCGGCGCTCGAGCTGCCGCATCAGCTTCTCGTTCGGCGTGAACCAGTCCGGGATGCGGAGAAGCTGCTCGTTCAGATCTGTGAGCACATCGGCGGCGACCGCTGTGACGACCTCGTCGGCAGTCGCGGCCGGGATGCGCCCCTCCGGCGCGGCCGGCGGGGCTGTGCCGAAGGTCTCCTTAAGCGCCTCGTGCGCGGCCTTCAGCTCCGTGGTCACGCTCTGCTCGAGCGCGTCTGCCTGCTCCTGCGTGACCGTGCCCTCCTCCTCGAGCCGCTCGGCGTAGAGCTCGCGTACGGTCGGGTGCTCGGCGATGGCGGCGGCAAGCAAAGGCTGCGTGTAGGCGGCCTCGTCCTGCTCGTTGTGCCCGTGCCGCCGGTAGCCGACGAGATCGACGACGACGTCGTGACCGAAGCGGCTGCGATACGCGAGCGCGAGCCGGACGGCGGCGATCGCGTCCTCGGGCTCGTCAGCGTTGACGTGGATGATCGGGATGTCGAAGCCTTTCGCGAGGTCGCTCGAGTAGCGGGTCGAACGGCCGTCGAACGGGTCGGTTGTGAAGCCGACCTGGTTGTTCGCGATCACGTGCAACGTCCCGCCGGTCGAGTAACCGGCGAGGCCCTCGAGGTTCAGCGTCTCGGCGACCTCACCCTGCCCCGCGAACGACGCGTCGCCGTGAATGAGGATCGGCAGCGCGACGTTCGGGTCGTGATAGCCCTCGCGCGTCGAGCGGTCGGTTTGTTCGGCGCGCGCGCGACCCTCCACCACCGGGTCGACCGCCTCGAGGTGACTCGGGTTGGACGTCAGCGTGACCGTGATCTCGCCCGCGGGCGTCGTGCGCGTGCCCTGGGCGCCGAGGTGGTACTTGACGTCGCCCGAACCTCCCTCCTCGCTCACGACAACCGCCTCGATCGTGCGCTCGCCCTCGAATTCGCGCAGGATGACGTCGTAGGGCCTGCCGACGACGTGCGCGAGCACGTTCAAGCGGCCGCGGTGCGCCATCCCGATCACGACCTCGTGCGCGCCGGCGTCGGCGGCGATCTCGATCGCCTCGTCGAGCATCGGGACCATCACGTCGAGACCTTCAATCGAGAACTGCTTCTGCCCCAGGAACGCGCGCCGGAGATAGCGCTCCATCCCCTCGACCTGGCTGAGCCGCGCGAGGAGGCGCTCCTGTTCCGCCGCCGAGAACGGCCGCCGGTAGCGGCCCGACTCGATCGCCTGCCGCAGCCAGACGCGCTCTTCGTGATCCGAGATGTGCTCGATCTCGTACGCGATCGCTCCGCAATAGATGCCGCGCAACCGCGGATAGACGTCGGCGAGCGTCGAGCCCTCGACGTATAAGCGGAGGAGCGGCGCGGGTATGCGCGCCATCAGCGCCGGCGTCAGCTTGGGGATCAGGCGCTCGGGCTCGAGCGCTGGATCGCCGGGCGGTTCCGACCCGAGCGGATCGAGATGCGCGGCGAGGTGGCCGTGCGTGCGGTGCGCCTTGACGAGCGACATCGCGGCGGCGACGCCGCCGAGCAGCTCGTCGTCCATCGCGGGCGGTGCCGCGGGAGCCTCGACAGGCGGCGCGGGCGCGGGCGCTGAGGCAACGTGCGTGCTCTCGTTGCCGTTCCGGTCGAGCAGCTCAAGCAGCCGCGCGAGCCCCGGCTGCACCGCGAGCAGCTCTGCGGGCGCGCTCTCGAAGAGCGCGCGCCACTCGGACGGCACGGCACTCGGGTTGTCGAGGTACTGCTCGAGCAGGAGCGCCGCGTAGCCCGTGTTCAGTCCGTCGACCTCGGGCCGGGTCATGCTCTCACCGTTGTAGCAGCAGCTACCAGAGCGGATGCTGCACGACGACCGCGATCAGCATCCCGAAGAAGAAGCACGACGCCGCGACGACCACGCCGACGAAGGCGAGCCGGTGGCTGCGCGGGCCGGCCATGCCGGCCGCGACCATCGCGAGCGCAATCCCCGGCAGGATCAGCCGCAGCGGATGCCAGGCCAGGCCGATCAGGCAGATCGCCATCGCCATCACCGACATGAAGCCGGCGATCGTGTCCGACGGCTTCGGGCGGGCGGCCTCGCGTTCGACCGCGCTCAACGCGAAGCTCTCGCGACGGTGGTCCGCGGACGGCGCGGGTAGGAGCGGTTCGGCCCGCCGTGCGGCCGCGGCTGGAACCGGTGTGTGCGCCGGACGCGCGTGGGCCCGTAATCGTCAGGCCCGACCTGGACGGTGACAGCGGCACCTGCGTGCGGCTCGGGCTTCGCCTTGATCGCATACCAGACGACGTAGCAGAGGTAGGCGATCGGGATCTTGAGGATCACCATCAGGAACACAAGCTCGAGAATCTGGTGATGCGGGCTCCGCACTGCCCGTCATTCTACCCCCTCCCTCCGGGGTCCTTCACCGTTCCTTTACCGAAGCCCGGTTAGACACTCGCCCTACCTGGAATGACTACCCATGAGCTACGACCAGCTGCGAATCCTCATGGAGGCAGGCGAGGAGATGGGCTGCATCAACATGTCAGCCTTCACAGTGCTCGTGCAGGAGCTCGAGCTCGACGAGGACGAGCTGAACGGCCTCTACGAGCAGATCGAGGAGCGGGGCATCGAGCTCACGGACGACTGCGCGCTCCCGGAGGTGCAGGAGCCGACGTACGTGAACAGCGAGGTCGCGGCGATGACGACGGACTCGCTGCAGCTCTTCCTCAACGAGGCCGGCCGCTATCCGCTGCTCACCGCAGCCGAGGAGGTCGAGCTTGCCAAGGCGATCGAGGCAGGCGACAAGCGCGCGAAGGACCGCATGGTCAACTCGAACCTGCGCCTCGTCGTGTCGATCGCGAAGAAGTACCAGGGCCACGGGCTGCCCCTGATCGACCTGATCCAGGAAGGAATCATCGGACTGATCCGCGCGGTCGAGAAATTCGACTGGCGTCGCGGCTACAAGTTCTCGACGTACGCGACGTGGTGGATCCGCCAGGCGGTGCAGCGCGGCGTCGCGAACAAGTCGCGCACGATCCGCATCCCGGTGCACATCGTTGAGCGCGAGCAAAAGATCGCGCGCGCGGAGCGCGAGCTCGTCCTGAAGCTCGAGCGCGCGCCGACCGACAAGGAGATCGCGGAGGTTGCAAAGCTGAACGTCAAGCATGTGCGCGAGACTCGTGCGGCGGCACGTACGGTCGCGAGCCTCGACAAGGCGATCGGCGAGGACAGCGATACCGCGTTCGGCGACCTCGTCGCGCACGAAGCGGGCAATGTCGAAGAGGAAGTCGTCGTCGCGCTCGGCGATGACGCACTGCATCGTGCAATCGCGACGCTGCCGCAGCGCGAGCAGGCAGTGATCAAGCTCCGCTACGGCTTCGACGGCGGCCACGACCCGAAGTCGCTCGAGCAGATCGGGCGGATTCTCGGCATCACCCGTGAGCGCGTCCGCCAGATCGAGACGCACGCGCTCGGAAGACTGGCGGAGCAGCGGGAGATCGCGGCGCTGAGTCCGGTCGGTTAGACAGCGGTGTCAGACACTCTGGCGCGGCGGCTCAATCCCAGCGAACGACCCGCATGCCCTCCCACCACTCCGGATGGCCGCGATCCTTGCCCTCAACCTTGTAGATCTCGGTCGCGCGCGGTTGCGCCGCGAGGTAGTCGTCGACAGCGCGCTCGACCTGCTCCCAGTCCGTGTCGTCCACGATCACGAGGGCCGGCGAAGCGAGATACGGCTCGGCGAGCCGCATGCCGTCCAGCTGCTGCTCGTACTCGTGGCCGTTGTCGTAGTAATAGACGCCGACCGGCGACGGGATCCCCCGGCGGAGCGTCTCGAACGCGTCGCCGTCGATGATTGTCGCACGCAGCTTGTAGCGATCGAGGTTCGACACGAGCTGCTCGCTGCTTCCGTCGCCCATCGACCAGTTGTCGACCGCGACGAAGAGCCCGTCTTCGTTGCCTTGCATGGCTGCGATGAGCGACGTCCCGCGGAAGGTCCCGACCTCGACGTAGTGCTCGCCGGGCTCGAGGCAGCGCGCCGCGACGTTCAGCAGCGCAAGGTTGTTCGGCTTCGCGAGGCCGGGGACGTCGTCGAGGATCGCCTCGAAGCGTGAGACATCCTCGAGCTGCTCGGGCAGCTCACGCAAGAACCGGTCGACATCGGCCACTAGGCGGAAGCGTAAACGCGCATCGCGTCCACGAGCACGCGCAACTTGCGTCCGGCCTCGGTCAGCCGGTACTCGACCCGCGGGGGGCGTGCGTCGAGGACGCGCCGCTCGAGCACGCCGGCCTCCTCGAGCTCCGCGAGCCGCTGCGCGAGCGTCCGCGGCGGGATCCCCTCGAGCGCCATCTTGAACTCGTTGAAGCGCACGGCGCCTTCCTCGGCGGCCGCCCAGACGATCGCGATCATCCAGCGGCGCCCGAGGAGGTCAGCCGCGCGGGCGACCTCCTCGGGCACCGGGTTGCATTGCCTACAGCGCATGGAGCTGGCGCTTCGGCCCACTCTGCGACGGCGCGGACTCGAGCGCGAGCTCGAGCACCTCGCCGAGCGTCATCACGGGATGGAATGACATCGCCTCGCGCACGTCCTCGGGCACGTCCTCGAGGTCGGCGCGGTTCCGCTCCGGGATGATCACATCGGTCAGGCCGGCTGCGTGCGCCGCGAGCACCTTCTGCTTCAGGCCGCCGATCGGCAGCACGCGGCCCTGCAGCGTCACCTCGCCGGTCATGCCGACCGTGTGCTTCACGGGACGCTCCGACAGCAGCGACGCAAGCGCAGTGGCCATCGTGATGCCGGCGCTCGGGCCGTCCTTCGGGATGGCACCCGCGGGCACGTGCACGTGGAACATCCGGTCCTTGAACGCGTCGTTCTCGATGCCGAGCTCGTCAGCGTGCGAGCGGATGTACGAGAGCGCGATGCGCGCGGACTCCTTCATGACGTCGCCGAGCTGGCCGGTCAGCGTCAGGTCGCTGGCGCCGTCCATCGAGGTCGCCTCGACGAACAGCACGTCGCCGCCTGTGCCGGTGACCGCCAGACCCGTCGCGACACCGGGCACCGCGGTGCGCTCTGCAGCCTCCTGGTAGAAGCGCTGCCGTCCGAGCGCGTCACGTACGACGTCGAGATCGACGACGACCGGCGGCTCGACCTGCTCTGAGGCGATCCTCGTCGCCGTCTTGCGCAGGACCTTGCCGAGCTCACGCTCGAGCTGACGAACGCCGGCCTCGCGCGTGTACTCGGAGACGACGGTCTCGATCACCGGATCGGCGATCTCGACCTCGTCCTCACGCAGGCCGTTCCGCTCGCGCTGTCGCGGCCAGAGGTAGTCGCGGGCGATCGCAGTCTTCTCGTCGACGGTGTAGCCGTCGAAGCGAATGACTTCCATGCGGTCGAGCAGCGGTCCGGGGATCGTGTCCGCGATGTTCGCAGTCGCGATGAAGAACACATCCGACAGGTCGAGCTCGACGTCGAGGTAGTGGTCGCGGAACGAGTGGTTCTGCGCCGGGTCGAGCACCTCGAGCAGCGCGGCAGAGGGATCGCCGCGCCAGTCGGCGCCGACCTTGTCGACCTCGTCGAGCAGGATGACCGGGTTCATCGTCCCCGCGTCGCGCAGCGCGCGCACGAGACGGCCGGGAAGCGAGCCGATGTACGTGCGGCGGTGGCCGCGGATCTCCGCCTCGTCGCGGATGCCGCCGAGGGACATGCGCACGAACTCGCGGTCGAGTGCGCGAGCAACCGACTCGCCGATCGAGGTCTTGCCGGTGCCCGGAGGCCCGATCAGCGTGAGGATCGCACCACTCTTCTTGTCGTTCGGGATGCCGCGCTCCTCGCGCAGCTTCCGCACCGCGAGGTACTCGACGATGCGGTCCTTGACGTCCTCGAGGCCGGCGTGGTCCGCGTCGAGCACTTGACGTGCGTTCTTCGGGTCGAGCCGCTCAGTGCTTCTGGATGCCCAAGGGACAGACGTAAGCCAATCGAGATATGTGCGAATCATCGACGCCTCGCCGGAGGAATCGCCCATCGTCTCGAGCCGCCGCAGCTCGCGATCGGCCTGCGCGCGGACGTCGTCCGGCATGCCGGCCTCTTCGATCTTCGTGCGGTACTCGTCGATGACAGAGCCTTCGTCCTCGCCGAGCTCCTTGCGAATCGACTCCATCTGCTTGCGCAGGACATACTCGCGCTGCTGCTTCTGCGCGCCGGACTCGACATCCTCGCGGATGCGCCGGCGCACCTGCAGCTCGGCGAGCCGCTCACGCTGCACGGTGATCGCGAACTCGAGCCGCTCGACGACGTCGACCTTCTCGAGCAGCTCGACGCGCTGCGCGAACGTGATGTCCGGTGCGTACGAGCACGTGTCGGCCAGTGCGCCCGCGTCGGTGATCGAGCGCAGGAAGGCGCTGATCCGCTCATCGGCGTCGCGCAGCTCGAGGATCTCCTCAACGGTCGCGCGGTACTCCCGCTCGAGCTCCCGCGTCTTCACGGGCGGCGGGTTCTCGTCCGGGCGCTCCTCGACGTCGGCGCGGAGGCGGCCCTGGGAATCGGTATGGGCAGCGCCAATGACGCCGCGGTGGATGCCGGTCAGCGAGACGGCACGGGCTCCGCCCGGGAGCCGGACCCGGTCCGACACCTCGGCGATCGTGCCCACACTCGCGTACTCCGACTCGTGCTGCGGGACGAGCAGCACAAGCTCTTCGTCGCCGACGTCGACGGCCAGCGTCACGGTCATGCCCGGGAACACCACGGTGTCCTCGAGCGGGACAAGCAACAGGTCGGTCAAGACTGATTCACTCTCCAATCCATGTACTAGGTATCCGAATTGTACCTGGTACAACGACGCCCGGCGGGTCAGTAATCCGGGCAGTGGAAGTCGGGGATTTCTCCACGGGGGCCTGGGTACGGTCTCCGAGATGGCCCCTCGCCGCCGCACCCTCGGCGTCTACACGGCGGAAGCCGCCATTGTGCTCATCGTCCTCGGTCTCGTCTTCCTCGGCGGGTTTGTCGGCTGGATCGTCGGCCACTACGCGACGAACTCGGTCTCCACGACGACGGTGACGGTTTCGGCCGCGGGCGGATCGCCGACCGAGCCGACGACGATCGAGAAGGCGCCGAACTTCAGCGCCGACGACCTCTCCGCCCTCCCGGCCGACGACTGGCCGACCGCCGGAGGCGACATCGGCAACGAGCGCTACTCGCCGCTCGATCAGATCTCGACCTCGAACGTCTCGCAGGTGAGAGGCGTCTGGCGGACGCACCTCGACGGCTCCGGACTCGCGGCCAAGTACTCGGGCGAAGGGCAGCCCGTCGTCTACAAGGGCGTGATCTACATCACGACGGGCGAAGACGACACGTTTGCCGTCAGCGTCGCGACCGGGAAGATCCTCTGGAAGTACAACTCCGGCATTAGCCAGGAGATCACGACCGTCTGCTGCGGCTGGGACAACCGCGGCGTCGCGCTCGGCGGCGGTCGCGTGTACCTCGGCCAGCTCGACGGCAAGGTGGTCGCCCTCGACCAGCAGACGGGCAAGGTGGTCTGGACGAAGCAGCTCGTGCACTGGCAGCTCGGGCAGACGATCACGGCGGCGCCGATCTACGTCGACGGGAAGATCTACATCGGCGTCGTCGGCGCCGAGTACGGCACCCGCTCGTTCCTGCAGTCGATGGATGCCGCGACCGGAAAGCTCGACTGGCGCTGGTACACCACGGCCGCGCCCGGCGAGCCCGGCGGCGACAGCTGGCCCGCCGGCTCGAAGATCTACCTGCGCGGCGGCGGGACGATCTGGCAGGCGCCCGCAGTCGACCCGAAGCTCGGCCTCATCTACTTCTCGACCGGCAACGCAGGCTCCGACTGGTACGGCGGTCAGCGGCCGGGCAAGAACCTCTATACCGCGTCGATCGTCGCGCTCGACCTGAAGACGGGCAAGCTCAAGTGGTACTTCCAGCAGGTTCATCACGACATCTGGGACTACGACTCGGCGAGCCCGGTCGTGCTGTTCGACGCCGGCAGCCGCCAGGGGATCGCGCAGGCGTCGAAGACCGGCTGGCTCTACATGCTCGATCGCAAGAGCGGCAAGCCTCTCTACGGCATCACGGAGAAACCCGTGCCGCAGGACGCCGGGCAGAAGACGTGGCCGACGCAGCCGATCCCGGACAACGCGCAGTTCACGCCGCAAGGCACGCCTCCGGCGGCCGACGTCAAGCGGATCCTGAATGAGCGCACGGGCCCGCTCAAGAAGGTGCCGGTCGTCGTCGCGCACGCGGCGTTCACGCCGCCGCCGCCCGGCAAGTTCCTCGTCTACGGCAACGGCCCGCAGGGCGGCGTGAACTGGCAGCCGATCTCCTACAACGAGAAGACGCACATGTTCTATGTCTGCGCAGCCGTCAGCCACGTCGGCGTCGAGGCCGGGCCGGTCCCCTTCACGACACACCAAAAGTCATGGACCGGCGCGACCGGCATCGCCGGCATCGCCTGGACCGAAGCGACCGGAACGTTGACGGCGGTCGATGCGACGAGCGGCCGCGTCGCCTGGCAGAAGCAGCTCCCCGACGCGTGCTATTCCGGCACGACGACCACGTCGAGCGGACTCGTCTTCGTCGGCCGCAACGCCGGTCAGCTGCAAGCCTATGACGCCGGCAGCGGCAAGCTCCTCTGGAGCTTCCAGACCGGCGCGGGCGCGAACAACCAGCCGACGATCTTCCAGCAGGGCGGCAACGAGTACCTCGCCTTCCTCTCGGCCGGCAACTCGCTCCAAGCGACGGCGCACGGGGACAGCCTCTGGCTCTTCAGCCTCAACGGCAAGCTCGGGCCGGCAGCGGCGCCGGGCAAAGGACAGGGGACGCAGCACGCAGGCGAAGGCGCGCAGAAGCCGCCCTCGGCGCAGGCCGGCAACCCGACCGCCGGCAAGCAGGTCTTCGCCGCGAACTGCGCCACGTGCCACGGCGCGACGGGGCAGGGCGGCAACGGCGGCCCTGACCTCACCTCGATCCCGTCGGCGAAGAACCGGGCACGCGTGATCTCGCAGGTCGAGAACGGCGGGGGTGGGATGCCCCCCTTCAAGGGCACGCTCACGGCGACGCAGATCAACGACGTCGCCGCGTACGTGGTCAAAGACATCACGCACGGCAAGTGAGAGCGCTCGCCGCGCCGGCGGCCGTCGCCGCGATCGTCGTGCCGGCCAGGAAGCTGCGCTTCTTCGGCTTCGAGTTCGACCGGCGCGGACGGTACGTCTACGTCAGCAGCGGCGCCGGCGCGGCGGTGCGCGGAACGTTCCGCGTCTCCTAGTAGTCGGCGCGAACGGTCGCGACGATGATCGCGGCCGCGCGGACGAGCGTCTCGAGCGGCATGCTCGCGGTGTCCTTGTCGAGCGCCTGCTCCGGCAGCAGCGGCACGTGGACGAAGCCGCCGCGCGTGTCAGGCACGTCGCGCTCGAGTGTCCGCATGAGCTCGTAGAAGACGTGATTGCATAGGAAGCCGCCGGCGTCGCGCGACGGCACGGCCGGGATGCCTTCTGCGCGCAGCGCGGCAACGATGTCGTCAACGGGAAGGGAGCTCGCGTACGCAGTCGGGCCGCCGGGATCGATCGGCTCACCGGATCCGGGCGCGAGGTCGTTGTCGGTCGTCGTCGCATCGTCGAGGTTGTGCGCGAAGCGCTCGACCGAGATGCCGGTGCGGCCGTCCGCCTGCCCGAAGCAGATGACGACGTCGGGATCGTTGGCGGCGATTGCGTCGCGCAGCGCGTCGGCTACGCGTGCATAGGAGACCGGCAGGAGCGCTTTCGCGACGTCGCCGTCGAGTGCATCGACGAGCTGTTGCGACGGGTTCACGGTCGAGCCGCCGAACGGCTCGAAGCCGCTGACGAGCACTCGCTTCACGGGTTTTCGTCCTCGAGCCCGGCCGCCTCGAGCGCAGCGGTGAGATGCGGGTACTCGACGACGCGCGACACACGTCCGTCGTGCGTGGTGACGATCGCGGCGTAACGGCCGACGAGGAACGAACGGCGGGATTGCAGCGGCCGCTCGTCGGTCGGGTCGAGCTCGGTGCGCGAGAACCGCATGCTCACGACGACGTCGTCACCAACGCCGATGCAACGGTCGACGGTGATCTGATAGTCCTCGGCAACGCGGTCGCGCAGGACGTCGAGCACGTCCGAGCGGTCTGCGATCGCCGCAGCCTCCCCCACGCCGATCCACTCGACCTCGGGATCGAGCATCTGCTCGATGGCGTCAAGGTCGCCCGCGACGAACGCGCGATAGCCCCTGAGGAAAAGATCAACCGCCTGTTGGCTCACGCAGCGAGCGTACCGAGCGGCAGCTCGAAGCCCGCCTGCTCGATCAGCACCGGATCGTGCGTCGCGCAGACGATCGCCGTTCCGGTCGAGGCTGCGAGCTCGGCGAAGAGGCGGCCGACGGCCCGCGCGTTCGCCTCGTCGAGACGAGCGGTCGGCTCGTCGGCGAGCAGGACGCGCGGCTTGCGCGCAAGCGCACGCGCAACGGCGACGCGCTGGCGTTCGCCCATCGAGAGCCGCGAGACGCGCTGGTGCGCGAGCTCCTCGAGGCCGACCTGCGTGAGCATCGTCTGTGCATCGCGGTGGGCGACGCCGCGCAGCGCAACCGTCTCGAGCGCGGTCAGGAACGGCACGAGGTCGGTGCCTTGCGTCACGACACCAATGTGGTCTCGCCGCAGTTGCGCGCGTGCGGTCGCATCGAGCGCCGAAACCGGCTCGTCGAGCACGCGCACCTCGCCCGCCGTCGGAAGATCGAGACCGGCGAGAAGGTGCAGGAACGTCGACTTGCCCGAGCCGGAGCGGCCGGTCACGACGGAGAGCCGGCCGGACTCGAGCTCGACCGAGATGTCGGTGAAGACCGGCGCGGTGCCGTACGACTTCGCAAGCCCGAGCGTACGGACGACCACCTCGCCGGGCACGGGCTCGACCGGCAGCGTCGCCGGCGGGGCACCGCGCGCGTCGACGCGCAGGACGATGCCCCGCTCCGTCGTCTCGATGCGTGCCCGAGGCGCGCCGCCCAGCAACTCCTCGGGGATGCGGACCCAGCCGCCGCGGTTGACGACGGCGTCGCCGTTCTCAGCGCTCACGCGGCCGTCGCGGATCTGCACGACGCGGTCGGCGATGACCGCTGACTGCGGGTCGTGGCTGACGACGACCGTCGTCGCGCCGACTTCGCGCACGAGCTCGCCGATAAGCGTGTAGATCTGCGTCGCGCTGACGGCGTCGAGCTCGCCGGTCGGCTCGTCGGCGATGAAGAGCTTCGGCTGGTGCGCGAGCGCGGCGCAGATCGCGACGCGTTGCTGCTGGCCGCCGGAGAGCTCGCGCGGCAGCGCGTCGCGGCGGTCGAGCAAGCCGACGCGCTCGAGCAGCCGGTCGGCAATCCGGTCGCACTCGAGGCGGCCGACGCCGAGGATCGCTGGCCGCAAGCCGACGAGTCGGCGTGCCGTGAGCTCCGGCTCGAGCGCGCGGCCGTAGTGCTGGTCGGCATAGCCGAGCGTGCGCGAGCGGTAGTCGAGTAGCGCGCGTCCCCGCAGGGTGCGCAGGTCGTGCCCGAGCACACTGACGCTGCCCGCGGACGGCCGGTCGAGCCCGGCGAGAATGCGCAGCAGCGTGCTCTTCCCCGAGCCGCTCGGGCCGAAGACGACCGCGAGCTCGCGCTCGTCGACGCCGAGGCTCAGCCCTTGCAGCGCGACCGATATGCCCTCGGGCGAGGCGTAGAACCGGAAGAGATCGCGCGCGTCGACCGCTCTCATCGCAGCCTCCGGGCCGATGCGCTTGCTGCGGCCGCCGAGGCGACGACGAGCGCGCCGAGCGCTGCGGCGGCGACCGGCCAGTCGAACGAGAGAAGCAGCGGCGGCAGCGCGTTTTCTGCTCCGGCGCTTACGGTGACGACCGCGACGACAAGCGCAGCGACGATTGCACCCGCGGCGAGCCCGGCCGCGAGGCCGACGAGGCCGACCGTGCCGGCGCGAACGAGCAGGTGGCGCCGCAGATCTGCGGGCGTTGAGCCCTGCGCTGAGAGATCGGAGAGCGCACCGCGCTCGTCACGCAGGTCGCCGAGCACCGTGAGGAGCAGGCCGACCGCCGCGAGGACGAGGCCGACGACCGCGGTCACGAGCAGGAGCGCGACTGCCCCGCGTGCGAACGGATCGCTCGAGAGCTCGTGCTCGCGTTCGCGCTGCGACGCGACGCCAAGGGGTACTCCCGGCGGCGGGGCCGTGGCACGCCAGAGCTCCGACGCCGTCGCCGTTCCCGGATCGGCGGTGTTTGCGGCCGTCAGCCATGTCGGCAGGTCAGCGACGACGAGGTCGCCTTCGACCGATGGGAAGAATCGCGTCGTCGCGACGATCCGTCCGGAGATGACCTGGTTCTCGACGTGGAGCGGGATGATCCCGCTCGGGCCGGCCGCGTGTGCGAGCGCCGGCGAGACGACGACGGGGACGAGCTCTCCCTGCGTCGGCTCGCGGGGACGAAGGATCGCGTCGGCCGCGTTGTTGACGACGAAGCGGTGGGCGCCCGGCCAGTCGGCGAAGTGGATGGTGCCGGTGGACGCATCGTTCACGCCAAGCGACGTCTCAGCGGAACGGTGGCCGGCGACGTACGAGGCGATCGTCGGGAACGTCAGCCGGAAGGCGACGACGCGACCTCCGCGCGCCTCAGGCGGCACGCGCACGGTCGGCGCGTGCCGGCCGGCGCCGTGCTCGCCAAGCAGGAGGCTTGTGAAGTCACCGCTTGCGTCGGCGACGACGGCGGTAACGCCGACCTTGTCGCCCGTGATCGTGAACGGAAACATTGCCGTCGGCGCGGTGCCCAGATGCATGATCGCGTTCAAACGCGGCGTGCCGGCCGGCTGCAGCAGCTTCGCGAGCTGTGCGGGCGAGCTCTGCGAGAAGTCGGAGCGCCAGCCGTCCACGTCCGGCAGTGCGTGCGCCGGGAGCGCGAGCAGCGTGAAGTCGCGGCCTCGCGTTCCGCTGACAAAGCCGGAGTCGCGCAGCACCGGCGTCCCGCCGCCGCGCGGCAGCGCCTGCTGGATCGTCGTGAGCTTCGTCAGATCCTCGCTCAGGACATACGGCGCGGGCACGGCGAAGCTCGCCTGCTGGTGCTCGCCCTGCACGAGCGTCGCACGGTATGCGAACGCGAAGACCGCGATGCCGACACTGAGGACGAAGAAGACGACAGTGAGTGCGACCTCGCCGGGTGCGCGGGCGAGCGACAGCAGCGCTACGCGTATAGACGGCGAGGCGCGGCGTGCGCTCCATTCAATCGCGCGCAGAAGCGGCGTGAGAAGTCGCGCAGCCGCGACGGCAAGGACGAACAGGACGAGTGCGGGCAGCAGCAGAAGCAGTACGCCGGTGCCGCTGCTCGAGAGCGTTGACGTGTCGGCCTTGCCGCGTGCAAGCGCGAGCAGCACCGCGGCGAGTGCGCCGAGCGCGGCCGCATCCGCGGCGGTGAGCCGCAGTCCGCCGAACGCGATCGAGTCTGCGCGCAGCGCGACGAGCATCGTCGCCCCGGTTACTGCGGCGAGAGCGAGGCCGATCCAAAGCGAGCGCGCCGTGAAGATCGAGTGCTCGACGACGAGCCCGCCCGGCGAGCCGAGGTGGCGTGCGAATAACGCGCCGGCGCCTGTGCCTGCAAGCCACCCGACGATGCTCGCGACCGCCGTGATGACGACGACTTCGGTTCCCGCGACGAGCAGCATCTGCGAGCGGCTCGCACCTGACCAGGTGAGGCGCCGGCGGACGTCCGCGTGCTCGCGGCGCAGCCGCGTCGACGCGAGCACGGCGAAGCCGAGCAGGAGTACGGCGGCATCGCCGCCAAGGATCAGCAGCCGCTGGGCTGCGACACGGCTCGTGGCGCGGATCGCCGCGATCGTGTCCGTCGGCCCGCTGACAATGAAGATGTCCGACTTGCGCTCGAGGACGGACTGTGCAGCGTCGAGCCGGTCGTTCAGCGTCGAGAGCTGCCAGTCATGAATTGCGCGCGGCGCGAGCGGGACGACCCAGCCGTACGTGCGCGCGATCAGCGCAGCGTCGGGGAGCGGTGTGCGGACGAACGGCGTGACGCCGTTCGCGAGCAGAATCGGCGGCCGTTTTTCTCCTCCACTGCCGAAGTAGCTCTGCAGCGGCGCGCCGGGGATGAACCTTGCGCGCCCGACGACGTGGAGGAAGGGCAGCTTCGGCTGCACGGCGGCGCCGCCGATTTGGACGAGCTCGCAGTCGCTTGGTGTGCAGATGCGAGGCAGGCGGCCGCTGCGGAGCGTGAGCCACTTCGAGAGGCCGTCGACCGCGCCGAGGTTGACGAATGCTCCTCCCCACGTCGCCTGCCGGAAGACCTCGACGCGGAACGGCGGCACGTTCAGGATCGGCGTCGTCTGTGCCTGCGCAAGCGCATCGAGTTGCGCGAACGAGAGGCTTGACTGCGCCGGTACGCCGCTCCAGACGGTCTGGATCGCCCGATCGGAGGGCTGCAGCTGTGCGAGCGCACGCTGGACAGCGCGATCCTGCACGGATGCGCTCCCGACGGCGGTGAGCGCGAGGACAGCGGCACCGACGGCGATCCCAAGCCCGACCACGAGCGCCTGCGGCCAGCGGCGGCGAAGCCGCAGCAGCGCGAAGCGAATCGGCACGAGCGCGCGCTCTCGTCTCGCGTGCCCGCGTTGCGCGGCGCGCGTGGTCTGGGCCGTTGTCTCCAACGGACCTGATCCTTGCAGCCCGGACCACCGGTGACAACGCTTTGCCGGTGTCTGGCGTCCGACGCGGTGGCTAAGCTGTATTCAATGTTGACAACGACGCAGATGGGATGGGTGGCAGAGACCGCGGTGATCCACGAATGCGCGAAGATTGGCGTTCCCGTCGCCAAGCCGCTCGACGACCAGCGCTACGACCTTGTTCTCGATCTCGGATCGCGCTTCCTCCGCGTGCAGTGCAAATGGTCACGACGCGTCGGCGACGTCGTCGTCATCAGGACGCGCACCTGCCGACGGGCCCGAGAAGGACTGATTCATCGTGGATACGCTCCGGGCGAGATCGACGCGATCGCCGCGTATTGTCCGGACAATGCGACGTCCTATCTGCTTCCGGTGGAGTTGTCCGTGCGTAGAACGGCCGTACAGCTGAGGCTCGAGCCGACAAAGAACAACCAATCGTGCGGAATCCGCTGGGCTCGCGAGTTCGAGTTCCGGGCTACACTGCGTGCGCTCGTGGGCCCATAGCTCAGTTGGGAGAGCGTCGGCGTGGCACGCCGAAGGCCGCCGGTTCGAGCCCGGCTGGGTCCATCGCATCCGGACAGCGACCTAGGACGTCGACCGCCGCCGATGCTGCGCCTCTGCGATCTGCTTGATCCGGAGCAGGCGCCGATCCCACGTCGACGCGATCGCGGCCAGTGAGTGTGTCGCCTCGTCGAGCCGGGAGACGACGACCTGGTAGCGCACCTCGCGGCCGGACTTGTGCCCACGAACGAGCCCGGCGCGATCGAGCACAGCGAGGTGCTTGCTGACGGCCTGCCGCGTGACGGGCAGGGTTTCGGCAAGTGACGTAGCGGTTGACTCTCCGCGCTCGAGCAGCAGATCGAGCATCTGCCGGCGAGTCGAGTCCGTCACCGCGGCGATCAGCTCGTCGCTGTCGTCAGCGACGGCCATCAGCCGGCGACACTGCTCCTCTGCTCGGCGGCATACACGCGGAGGCGCTCGACAATCACCGACCAGCCGCTCGAGTGCTCGGCGAAGTAGGTCTCTCTCGCGTCGTCGGCCTGCTCGACGGACGCGATCCCGCTCTCGACAATCTTCACGTGGGTTTGTTCACCTCGCGGCTCGAGCGTGAACTCGACGAGCGGCGCGTTTGACGGGCCAGGCTCAGCGCCGTCCGGATAGTTCCAACGGAACGCGAAGAGCGTCGGCGGCTCCAAGCGTTCGACCTTCAGATTGACAACCGTCTCGCGCGTCCTGGCCTTAAGCGTCCAGCCGAGCCTCCCTTCGCTGCCCTCTCGCACCTCGAGCTCGGCCGTGTCCGTGAACCAGCCGGTGATGTGCGCGGGCTCGGTGATCACGGCCCAGACGACACTGATCGGGGCATCGATCTCGATTTCCCGCTCGATCCGGTCAGCGGCCATTTCTCTCCTCGATCCGATTTGCAACTACCGGTTGCGTAGGCTATCAGATATGTGCAACCATCGGTTGCGAATGATCTCTGTGCCCGAGACGAGCGAAAGAGACGCCGGCTGATGGCGGCGCGAGTGGGGCCGGCGACGCTCGTGCTCGCCGGGGCGAGCTGGGTCGTCGCGCTGCGGCAGATGAAGGGGATGGACATGGGCGCCGCGACCGCACTCGGCTCGCTCCGGTCGTTCGTCGCACTGTGGGTCCCGATGATGGCGGCGATGATGCTTCCGGCCGCCGTTCCGGCGGTCGTGCGGGGAGCACGAGTGGCCGGGACAGCACTCGCCGCGCCGCTTTTCGTCGGCTCGTACCTCGCTGTCTGGACCGCCGTCGGCCTTGTCGTCTTCATCGCGTACCGACCGCACGGCTCCGCCGTCGGCGGTGCACTGACGCTCGCCGCCGGCATCTACGAGCTCACGCCGCTCAAGCGCGACTTCCGCCGCCGCTGCCGCGAGCACGTGCGTTCCGGATCCGCATTCGGGCTCTACTGCCTCGGCTCGAGCAGCGGTCTGATGCTCGTGCTTCTCGCGATGGGCGTGATGAGCCTCACCTGGATGTGCTTGGTCGCCGTCCTCGTGCTCGCCCAGAAGCTGCTGCCCCCGAATGCCTTCGTCGACGTGCCGGTCGCACTCGCAATCGTCGCAGTCGGCGCCGCAAACCTCGCCTTGTAATGACGACGTGGGAAAGGAGTCACCGATGACCGAACACCGGACTGGGACGCACGAGGACTGGCTCGAGGCCAGGCTCAAGCTGCTCGCCGCCGAGAAGGACCTGACCCTGCGCAGCGACGAGGTCGCCCGGCAGCGACAGGCGCTGCC
The DNA here is from genome assembly GCA_036496545.1 of Gaiellaceae bacterium. Taxonomy (GTDB): domain Bacteria; phylum Actinomycetota; class Thermoleophilia; order Gaiellales; family Gaiellaceae; genus Palsa-739. The sequence goes on along the minus strand of DASXKX010000009.1, from coordinate 21,364 downwards.
GTGGGTGGCGATCGACAAGGAGTACCGCTTCGAAACGGACGAGGGGAGCTCCTCGCTGGCCGACCTCTTTCACGGACGGTCACAGCTGCTCGTCTACCACTTCATGTTCGGGCCCGGGTACACCGCGGGGTGTCCCGCCTGCTCGGCGATCGCCGACGGTTTCAACGGCTTCACGATTCACCTCGCCAACCACGACGTCATGCTCTGGGCGGTGTCGCGCGCGCCGCTCGAGAAGCTGCAGAGCTACAAGCAACGGATGGGCTGGAGCTTCCCGTGGGCCTCCTCGTTCGGGAGCGACTTCAACTACGACTTCGACGTCTCCCTCTCGGAGGAGCAGGAGCGTGCCGGCGCGTACGAGTACAACTTCCGCGAGTCGGCCGTGTGGTCGCCGCCGGAAGACATGCGCGGGCCGTTCGACGCGTGGGCCGCGACGACGGGCACCGACTGGGCGACCTACGCGCGCGAGCGCCCGGGCATGAGCGCGTTTGCGCTCGAGGACGGCGTCGTCTACCGCACCTACTCGGCCTATGCGCGTGGCCTGGACGGATTGTGGGGCATGTATCAGTGGCTCGACCGGGCGCCGCAAGGCCGGAACGAGGATCGCGGTCCCGGCGACCCGCTCAACTGGTTCCGCCAACACGACACGTACGGCGCGTGACGCGCTTCGCGTAGAGTCGCTGCCCCGTGCTCGACCTCCCGCAAAAGATCGTCTGCGTCGGCCTCAACTACCGCGACCACGCGGAGGAGCAGGGAGTCGACCTGCCCGAGCGGCCGCTCCTCTTTGCGAAATGGCCGAACACGCTGATCGGCTCCGGCGATGCGATCCGGGTGCCCGGCATCTGCAAGAGCCCCGACTACGAGGCCGAGCTCGGCGTCGTCATCGGCCGTCGGGCGAGCCGCGTCTCGACGGACGACGCCCTCGACTTCGTGCGCGGCTACGTCGTCGCGAACGACGTGTCGGGCCGTGACATCCAGTTCTCGGACGGCCAGTGGGTGCGCGGCAAGTCGCTCGACACGTTCCTGCCGGTCGGAGATCTCGTGCCCGCGGGCGAGGTCCCCGACCCGCAGTCGCTGCCGATCCGGGCGATCCTGAACGGCACGACGATGCAGGACTCGAACACGTCGAACCAGATCTTCGGAGTCGCCGAGGTGATCTCGTTCGTGTCGCAGGCGATCACGCTCGAGCGGGGCGACCTGATCATCACCGGCACGCCGGCCGGCGTCGGCGCGTTCCGCACGCCGCCGGTCTGGTTGCAGCCGGGGGACGAGATCACGATCGAGATCGACGGAATCGGCTCAATCTCGAACCCGGTCGTCGCCGGAGACTGAAGCGCGCAACCGCTCGACCGTCTGCCGGACCCCGTCGTCGAGCGGTGTCCACGCGATGGGGCCAATCGCCTCCTCGAGCGGCGCGCCGTCGAACTCTTCGGGGAACGGCAGGATCGTCTGCTCGTCGACCGTGATCTGCACGCCGGGAGCCGCCGCCTCGATCGCGCGCGCGGTCTCGGCGATCGTCGAGGCCGGACCGCCGAGATTGAAGGTGCGCGCGCCTTCGGCCGCAGCGCGAGCGGACGCGACGAACACCCGCGCGGTGTCCGGCGCGAACTGCAGCTGCGTGCGGCCGCCGAACGCGATCTCAAAGTCCTCGCCCGCGGCTGCCGCGGCCATCGCGAGGCTCGGCGACGCTGTCAGCCCGGCATCGCGACCGGGCCCGTAGACGATGAAGGGGCGGATGCCGATCGACGGCACCTGCTCCTCTTGCCAGAAGATCCGCGCCAGCGCCTCGCACGCCTGCTTGTGAACGCCGTAGAACGTGACCGGATGCCCGACTGCGTCGTTCGCAACGGGCCCGCCGGGGTCGTCGATCTGCGAGTACACCGCCGCCGAGCTGGCATACGCAACGTGGATGCCGCGGGTCTTCGCCGCGTCGAGCACATTGACCGTGCCGCCGATGTTCACAGCCGTCCCGTAGGGCGGGTCACGCTTGATGCTCGGGATGAGCAGTGCCGCGAGATGCACGAGATGCGTGATTCCGTGGTCGTCGAGCGCCTTCGCAAGCGCCTCGCGGTCGGAGATGTCGCCGTGCAGGAGCGGGATTTCGGCGTCCGTCGCGAGGCGCAGGCGACGGTCGTCGGTGCCGAGGTCGAAGCCCACGACGTCCGTGCCTTCGGCTGCGAGCTCGGCGCACGTCCACGCGCCGATGCAGCCGAGCGCGCCTGTGACGAGGAATCGCTCGCCTGTGCCGGTCAATAGGTTGCCCGTCCGCCGGAGATGTCGAAGCACGCCCCGGTTGAGAACGTCAGCTCCTCGCTCGCGAGCCAGCAGATGAGGGCGGCGACCTCGACCGGCTCGCCGATGCGCGCGAGCGGGATCCGAGCCGTCATGTACTCGATGTGCTCCTGCGAGATCTGCCCGAGGAGCGGCGTGTTGATCACCGCAGGCGCGATGCAGTTGACGAGGATGCCGCTTCCGGCGACGTCCTTGCCGATTGCCTTCGTGATGCCGATCACCGCCGCCTTCGACGACGAGTAGGCGCCCGCCATCGGGTTGCCCTCTTTGCCGGCGATCGATGCGACGTTGACGATCCGCCCGTAGGCGTTCTCCTTCATCTTCGGGATCGCGGCGCGGTTCGCGTAGAAGACGCCGTTGAGGTTGATCGCGTGGACACGCTCCCACTCCTCGTCGCTCACCTCCTCGGTGTGCAGCGAGTCGCCGCCGACGCCGGCCGAGCAAACGAGGACGTCGAGTCGCGGCAGCTTCGCGACGGCGGCGGTCAGCTGTGCGGAGTCACGCACGTCGTCGCCGTTCGCGAGGTCGAACACATGCACCTCGGCGCCTCCCGCGCGCAGGCGCTCGGCCGCCGCCGCGCCGATTCCGCTCGCGCCGCCCGTGACGAGGGCAATGCGTCCCTCGAAGCCGTAGTGGTTGCTCATACGCGATTTCTATACGGTCTCGCGCATGCCACGTCCCGTCACGTTGTTCACCGGCCAGTGGGCCGACCTGCCCATCGAGGAGCTCGCCGCCACCGCGGGCGACTGGGGCTTCGACGGGCTCGAGCTCGCCTGCTGGGGCGACCACTTCGAGGTCGACAAGGCGCTCGAGGACGACGGCTACTGCCGCTCTCGACAGGAGATCCTGGAGCGCAATCACCTGAACGTCTTCGCCATCGGCGCGCATCTCGTCGGGCAGGCGGTCTGCGACCGCATCGACGAGCGCCACCGGGCGATCTTGCCGCCCGAGATCTATGGCGACGGCGAGCAGGAGGGCGTTCGCGCGCGAGCGGCCGAGCGGATGAAGGACACGGCGCGCGCAGCGGCTCGGCTCGGCGTCCGGCAGGTGAACGGCTTCACCGGCTCTCCGATCTGGCACCTCCTCTATTCGTTCCCGCCGAACGACTTCGACGAGATCGACGGGGCGTACGAGCACGTTGCCGAGCGGTGGACCCCGATCATGGACGTCTTCGACCAGGAGGGCGTCAGGTTCGGGCTCGAGGTACACCCGACGGAGATCGCCTATGACTTCGTCACGACGCGGAAAACGCTGGACGCGATCGGGAACCGGGACGCGTTCGGGATCAACCTCGACCCGAGCCATTTTGCGCACCAGTACCTGGACGCGGCGGAGTTCGCGCTGGAGTTCGCCGACCGGATTTACCACGTCCACGTCAAGGACTCGAAGAAGCGGCTCGACGGTCGCCGGTCGATTCTCGGCTCGCACCTGAACTTCGGCGCGGAGGCGCGCGGCTGGGACTTCGCGTCTCCAGGCCACGGGGACGTCGACTTCGAGGCGCTGTTCCGGGCGCTCAACCGGATCGGCTACCAGGGCCCGCTGTCGATCGAGTGGGAGGACAGCGGCATGGATCGCAACTGGGGCGCTCCCGACGCGCTTGCGTTCGTGCGGTCGAAGGACTTCTCGCCGTCGGAAATCGCGATCGACGCTGCGATGCAGCAGGGCTAGAAGGCGAGCCCGCCGCGGGCGAACGCAGCGCCGTCGCGCGCAAGCTGCTCAGGGCTCTGGAACATCCGCCGCCAGATCTTCGTCGCGCCCGCGAGGTCAGGCAGCAAGTCGCCGAACGCCTCGATCACGACCCAGCCGTCGTAGTCGATCTCACCGATCGCCGCGAAGGTCTCGGCCCAGCGCACCTGACCGGCGCCGGGCGTCGAGCGGTCGCTCTCCGAGAGATGGATGTGGACGAGAACGTCTGCGCACGCCTGCAAGGCGGCGGCCGGGTCCTTCTCCTCGATGTGCGCGTGGAAGGTGTCGTACATCATCCGGATGCGCGGATGCGCGGCGGCGCGCACGAGCTCCGCGAGGTCGGACGCGCAGTTCGTCAAGTACATCTCGAACCGGTTCAGGTACTCGACCGCGATCGTCACGTGCCGTTCCTCGGCGTAGGGTCCGAGCTCACGCAGATACGCGACGGCGCGCTCCTTCTCCTCGACCGTTGGCCCGGTGCCGGTGAAGACGGCAAGCGGCGCCGCGAGCGGCCCGCAGATGAGCGGCGCGCCGAGTGCAGCCGCCGAGTCGACGTTCGCCTTCGTCGCTGCCAGCGCCTCGGCGCGCACAGCAGCGTCGGCCGAGATGGGGTTGTCGTCGCCCCCGCGCGCGGAGACCGCGAGCGCCTCGAGCCCGATCCGGTCGAGCCGCACGCGGAGCTCGGCGTACTTCTCGACCTCCCGGTCGAAGATGGGGATCTCGACGCCGTCGAAGCCGGCGTCCTTGAGCATCTCGAACACCGGGTCGAACCGGTCGTCGCAGACGTCGGTCGACCAGAGGAGCATGTTCATGCCGAGCTTCATCCGGCCGCGAACAATAGGGACAGATGGTATGACCCCTAGACATGGCCGACCTTCGCTCCCGTGCCTGGTTCGACAACCCAGACAACGTCGACATGACCGCGCTCTACCTCGAGCGGACGATGAACTACGGGTTGACGCTCGACGAGCTCCAGTCCGGCCGGCCGATCATCGGGATCGCGCAGACCGGCTCCGACATCACGCCGTGCAACCGGCATCACCTCTTTCTCGCGGCCCGCGTCCGCGACGGGATCCGGGAGGCCGGTGGGATCGCGTTCGAGTTCCCGATCCACCCGATCCAGGAGACTTGCAAGCGACCGACGGCGATGCTCGACCGCAACCTGCAGTACCTCTCGCTCGTGGAGATCCTCTACGGCTATCCAATAGACGGCGTCGTGCTCACGACCGGCTGTGACAAGACGACGCCGGCCCAGATCATGGCCGCAGCCACCGTGGACATCCCGGCGATCGTCCTCTCCGGCGGGCCGATGCTGAACGGCTGGTTCAACGGCGAGCGCACCGGCTCGGGGACGATCCTCTGGAGGGCGCGCGAGCTGATGGCGCGCGGGGAGATCGGCGCCCGCGAGTTCACCGAGCTGATCGCCTCGTCGGCTCCTTCCGCCGGGCACTGCAACACCATGGGCACGGCGTCCACCATGAACTCGCTCGCCGAGGCGCTCGGCATGAGCCTGCCGGGCTGCGCCGCAATTCCCGCTCCGCATCGCGACCGCCAGGAGATGGCATACCTGACCGGGAAGCGGAGCGTCGAGATCGTGTGGGAGGACCTGAGGCCCTCGCGCGTCCTCACCCGTCCGGCCTTCGAGAACGCAATCGTGGTCAACTCCGCGATCGGCGGCTCGACCAACGCCCCGATTCAGCTGAACGCAATCGCGCGACACGTCGGCGTCGAGCTCGACAACGACGACTGGGAAACGATTGGCTACGACGTGCCCCTGCTTGTGAACATGCAGCCGGCGGGTGAGTACCTCGGCGAGGAGTACTACCGGGCGGGCGGCGTGCCGGCCGTCGTCGCCGAGCTGATCGCGATGGGCAAGATCGACAAGACCGCAATCACGATCAACGGCAGATCGCTGTACGAGAACAACGAAGGCAGGTTCACGAACTCTCGCGAGGTCATCAGGGCGCACGACGCGCCGCTGAAACGCCACGCGGGCTTCCTCAACCTCAAGGGCAATCTCTTTGACAGCGCGATCATGAAGACCTCGGTGATCTCGGACGCGTTCAGGCAGCGCTACCTGGAGAACCCGGATGACCCGAACGCGTTCGAAGGCCGAGCAATGGTCTTCGACGGCCCTGAGGACTATCACGACCGCATCGACGATCCGGCGCTCGCACTCGACGAGGACACCGTGCTCGTCATCCGCGGCGTCGGGCCGATCGGCTATCCCGGCGCGGCCGAGGTGGTCAACATGCGTTCGCCCGACTACCTCCTGAAGCAGGGCATCCGGGAGCTCCCGTGCATCGGCGACGGGCGCCAATCGGGCACGTCGGGCAGCCCTTCGATCCTCAACGCTTCGCCGGAGGCCGTGACCGGCGGCGGTCTCGCGCTGCTGCAGACGGGCGACCGGGTTCGCATCGACCTCGGCAAGCGCACGGCCGACGTCCTCGTCTCCTCCGCGGAGCTCGCGAAACGGCGGGATGCGCTTGCACAGGCGGGGGGCTACGCGTTTCCCGAGAGCCAGACGCCCTGGCAGGAGATCCAGAGCAGTCTCGTCGACGAGCTGTCGCACGGCATGGTGCTGAAGCCGGCGGTCAAGTACCAGCGCATCGCCGAGACGAAGGGTGTCCCCAGGCACAACCACTGATGGCGCGCTTCAAGTACGCGTACAACTCGTTCTCGTACTACGGCGAGGAGATCGAGCGCTCCGTCGAGCGGGTCGCGGCCTTCGGCTACGACGCCATCGAGCTCGTCGGGGAGCCCGAACAGTACGACGGCGCACGCATCCGCGAGCTCGCCGCCGGCGCCGGCATCTCCGTCAGCTCGATCTCCTCGATGTACACCGCAGAGCGCGATCTCTGCCATCCCGATCCGGGGGAGCGTCGAAAGGCAGTCGACTACGTGCGTGCGGTCGCGGACTTCGCTGCGGCAGCAGGGGCCGCGACGATCATCGTCGCGCCGTCGGCAGTCATGAAGACGTCACGGCTCGCACCCGCCGCCGACGAGCGCAGGTGGGCGGTCGAGAGTATCCGCGAGGGTGGAGAGTACGCCGCCTCGGTCGGCGTCGACGTCGCGCTCGAGCCGTGGAACCGCTACGAGACGTACTTCTTGAATCGTCTCGAGCAGGCGATCGAGCTGTGGCGTGAGACCGGACTCGCGAACGGCGGTGTCATGGGCGACACGTTCCACATGGCGATCGAAGAGCAATCGATCCACGACGCGCTCCGGTCCGCCGACGGTCTTCTCAGGCACGTCCATCTGGCCGACTCGAACCGCGCCGTGGCGGGTCGCGGCCACACGGACTTCCGGCCGATCCTGCAGGCGCTCGTCGATATCGGCTACGCGGGGTACCTGAGCTTCGAGGTGATGGCGCCCTCCGGCGACCCGATGGGCATTCCCGAAGACGCGGGACCAGAATTGTTCGACGCCGACACGAAGCAGGCGATCGAGCATCTGAAGGCGCTCGAGCTCGAGCTCTAATCGGGGAAGCCGAGCGCTCCCACCCGCTGCTCGGCGATCTGCATCGCCTCCTGTGCAGTCAGCTCGCCCGTGAGAACGCGGACGATCTCGTCCCCGATGATGTTGCCGACCTCCATGCCGAACCGCGTCACGGGCCGCTCCCCGCGGGCGAAGGCGCGCGTTTCGACCGTCGTCTCGAGGAGGTTCGGGCGGAAGCGGCTCCGGAAGGCGGGGTCGTTCAGCACCGAGTTCCGCGATACCTCGACGAAGCCGCTCTCCTGCGCGTCCGCCAGCACCTGCTCGGGCGCGCACAGGAACTTCGCGAGCTCCCAGGCCGCCTGCTTCGATTGCGACAGTGACGGGATCGCGTATGGCGGGCAGTAGAGCCCGACGTGGCGTTTCCCAAGCGGGCCGGCCGGCATGAGCGCCGTCTTCGTGCCGTCTGCGACCGGGCCGCCCTCCTCGTAGATGAGCGACGCTTCGTTCGCCGGCTCGATCGTCATCGCTGCGCGGCCGGCCCCGTAGCAGGCGACGCAGTCCATGAAGTCCATCGTCGGCGACTCCGGCGGTCCCGCGCGACGGATCAGGTCGACGTAATGCTCGACTGCCGCGCGAAGCTCCGGCGTGTCGAGCGTCGGCCGACCCTCGTCGTCGTACCACCGTGCACCGAACGACGGGCCCCAGGTCGAGCCGACCATCCAGAAGTTGAGGCCGCAGTTCGGCGCACCGCGAATCGTGATTCCGTAAAAGTCGTCTGTTCCGTCGGCGCGGACTGCCTGCTGGATCTCGACCGCAGCTCGCGTGAGGTCGTCGAGCGTCTCCGGCACGGCTACACCGTGCTTCTCGAACAGGTCGGCACGGTAGATCAGGACATTTGACACGTCGCAATAGGGGAGCCCCCAGATGTGTCCGCCATCGCTCACCGCGGCGAGCGCCGGACTCGTGAAGTCGTCCAAGGGGTAGCTGTCGCGCGCGATCAGGTCGTCGAGTGGCTCGACGTGACCGGCGCGCGCCGCCTGGATCAGCAGCAGGTCGTCGACACCGACGAGGTCGAACGGCGGGTCTTCCCCGGAGAAGCTGCGTTCCATCAGCTCCCACATCTCCGGGATCACCGTCAACGTGACTTCGACCTCGACGCCGGTTTGCGCGGTGTAGCGCGCCGCCGTCGCCGGCAGGTTCTCGAAGACGCCCCAGCCCTCTTGCATCACCCTCACGGTCTGCATGCGATCCCTCCCTTAGACGGTCGAGCGGATGTGCGCATCGGCGCGTTCGAAGACCTCGGGACGGAGCGCCGTCCCGAGGCCGGGTCCCGCAGGCGCGGAGACCATCCCGTTCTCGATCACGGGCAACGCCGTCACGAGCTCGGCGTACCAGCCGCTCCAGAACGCGCGGACGCTCTCCTGGATCAGCGCGTTCGGCAGGTGCATCGACAGATGCGTTGCAGCCGTGTAGACGACCGGGCCTGTGCAGTCGTGCGGAGCGACCGGGCGTTCGAACGCCTCCGCCAGCGCTGCGACCTTGCGCGCCTCCGTCACTCCGCCGACCCAGCCGACGTCGAACACGACGATCTGCGCGCCGCCGCCCATGATCAGGTCGCGGAACGGCGCGAGCCCGCTCAGTGTCTCGCCGACGGCGAGCGGGGAGCTCGTGGCACGCTGGACCTCGGCGAGCGCCGCGGGGCTCGAGACTCGCACGGGATCTTCGATCCAGGCCGGCTCGAACTCATCGAGTGCGTGCACGATCCGGCAGGCCGCCGGAACATCCCAAAGGGCGTGCAGCTCGACCATGACGTCGATCTCCGAGCCGACCGCGGCCCGAATCTTCCTGAACGGCTCGAGCGCCCGATCGAGATCGGCCGTGCGAAGGTCATGGCCGAGGCTCGCCTCGGCATACGGGTCGAACGGCCAGATCTTCATCCCCGTGATCCCCTGGGCGAGGAGGTCGCGCGCCAGCTCGTCGGCTCTCGTGAGAAACGCGTCGAGATCCTCGTACGGCCCGTCGCCGCCGTCGTTCGGCATTCCCCAGTTCATGACGGCCTGACCGCGCTCGTCGCGAATGTAGCGGTATCCGGCGCACGTGTTGTACGTGCGGATCGAGTCGCGGCACGCACCGCCGAGGACGCGGTGGAGCGGCTGGCCGGCCGCCTGGCCGCAGAGGTCCCACAATGCGACGTCGATCGCCGACGCCGCCCGCAGCTCGGCGCCGCTCCCTGCCGTCCCGACGTACCCGCGGAGCGCGCGTCCGTGCGCTTCGATCAGGCCGGGGTCGCGGCCGAGCAGCTCGCCGGCGACGGCATGCAGATGCGCTTCGACCGCGTCGGCGAAGAAGAACGTCTCCCCGAGCCCGACGAGACCCTCGTCCGTGTGGACGAGGACGTAGAGGAGGCTCGGAAACTCGTCGAGGCGGAGGGTGTCGACGCGCGTGATCTTCATCGAGTCTTCGCGTGGTAGACGACGTGGCCGTCGGCGTTGCGGCCCGCGTGCTCGGCTTGGCGCTCGGCGTGGCCGTGGAGGCTGTAGACGAGCTCCTGCGCGACCGGCGGCCCCCACGGCTCGTCGAGCAGCTCGTTCACGCGCTGGATCAGCTCGCGAAGCGTTAGTCCCGCCGGTGCGTCGGCGAGGCAGGCTCGAACGAGCTCGTCGATGTGCTCAACGTACGTCCGGCTCTCGTCGAGGAACGCTCCGACAGCCGCCCCCCGCGCGGCAGGCCAGTGACAGCCGTGCAGCTCGTTCGGCGCAAGCGCGCCGATCTGCGCGATCGTCTGCAGGTACGGCTCGACGTCCGTGTAGGTCGGACAGAGCTTCGGCGTGCCGTCGAGCCCGAGGTAGACGGAGCCCTGGACGCAGTCGCCGCTGAAGAGCGCGCCGCTTCCCGTGTGGAGCAGCGCGAGGTGGCCCGGCGAATGACCCGGGACGTGCAGCACGCGAAGCTCGTTACCGGACGCCAGCTCGATCGTCTCGCCCCCCGCGTAGACCGAATCGACCGGCTGCGACAGGCCGGTCATCTCGCGGAGCCACGCCGTCGCCTCGTTGCTGTTGGCGATGCCGTGGTCGGCGCGATACGCGTCGTAGCGGCGCTCCATGATCACGTCCGCGTCGGAAACGAGCTCGCGGTCGAGTGCGCCGCAGGCCACCGTCAGGCCGGGGTTTGCGCTCTTGAGCGCGTGGGCGCCGCCCTGGTGATCGACGTCGGGGTGCGTGATGAGTAGGACATCGATGTCGCGCGCGCCGAGCCCGAGCGAGTCGAGATACGGGAGGATGAATTCGTCGACACTCGTCGAGCAGCCGGCGTCGAGGAGCAGGTTCCGCTCGCCGAGGAAGAGGAAGAGGTAGAGCGGCCGCCCGGCGACCTCGGCGTCGATGCGGTGGATGCCGTCGAGGATCTCCACTGGTTCAGTCGGCGAACTGGAAGAGGGAGGCGCCGCCGTCGACGAGGAGCACGGACCCCGTCATGTAGTCGGCGTCGGTTGAGCAGAGAAACGCGGTCGCCTTCGCGACCTGCTCGGCTGTTCCGAACTCGCCGAGCGGGATCACGACCGAGGCACGCCGGGCATAGTCCGGATCGGTCTCGTACTGGCGCCGGGCCATGCCCGCCATCACGATCCCGGGCGCGACGACGTTGACGCGGATTCCGCGGCTCGCGAGCTCGCGGGCCATCGAGCGCGCGAGCATCCGCACTGCGGCCTTCGAGACGGAGTAGGCCGAGATCTCGGGCCATGGGATCTCGCCCACCCACGAGCCGGTGAAGATGATCTGCCCGCGCGTGCCCCGCTCGACCATGAGCTGCGCCGCCGCTTGGCCGACGTTGAAGCACCCGGTGACGTTCACGTCGAGATGCTTCTGCCACTGCCCCTGCGAGACGTCGAGGAACGGAGCCGCTTCGACGATGCCGGCATTCCCGATCGCGACGTCGAGCGGCTCGACTGCGGCGAGCGCCGCCGCGACTCCGGCTCGGTCGGTGACGTCCACCTGCCTGTACGAGCACCGGCCGGCGGCGCCGACCGCCGCGATCCGGTCGGTCGCCTCGGCTTCCGCCACGCGATCGAGCATCGTCACGTGCGCGCCGCGGCGCGCCAGCTCGAGCGCCATCGCGCCGCCGAGATCACCGGCCGCCCCGGTGACGGCGACCCCGAGCCCGGCGAGGTCCTCGCGTTCGGTTGCGGTCGTCATGGCCGTCGCCGCCGGGAACGCGTCTGCATCCCCGGCGGCGCGTCGAGCCTCGAGTTAGAGGGCCGGCCGATGCGCGGCCTCGGCCGCCGTCTCGGCGCGCAAGTGCGCGGACTCGCCCGCCCTGCGCAGCCACCCTTCCCTCCCGGTCCGGCTCGCATAGAGCAGGATCACCAGTCCGACCACCGTCCAGATGATCACGATCAGCGGGCTGTAGTCGAACGCGTTCTTCGGGTTGAACGGATGCAGCGTCTCGACGTTCTTCCAGAAGACCCAGATCAGTGCGGCCGTGGTCAGGAGCGGGATCAGCACGTGCAGCCACAGCTTGAACTCGTCGCGCTTCTCACGCCCGTAATAGAGCATCGCCCCGATGTTGCCCATGCAGTAGACGATGATCAGGCCGAGCGTCTGCATGATCCCGATCATCCCGAACGTCTTCACCGGGCCGAGCCATGAGCCGAGCCCGACCCCGATCGCGAGCGTCACGAAGGTCAGGAACCAGATCGCGTTCCACGGCGTCTTCCAGCGCGGATGCACGTACGCGAGGATGGGCGGCAGCGCCTTCACCCTCCCCATGTCGAAGAGAACTCGGGTAGTCGCATTCTGGATCGCGATGCACACTGCGAGCCCGGAGTTGACGGCCGCGATCAGGATCACGATCCACGCTCCGCCCCAGAGCCTGCGGCCGAGCTCGAAGATCTGGTCGGCGCTCGTGAAGTTCTTGACGTTGTTCGTCCCCTCCCCGACGAGGACGCCCCAGTTGACGAACATGTAGAACAACGCGACGAGGATCGTCGAGCCGACGATGGCGAGCGGCAGGTTGCGCTTCGGGTTCTCCGTCTCCTCACCGAGCGGAGCCACCGACTCGAAGCCCGACAGGGCGAGGATGGTGAAGACGATCCCGAGATAGAGGCCGTTGCCGCTCGGGATGTTGCCCGGGTTGAACGACTTGAAGTTGAAGCCGCCGGAGCCCGGCGACACGAGACCGGAGAGCATTAGTGACACGAAGACGCCGACCTCGACCGCGGCGAGCGTCAGCATGACCTTCACCGAAAGAGCGAGCCCGAACAGCGTGAACACTGTGACGCAGACGACGAGGATCGCGAACCAGACGCCCCACGGGATGTCCCAGCCGTACTGTGACTTGAGCGTGTCGTGGATGAGCGAGCCCGTGAACGCGCAGACGACGCCGATTGCGACTGGGTCGTAGAGGAAGTAGAGCCACGTCGTGAGCCAGCCGAAGCGCGGGCCGATCGTGCGGCTGATGTAGAGGAAGTACCCGCCCGCGCCCGTGAACTGCTTCGCGAGCTGGGTCAGGACGACCGCCACGCCGAGGCAGATGATGCCGCCGAGCAGGTACGCGATCGGCGCCGTCACACCGGCGAAGCTGACGATGAAGGTGAGGCCGAGCAGCACGTTCAGGCCCGGCGCGATGTGGGTCACCGCCTGGACCATGTTGCCCCAGAAGCCGATCGCTCCCGCCTTCAGTTCGGTTTCGGCGACTTCCGCGCCGCCGGCTGTCGCTCCCGAAAGCGGGGGCGCTGCTGCGTCAGAGCTCATTGACCAGCCCTCCCTGGTAGATGCCCGTCTCGCCGCAGCGCGACGGGTTTTGTCCACACCTCGGTCACCGTGAGCAGGTGCACGCGCATTGCCTGTCGGGCCGTTTCGGGCTCGCGGGCGAGGAGTGCCTCGTAGATCCGCCGGTGAGCGGCCGTCGTCTCCGGCATCGCGTTGATCAGATTCGTGACGCGCCGGCTCACGCGCAGCAGCTCGCGCACCGAGTCGAGCACGAACGCGAGCACGTTGTTGCCCGTCGCGGACGCGATCTCGCTGTGGAAGTCGACATCGACCTCGAGATACGCGTCGGGATCGTCCTCGAGCTCCTCCATCTGCTCGACGGCGTGCCGCATCCGCTCGAGCTGTTCCTCGGTCGACATCAGCGCGGCTCGGGCGGCGATCTCGGGCTCGATCAGCATGCGCAGGTCGTGCAGGTCGCCGAGCATCTTGCGCACCGCGTCGGGGTCGTCATTCAGCTCGAGGAGGAGGGGATCGAGGTGGTTCCACTCGGAGACGGGCCGAACCTCCATGCGGCGGCCGTGGCGCACGTTGACGAGCCTGCGCGCGGCGAGCGCGCCGATCACCTCGCGCGCCGTCGTCTTCGAGATGCCGAACTCCTCGCAGATGTCCTGCTCGGTAGGCGGGAGGTCCGCAGCACCGATGTCGCCGTTCACGATTCGGCCGGCGAGCACCCGCGTCACCTGGTCACCCAGCTTGAGCGTTTGAACACGGACGGGAGTCATCGTCGCCAAGGTTGTATGGTCATCGTCTGACCTGACGGCGACCGTACGCCGCTCGTTCCAAGGTGTCAAGATCCGCCCGCGATCGAGGAGAAACCGTGACGCGACCGATCCAGCTGGCCGACGTAGGGATGCCGCCGCTGGACGTCGCCGGCGCGCTGCCGGCGGTTGCGGCCGCCGAGTTCGAGGACCGGATCGCGCGTCTCCTCGCCGCCGTCGACGTCGATCAGGTTGTCGTCTACGGCGATCGCGAGCACGCCGCGAGCCTTGTCTTCCTCTGCAATCTCGACCCGCGGTTCGAGGAGGTGCTGCTCGTGCTCGGGCGGGGGCGGCGGACGCTACTCGTCGGCAAGGAGGACGTCGGCTACGTGCCGGTCGTCCCGATCGACGTCGACGTGATTCTCTGCCCGACCCTGAGCCTGATGGGGATCGACCGAAGCGGCGGCCCGACCGTGGAACAGGGCCTGCGCGAGGCGGGCATCGGTGCGGGCGACCGGGTCGGGGTCGTCGGCTGGAAGACGCTCTCGGCGGAGGAGTCGAGCGGAGCCTTCGCACCGATATTCGCGCCGGCGTTCATCGTCGACACGCTGCGCGAGATTGCCGGCTCCCACGAGCTTGTCGTCGATGTAACACCGGCTCTGACGAGCCCGCGCTCCGGGTTGCGCTCATTTTGCTCCGCCGATCAGATCGCGGTGTTCGAGTGGGGTGCCTCGCGCTGCTCGACCTATGTCATGGAGGTTCTGCGCGCCGCGCGCCCCGGCGTCAGTGAACGACAAGCGTTCGAAGGCGTGCCGTGGGGCGGCGAGCCCCTCAGCTATCACCCGGTCCTCTCCTCAGGCCCCGACGTCGCCGTCGGTCTGCGCAGCCCGTCATCCCGGCGCTTCGAGCTCGGCGACGCGGCGATCGCCGGGATCGGGCTGTGGGGCGGCAACTGCGCGCGCGGCGGGATCGTGGCCGCCTCGGAAGCGGACCTGGACGGGCAGAGCGAAGGCTACGTCGAGCACCTCGCGATTCCGTACTGGCGGGCCATTGCCACCTGGTACGAAAGCCTTGAGATCGGCGCCTCCGGCGGCGACATCTTCGGGACGATCACCGACCTGCTTGCGGGAGAGACATTCGCTTCGTCACTCAATCCCGGTCACCTGATCCACTACGAGGAGTGGCTCGACTCGCCGATTCGCGGCGGCTCGAGCGACCCGATCGCCAGCGGCATGGTCATTCAGAGCGACATCATCCCCACGGGAATCCGTCCCGGCTGGACCGCGAACTGTGAGGACACGGTCGCGATCGGAGACCCGGACCTCCGCGCCGAGCTCGAATCGCGACACTCCGAGCTCTGGTCTCGGATCACCGCCCGCCGTGCCTTCATGCGTGACCGCCTCGGCATCGACGTTCCGGACGGTGTGCTGCCGCTCTCGCCGACGCCTGCGTACTTCCCGCCGTTCTGGCTCGATCTCGACCGGGCCTTCACGTACGCGTGACCACGCTTGCGGGCAAGACGGTGCTCGTCACCGGTGCCGCACGCGGCATCGGCGCCGCGATCGCCGAGGCCGTAGTCGAGGAGGGAGGTGCGGTCGCGCTCCTCGATGTCGACCCGTCAGGCACGGACACGGCCACACGCCTGGCTCAACGAGGCCCGGCGCATTTCTGTCTCTGCGACGTGCGGTCGAGCGAGCAGGTCGAGCGCGCGGTTGCCGATGCCGAGGACGCGCTCGGCGGCCTTGACGGGCTCGTGAACAATGCCGGCGTCAACGCCTACTTCGACGCAGTTGCAATGACGGAGCAGGACTGGGACTCAGTGTTCGCCGTCGACCTGAAGGCCGCCTGGATGCTCGCGAAGGCGACGTTGCCCGCGCTGATCGAACGCCGGGGTGCGATCGTCAACATCAGCTCTATTCAGGCTCGCCTGACGGTGCGCGGCTTCTTTCCGTACGCGGCTGCGAAGGCCGGCCTCGAGGGGCTCACCCGTTCGCTTGCGCTCGACTACGCACCCGCCGGCGTGCGTGTCAACGCTGTTGCTCCGGGATACACCGACACGTATCTCGCTCGCGAATGGATCGAGCTGCAAGACGATCCCGAAGCGACGCTCGAGAGCGTCCTTGGCAGCATCCCTCTGGGGCGCATGGCCGAAGCGCGCGAGATCGGCAACGTCGTCGCCTTCCTGCTGAGCGACCGGTCCTCTGCGATCACAGGCGCCACCATCGCGGTCGACTGCGGGACCGGCGCGCGGTTCGCGACATGACCGCGGGCGCCGACGACCTGCGCGCGCGCTTCGCCGCCGTGTACACGGCAGCGCTCACCGATGTGCTCGACGGGATGGGCCGCCGCCGGCAAACGCTGCCGCCCGAGGTTTCGCCCCTCGAACCGGGCATGCGCGTGGCAGGCCCCGCGTTCGCGGTCGAGGGCCGGACGAATCACGCGATCGACCCCGACGTCTCGATTCGGCGAATTCTCGAGATGCTCGGCTCGGTTCCGGCGGGCCACGTGGCCGTCTACGAGCCGGGCGATGCGAGCTGCGCTCACTTCGGCGAGCTTTCCGCCACGTCGTTGCAGGTCCACGACGTCGCGGGCGTCGTGATCAACGGCGGCTGCCGGGATGTCGACCTCGTCCGTGCCTCGGGACTGCCCGTCTTCGCCCGCTACCGCACACCGCAGGACGCCGTCTCCCGCTGGGAGGTGCTCGAGTGGGGGCACACGATCGAGATCGAGGGCGTCACCGTCGCGACCGGCGACTACGTCGTCGGCGACGCCGACGGCGTAGCCGTAATCCCGCACGAGCTGATCGAGGCGGTGCTCGCCGAGGCGGAGGCGCTCGTGGGTACCGAGAATTTCATCCGCGACGCCGTGCGGGACGGGATGAAGCCGCTTGCCGCCTACGAGCAGTTCGGGAAGTTCTGACCCGACTCGGACCTAGGCGGAAGCCGCGGCTTCGAGCTCGACCGCCGGAACGTCGCCCCACAACTGCTCGAGCTTGTAGTACTGACGCGCTTCCGGCGTGAAGACGTGCAGGACGACGTCGAGATAGTCGGCGAGGATCCACGAGCCTTCCTGTGCCCCGTCGACCGAGCGCGGGAGGAGCTGCTCGTCGTGCTTCATAGCCCCGTGGATCTCGTCCCAGATCGCAGCCGTCTGCCGCGGGTTGCGGCCGCTGGCAATCACGAAGTAGTCGGTGAACGTGCACACCGGCCGCATATCGAGGATGACGACGTCTGCCGCCAGCTTCTCCTGTGCGAGAGCGGCGATGCGGCGGGCTTGTTCGAGCGAGTTCAGGGTCGTTCCGTGTCCTTCGTTGCGGATGTCGGCCTCAGTGTAGCCCCGGCTCCCGGACATAGAGCCCCTGCGCCCGGATCAGGTCGTTGACGGCGTCCGGGACGAGGCCCGTGAGCGGCGCCCCGGCGGCCGCGAGGTCGCGAATGTCGCTCGAGGCGACCGGCTTCGGATCGATCTCGAAGAAGCGCACACGCTCCGGCTGGTCTAGCTGCTCGAGGACTGCGTCGATCAGACCCGCCGGATAGCCGGGCCGCGTCGCAACGGCGAGCTCCGTCAGCTCGAGCACGTCGTCCGGCTCCTTCCACGACAGGAAGTCGCAAAACTGATCCGCGCCTACGATGAACAGCGGCTCGTCGAACCGCTCTGCCCGCAACAGGTCGATCGTGCGCGCGTGCGGATCGAGGCGGACGTCGTCGGCCGGGAACGCAGCCCGTGCAAGCTCGAGCCGCACGTCCGCGGGAAGGAACGTCTCCTTGTGTCCCGGCTGCTCCGCAACGAGGATCGTCAGCTGCGGCAAGCTGAAGTGCTCCTTCGCCGCGCGCGCAACCTCGACGTGGCCGACGTGCGGCGGATCGAACGCGCCGCCGTAGAGCCCGGTCACTGCTGCCACTCCAGCACATCGTCGCCAACCTCGACCTCGTCGCCCTCGCGCACACCCGCCGCTTTGAGCACGCGCTCCAGCTCGGCGCCGTCCGGCGCGCGCCCGACGACGCGGAAGCCGCGCTCGGTCCGAAAGACGCGGAAGGCGCGCCGCGCCGGCTGCGGCCGGTAGACGAGGTAGTCGACGAGCTCGCCCTCATCGGCCACAGGCGCGACGTCGTCCGGCGGCACGAGCTCGAAGAGTGCGCGCTTGAGCTCTTCGATGCCTGCACGGGTCGCCGCGGACACGTGGAGCACACGAACGATCCGCTCGTCCTCGATGTCGAACGCCGGCGGCTCCGGGTGCAGGTCGATCTTGTTCAGCACGACGATCTGCGGCCGCTCGTCGAGACCGGCACCGTACGCAGAAAGCTCCGCATCGATCGTCCGCCAGCGGTTGTCCGCGTCGCCTTCCGAGGAGTCGATCACATGCAGCAGCAGCCGGGCGCGCTCGAGATGCGCGAGGAACTCGTGACCGAGCCCGACGCCTTCGCTCGCTCCTTCGATCAGCCCGGGCACGTCGGCGACGACGAGCTGCCGGCCGGTCGACGACTCGACAGTCCCGAGCACCGGCGCAAGCGTCGTGAACGGATAGTCCGCGACCTTCGGCCGCGCGTTCGAGAGCCGCGCGATCAGTGACGACTTGCCCGCGTTCGGCAAGCCGACGAGCGCAGCATCGGCAAGCAGCTTCAGCCGCAGCTCGATCACGCCCTCCTCTCCGGGCCAGCCGACCTCGGCGAAGCGGGGCGTTTGGCGGGTTGGGCCGGCGAAGCGCTTGTTCCCGCGGCCGCCTCCGCCGCCTTTCGCGACGATGATGCGCGCGCCTGGATGGGCGAGGTCCGCGACGAGGTTCTCGTCCTCGTCGAGCACCTGTGTCCCGACAGGCACGTGCAGCACCACGTCGTCGCCGTCTGCGCCGTTCGAGAGCGAGCCGCGCCCCGGCCCGCCGCGACCCGCGCGCAGCTTCTGGTTCGGCTTGAAGCCCGAGAGGTCGCGTCGGCGGGGGTCTGCCTCGAGCACGACGTCGCCGCCCTTGCCACCGTCGCCGCCGTCCGGGCCGCCCTTCGGGACGTATTTCTCGCGACGGAAGTGCATCGAGCCGTCGCCGCCGCGGCCGGCAATCACGGTCAGTCGTGCGCGGTCGTGGAACATCGCCACATTGTGCGGGGCGAGCCCCGCTCCCGCTCAGCCGGCGTCGACGACGGACACGGTGCGGCGCTCACCGCTGGTCCGGAAGGCGACCACACCGTCGCGCGTCGCGAAGATCGTGTCGTCCTTGCCGATGCCCGTGCCCGGGCCTGGGCGGAACCGCGTGCCGCGCTGGCGCACGAGGATCATCCCAGCCGCCACGTCCTGGCCGGCGAACATCTTCACGCCCAGCATCTTCGGCTTCGAGTCGCGACCGTTGCGCGACGACCCTAGACCTTTCTTGTGTGCCATTAGTGCTCCTTCTCTGCGAGCGCGTGGTCGAGCGCGGCGATCGCGCCCTTACGGTTCGCGTTCGCGCGCTCGTACTCGAGCGCAGCCTCGATGTTCGGCTTCCGCCAGCTCGGCGCGTGCTCGGCGATCTCGGCGACCGTCATCTCCTCGTAGCCCTTCGGCGGATGCGCGACGCGCGCTGACTCCGTAGCCTCCGCGGGCGCGGAAGCCTCCGGCGCCTTCGGCTTCGACTTCGGCTCGGCCTTCTCGGCCTTCGGCTTCGCGGCGGCTGCTGCCTTCTTCCCGCCGGCGCCGATCGACTCGATCTCGATCTGCGTCAAGCTCGCGCGGAAGCCCGTGTGCCGGCGATAGCCCGTGCGGCGGCGGTACTTGCCGATCCGCACCTTCTCGCCGAGCTCGTGGCTGACGACCCGCGCTGTAACGGTCGTTGAGGGAGAGATCTCCGTCTTCCCGTTCCCGCCGGTGAGCAGCACCTTGGGATTGAACGTCTTGCCCTCGTCGGTCTTCAGGCGGTCGACGAGCAGCCGCTCGCCCTCCTGGACGCGGTACTGCTTGCCGCCGACGGTGATGATCGCGTAGCTCATAAGCGTGGAAAACGCGGGCCTGGACGACCCGCGAGGCGCAGATTGTAGCGAACTAGCCCTTGAACTCGTCTTCCCATTCAGACATGGGCACATAGCTCCAGTCCTCGTCCTGCGCGCCGTTTCTCGGGGCCTCCTCTGCAGGCTCAGCGGCCTCGGCCGCAGGCTCCGCGCCGTTCGTCGCCTCGGCGGCGGCCCGCTTGCGGCGGTTCTTGCCGCCCCGCGAGCCGCGACGGGTCTTCTTCTTCGCCGGTGCGGGTGCGTCCCCATTCTCCGACGGCGCCTCGACGGCTTCCGGCTCCGCTGCCGGCTCTTCAGCGGCCGGCTCTTCCTCGGCCGGCTTCTCCCCGAGATCGTCGGCCGGGAGGTGGATCGTCACCTTCTTCTCGGGCGCCTCAGCCTGCTCGCCGGCCTCTGGCTCCGCAGCCGCTGGACCAGCGCCCGCCGCGGGCGTCGTCGCCTTCTTCCGGTTCTTCCCGCCGCGGGAGCCGCGGCGGGTCTTCTTCTTCGCGGGAGCCGCGGGCGCCGTCTCAGCCTCGTCCTCGGTCGCATCCGCCTCGTCCTCGGACGCGTCGGCCTCGTCCGGCTCCGCCTCGACGGCGACAGCCGCCTCTGCGTCCTTCCGGGCCGGCGGCTTGCGGGTCGGCTTCTCCGCCTCGGCCTCGGCCGTCAACGGCTCAGGCGCCTTCTTCGTCTGCCGCGCGAGCATCGCGTACGCGGCGCCGTCGAGCACGCGCTCGATCCGCACCTTCACGCGCTTGCCGACGAGCGACGCGGCATCGGCCACGCACACGTCGAACCCTTCGACCTTTCCGACCGCGGCGGTGCTGTCGTGACGGTCGATCTCGACGAGCTCCAGCAGCACCTCCGCGCCCTCCGCGACCGGAGCCGCGGGCGCAAGATCAGCGAGCTTTCCCTCCGCGAGCACGACGAAGTGGTCGACATGCATCTCCGGCTTGCCCTCGAGGAAGAACTTGCGCTTTGTCAGTGCCTCGAGCTCGAGCAGCGGTCGCGCGCCGGGGCCGATCAACGCCGCAGCGATCGGGGCGGCGAGCTCGACACGATATGCCTGCGAGCGCGACCCGCTCACGAGCGCGCGCAGCCGGCGCTCGACATCGATCGCCGCCGACGCCTCCGAGTACACGATCCCGTCGCCGCCGCACGTCGGGCACTTCTTCGTCATCAGCTCGCGTGGCCCGTCTGTGACGTTCTGGCGCGTCATCTCTACGAGGCCGAGCGGCGAGATCTCGACGACATAGGTCTTCGTCCGGTCGCGCTCGAGCTCGGTGCGCAGCGCTTCCTCGACGGTCGCCCGGTTCTTCGGGTTCGCCATGTCGATGAAGTCGATGACGATGATCCCGCCGATGTCGCGCAGCCGGAGCTGGCGCACGACTTCCTTCACGGCTTCGAGGTTGTTCTTCGTGATCGTGTCCTCGAGCCTCCCCGGACCCGCGTTCTTCCCGCGCGAGCCGACGAAGCGGCCCGTGTTGACGTCGATGACGGTGAACGCCTCGGCGTAGTCGAAGATCAGATATCC
>DASXKX010000008.1:0-178912 GCA_036496545.1 Gaiellaceae bacterium | reverse complement strand
CGGGCAACGGCGGGAACGTCAACCAGTCGAACGACGCAACCTCGACCGCTGACGCGACGAACACCGCCACGCCGACCCAGACCGGCACGCAGACGCAGAGCGGCTCGGGAGTCCAGGCCCTCGGCCAGGAGTCCAAGGTCGGCCAGGCTGCGATTGCGCTGTCGTCTGCTCTACAGGCGCCGGGCAAGTCCCGGTGCGGCTGTGACGGCTCGTCGTTCGGCAATACCGCAGATCCCGTCCGGATCGGGAGCTGGGGCAACGACGGCTCCGTCTACCAGTCGAACGATGCGACCTCGACGGCCGACGCGACGAACACCGCCGCGCCGACGCAGATGGGGACGCAGACGCAAGCCGGCTCGAAGTGCGGGTGCGGCGGTCTCAGCGTTCAGGCGCTGGCCCAGTACTCGAACGTCGACCAGCTTGCGGTTGGCCTCAGTAGCGCGCTCCAGTTCGGAGCGCACAACTCAAGCGATCCGATCCGCATCTGGAGCTACGGCGGTGGCGGTCGCACGAATCAGTCGAACGATGCGACGAGCGATGGAGACGCCTCGAACGTCGCCAGGATCCTCCAGCCGGGACAGCAAATGCTGGTCTGAGCCTGGAGGTTGGCCGGGGGCCCCGTCGTGCCGCAGCGCGGGGCCCCCGGCCTAACAGGGTCGGTGGTCCCTAGCCGACCGGGGGGTGTGCAGATCGCGTGATTGGGCGTAGCGTTCGTGCAGCAATTGCAGCGAAGGGGAAGTCGGAGAGACATATGCGTGCCTCGTCGTTGCTGCGGCCCCTCGCCGCCGCGAGCGCCGTCCTCGCGCTCGGGTCGGCGACGCCTGCCTTCGGAGCGTCCTCCTCGCCCGCCAACGCCGCGCCCGATCCGAGCCCCGGCGCGTCGTCGCCTGCGCCGGATCCGTACCCGGGCATCAAGACGCGGCCCGTAGTCGTCACGCGTCCGGTCGCCACGTCTCCTTTTGTCCCGCCGGTAACACGGCGGACTGCGCCGCCGGTGCACCACGCGGTGCATCGCGTCCGCATTCGCCACCACGTCACGACGCATGTGTCTCCGCCGCCGGCGCGTCTCAGGCGTCCGGAGCCGCCCGCGCCGAGCCTCGGTCACCGGATCTTCGGTGCTGTGAGCAACGCGCCGCGCGTTCCGACGGGCGCGGCGCTTGCGGTTGCGCTGCTCGTCTTGCTCAGCGGTTTGTTCCTCGCGCGGGTCGCGAGGGAGGCGGCGCGATGAGGCTCGCGGTACTCGCAACGTTGGTGTCGGCATTTACCCTTCTCGCACCAGCGGCCGCGCGCGCGGACGTAACGATTACGTGGAACTGCAGTTCGGGCGGAGTCACCGGATCGTGCAGCACAGGCTGGTACACAGCTCCAGTCACAGTGAACTTCAGCGTGTCTGGCTCCGGGATCACGAGCGCGGACTGTAATCCGCCTCCTGTCTCGAGCGACACGACTGGGCAGGAAGTCGACTGCGTCGTGCATTGGGTTGATAGCGGCGGCACCGGCCAGATCACCGGGAAGTCGGTGACAATCAAACTCGACCAAACGAGACCAACCGTTTCGGCCGTCACGCTCGCTCGGGGACCCGACTCAAACGGCTGGTACAACCATCCGGTCCAGGCGTCCGCTGCGGGAACAGGCTCCGTCTCAGGCGTGACCTGCAGCACGTCGACCTACTCAGGGCCAGACTCGGGGTCGGCGTCGATCTCCGAAACTTGCACTAGCGGCGCCGGCCTGACGTCCGCACCGAAAAGCATCTCTTTCGAATACGACGCGACGGCGCCGTCCGTCACGCCGTCACCTGCGCGCGGCGCGGACGCAAACGGTTGGTACAACCACGCGGTCGCCGTCAGCTTTGCCGGCAGCGACAGCGTGTCAGGACTCTCCGGCTGCACCTCCGCGACGTACTCCGGTCCGGACAGCGGCTCGGCGTCGGTCGCGGGCAGCTGCACGGACAAGGCCGGCAACACAGCCTCCGCCTCGTTCGGCCTCAAATACGACTCAACGCCGCCGGCGGTCACCGGCGAGACGCCGGACCGCCAGCCGGACGCGAACGGCTTCTACAACCACAAGCTCACTGTCACGTTCGCCGGGTCGGATGCGACCTCGGGCATCGCGTCCTGCGACACGCCGAGCTATGACAAGCCGAACGACTCGACGGCCTCCCTAACCGGTCGGTGCACGGACAACGCCGGCAATCAGAGCGCCGCGGCGAGCTTCTCCTTTAAATACGACTCGTCGCCGCCGAAGCTCAGCGGCCTCCAGGTGACCTCCCTCAACGACGCTGCGACCCTCAGCTGGCAGGCGTCGACGGACGTCGCGAAGCTGACGGTCACGCGCACCGGCGGCGGCAAGCCGGACACCGTCTACTCCGGCAAGCGCGTGACAACCGTGACCGACAAGAAGGTCCGGAACGGCGACCGCTACACGTACGTCGTCACGGCCTACGACGCGGCCGGCAATGCGGTAGTCCTCAAAGGCCTCGCCACGCCGTCGGCCTCGCTCCTCGCTCCGCGAGCCGCTGCGCATGTGCGGGGCGGCGTCACCCTGCGCTGGCGGGCCGTCCGCGGCGCGACCTACTACAACGTGCAGCTGTGGCTGAAAGGCCGCAAGGTGGTGTCGACCTGGCCCGCCGGCGCCACGCTCCACATCGACCGCCTCGCGCCCGGCGCGTACACCTGGCTCGTCTGGCCGGGCAAGGGGCCTAGGAGCAGCCACCGCTACGGAAAAAAGATCGGCGCCAGCACGTTCGTCGTCACCGGCTGAAGACGTACTGTTTGCAAAGCCGGTGCCGATGGTGGAGAACCAAGGCGCAATCCAAATGACGACGGAAACGTCTAAGTGTCCGATGCGTCATAGGCTGTCCGTTAACCCCTGCCTTCCGGAGGTCACGCGTGTCCCCTGACGAGCTCGGCTCTGCGACTGAGATCGCCGAGCGTTTCCTCGACAACATCGAAACCGTCGTGCACGGCAAGCGCGAGCAGATCAAGCTTGTCGTCGGCGCGCTCATGTGCGGCGGCCATGCACTGCTCGAGGACGTCCCCGGCACTGCGAAGACGGTGCTCGCGCGCGCGATCGCCGGCTCGATCGAGGGCTCGAAGTCGAGCCGCATCCAGTGCACGCCGGACCTCCAGCCGACCGACGTCACCGGTCTCTCGATCTTCGACCAGAAGCAACGCGATTTCGAGTTCCGGCCGGGGCCGGTCTTCGCGAACGTCGTCCTCGTCGATGAGATCAATCGCGCGATGCCGAAGACGCAATCCGCGCTCCTCGAGGCGATGGCCGAGCAACAGGTGACAGTCGACGGCGAGACGCGCAGGCTCGGCGACCCGTTCCTCGTCATGGCGACGCAGAACCCGATCGAGTACGAGGGGACGTTCCCGCTCCCGGAAGCGCAGCTCGACCGCTTCTTCGTGAAGACCACGCTTGGCTACCCGGAGAAGGACGACGAGGCGCGCATCGTCAACGAGCAGCTCGGCGGCCATCCGCTCGGACGTCTGACTCCGGTGATCGGGCTCGACGACATCGCCGTGTTGCGCGCAGCGGTCGGTGAGGTCTTCGTGCATGAGGCGGTCGCCGGCTGGATCGTTGACCTCGTGCGGGCGACGCGCCAGCTCGATCTTGTCGCGATCGGCAGCTCCGTGCGCGGCACGCTCGCGCTCAACCGCGCAGCGCGCGCCTGCGCCGTGCTCCACTCACGCCGCTACGTCACGCCGGAGGACGTCGAGCAGCTGTTCGTCCCGGTGCTGTTGCACCGCATTCTCTTCCGTCCGAGCTTCCTCGCGGAGATTCGCGATCGCGGCTGGGCGGCTGCAGCTGAGGACGTCCGCGAGCGCTGCTTCGAGGTGGCGCCCAAGCCGGGCTTCGACATCGACCTCGACGTGCCGGCGGCAAGCGCGGGTTAAGTGGCGACAGTTTTCCCACTCGTTCCACGACGACGAGTGGTCGGCCTCGCGTTTGGCGGCGTGCGCAGCGTGCGGCGCGGCGTCGGCTCCGACGTCGCAAGTACGCGCGAGTACCGCCCCGGCGACGACGTCGCGTGGATGGACTGGGCCGCGTCCGCGCGCCTTTCCGCAGCGCGCGGCAGCGACGAGTTCATCGTCAAGGAACGCTTCGCGGACGAAGCGCCGCGCGTCGTCGTCATCGCCGACCGCCGGCCGTCGATGGCGATCGAGGCGTCGGAGTTCCGGCGGCTCGACAAGCCGAAGGCTCTGCTGGCAGCGATCGACCTGATCGGCCAGAGCGCAACCGCGGCGCGCAGCCTCACCGGGTACCTCGATTACGCGGAGGGCGAGCCGCACTGGCTGGCGCCGCGCACCGAAACGCGCGCGGACGCCGCCTCATTCGAGCGCGAGTTCCACGCCCCGGAGGACACGGTCGCGCGCGGCCTCGACTTCCTCGCCGAGCATCGTCGCGACCTGCCGACGCAGGCATTCGTGTTCGTGCTCTCCGATTTTCTCGTGCCGCCGGACCTCCCGGCATGGCAGCGCGCGCTCGAGCACCGCTGGGAGCTCGTGCCCGTCATGATCCAGGATCGCGTCTGGGAGCGCAGCTTCCCCGACATCGGCGGAATCACGGTGCAGTACGCCGAGCCCGAGACCGGCCGCGTACATCCGGTCTATCTCACGGGGCGCGAGGCCCGCCGGCTGTGCGTCCAGCACGAACATCGCTGGGACGGCCTCCTGCGCACGTTCCGGTCACTCGGCGTCGAGCCGGTCGTCGCGCACTCGCACGACCTCGGCGAGATGCTCGGCGCGTTCCTCCGCTGGGCAGACCTTCGCCAGATGTGGCGAGGCGCAGCGTGAAGCGCGGACTGCTCGCCCTGCTCGTGGCACTCGCGTTCGTCCCGTCGGCCGTGGGCGCACTGCCGGTCTACAAGGGCTCGTCCGTCGGCGAGGGCCTGCCGTTCAAGGCGTACGCGTCGATCACGCCGACGGTGCATCTCTTCGGCGACTCGATCACGGCGAAGCTCGCCGTCGTCGCCGACACGCATCTTGTAGACACGTCGCGACTCAAGGTGATCGCGACGTTCACGCCCTACACCAAAACGAAGCCGCCGACGGTGATCCGCCTGCAGATCGGCCGCTTCGCGCAGGTGACCTGGACGTGGACGATTCGCTGCATCACGTCACCGTGCGTCCCGCGCCTGCCGCCCGACGACCGCTTCCACGTCTTCCATTTCCGGCCGGCGCACATTGAGTACTTGAAGGTGAACCGATCGCCGGCGTACAGCATCGACGCGAGCTGGCCGCCCGTTCAGGTCGACTCGCAGATCAGCCCAGGGGTCGTCGCGTTCCTGCAGAAGACGAACCACCTCAATTGGCGCATGGGCATGACGCCCGTCGCCGCCCCGACCTACCGTGTCTCGCCGACGCTCATCTACTGGCTCGCGCTCGCGCTCGCAGCGGTCTTCGGCGCCGGCGCACTTGCGCTCGCGACGCGCTGGTTCCTGATCGTGCATCCGCGCCGCGGCGCAGTTGCCGCCGCCGAGTTAGGAACGCCGCTCGAGCGCGCGATCGCAGTGCTGCGCTACGCACACGAGCACGGCGATGAGACGCTGCAGCGGAAGGCGTTCGAGCGCGTCGCCGGCGAGCTCGGCATCGAGCGCGCGGACGAGCTGACGCTGATCGCGCGCGAGCTCGCATGGTCGGCGCGGACGCCCGAGGACGAAGAGGTCGAGGAGTTCGCCGAGCAGGCCCGCGGCCAGAAGGACGACGAATGAGGCTGCCGACCCTCCACAAGCACGGCGCCGTCCCGCTCGCCGACTTGCCGCAGATGCACGGGCACGCCCAGCGTACGGCCGCGATCCGGATCGTGCTCGCGCTCGCGCTCGCGGCGACGGTCGCGCTGCTCTTCCACGTCTCGAAGTCGGCGGGCGCGGGCCGCGCCGCCGTCTTCCCGCAGGGAACCTGCACCGGAGTCGTCGCCCTCGACATGTCGGCGAGCATCTCCGGCCCGACGTACGCGCGCGTCGCGACGACTCTGCGCGGCATCGTCAACGCGAACGAGTCGATCGGGCTCGTGATGTTCTCCGACACCGCCTATGAGCTGCTGCCGCCGAACTCGCCGCCGCAAGCGCTGCAGCAGTTCATCCCGTTCTTCACGCCGATCCGCTATTACGGCACGACCCCGATCTTCGGGCAGACGCCGTGGGACACGTTCATGGGCGGCACGCAGATCGCGCCGGGGCTCGACATGGCGCGGATCTCGCTCCGCCGCGCCCACATCAAGTGCGGCGCGATCCTGCTCGTCAGCGACCTCGACGACTCGAACTCGGACCAGGGCCGGCTCGAGCAGGAGGCGCTACTCCTCCGCTCGAAGCACATCCCGGTTCGCATCGTTCCACTCTTTGCGGCGGCGACGAACATCCGCCTCTTCGGCGCGCTGTTCGGCCGCGGCACGTTCGTGGACCCGAGCGTATTCACGCACACTGCGAGGCGCCGCGCCGACCCCGTGCGCGCACCGTCTCCGTGGCTGCTCATCCTGCTCGGCGCCGTGCTCGTCGTGCTCCTCGCCGGGAACGAGCGCTGGAACGCGAGGCTCGAAGCGAAGGCGGCACCCGCTTGAGGCTTGCGCTGAGACGGCATCGGCACGCGATCTTCGCCGTGCTCGCAGGCGGCGTCGCGGTCGTCCTCCTCCTCCTTGCGCTCGACGCGAACGCGTGGAAGACGACCGTCTCGCGCGATGATCTCCGCTTCCGCGCGTTGCCGACGCACACGCATCTGTGGAAGCCGAACACGGCGCTTCCCGGCGACCCGGCGTCTGCCCTCATCGGCACCGGCTCCACCCTGCAGTACCGGCAGGCGCTCCAGTACTTCTGGTTCAGCCACGTCGGCAACAACCCGGAGGTGCGCCAGGACGCCCCGACCCTGCGCGCTGATGCGCAGGACAAGCTCCAGGCGCTGATGAAGACCGGCGCGAACACGCACCAGCGTTCTGCCGCCGCGAACCTGCTCGGTGTGCTGGTCGTGACGACGCCGTCGATCGCGAACGACCCGAGCGCGATCACGCAGACGCTCACGCGATCGGCCGAGTACTTCCAGGAGGCGATCGCGATCGACCCGAGCAACAGCGATGCGAAGGAGAACCTCGAGCTCGTCCTCCGGCTGACACGCCCGGGCAAGGGCAAGATCGGCAACGACGCGCGCAGCGGCTACGGCTTCGGCAAAGGCCAGGGGATCGGCAACCAGGGCGGCGGCTACTGATGCTCGCCGTCCTCGGTGTGTCGTTCCTCACACCGATCGACGGGCTCTTCGTCCTCGCGGCCGCGGTGCCCTTGGTCGCGCTCCTGCGCACGGAGCAGCGCGGCGCGCAGATCCGCCGACTCCTACGCATCGGCTCCCCGTCACGCCGGAACCTGATCCCGGTCGTCACGTCGCTCGTTCTGTTGCCGGCGCTGATCGCAGTCGCAGCTGCACAGCCCGTCGTCGTGCGCCAGCAGCTCGTGAACGAGCGTGCGGACGCGCAAGGCTTCGTGCTGATCGACACCTCGCTCTCGATGACCGCCTCGGGCGGCTTCGGCAAGCCGACGCGGATCGAGCGCGCGAGGCGGCTCGCGATCCGTCTCCAGCAGGCGCTCTCCGACGTGCCGTTGGGTGTCGCGTCGATGACGGACCGCTCGCTGCCGAACCTCCTCCCGACGACCGATCGGACCCTGTTCGAGCGGACGATCGGCGAGTCGGTGCAGATCGACTCGCCGCCGCCGAGCCAGCTCTACAAGGATCGCGCGACAACCTGGGACGCGCTCATCCCGCTCGTCGAGTCGCACTTCTACACGCAGGGCGTCCAGCGCCGGCTTTTGATCATTCTGACCGACGGCGAGGCGACGAAGATCTCACCGCTGTTGCAGGCGAGCATCCAGCGGCGCGTCACGCCCGTCTTCGTACACGTATGGGAGCCCGGCGAGCGGATCTACCACGCGGGCGGCAAGGTCGACGCGAAGTACTTCGCCGACCCCACGAGTACCGATGCGCTGAACGAGGTCGCGCGCATCACCGGCGGATCGCAGGCGTATCCGGAAACCGATTTCGGAGCGATCGTCCGCGCGTCGCGCGACGCGGTCGGCCGGGCCGGGACGCAGACGCGTATCGGCGCGTACGCGCGGGTCGCGCTTGCGCCCTGGTTCGTGCTCGGCGGCATCCTGCCGCTCGGCTTCCTCCTGTGGCGAAGAAATCTCTAAAGCTTCAGCCGAACCGCGTGCACCAACGCGTTGTAGACGTGCTGGTAGCGCGCGAGACAGCGGCCGTGCACTTGCACGCGCAACGATCCGACCCGGACGAACGTCGCGGCGACGTCCGGAAGTGCGTCCGGGCACTCGTTCATCGGCCGGAGCCGTTCGAACCCGTTCGTCGCCACGACGCGGTTGAGGTCCGCAAGCTCGATCCGCGTCAGCTTCTTGTGCATGACGGCGACAGGGCCGCTGACGTGCACTCGGCCGTTGTTCTCGATCGACACCGTGAACGGGACGATGTTGCCGCCCACGCGGCCAAACGCGAAGCCGCGCTGCGACGATCCACCGGCCGCCGACGGAAGCGCGGCGGCGAGCAGCAGCACTCCGACGAGCAGCCTCATTTGACGAGAGCGTACCGCGAGGTACTACCCTGACGCCCGTGCTTCGGGCCCCGCTCGTCCTCGTGCTCGCTTCCTGCGCCCTGCTCGTCGCCGGGTGCGGGGGCGGCGGCTCGTCCTCGGGGCCGCCCTCGGCGCTGCTTCATCCCGCGAAGCTGACGGCAAAGTCGCCGCAGCTCTACACCGTGACGTTCAAGACGACGAAGGGCACGTTTACGATCGGCGTGCACCGAACGTGGGCTCCGCTGGGCGCGGACCGCTTCTACAACCTCGTGAAGGCGCATTTCTTCGACGGCGCCGAGTTCTTCCGCGTCGTCCCGAATTTCGTCGTGCAGTTCGGGATCAGCCCGTTCCCGAGCGTCTCCAAGGCGTGGGAGCACGCGACGATTCCTGACGATCAAGCCGTCGGTGTTTCCAACGGACGCGGCGGCGTATCGTTCGCAGCCGCCGGCCCGGACACGCGCACGACGCAAGTGTTCATCAACACCGGCAACAACCAGGGGCTCGACTCCGCGGGCTTCACCCCGTTCGGCGCCGTCGACTCCGGTCTGGACGTCGTCGACAAGCTCTACAGCGGCTACGGCGACAAGCCGACGCCGCAGCAGAGCGAGATGATGAGCCAGGGCAACGCGTTCCTGAAGAAGCACTACCCGAAGCTCGACTACATCAAGAGCGCCCGGGTGACGCAGGAATCGAACCCGGCACTGCCCTAGACACTCGTTACTAGAACTCCGCCGGGGTCAGGATGAGCGACGGCTCATCCGGAACGAGGTCGTAGCCTGCACTCTCCGCGACAAGCGGGCGCACGCGCATCCGCTCCGGGCGCGGTCCGGTGCGCGGGCGGCGCGGACGCTGCTCCCAGGCAGCGAGGATGCGGTCACCGTAGACGACTGCACCGCAGACGACGAGCGCGATCAGCGTCGTCGTCACGCCGTGCGTGATCAGCGTGACGGTGGCGAGGAACGCGATCAGTCCCACGAGGTAGCGGTGCACAGGCTGGTTCATTTCGGCTCGTTCTCCTTCAGTGATTGCGTCAGTGCGACGAGTTGAGTGCCTTGGCGGCGGCCTGCGCGTGCGCTGCCTGTTGCGCGAGCGCTGTCGCGGCCTGTTGCGCGGCTCCTGCCGTGGTCTGGAGGTAACGCACTTGCGCGGCGATGAACGCCGGGTCGACTCCCGTCGCGGTTGCGGCGGTCAAGTAGGTCTGGATCGTGGAGAGCTCGGAGCTCAGCTTGGAGAGCTGATGCTGGAGCGCGCCGCCGTTGCCGACGAGCGAACCGATCGGCGCGCGTAGCCGCACGGCCGCACGCGTGTTGGCCCTGCGGAGCGCGGCGCGTTGCGTCCGGGCGACGTGGAGCTGCGCGCGCACGCGGTGCGTCGCTGTGTTCGCCGCGACGAGTTGCGTGCGAGCGGCCTTCAGCTGCGACTCGACGCTGCGGAGCTGCTGCTTCGTCGCGAGCTGCGCGGCGCGGGCGGCGTCGCCCTCTGTTGCGGTGTGCCGCCAGACGCCGACGAAGAGCAGGCCCGCGAGCACGGCGCCGAGCAGGATCGCCGCAACGACGAGGACGAGCTGCGCCCGCAACGACGGCGGGCCGCTGCGCTCCTTCAGGGGCCGTGCAAGGCGCTGCGCGAGGCTTGTGCGGACTGCCGTGATCTCCGTGACTTCCACATCGGGGAGTTCCACGGACCGGGCCGGGTCTCCTCCCCGAATCGCGCAAACCCGTCGGTTACGCGCGCGTGGGCTAGTCGCGAGGGAGGTTTCCGCAGCTGACGGCCATTGAAGGGATGTCGAACACGCTCGCGAGAACGCGCTACGCGAGCGCGGCCCCCTCTGACCGTCAGTCGAGATCCTCGCGTCGGAGGACGCCGACGAAGACGCCGTCGGAGCGCGTGACGACGATGCTTTTAAGGTTCTGGTCGCGCATCCTTCGTGCGATTGCATCCGGTCGAGCACTCGGCCTGATCGTCCTCGGCCCGAGGGCCATGGCATCTTCGGCGCGGACACGCTTCTTCGAGCGCAGCGCGTCCATCCCGAGGAGACCCAGGACAACGCCGTCATTGTTCGTGACGACGCAGACCTTCCACTCGTCCGCCGCGCGCTCCGCAACGTCCGCAACGAGCTCGTCGGGCAGGCACGTCGGAGCGTCGGCGCGGGCGAGACTTCCGACGCGGGTACTGCTGTCGGCGTCGCCCTCCAGCGGCAGCCCGAAGGAGCCCCAGTCGGCCTTGCCTGCGGCGTAGTCGTAGACGCGGGTGAAGCCGATGCTTTCGAGCCGCGACGCGGCCCGTGGGCTCACGTCTCACTGGTAGTCGTAGCAGTAGACGATCACCGGCCTCGAAGCGTCGAGTGAGACGGCCGCGTGGTGGTCGAGTTTCTTCAGTGGGATATTGACTGCACCGGGCAGGTGCTCGTCGTCGAAGTCGTCCGCGGGCAGGACCTCGACGAGTTGGGCATCCTCTTCGCGCTGGAGGCGTCGGACCTCGTCACGGTCTATCGGTGTTGGCATGTCAGCTTCCTTTCATCCCTTTCGCAGGTCAGACAACGGTGCGCCGAGCAGCGCCAGCCGTACAGCGCTCCACGCGGTCGTGAGGGCCGCGCGCACCGTCTTCGACGTCGGGCCGAGGATTCGAGCCGATACGCCGCAGCTGTTCGGCAGTTCGCTGACGCCCGCGAGCACGTCGTGGCCGGACAACGAGTCGCGAAGCACCTCGACGAGCTCGCTTGCCGGTTCTCGCTCCGTCACGACGTACAGTGTCGCGAAGACGTCGTTGTCACCGAGCAGACCGGGCGAACGGAGGCCGTCGGGCTCCGCGGGTGTGAGCCGCGGCACGTCGGCGAAGAGTAGGCGGCCCACCTCGCCTTCGCGCCTCGATGTCCGCCCGATAAAGCGCTACCGGGGCGACGGACCGCAACGAACCTTCGTGTAGCGTCAGCTGGTGGACGCGAGCCTGCTCGAGCTCCGAAACCGCACCTACGCAGCGTTCGTTGAGCTCGGCCGCGCGCCCGCTGCGCGAGAGCTCGGCGACGAGGACGAGGTACGCGCAGGCTGGCGCGGGCTGCACGAGGCACACGCCCTCGTGCTCAACCCGGCAATGGACGAGATCAGAATGGCGAATCCGTTCTCGGCGGTGCCGACCGCCTATCGCGTGCACGCGGGCGGGCGGTGGTGGTATGCGAACTGCGCCTGGGACGCGTTCGGCATCCTCGCCGCGCTCGCCGTCGACGGCCGCGTCGAATCGTCGTGCCCCGATTGCGGCGAGCCGTATGTGGTCGAAGTGCACGATCGCGTCGTCGACCGCACGGATCTGCTCTTCCACTGTCTCATCCCGGCCGCGCGCTGGTGGGACGACATCGTCTTCACCTGAAGCACGATGAATCTCTTCCGGTCGGAAGAGCACATCGCCCGCTGGCTCGGCTCGAGGGCGCCGGGCGCCGCGATCCCGGCGCAGGGCCTCTGCGACCTTGCCCATGCGTGGTGGGACACGCGTCTCGATCCGGACTGGCAACCGCGCAGCCGCGACGAGAACCAGGCGATCCTCGACCGCCTTGGTTTGGTCGAGCCGTTCTGGACGCTGCCGTAACCGCGCCTTAGTCCGCGGCCAGTCGGTCGGCAGCGGCAAGCATCTCGCGGGCGACGGGCTGAAGCCCGATGCGTGTGCCGAGCAACCCCGTGGACACGCGCTCGACGACGCCCCACTCCCAGATCGCTTCGGCGTCGAGGCCGGTGCGACCTGCGAGCCGACGAGCGCGTTCGTGAAGGTCTCCCTCGAGGGGATCCTCACGCATGATGATGCCGAGGTCGTATTCCGCCTCCGCGAGCAGGCCGTCCGGGTCGACGAGCTTGAACCCACGGTCCGCCTCGAGCGCGTTCCACTGATGCACATCGCCGTGAACGAGTAACGCAGTCTCGTCACGGTGTGCCTCACCGCGTCGTTTCGCACACATGAGTGCATGCTCGACGGCTCGCTCGCTGCACGGCCGGTCGAGCTCTTCCCACATCCTCGTTATGAAGTCCGTGAGCCATTGCGCTTTCGTCGCGCCGGTCGGCAGGCCGGAGTCGGGCACCGGACGCCAGATCCGCTCCGCTGCCGCGACGAGGATCTCGTGTCGCTGATGCACCGGCAATTGAAGCTCGAAGAGGGCGCGTCCAAGCCGCTCGACCAAGAGTGCACCGCGCGTCACGTCGTCACGCAGCAATCGCGGGCAACCGTCACCCGCTGCGAGCCGTAGCGCGGTTACCTCGTGCGCTGCCGCGTCACCGTCGCGCGGGACGATCAGCTTCAGCACGGCCTGCGTGCCGTCGCTGCACATCGCCACCGCGACGAACGCCTCCGTCGAATCGCGAAACGCGCTGCCCACGGTGATCTCCCACTCCGCCTCGAGCGAGAGAATGAGCTCCGGGAGCTCTTCGATCCAGGCGTGCGCGCCGGCCGCCACCGCTTTCTCGCGAACAACCGCGGGGAGCAAGAGGCGCCTAGCGGAGTCGAACCGCTGTAAACGGCTTTGCAGGCCGCTGCCTAACCACTCGGCCAAGGCGCCTTGGCGGCGCCCATGGTACCCGGCTACGGAGCGAGTACCCGGTCGAGGAATGCGGTCATCCGCGTAAACGTCTCGATCCGGTTGCCGAGCTTCTCGACCGTGTGCCCTTCGTCCTCGAAGATCAGCAGCTCGCACGGGATCCCCTTCTCCGTCAGCACCGCGTGGATGTGCTCCGACTCCGATACCGGCACGCGGGGATCGTTGCGTCCGTGCTGGATGAAGAGCGACGCGCGAATCGCGTCGATGTGCGTCATCGGCGACGCGCGCTCGAGGAACTCGAGGTCGTTCGTCAGCGACCCGTACTCGCGTTCGCGCGCCGCGCGCCGGTAGTCGGACGTGTTCTGCAGGAAGGTGACGAGGCTCGAGATCCCGACCGCCTCGAGGCCGGCCGCCCACAGCTCCGGCTGGAACGCGAGTGCCGCGAGGACCATGTAGCCGCCGTATGAGCGGCCGTAGACAACCGCGCGCGTGCCGTCGATCGACGGGCGCGCGCTCAGCCACGCGTGCAGCGACGCGAGATCCTGCACCGAGTCGAGCCGCTTCTCGACGTCGTCGAGCGCCTGATAGCGCTTGCCGTACCCGCTCGAGCCGCGCACGTTCGGCGCTGCGACGGCGTAGCCGCGCGACACGAGGTGCTGCGCCAGCGGTGCGAAGCTCGGCGAGAACCACGGCAGCCACTGCGACTCCGGACCGCCGTGCACCGTCACGACGATCGGGAACGGCCCGTCGCCCGGCGGCTCGAAGAGGAAGACCGGAACCGATTCACCGTCGAAGCTCTCGAAGCGATGCAGCGTCGGCTCGACGAGCTGCGCCGGCTCGACCGCACGCGGGCTCCTCGTCACGCGCGTCAGCTCGGACGACTCGAGGTCGTAGAGATAGACGTCGCGCGCCTCGACCGGGCTCGAGAACGAGAACGCGAGCAGCGATCCATCCGGCGAGAAGACGGGGTACTCGACGAGTCCGCGGCCCGGCAGCGGCACGTCGCCGCGCGGCTCGAAGCTCGCCGGGTCGAGCAGCGTCAGACGCGAGTAGCCGTCCTCGTTCGCGATGACGAGGAGGTTGCGTCCGGCCTGGTCCGCGGCGCACGCGAGATCCCACTCCGAAGCGCGGACCGGGCGGCCGTCGCGAACAATCGCAAACGTGTCGCGTCCTTCATTCGACGCAAGCACGAGCGAGCCGTCAATCCACACAGGCGCGTAGAACTCCGCGGGATCGTCGTGCGGTGTCGCGTGCTCGATCGCTCCGGTCTCGACGTCGCAGAGATAGAGGTCGTTGTCGCCGCTCCGGTCGCCGACGCGCTCGACCGCGATCCAGCGGCCATCGGGTGAGATCGCCTCGACGCCGATGTTCCCGCCAAGCTCGAACGTGCGCTCGTCGCCGGTCGAGAGGCGGCGCGCGACGACGTCGAAGTCGACGCCGTTCCGACGGTTCGTCGCGTAGGCGAGAAGGTCGCCGTGCACGCGCGGCGTCCGGTGAATGAAGCGTGGGTCGACGACGAGCGGCTCGAGCTCGCCGCCGTCGAGGATGTAGAGCTGCGTGCGCTCGTTGCCGCCTTCGTCCATCTCGACGAGCACACGGCCGTCGGGCAGGAACCGGCCTTCGACCGGTTCGGCGAAGTCCGTCAACTGCCCGAGCTCGCCTCCGCGCGCCGGCACGACAAAGAGCTGCAGCGTCCCCGGGACGTTCGACGCGACGAGCAGCCGCTCCCCGTCCGGGGAGAACGAGAGCGGAAGCGCCTGCCGGATCTCGAGCAGCGAGCGGAGATCGAGCACCTGAGCGAGGATAGAGATATGGACGAGGCGTTCGCGCGGCACTACGCAAACGGCGTCGAACGGGATCGCCTCGTGACCGACGGCGACTCGCTCGAGCTCGTACGCACGCTTGCCTTGTTACAAACGGCGTTGCCGCCGCCGCCGGCGCGCATTCTCGATGTCGGCGGCGGGCCGGGCATCTACGCAGCGCGGCTCGCCGCCGCCGGCTACGACGTGGGCCTCGTCGACGTGCATCCGCTCCACGTCGAGCAAGCTCGCGCCCACGGCACGTTCGACGCCGCTCTTGGCGATGCACGACGACTCGACGATTCCGACGAGAGCGCCGACGCGGTGCTGCTGCTCGGCCCGCTCTACCACCTGACGAAGCACGAGGACCGCATCCAAGCGCTGAGCGAAGCGCGGCGCGTTGTCCGTGCCGGCGGCCTCGTCGCCGTCGCGGTGATCCACCGCTTCGCGTCGCTGCTCGACGGCACGCGACAAGGCTTCCTCGCTGACCCCCGCTTCGTCGAGATCGTCAAACGTGACCTGCTCGAGGGACAGCACCGCAATCCCGACAACGTCGAAGGGTGGTTCACGACCGCGTACTTTCACCTTCCGTACGAGATCTGCGAAGAGGTCGAGGCCTCGGGCTTGACCGTGGAGCGGCTCGTCGGCGTCGAAGGCCCGGGCGGCTGGTTCGAGGCGTCGCGCGACGTCGCGTTGACGGCAGCGGGAATCGCCGAGGATATCCCAGCGTGAGCCCACACATGTTGTGTCTGGCCAAGAGGCTCTAACCGAATGAGCACGGGGCACCGGAACGCGCTGGGCACGCACGCTGCGGCGTCCTCGGGCGCCCCGATAGCGTTGCTATCGAGGCGCCCTGCGTCCTTGCATCGCACGCACCCATCACGCCGCCCCGGCACCGCGTGGCATTCAGTTAGAACCTCTAAGCGGTAACGCCGGCGAGCTCGGGAATGACCTCGTCGCCGTAGGCCTTCAACGTCTCCTCCTGACCGTGCGTCATGAGGTAGATGTTGAACTGGTCGACGCCGACTGCCTCGAGCTCGCGCAGCTTCGCCTTGATCTGCTCGGTCGAGCCGAGCACGCAGAAGCGGTCGCAGATCTCATCTGTGACGAACTCGCCGTGCTTGGCACCGACGCGCGAGTGCTCGTTGTAGTCGTAGAACTTGCGCGCCTGAACGTAATCGGTGAGCGCCTTCGGCACTGAGCTGCCGTCGGTTCCGTAGCGGTCGATCAGGTCCATGACGTGGTTCGACACCATGGCGGGGAACCACCTCACCTGGTCGCGCGCGTCGGCCAGGTCGTCCGTGACATGAGACGGCGCGCCGACGATGCACTTCAGCTGCGACGGATCGCGACCCGCCTCCTCGGCGGCCTTGCGCGCGGTGTCCATGATCCACGTGATGATCTCCGGGTCGGCGAGCTGAATGATCACGCCGTCGCCGACGTGGCCCGCGACGGCGAGCGCCTTCGGCCCGTAGCCGGCGACCCACATCGGTATCTCCGGGAGCTCGGGGCGAACCCATTTGAGCTGGAGGTCCTTGTCGTTCCACTGGACCTCGCGCCCGTTCATGAAGTCCTTGACCATCCCGCACGCGCGCTCGAAATCGGCGACCTTCATCGGCTGGCGGCCGATGTAGCGGACGGCGGAGTCGCCGCGGCCGACGCCCATCGCCATTCGGCCGTCGGAGAGGTCGTGCAGCGTCGCGTACGCGCTCGCGAGCACGGTCGGGTCGCGCGTTGCCGGGTTCGTGACGAAGTGCCCAAGCCTGATCTTCGACGTCTCACGTCCTGCGACCGCGAGCATCGGGATCGACTCCTGCCAGAGAACGTGCGAGTCGTACGTCCACGCGTAGCCGAAGCCGTGGCGCTCGGCGAGCTGGATCAGCTCGAGCCAGCGTGAAAACGGCGGATCTGGAAGAACAGTGACGCCGAAGTCCATCGTGAGAGCCTATCGCGGCGTCGCAAGGGCGGCGAGCGCGGCGAGCACACCCAGTGCCACGAAGCCGATGCGGCCGTCGCCCGGCAGCGAGAACGTCAGCCCGACGAGCGGCGTGCCCGCGACGATCACGAGCGACGCCCAGGCGTTGATGAAGCCGACCGCGGCCCCCGGCGCGTCGGGACGTGCGCGTGCCGCGCCGGTGAACGCCATCGCGAACGGAACGCCCGCGGCGAGGCCGACGAGGGCGGCCGCGATCACGAGCACGGCGTACGGGAGCGGCAGGGCGAGGACGATCGCCCCGGCGCCGCCGAGGACGAGGCTCGCGGCGACCCAAGCGGGCGCATCGGGCCGGCGAAGCAGCGCACCACCCCCGACGCGCGTGAAGAAGCCGAGCAACAGGGTCAGCGAGCCCGCGAGTGCGGCCTCGGACTTCGAATGGCCGTGATGCTCGAGCAGCGTCACGACCGTGTTGCCGATAACGACGCTGAAGCCAAACGACATCGCGTGAATCGCGGCGAGGCGATAGAGCCTGCGGTCGTGGAAGAACTCCGCGTCGAGGCGTTCGCCCGCGTGGCGCACGGTCCGCTCCGCCGCGGGTGCGAGCGCGAGCAATGTGGTGCACACACTGCCGACGACCATCGCGCTGAGGTACGGCGCACGCCAGCCGAATTGATCAGTCAGCGTCGGGATCAGTGCGACGGCGATCCCAGGGGCAAGGACGGAGCCGCCTCCGTACACGCCCTGCAGGAACGGTGAGCCGCCGCGTGCGCGGATGTAATCGCTGCCGCCGACGAAGCCGAAGCCCGTGCCGATGCCGACGACCGCGCGGCCGAGGAAGCCGAGCCACGCATGCGGTGCGGGCAGCGACACCGCGTTTCCGGCAACGACAAGGCAGAGGCCGAGCAGCGCGCTCGTGCGCGCGCCGACGCGGTCGGCCGCGCGCCCTCCAGGCAGCTGCATGAGCATGTGCATGACGAACTGCACGGTCACGAACAGCAGGACGACCGTGAGGCTGACGCCGTAGACATGCGACAACCGAGTTGCGACCGGACCGATGACCGCGATGTTCCAGCCGACGGCTACGCCGACGCTGATGCCGCCTACCCGGTCCACCGCGCGAGCCTAACGGGGTCTGACACCACCGCCGGGGTGTCATCCCGAGCTGTTGAGCTACAGCCGCTCGAGCACGACGACCGGAATCTCGCGATCCGTCTTCTTCGCGTACTCGTCGTAGTGCGGCCAGATCTCGTTCATCTTCCGCCACAGCCGCTCGCGCTCTTCACCCTCCGCGGTGCGCGCGCGGGCGCCGAACTGATCGCCCAGGATCTGCACGCCGACCTCGGGATTCTTCGACAGGTTGCGATACCAGCCGGGATGCGTCGGCGCACCGCCCTGCGACGCGACGATCACCGGGTTCTCGCGGTCCAGCGCGTAGATGAGCGCGGTCGTCGTCTCCTTGCCGGTGTTCCGGCCCTTCGTCGTGAGCAGGAGAACCGTCGACCCCTCTTTCCAGATGTGTCCTTCTTCACCGTCCGTCTCGCGGTAGCGGCGAACGTGCTCCTGCCCATACAGCGTGGTGCTCATGCAAAAGCCTCCAGCGTCTTCGTGGTCAACCGGTCAAGGGCTTGTACCGACAACTCGAGATGCTCAACCTTCGTGTCCTCGAGCTTCGTGTGCGACAGCCCTCGTAGTGATTGAACGAAGAGCATCACCGTCGGGATTCCCGCCCGCGAGACCTCGGCCGCGTCGTGGAGCGGCCCGCTTGGCAGGCGGTGCGATGTCCCGCTGACCTCGAGGATGGATTCCTCTGCGAGCTTGAGGAGCCGCTCGTCGAAGAGAATCGGCTCGATCGACCAGATCTTCTGCCACTCGACGTCGATGTTCTCCTCCGCCGCGAAGCGCCGCGACGCGGCTTCGGCGTTGCTGAGCATCTCGGCGAGCTGAGACGCATCAAGGTGGCGCTGGTCGAGCAGGCACTCGGCGGTCTCGACGACGGACGTCACGATCCCCGGCTTCGTGACGACGCTGCCCATCGTGCAGACCGCTCCACCCCCCACGCGCCTGGCGATCTCGGGGAGCTCGAGCTCGAGCTTCGCCACGCCCGCGAGCGCATCGCGCCGCTTGTCCATCGGCGTCGAGCCGGCGTGCGCCGCCTGGCCACGCCACGTGATCTGGTGGCGCTCGACGCCGAAGGTTCCGAGCACGACGCCGAGCGGCAAGTCCATCGACTCGAGCACAGGGCCTTGTTCGATGTGCAGCTCCAGATAGGCGGCGGCGTTCGCCAGCTGCGAACCCGCCTCGAGGGCGCGATCGAGATCGACCCCGTGCTCGCGCAGCGCATCCGGCAGCGCGATCCCGTTGGCGTCGTGGCGCTGACGAAGCTCGTTGAGGTCGGACATCGAGCCGGCGGCAGCTGACGAGCCAAAGAGCGAACGGCCGAAGCGCGCGCCTTCCTCGTCGGCCCAGTTCACGAGGCGCACCGTGAGCGGCGGGGTGCCGTCCGAGGCGACGCGGCGCAGCACCTCCAACCCGGCCATCACATTCAGGCAGCCGTCGAGCCACCCGCCGTTTGGCACCGAGTCGATGTGCCCGCCGATCAGCAGCGCCTTGTCAGATGCGCCGGCGAGCGTGAACCACTGATTGCCGGCCTCGTCGATCTCTTCAACCGCGCCCGTCCCCGCGACCTTGCCACGCAGCCACTCGCGGGCGCGCTCCCACGTATCGGTCCAGGCGACCCGCTGGGCGCCGTTTTCGTCTCCCGTCAGGTCCCGGAGCTCCTCGAGCTCCGCCACGGTTCGGTCCGGCTCGAGTGCCATAGCGCGAGCCTAACCACTGTGTTAGAACCAAGCGGTGGCGTCGGTCGCAGTTGAACGGCCCGTGGTCCGGGCCGTGGAGGTCAACCGAGCGGGCAAGCGAGTTGGCCTCCTCCTTGTTGTGCTCGCGGTGATCTGGGGCCTATGGGAAGGCATCCGTGCGCTCGGGATCCACTACGGCTGGACGTGGCCGTTCACCGTCGACGCGACGTCGATGCCGCACATCCACGACATGATCTGGGCGCTCTTCCAACGGCCGAACCCGCAGGCGCCGCTGCTCGTCGTGACGCTCCTCAAAGCCGCCGCGTTCACAGCGCGCGAGGCGGCGCTCGGCTTCGCGATGGGCGCGGTCGGCGGCTTCGTGCTCGGCGCGCTGCTCGCGCATTCGCGCGTCATGCAGCGCGGCTTCCTGCCGTACGTCGTCGCCTCGCAGACGGTGCCGATCCTCGCGATCGCACCCATGGTCGTCATCTGGTTCACGTCGGTGCACGTCACCGCCTGGATCTCGGTCGCCGTGATCGCGTCGTATCTCACGTTCTTCCCCGTGGCGATCGCGACGCTGCGCGGCTTGCAGGCAGCGGATTACCGCGCGGTCGAGTTGATGCGGTCGTATGCGGCGAGCCGGTGGACGGTGCTCTGGAAGCTTCGGTTCCCGACGGCGCTTCCGTATCTCTTCACGGCGCTGAAGGTCTCGGCGACGGCGAGCATCGTCGGCGCGATCATCGGCGAATCGCCGTCGTCGATCGCCGGCGGCCTCGGCGGTGCCATTCTCAACTTCTCGCAGTACTACAGCTTCCAGCCGCAGAACCTCTGGGCGACGAACCTGATCGCAGCGCTGCTCGGCATCTCGTTCTTCGTCATCGTCGTCATCGCGGAGAAGATCGTCGTCCGCCGCGCGCCGGAGCACGTCGGATGAGCGTGGTGGAGATCCGACGCGTCACGAAAGAGTTCAAGGGCGGAACCGTCGCGGTCCAGGGCATCGACCTCGAGATCGAGCAGGGCGAGTTCGTCTCGCTGATCGGCCCGTCGGGCTGCGGCAAGTCGACGCTCCTGCGCATCATCGGCGACCTCGTCGAGCCGACTTCGGGCACCGTCACCGTGAACGGGAAGTCGGCACGGCAGGCGCGCCGCAACCACGACTACGGGATCGTCTTCCAGGACGCGGTGCTCTACGACTGGCGCACGGTCGCGAAGAACGTCGCGCTACCGCTCGAGCTCGCCGGCTGGGACCGTGAGCGCAGGAGCAGGCGCGTCGAAGAGATGCTCGACCTCGTCGAGCTGCGCGGCTTTAGCGACCATCATCCGTGGCAGCTCTCCGGCGGCATGCAGCAGCGCGTGGCGATCGCGCGTGCGCTCTCCTTCGACCCGGCGCTTCTGCTGATGGACGAGCCGTTCGGCGCGCTCGACGAGATGACGCGCGAGCGGCTGAACGCGGAGCTCCTCGACATCTGGGAGGCGAGCCGCTCGACGGTCGTCTTCGTCACGCACTCGATCGCAGAGGCGGTGTTCCTGTCGACGCGCGTGGTCGTCATGTCGGCTCGACCGGGACGGATCTCGAAGATGATCCCGATCGACCTGCCGCAACCGCGCACGGCCTCGACGCGCGAGGAGCCGCGGTTCTTCGAGCTCGCGACCGAGGTCCGCGAGGCGCTGCACCTCGGCGGACACGTGGAGATGACTGTATGACGGCGCTCGCAGTCCGGCGCGGGGCGGCGAACTGGGCGCCGGCGCTCATCGTTGCAATCGCCGTTGTCGGGCTCTGGGAGGGCATCGTCAAGGGCGCGCACATCCAGCGCTTCCTCCTTCCCGCCCCGGACGCGATCTGGTCGGCGTTTCGCGACAACCAGTCGGCGCTCTGGCACGAGGGCTGGTTCACGTTCCAGGAGGCGCTCGGCGGCTTCGCGCTCGGCTGCGGGTTCGCGATCCTCTTCGCGATCGTCGTCGCGCGCTGGAACCTGCTTGGCAGCGCGCTGATGCCGTACGCGATCGCCGCGAACGCGATCCCAATCATCGCGTTCGCGCCGATCACAAACGCGTGGTTCGATCCGCTGACCAAGACCTCGAAGATGGTGATCGCGGCGGTGCTCTGCTTCTTCCCCGTCTTCGTGAATACGGTGCGCGGGCTGAAGTCGGTGAAGCCGCAGCAGCTCGAGCTGATGCGCTCCTACGCCGTCGGCGAGCTGACGGTCTTCCGGCTTGTACGGATCCCGACCGCGCTCCCGTTCGTCTTCACGGCGTTGCGCGTCGCAAGCGTGCTCGCGATGATCGGCGCGATCGTCGGTGAGTACTACGGCGGCTCGCTCGAGTCGCTCGGCGCGAACATCAACCAGGACGCGTCGCTTTTTCAGTTCGAGAAGGCGTGGGCGGAGATCGTGATCGCCTGCATCTTCGGCATCGGGTTCTATCTCGCGGTGGCGTTGGCGGAGCGCTTCGCCACTCGATGGCAGCCGCGGGTGGAAGCAGCAGGGGCATGACAATCAAGAAAGGGGCAAGGGATGGGTCGTAAGAAGTACGCGGTGCTGGCGCTCGCGCTCGTTGCGATCGCCGCATCGCTCTGGGCAGGCATGGGATCCGCCAAGGCGGCTCCGGCCACGAAGAAGCTCGACAACGTCACCCTGCAGCTGAAGTGGGTGACGCAGGCGCAGTTCGCCGGCTACTACGCAGCGGAGAAGCTCGGCTACTACAAGGACTTCGGTCTGAACGTGAACCTGAAGGTCGGCGGTCCGAGCATCACGCCGGAGCAGGTCGTTGCGAGCGGCCAGGCACAGATCGGCGTCGACTGGCTGCCGAGCCTCCTGGCGGCCCGCGACACGGGCACGAAGCTCGTCAACATCGCGCAGATGTTCTCGAAGTCGGGAATGCTCGAGATCGCGTGGAAGTCGAGCGGCATCAACTCGATCGCGGCGATGCGAAACAAGACCGTCGGCGTGTGGTGCTGCGGGAACCAGTTCGAGCTCTTCGCAGCGCTGACGAAGCACGGCATGGACCCGACGAAGAACAAGGGCGTCAAGATCTTCAACCAGCCGTTCGACATGAACGCATTCCT
This sequence comes from Gaiellaceae bacterium, assembly GCA_036496545.1. GTDB lineage: Bacteria > Actinomycetota > Thermoleophilia > Gaiellales > Gaiellaceae > Palsa-739. Next base: position 156,240 of record DASXKX010000008.1, on the reverse strand, counting down.
CCAGGGGAAGATCCAGGCGGCCGCGGCCATGACGTACAACGAGCTGGCCCAGGTTCTCGAGTCGAAGAACCCGAAGACCGGAAAGCTCTACACGGAGTCCGACCTCAACATCATGCCGATGCAGAATCAAGGCACCGGGATGCTCGAGGACGGGCTCTTCACCTCGGAGAGCTGGCTGGCCTCGAACCGTGACGTAGCGACGCGGTTCGTCGCGGCATCCGACCGCGGCTGGATCTACTGCCGCGATCACGTCCAGCAGTGCACGAACATCGTCCTCGCCAACGGGCCGACACTCGGCAAGGGGCACCAGCTCTGGCAGATGAACGAGATCAACAAGCTCATCTGGCCGAACAAGCTCGGAATCGGGGTCATGAACCCGACGGCGTTCAAGTTCACGGCTGCGACGTCGCTGAAGTACGGCGGCATCAAGCATCCGGCGACGAGCGCCGCGTACGACGCACAGATCGCGAAAGCGGCGGACACGTACCTGAAGAATCACGTCAAGGGCGTTGACGTGAATGGTGCGAGCTACAAGCCGACCACGGTCAAGATCGTGGCCGGCGGGAAGTAAGGAATCGGAAACCGAGAAGGGAGATTCGCCATGTCGTTGCTCATCAAAGGCGGCCGCGTCGTCACAGCAGCTGATGACTACGTCGCCGATGTCTATGTCGACGACGAGCGAATCTCCCTGATCGGGCTCGACCTCGACCTCAGCGCCGACCGCGTGATCGACGCGACCGGGAAGTACATCCTCCCGGGCTGCGTCGACCCGCACACGCACCTCGACATGCCGTTCGGCGGCACCGTGACGATCGACGACGTCGAGTCCGGACAGACGTCCGCCGCGTTCGGCGGCACCACCTGCCACGTCGACTTCATCATTCAGCCGCGCGGCGAGACGTTCGCCTCGGCGTTCGACATGTGGCGCGCGAAGGCGAACGGCAAGCAGGTGATCGACATGGGCTACCACATGGCGGTCACCGACCTCGAGCACGGCGGCTCACTCGAGGAGCTCGCGACGCTGCCCGACCAGGGCATCACCTCGTACAAGCTCTTCATGGCGTACAAGGGCGCGCTGATGGTCGACGATCTGACGCTCTTCCGCACGATGCAGGTCGCCTCGCAGACGGGCGCGCTCGTGATGGTGCACGCGGAGAACGGCGACGTGATCGACCAGCTCGTGCGTGAAGCGCTCGACGCGGGCAACACGGAGCCGCTCTACCACGCGCTCACGCGGCCGCCCGAGGCGGAGGGCGAGGCGACGAACCGAGCCATCCAACTCGCGCGGCTCGCGGGCTCGCCGCTCTACGTCGTCCACGTGACCTGCGAGCAGGCAGTCGAGCCGATCGCGCTCGCACGCGAGCGCGGCTGGGACGTCTGGGGCGAGACGTGCACGCAGTACTTCTTCAACTCGCTCGACGACATCGCGAAGCCCAACTTCGAGGGGGCGAAGTACGTCTACTCGCCGCCGGTGCGGGACAGCGCGAACTGGGACGTTCTCTGGAACGCGGTGCGAACCGACTCGCTGTCCGTCATCTCGACCGACCACTGTGCGTTCCTGTGGGACGGGCAAAAGACACTGGGCAAAGACGACTTCTCGAAGATCCCGAACGGCGGCCCTGGGCTCGAGGACCGGCTGAAGATGATCCACGATTTCGGCGTGCGGGCGGGGCGGCTCTCGCTCAACCGCATGGTCGAGCTGCTGGCGACGAACCCGGCGAAGCTCTTCGGCCTCTACCCGCGCAAGGGCACGGTCGCGGTCGGCTCCGACGCTGACCTCGTCGTTTTCGATCCGGAGAAAGAGGTAACGATCTCCGCATCGAGCCACCACTCGAAGGCCGACTACAGCCTCTACGAGGGCACGCAGGTGACCGGCGCCCCGGAGGTCGTGCTGCTGCGCGGCCACGTCCTCGTCGAGAACGACGAGCTCGTCGCGCCGCCGGGCATCGGGCAGTTCGTGAAGCGCGCGCGCTTCGGAGAGGAGCTGCGGCCCGCCGCGGAAACCGCGCACGCCTGAGCCCCGTAGGAACAGGTATGCGTATTCGGCTTATCCTGCTGGCGTTGCCGGTGCTGCTCTTGGTGCTCTCCCTCGTCGCCTGCGGCGGCAAGGGCGGCGGCGGCTACTAGGCGTCGTCCTCGCGGCTTCGTAGACTCCCGGCATCTCTGGCCCTCTCACCGCGGGGTGACGTGATGTCCGAGCACCATCGGGAAGAGATCGCTCACGACGTCGAGGAAATCCGTCGCGATCTCGCCTTCGAGCGCGCATCGCTCGACGAGTCGATCAGCCACGATTACTCGACCGCCGAGACCGGCATCGTGCCGCTCGACAAGCGGCGGCCGATGTGGCACTTCATGGGCCTGTGGACGACGTTCGTGGCCGGGTTCTCCTACATGTTCCTCGGCTTCGAGATCCACGACGGCGGCCACAGCCTCGCGTCGACGATCGCGATCACGCTGATCGGCTACGGCATGTACGTCGCCTACGCGATGACGGGCTCGTTCCTCGGCTCGCGCACGGGCCAGACGCACGCGCTGCTGACACGCTCGATCTTCGGGCTCGTCGGATCGTGGATCGTCTCCGCGTTCATCCTGCTCGCGCCGCTCGGCTGGGTCGGCTACCAGGCGAACCTGCTCGCAGTCCTGTGGGACGGGTTCTACGGCTGGGGCGCGCTCTTCACGCTGACGCTGCTCCTCGCCGGGCTCATGATCTTCAACAACCTGCTCGGCTTCACCGGCATCAGCGTGTTCGCGCGCTATCTCGTCACGCCGATCCTGATCGTCTGGTGCATCTACATGGTGCTACGCGCCGTGATCGGGCACCACAGCGAGCTCGGCGGCACGCCGCAGGGCAGCGGGCTCCCGTTCTGGGTCGCCGTCGTCGCGGTCATCGGCTTCTCGATGTGGGGCAACGAGCCGGACTTCTGGCGCTACGGCCGGCCGCGGTTCGCGTGGCCGCTGCCGACGTACCTCTTCGCGGCGTTCTTCTTCACGCTCTTCGTCGTCGCCGGCTGGATGATGGAAGCGCTGGCGAAGACGAGCGACACCGCGGCCGTGTTTCGCTACACCGTGCACTTCTCGCTGTTCGGCGCGTTCTGGCTCGCTTGGATCATCGCGACGATCAGTCAGTTCGCGATCAACGACGGCAACTACTACGAGTCGGTGAACGCAGGGCAGAACCTTGTCGGCGGGATCAGGCGCTGGCCCCGCGTGCTCACGTGTCTGCTCGTTGCGGGCGGCGGCGTGATCGCCGCCGACCTCGTGAACTTCCACTTCCTGAACGGCTGGTTCAAGGTCGCGAGCTTCCTCGCGGTCAGCGTCCCGTCCGCGACGGTGATCATGTGCGTCGACCACTTCCTGCTGCCGCGCATCTTCCGGATCTCGCGCCCGCTGACCCAGGTGCCGAAGTGGGAGGAGACCGGGCTCATCAACTGGCCGGCCACGCTCGCGCTGCTCGGCGCCGTCTTCTTCGGCGTTACCGGGACTGCGAGCTGGCCGCACGGCTGGCTCGAGGCCACCCCGCCGAACTCGTGGGGCCCGGTGCCGCTCGAGGCATGGGCCATCGCGGGCGGCGCGTACGTCGGGCTCGTCGCCGTCGCGCGGGCGTTCGCACCGGTTCGCTCGGCGCTCGGGTTCGCGAAGACGATCTCCGACTCGGCGATCGCGAGCGAGGCGATCCTCGACGTGGCGAGCGAGTCAGAAGGGCCCCAGGTCCCGGTGACTAGCCCCGTGCCCGTATAGCGCGTAACGACAGCAACTCGTAGGCAACCGTCGCGCCGGCGAGCGCCGTGACCTGTCCTGGTCCGTCGTAGGACGGCGAGACTTCCACGACGTCGCAGCCGACGAGGCTGACGCCCTGCAGCGCGCGCACGAACGCGAGCGCCTCCGCGGTCGTGAAGCCGCCGACCTCCGGCGTGCCGGTGCCCGGCGCGAACGCGGGGTCGAGAAAGTCGATGTCGAACGAGACGAAGACGGGTCTCTCCCCCACGCGCTCGCGTACGAGGTCGCCGTAGGCGGCCGGGCCGAGGTCGCGCAGCTCGTCGGTAGACAAGACGGTGAAGCCGAAGTCACGCGCGACGGCGATGTCCTCGGCGCCGTAGAGCGAGCCGCGCATGCCTGCCTGCACCGACGCGCGCGGATCGATCACGCCTTCTTCGGCTGCGCGCTTGAACGTCGTGCCGTGGAAGTAGCGCTGGCCGAAGTACTGCTCCCACACGTCGCCGTGCGAGTCGAGCTGCACAAGCGCCATCGGGCCGTGCTTGCGGGCGAGCGCGCGCAACTCCGCGAGCGTGATCGAGTGGTCGCCGCCCAGTGCAAGTGCGAAGCAGCCGGCATCGATAATCGGACCAAGCGCTTCTTCGATCTGCGCGTACGTCCGCTCGGTGTCGCCGGGTGACACGGGAACGTCGCCGTAGTCGACGATCGAGAGCAGGTCGACAACATTCACGTCGAGGGCAGGGTTGTACGGGCGCAGAAGCGACGACGCAGAGCGAATCGCCTCCGGACCGAAGCGCACGCCGGTGCGATAGCTCGTCGCCGTGTCGAACGGGATGCCGTAGACCACGGCGTCGACGCCGTTCAGGTCAGTGACATGCGGCGCGCGCATGAACGTGCGAATTCCCGCGAAACGCGGGATCACTTGCGCGTCGAGGGGTTTGTACGGCGGTTCCACGACGAGACTTTACGTCTTCCACACAGCGCCTTCTCTACGCTCGGGGCGATGAGGTCGCGTCGAGGGGCGCTTGTTGGCATGCTCGCGGCCGCCGCGTTGGTGGGCGCAGCGCAGGGGAACGCAGCGACGTACGCGCTCGGCGTCGACGTCTCCCACTATCAAGGCTCGATCAACTGGCCACAGGTCGCGGGCTCGTCGACATTCGCCTTTTTGAAAGCGACCGAAGGCAAGACGCTCATCGACCTGACGTATCCGGTCAACCGAATGGGCGCCGAGAGCGTCGGCGTCAAAGTCGGCGGCTATCACTTCGCGCGTCCAACCGGCAGCGGCGACGCGGCGATCACCGCGGACGCGATCACGCAAGCGGACTTCTTCCTCTCGATCGCACAGCCGCAGGCCGGCGAGCTGCCGCCGGTGCTCGACCTCGAGGTGACGGGCGGGCTCAAGCCGCCGGATCTGCTGACGTGGACGTCGGCGTGGCTCGAAGAGATCTATGCGCGGACAGGCGTCCGTGCACTCGTCTACACGTCGCCGAACTTCTGGAAGAACTCGCTTGCCGACAGCGGCGTGCCCGCGCTCGACGGAACTCCGCTGTGGGTCGCGCACTGGACGACCGCGAGCGCGCCGCTCGTCCCGGGAGGCAACTGGGGCGGCGCCGGATGGTCGTTCTGGCAGTTCTCCAGTCACGCGAAGGTCCCGGGCATCACCACGCAGGTCGATCGTGACCGATTCCATCTGGCGTCAGTCGTCGGTGCAGTCATCAAGCCGTACGCGGGCGGCGTCCCCGTGTCGAGTGTCCCGCCGACGATCGTCGGTGCGGCGCAGTCGGGCAAGCGCGTCACGGCGGTGCCGGGCGAGTGGAGCGGCGGCAAGCCGCTGACGTTCTCCTTCCAATGGCAGCGGTGCGACGCGAGCGGGCTGAACTGCGTGCCGATTCCGAGTGCGACGCTGAACACGTATCTCCCGACAACGGACGATCTCGGCCATGCGCTGACGGTCGCCGTGACCGCACAGGCGACGGCCGGCGTTGCGACCGCGGCGTCGCCGGCCACACTCGCGGTGGTGACCGCCGGCTCTTCCGCCTCCCGGCCTGCCGCGACGACGGCTCCATCGGTGGCCGGCGTCACGGAGGCGGGACAGACGCTCACTGCCTCCGTCGGCACCTGGAGCGGCGCTCCAACGGCCTTCGCCTATCAATGGCAGCGGTGCCACTCTGCGGGCGCCGACTGCGCGGCGATCCTCGGCGCGACCGGGTCGACGTACCAGCTCGGCGCGGGCGACATCGGCTCGTATGTCGCGACCGTCGTGACCGCGACCGGCAAGGGCGGGTCGGCTTCGGCGACGGCCGTTGTCCCGACCGCGGTCGCGGCAGCGCCCGTGCCGGCCGCGGTGCCGAGCCCAGCCGTTGTGTCCCAGGGGGTCGCGGGCGCCGTGTCGACGGCGGACGGCGCTGCGACCCTCGTCTGGCAACCGGGAGCGATCCCGCTCGCCTCGTCGGTCACGCTGACGCACACGGGACGGACGGTCACGTTCGCCGTGCAGCCGGCGCTGGCGAAGCTCACGTGGCCGGTCGAGCTGACGTACGGCTCGCCGACGACCGACGTGATCGGCTACTCGACCGACGGCAAGGTGTGGCTGCCTGCGACGGCGTTGAAGTCGGACGCGCTCCCTGTCGGCGACTCAGTCGGCACCTTCACGGACGCCTCTGGACTGCCGCACGTCCTGCTTGGCATCACAGCGCGCATACGGCTCTTCACGCCGGGCGCGTGGGGCGACCCGCGGCTCGTCGCGGCCGCCCCGCCGCAGCCTCGGCTCGTCGGCAGCCTGCACGCGAAGCGGCTGCGCAGCGGTGTGGTTGTCCTCACTGGGCGCATTTTCGTGCCGTCGCAAGCGCTCACGACGACGAACGTCCCAGGCCGGACGAGCAACCGCCGCCGACAGCTGCTGAAGCCCGGCGGCGTGCCCGTGCGCATCTCACTGCACATTCCGCGCGGAGTCGCCGGGACGCTGCGCGTCGCGGCGCGCGACCCGTGGGGCCGGAAGGCTCAGCTCCTCGCGCGGTTCCGCGGCCCATAGACCCTTAGACTCGCGCGCGTGGAGCTCGTCGTCCGCAACGCGCGCCTGATCGACGGGCGCCTCGTCGACCTTGCGGCGGAGGACGGACGCTGGGTGCGCATCGGCGAGTCGCTCGATGTCGACTGTGCGACCGTCGTCGACGCGGGGGCGCGGCTCGTGACGGCGCCGCTCGTCGACTGTCATCTCCATCTCGACGCGTCGCTGACCGCGGGCCGTCCGCGCTGGAACGAGTCCGGCACGCTCATCGAGGGCATTCACGTCTGGGGGGAGTTGAAGCCGTCGCTCACCGAGGACGACGTTGTGGCGCGGGCCCGCGAGATCGTGCGCTGGTCGGTCGCGCAGGGGACGCTCTTCATCCGTGCGCATGCGGACGTCTCCGGGGAGAACGAGGCGATGGTGCGCGGGCTGCTGCGCGTGCGCGACGAGGTCGCGGAGCTCTGCACCGTGCAGGTCACGGCGTTTCCGCAGGACGGCATCTTCGCGCGCGACGGTGACGACGAGCGGCTCGAGAGCGCGCTTCGGCTCGGCGTCGACTGCGTCGGCGGCATCCCGCACTACGAGCCGACGTCCGAGCTCGGGCTGCGCGAGGTGCATCGCGTGTTCGAGCTCGCCAAGCAGTACTCGCGACGCATCGACGTGCACTGCGACGAGACGGACGACCCTACGTCACGTTTTCTCGAAGTGATGGCGGACGACACCGTCAAGCACGGGCTCGGCGGCCGCGTCACGGCGTCACACTGCACGGCAATGGGCTCGTACGAGCCGTACTACTCGTCGAAGCTGCATGGGTTCCTGCAGCGCGCGGGGATCAACATCGTCGTCAATCCATTTGCGAACTCGCTCATCCAGGGGCGGCTGGACGTCTATCCGAAGCGGCGCGGGTTTGCACAGCTCAAGGAGCTGTTGGCCGCCGGCGTGAACGTGTCGCTCGGCAACGACGTGATCATGGATCCGTGGTACTCGCTCGGCCGTGCCGACATGGTCGAGGCCGCGTCGCTCGCGCTGCACTTCACGTATATGAGTGGGCGTGACGAGATTGTGGAGATGCTGCGCTGCGCGACGGAGCGCGGTGCACGGACGCTCGGCGTCGAGGACGAATACGGGATCGAGGAGGGCAAGCCGGCGGATCTCGTCGTCTACGACGCGCCGAGCGCGCTCGAGGTGCTGCGGCTGCATCCGCCTCGGCGCTGGGTGATCCGGCGCGGCCGCGTCGTCGCGGAGACGACACCGGCTCGAACAATGTTGCTCGGCGAGCCGGTGACGTTCGCGCCGTGAACGTCGGGCTGCTGCATCCGGGCGAGATGGGGGCGGCTGTCGGCGCCGCGCTGGCCGCCGCGGGTCACACCGTTCTGTGGGCGTCGGAGGGCCGAAGCGTGGCCACGCAGGAGCGGGCTCGTGCGTTCGAGGACGCCGGGAGCGTGGCGGCGCTCGTCGCGCGCAGCGAGGTCGTCTTCTCGGTCGTACCGCCGCACGCCGCGCTCGAGCTCGCGCGCTCGCTGCCGCCGTTCGACGGGATCTACGTCGACGCGAACGCCGTTTCGCCGGAGACGGCGCGTGCAGTCGGCTCGTCGGTCGCGCGCTTCGTCGACGGCGGCATCGTCGGCGGCACGCCTGCCCCGAGGCTCTATCTCTCCGGAGACGAGGCGGCCGTCGTCGCCGCACTGTTCGATGGCTCACCGATCGAGACCGAGCCCGTCCCGAACGCGTCGGCGCTCAAGTGCGCGTACGCAGCGTGGACGAAGGGAACAGCGGCGCTCGTGCTCGCGATCCGCGACTTCGCCCGCGCCGAGGGCGTCGAGGACGCGCTCGTCGCCGAGTGGGGGCGCTCGCAGCCGCAGCTCGCCGAGCGTCTCGCCGCGGCGGAGCGGTCAGCGGCAAAGAAAGGCTGGCGCTGGATCGGCGAGATGGAAGAGATCGCCCGCGCCTTCGCGGCCGACGGCCTCCCGCCCGGCTTCCACGAGGCGGCCGCGAAGATGTACGAGCGCACGAAGTCGTGACATTTCCGTATCCGGGCGCCGGACGGAAACGCCCTGCATAGCGCCACAGTCGGGGGCCAGGCCCGGTCACGACTTCGTCACGGAAGACGCACGGCCCGCCGCCCGTCTAGTGGGCATGACGAAGCCGCTCCTCATCGGAATAGCCTGTTTCGCGCTCCTCGTACTCGCTCTCGGCGGCTGGACTGTCCGCGGTATGCGCGGCGTCCTGAAGCCGGTCTAGCCGCCGTCGATCGGGCGACCGACGGTCAGCTCGTCCCGCAGCTCGGGCTCGAGCTCGCCGTAGAGCGCATCCGGCAATGCGCCGAGCCCGTCGAGCGTCTTCGCAAAGAACGACCGCACCGCCGCGGCGAGGACGACGTCGGTGATCTCCGCGTCGCTGAGCCCGACCTCACGCAGTCGCTGCACATCCGCCTGCGTGACCGACGACGCATCCCCGGCAACCTTCTCAGCGAAGGCGATGATCGCGGCGTCCGCCTCGTCGAGGCCGTCCGGAAGCTGCCGCACTTGCTCGGCCGAGTAGAACCTGTCGACAAGCATCTTCCCGTGCGCGAGCGAGCAGTAGCTCGACCGCAGCCGCTTCGCCGCGGCAAGCGTTGCGAGCTCGTAGCGACGCGGATCCGCCGCGCCCTGGATCGCCCCGACGAGCCCGCGCCAAGCCAAGTAGACCTCGGGCCGGTGCGAGAACGCGCGGACGTAGTTCGGCACGTCGCCCACGCGCTCCCGCTCGAGGTCGTACAGTTCGCCCGCCTCGTCGGCGGGTGCCGGTTCAATGAACGTCACTGCAGTTAGCGCGTCTGCGGGAATCCCAGATCGACCTTCGACGTCGCTGGATCGGGCCACCGTGACGTGATCACTTTTCCGCGCGTGTAGAAGTCAATCCCTTCGGGCCCGTAGATGTGCCGGTCGCCGAAGAGCGACGCCTTCCAGCCGCCGAACGAGTAGTACGCAACCGGCACCGGGATCGGCACATTGATACCGACCATCCCGGCCTGCACCGCGAACTGGAACTCGCGGGCGACGCCGCCGTCGCGCGTGAAGATCGCAGTGCCGTTGCCGTACGGGTTCTCGTTCACGAGCCGGATCGCCTCGTCGTACGTGTCGACGCGCGTGACGCCGAGCACCGGCCCGAAGATCTCGTCCTCGTAGGCCTTCATGCCGGGCGACACGTTGTCGATGAGCGACGGCTTGAGAAAGAAGCCTTCGTCCGACGCGCCCTCGCGTCCGTCGATGAGCACCGTCGCACCTTCGCCCGGCGCGTTCTCGACGTACGACGCAACGCGGTCGCGGTGCTCCTTCGTCACCAGCGGGCCCATCTCCGACGACGGATCCATGCCGTCGCCGACCTTCACCTTGGGGATACGTTCCTTGATCGCCTCGATCAGCGGCTCGGCTGCGCCGGCGACCGCGACGACCTGCGACACCGCCATGCAGCGCTCGCCGGCCGAGCCGTACGCCGCCGACACCGCCGCGTCCGCGGCCATGTCGATGTCCGCGTCCGGCAGGACGATCATGTGGTTCTTCGCTCCGCCGAGCGCCTGGCAGCGCTTCCCAGTCGCGGTCGCAGTCTCGTAGACATAGCGCGCGATCGGCGTCGAGCCGACGAACGACACGGCGGCGATCTCGGGATGCCGCAACACCGCGTCGACGGCGACTTTGTCGCCCATGACGACGTTGAAGACGCCGTCCGGCAGCCCCGCTTCCTTCAGCAGCTGCGCCATCCATAGCGACGCGGACGGATCCTTCTCCGACGGTTTCAGCACGAACGTGTTGCCGGTCGCGATCGCAGGCGCCCACATCCACATGGGCACCATCGCGGGGAAGTTGAACGGCGTGATCCCGGCGACGACGCCGAGCGGCTGCCGGATCGAGTAGACGTCGATCCCGGTCGACGCCTGCTCCGAGAACTCGCTCTTCAGAAGCGTCGGCAGGCCGCAGCAGAACTCGATCACCTCGAGCCCGCGCGTGACCTCGCCGAGCGCATCCGACAGCACCTTGCCGTGCTCCTGCGTGAGGATCTTCGCGACCTCCTCGCGCCGGTCGTGCACAAGCTCGCGAATGCGGAAGAAGAGCTCTGCGCGCTTTGCAAGCGACACCGTGCGCCACGACTCGAACGCAGCCTTCGCGGCCTGCACCGCCATGTCGACCTCTGCTTCTGTCGCAAAGTCGACGTCACCGGTCTGGCGGCCGGTCGCGGGGTTGTACACCGGGCCGCTGCGGCCCGATTCGCCGGCGACGCTCGTGCCGCCGATCCAATGGCTGATGCGCGTGACGCCCGTGCGCTCCTCGACGGGCGGGGTTGCGAGCTCGGTCATCCCTGGCTCCTCCCGGTTTTGTCCAGTTTTGTTTCCTCGTTTATCCAACTCCAGCCTAATAGGATTGGTCAGGGTCAAGGGCCTTGGAGCTGTAAGGAGATGCGCGTCGTCATCGTTGACGACCAAGCCGATTTCCGCGCTGCAGCACGGGAGTTGCTGGAGAAGCGCGGGCATGTCGTCGTGGCCGAAGCGGGGAACCAGGACGAAGCGCTCGCCGCGATGAACGCCGCCGAGCCCGACGTCGTGCTCATGGATATTCGCCTCGGCGACGAGAGCGGATTCGACGTGACAAGGGCCCTAACGAGCGTCCGGCCGGAGGTTCCCGTAGTGCTCATGTCGATTGATAGCGCCACGTCCCCTGATGAGGTTCGCGCGTCCGGAGCCCGCGCATACGTGTCCAAGAATCGCCTCCATGTCACGGATCTGGCCGCACTGGCCCGGCGTGAGCCCGAAATTCAGTAGGCGCGTTCGTGGGTTGCAGCGGCACAACGCCGGAGACGACGGTGCGTCCCGGCGAGCTCGTGATGAAGAGCTCTCCCTCGAGCGAGCCGAGGCGGTCTCGCAGGTTCTGCAGCCCCATCCCGTCGCTGTGCGCAGAGGGGTCGAACCCGGGGCCGTCATCCTCAACGTCGAAGCTCAAACCGTCCCCGTCCTCGCGCAGCGTCACGCTGATCGTCACTCCCGGCCCGCCGTGCTTCGTCCCGTTCTGCACCGCTTCGAGGCAGCAGTAGTAGATCGCCGACTCGAGCTCGGCGGAATGACGTCCGATCTCGTTGTGACGAACGCCGATGAGGAGCGGCGCGATGATGTGCTCCAGCGCAGCGACCAGCCCGCGGTCAATCAACAGCCGCGGATAGAGGCGCTGCGAGATCTCGCGCACCTCGTCGATTGCGTCTTCGATGCCGTCGCCAACCTGCTCGAGCCGGCTCCGAACCTCCTCGTCCGCGGCAAACTCGGCGGTCATGGCAGTTCGCAAGCGAAGGCTGCTCAGCCGCTGCTGGACACCGTCGTGGAGGTTCCCCGCGAGCCTCCGCCTCTCGCCGTCGACAGCCTGGCCGAGCCGGGCTCGTGAGCGGCGCAGGTCGTCGAGCGCACGGTGCCACTCTCCGTCCAGCTCGGCGTTCTCGGCGGCCAGCAGCGCGATTGCGCCCGCCGCCTGGAGCAGCTCTGGGTCGTCGTTCAGCTGGTTGTCGTGGATCAACGCGACGGACGGTGTGCCGTTGCGGTCAATGATCGTCACGGCACCATGCGGCCCGGGCTCGAGCACACCGTCCCATGCTCCCGACGTTGGATCGCGGAAACGAAGCCGAAGGCTCGGATCGCCGAGTGGCTCGCGCAGCATCGACTCGAGCTCGCGCTGCGACGGGCGGCGGAGCGAACTGCGCACAAGCCGCTGCAACGTCCGGCCCGCGAACAGTTGCGCGGCGATCAGGGCGAGGAAGAAGCCGTACCAAACGGCCGCCCGAGCGCCCGTGAATGCCCACTGGATCACGCGTCGCAACTCGGGCGCGTTGACGCTGAAGAGGCTCAGCGAAAGGAACATGATCTGAAGCGCCAGGAAGAGCAGCGCGACTGACGTCCCGATTGCAAGCGCACGACGCTGCGGCGGAGTCCCCGTCGCGATCCGCCAGAGCAGGAGCGCGCCCGTCGCAGCGGACACCACGATCACGCCGATCTGGAACGGCTTGAGCAGGTCGAGCGCACGCGAGAGGTTGGGCACGAGCCCGAGCGCGTTCCTCGGGCAGGCCTGTCGACACGACGAGATCGAGCCGCCCGCGCCTGTCTGCGGAAGCATGACGATCAGCCAGACATTCAAGGCTGCGTTCGCAACGCCGCCGAGCAGGACGACCTTCGCGGCCGTCCCATCGAGCCGGCCCGTCGGAAAGGTCAGGATCAAGATCAGCGTTCCGAGATAGATCACGCTCTCCCAGACGAGCCCGATCCCGAAGGACCACGGATTCGCCTGCGATTGCGTGATGTAGCCCGCGCAGAGGAAGCCGAACCCGACGAGCAGCCAGCCGAACCCGCTCGCCGGACGGACCCGGAGCCAGTAGAGGCCGACCAGCACTGGACCGAGGATGAAGTCCGCCTTCTGCGCAGCGAGCCAGCCTGGGTAGCGAAGAAAGTCCTCGTCCAGCGTCACGAGCAGGGCGGCGACAGCCGCGCCTACCGCCAGTGCTGCTAGGAGGCGGTGGTTCCAGTGAACCGCCCCTCGATCTCCCGACATTTGCCCATATTCTGCTACTCCGCCGCGCCAGCGATGGGTCGGCACAGCTGAACGAACGGCTAGACCGGGACCGCGGGGAAGGTCTTCGGGATCTTCTTGGGCGGCGTGCCGATCACGATCGCGATCTCCGTGTGGTCCGCGAGCAGGATCTGGCGCGGGTCGCCGGCATACGCCTTCCCGTTCACGTAGACGGCGATGCTGTCCGGCTTGCAGTAGCCGCCGACGCACCGCTTGTCGAGCCGGACGTTCCACTCGACGAAGAACTGTCCGAGCGTGTTCGGCTCCGGCTTCGTCGTCTCGGTGTGGAGCAGCCCGTAGTCGCCGTGCGTGTGCAGCGGCGAGATGCAGACCTTCGGGCACTTGACGATGCCGCCGTACGCGATCGAGCCGTCCGAGAGCTGTCCGCTCTTCACCGCGGGATCTTTCGTGTCGATCCCGATCCCCGCCGGGATCCTCATCTTCTTCCCGTTGATGAAGATGTCGAGGTGTGAATGCACGTGGTACTCGAGGTGCTCGTTCACCTCCGGCACGAGCCCGGCCTTCCGCGTGAGCGCCATCGGATCCTTCGGCGCGGGCCACGGTGCGGCCCCCGTCTTCGGGACGGGTGCGGGCTGCACGGCAAGGGCGAGCGACGCTGCGAGCGCGGTGACGATGCCCCCGAGCCTAGCTAGGATCGGCTCAACGACCAAGGAGGCGAACGTGGCGACGATCGAGACCAATCCGCAACTCGGCCGGCAGGTCGTCGACGACGCAAAGCGCTTCGTCCTCCACTCGTGGTCCGTCCAGGACGCGCTGAACCCGATCCCGGTTGCCGGCGCGGAGGGGCGGTACTTCTGGGACTACGACGGCAAGCGCTACCTCGACTTCGCCTCGCAGCTCGTCAACGTCTCGATCGGCCACCAGCACCCGCGGCTCGTTGCCGCGATCAAGGAGCAGGCCGACAAGCTCTGCACGATCGGGCCTCCGATGGCGACCGAGCCGCGCTCGACGCTTGCCCGCCTGATCACCGAGGTCACGCCCGGTGACATCTCGATGGCGTTCTTCACGAACGGTGGTGCCGAGGCGAACGAGAACGCGATCAAGCTTGCACGCTGGTATACGGGCCGGGACAAGATCATTGCGCGCTATCGCAGCTATCACGGCGCGACCGCCGGCTCGATCACGCTGACAGGCGACCCGCGCCGGTGGCCCGCGGAACCGGGCATCCCCGGCGTCGTGCGCATGTTCGATCCGTATACGTATCGCTGCCCGGCGGGCCACCCCGACCCGTGCCCGGTGTGCACCGGCGCACCGCATCTCGAGGAGATCCTCCAGTACGAGGGCGCGCACACCGTCGCCGCCGTCATCCTCGAGACAGTCACCGGCACGAACGGGATCATCGTGCCGCCGGACGGCTACCTGCAGTCGATCCGCGAGGTGTGCGACCGCCACGGCATCCTCTTGATCGCCGACGAGGTGATGGCCGGCTTCGGCCGCACCGGCACGTGGTTCGCCGTCGACCACTGGGACGTCGTCCCCGACATCATCACGATGGCAAAGGGCATCAACTCGGGCTACGTGCCGCTCGGCGCGATGGCGATTCGCGAGCCGCTCGCCGCGTGGATACGCGACAAGTACTTCGCCGGCGGCCTCACGTACAGCGGCCATCCGCTTGCGTGTGCGGTCGGCGTTGCGTCGATCGAGGCGTTCCGCGAGGAGGGCATCGTCGAGCACGCGGCGGAGATGGGCGACGCCTTTGCGTCAGCGCTGCACGGGCTCGCGGAGAAGCATCCGTCGATCGGGCAGGTGCGCGGGCTCGGCTGCTTCTGGGGACTCGAGCTCGTCACGTCGGGCGCGACGCGTGAGCCGCTGGTGCCGTTCAACGCCGGCGGCGAGGCGGCGGCTCCGGTCGCGCGCCTGACGAAGGCGGCGCTCGAGCGCGGGCTCTATCTCATGACGCACTGGAACGTCATCATGGTCTGTCCGCCGCTCACGATCACGAACGACGAGCTCGAGGAAGGCATCGCGATCCTCGACGACGTGCTCTCGATCGCCGACGAGTACTACACGGCCTAACGTTCTGTCGCGATCTCGGTTAGAAGATCTCGAAGCGGCGGGCTATGCGCCCGACTCGGGTGAGTTGCTCGTCGCGCTCGTCTGGCTTTGTCTCCGCGAGCTGTCGGTTCCGGACGACGAGCTGAACGGCGCGCGGCGGCGCGCGATGTTCGTCCTCGCGGCCGGCGGCGACCCTCACCGTGACCTCGATCTCAACTCCGTCGCAGCCGAGCGGCTCGCGGCCGAGCTCGACACGCCGGAGCGCAGGAAAGCCCTGCACACGGCCCTTTCCCACCTGCCTGCTCAGAGCCTTCCCACGGTCTCCGAGGGCGTCTCCGCGCTGCTCAGCGAGCCTGACGCGGCGTGGCGCTGCCTGGGTCTCGCGCTACTTGCGGACGAGCTCACAGACGAGTGACGGCAAGTCTCCGAATCGCTGCCTACACTGGGTAGCCCGACGTCGATCGACCAGCCGCAGACGCCGTAGCGATCTCGACCCCCGATCCCCGCCGGCGCCGGACGAAGCTCCCGCGCACGCTTCCCGGCCGCCGCCGCCTGCAGCCGTACTCACGCGCGGACGCGCCGTTCTTCCGCAGTCCCGGCTTCTTCCTGCGCGTCGGCGGCCTCGCAGCGCTCGTCGGCGTCGGCATTTGCCTCCTCGCGCTGCGTGCGTGGTCGATCCAGATCCTGCACGGGCGTGCGTATACGGCGGTTGCCAACGGGCAGGCGTACCGCACAGTCGACCTCATCGGCCCGCGTGGCCCGATCGTTGACGACAAGGGCCGACTGCTCGCGGGCATGACCGGCAACATCGTCGTCGCGGGCGACGTCGCGGCACTCGGAACGATCGACCGCGGCGGCTGGCACGCGACGTCAGCCGGCCTCGTGTCGCTCCGGCGGCTCTCCAAGCTCTCGGGCGACCGCGTCTCGACGCTCACGACGCGAATCAAGCGCTCGGTGATCCGGTCGCCGTTCGCGCCGGCCGTCGTCCTCCCCCACCCGAAGACCGGCCTTGCCTGGTACATCTACGAGCGCCCCACGACGTACCCGGGACTGAAGGTGACGTACATCCCGTCGCGGAGCTATCCGCAGGGAGCGTCGGGAGGCGCGTTCCTCGGACTGCTCGGCGAGATCAGTCCGCAGATGCTCGAAACTAAGCGCTACTCGAAGGCGAAGAGAGGCGAGGTCGTCGGGACGTCCGGCGTCGAAGCCGTGTACGACAACCTGCTGAACGGCGGCTTCACGCGCGCGCACCTGCGCGTCGACTCGATGGGCCGCGTCGTCGGCCCGCTCGAGCTCGGGCGCAACGGCCCGGCGCCGCCGACGCTGCAGCTGACGATCGACGAGCGGCTCCAGCGCGCGACCGAGCGGGCGCTTCAGGACGGGATGAACGACGCGCGGCTCGCCGGTAATCACCCGACCGGCGGATCCGCAGTTGTCATGAATCCGCGGACGGGCGGCATCTACGCAATCGCGTCGACCCCGACGTTCAACCAGGTGCAGGCTGCGAAGGACCCGAACTACATCCCGAACCTCTACAAGGACCCCGCCACGCCGACGCTGAACCGCGCGATCGCCGGCGTGTATCCGACAGGCTCGACGTTCAAGCCGATCGTCGCCGAGGCGGCGATGAGCGCCGGGGTCATCTCGCCGAGCACGTCGCTGCTCTGCAGCGGGTCGTTCGACCTCGGCGGGACGGTCTTCCACAACGTCGAGGCGGGCGTGTTCGAGAGCATGTCGCTGCCGACCGCGCTCTCGCAGTCGTGCGACACGTGGTTCTACCGGCTCGGCGACCTGATCTGGAGCCACGACCCGTCGGCGCAGGGAACGCTGATCCAGCAGTGGGCGCGGAAGTTCGGGCTCGGCGCGTCGACCGGGATCGACCTCACGGGCGATAACCCCGGCGTCGTCCCGTCACCGAAGTGGTTCCGGCGATACGAGGGCTTCCCGTGGACGGAGGGTCAGACGATCAACCTGTCGATCGGGCAGGGCACGTTGCAGGTGAGCCCGCTGCAGCTCGCGGTTGCCTATTCCACGCTCGCGAACGGCGGAACCGTCGTGCGGCCGCACGTCGCGGACGCCTTGATCCGCGGCGCATCCGTGAAGCCGCTCCACTTCAAGCCGATCCGCAAGCTGAAGCTCGTCAACCTCTGGGCGATCAGGCAGGGCCTCTACGACGCCGCGCATATCGGAACGTCGGCTGCGGTCTTCGGCGACTTCTCGATCCCGGTTGCCGGCAAGACGGGCACCGCGGAGTCGGGCCCCGGGCGCGACGACCACTCCTGGTACGCCTCATGGGCGCCGGCGGGAAACCCGAAGGTCGTCGTCGTCGTGATGATCGAGCACGGCGGTTTCGGCGCTCAGGCGGCCGCACCCGCGGCGAAGGAGATCTACCAGGCGTTCTTCAAGGTCAAGAAGTAGCGCGCCCTACTTCACACCCGGCTGGAACTGGATGTGGAAGCCGGCGGTCGCGACTTCTTTCGCGATCGAGAGGGCCTTCTTGATCGGCACTTGAGGAATGACGACGAGCCAGCGGCTCGGTGCGCGCGCGAGGTCGAGGAACCAGAAGCCTCGATCGGAGAGCGCCCACATGAGCGCATTCGCTTTGGCGACCGAGCGGAAGGAACCAAACACGCCGACGACATGGTTGGGCTGGTACTGCATCGGCGGTGCGGATTGCTGGTACGTGACGTGGAAGCCCGCGTCGCGAGCCTCCTTGTAAAAGCTCGATTGATCGCTGGGGCGGTCCGCGCCGCCGATATACACCTCGTAGTCGCCGCAACCATTGTTGACGATCTGGAGCCCCTTGAACACTTTGGCGGCAGCCGCTGCTTTGTAGGCCTTCGCGCCCGCCGGTGTTGCGAAGTGCCCGAACACAGCGTTGATGTGGCTCCGTGGAGCCATCGTTCTGCAGGGCGGCTCGGAGCTCGCACGTGCGACCTGGGCGGCAACAATCGACGTCACGACGATGACGGCCGCAGCTCCGAGTCGCTTCATCCAGTCGGATTGTGCACGAACTTCAGGATGGACAAGGTCCGCTACGGCACGGGGACCCTGGCGACGATCTGCTGCTGGTAGAAGCTCGGGTTTTGCCCGTAGTCGTAGGTCGAGATGGAGGTTGTGTAGGCGTAGCCGCCGCCGAAGTCGAGCCCGAAGTAGTCGCCGAGGAAGGTGCTCGATCCGCAGACGCAGACGCGCTCGGGCGCGTTCAGCTGCGGATCCCAGGTGAACTGAGAGAGCCTGATGTTATGCCCGAGGGGTGTGAGATCCGGCCTGTAGAACTGGATCGCGGCGTTGACGCAGAAGTTCCGCTTCCCGGTCGGGGCGAGCGGGTCGAACTGCACGCCCGAGGCGGTGTCCGACGGACAAGAAAGGCGGCGATCGTAGAACGCGACCGCGACCGTGCCGCTCGCTGCGACCTCGACTCGGGGCTGCAGCGCCTCCACGTCGTCGGGCCCGTCATTGACGCGAATCGGGATGCTCCACGTCGTCCCGCCGTCGAGTGAGCCGGTCACGTAAACGCGAGAGAACCCGTCCGTGTCCTCGTTCTCGTAGGCCACGTACAGAGGCCAGTGTCCATTCACGTGCTTCGTGCCGAGCCCGAAGGAGTTGACGATCCCTTCCGTGAAGGTCGTGTTCCGGTAGGTCGGAGACAGGACGTTCTGGACAACGGGGATCGGCCCCTGCCAGGTGACGCCGCCGTCGCTCGACCAGATCAGGTTGATGTCGTTGTTGAGGAACCCTTTCGCGACCGGGTTGTTCGTGGTCGTCGTGTACACGGTGCCGTCCGGAGCGACATGCGGGAGCAAGTAGGTGTCAAACGGCTTCCCCGGGACGGTCGGGAGCACCTGCGGCGCCGACCAGTCGGAGTGCGTGCCGTCCCGTCGCGCGTCGGCATATGAAACAAAGATCGTGGAGGGATTGAAGGCGAAGACGGTCCACATCACGTACACGCGCCCGTAGTGCGGGCTGGCGGGATTCGTGTCGATCGCGATCCACTGCTTGTCCGGCGTGTTGGCGTTGTCCGTCTTCGCCGTGGTGACGAAGTCCGGATGTCCGCCGTGGGTCGTGATCCACGCCTGCGCAGTCGTGCTGCCGGCCGGGTGCACTGAGACCGAGACCGCTTCGGGAGGCTGCGACGGATTCGCCTGCTTCGACCCGTTGTTGAAGACGTGCCCGCCGCCGTTCGCGTACACGAACTCGTACGGCAGGATCGCGACGTAGAAGTTCCCCCATGGGTCGAACGCGCCGACCGGATCGGTGTTGTCTGTCCACCCTTCGTAGCCTGGGACGTGCCCCTGTACCGGCCAGGTCTGGCCGCCGTCCCACGACTCGTAGAAACCCAGCAGGTGGTTGTAGCCCTCCGCGCTCACAAACCACTTGCTGAGACCGATCAGGTGCATCGGGTTCAACGGGTCGACGCGGATGTCGGACTCGGACTTGTCCTTGACCAGGACAGGCGCGTTCGCAACGTCCTGCGTCGCGAAGCCGGAGATCTGCTCCCCGGTGGTCGCACCGGGACACGGAGTCTCGCCGCCTCCCGGATAGCCGTCCGCAGCGCCGAGCGCAGTCGCGTACGGCACCTCGGGCGCGTAACAACTCACGCGCTGTGTCGTGGCGGAAACGTTGACCACCCCGTTCGCGGCGTAGCTTGCCGCGAAGGAGGAATCAGACTGATAGCCCTGCGCCGGTGCCGGCGCGGCCGCAGCCGTCGTCACGAGCGCCAACGCGATTCCGAGCGCGGCGATCGCGCCTACGAGTCTGTGCATCCCTCCCTCCCGATGGATCGCTGAAGTATCTCAGCCCCCGACGGTGCGTGCTCGCGTCGTCGCCTGGAAGACAAAACTCCCCGATTTACGGGGGCTTTAAGAAGAGCGGATGATGGGACTCGAACCCACGACCTTCTGCGTGCCGAGGGTGCCGGGCCCGTCGTCGCACTTGCCGACGAACTCATCGAGCGCAGCGGCGAAATCGCAGGCCCCGCTCATGAGGGCGGGTGCCCGCAGCAACGTGCCGGGACGCGGAAGAGCGACACGGGCCCTATCTGCTTCGTCTGCACGCCACGCGTCGTCACTGCGTTCGGCCGTTGAAGTAGTTCTGGGCGGTCGCCCAGGCGCGGCGGGCTGCAAGTCGGCCGGTCGTTCTACCGTCGAGGTCGCCTTGTTCGAAGTGGATGCCGCCGTAGCGACGAGAGATACCAGCCTGATCTGCAGCGTCGGAGAAGGTCGGCCAGGTGAGCGTGAAGTCACTTGCGGGAGTGAGGCCGGGCTCAATCCGCGAACTGCCCGCTGGGAACGTGACCGACGCGCCGAAGCCGTCGCTGCGCGTGAAAAGCTTCAGGATTTCGGCGCCGGCGGCGCTGAAGTTGCTGTGTCCGGAGGAATATTCGGGGAACGGCGGTGTTGGGAAGCTGGTGGGTTGGTAGGGGAACCACCGTTCG
Organism: Gaiellaceae bacterium; assembly: GCA_036496545.1. GTDB lineage: Bacteria > Actinomycetota > Thermoleophilia > Gaiellales > Gaiellaceae > Palsa-739. The sequence continues at coordinate 135,488 of DASXKX010000008.1, read as the reverse complement.
CCCAGGATCGATTGTGTTCCTCGTCCAGGGCCGGCCCAAGCGCGGATCTGAGTTCCCTGGAGGAGATAGCGGATCGCGGTGATCGGCCGCACCGAGGCAAAGGCGCACTTGTTGTCCCAGGCGCAGATGCCGGCGTCGAAGATCGCGTTTGTGAGCGCGAAGAACAGCTTTACCGCCTGGTCGAGATCGTGCTCGCTGTCGCCGGTTCGGTCGCGGTGGTAGACCTGCTGCGCGAACAGGTTCCAGTGCCCGGGCGGCAGCTCGGAGTGCGGGCCGTCAGCCCAGTACTCGGCGATCATCTTCTGCTCGTCGGTGAGCGCGGCGCTGAGCGCGATCAGCTGCTCGGCTTGGGCGAGGTACTGTGCCGAGCCGAACCGGGCCGGGCCTGTCGGCGAGCGCAGCTCGCCGCTTGAGCGGATCGCGAACGGGATCACCCGTTGCCACTGGGCGCCGACGAAGCTCTGCGTGACCGGGGTGCCCGTGCCGTCGCGGTAGCGCAGCGGCTGCCACCCGCTCGGGTCGCGCACGCTGCTCGCGTCGAACGGCAGCCGGATGTCCATCGGCGCGTTTGCGGACGTGAAGCCGGTGTAGTCCGAGTACTGCATGCCGGTAATACCGCCCGGCGCGTCCCCGAGCTGGTTGGCGCCGTCCTGGTGGCGAAAATCGAGCACCGCCGTGGCGGCGAGGTTGCCGACGCCTGCCGGTGTGCTGGGGTCGGTCGAGCGGTCGGCCGCGTCGTAGCCGAGGCTTGCCAGCAACGAATCGAACAGGCTCGCGTGGCCGGGGAAGAGATCGATGGCTGCACGGTAGGCGGCAAAGCTGACCGCCTCCGCCTTATTCTCGAGTCGATGCTCACGGGCGGGCCGCCGCAGGGCGCTCCCGAGCCTCGTCCCGACCGCAACCCGGTCGTAGGCCGCCCATGCGTCGTAAATGCAGGTGTGCGCGATCGCTAACGCACGCGAGACCATCGGCGGTCCAAGCCTCGAGTCGCGCACACCCTGGAGCAATGCGTTGTTCCAGCGCAAGACGACGTTTTGGGCAGACTCGACTGCGGCTACTCGCCGCGCAAAGGGTCGGGCCGGCGCTGCTCCAGGGAAGAACAGCGCGAGCCCGACGATTCCGCTCGACTTCAACAGCCCCCGCCGGGAAAGAGGCTTCTCGATGATCCGCATCTGCGCTAACTCATCTGAGTGAGAATCCTCCGCTGACGAAGTTCTCAACGGGCATCGCCCCGACTTGGACGACCGTGAGCTGGAACTGCTGCGTGGCGACGTTCGCCCAGACCGTGACGTCGATGCTCATGTGTTGTCCGCCGTCCATGACCAGCTTTCCCGGCCCGCTGAAGCTGACCACCGAGCCCGAGATCGACCCGGCGGTCGGGGTTGCGTGAACCTGCATGATGTGCGCCAGCCCGAAGGCGCCCAAGACAAACGCTGAGCGGCCCGCCATCAGGCACTCGAAGCTGCCCGACGCCCCGCCGGCGCGGTCGATGGTGACGTTGAACGCCACCTGAGAGATCGATGCCGTACCGCCACCCGAGAGGTGGCCCGCTGTCGCCGCGGTCCCGCTCGGCGTCACGCAGATGACTATCGTCGCAAGGACGACCCCGACGCTCACGAGAGTTCGTTTCACCGCCATCCCCCTTTTGCTCGTCTTAGTGAGGCCCCGTCAATGAGCGAGCGCCGCGCCGGATCGCGCAGCGCGGCACTCGTACCGTTAGCGAGGCCTAGTCGCCTCCTTCTCCGTGCCCGACGGTGAACACGGTGACTCCGGTGGTTGGCTGCTCCGGCCCGAGGTTCGTCGGTGCAAACACCGGACCGCCCGGGAACGTGATCACGACTCCTTCGGGCTTGCCGGTGCTGAACCCGATCGGGCCGAGGTTGCAGTCGACCTCCATCGTCACGTTCCGAATCGCCGCCGCGCCCTTTGGGTAGAAGGTGGCGTGCATCACGAGCACGCCGCCCTCGAAGACGCCGCCGTGATTCGTTGCCGAGTGGGTGAAGCTGACTACGTCATTCGCCCTCCATGTCCCGCTCGCGACGACCGGTAGCGGCGGACTCCCCACCGCACTGAAGTGGTCGAAGGTCCCGCCACCGTGCGCCCGGTTCCCGTTGAAGGGGCCGTCGCCGGTGATGATCATCCGGTCCGTCGTGCCGGCGACCGCATCGAAGACCAGGAAGTGATAGCCGGCCTGGCCGTTCGCGATTGATCCATGCTGGCCGCGGTGCCCGTTGCCGTTACCGCCCGCCGCGCCGCCCACGAGCAGTGCAAGCGCCAAGACGGCGACAGCGGTCGTGAGAGTGATGAGCTCCCACAGAGCTCTCCTCTTCATCTCGAGCCTCCCTTCATCTCGAGCCTCGCTTCATTTCAAAAGTGCACGATCAGACCACCAACGGCCTCTCGACGGCACGCGAGAACAGCAATCCGGCCCGAAAACAGCAGGCCGATGTCCGCAGCTCCGCAGCAAGACGTTGGCGGCGAAAAGCCCTACCTACCTCGCCTAACCTCGCTTTCTCCGCCCGCGGCTAAGTTGTACCCGAGCGCGATAGGTAAGAAACGTATGTCTGATCCCGCGAGCATCGACGCAAGCCTACGGGCGGCAATGTTGGGGGCACATCGCCCGGGATTTGAACCCGCGACACTCCGGGGCTAACGAGCTGCACCCCAGGCGGCGAAGAGCTACTTTCGTCGCCGCCTTTTGGGGCTCAACTGGGACTCACGTCGCCACTGAGAAAACAAAAACCCCCGATTACGGGGGCTTTTTAAAGAGGAGGAGGAGGAGGAGCGGATGATGGGACTCGAACCCACGACCTTCTGCATGGCAAGCAGACGCTCTAGCCAACTGAGCTACATCCGCGCGAGGCGGCCAGTATAGCCCGACCTACGCCGAGTCGAGGGCCTCGTTAACCAGGCGATCTGCGAGCTCATTGTGCTCGCGGCGGACGGCCCTGTACGTGACGGAGCCGATCTCGCGGGCGAGGCGATCGGCCCGCAGCGAGAGCTCGCGCAGCGCCTCGTTCTTCACCCGGTACTCCCCGCGCATCTGCTTCACCATCAGCTCCGAGTCGGAGACGACCTCGACTTCGCGCACGCCGAGCTCACGCGCTCTCTCGAGCCCCGCGACCAGCCCGCGGTACTCCGCGACGTTGTTCGTCGCGACGCCGATCGTCTCGCCGTGCGCGGCGAGCACCGTTCCGTCCTCGCCCTCGAGGACATATGCGAATGCTGCCGGTCCCGGATTGCCGCGCGCGCCGCCGTCGGTTGACAGCTTCGCCTTCACGCGTCCGCCTCGACGATCGCGTAGAGCTCGTATGCGACTTCCTCGTACGGATGCGCAGCGACAAGCGCGCGGACGACCTCGCCTGTGATCTCGGCGGGCACGACGGTCTCGACGCGGAGCTCGGCCACGCGCTCCTCCCTTCCCACCTCGCCGATCGCCGGATCGGCCCCCGCACGCGGCACGAAGGTGCCCGTGCCCTCCGTGTACCACGAGCAGCGTTCGTATTCGCCGATGCGTCCTGCGCCGGCGGCGAAGACCGCGGCGCGCGTCGCCTCGAGCGCGTCCTCCGGGACGAACCACACGAGCTTCCGCCGCGACGACTCGGTCACGGCCAGAGTATGGCGGTTGTTCGCGAAAATACTCGGTCAGGTCGTCGTGTCGATCTGCGCGCGCTGCAGGCGCCCGGAGTAGTCGACGTAGATCGACTTCCACTCCGTGAACACGTCGAGCGCGGCCTGCCCCGCCTCGCGGTGACCGTTCCCTGTGTCCTTCGTGCCGCCGAACGGGAGATGGACCTCCGCGCCGGTCGTGCCGGCGTTGATGTACGTGATGCCGGTCTGAAGGTCGCGCATGGCCCGGAACGCCTTGTTCACGTCGCGCGTGAAGATCGAGGACGAGAGTCCGAAGCGGATGCCGTTCGCGACACGGATCGCCTCGTCAAAGTCGGCGACGTTGATCAGCGCCGTCGTCGGCCCGAAGATCTCTTCCTGCGCGATGCGCATGCCGGCGTCGACGCCGCCGAACACCGTCGGCCGGTAGAAGAAGCCGTTCGCGAGGTCACCGTCGGTTGCGATCTCGCCGCCGGTGAGAAGCTTCGCGCCTTCGTCCTGTCCGATCTTCGTGTACGAGTGGATCTTCTCGACCGCCGCCTTGTTGATCACAGGGCCGATGTCGGTCGCGTCTTCCCACCCGGGACCGAGGCGCATGCTCTCAGCGCGCGCGACGAGGCGCTTCTGCAGCTCCTCGTAGATGCCCGCTTGCGCGATCACGCGCGATGCGGCGGTGCAGCGCTGGCCCGACGTCCCGAACGCTGACCAGACGATGCCCTCGACCGCGAGATTCAGGTCGGCGTCGTCGAGGACGATGATCGCGTTCTTGCCGCCGAGCTCGAGATGCACGTGCTTCAGCTGGTCGGCGGCCGCCTTCGTCACGGCGACGCCGGTCTCGCGCGAGCCGGTGAACGTGATCACGGGCACGTCCGGATGCCGGACGAGCGCGTCACCCGCTGTCTCGCCGTAGCCGTGCACGATGTTGACGACGCCGTCGGGCAATCCCGCCTGCGCAAACAGATCGACGAAGCGCTGCGCGAGCTCCGGCGTGTCCTCCGCCGGCTTGAGCACGACCGTGTTGCTGCAAACAAGCGCGGGCGCAAGCTTCCACGACGGGATCGCGATCGGGAAGTTCCACGGCGTGATCGCGCCGACGACACCGACGGGCGCGCGCACCGACATGTTGAACTTGTTCTGCAACTCCGACGGCGTCGTCTGACCCCAGAGCCGGCGCCCTTCACCGGCCATGTAATAGGTCATGTCGATCGCTTCCTGGACGTCGCCGCCGGCCTCCGCCTTCACCTTCCCCATCTCGTGCGTCATCAGGTCGGTGAGCGAGTCCTTCTCGCCCTCGAGCAGCTGCGCGAAGCGGAAGAGGATCTCGCCGCGCCGCGGCGCCGGGACGAGCCGCCACTCCTCGTACGCGGCCTTCGCAGTCGCGACAGCGCGGTCGACGTCCTCCGCGCCGGACGATTGGAATGTCCCGATGACCTCGCCGGTCGCCGGGCTTGTGCTCTCGAACGTCTCCGTCGCCACGGAGGCGAACGCTAGCTAGTCGGCCGGGGCGTCCGTATCGGGGAACGTGCCGGGGATCCGGGGCCGCCGGCGGTCGCGCGTCTCGCGCTTCTCGATGAACTCCGGCTCGGGCTTGCCCTGGCGCCGGTCAGGGCCCTCGCGGCGGTCGATGATCACCGTCACGTTCGGGTTGTCCTTGTAGTAGTCGACCATCTTGTCGTAGAGCTCCTCGGCGAGCTCCCGCGGGATCACGCAATAGATCATCCTGCTCCGGATTGTAAGAAGACGATCGGTTAACGCCAGACCGGGCTAGATGCGGGCGATCTCGGGGACGAGTCTGCCCTCGTCCTCGACGTGAGCGTTCCAGCCTTTGAAGGAGTCCTCGAGCTCATCGAGCTCGTGACCTCGACGCTCGAGCCGGACCGGTTGCGCGGACTCGGGGCTGACGCGGTACTGGTACCACGAGAGATCCCACGCGACGGTCACGGCCATCTCCCCCGCGTCGCCGGACAGCGGCACGATGCTCGCCTTCGCGTCGCCGAGGCTCTTCGAGATGCCGCCGACCGTGCGCCGGTACGTCGAGCCGTTGAAGAGGTCGGCTGCCTCGAGCAGCGCGAGCTCCTCCGTCGAGAGACGGCGCAAGATCGGCTCGGGCGGAGTGATCGTCTCGCCGTTGTCACGACGGAGGCCGAGCAGGTCGCCGAGTCCGCGACGGCGCCGACGGCGGTCGCCTGCGACCACCGGTGTGGTCGGCGCGCCTTCCTTCAGCCAGCCGTGCTCGATCGCGATGTCCTGGCAGAGCGGGCAAACGTCGACGAGCTCCGCCCCCTCCGCCGGTGCGAAGCGGATCGCCCGCTCGCCCATGAGCAGCGTCCGTTCGCAAATTGCGCAGATGCGCACCACCCCGACCTTCGTCACATGCACCCGCCGATAGTACCGCCGCCCTTGCGTAGCCCTGTGTCGAGCGGCTAATGTCGAGTTACATGTGTGTTTTACATATAGCGGACTTGACCTCGTGAGGCACGGGCCACGCTCTCGCCGCCGTTCCGGCGGACGCTGGCGCGTCTTCGCCCGGGTCGAGCGCTTTACCGAGCCGGCGCTCCTATTGCTGCTGCGCGAGCGCCCCGCGCACGGCTACGACCTGCTCGAGCGGCTGCCGGAGCTGACCGGTGAGCAGCGCGTCGAGATGGGCAACCTCTACCGCCTGCTGCGCGCGCTCGAGGACGAAGGGCTCGTCACCTCGGAGTGGGCCGACGGCAAACGCACCTACTCGCTGTCCGAGCAGGGCGGCGCGCTGCTCGACCAGTGGGCGGAGGCGCTTCGCCGCTCGCAGGAACGCACGGAACTTTTTCTCAACCGGTATTCGCAAGGGAGGTGAACATGCACCATCACGGACATCACCGCCGTCATTTCGGCGGCCGACGGGGGCGGCTCTTTTTCCGCGGCCCGTTCCCGAATCGCCAAGAACTGCTCGAGCGCCTGGAGGGCTACCAGCGCGACCTCGAGCAGGAGCTCGCCGACGTCTCCGACGTGATCGCGCATCTGCGCGACCAGCCGGGCGACGCGGCACCGGCTGAAGGCCAGGCGTGACGAACAGCGGGGTCAGACCTTGCGGGGCCTGACCCCTACGCCTTCGCTTCTTCGCGCTCTCGCTTGGTCTGCTCGATGATCTTCTGCGCGACGTGCATCGGCACTTCCTCGTAGCGGAGGAAGTGCATGTTGTAGTCGCCGCGGCCGCCGGTCATCGAGGTGAGCGCTTGCGAGTACGTGAGGATCTCGGCCATCGGGACCTCGGCCTTGATCGTCGTCATGCCGGCCGTGGGCTCCATGCCCTGCAGCCGGCCGCGCCTTGAGTTGAGGTCTCCGTTCACCGCGCCGACCGACTCGTCGGGCACCGTTACCTCGAGCTCCATGATCGGCTCGAGCAGCACCGGCTCCGCCTTCTGGTAGGCCTCCTTGAACGCCATCGAGCCGGCGATCTTGAATGCCATCTCCGATGAGTCGACCGAGTGCTCCATCCCGTCGACGAGCAGCACGCGAATGCCGTATACCGGCGCACCCGCGAGCTCGCCGTGCTCCATCGCTTCGCGCACGCCCTTGTCGACCGCGGGCCGGTAGCCCTGCGAGATGACGCCGCCGACGATCTTGTCGACGAATTCGTACGTCTGTCCCTCATCGCCGTTCTGGATCGGCTCGATGATGATCTCGCAGTCGCCGAACTGGCCGCGGCCGCCGGTCTGCTTCTTGTAGCGGTGGCGCGCGCGTGCTTCCTTCCGGATCGTCTCCTTGTAGGGGACGCGCGGTGGATGCAGCTCGACGTCGACGTGGAAGCGCGACTTCAAGCGGTCGACGGCGACCTCGACCTGCATCTGCGTGAGCCCTGACAGCAGCTGCTCGCCGGTTTGCGGATCGCGGCGAAGGATCAGCGTCGGATCCTCCTCCGACAGTCGCCGCAGTCCCGTCGCCATCTTCTCTTCGTCGCCCTTCGCCTTCGGCGTGATCGCGAAACTCATCACCGGCTCGGGGAAATCGATGTGCGGCGGCTCGACCGGCACCTCATGGTCGACGAGCACGTCGCCCGTCACGACGTCCTTCAATTTCGCAACGGCGCCGAGGTCGCCGACGCACAGCGACTCGACCGGCGCGTTCTCCTTCCCGTTCAGGACGAGGATCTGCCCGAGCCGCTCCTTCGCATGCGTACGCGGGTCGACGAGCGTCGTGTCGCCCGTGACCGGACCGGCAAGCACGCGGAAGCAGCTGATGCGACCGGCAAACGGATCGGCGATCGTCTTGTAGACGAAGACGGCCTGCTTTGCGTCGCCGAACTCGATCGTCGTGCCCTTCTTCGACGGCGACGGCACCCCCTCGACGAGCAGGTCGAGCAGCGCGGTCGTGCCGAGGTTCTTCGTCGCGACGCCGCAACCGACCGGGTAGAGCTCGTCTCGCGTGACCGCGTCCTTCAGTGCGTGCGCAACATCCTCCGCGGGCAGCTCCTCGCCTTCGAGATAGCGCGCCATCAGATCCTCGTTTGTCTCGACGACGGCGTCGAGCAGCTTTTCGCGGTACTCCTGCACCTGCGCGGTCATGTGGTCCGGGATCGGCTGCGGTCCCCCCTCCTTCCCGCCCGACGGATCCATGAATGCGCACATGTGCAACAGGTCGACGATTCCGCTGACCTCGTGCTCTGCCCCGATCGGCAGATGGATCGCGACGCAGCGGTCCGACAACTGCGCGCGCACCGCGTCGAGGACGCGGAAGAAGTCGGCGCGCTCGCGGTCGAGCATGTTCACGAAGACGACGCGTGAGAGCTCGTACTCGTCCGCGCGTTTCCAGACGCGCGATGTATTGACCTCGACGCCCATCACCGCGCTGACGACGACGAGCGCACCCTCGACGACGCGCAGCGCCGCGTACGTGTCGGCCTGGAAGCCGGCGTCGCCCGGGCAGTCGACGAGGTTGATCTTCCGGTCCTGCCACTCGACGTGGAGCAGCGTCCCCGAAAGCGACATCTGGCGGCGGTGCTCGTCGTCGTCCCAGTCCGCGGTCGTCGTGCCGGCTTCGATCGTCCCGAGCCTGTTCGTCTTCCCGGCCTGGAAGAGCAGTGCCTCGACCAGTGAGGTCTTCCCGACCCCGCGGTGGCCGGCGACGGCGATGTTGCGGATCCTCCCAGGCTCGGTGACTGCTGCCACGATGGTTCGTCCTCCTCAGATGTCGGTCTCGGTGGGACCGATTCTATTTCAGGACGATTCGAGCCCGGCGCGGGCGGGTGAGCCTGCCAGGCGGGCCTTCAGGCGGAGAATCGCCTTCGTGTGCAGCTGTGAGACCCGCGACTCGGTCACGCTCAGCACCTCGCCGATCTCGCGGAGGGTCAGCTCCTCGTAGTAATAGAGCGTCACGACGAGCTTCTCCCGCTCGGGCAGGCGGGCGATCGCGTCGGCGATCGCCTCCTTCATCTCCGTCTGCGAGAGCGAGCTCTGGGGGTCCGGTGCCTCGGTGTCCTCGATCGTGTCGATGAGCGCGATCTGATCGCCCTGGCCGGAAACCGTCCAGAGCTCGTCGAGGGCGGCGATCGACGAGCGCGCGATGTCGGTGAGGCTCTCCTCGAGCTCCTCGACGGTGATCCCGACCTTCTTCGCGATCTCCTCGTCGGTCGGCGCGCGACCCGACTTCGCCTCGAGGGCGCCGATCGCACGCTCGATCTCGCGGGCGCGCGAGCGCACCGAGCGCGGGACCCAGTCCATCGCGCGGAGCTCGTCGATGATCGCGCCCTTGATCCGAGCGATCGCGTATGTCTCGAACTTCACGTCGCGGTCCGGCTCGTAGCGCTCGATCGCGCCGATGAGGCCGAGGAGCCCGTACGAGACCAGGTCGCCCTCGTCGACGTGCGCCGGGAGCCCGCTCCCGAGCCGGCCCGCCACGTATTTCACGAGCGGGGCATAGGTCAGGATCAGGCGGTCGCGGATCCCCGCGTCGCCCGTCTTGCGGTACTGCAGCCAGAGGGTCTGGGTCTCGTCGGCCCGGCTCATGCCGAGAGAATACGAGGTGGCCCGGTCTTCTCCTCAGCCCGTCAGCGTCGACGAAGCGCCGAGATACCGACCGAGCCGAGCCAGACGGCGACCGCGACGGCCGCAATGGCGATGATCCAGCCGCGCGGCTCGTTGCCCGCGCCGACGAGCGCGGCCACCGCCGTGGCGATCAGCGCGGCGGCGAGCCCGCAGAAGAGAAGGCCGAGCGCGCGCCGTTGCACCGTCGCAGAGTATTCCCGTGCCTGGGGAAGGCGCCCGGAAAGCCAGGGCTACAATCACCTCGAAAGCAGAGGGGCGTAGCTCAGTTGGTAGAGCGGCGGTCTCCAAAACCGTAGGCCGGGGGTTCGAGTCCCTCCGCCCCTGCTGAGCTCGGTCGCGGCGCCGAACGACAGCCGAAGGTCTAGGGAAACCTCCCCCACGTGTCGGCGGCGAGCGCCTACGATTCTGTGAAATGCCGCCGAGGGTGTGGAGACGGTCGTCTGCGCACGAGCCTGTGCGCCTTACCGGCGCGCGCAAAAACCTGATCGAGCGCTACATGATCGACGCCGAGGAGGCCGAGGCGCGCGAGCTGGCGGCCGCGGCAAAGGCAGAGCAGGTAGCGGCGGAAGCCGAGGCGCGGCGGTCGGCCGAAGCAGCGCGGCGTGACGCCGAGCGGCAGACTCGCGCCAAGGCGGAGAAGGCAGCGAGGCGCGAGGCGGACGAGCAGGCGCGGCTCGAGGCCGAGGCCGCCGCTGCGCAGCGGGAGGTCGAGGAGCGCGCGCGGATCGAAGCGGAAGCAGCCGCGCAGCGCGAGGCGGACGAGCGCGCCCGGATCGAAGCGGCCGCAAAGCGCAAAGCCAGGGAGCGCGCCCGGATCGACGCCGAAGCGGCCGCACAACGCGACGCCGAAGCGGCCGCACGACGCGAAGCCGAAGAACGCGCCCGCATCGAAGCCGAGGCGGCCGCCCAACGCGACGCCGAAGCGGCCGCACAGCGTGAAGCCGAGGAGCGCGCCCGGCTCGACGCCGAAGCGGCCACACAACGCGAAGCCGAAGAACGCGCCCGGCTCGAAGCCGAAGCGGCCACACAACGCGAAGCCGAAGAACGCGCCCGGCTCGAAGCCGAGGCGGCCGTACAACGCGAAGCCGAAGAACGCGCCCGCATCGAGGCCGAAGCCGCAGCCCGACGCAAAGCCGAGGAACGCGCGCGCATCGACGCCGAAGCGGCGGCAAGGCGCGCGGCCAAGGAGCAGGCGCGCCGTGACGCCGAAGCAGCCGCCCAACGCGAAGCCGACGAGCAGGCACGGATCGCAGCCGAGGCAGAGGAGCGCGACGTCGTCGCCGCCGCCGCTTCAACCCATCCGACAGACACCGCACAGAACGGCGCCGCACCGGCGAACGGAGCAGCTGCCGACCTCCCGATCTATGCCTGGGTGCATGCGGCGACGACGAACAACGGCGTGGCGCGGGACGCCGAATGGCCGCGCGTGCTCGTCGAGGCAAAGCGCGCGCAGCTCGGCTCCGATCGCGACTAGGTGACTGAGCAGCTCGACGAGGAGAAGTTGCTGGCGCTGAGCCGCTGGTCGGCGAGCTTGCAGACCGACGCGCGGGCTGAGGTCGCCGCCGCCGGACGCGCGATCGCCATGCTCGTCGAAGAAGTCGACCGGTTGCAGCGGCTCCTGCGACTCACGCGTGCCGTCGATGCGCTGAGCTCACCCGAGCCGGAGCCCGAGCCCGACCCGCTTTCCCCACCCGAGCCAGAGCCCGAACCCGAAAGGGCGCTGACGCCCGAGCAGCGCTCGTTCCGCGAGCGGCTTGCGTCGCGCACCGTTTTTCCGATGCGCTCGAAGTCCGCCGGCGATCCCGAGCGACGCTAAGAGCGATACCGCTCGCGAGCGACGGCGAGGATCCGCTCGGCGTGCCCCGGCATGTGCTCACTGACCCACATGAGCATGAGCTGCGGCGACGGAACGCCGGTGTCGCGCCGCTCCTCCGAAACCGCGACGTAGAGCTTTCCTGCCTCCGACGCGCCGAGCACGTCCGCGAGTGCCGCGTCGACGGCGCGCGCGAGCTTGGGTGCGTCGTCTGCCGCCTTGACGTGGGAGTGCGTGCGACAGATCTCCGGCAAGCGCGTGGCCTGCGTCTCGCGATCGAACACGTCGAGCTCGTACGCACACAAGAGCGAGAAGCTGCGGCTCCACGCAAGGCTGTTCCAGAGCTCCTCGAGCGAGACTGCGGCATAGTCGTCACCGCGGCGCGCGAGCACGTCGACCATCTCGCCGAACACGCGCGGCTGCGCGCCGGGGAACGCGTCCGCGAGCGCGTCGATGAGTCCGCCGACAATCTCGTCGAACCCACTGGATGACGGGTAGCCCCCGCGCATGACCGCGTCGAGCACGGTCGCAGCGTCGCGACTGACGAGCATCCCGTCGAGCTCGAGCTGGTCGACATCCCAGCCCCGGTCGGCAAGCGCTCCGAGCAGCCGCACGCGATGCTCGGCCGTTGCAACGAGCAGCGCGGGCGCTCCGCGCTCGAAGCCCGCGGCGAAGAAGTCGGCAACCGACTGTGCGAGCTCAGGAAGCTCGCAGTAGAACTGGACTGCGTGGCCGTGACGGTCAGTGCCTGAAACGAACTCGTCCCACCCGGTCACAGCCCCCCGAGGGTAGCTACGACGGCGGCGAGTCGGGAGTGCCCGGGGCATACACGGCGTCGAGAGCCAGCTGCCGGTACGCAGCGAGCCCGGACACGCCGACGCCGACGAGCCGGAGCGCGCCCGGCCGGTCGCGCAGCCCGCGGTCGAGCAGCCGGCACGCGAGCTCTGCAATCTGCTCGGCGTCGTCGATGCCGATGTCGAGCGACGTCGACCGGCTGCGGATCGAGAAGTCGGCATAGCGCAGCTTCGTCGTCACCGTGCGCGCGACCTGGCCGTTCCGCTGGAGGTACTCGGCCACCTGGCGGGCCATTCTGCGCAGCTCCTCGTGCAGCAGGTCACGGTCGACGAGATCGCGCTCGAACGTGTTCTCGACGCTGATCGAGATCCGCTCCGTGACGAGCTCGAGCCCGCGCGGGTCGATGCCGCGGGCGCGGTCGCGGAGCATCGCGCCGACACTTCCGGGCAGCAGCCGCCGCAATTCCGCGTCGGACAGGCCGGCGAGCGTGCCGACGGTGTCGATTCCCGCCGCGCGAAGCCGCTCCTCTGCCTTTGGCCCCACGCCCGGCAGCTTGCGGACGTCGAGCGGTGCGAGGAACGCGGCCTCCTGTCCCGGCACGACGACAACGAGGCCGCCGGGCTTGCGCGCGTCACTACCCACCTTCGCAACGACCTTGCACGGTGCGACCCCGAGCGAGCACGTCAGGCTCGTCGCGCCTCGTACCGCGGTCTGCACCGCCTCGGCGACAACCCGCGCATCGAGAAAATCCCGGGCAACCTCGCCGACTTCGAGGTAGCCCTCGTCGAGACCGGTCTGCTCGACCGTCGGGACGATTCCCTTGACCGTCGACCAGACGTGCCGCGAGTACTCGCGGTACAGCGAGTGCCTCGGACGGACGAAGACCGCGTGCGGGCAGCGGCGGAGCGCCTCGGCGGCGCTCATCGCTGAGTGAATGCCGAAGCGTCGCGCGATGTAGTTGGCGGTCGCGACGACGCCGCGTCCACGCGGGTCGCCGCCGACGATGAGCGGCTGCGAGCGGAGCTCCGGGTTCTCGAGCTCCTCGACCGCGGCATAGAACGCGTCGAGATCGAGGTGCGCGACGATCACGCCCGTGAGGCTAGCCTTCGAGCCGGGCAGCCACGTCGAGGCGATCGCGCAGCCGCATCGAGCACGCAGGATCGCTGTGGAACGCGTCGGGAAACGCGGACGCCGGACAGTGCACGCCGAGCCCGATCCACGGATCGTGGTAGCGGCCGAAGACCTGCGGCATCAGGCGCATGAACGCCCGCCAGTGAGGCGCGATTCGCGGATCGGTCTCGAGGATGTGCTCGATCGACGCCGGCTCGGGCGGCGCGAAGCCGACGACGCGCCACCCGCGCGAGCGCGCGAGCGCGAGCGCGCGCTCGAGCTGCGCAACGCGGGTCTGGTCGATTGTCGTCCAGTCGGCGTAGTAGCCGTTCCGCCAGACGTTGAGGTTGCCGCGGTACGGAGTTGCGTGGAACCGCTGGAACCGCGTCGGGTCGAGCTCCCAGCTCCACACGCGCGAGCCGTCGAGAGCCCAGTTGATGCTCGGATATGTGCGACCGATCGTGCAGCGCCGGCCGACAATCGTCCGCCGCCAACGGTCCGGGTAGCGGACGTATGACACGTTGCGCGCGAACTTGAACGCGTTCCAGAACGCGCTGCGGCTGACGAGGTACTCCGCGAGGTGGTAATCGCTCGGATTCGTGTCGGGCACGCGGTAGTGCCGGTTGAACCAGAACGCCTCGACGCCGACGTACATCGTCTGACGCGGTGTCGCGGGAAGTACACGGATCAACTTCAGGATCGTCGACGGCGCGGTGCCGGGATAGCCGAGGTTCGCGAACGAGCGCTCGTGCAAGTGCGACGCGATCTTCAGCACACGGCTCGAGCCGACAACGAATGTTCGGGTCGGCCGATCGCGAAACACCGCGAGCTTGAAGGAGAAATAGCGGCTGCCGATCAGCTCCTGTGAGATCAGGCAGTCGCCGCGCTGTGCAGTGACGACCACGCCCGGCTTCCAGATCTCCCCGAGCGGGTCGACCCACCATGTGACGGCCGCGAAGCAGCCGAGAACCGCGGCGGTGACGGCGATGAAGAGGACGAGTCGTTTCATTAGAAGCGGAAGTAGATGAACGGATGGCTCGTGTAGACGGACGACACCGCGACCGCAAAGATCACGGCGGTGGCGGCGACGTAGGCCACGTTCCAGCGGCCGACCGGCCAGCGCCACTCCTCGGGCAGGCCGAACACGATCGCCGCGGCGATCGCGATGTAGAGCGCGAGGTGGCCGGGCAGCCCACCGATGCCGTGAAACCCGAACATGCCTGCGTAGAGCTGCGAGATCCCGTGCGCCGAGCGCATTCGGAAGAGCACCCAACCGAGCACGACGAGCACGAACGTCACCGCGACGGCAATGGGGCGCGGGAGCGACAGCCCGCGGCGGCGCCCGTGGTGCGTTCCCGCGAGCAGAACGCCGTGGTAGAGCCCCCACGCGACGAAGTTGAGCGACGCGCCGTGCCACAGTCCGCCAAGCCCCATCGTCGCGAGCAGGTTGAAATCTTGTCGCCGCTGTCCCTTCCGGTTCCCGCCGAGCGGGATGTAGAGGTAGTCGCGCAGCCACGTCGAGAGCGTGACGTGCCAGCGCCTCCAGAACTCGGTCGGGCTCGCAGAGCGGTACGGACGATCGAAGTTCCACGGCAGCTCGATGCCGAAGATGCGCGCGAGGCCGAGCGCCATGTCGGAGTATGCGCTGAAGTCGAAGTAGATCTGAAAGCCGAAGCCGATCGCGCACGCCCATGCGTTGACCAAGCCGAGCTGGCCCGGCGTCGCAAGGTAGTGGTCGACCCAATGCGCGATTCCGTCCGCGATCAGCACCTTCTTCGCGAGGCCGAACGCGAACAACATGAGACCTGAGCGGACGCGATCGGCGTCGAAGCGGTGCTTCTGCGTCAGCTGCGGTTGGAGGATCCCGTAACGGACGATGGGTCCTGCGATCAGATGCGGGAAGAAAGAGATGAAGAACGCGTAGCGCAGGAGGTCGCGCTCCGCGCGGAGTGTGCGCCGGTACACGTCGACCATGTACGAGATTCCCTCGAACGTGTAGAAGCTGATCCCGATCGGGAGCACGATCCCGTGGAAGAAGCTGCGCGCGTCCGGGAACGACTCCCGCGTGAGTACGTGCACGAAGTCGAGCGCATAGCCGCCGGCGAACGCCGTGTACTTGAAGTACGCAAGGAGGGCGAGCACACCGACGATCCCAGTGGCGAGCCCGAGCTTGCGTCGCCGCTCATCCATCTCGATCTCGAGCAGACGACCGGTCGTGTACGAGATCGCGGTCGAGCCCGCCATGAGCGCCGGGAACCACCAATCCGCGTACGCGTAGAAGTAATAGGACGCCGCGATGATGAGGAGCAGCCGCACGCGATGTTGCGGGACTGCGAAATAGGCGACCGCGACCGCCGGCAGGAAGATGAAGAGAAACGGAAAGCTGTTGAAGAGCACGAGGGAGCCGATGCAACTGTAGGCCTGTGGGCCGGATAGGCTGTTTCCCGTGGCCGTCCTGTCCTCGCACGTCGAGCGCGGTTCGGACGAGTTCGCCCGCCGGCGCGAGCGGATGGCCGCCCTCGTCGCGGAGCTCCGGGAGCGGACGCAGCAGGTCGCCCGCGGCGGCGAGAAGGCGGTCGAGCGTCATCGATCGCGGGGGAAGCTGACCGCCCGGGAGCGGATCGACCGGCTCATCGACCCGGACACCGCCTTGCTCGAGCTGAACGCGCTCGCCGCCTGGGGGCTTTACGGCGACGAGGCGCCGAGTGCCGGCATCGTCACCGGCATCGGGGTCGTATCCGGCCGCCAGTGCGTGATCGTTGCGAACGACGCGACGGTGAAGGGCGGCTCGTACTTCCCGCTCACGGTCAAGAAGCACCTGCGCGCACAGGAGGTGGCGGCGCAGAATCGCCTGCCCTGCATCTACCTCGTCGATTCAGGCGGCGCCTACCTGCCGCTCCAGGACGAAGTCTTCCCCGACCGCGACCACTTCGGGCGGATCTTTTTCAACCAGGCCCAGATGTCAGCGCGCGGGATCCCGCAGATCGCTGCGGTCATGGGCTCGTGCACCGCCGGCGGCGCGTATGTGCCGGCGATGAGCGACGAGGCGATCATCGTCCGCGGCACCGGGACGATCTTCATCGGGGGGCCACCGCTCGTGAAGGCAGCGACCGGACAGGACGTGACCGCAGAGGAGCTCGGCGGCGCCGACGTGCACACCCGCAGGTCCGGTGTAGCCGATCACTACGCCACTTCGGACGAGCATGCGCTGGCGATATGCAGAGGTGTCTGTAGCCATCTACATCTACATCCACCTACATCACCTTGGGAGATTGCTGCGCCCGAGCCGCCCGCACTCGACTCTTCGGACATGTACGGCCTCATCCCGGAGGACTTCCGGCAACAAACGGACGCGCGCGAGCTGATCGCGCGCATCATCGACGGCTCGCGCTTCCAGGAGTTCAAGGCGCTGTACGGAGAGACGCTCGTCACCGGCTTCGCACGCATCGAAGGCATCCCGGTCGGCGTCCTCGCGAACAATGGCGTCCTCTTCGCCGAGTCCGCGCAGAAGGGAGCGCACTTCATCGAGCTCTGCTGCAAGCGCCGGATCCCGCTCCTGTTCCTCCAGAACATCACCGGTTTCATGGTCGGTGCGGAGTACGAGGCGGGTGGTATCGCGCGGGACGGCGCCAAGCTCGTCATGGCCGTCGCGAACGCGCAGGTGCCGAAGTTCACCGTGATTACCGGAGGCTCGTTCGGCGCCGGGAACTACGCGATGTGCGGGCGCGCGTACGAGCCGCGCCAGCTTTGGATGTGGCCGAATGCTCGCATCTCCGTCATGGGCGGCGAGCAGGCCGCGACCGTCCTGTCGATCGTCGGCGACATCGACGAGGACGAGATCCGCGCGAAGTACGAACGCGAGGGCAACCCGTACTACTCGACCGCCCGTCTGTGGGACGACGGGATCATCGATCCACTCGACACGCGGCGCGTGCTCGCGCTCGGACTCTCGGCCGCGCTAAATGCGCCGATCCCGGAGACGACGTTCGGCGTCTTCCGTATGTAGCGAGAGGAGGGAACCGAGATGCACGTGCTCGAGCTGACCGACGACGAGATCCACACTCTTCGGGAGGCGCTCCGTTCGTTCATGGACGACTTCGGCCATGACGAGATCGACGTCGTCCGGCGGATTCAGGCGCTTCTCGAGAAGCTGCCGTCACCATGATGTCGACGTGATCGCGCGGATCCTTATCTGGAACCTCGACGACTCGATCGCGTCGCTCGAGGAACTGCGGGAGCAACTGCCGCTGCTGCCCGAGGGAGACCGGTGGATCTCGAATGATTCGCACGAGCGCCTCGGGCTGATCACGTTTGGCGACGAACTGCCGGACCTCGGCGAGATCCCGCGGCTGATCGGCAAGGAACCCGAGATTGCCGAGGAGTTCGACGTCGAGTGAGCCGCGGCTTTGCGACGGGCATCGTGCTGTGCGCCCTCGTCGCAGGAGTCTGGGGCCTTCTGCACGTCGCGTGGTACTCGCACAGCCAGATCGTCGACTACGGCGTCTACCAGACATACGGCGACGACATGGTGCACGCGCATCAGGTCCCATACCGCGACTTCGCCGTCGAGTACCCGCCGGCAGCGCTCCCGGTCTTTGCTGCGCCGTCGCTCGACACGGGTTACGGCTACCGGCCAACGTTCCGGTTCCTCATGCTCGTGTGCGACATGGGGCTCGTTCTCGGCGTCGCGGCAATCGCCGGCTTCTGGCCCGGGGTCGCGGCTGCGCTCGCGCCGCTCGCGCTCGGGTCGGTGGTCATCAGCCGGTTCGATTTCTGGCCGGCAGCGCTCGCAGTGCTCGCGGTCGCCTTTCTGTTGCGCCGGCATCTGTACCTCTCTGCCGTGTTGCTCGGGACGGCGTTCGCCGCGAAGCTTTGGCCGGCCGCGCTTGCACCGCTGATCGTCGTCTGGCTTGCGCGCACGTCTGACCTGCGCTCCGCGATGCGGTGGCTGCTCACCGCGGTGGCGACCGCCGCTGCGTGGTTCCTCCCGTTCGTCGTGTTGTCGCCGGGCGGCGTCGGCCACAGTTTCCATGCGCAGCTGTCGAGGCCGCTCCAGATCGAGAGTCTCGGCGGCTCGATCCTGCTCGCAATCCATCACGCGACGGGCAGCTCGCTGCACATGGTCTCGAGCTTCGGCTCGCAGAACCTCTCCGGCACCGGCGTCCATGCAGCCGAGCTCGCGACGACGATCGTCGGGCTCGCCGCCCTCGTCGGGGTCTGGCTCATGTTCGTCGCAGGAGCACCGACGCGCGAGCGCCTCCTTGCGTCGTGCGCCGCCGCGGTAGCCGCGCTTGTCGCGTTCGACAAGGTGTTCTCGCCGCAGTTCATGATCTGGCTGATCCCGTTCGTACTCGTCGTGCGCGGGCTGCGCGGCGCCGTCGCGGGAGTGCTGCTCTACCTCGCGCTGATCCTCACGCAGACGTGGTTCCCGGCGCACTACTGGGATCTCCCACTCAATTTCGCGCCGACGCAATCGGGCGAGGTTCTCGCCAGGGACCTCTGCGTCGTCGTGCTCTTCGTCGTGCTCGCGTGGCCTTCGCTACAGCACGAGATGTTCGGGGAACACCGCTCCCGACTCGAAGCGCTGCAGCGCGTACGGACTCAGGTCGAGTGACGACTCGCCGCGGAGGATGAGCTCCGCGACGGCGCGGCCGACGGCAGGCGACTGCATGAAGCCGTGGCCGCTGAAACCGCACGCCGCAAAGACGCCGTCGGCGATCTCGCCGACAATCGGGTGGGCGTCCGGCGTCATGTCGTAGAGGCCCGCCCACGCGTCGCCGATCGTCGCCCCGGCCGCGGGCGGGTAGCGACGCACCAGCCGCTCGAGCCGGTCCGCGAAGAGCGACTCGTCCACTGTCGCGTCGTACGTCCAGCGAGGCTCGGGATCGGTCATCGCGAGGACCAGCCGGTCATCGCGCCGGCGGAAGTGGAAGCCGGTCTCCTCCTCGATCACCATCGGCAAGTCCTCGGGCAGGCCGTCGATCGCGGTCGTCCGCAGCAGCTGCCGGCACAGGGGACGGATCGGCAACTCGACGCCGGCCGTCTCCGCAAGCTCCGGCGACCACGGACCGCACGCGATCACGAGAACGTCGCGGTCGAGCTCCTCCGCCGGCGTGTGCTCGCGCACTTCGACGCCGAGTTCCTGCGCGCGGCACAGCACCTCGAGCGCCACTGCTTTCGGAATCGCGACGCCGTCGCGCCAGCAGCACGTCGCGCCGAGCACGTCGTCGACTGCGAGCCCGGCGACGACGGATGCGTCGACGCGCTCGACCGGAACGCCGAGTTCCTCCTGGAGCGCGCGTCGCTCCTCGAGCGACTCGAGTCCCTCCGGCGTCGTCGCGATGAACAGGTAGCCGACCTGGCGGAAGAACTGCGGCCCCAGCTCGGCGAGGAACTCGATGCTCTCGCGCGCGAGCACGACCTCGGCAGCGGTCGAGAACTGCTGGCGTACACCGCCCATTGCACGCGACGTCGATCCCTCTGCAAGCTCGCCGCGCTCCGCGACGACGACATCGTCGGCTCCGAGCAGCGCGAGGTGGTACGCGATCATCGCGCCCATCGCGCCGGAGCCGGCGACGACTATTCGTCCCATTCGCGTACGAGCCGCTCGACCGCGGCGATCTCGTCTTCCCGAAGCATGCGCAGCGGCGGACGCACGACGCCGCGCACGCCGACGCCGCGAAAGCCGAGCGCCGCCTTGGTCGCGGCGTGGAACGGCATTGCCTGCATCGCGGCACGAAGCGCACCGACACGTTCACCACGCTCCGGCGTCGGATCGCGCACGAGGGCGACGACCGCGTCCGGGAAGCTCGACGCAAGTCCCGATACGGCACCGGCCGCGCCGCCCGCGAGACCCTGCGGAACCAGCGCCTCCGGCCCGACGAAGATGTCGAGCCCCTCAATGAGATACGGCTCGAACCGCTCCCACGGCGTGTCCGAGACCTTCAGCCCCTTGAAGTTCGGCGCCTCCTCGCGCAGCGAGTCGATCACCTGCAGCGGGACCGCGTAGCCGCTGCGCGCGGCGAACTCGTAGACGTAGAACGGCAGCGGCTCGCAGGCGGCCGCCGCCTCCGAGAAGTGCTCGAACAGCTCATCCGTGTCGAGCGCGAAGTACGGCGGCGCGATCACCGCGACCGCGCCGGCGCCGGCCTCGGCGGCATGGCCTGCAAGCGCGACCGTGTCCGCGGTCGTCTGCGCGCCGCAATGGACGGCGACCTGCAATCGTCCGTCCGCCGCCTCGATGTACAGCTCCGCGACACGGCGCCGCTCCTCGAGATCGAACAGCACACCCTCTCCCGTCGTTCCGAGCGCGAGCAGTCCGTCGACCCCGTGACCCGCGAGGAAGTCGACGTACGGCGCGAACGCGCCCTCGTCGAGTACCGCCCCACCTGCGGCAAGCGGCGTCACGGCGGCGGCGATGGCTCCGCGTAGCACAGCGCCGACTGTATCGGCCCGTAGGATGCGCGCGTGCTCACACTCCTCGCGTTCCTGAGGCTGAAGCCATGAGCGCGCTACAGGTCGAGCGCGACGACTCGCTCCTGCGCATCACGCTCGCGCGACCCGACCGGCGCAACGCATTCGACGCACAGCTGATTGGGGAGCTCTCGGAAGCCTTCGTGGACGTCGGGCGCGTCAACGCCGTGTTGCTGTCGGGCGAGGGAGCGAGCTTCTGCGCCGGCGCCGACGTCGAGTGGATGGGAGCGTCGATCGGACTCTCGCTCGAGGAGAACGTCGCGGACGCGAACGCGATGCGGTCGATGTTGGAAGCGATCGACTCCTGTCCCGCACCGGTTGTTGCGCGTGTGCAGGGTCATGCACTCGGCGGCGGTGCGGGCCTCGTCGCGGCGACGGACATTGCGATCGCCGAGCCGAAGGCGATGTTCGCGTTCTCCGAGGTGAAGCTCGGGATAATCCCTGCGGTGATCTCGCCGTTCACGCTCGCGAAGATCGGACCGGGCGCCGCGCGTCGCTATTTCGTAACGGGCGAGAGGTTCGACGCCGCTACCGCGCTGCGCATCGGACTGATCAGCGAGGTTGCCGAGGACCTTGACGGCGCAGTCGAGCACGTCCTCGACGAGCTGCGCTCAGCAGGACCGCGCGCAGCCCGGTGGGCAAAACGTCTCGTCCGCGAGCGTCCGGCCGGCGCGGAGACTGCGCGCTGGATTGCTGAACGCCGTACGAGCGACGAAGGCCAGGAGGGCCTGCGCGCGTTTCTCGAGAAGCGACCGGCAGAACAGCCGGACGGGACACCCTGGGGTGTGTTCAAGGATGTCCGCTCGTCGTAGAGCTTTCCGTCACGGGGCGGTTCGGCGCCTCGAGACGAATCCTGCGGTCGTCACTGCCGCGCTTGGCATCGCAACGGGCCTGTTCGCCTTCGCCCGCCTCGCCGACCGCAGTATCTGGGCCGACGAGTCGATCAGCATCTCGTATGCACTCGAGCCGGTTCGAGGGCTCATCCGGAGCGTCTCGCACGACCCGAACATGAGCCTCTACTACGGCTTGCTGTGGGTGTGGCAGCGGATCTTCGGCGACAGCGTCTTCGCGATGCGGAGCATGTCGGTGCTCTTTACGGTTCTCACGCTGCCGGCCCTTTATGCGGTAGGTGCGCGGTTGTGTGGGCGCAGTACGGGTCTTATCGCCGCCCTCCTCCTTGCGACGAACGCCTTCGTCTTGACCTATGCGCAGGAGGCGCGCGGCTACGCGCTCGTTCTGTTCTTGACGACGATTGCGGCGTACTTCTTCGTCGAGGCGCTCGAGGGGTCGAGGCGATCTCTGTATGCGTACGTCGCTTTCTCGGCGTTTGCGTTCTACGCGCATTTCTTCGCTGTGTTCGTGACAATGGGCCAGGCGGGCATCGTCTTCCTTCAGCGAGAGCGCGTGACGGCGCGGCGACGCTGGGCTGCTGCGTATCTTGCGATCGGCATCCTGGTCGCGCCGGTTGCATATCGGTCGCTGACGCTCGGCAAGAATCCGATCAACTGGATCCCGCGCCCCGGCGCACACGCTCTTTGGGCGGGCGTCCGCAGCCTCGCCGGTCAGAGCGGCTTGTCGGTGATCGCGCTGGCGGTCGTTCTCGCCCTTGCCGCACCGACGCTTCTTCACCGCCGCCAAGACCGCCGTCTAGCGCTCATCCTGACGTGGGCGTTTCTCCCAATCGTTGCGTCGTTTGCGATCTCGCAGGGTCATCCGCTGTTCCTCCCGCGGTATCTCATTGTTTCGTCCCCCGGGGTCGCGCTGCTCACCGCGGTCGCAATCGGCAGGCTCGCTCCGAGGGTGGCGGCCGCTTCCCTTGTCGCGGTCCTCGCGTGCGCGATTCCCGGTCTGTGGCGCTGGTACCACCGGCCTCCGGTCGAGGACTGGAAGCTCGCTTCGGCGTACCTTGCGAGCCGAGCTCAACCCGGCGACGGCGTTGCCTACGAGATGTCATGGGCGATCCCGGCGGTGTCGTATTACACCGATGCGAAACTCCGCTGGGGGCCTGCGGACGACGTGCTCCCCACGCCGATCGGCAATCGTGTCTGGCTCATCCTCTACCACGACCACGGTTCGCTCGGCGCCTCCGCTCGAAAGCTGCAAGCAGTCTTGCGTCGGCGCGGCCTGCAGGAAGTCACGACGTTCGACTTCCAGCCACGATTTCAGATCGAGCTATTCGCAACCCGCCGCTAACGGTTCGGCGTGTGGAACACTGCCTCGACGTTGTTGCCGTCGGGGTCGAGAACGAACGCGGCGTAGTAGCGGCCGCTGTACTCGGGGCGGATGCCGGGCGGACCGTTGTCCGTTCCACCGGCACGCGTCGCAGCTTCGTGCCAGCGCGTCACTGAGTCAGCGTCATCGGCCTTGAACGCGATGTGCGCGCCTGTGGTCACGCGGTCACGGCCGAGCTTCGAGCCGGTCGTGTGCAGGGCGAAGTCATCATGGTCGCCGCGCCCGAACAGGACGTATGTATCGCCTTCGAACTCGCCCTCGGAGAGCACGGTGAAGCCAAGCTCGGCGAGCGCCGCCTCGTACATACGCCGGCTGGCCGGCAGATCGCTGACGCGGATACCGACGTGGTCGATAACCTCGCTCACGGCCGTCAACCTAGCGGCAGGACGCGCACAACCGGTGATCTCGACGCGGTGATCGGTCGGGATGAAGCCGTGCCCGCGGCGCGCGTGTTCAGCGCAACAGGGCGAGGAGGCGCGGCGTGACGGCGAGGCTCGCCGTCGCCGGCGCGAAGCGCGCAGTCTCCCCCACCTCGACGCGGTAGAACCCGGTGCGCAGCCGCACCGGCGTCGTGAACCTGCCCCGGGCGTCGATCTGCGGATGCGCGACGACCCTGCCGCCGCGCCACACCGTCACGACGCCCCGCGAGACGGGCGACACGGTTCCGCTCAGTACGTTCGGTCCGGTCGGCCGCACGTGCAGCTTCGGCGCGACCGCGACGGCGACGACCGGGCCGGTCACGCCGTCGGCCGACAGGCGGTACAGCGTCTGCCCGCGCGGCTCGACGGTGACGTTCCGCGTCCCGTTCACGTGCGCGAGCGTCGCCCACGCGCCGGCGCCACGCCGCCGCTGCAGCACGACGCCCTGCTGGCCGTCGACTTGCGCGCCGAGACCGACCTTCGCTCCATAGAGGACACTCGAGCGGGCGGCGGTGAGCGAGAGGCTCCCGAGCGTGAACCAGGTCGAGTCAAGACCGACCTTCGCTTCGAACGCGCTGCCGCTCATTACGCGGGAGCCGATTCGCACCGATGCGACGCGGCCGTCGGCCGTGTGCGTCACCTGCAACGGCCCGACTGGAACATGCAAGTGCCGTGCAAGGCGGGCGGCGTCGAAGGTGAACGGCCCCCACGCGTGGTGCGGCGATGCGGCGTCGTACGGATCACTCACGGAGCGCAGATACGGGATGTCGCCGAGCCGCGGCCAAACCTCGCTCACGTTCGCCGTTCGTCCGCCCGAGCTCGAGAAGAAGAACGTCATCGCGACGTGGCCGTTCCACATGACGATCTGTCCGGCCGTGCGCCGCACCGCGAAGTCGATGCCCGGCGTCTCGTACGCGATGCCGCCGTACACCTGGCTGCGCGTGTCCGAGAAGAGATCGAAATGCTTGTTCGGCTTCAGCGTTGCGAGCGCGTACGATCGCGCCGCAACCGCCTGGGCCTCGAGCGCTGCGAGGTTCCACTTGTGCGGCATCTCGCCGCCGACGACGCCTTGGACGTATGCGTCAAGCGGCACCGTGTTGACGACGGAGAGCTTGCGTCCGTTGTTGCGGATGACGAGCCGGCCGTGGTACGCGTTCCCGTCCCACACGAGCGGCGCAGACCGGCAGTCGAACGCGACCGGCGAGCGCAACGCGCGCTTCACCGGCACGACGGCGTAGCGCTCGTGGTGGTGCAGTCCCGCCTGCACCTTCACTCGCTTGTGCCCGACGGGAAGCTTCAGCCCGGCGCCGAACGAGTACGTGCCCGGGTCGAGCGCATAGCTACGACCGGTCCGGTCGTTGACGCGGATCCCACCGGCGCAGCCGACCGAAGCCGACGGTTGACCGGAACCGAGCAGGACGCGGACGTCGGTCGCCGGCGCCCGGCCGAGCGTCGTACCGGTGTAGTAGTGCGCGAGGATCTGCCGGTAGCTCCAGCCGTGGCGCGCATAGCCGTACGCGCCCCACTGGCTCATCCCGACGCCGTGCCCCCACCCCTTACCGGTGACGACGATCCTCGTCACGGCACCCGCGGGCGCTGCGCCGGCGAACGCGCAACACACGGCCGCTATGACCACGAGTCCCTTCACCCCAAAGAGGCTGCCAGCGTATCGCTTTCAAGCGCGAAATGCGGCCGACAGCCTCTACAGTCCCGGCGATGCAGCGGCTACTCGTGGCCAACCGGGGCGAGATCGCGCTGCGCATCTTCCGCGCCTGCGACGCGGAGGGGATCGAGACGGTGGCCGTCGTCGCCCCGGACGACCGCGGCTCGCTCCATGCACGCTCGGCCGGCGGCACGGTCGAGATCGCGTCCTATCTCGATCCCGCGGAGATCGTTCGCGCCGCCCAGGAGAGCGAGGCGGACTCGGTTCACCCTGGCTACGGCTTCCTCGCGGAAAGCGCCGAGCTCGCCGAGGCCGTGCTCGGAGCCGGCCTGACCTGGGTCGGGCCGCCACCGGCCGCGCTGCGCGCAGGCGGCGACAAGCTGGCGGCCAAGGAGACTGCGCGCACCGCCGGCGTGCGCGTCCTCCCGACGGGCTCGCCGGACGAGATCGGGTACCCACTCTTCGTGAAGGCGACGGCGGGCGGCGGCGGACGCGGCATGCGCGTCGTGCGCTCGGCCGACGAGCTCGAGGATGCGGTCGCCGCTGCGCGGCGCGAAGCGGCGGCCGCGTTCGGCGACGACACGGTGTTCTTCGAGCGCTACCTCGAGCGCCCTCGGCATGTCGAGATCCAGCTGCTCGCCGACGCGCACGGCCATGTCGCGGCGCTCGGGGAGCGCGATTGCTCGATTCAGCGGCGGCATCAGAAGGTGCTCGAGGAGTCGCCGTCGGCGGCGCTCGACCCGGAGCTCCGCGCGCAGATGAGCGACGCGGCAGTCGCGTTTGCACGCGCCGTCGGCTACGTGAGCGCGGGCACTGCCGAGTTCATGCTGGACGGGCGCGACTTCTACTTCCTCGAGCTGAACGCGCGCATTCAGGTCGAGCATCCGGTGACCGAGCTCGTGACCGGCATCGATCTCGTGCGTGCGCAGCTGTGCATCGCGCAGGGCCAGGAGCTTGCCGCCGACGCATACCTGAACGGTCATGCGGTCGAGGTGCGGCTCTACGCGGAGGATCCGCGCACGTTCCTGCCACAGGCCGGGACGGTCGAGCGGCTGCGGCTGCCGGCCGGCATTCGCGTCGATGCAGGAGTTGCGGAGGGTGACGAGATCGGGACGTCGTACGACCCGATGATCGCGAAGCTGATCGCGTACGCCCCCACCCGAGACGAGGCGTACGACGCGCTTGCGGCCGCTCTCCGCGAAACGGAGGTCGGCGGCCTGACGACGAACCTGCCGTTCCTCCGTTGGCTCGTAGCTCATCCACTCGTGCGCGCGGGTCGGGCGACGACGGCGTTCCTGACGGAGAATCCGCCGCTCTCGGAGCCGCCGCCGCGCGCGCCCACGCCGGCCTGGAGCGGCGCGTGGCGGCTGAATCTGCCCGCTCCCCCACCCCGGCCGATCCCGGACGTCGACGTGGCTGCCCAGCAGCACGGTCCCGAGTCGGAGCAGTCGACCGTCACGGCACCGATGCCCGGAACGGTGATCAAGGTGCTCGTCGAGCCTGGCGCGCAAGTCACCGCCCGTCAGCCGCTCGTCGTGCTCGAGGCGATGAAGATGGAGACGCCGCTCGTCTCGCCGTACGACGCGACGGTGCGCGCAGTCCACGTGCGCGAGGGCGACCGCGTGGCCGGCGGTGCGCTCCTCGTCGAGCTGGACGAATGAGCGTGGAGCGCATTGACGATGCGTCGCGGTTCCTCGCTGAAGCCGGTCCGCTCCTGCTTGCGGACGAGGCGCGCCACAACCTGATCCTCGGGCTCGCGGGAACGTTGCGTTCGACGCCGGACATCTACCCCGATTGTTCGATGTGGCTCGTGTACGACGGGGCAGTTGTCGCTGCCGCCCTTCGCACCCCGCCGTACAACGCTGTGCTCGCGCGGCCGCTTGACGAGGCCGCGCTGTATGAGCTCGTGGATGCGATCGAAGAGCTGCCGGGCGTCGTCGGCGCGGTTCCCGAGGTCGACGCGTTCGCCGAGCGCTGGTGTGCGCGACACGGTTGCCGCGCTCGCCTCGTCTTCAGCCAGGGCGTCTTCGCCCTCACTGAGGTCGCCGACCTGCCGCGCGCATCGGGCTCCCTCCGCGAGGCGACGCAGGACGATTACGATCTGCTGCTCGAGTGGTTCGGCGCGTTCGCGCGCGAGGCGCTGCACGCGGGCGAGCCCGGGACGGAGCACGAACGCCAGATCCGCATGCGCCTCGACTCGGACGACGGCGGGATCGTGTTGTGGGAGGACGCTGGTGACGTCGTCTCGCTGTGCGGCTACGGGTCACCGACGCCGCGCGGGACTCGCATCGGGCCGGTCTACACGCCGCCGGAGCTCCGCGGCCGCGGCTACGCGACGACGCTGACGGCGGACGTTTCAGCAGCGCAGCTCGCGCGCGGGCGTCGCTTCTGCTTCCTCTACACGGACCTCGCGAACGCGACGTCGAATGCGATCTACGAGCGGATCGGCTACGTCCGCGTCTGCGAGTCGAAGCAGCTCGCGTTCGAGGGCTAGGCGAGCTTCCAGCGGCGGAGCGTCTTCACCGGCACCGACCGGTGGGCGCGCGGACGCTTGAAGAGGCGGCGGAGCATGCCGGCTTCTTCGGCGGATTCCCCGGTGGGCTTGACCCTCGAACGGAGCCAACAGCTGATCGCCCGGCTAGAACAGCTTCTGCAGTTTCATGGCGGCGCCCATGTCGCCCTTGATCTTGAGCTTGCCGGTCATATAGGCGCTCGTCGGGTTCTGTTCCCCGGCGACGATCTTCCGGAAAACCTCCTCCGTGGCGGAGATCGTGGCGTCGGCGTCGCCGCCGCCCTCGGTGACGGTCACCTTGCCGTCGTCGACGTCGACCTTCCACTGGCCGGCTCCGTCGATGTCGAACACGTAGGAGTTCGTCATCCCGGCGACCTTCGACGAGTCCGCCCGGGACTCGAGATTCTGGAAGAACTCCTGCACGGTTTCGGGCATCTAGGGCTCCTTGGCGGTCGGAATGTGGGGCAACTCTAGATAGCATCGCCGCGCCGTGGGAGTACGCGTGGAGATCGCCTTTGCCGAGGAAACAGGGATCGACGCCCTAGGGATCCTCGTCTCGCGGCCGTTCGCACGGGTCCGCGACCCGGCCGCCGCCGACCGGATCGCGCGCCTCATCGAGACCGGCGAGTTGCGCGGGGACAAGGGCGAGGCCGTTCTCCTGCACACGAGCGGCGAGCTCGGCGCCCCGCGCGTCGTCGCGGCGGGCCTGGGAAACCGCGACACGGTCGACGCCGACACGCTTCGCACCGCGGGCGCCGTGACCGCCCAGG
Organism: Gaiellaceae bacterium; assembly: GCA_036496545.1. GTDB lineage: Bacteria > Actinomycetota > Thermoleophilia > Gaiellales > Gaiellaceae > Palsa-739. The sequence continues at coordinate 107,072 of DASXKX010000008.1, read as the reverse complement.
CGCTCGCGCGCGTTGGAGGCACCCTCAGCTGGCTGCTGGACGAGATGCTGCCGGTCCCGCTGCCCATCCAGGCGGCCGCCCTTGTCGAAGGAACGATCATCGGTGGCTACTCGCCGGGACAGTGGAAGACGCAGGAGCCGGAGAAGCGACCGCGCCCGATCGAGCGGATCGTGATCGGCCACCCGGAGACGCCGGAGCTGCGCGAGGCGGCCGAGCGCGCCGCACTCCTCGCCGAGCGGACGAACCGTGCGCGCGACCTCGCCAACATGCCGCCGAACGAGCTGAGCCCGCACGCGCTCGGCGAGCGCGCGCAGGAGCTCGCCGCCGAGCATGAGCACCTGAAGGCGGAGTTGCTCGGGCCGCGCGACATGGACAAGCACGGCATGGGCGCAATCTCTGCTGTCGGCCGCGGCAGCCGCAACGAGCCCCGCCTCATCGTCTTGCGCTACACGCCGCCGAGCACGACCCATGCCGACGTGCATCTCGGCCTTGTCGGCAAGTCGATCACGTTCGACGCGGGCGGGATCTCGCTCAAGCCCGCGGGGAAGATGGAGGACATGAAGGGCGACATGGCAGGCGGCGCGGGGACGCTGCACGGCATCGGCGCCATCGCAGCGCTCGGACTGCCGGTGCGCGCGACCGCCGTCCTCGCCGCCGCCGAGAACCTTCCCGGCGGCGATGCGTTCCGGCCGGGCGACATCCTCCGCGCGGCGAACGGGAAGACGATCGAGATCGTGAACACCGACGCGGAAGGGCGACTCGTGCTCGCCGACGCACTTTGGTACGCGCGGCGCGAAGGGGCGACACATGTCATCGACCTCGCGACGCTGACCGGCGCGATGGAGCTCGCGCTCGGCGATCTGTATGCCGGGTTCTTTGCGAACGACGACGCGTGGAGTACGCGCATCGTCGCCGCCGGCGATCGCAGCGGCGACCTCGTGTGGCCGTTCCCGCTGCACGAGCGCTACCGCCGCTATGTGGACTCCACGTTCGCCGACATGAAGAACGGCTCGACGCTGCGCCAGGGCTCGCCGGTCCTCGCCGCGAAGTTCCTCGAAGAGTTCGCGGGCGAGGGCCCATGGGCGCATGTCGACATGGCGGGCCCCGGCTTCCTCGAGCGGTCGCGCGGCGACTATTACCGCGTGCCCGGCGGCACCGGCTACGGCGTGCGGTTGATCGCCGAGCTGGCTGCGAGCTTCGCGTGAACTTCGAGCTCACCGAAGAACAAGAGCTATTGCGACGGACCGTGCGCGACTTCGCAGAGTCGAAGGTCGCGCCGGTCGCCGAGGAGCTCGACCGGGAGGAACGGTTCCCGTACCAGCTCGTCGCGGAGATGGCCGAGCTTGGGCTGATGGGCATCCCGATCTCGGAGGAGTTCGGCGGCGCGGGCGCCGACACGGTCTCGTACGCGATCGCGATCGAGGAGCTGACGCGCATCGACTCGTCCGTCGCAATCACGGTTGCCGCGCACACATCGCTCGGGACGATGCCGATCTACCTGTTCGGCACCGACGAACAGAAGCGGCAGTGGCTGCCGCCGCTCGCGTCGGGCGAGCAGCTCGCAGCGTTCGGACTCACCGAGGCAAACGCGGGCTCGGACGCCGGCGCAACGCGAACGCGCGCCGAGCTGCGTGACGGCAGCTGGGTCGTCAATGGTTCGAAGATCTTCATCACGAACGCGGGCACCGACATCACGTCGTGCGTCACGATCACCGCGCTCACAGGAGAGAACGAGATCTCCAACATCATCGTCCCAAACGGGACAGCTGGGTATGGGGTCTCTCCGCCGATGCGAAAGCTTGGCTGGCACGCCTCCGACACCCGCGAGCTCTCGTTCAAGGACTGCGTGGTCCCGGAGGCGAACTTGCTCGGCCCGCGCGGCAAAGGTTTCCAGCAGTTCATGGAGATCCTCGACGGCGGCAGGATCTCGGTCGCCGCGATGGGCGTCGGGCTCGCCCAGGGCGCCTACGACCTCGCGTTTGCGTACGCGAAGGAGCGAGAGCAGTTCGGCCGTCCGATCGGGAAGTTCCAGGCGGTGCAATTCGCGCTCGCCGACACGGCGACGGAGATCGAGGCAGGCCGCCAGCTCGTCTACCGGGCCGCGTGGCTCAAGGACCAGGGCCGCGACTTCGCGCTCGCCGCTGCGCAGGCGAAGCTCTATACGGGCCTGCTCTCGAACCGCGCCGTCAACGCGTCCCTCCAGATCCACGGCGGCTACGGCTTCACCGAGGAATTTGCGATCTCGCGTCTGTACCGTGACCAGAAGATCCTCGAGATCGGGGAAGGCACGAACGAGGTACAACGCATGGTGATCGCCAAGCAACTGGGCTTGTAGATGCTCCTGGCGCACGCAGCGTGGAGCGCGCCGCCGTCGGTGCTCGTGCCGGCCGCGCTTGCGGCGCTTCTGTTCGTGCAGGGCTGGCTCCGGCTGCGGCGGCGTGGGCGGACCGACCTCGCCGACTGGAAGCGCGCCGCGCTCTTCGGCAGCGGGTTGCTCGTCGTGCTCGCGGGCTTGCTCTCGCCGATTCACTCGATCGGCGAAGACCACCTGCTCTGGGTGCACATGCTGCAGCACGTGCTCATCGGCGACCTCGGGATCGCGTTGATCGTCGCGTCGGTGCGCGGGCCGCTGCACGTGTTCCTGCTCCCGCCGCGCGTGATCGGCCCGATCGCGCGCGATCGCGACGTGCGCGCGATCGTCTCGTTCCTCCTGCGGCCGAAAGTCGCGTTCACGCTGTGGGCGATCAACCTCGCCGTCTGGCACATCCCGCGCCTTTACATCGCCGCGATCCTCCACCCCTGGCTGCATGACTTCGAGCACGTGTGCTGGATGCTCGCCGGCCTCCTCGTCTGGACATTGCTGATCGATCCCGGCTCGCACCGGCGCCTCTCGCCGGCCGGTCGCATCGCGCTCGCCGCGTCGATGTTCGCCGTCGGCCAGGCGCTGACAGACGTGCTTGTCTTCTCGTTCCACCCGCTGTACCCGCTCTACCACGGCGCCTACGGCTTCTCCGCGCTCTCCGACCAGAAGCTCGCGGGGATCGTGATGATGGCCGAGCAGCTCGTCGTGCTCGGGGCGTTCGCGTTTCTCGTGCTTCGGCCGCGGCTGCGCCACCCGCGGCTTGCGCACGCGTGAGCGCGTACAAGTTCAGCTGGGAGCCCGCGTTCCTCGTGCTGGCCGGGATCGCGGCTGTGCTTTATGCGCGGGCGGCTCGCCGTGACCGGCCGCCACGATGGCGGATCGCGGTCTTTGCGCTTGGTCTCTTGATCGTCGCGGCGTCGCTCAACTCCCCGCTCGAGACGATCGCGTCGAAGCGGCTGCTGCTCATTCACCTGTTGCAGAACGCGCTCATCGCAGACCTCGCGCCGCCGCTCATCCTCCTCGGTCTTACGCCGAGCATGATCGCGAGACTGAACGAGCTTGGGCTCCACAAGCTGCGCGCGCGCTACACGCTGCCGGCCTGGCTCGTCGCGTGGTACGGCACGCACATCGCGGGGTTCTACGACTGGGCGTTGCGGACCGGCTGGGCGTTGAACATCGAGCACGCGGTGCTGATCCTCGGCGGCCTGCTCTTCTGGTGGCCGCTCATCTCGGGCCGACTCTCGGCGCCGCCGGCGCTCGCCTACCTCGGCGCAGGCTTCGTCGCGTCGTCGTTCCTCGGGCTGGTGTTCATCTTCGCGAGCCGCGCCGTCTATCCGTTCTACAAGGCCGCGCCGCGCCTCTGGGGCCTCTCGGCCGTCCGCGACCAGAATCTCGGCGGCATCCTGATGAACAGCGAGCAGACGCTTATTTTCCTCGTCGCGATCGGGTGGTACGTCTCGCAGCTTCTGAAGGACGACTCGCCCGAGCCGACCTTCCGGCGCTAAAGCGCGCGCCGCCTGGTTCCGATGGTTAAGGGACTGCGGTGGTTGACGAACGGCTCCTTCACCATTGGAAGCGCGAGCGGACGGCTCGGGAACAGGCTCGCGCCGGCCTCCCGCCGTCGTGGCGCGACGATCCTCGGCCCGAGATGGACGCCGTGCGCGAGACGTTCGTCGAGGCGATGGTGAGCATGCGCCGACCGGGCCTCAAGCTCGTCGACAACTAGAGCTCGGACGAGCAACCGGACGTCGCGCAGCTACTTGAGCGTGATCTGGACGAGGCGGCGCGTGGAGATGCCGCCGAGGATGTCGGTCTCGGAGTTGCCTGGGCCGCGGGCCCGGACCTGCATGACGAGTGCGCCGGAATGCGGCAGCTTCTTCGTCGTGTGCACCTTGAGCGTGACCCACCCGTCCTGTCCAGTGGGCGTCTCAGGCGGCTGGCCCTGCACCCAGTTGTACGGAGTGCAGGTCACGTACACGAGCGCACCGCTGACTGCCTTGTTGGTTCCCTCGAGCATCACCCTGACCTTCATCGTGAACGAGCCGCCGGGGTTCGAGAACGTCGAGGGGCTGAACTTCACGTCACTGATCAGCAAGTGGTCGGGATTTGCCTTCAGCGAGGTGACCTGCACGACTGCACCGCCGCCGGTGCTGCTGCTCGCCACCGCCACCTGCGCCGAGCTGGCGGTTGTCTTGCCCGAGCTGTTCGACGCGGTGACGTCGGCGCGAAGCCGCTGCCCCGCGTCGGCAGCGGCAACGAGGTAGCTCGCCGAATGGGCCGTTGCAATCGGCACGCAGCTGCCGGCTGGCGCACAGCGGTCCCAGGCGTACGTGAAATCGCTCGTCTTCCCCACCCCACTCCAGACGCCGGTGCCGACCTGGACAACCTGGCCGACTGTCGGATCGCCGAAGATCACCGGCGGCTCAACGATCTGGGGAGCCTTTCCCGCCGCGACCACCACGGCACTGAGGTTGGAGTTGATCGAGCCCGTTCCTACCGAGTTGTGCGCGGTGAGGAGGTAGCGCAGCTGGTAGCCAAGATCGGCGCCGACGAGCGTGTACGTCTTGTTGGTGGCGTTCGAGACGTTTGTGCATTTGCCACTCGACTTGACGCAGCGCTGCCATTGATAGGTGAATGTGATCGGCGTCGTCCCGGACCAGTTCCCGTCGCTCGCGGTCAGGGCCTGGCCGATCTGCGCGGTGCCGCTCGGGCTCGGCTGACCGTTTGCGGCGGGCGCCGAGCCGGCCTTCGCGACAGCGCCTGTCGGCGCCGAGAACACCGATGAGCTACCGGCGCTGTTGGACGCCGTAACCTTCACCCGGATGGTATGGCTGACGTCGGAAGAGGTCAGCTTGTAGGTCGCGTTGCCCGCGCCCTTGATCGCACTGCAGCCCGCGCCTGCGCTGTCGCAGCGCTGCCACGCGTAGTCGTACTGGATCGGCAGGGAGCCGCCCCACGAGCCGCTTGACGCCGTCAGCGTCTGTCCGTCGCGCGCCGTGCCGCTGATCACCGGGATGGCGGCATTCACGGGCGGCGTTGCGGCCCACGCCGGGCCGGCGACCGCAAGAACGCACAGCAGAGTCAGAACCGTCGCCGTCGCGATCGTCCGCCTCGTCATCAGTCGTCAGGATCCCCACTGAGCCCAGGGCGCTGCGTCACCCGGTCCGCATGATGCCCGCGCGGCGGTCGACAGCCATGGTCGAGGTACCCGACCAGCCCGACAGACGCCGAGGTCTCCGATAGGCACCGCCGAACTCGCCGCAGACGGCGGCCGCGTGAAGGCCGTACACGATTGGCTCGCCGCTCGGGCGGACACAGCCCTCGGCCGGCTGGCTGTCAACTGGTTCCGTGCGTACTTCGATGCGAGTCGAAACTCCGGCTGCGCCGTGACGCTGTACTCGTCGCTCTCGGTTCTGCCGGCGGCCCTCGTCGGCCTCGCCTACTTCCATCTCTCGGCCGCCGACGCCAACGTGTTTGCAGATCGAATCGTCGACCACCTGCGGCTGCACGGCTCGAGCGCAGCGCTGGTCCACACGACTTTTGGCGGCGCTTCGTCGAACGTTCTGGCGGCGACGATCGCCGCGGTCCTCGGGTTCCTCCTCTGGGGAATCGGGATCGGCCCGCTTTACCGAGACGTGTACGCACGCGCGTGGCATATCGAGATCGAGGGGTCGGCGCTTGATCAACTCCGCTACACGATCTTCTTCTTCGTTGCCTCAGCCGTCGTCGGTCTCGGTATCGCCTCTGCCTCGGTACTCCGCTCGTACGGCTGGCTGTGGGTCGTGACGGCGTGGATCGTCGGCTCGCTGACCTTCTGGCTCTGGGTCCCGTTGTTCCTGCTACGGCGAAGAGTCTCGGCGAGCGCTCTGCTTCCCGGTGCACTGCTCGCCTGCATCGTCCTCGGCGGCGCGATCGCTTTCGCGCCGCTCTATGTCGCGCCGGTCGTGAACCAGAACGGCAAGGCGTTCGGATCGTTCGGCGTCGTCCTGTCGCTGCTCGGGTACTTCTTCATCCTCGTCACGCTCTCTCTCGTTTGCTCCGTCTTTGCACCCGTCTGGCGCGACTGGCGACGATCCGAGCGCGAGCGCGGTCGGGCTGAATGACTGCCCGCCAGCCGGCACCGATCGTCGATCCCGGTACGCGACGAACGTTGCTTCGTCGAGTGACCGCATGGGCGGAACGTGTGCGCGCCCTGCGGACAGGCATTGCCGCCGCGCGCAGGCGTTCGCCTGCGGTGGACGCAGCTTTCGAGACGATCGAGCGGGACTCCGACCTCGGCGGCGCGATCCTTGCCGGCGCGCTCGCGTACCGGCTGTTCCTCTTCGCGTTGCCTCTCGCCTTCTTTCTCGTTTCGGGCGCGGGCCTCATGGCGAATGCGCTCGGTATCGAGCCGAACCTCATCCCGAAATCGGTCGGCTTCACCGGCGTGATCACGAAGCAGGTCGCCAGCGAGTCGAACGGCTCCTCGAGCTGGTGGGTGGCGCTCAGCTCGTTCTTCATCGTTGCGTACGCCACGCGCGTGCTCTTCCGCGCCATCGCGATCGTCCACGCGCTCGCCTGGGACCGATCCGCGGCATCCGTCAAGATCAAGAGCCGTGCGCTCGGCATGTTCGGGGCAATGCTGGCCACCGAGATCGCACTCGGCGCAGGCGTCGGCGCAATCAATCATCAAACAGCAATCGGCGGACTGGTCGCGCTCGCCCTCTACGTCTTCGCTTCCGCAGGTCTGTGGCTCGTGATCTCGCTGCATGTTCCGCATGGCAACGCCCGTTTGATCGAGCTGATCCCGGGATCGCTGCTCTACGGCATCGGCGTCGCCGCCGTCTCGCTCTTCAACGTCTTGATTCTTGGCTCGCTGATCAAGTCGAAATCGAGCACGTATGGCACACTCGGCATCGCCGCGACGCTGCTCCTGGGCTTCTTCTTCGTCGGTCGGATCATGGTCGGCGCCGCAGTCGTCAATGCCACTCTCCACGAGCGCCGCATTCGCCTGCAGGCGACGCCTCCGTTGCTTCAAGAGAAATAGCCGCGCTGGGCTCAGTGGTGCGAACTACGCGAGTCTGGGTAGAAGCGAGAAAGGGTGAGCGCTCCGATCATCGTCGCGACCGTCTCGGCCGTTATCACGGTGGTGTTTGTCCTTGCCTTGTTCCTCTGGGCGGCACGCAAGGACGGCCAGTACGACCGGGAAACGCAGCGTCGTCTCGGCATTCGACGGCGCACCCGACTATGAGGCGGCTGAGGATCGACGCATGGACTCGCCCTCAGCCGCCTTGGAGCCTCAATTACCTGCCGTTACGGGCTACGGGTAGGGGCTGGTCGTCGTCGTCGGACTCGGGTTCGAGCTCGTCGGAGCGGCCTTGACGACCGGAGTCCCCTTCGCTGAGAGGGCGTACCACTTGGCACCGAACTTGAAGACGCCTTCGCCGTTCGTCTGGCCTGCGCGCTTGTCGAGCAGGAAGCCGTACAGGGGATGCTTGTTGTAGGTGACCTGCAGGCTCCCGTCGCCGCGCTTCGTCGTGCCAAGCAGGGACGCCTTGATCCCCGAACCTGCGCTCGGCTTGCCCCGGGTGAGCAGCGGCGGCCAGAACTGCGCGCAGCTGGCGCTACACGCGCTCTTGTCGTTTCTGTCCTTACCGAACAGATAGAGCGTGTGGCCGTTCGCTGCGACCAGGATCATTCCGAGGCTCGTGTTGCGAAGCGTGACTGTCCCGCTCGATCGAGCCGCGCCGCTGCCGGCCGCGCCCGCGGCAAAGAAGCCGACCACGCCCAACGCCGCCGCGACCACTACGGCGACTATCCGTGTCCGCGCCAGGCTGGCGACAACGTGCTTGCTGCCGTCGGTCCGGTGGTCTTTCCCTTGCATACTCCACCTCCTCGACGTGTTGCTTGGTTTTACGTTGCCAAGCCTTAAACGGATTCGCGCCCGCCCGCCGTTACTTCAAGAGAAATAGCCGCGACCGGTGCTAGCTTCGCCACGTGCTCTTCACGCAGTTCGTCGACGACGATCTCGGGTGCGCCTCGTACCTCGTCGGCGACGAGCACGCGGGCGTCGCCGTCGTCGTCGACCCGCCGTACGCGATCGAGCAGGTCATCGACGAGGCCGAGCGGCGCCATGTCCGCCTGATCGGCGTGCTCGAGACGCACACGCACGCCGACCACGTCTCCGGTCACGGGCGCCTTGCACTCGAGCACGGGCTCCCCGTCTACATCCACGAGGCCGCGGGTGCGGCCTTCGCGCACGAGCCGCTGCAGGATGGCACAGAAATCGAGCTCGGCGACGTCGTCGTCCGCACGATCCATACGCCTGGGCACCGGCCGGAGCACTGCGCGTTCGCCGTCATCGACCGCTCGCGCGCAGACGAGCCGTGGCTCGTGCTCACCGGCGACTCTCTCTTCGTCGGCGACGTCGCGCGTCCCGACCTCGCGGTCGAGGCGCTCGACGGCGCCGAGGGCCTTTTCCACTCGCTGCAGCGGCTCACGGATCTCGGCGACGGCGTCGAGGTGTACCCCGGCCATGTCGCGGGCTCGCTGTGCGGCGCAGCGATGAGCTCGAAGTCGTCCACGACGATCGGCTTCGAGCGCCGCTTCAACCACGCGCTCCTCGACGGCTACGACGGGTTCATGGCCGCGGCGTCCGGTCCGCAGCCGCCGCGCCCACCGAACATGGAATCGATCGTCGAGCTCAACCGCGGACCGTTCCGCGGCGCGCAGCCGACTCTGGAGCAGATCGACATCGCGCTTGACGACGCAGTCGTGCTCGACGTGCGCGACCCGCACGAGTTCGCCGGCGGTCACCGTCCCGGCGCGGTAAACGTGAATGCCGGCGGCTCGTCGTTCGGCACGAAGGCGGCGTTCGTCCTTCCCGATCGACCGATCGTGATCGACGCCGCTGACAAGGGGCAGGCGCAGCGGGCCGCGCAGCGGTTGCACTCAGTCGGGGTCTTCGACCTCATCGGCTGGCGAATCGGCGGCGGCGACGAGCAGATGGAGCCGGTGACGATCGACGAGCTCGAGCGGTGGCTCGCAGCCGACGAGATCCTGCTCTACGACGTCCGCGAAGCGGACGAGCGCGACAGCGGCTTCATCCCCGGGAGCGCGCATCTCCCATACCGCACGGCGCGGCAGGCCGCTGAGAACGGGCTCGTCGGCGACCGCCCGATCGTGACGATCTGCGAGAGCGGGGCGCGCGCAGCAATCGCCGCGAGCGTGCTCAGCTCGGTCGGTGTCGACGCGCGGCCGGTGCTCGACGGCGGGCTCAACGCCTGGCGCGCCCGCGGCGGCGAGATGACGACGTTCCGCCGCTGCGGCTCCTAGCGCAAGGAAGAAAGCAACGAGCCCGCCCGTCTTGTGGGCATGAACAGCGCGATCTCCTACATGAATGCGTCACAGCTTCACGCAGACGCGATCCGCGAGAGCTACCGCAACCCGCGGCCGCGCGTCGACGAGACGAAAGCTGCGCAGCCGGTGCGGGCGAACCGCCCCCGCCGCCTCCGCGCGCTGATCCTCGCCCGCACGTAGCTGAGCTTCCGGGGGCCGCCGCAAACGGCAGTCACGGACAGCGTCGGCTGACGCCGTTAGCGGGGAACGGGTGGCCGTTGCGCGGCGCGATCGGGCCCCGCCCGCTGCGGGTATTGCGCGGCAAGGAGCCGATCGACGAGGGCGACATCGGTCTCGACCTCGTCGGCGTGCATCTTCGGCACGACGTACTACTAGCTCAGCCGTTCAGCCGGATAGCCGAGCCGCTCCATCGTTGCGAGGATCTCGTCGCAATGCGCCGGATCCCGCGTGACGAGCGTGAGCTCGACGCCCGTGTCGCCGACCGGAAGATCCGCCGCCTCGCGATAGTGGCTGACCTCGACGACGTTGACGCGCTCCTCCGCAAGCAGCGTGAGGAGCTTCGCGAGCTCGCCCGGCCGGTCGGGCACGCGCGAGCGGACGACGAGATAGCGACCGGCATGCGCGAGCCCGTGGCGCATGACGGAGATGAGCAGCGTCGCGTCGATGTTGCCGCCGGAAAGCAGCGGCACGACGCAGCCGACCCCGCCGACCCTCCCGCTCAGGAGCGCAGCCGTGCTGACGGCGCCCGCTCCCTCGACGACGAGCTTCGTTCGCTCGAGCAGCAGGACGATCGCCTGGCTGATCTCCTCGTCGGTGACGGAGACGATGTCGTCGAGCACCTCGCCGAGGATCGACATCGTGAGGTCGCCCGGCTTTTTCACCGCGATGCCGTCCGCGATCGTGTAGCCGACGCCGTCGGGCAGCGTTCCTGCCGCTTGCACGCCGACGATCCGTACGCCGGGCTTCCGCGCGCGCAGCGCAAGCGCGATGCCTGACGCAAGCCCGCCGCCGCCGATCGGGATCACAGCCGTCTCGACCTGCGGCACCTGGTCGACGAGCTCGAGCCCGATCGTTCCCTGGCCCGCGATCACCGCCGGGTCCTCGAACGGATGCACGAACGTCGCACCACGCTCGGCGACGTCCTCGAGTGCCGCGGCGAGACAGTCTTCGAGCGCGCCACCGCCGAAGATCAGCTCGGCACCGTAATGCCGCGTCGCATCGACCTTCGCCATCGGCGCATCGCGAGGCACGTAGATGCGCGCCTTCGCCCCAACCTCGCGCGCCGCCCACGCGACCGCCTGGCCGTGATTTCCCGCACTCGCCGCCACGACGCCTGCGGCACGCTCCTCATCGCTCAGCGTCGAGATTCGGTTGTACGCGCCGCGGATCTTGAACGAGCCGGTGCGCTGCAGGTTCTCCGCCTTGAGCTGCACCTCGCGGCCGGCGAGCTGCGAGAGCGTCTCCGACGCGTAAACCGGCGTGACGCGCGCGACGCCGTCGAGGCGCGCACGTGCCGCCTCGATGTCAGCGAGCGTTGGTGCTGTCGTCGTCGTGGCCAATACGAAACACCTTCTCCAGGATCTCTCGGACTGCACTCAGCGGATCGAGCTCTCGCCGTTGTACCTCGTCGAGCAGCCGCCGCAGCTCGGGATCGTCCGTGACAGCGTGCTCGAGATGCTGCTTTGCCCGCGCCGAGGCAACGGCGAACACCTCCGTCGCGAGGTTGCGCGCGCGCCGCTCCTCGAGCTGCCCTGACTCCTCGAGAAACGCGCGGTGCGCCGTGATCTTCTCCCAGAGCTCCGGGACGTTCTCGCCGCGCGTCGCCTCGGTGAGGACGATCGGCGGGCGCCAGTCGCGGTTGCGGTCAAGCGTCAGGATCGACCGCACTTCGTTCAGCATCGTCTTCGCGGCGGGGTGATCCATCTTGTTGATGGCGATCACGTCGGGGATCTCCATGATCCCCGCCTTCAGCGCCTGCACCGAGTCGCCGGAGCCCGGCATCAGGACGAGCACAACCGTGTCGGCGATGCCGATCACCTCCACCTCGCTCTGCCCCGTGCCGACAGTCTCGAGCAGGACGAGGTCCTTACCCGCGGCGTCGAGCATGAGCAGCGCCTGCAAGGTCGCCTCCGCGAGCCCGCCGAGGTGGCCGCGCGTCCCCATCGAGCGGATGAAGACGCCCGGATCGAGGAAGTGGTCGGCGAGCCGGATGCGGTCGCCGAGCAACGCCCCTTGCGAGAACGGGCTCGACGGATCGACGGACACGACGCCGACCTCGATCTCCTGCGTGCGTATGTGGCGCAGGAGCGCCGAGATGAGGCTCGACTTGCCCACTCCGGGCGGCCCGGTCAACCCAACCGCGTAGGCCTTGCCGGTCTCGGGATAGAGATCGGCGACGACGTCGTACGCGAGCGGATCGCCGTTCTCGACGAGCGTGATCGCACGGGCGAGCGCCTGCCGGTCGCCGGTTCGCACACCGGCCGCAAGCGTCTCCCTCGTCCATTCGCGGCGCCTCGCCACGCGCGGAGCCTAGTGAAGAGCGGCTTCGGCCCGGGACACGGACGCTTCCGGCTCGCGCGCGCACGCGTAACCGATGACCGCCGCAACCAGCATCGCAACCGCACCGGCAGCCCAGACCCACCGGGCGGCGTCCGGCGGCATGGCGAGGCCGGTGACAATGACCGACAGCCCCATCACGCCGTACGTCGCGCTCATAACGAAGGTGAGCGCGCGGCCACGCATGTCGTCTCGCATGCCGCGCTGTACGAGCAACGCGTTGCAGACGACGGCGCCGCCGTTGCCGATGCCGCCGACGACGCAGAGCGCCGCCGCCATCCAGACGTTGACGCTCGCAGCGCCGACGCCGAAGCCGACCGCCATACAGAGGAGGTTCGCGAAATACGCACGCGCGACCCCGAGCCGCTCGACGACTCGGCTGCTGAAGAAGCCTCCGATCACGAGGCCGGTGCCGATCGCTCCGTAGATCAGGCCGTAGCCGAAGTCGCCGGCGTTGAGTGTGTTCTTCGCGAAGAAGACCTCGCTCACGGTGATCCCGCCGGCACCGAGCGACGCGATGCCCCAGCCGAGCAGCACCGCGAGCACCGGCCTCGAGCGCAGCGCAGCGCTGAAGCCCTCGCGCAGATCGGTCCAGTGGCCGCGCGACAGCGCGGTCGAGCTCTGCAGAAGATGCGCGGGAATGCGCGCGACGAACGCCGCCGAGACGAGGAACGAGGCCGCATTGATCCAGTAGGCGGCATGCGGGCCGGCTGCCGCGGTCAGCAGGCCGCCGATGACTGGGCCGGCGGCCCAGCTCACGTTCTCAACGGTCTGCAGGAGCGCGTTTGCGTCGGGCAGCTCCTCCGGCGCAAAGAGGTTCGGCACGCCCGCATAGACCGCCGGCCGGAAGAAGCCGGTCGCAAGACCCGCGACGAGCGCGAGCGCGACGATCTCAGCTGCATTCGTCGCGAACGGCAGCGCACAGAAGACCGCGACGCGCAGGAGGTCGGCCGCCACCATCAGGTCGCGCCGCCTGAGGCGGTCGAGCAGCGGTCCAAGCGTCAGCCCGACGATGACGACCGGCAGGAACTCGACGACGAGTACAGCGCCGACCCAGATCGCGGAGTCGGTGCGGTCCTTGACGTCGATCGTCAGTGCGATCGCAGCAATCAGTGAGCCGAAGCTCGATGCGAGCGTCGACAGGAAAAGCAGCCGAAAGCCGGCGACGCGCATCGGCGCAAGCTGCCTGGGCGGGCGGCCGGGCAAAGCCGCCTCAGGGTAACAGGGTTATCCGCTCACGACGACACGCCAGAAAGGACGTGTCCAAGAGCGGCAGCGAAGATGTCGAGCTCCTCGTTCGTGCCAACCGACACGCGGATCGCCGACGGCGCGCCGAATCCTTCCAGCGGCCGCACGATCACGCCGTGTTGCAAGAGTTGCTCGAACATCGCGCGGCCGTCGCCGACCTCGACGTAGACGAAGTTCCCAAGCGCCGGGCCTACGGGCTCGAGCCCGTGCTCGCGCATGATCGACTCCAGCCGACTCCTTCCTTCCGCGTTGAGTGCACGACGGTTCGCGAGCTCCTCCTCGTCGCCGATGCTCCCGAGTGCAGCGGCTTGCGCAGGCGCCGTGACGTGGAACGCGGTGCGCACCTTGTCGGTCGCGGTGACGACGTCCGGCGGCGCGATGCCGTACCCGACACGCGCTCCGGCGAGGCCGTAGATCTTCGAGAACGTCCGCAACACAACGATGTTTCCGGCCGGGTCGAACAGCTCGGCGATCCCGTCCGCATAGTCGGGGTCATCGATGTACTCGAAGTACGCCTGGTCGAGCACGACGAGCACGTGCTCGGGAAGCGCAGCGAGGAAGTCGCGCAGCTCGGCGCGCCCGTTCGCCGTTCCCGTCGGGTTGTTCGGATGGCAGACGTACACGAGCTTTGTACGCGGCCCGGTCGCGGCGAGCATCGCGTCGAGGTCGTACGTGTGGTCGCGCAGCGGAATCTTCTGCACTGTTGCGCCGAGCTTGGCGGCGTCGATGACGTAGCTCGGAAACGACGGCCAGCCGCACACGACCTCGTCGCCGGGCTCGAGCGTCGCCTGCGAGAGCAGATCGATGACGCCGTCGGCGCCCGCACCCACGATCACGGAGCCGAAGTCCACGCTGTGATGTTCGGCGAGTGCCGTACGCAGCGCGTGCGCGCCGCCGTCCGGATAGCGGTTGAGGTCGAGCGCGACGCTCTCCATCGCCTCCAATGCCGAGGGAAACGGCGGGAACGGCCCTTCGTTGGACGCGAGCTTCACGACCCGGTCGAGCCCGAGCTCGCGCTGCACCTCCTCGATCGGTTTGCCGGGCGCGTACGGGACGAGCCCGTCGAGCGACTGGCGGAAGCGGCCGGCGCTCAACCCTCGCCGCCGCGCTTCGCGCGGCGCCAGAAGAGGAGCGCACCGCCCATCGCCGCGAGCGCGCCGGCGGCCGCGCCGCCCGTCTTCGCATCAGGAACGGCATCGGCGGCCTTCCGTTTCACGACGCGCTTTCCGATCTTGAGCGTCAGCCAGCCGACGACTGCATTCCGCTTGTTGACAATGCCCATGAGTCCTCCCTTCGCGTGCTCCAAGTGCGAAAAGTGAACCGGCATACTACCGAGAGGGCGTCCCGTGAAACCCTTGATCCCGTAGATGCGGCAGAGCCGTCGCAAGGAAAGAACGATTTCGATCGAGGAACAGCGGCGGGTGATTACCGCCTGGGCGAAGGCCAACGGCGTGAAGCTTGCGCCTGAGGTGATCGAGCAGGGTGTCAGCGGGTTCTGCGAGCTGGCGCGAGCGCGCGCTCGGCCAAGCCGTTGAGTTGTGCGCGAGCGGCTCGGCCTCGGGAATCGTCGTAGCCTGGCAGGACCGACTGAGCCGTGAGAACGCGCTCGCGACCGCCGAGGTCTGGGAAGCACTCGACCAAGCCAGTGCGCGGCTCGTCACGGCCGCTGAAGGACTCGACACCGCGACCGGCGACCAGGAGCTGCTGTTCTCGATCAAGGCGGCGATCGCACGCGACCAGTGGAAGCGACACCGTGCGAACTAGGAGCAGGCGCGACGCAACGCGACCGAGCACGGCGTCTTCCCCGGCAAGCCGCCCTACGGCTACAGCGCTGGACAGGGCCGTCCGTTGCAGGTCGTGCCTCGGCAGGCGGCGAGGGTGCGCGCGCCTTTCGAGGCGCGCGCAGAGGGCGAGTCGATCGCGCAGATTGCGCGCCGGTACGGCTAGTCGCATTCGACGTGCCGGAAGCTGCTGGCGCGCGAGACCTACACCGGCAAGATTCAGCACGGCGCGTTCGTGAACGAGGACGCTCACGAGCCGATCATCCCGCGCGCGCTGTTCGACGCCGTGCAGGCGTCGAAGACGACGCAGACGACCACAAATGGCAGGACGAACACCGGGCGCATCCTGGTCGGCGTCGCCCGCTGTGCTGGTTGCGGGCACACGTTGAAGGTGGTCACCCGGACACGCGCTGACGGCTCGAGGCTCCAGAGCTACTTCTGCAAGGACTCCGCGACCGCCGCCTGCAACGCCCGCGCCTACGTTCACGCCGAAGCGCTGGATGCGTTCGCGTGCTTCACGGCCTCGGACTCGTTCACAGCGATGTTCGCGAGGACAACGTTCTTCGGTTCGGCGGCGACTGGAAGCTCGCTGACCTAGGCGGCGTCGTTAGAACGCGGACAACCGATCCATGCGATCCAGAAGGAGTCCGAGTACCACCGTGCGGGGGCTGCACTTGGCGAGCCAGCCGATCCCCAAAACGACCTGTACGCGCTCGACGTCGTTCTCGCCCACGCGCGTAGTGAACCTCGGTAGAGTCGCACGGCCGTCCGGTCCCAGAACGGAGGAACGATGCGGGACTGGAAGGTGGAACGTCTGCGCACCTCGTGCATTTCTCGGACGGCGGCAGCGGGATGCGCTACCGGGACGAGCCGCTCGCGGAGGGCGACGAGCTGCGCGACGGGGCGAGGTGTTACGTCATCGCGCGAGTCACACAGCCCTCGAATCCGAACGCGTCGGTCATGCGTGGGCGCGGCTTGAGTTCGAGTAACCAACCGCCACTAGGGGTCTTTGACGAAATAGCCGGGCTGCTTCGCCATCAACGCCGCCTCCGGCTGCGTCCCGCGAACACCGGCGACCGCACGGCCCACGGCCAGGCAAGCCCGCAACGTCAGCGAATCAGCCCGGCAACCCGGCTAGCTTCGGCACGAACGGAGTCGGTCATCCCCGCGGGGTGATCCTGGGCTTCCAAGCGCTGTCTACGCTCGCCCGATGCGCGACTCGGATGGAGGCCAGACGCTCACGTTGAGCCGTCAAGCCGTGGCGCGGCGCGAGATTCAAGACAACCTTCCGCCGAACCGACTCGACGGGTTCAGCGACGCGGTGCTGGCGATCGCGATCACGATCCTCGTCCTTGAGTTGCGCCTGCCTGCTCACGGCGACAACCACCTGTTCCGGGCGATCCTCCACGAGTGGCCGTCGTACCTCGCCTACGCCGCGAGCTTCGTCACGATCGGCGTCGTCTGGCTCCAGCACGCCAGGGTGGCGAGGTCGCTGCGCACGGCCGATGCGAACCTGTACCGGCTCAATCTGCTCGTCCTCCTTTTCGCATCGTTCCTGCCGTTCCCGACGAAGATCGTGGTCGAGGAGTTCGTCGGTAACTGGCATCCACATCCGACCGCCGTCGTCTTCTACGCGCTCACGCTGCTCGCGATCGACCTCTCGATGTTGGCGTTCCTCACCTACGCGGCGCGGCACCAGCTCGCAACGGACGCCGCCGAGGAGGAACGCGCCGAGGCGACGCTCAGGCATCAGCCCAGCTATGCGTACTACGCCGGGGCGACCATCATCGGCTACTTCGCCCCGATCGCGGGCATCGCGATCTGTCTCGCGATCGCGCTCGTCACGCTGTTGACCTCTCGTCCGCTGCACCATCTCGTCCGGCGCGCGGGACGCGCGGAAGGTTGAGCATCGGCGCGAACGGTGCCGGATGGGGGACTCAACCCCTGGGGGCGAGCTGCTCGCCTGCCACGATCGCGAGCGGCTCGCCGCTCACCAGACGCGCGAGCGCCGCGACTTCGCCGTCCTCGCGTTCCCTCGGCGCCCGCCATCGCGCCGATTGCACGACGCAGCTTCCGGCGATGAGGCGCCCCGTAACGGCGATCGTGACGAATCCCGCTACTCACCGGCGAAACCCTCCCTGTGGAGAGAGAAACCCAAAGCGGGGGTCACCGAGGGGACGCCCACCCAAAAACGGCCGTTCGATTGATCCAGATGTGTCCTGGCGGTCTCGGGAAGGTGGTGGGCACCGTTGCGTCGGGCGGTGAGCGGGGTTGTTGACGGTACCCCGGTCGCCGCCCAGCTCGCCCGCGCGGGACTCAGGCGGGTCGGTCGTGGGTCAGCCTTTCACCGGACCGCGAGCACTCGACCGATGCCGTCGCGTCGGATCACACCGCGCGTGTGCTCGATCTCGTCGTCGCGCAGCAGCATCACGCGCGCACCGGCGTTCACCGGCGTCTGACCGACCGTGACGGTCACTTCGTCGAGGATCGCGTCGAGCACACGCTCGCCGTCTCCGAGCTGCTGACGGTGCAACACCTTGTAGCCAGCGCTCGCTCCGGTGCCTTTTCGCAGCCAGCTCGGCGCCTCTTGCAACGTACAGCGGAAAGCGAGCCAGCCGTCGAGTTCGATGATCACGTCGACGAGGCCGATCTGCCGTTCGACGTTGTGGTCGACGATCAGCGGGATCGGGTCGATGCGGCCGGGAAGGATGCGCATGCAGCCGCGCTGGTAGCGCGTCTCGCCTGCGGGTACGGGCTCGCCGGTGTAGAGACGGCCGACGCGGATCAGCGCCTTCATCGCCGTGCGCGCTCGCGCTGGTAGACGATCTCCGACCATGCGCGGTTGCCGTTCGAGGACGACGACGTCGCCGTCATCGACGAAGAAGACGAGTGGCGTCATGTCCGCGACGACCATGCCCGACGGTGAGAACGCATCGCCGCGATAACGGAGAACGCTTCGTCGGTCTCGGCGTTGACGAGGTAGCCGCGCTCGCGCTCGACCAGCTCGAAACGGTCGATCTCCGTCCAGGCGCGACAGGCACCGACGGCAAAGAGGCGCCGCTCGCGCGGCTCGTCTTGCGGCGTCGGCAGTGGCAGCTCGCGGTCGCCGCGAATCTTCACGTTCTTCTGCCCGGCCGTGTCGCCCCGGCAGGACCCTCGTGGGCCGCTGCCATGCCGACGAGTTTACGTCAGCCGACGGCGGCTCGACCAAGGCCGTGGCGAGACGCGGCTCGGGAGTCACTTGAGCCCCAAAACAGGTGCACGCACGATTGCCGATCGCTGAGCGAGCCGGAATCCTTGCTGTTCGCATGAACGAGGAACTTCCGCGAGTCAAGGAGGCGTGTGCCAGGGCTTCCCAATTGTGCGTTGAGGCCAAGGCGCTACAGGCCGAGGCAAGTTCGACGACCCGTCGCTCCCTCATCGAGCACCTAGTTCGCGATGCGACGCTGACGTATGCCCAGCTCACTGCACTCGATCACGCCGTCGAGAAAAGCGACGGCAACGCGCCGTCGGCCGACAGCCTGGTCGCGATGCTCGATCAGGTGGTGGACGGACTGAACGAGATAGAGCGGCACCTGCGGGAGTTCAGAGCCGGGTAGCTCACCTCCGATCCCGAGGATGCGCCGTTGGTGGATCGAGGAATCGGGGCTCACGCGCGACGAGGTGCAGGAGATCACGCGCCTCGTCTGGGGCTAATCAGACGTCGCAGCCCCAGTTCACTTCCGGCACTTGCTATGTGCTGACGCTAGCAACTGGCGCCGAAAGAGGTTCCCTCCGGGGCCTGCGGGCGGCATGACCCCGGAGGGATTAGGGACGAGGGCACGTCCTTTTGTTGAGATGCCGCTCCCCGGGAAAACTTGCGCGGCTGTTTTTAGGGCAGCGGCGGGACCGTGACCGTCGGCACCGTCACGGTGGGAACCGTCACCGGAGGCACCGTCGCGACCGGCGTCGTGGCCGTCGGCGTCGTGACCTTCGGCGTCGTGACCGTCGGCGTCGTGACCGTCGGCGTCGTGATAGGGGGCGTTGTCACCGCGGGCGTGGAGACCGGCGGCGTCGTCACGGTCGGCAGCTCCGAGACGACGGTCGTGATCGCCCGGGTTCCCTGAGTGACCGCGCCCGTGACGGTGGTGCCGACCGTGGTGCCGGCCGCGGCGGTCTCCGCGCGAGCGGCGGTGCTGCTGCCGGGCGCGACGGAGGACGCGGAGGCTTGCGGCGCAACGGACGTAGGCAGCTCGGCGGATCGCGCCGCGACTGCCGGCGGCGCGGGTGTCGCACCGGCCGGGACTGCTGGGCTCCGTCGTTGCACGGCGGCCGCAGCACGCGAAACGAGCTGCGGTGCGGCCGCAGCCGGCTCGACGTGCGCCGACGGTGCGTGGGAGCTGCCGCCGGCCGCGACCCCGATCCCGCCGCCGATCGCGCCGACGACAAGCAGCGCAGCGATTTTCGCCGCCGCCGCCGTCCCGACGGCACCGCCTGCGGCTTCGCCGTTCTCGCCGACCTTTCGCAGCCAGTGCGGCAGCGGCGCGAGCAACAGGCCGCGAAACGCGGCTGCGTGCTCACGGAGCGTCCGGCGCGCACGGCCGATCAGCGCCTCCGCCGCGGGGACCGTGACGCCAAGTCGCTCCGCGATATCGACGTACGAGCGGCCCTCGAGCTCGCGCATCGTGATTGCCGCGCACTGGCTGGAAGGCAGCCGCCTGATCGTGCGCAGCAGCTCGCGGACGTTGGGACGGTCCCCCTCCGGAACGGCAAGCTGCTCGACGACGTCGTCGAGCGGCACCTCCTTCGGCCGGCGCATCGCGAGACGCACCCGTGAACGGCAAGCGTTGTGTGCAATGGCGATCAGCCAGTTGTGCGGCCGCCGCGGCCGCTCGCCGGCGCGCAGCGCGCGGTACGCGTTGAGGAACGTCGTCTGGGTGGCGTCCTCAGCCTCGGCCGGGTTTCGCAGGAGCGCGAGCGTGTACCGGTAGACCTCGCGCCCGTAGCGCGCGTAGAGGCGCTCGAATGTTTCGTCGGCGTATGTGGCGGCCATGCCTGTCGAGGCAACGCTCCAGGAGGAACGATGATATGGCCTGGCTCCTACCCAGAAGCGCCCGGGGTCAGACCCGAAAGGTCTGATCCCGCTCTTTCTCGCGTTCCGCTAGGCGGGCGTCGCCGCCCGAGGCTTCCGATTCGGAATGTGAATCGCGCGCCCGAGCGCGGCGAGCCCGGCCTCCTTGATCGCCTCAGAGAGGGTCGGGTGCGGCGCCATGCCGTCAGCGACCGTCTCAACCGTCGACTCCGCGTCGATCGCGACGACACCGGCTTCGACCATGTCGGTGACGTGCGGCCCGACCATCACGAGGCCGAGCAACTCGCCGTAGCGCGTCTCGTGGATCGACTTCACCCAGCCGATCGTCTCGTCCTGCATCACCGCGCGCGCGTTCGCGATCCACGGGAACCGGCCGACGGCGACATCGTCGCCGTACTGCTGGCGCGCCTCCGCCTCGGTGAGGCCGACGGAAGCAACCTCCGGCTCGGTATAGATCGGGCGCGGCACCGCGCGGTTGTCGACGATCGCGTCGTGGCCGCACGCGTTCTCCGCAGCGACCTCGCCCTCGCGGAACGCGGTATGCGCGAGCTGCCAATAGCCGGCGCAGTCACCCACTGCGTAGATGTGCGGGACGCTTGTTTGCCGACGCTCGTCGGCGCTGATCCCGGTTCGCTTGTCGAACTGAACGCCTATCTCCTCGAGGCCGAGTCCCTCGACAACCGGGCCTCGCCCTACCGACACGAGCATCAGGTCGGCCTGGACGGTCTCGCCCTCGCCGAAGTGCACCGTCAGCTGCGAGCCGTCGTCATCGACCTGCGTGCATTGCTTGCCGAGCTGAAGCGTGATGCCGCGCTTGCCGAACTGCTTCGCGAGCTCCTTCGACGCGTCCGCGTCCTCCAGCGGGATCAGCGAGTCGAGCATCTCGACGACCGTCACGGTGCTGCCGAAGCGGCTGAAGATCGATGCGAACTCGCAGCCGATGATGCCGCCGCCGAGGATGACGAGCCGCTGCGGCACCTGCTCCTGCGCAAGCAGGCCGGTCGAGTCGACGCAGCGCGGTGAGTCGAGGCCCGGGATCGGCGGCCGCAACGGGAACGAGCCGGTCGCGATGATCGCCTGCCGGAACGAGACGTCCTCCCCGCCCTCGACCGCAATCGTGTTCGCGTCCTTGAAGCGGCCGACGCCCTTCACCCACTCGACGCCGTTCGCCTTGAAGAGGCTGGCGACTCCGGACGTCATCTGCTCGACCACGCCGGCTTTCCACGTGTTCGACTGGGCGAAGTCGAGTTGCGCGCCGCCGACGTTGACGCCGAACTTCGCGAAGCTCTCCTCGGCCTCCTTGAGCGCGAAGGCCGTCTGCACCCACGCCTTCGTCGGGATGCAGCCGACCCGCAGGCAGGTGCCGCCGAGCTCGGGCTCCTTCTCGATACACGCGACCTTCGCGCCGAGCTGTGCGGCGCGGATCGCTGCGGTGTAGCCGCCGGGGCCGCCCCCGAGAACGGCGACGTCAACGTCCATGTGCTGTCTCCTCAGTCAGTGTCGTCTTCACGGTAATCACAGCCTGGCGACCATCGTCGCGGCATGCTCGTCGCTACGAATCGTCTGAAAGCCGAAGCGCTCGTAGTAGGCGGTTTGCTCCGGCGCGGCGCTCAGGCTGACGGCGTGGTAGCCCTCCTCGCGGGCGCGGGCGAGCAACGCGTCGAGAAGCTCCTTCCCCGCGCCCTTGCCGCGCCGCGACGGGACGAC
Organism: Gaiellaceae bacterium; assembly: GCA_036496545.1. Taxonomy (GTDB): domain Bacteria; phylum Actinomycetota; class Thermoleophilia; order Gaiellales; family Gaiellaceae; genus Palsa-739. The sequence continues at coordinate 85,009 of DASXKX010000008.1, read as the reverse complement.
GGCGATCGTCACCTCAGGCGTCTCCTCGTCGACGAACCCGAAGCCGGGCTCCGCAGTGGTGAAGAGGCGGAACCAGGCGGCGCCGTAGGCATGCGGCCCCTCGAGCGCGAGCACGCCGACATCGCCGCGCCGGCCCCAGTTCTGGACGTAGCGATAGACGGGCCGCTCCGCGTCCTCGGCGATCCGCCAGTGGTACGCGTGGCGCAGCATGTCGCGCAGGAACCGGACGTCGTGGATCCCGACGGGCCGAAGCATTCCCGGGGAGTGTACGAAGCCTGACAGCCGGGTTTGATCAGAGCTCTTGCGCGAGCTGAATGCGATTCCCGTCCGGGTCGTAGACGTCGAGCAGGCGCATGACGCCTTGCGGGATCTCGACGACCGTGCCGACGTCGACCCCCTCGCCGCGGAGGCGCTCGGCCTCGCCTTTCACGTCCTCGACGTCGACATGCGCGACGGCGCCGTCGGGTTGCGGAGCGCCTTCGGCGAGGCCGATCTCCATCGCGCCGTGCCGCAGGTGCGACCAGCGCTCGGCGAAGTCGACGGCAGTCTCCTCGAAGCCGAGGGTCTCACGGTAGAACGTGCGCGCGGCGTCGAGCTCCCGGACGTAGTACCAGACGGTCGGCGGCATCGCGCTACAGAGCCAGGCCGGGATCCTCGAGGAACTGCTTGATCGAGCGCAGGAACTCGGCGCCCGTCGCGCCGTCGACGGCCCGGTGATCGCAGGTCAGCGTCATCGTCATCAGCGGGAGCACGAGTAGCTCGCCGTCGACCGGGACGACCTGTTCGCGCGTCGAGCCGACGGCGAGGATGGACGCCTGCGGGGGGTTCAGCACCGCGATGAACTGATCAACGTCGTACATCCCGAGGTTCGAGATCGTGAAGGTGCCGCCGTCGAGATCGTTGGCGCGCAACTTGCTCTCACGCGCCCGGCCGACGAGGTCGGCGCGCACCGCCGCGATCTGCGCGATCGTCAACCGCTCCGCGCCGCGCACGACCGGAACGACGAGACCCTGAGGCGCCGCGACGGCGATTCCGACGTCGGCATTGGGAAAGACGAGCAGCGCATCCTCGGCGTACTGCACGTTCATATCGCGGTGCCGCATGAGCGCCTGCGCGCACACCTTCGTAAGCACGTCGGTGACGGTGATACGGACGTCCGGATAGAGCTCGCGCTGCCTTGCCACGAGCTCGTTCGCGCGCGTCATGTCGGCGTCGACGGTCAGCTGGAATGCGGGAACCGTCCACGCGTGCGTCAGCCGCCGCGCGATCGTCTTGCGGACATTCGAGAGCGGCCGAGACTCGACCTCGCCGGCCGGTACTGCCTGCGCGACCGGGGCCGCAGCCGGCGGCTGCGCCTCCGCGCGCTCGACATCCTCCGCGACGATCCGTCCGTCAGGCCCGGTGCCGCGGATCTGCGATAGCTCGACGCCGCGTTCGCGTGCGATGCGTCGCGCGAGCGGCGATGCCTTGATGCGGCCGTTCGTCGTCGAGCCGTTCGTCGACGGCGCCGGCTGTGCGGGGGCGGCGGCCTGAGTCGGTGCTTCCTTCTTCTCCTCCTGCTTCGGCGCCTCGGCCGCGGCGGCCGGCGCCTCCTCGGCAGGTTTGTTGGGAAGCTGATCGCCCGGAACCCCGATGAACGCGATCGTCCGGCCGACCTCCACCTCACCCTCGGGAATCGCGATCCGCAACAGCACGCCCGATGCCTCGGCCTCGACCTCCTGCGTCACCTTGTCCGTGTCGAGCTCGTAGAGCGGCTCGCCCTTCTCGACGGAGTCGCCCTCCGACTTCAGCCACTTCACGATCGTCCCGGACTCCATTCCCTGCCCGAGGCGCGGGAGCTTGACTTCAGTCGCCACGCTGCACCGTACGCTTGATCGCGGCGAGCACGTCCTCCGCGTGCGGGACAACGAACTGCTCCATCACGGGCGCAAACGGCAGCGGCGCGAACTTCGCGCCGACGCGCTCGATCGGCGCGTCGAGCCAGTCGAACGCCTGGTACTGCAGAACCGATGCGACTTCGGAGCCGAAGCCCATGCGCGTCACGGCCTCGTGCGCGACAACGGCGCGATTCGTTTTCTTCACGGAAGTGACAAGCGTCTCCTCGTCGAGCGGCTGCAGTGTGCGCGGGTCAACGACCTCGACGGAGATTCCTTCCTTCTCCGCCTCCTCGGCCGCGCGCAACGACTCGTGCACGAGGCGCCCGGTCGCGATCACCGTCACGTCCTCGCCCTCGCGGTGGATGCGCGCCTTACCGATCGGAATCGGCTCGATCTTCTCGGGCACGTTCCCCTTGATCCCGTAGAGCGTCCGGTGCTCGAAGAAGACGACCGGGTTGTCGTCGTAGATCGACGACCAGAGGAGCCCGCGCACGTCCTCGGGCGTCGACGCGAAGACGACCTTGAGCCCCGGGATGTGGACGAACCACGCCTCGAGCTGCTGCGCGTGCTGCGCGCCCGGCGACCAGCCGGCGCCGCCCTGCGTGCGGAAGACGACGGGCACCGTCAGCTGTCCGCCTGACATGTAGCGCGCCTTCGCCGCCTGGTTGACGACCTGCTCGGCAGCGAGCGTCAGGAAATCCTCGTACATGATCTCCGCCACCGGCCGCATACCCTGCATCGCGGCGCCGATCGCCGTGCCGGCGAGCGCCATCTCGGAGATCGGCGTGTTGCGCACGCGCTCCGGCCCGAACTCCTCGAGCATCCCGTGCGTGACACCCATCGAACCGCCCATCTCCGCGATGTCCTCGCCCATCACGAACACGTCGTCGTCCTGGCGCATCGCCGTCGAGAGTGCGTCGCGAACCGCCTCGCGATAGGAAAGCTCAGGCATAGACGTTCTTGAGCGCGTCCTCAGGAGCGGGATCCGTCCCGCTCTTCGCGAACTCGACGGACGCCTCGACCATCTCCGTCACCTCGGTGTCGAGCTCCTCGAACTCGTCGGCGGCGAGCTCGATGCGCTCGCGCAAGATCTGAATCGGATCGCGCGTCGCGCGCAGTTCCTTCGCCTGATCCTTCGGCCGGTAGACCTGCGGATCCCCGATGTAGTGCCCGCTGAAGCGCGCCGTATCGAGATGCAGGAAGACGGGGCCCTTGCCGCTGCGCGCGTGGTCGAGCGCCTGCCGTGTCGCTTTGTACACCGCCTCGACGTCCTGGCCGTCAACCTTCACGGCCTTCATGCCGAACGCCTTCGCGCGCTCGGAGAGATCGCGGATCGGCGAGTGCTGCGACTCCGGCGTCGACTCGGCCCAGTGGTTGTCCTCGAGGACGAACACGGCCGGCACCTTCCAGAGCTGCGCGAGGTTCAGCGCCTCGTGGAATGTCCCGATGTTCGTCGCGCCGTCACCGAAGAACGCGAGCGCGACACGCGGCTCACCGCGAAGCTGGAAGGCCAGCGCCGCACCGGTGACGTGCGGGAGGCCGCCGCCGATGACGGCGTTCGCGCCCATGTTCCCGTGCTGCACGTCGTAGAGGTGCATTGAGCCGCCGTAGCCGTGCGAGCAGCCCTCCGTCTTGCCGTACAGCTCGGCCATCAGCTCGTTCGGGTGCGTGCCCTTGGCAAGCGTGTGCCCGTGCGCACGGTGCGTGGACGCGATCACGTCGCCGTCCTCGAGCGCCCGGCAGACGCCGACGGCGCACGCCTCCTGGCCGATCGCAACGTGCAGGAAGCCCGGCAGCTCGCCCGCGCGGAAGCGCTCCTCGACCTTCTCCTCGAAGCGCCGGATCAGCAGCATTTCGCGCAGGACGTCCTTCAGCTCGTCCTTGCGCAACGAGGCCTTCTTCTCTTCCACCTTTGCCACGGCCGGAGTGTACGGTTCGCGCCGTGCGACTCGTCGACCAGTGGGCAATGGTGGAAATGGGTCTGGATCCGAGGTGGCACGACGCGCGGCTCGACCTCGTGATCGCCGACGAGACGCAGCGGCAACGCGCACTCGCGCTCCTCGGACCCGCTTCGCCGGGCCGCGTCGGCACGACGATTCGCTTCACAACAACACGCTCCGGCGTCGGTGTCGGACCCGAAGCGGCTCGACGACTTTTGCGGCGTCTCGACCAGGAACGCATCGGCGGCACGCTCACGCTGGTCTCGTCGGATGAAGCGCCGGCCGCGCCTGCGCTCGCACGGCCTTCGCTTGCCGAAGAGTGGACTGCAGCGCTCCGGCTACTCCCGTCCGACTGGAGTGACCTTCTCTGCGAGCTCGAGCTGACATCGACCGAGCACATCGAGAAGGGAGCACTCCTGACGGCGCCGTTGAATCCGGTGCTGGGCGGCACGGGCCGACCGGGCTTCCGTTTCCGCTGTGCGCAGAGCTTCGGCTACGGCGCGTCGGCGGGCATGGTGCACCGCTGCCTCACGCGACTCGACGAGTCGGGCATCCCCGGGGAGGTGCGCATCCTCCGCGCGCTCTCCGACGCGCATCCGGTCGGCACGCAGGGTGTCGTCTGGTACGTCGGCGGGAAAGCCGTCTAGATGGCTGACCCAGTCGCGTGGACGGTGATCGAACACGGCTGGAAGGTATTCGACGCCGAAGGCAACGAGATCGGCCGCGTCGACGAGATCACGGGTGACGAGAACGTCGACATCTTCGACGGCCTCACGATCGCGCACGGCGTTCTGAGCAAGCCGCACTACGTGCCCTCGGAGAACGTCGCCCAGATTCTCGACGGCGAGGTCCACCTCTCGCTCTCGCATGCCGAGGTCGAGAAGCTCGCGACGTACACCGAGCCCGGCATCGAGGAACAGATCCTGCCCGAGAGCTCGAAGTGGTACCAGCGGCTCGCGATGAATCTGTTCGGCCGCAAGCGTTAGTTGGAGCTGGCGTTCGCATCGGCGCTCGAGCTCGCGGCGCTGGTACGCACGCGGGAGGTGTCTCCGCGCGAGCTCGTCGAGCTGTACCGCGCGCGCATCGAGCGGCTTGACTCGCAGCTGAACGCGTTCGTCACCCTCGCCGTCGATCCGGAGCCCGAGGGCGACGGGCCGTTCTACGGCGTCCCGCTCCCGATCAAGGACCTCACCGAGACGGCCGGCCTGCGGACGACGTACTCGTGCAAGGCGTTCGCCGAGAACGTCCCAACGGCCGATGCATCGGTCGTACGCAAGCTGCGCGCCGCCGGCTTCACGATCATCGGTAAGACGAACACGCCGGAGTTCGGGACGATCGGGATGACCGAATCCGAGCTGAACGGCAACTGTCGCAACCCCTGGGACACGACACGGACGCCCGGTGGCTCGAGCGGCGGCGCGGCCGCCGCCGTCGCCGCCGGCCTCTCGCCCCTCGCGCACGCGAGTGACGGCGGCGGATCGATCCGCATCCCGTCCTCCTGTTGCGGCCTCTTCGGGATCAAGCCGTCGCGCGGCCGCGTCTCCCCCGCGCCGTTCGTCTCCGGATCACTCGGGCTCGGGACGTCGGGCCCGATCGCGCGCACCGTGCGCGACGCCGCGGCACTGCTCGACGTAATGACCGGGAGCGAGGCGGGCGACATGTACGTCGCGCCGCGCCCGGAGCGGCCGTTCCTTGATGAAGCGGATCAACCTCCCGGACGGCTGCGGATCGCGATCACGATCGACCCGCCGATCGCGGTACCCGTCGATCCGACCTGCGCCGCTGCCGCGCGCTCGGCCGGCGAGCTCCTGAGTGAGCTCGGCCACGACGTGATCGACGCCTCGCCGCCGTGGCAGAGCGACGAGATGATTGCACACTTCATCCGCGTCTGGCAGACCGGGCCGGCAACTGCCGGCGTCGACGACCTCTCGCTGCTGGAACCCATCAACCGAATGCTCGCCGAGGACGCGCGCGCGACGCCGAGCCCGCAGTACGTCGCATCTGTGTTGCATCTGCAGCAGCAAACGCGGCGGGTGCTTCCGTTCTGGAACGACATCGATCTCGTCGTGACGCCGACGCTCGCGCTGAAGCCGGTGCCGATCGGATGGACATGGGCGGATGCCGACGGCGATCCCTACCGAGCGTTCGCGAGCCAATGGCTGTGGACGCCGTTCACCGCGATCGTGAACGTCACCGGGCAGCCGGCCGCCTCCGTGCCGCTCCACTGGAGCGATGACGGCCTTCCCGTCGGAGTCCAACTGATCGGGCGGCCGTTTGCCGAGGCGACGCTCGTCCGCCTCGCCGCCCAGCTCGAAGAGGCCCGGCCTTGGGCGGATCGTCGCCCACCGGTCGCCTGAGCGCGATACGTTTCGGCTGACGCAGCCCGGTAACCCTGGAGACGATGAGCGCACTCGACACACTCGCGGGCGGCAGGGCGAGCCCGTTCCTCGTCGTCGGCGTCGCGCTCGTCGCCGGCGTCGCGCTCGCCAGATGGATCGATTGGAGAGGGCATGCCCATCCGCGGTGACGGGCGTCCCGGCGGTCTCGGAGGCGCGGCGAAGCTCGTCGCCGACAGGGCGAGCGCCATCGTCAGGCTCGAGCTCGCGCTCGCGGCGGCGGAGCTCAAGGAGAAGCTCACCAAGCTCGGGATCGGCATCGGGCTCATCGTCGGCGCGGCGCTCTTCGCGTTCTTCGCGCTCGGTTTCGCACTGGCCGCGGTCGCCGCGGCGCTCGCGACGGTCGTCTCGACATGGCTCGCATTGGTGATCGTCGCCGGAGGCCTCGTCGTGCTGACGACGCTGCTCGGCGGCCTCGGCAAGCGCAATCTCTCGAACGCCTCGCCCCCGATGCCCGAGCAGGCGATCGCCGAGGCGAAGCTCACGACGGAGGCGTTGAAGAATGGCCACCACTGAGGAGCAGCGGCTGCGCCAGCAGCTGAGCTCGGAGCGAGAGCAGCTCGCCGACGCGGTCGAAACCCTCCGTTCGGAGATCGGCGAGGCGACGGACATCGCGGGGAAGCTGAAATCGAAGCTGCCGGTCGTCGCCGTCGGCGCGCTCGGGCTCGGCTTCGTCGTCGCCGGCGGAATCGGCGCGACCGCACGTCTCCTGTTCCGGCGCGGGCGCTAGCTCGACACGCGGAAGCTGTGCTTCCGCGTCGGATGCTTCACGCTCGAGTACGTGTAGGTGCCGGCCTTCAGCGTCACAGTCCAGGTGACCTTCCCCTTGAACGCAACGCCGGTCGAGCGCGTGACCCCGGGGCCGCTGAGCTTGAAGCCGTCGGCCGTCGAAGCGTCAGCGATCGTGAGCTTCGCCTTGCCCGCAGAGAGCCCGCTCGTCGGCTTGAGCGAAAGCTTCGTGCCCGGGCCGACGGCGCCGGTCAGCTTCGTGGCAGGCGCGGGCGGCGGCGTCGACGTGGTCGTCGTCGTGGACGTCACGCTGCCAACGGTGAAGGAGCCCTTCATCTGCGCCGCGTGCGCGTCGCACTGGAAGAAGTATGTGCCGTCTGTGAGGGTGATCGTGAACGTCTTGTTCTCGATCGCCGGGATGTCCGTCGAGACGCTGACGCCGGGCCCGTTCAGGTCGAAGTTGTGGATAGCCGAGTGGTCGCGGAGAAGCACCGTGTATGTGCCCGGGTCGAGGTGCTTGACCGCGGCACCATTTGCGTCCTTCAGCGCGATCGAGTACGAGTCACCCTGACCGACGTCGCCGACGAGCTGTCCGTTGTCGGCGCGCGAGCCATGGGCCGAGCCGAGCCCGACTCCGAGCAACACGCCGACGAGGGCGAGGATGACCAGCAGCTTTGCCTGCACGACCCGTTGTACGCAGCGTACGCTGCGATCGGTTTCCTCACCCGCGAAGCTCGGCGCCGAACCGCTCTCCCAGCGCCGAGACGATGCGCGCCCGGAGCTCCGATGCCTCCTCATCCGTGAGCGTCCGCTCGTTCGAGCCGAAGCCGACCCGGAACGCGAGCGAGCGCCTGCCCGCGCCGATCTGCTCGCCGCGGTATTCGTCGAACGGCTCGATGTGGTGCAGCGCCGCGCCCGCGGCCTCGCGGATCGCGTCGACGAGCGCCGCCGCCGGCACGTCCTCGTCCACGACGAAGGCGAGATCCTGGCGCACCTCGGGGTAGGGGCTCACCTCGGCGTACGCGATCGTCTCCGGCGACGCGTCGATCAGGGCGTCGAGATCGAGCTCGAACGCGCCCCACGTCCCCTCGAGCACGCGCGGATGCAGCTCGCCGAGCCAGCCGTGCGCGGTGCGCGCGGCCTTGCCGGGATGGAGCACCGGCTCGCTCGCGCGGTCGTACGTCGCGTCGATCTTCAAGGCTTCGTAGAGCTGCTCGACCGCCCACTTCGCGTCGGCGAAGCCCCCTTCGACGATGCCGCCGATGTGCCACCGCTCGTTCGGCAGCTCGCCGCCGGCGCGGTAGACGCGCGCGATCTCAAAGAGCGCGACGCCGGAGGTGCCGACGGCGACGTTCGCCCGCGCTGCGCCGACGAGGCCGTCGATGAGGCCTGTCCGCAGTGCAGCCGCCTCGCTCGACAGCGGCTCGGGCAGTCGTACGTCGCCGTCGGCGGCGAAGCTCGGCGTGTACGCCTCGTAGTAGCCGCAACCGACGAGCACGTCCTCGACGACCCGCCGCAGCCGCTGCCAGCGCGTGAGACGCCCGAAGCTGACGTCGCGCTCCGGCAGCGTGAACGGGATTCGCTCGAGCTCGAAGCGCCCGACCTCCTCGACGAGGTCGATCTCACGCGTGACGTCGCGTGCGCGCCAGCTCGGCACGCGGAAGCCGCCGTTCGCCCGGTCGAACCCGAGCTTGCCGAGGACGGCAGCCTGTTCGTCGGGCGGCACGTCGAGCCCGAGCACTGCGTTCGTTCGCTCAGGGCGCAGCTCGATCACCGCAGGCTGCGGCAACTCTGCCTGGACGTCGACGGCGCCCGTCCAGCGTGCACCGGCGAGATCGACGATGAGCCGCGTGGCGAGCGTCGCCGCCGGCCCCGCGAGGTGCGGATCGACGCCTTTCTCCCAGCGGTTCGAGCCTTCCGTACGGAGCGACAGCCGCTCCGAGGAGCGAAGGATCGTCACCGGCTCGAAGTTCGCTGCTTCGAGGAGCACGTTGGTTGTCGCGTCGGAGACCTCGGTCTCCTCGCCGCCCATGATCCCGGCGAGCGCGACCGCGCGGTCGGCGTCGGCGATCACGAGGTCGGCCGGCGTCAGCTCTCGCATCGTTCCGTCGAGCGTGCGCAGCGTCTCGCCGCTCGCCGCGCGCCGCACGACGATGCGGCCGCCGTGGAGCGTGTCGTGGTCGAAGACGTGCAGTGGGTTGCCGAGTGCGAGCATGACGTAGTTCGTCACGTCGACGACGTTCGAGATAGCGCGAACGCCCGAGTTTCGAAGCCGGGCTTTAAGCCATACCGGTGACGGAGCGATCGTCACGTCGCGGAACAGCCGCCCGACGTATCGCGGTGCGCCGACCGGGTCGTCGACCTGCACGTCGACCGGCTCGTCACCGCCGCGTGGCGGTTCCGTGGCGTCGAGCGGCACGAGCTCGCCGTCGAAGAGGGCAGCGACCTCGCGCGCGAGCCCGTAGATCGAGAAGAGATCCGGGCGGTTGCCGGTCGCTTCGATGTCGAGGACGTCCTCGACGAGCGGCAGCACCTCTGAGAGCGGCGTCCCCGGCTCGAGCGAGTCCGCGAGCACCATGATCCCCTCGTGATCGGTGCCGAGGTCGACCTCGTCCTCCGCGAGGATCATCCCTTCCGAGACCTCGCCGCGGAGCTTCCGCCGTTCGAGCGTGAGGCCGTTCGGCAGCGTCGCGCCGGGCAGCGCGACCGCGACCTTCGCGCCTGCAGAGAAGTTCCAGGCGCCGCAGACGATCTGGTACGGCCGGTCCTCACCGACGTCCACCTTCGTGAGCTGCAGGCGATCCGCGTTCGGGTGCTTGCCGGCATCGAGCACCTGACCGACGCGAAAGAGCGACAGGTCGCTCGTGACGCCGCGCCGCTCGATGCCGTTCACCTCGGCGGTCGAGATCGAGAGCCTGTGCGCGATCTCCTCCGCCGTCGCGTCGGTTCGCACGTACTCGCGCAGCCAGCTGAGCGGAACTTTCATCCGAATTGCCTGAGGAAGCGGATGTCGTTGTCCCAGAACGGCCGGATCCCGGGGATCCCATAGCGGAGCTGCGCGGTGCGCTCGATGCCCATGCCGAACGCGAAGCCGGTGTACTCCTCCGGCCCCCAGCCGACGAATTCGTAGAGATACGGGTCGACCATCCCGGAGCCGCCCATCTCGATCCAGCCGGAGTGCTTGCAGACCGGGCAGCCTGCGCCGCCGCAGTTGAAGCACGACACGTCCGGCTCCATCGACGGCTCGGTGAACGGGAAGTAGTGCGTCCGGAACCGGACGTCGCGGTCGGGGCCGTAGAGTTGGCGCATCACGTAGAGGAGCGTCCCCTTGAGGTCGGCCATCGTGATCCCCTTGTCGATCGCGAGCCCTTCGAACTGGTGGAAGATCGGGAAGTGGGTCGCGTCGATCGTGTCGCGGCGATACACGCGGCCGATCGAGATGATGTAGATCGGCGGGCGCGTCGCCTCCATCTTGTGGATCTGCGCCGGCGACGTCTCCGTGCGCAGGACGGTCTGGTCGCCGACGTAGAGCGTCGACCGCGGCGAGCGCGACGGGTGCCAGTCGGGGAACCCGAGGGCGTCGAAGTTGTAGCGGGTCGTCTCGACCTCGCGGCCGTCGACGATCTCGTAGCCGAGGCCGAGGAAGATGTCCTCGACGTCGCGCCGCACGAGGGTCGACGGGTGCAGTGCACCGCGTGGCCTCGGCTCTACGTCGCCGAGCATCCGCGCAGGGAGCGTGACGTCGACGCGCTCCGTCGAGAGCTTGTGCTCGAGCTCGGCCGCCTCGACCTGCTCCTTCTTCGCCGCGACGGCACGCTCGACGGCCTCGCGGATCGCGTTCAGCTTCATCCCGGTCTCGCGATCGCGAACCTCGCGGAGATGCAGCTTGAGTGGACTGGATCGCCCGAGATAGGCGACGGACACGCTCTCGACCTCTTCAGAGGTCGAGGCTCCCTCCAATGCCTCTAGGGCGTCTCGTTCATAGGTATCGGGATCCCAGTCCAAAGGTCGCTCGACTGTATCCAAGGTGTTTGCCTCCTTTCAGCAGCACGGACGGACGAACGAATCTCGCCCCGGTTCGAGCTGCTGTTGAGGAGGACGCCTAGCGCGCGACCGCCCCGGCAGCGAACCGGGGCGAGGTAAACAGGTGCGTGCGCTGCGTCATCGAGGTGATCACTATACCCGGCATGAGCGAATATGACGCCTGGGCACCGGTCTACGACTCGTGGGCGGCGCACATGACCGAGGACGTCGGCTACTACGTCGAGCTGGCGCGGGAGGCGGACGGCCCGATCGTCGAGCTTGCGGTCGGCAGCGGCCGTGTGGCGCTCGCCGTCGTCGAGGCGACCGGCAAGCCCGTGCTCGGCATCGATTCGTCGCCGGCGATGCTCGAGATCGCGCGGGAGCGCGCTATGGGCCTCCCGCTCGAGCTCCGGCTGGGCGACATGCGCGACTTCACGCTCGAGGAGCCTGCGGCGCTGATCTACGTCCCGTTCCGGTCACTGCTTCACCTGCAGGGCTGGCACGACAAGCGTCTGGCCTTCGAGTGCGTCGCACGGGCGCTCCGGCCGGGCGGCCGGTTCGCATTCAACTCGTTCGCCTTCGATCATGGCATCGCAGCCGCTCTGGAAGGGACGACGCAGAATCAGAACGGCGTGGTGCACTCGCTCCATTACGCGCCGGCGGACAACCGCATCGACATCGTCCGCGACGACGGCGCCAAGCTCAGCCTCTGGTGGGCGACGCGCTCCGAATGGGAAGGTCTTGTCGACGTCGCCGAGCTCGAGCTCGAGGCGCAGTACGGCTGGTTCGACAAGCGGCCGCTGACCGACGATTCACCCGAGCTCATCTTCGTGACGAGGAAGCCGTGAAATCCGAGTACGACGCGATCGCCCGGCTGTACGACCCGTGGAGCGCCGCGGTGATCGAGGACATCTCGTTCTATGTCGAGGAGGGGCTCGCCTCCGGCGGGCCGGTAGTCGAGCTCGGCGTCGGCACGGGGCGGATCGCGATCCCGACGGCGGCCGCCGGCATCCATGTCATCGGCGTCGACGCCTCGCCCGGGATGCTCGAGGTCTGCGGCGAGCAGGCGCGGCAGGCCGGCGTCTCTGAACGGCTCGATCTCCGGCTCGGTGACCTCCGCCGGCCGCCGGTGGACGAGCGCGTCCCGCTCGTGACGTGCCCGTTCCGCGCATATCTCCATTTGTCGAGCGATGAGGAACGGCTCGAGGCGCTCGGCGCTGCGCGGGCGTTGCTCGGGAGAGGCGGCCGGCTGATCTTCGACGTCTTCAAGCCGTCGCAGGAGGACATCGACGAGACGCACGGTCGCTGGATCGAGCGCGAGCCCGGCATCCACGAGCGCGCGGACTGGGACATCGTCGCGCAGACGCTCACGCTTGCTGTGCGCGGCAAAGGGACTGAGTCGACGATGCAGTTGACGTGGCTCGAGCCCGAGCGCTGGAACTCGTTGCTCGCCGAAGCCGGCTTCGCGGTCGATGCATGTTTCGGCTGGTTCGACCGCCGGCCGTACAGCGGCGGTGAAGACACGGTGTGGATTGCACATGTCCGCAAATAGCGCGAATTTTTTCGCCGGGTTGACCTTGCGTTGCCGCTGCCGAGCGAATACCTTCCCCTCTGCAGCGAGCACGGAGCGCGACTAGGTCGAAACCCCGACCAAGCGGTTCTACGAAGAGGGGGCAACCCCGAGGCGGAAGGCCGGTTGGACGAGGTGGACGAAAGCGCCACCGGCTCGCTGAATTCTTTTAATCCTCCACCACCGCTTCGCGGGTGCGGGCGCACGGCGACTCTCGTGACACTTACGTCACAGCGCCTGGCGCCGGACGTGTCCGGGATTAGCTCGGCAGAACCGCCGCCCGCCGCAGGCGCAAGCGCAGCCGCAGTCTCGGCAGGGCCTGCATCGCGCCCAGCGCAAACACGAGACCGCCGAGGGCGATGAACACGTCGCCTGCCGAGAAGACGTTGCCCCACGGCACCCAGCCCGGCACAGCCCAGCGGTCGACGAGCCACGGGAGATGCGGCGACGGCGCCTTGATGCTGTTCCGGCTCTGCGTGAAGTGCATGCCGGCGGCACGCAACGCAGACGGAAGCGCCGGCATGTGACCGCCGTTCGAGCAGATCGCCAGCACGTTCGACACCATCCCGATCGCGACCAACGGCACGCCCGGGATCCGCGCATTGACCGAGCAGGCGACGATGAAGACGCAGTACGAGAGGAGCCAAAGGACGATGCCGACGCGGTCCGACGTCCGCCACGGGAACACGTGGAACGGGAACGCAATCAGCTGCAGCGCGAGCCCGATGTAGAAGAGCGGTACCGAGCGCAACCGGAGCTCACCGAGTGCGCTCAGCCGCCCGCCCAGGAGCGGCGCAAGGAGCAGCCCAGCAGCGAGCGGCCACGCAAGTGCCATTAGGCGAGCGCCGCCGCGGTCGACGAAACGCCCGACAGATGCCGCGCGAGAGCAGCAACGACATCCGGGTCGAACTGGGAGCCCGCGTTCCGGCGCAGCTCCGTCAGCGCCGCCTCTGCACTCTGAGCCTTCCGGTATGGACGGTCGGCGGTGATCGCTTCGAAGGCGTCCGCAACAAGGATGATCCGCGCGCCGAGCGGGATCTCCTCGCCCGCGAGGCCGTTCGGATAGCCGGAGCCGTCCCAATGCTCGTGGTGATGCAGCACCCACTCGTCGACGGGCTCGACGCCGAGCCCGTCGAGCAGCGCGTGCCCGAACTCGGGATGGCGGCGCACGATCGCAAACTCGTCGTCGGTCAGCGCGCGCGGTGCTTGAAGAATCGCGTCCGGGAGGCCGATCTTGCCGACGTCGTGCAGGAGCCCCGCGAGGCGGAGCCGCTCGATCGTCTCCGGGTCGAGCGTGAGCTCCATCCCGATCGCCTCAGCAAGCGACGAAACGATCTGCGAGTGGCTCGCCGTCGACGGATCCCGCGCGTCCACGAAGCGAACGAGATTCTTGGCTGCACGCAGGCGAGCATCCTGCTCGGCTGCGCGCTCGAGCTCCTCCGTCGAGAACACGCGAACGACGGACGGGCTGTAGAGGCAGGACCGGTTCTTGCCGTGATGCTTCGACCAGTAGAGCGCGCCGTCCGCGGTCCGTTGCAGTTCCTCAGCCGAGTCGGCATGCGAGGGATACGTCGCGATCCCGACGCTGATCGTCACCGCGCCGCCCGGCGTGGGCAGGGCGCCAACCTGCATCTGCAGGTGCTCGACGGCACGGAAGCTGCTCGTCTCGTCGAGCTCGCAAAGGACCGCGAACTCGTCGCCGCCGAACCGGAAGGCCTGCGCGCTCTCGATCTGCTCGAGGAGCCCCGCAAGCTGTACCAGCAGCTCGTCGCCGATCGGATGCCCGTAGCTGTCGTTGACGCGCTTGAAGTCGTCGACATCGAGGAGCGCTAGCGAGAATGGCGCACCGGTCGCCTCTGATGCCGTGATCATCTCCCGCAACGCAGCCTGGTACGCACGATGGTTGCCGAGGCTCGTAAGGTTGTCCGTCCGTGCGTCGCGCGAGGCGATGCGTGAGTAGAGCGCACTCCGCTGGTAGAGGACGAGCGTGAAGAGCGGCCCGGCAAGGAGCGTGAGGAGCCACGGGCGCATCACCCAGAGGTTCGCGGCCAGCGCCGCAAGGAAGGCCATGATCGCGAACGCGGCGCCGCTCTGGCGGAGCCCCGAAACGAGCACGGTCCGATATCGCATCGAGGCCGAGATCGAGATCGCCTCCGAGACCAGCACGACGTTGACGATCAGGTGCAGGGCGGCGCCGACGAGGACGTATTCCGTGATTCGGCCGGAATCGAGGCCGTGCACCGGGCCGAGCAGGGTCACCGGGAGAGCCGCCGCCCACGCCGCAAGCACGTACATGCAGACGTTGAAGAGCGTGCGCGTCCACGGCCGCTGCGTCACGAGGAACGTTACGCCAACGCTGAACGCCGCGAGCAGCACGGCGTACCGCCAGCCAAAGATGATCGCGGTCGAGACGATGAAGACGTTCGCAGTCGAGACCTCCGACTTGCCGGCGCCTTCCATCTGCACCGGCTTGAGGTCGGCGAGCAAGGCGAGGGCGAAGAACGGCAACAGCCGTCCTGCAGTCGCCCAACCGGGCGGGTGCGCCGCGATCTCCCCGAGCGCAAGGCCGATTGCGGGGACGCCGAGCGCGGCGACGGCGCCGATATAGAGGACGAGCCGTCGTGGAAGTCCAAAAAGGGTCGGTGAGGACACGGCGGTCATGAGGGATCAGTCGGTGGCGTTCACGTCGGCGAGCGGGGGTTCGCCGTCAGCGGCGAGCCCCCCGCGCTCAACCGAGGCCTAGTACCACCGCCAGTCGGCGCCGGAGCCGATGACGAGGGCAGCGAAACCGGCCAGCGCAACAGCAATACGCACGTACCGTGAATGCCAACGAAGCATGAGGTGTTCACCTCCTAGAGAACCGCAGTGCCGCAACGGAACTCATCGTCGGCGTGTTCCACGGGATGGGCCTCCCCCGGAGGAGGGATCCCCGGTTTGAGAACGGTGTGAAACGGCCCTATGTCGTGCGGCGGCGCCACTCGTAGAGGGCGATCGTCCCCGCCGTGCCGACATTCAGCGATTCCGCGCCTCCAACCTGCGGAATCGACGCCTGAACGTCGCACCGCCCAAGCACCTCGGCCGGCAGCCCATCCCGTTCCGCGCCGAGGACGAACACGACCTCGCCGTCGAGCGGAACCTCGGGCAGCGGCGTCCCGCCCCGCGGCACGAGCGCGACTCGGGCCCCGGGAGGTTCCTCAAAGCGGCTCAGCGGCACGCGGAAGAGCGCACCCATCGAGGCGCGCAGCGCCTTCGGCGAGGTCGCGTCGGCGCAGCCCTCCGACAACGCAACGCCGGCACCGAACGCGTCAGCCGACCGCAGCAGCGTGCCGACGTTCCCCGGGTCGCCGACATGCCAGAGCGCGAGCGTCACCGGCCGCACGCCCAGAGGCAAATCCTCGCGCCGGAACACGCCGATCACGCGCGGCGGGTGTCCGAGCGTCGAGATCTCGGCAAGGAGCCCCGCGTCGACGTTCTCGCCGGCGACGAGCAGGTCGACCGGCTCGGCCGAGCCCGCAGCCTCAACGAGATCCTCGCCCTCGACGACGAACAGCCCGAGCTTGTCGCGCCAGCGCCGGTCCTGGAGCTTCCGGACGAGCTTGAGCCGCTCGTTGTCGCGGGACGTAATCAGCTGGATGCGCCGAGCGCGGACTTCGCCTGCTCGGCGATCGCGCCGAACGCGGCGGGGTCATGCACCGCGAGATCGGCGAGAACCTTGCGGTCGAGCTCGATCCCGGCCTTGCCGCACCCGTGGATGAACTGGTTGTACGACAGGCCGTGCTGACGCGCACCCGCGTTGATGCGCGTGATCCAGAGCTGCCGGAACGTGCGCTTCCGGACCTTTCGGTCGCGGTAGGCGTAGACGAGCGAGCGCTCGACCTGCTCCTTGGCATACCGGTAGTGGCTGTGCTTCCAGCCCCAGTAGCCCTTCGCTTGTTCGAGGACCTTGCGCCGCTTCTTCTGCGCGTGAAGTGACCGCTTGACCCTCGGCATTACTTCTTGACCCCCAGCATCTCTTTCAGCGCCTTGAAGTCGCTGCGCGCGACCTCAATGTTGCGGCCGAACTTACGCTTCTGCTTCGACGACTTGTGCTCCAGGTTGTGGCTGCGCATCGTCGGGCGACGGAGGATCTTGCCGGTCCCCGTCACCTTGAACCGCTTCTTCGCTGCGCTCCGCGTTTTCATTTTCGGCATCTCGTTTAACTCCTGCATTTCGTGTGGGGCCCAGCACCATCACCATGTTTCGTCCGTCAAGGAGCGGCTGGGACTCGATGACTCCGATGTCCTTCACATCGTCGGCGAGTCTCAAGAGGAGGTCCCGGCCGCGCTCCGGATGGCTGGTCTCCCGGCCTCGGAACATGATCGTGACCTTCACCTTCGCTCGCTGATTCAGGAACCGCTCTACGTGCCCCTTCTTGGTGTTGTAGTCGTGGACGCCGATTTTCGGGCGGAGCTTGATCTCCTTCACGTGGATCTGGCTCTGGTGCTTCCGAGCCTGCTTCGCCTTCTGCTCCTGCTCGTACTTGTACTTGCCGTAGTCCATGACCTTCGCGACCGGCGGGTCGGCCTGGGCTGCGACCTCGACGAGGTCGAGGTTCTTGCCGTAGGCGACCTCGCGGGCTTCGTCGGTCGTCTTGATTCCGAGCTGGGCGCCGTCGTCGTCGATCAACCGGACGCGGGGAACGCGGATCGCGTCGTTGATGCGGGTTGTGTCGCGGTTGACCGGGCGGGACGGCTCGATCGGCCGGCGTCTGGGCCTCAAAGGCTAATCACCAAGTCGGGGTTACTCCTCCTCCGAATCGATTGCTCCTGGCATCAGGCACACCGCAGCCCGTTCCAACGGAATCTTTCGACTCGGTTGAACCCCGCGTGGCCTTCGCCAGGGAGGTGAGGAACGGGTCCGCTCCTGCTTTTCAGGCCGCAAGCGTAGCAAGCTTTGCGAGGAAATCCGCAAGCGATTCCTGAGATTGGCCGCCGCCGTGCGCCCGGATCGCGAGGCTTTCGTCGCTCTCCCGGTCGCCGTAGACCACGATGAACGGGATCTTCTCGAGCTCCGCCTCGCGGATCCGCTTTCCGATCGTCTCGGTCGGTTCGCCGGCATCGACGCGGTACCCGGCTCCTGTCAGTTTCTCTATGAGCGCCGTTGCGGGCTCGAGGTGGCCCTCCCCCACCGGCAGCACCCGGATCTGCACCGGGGCGAGCCAGAATGGGAAAGCGCCGGCGTAGTGCTCGATCAGGATCCCGATGAAGCGCTCGAGCGAGCCGAGCAGCGCCCGGTGGACGACGTAGGGCGTGTGCTCGCGGTTGTCCGGCCCCATATAGGTAAGGCCGAACCGCTCGGGCATGATCGCGTCGAGCTGGATCGTCCCCATCTGCCAGGAGCGGCCGAGGACGTCCGTCATGTGGAGGTCGATCTTCGGGCCGTAGAACGCCCCGTCGCCCTCGTTCAGCTCGTAGTCGATCCCACGCCGCTCGAGCGCTGCCCGGAGCGCACCTTCGGTGAAGTCCCACTCCTCGTCGGTGCCGATCTTGTGCTCCGGACGGGTCGAGAGCTCGAAGCGCGCGTTCAGGCCGAAGAGGTCGTAGAGCGCTCCCGCGAAGTCGAGACAGCCGAAGATCTCCTCCTCGATCTGGTCGCGCGTGCAGAAGATGTGCGCGTCGTCCTGGGTGACGTGCCGGACGCGCAGCAGGCCGTGCAGAGTCCCCGAGGGCTCGTCGCGGTGCAGCGTCGACGATTCGGCGTACCGGAGCGGCAGCTCGCGGTATGACCGCAGCGTCGAGCCAAAGAGGAGCATGTGGCCCGGGCAGTTCATCGGCTTCAGCGCGAACTGCTTCTCCGAGTCCTCATGCGACGCGACGAAGAACATGTTGTCTCGGTAGTTGTCGTAGTGCCCCGAAGTGATGTACGTGTCGATGTCGTAGAGGAGCGGCGTCTTCACCTCGGCGTAGCCACGCTGCAGGTTCTCGCGCCGGCGGAGATCCTCGAGCTCGTTCCAGAGCACCATCCCGCGCGGGTGCCAGAACGGTGAGCCGGGTGAGCGGTCGGAGAGATGGAAGAGGTCGAGCTGCTGCCCGAGCACGCGGTGGTCGCGCCGGCGCGCTTCCTCGAGCTGCTCGAGGAACGCGTCGAGATCCTCTTGCCGATAGAAGGCGGTCCCGTAGATCCGCGTCAGCTGCGGCTGCGACGAGTCGCCCCGCCAGTACGCGCCGGCGATGCTCGTGAGCTTCAGCGCCTTGATCGGCTTCGAGTTCTGCAGGTGCGGCCCACGGCAGAGGTCGGTGAAATCGCCCTGCGTATACAGCGAGATGTCGCCCTGGGCGGTGTCGACGAGCTGCACCTTGTACGGCTCGTCCTCCGCCTCGAAGCGCGCCCTCGCCTCGTCGCGCGAGATGTCCTCGCGCGTCCATTCGCGCCCCTCTTGCAGGAGTTTCCCGATCTCGGCCTCGATGCGCTCGAGATCCTCCTGATGGATCGGCTCAGGGAACTCGAAGTCGTAGTAGAAGCCGTTCTCGATCGGCGGCCCGATCGCGATCTTCACCCCCGGGTAGAGCCGCCGCACCGCCTCTGCGAGCAGATGTGCCGAGGAGTGCCGGAGGACGTAGAGCGAATCGGGGTCGTTGACGTCCCGGGTCGTCAGGAACTGGATCGGCTCGCCGTCGTGCAGCGGCAGGCGAACGTCCTGTACGCGTCCGTTCGAACGCACGAGCACCGCCTGCTCGGCGAGCTTCGGTCCGATGGCGCGCGCGGCATCGAGCCCGGTCGCGCCGTCGGGAAGTTCGAGCTCGGACCGGTCGGGAAGGATGACTTTCATCTCGAGTGAATCTAGCGGCGGAAGTCCATCAGCACCCAGGCCGCTGTGTGCTCATCGTCGGCGTCGTGGTGCGACACCGCGATGAAGCCGGCCCTGCGCCACGCGCGAAGTGCCTGCTCGTTCCAGGTGTACGGATCGACCGTCACGCGTTCCCAGCCGCGCGCGTCGAGGAGATGCACCGCCATCGCGCGCCCGGCGTCGGGACCGAGCCCGCGGCCGCGCGCCGACGGGATGAGGAACATGTCGAGCCCAGTGGCGTGCACCTGCAGGTAGCCGACCGGCTCCCCGCCTGCCTCGACGATCCACGCCTCGACATCGGGGCGCGCGAGCCGCTCCCGCATCTCAGCCTCACTGAAGCGCTCGTCGTCCCAGAAGCGCGCGACTTCGGGGTCGTCGTGCCATGTGACGAGCCGCGAGACATCGTCTTCGGTCGCGCCGCGGAGCGACGTTTGCAGGCCGTGAACTCGCATCGTCATCCGCGTTGTCGGTCAGAACATGAACGGAACACGTTACGCACTCGCACTTTGCGGGAAGTTCTGACGACGAGTGGCGCGAAGAACACACGAAAGGGGTTGCATTGCCGCGGAGCATCCGCGAGCTTATGACACTGAATCTGCGCTCACTCGAGAGTGGAGTACTGCGACGGAGAGTGCACGGCTGATGCGACGAAGACGCCGGAACATTCCGGTAGTCGATGGGGAGAGTTTGTCGACACGCTCAGTGCCGAATCCGTCACAGTCGACGGTCAGCAGAACCTCGACGAGGGGTTGCGACTGATGATCGCAAAGGTCGTGGAGGTGATTTCAAAGTAGGAGGACAGGCCTTTCTGCTGAATGACAGCCGGGGCAACACGCATACTGCGCCACGTAGTTGTTGCCACCGAACTCGCCCAACAGGAGGAGGCACATGGCGACAGCACGGAGAAGGTCAAGCTCAACCGGCCGGTCGACGGCGGCGCGGAAGACCGCGTCGCGCAAGCGTTCGACTGGCACACGCCGTAGTACGGCCCGCTCGACGGGCACGCGCAAGCGCACGGCAGCAAAGCGCACGACCGGTACGCGCAAGAAGGCGACGACGCGCAAGAAGGCAACCACGCGCAAGAAGTCGACCGCCAAGCGGGCAACCGGCACGCGCAAGAAGTCGACTGCGAAGCGGACGACCGCGCGCAAGGCCACACGCAAGACGACGGCCAAGCGCTCGACCGGCACGCGCAAGAAGTCGACCGCCAAGCGGGCGACCGGCGCGCGCAAGACAGCGCGGAAGACGGCACGGAAGAGCACCGCCAAGCGCACGACCGGTACCCGCCGCAAGGCGGCCAAGCGGTCGACCGGCACGCGGCGCAAAGCCGCCTCAGGCCGTACAGGCGCACGGCGCAAGTCGACTCGTTCCGCGTCCTCACGGGCGCGCACGGGAACGAGCCGCACGGGAACGTCGGCAGCAATCGCGGCCGACCTGACCACCCCGGCCGTTGAAGGTGTGAGCAGCATCGGCGTAACGCCGCCGCTCGGCACCATCAGCGGTTTCGGCCCTGACGGCGACGAAACAGAACGCTTGCCTGAGAGCCTGGGCAGCACCGAGTCGGAATAGCTCCGGCTCCGTAGGAAATGCGAGAGAGGCCCCTCACGGGGCCTCTCTCGTTTTCGGGATCAAGCCCGTCGTCCGCAGGGCCGATGACGATGAGGCAAGGTGCCGCAGGTCGCCGCGTATCGGGGGAAATTCGGAGCCGCTGAGGCCGAGCGGCTGCTCTGGCGTGCCGGCTTCGGGCCGCGCAAGGGCGAAGCGGAGAAGCTCGCGAAGCTCGGGCTGAGCGACGCAGTGCACGCGTTGACGAATCCCGGCGGGGAGCATTTCGTCGGGCACGCGCCGACCGACGAGAAGGGGCGGCCGCTCGCGCCGTACGACGCGTGGGGTCACGACCATGTGTGGTGGCTCGACCGGATGGTGCGCACGTCGCGCCCGCTCGTCGAGCGGATGACGCTCGTCTGGCATGACTGGTTCGCGACCTCGAACAGCGGCGTCGATTCGCAGCGGCTGATGCTGAATCAGAACCAGCTCTTCCGCTCACACGGCCTTGGGTCGTTCCACACGCTGCTCCTCGACGTGACGAAGGACCCGGCGATGCTGCTCTGGCTGAACGGCAGCGACAACTCGCGCCAATCGCCTAACGAGAACTACGCCCGCGAGATGATGGAGCTCTTCACGCTCGGCGCGGGCCGCGGCTACACGGAGACGGACGTCCGCCAGCAGGCACGCGCGCTCACAGGCTTCCGGAACGATTGGAAGAGCGGCACGGGCCCCACGAACTTCCGCTACGACCCCCGCAACCACGATCCGGGCACGAAGACGATCTTCAAGCACAGCGGGACGTACACGTGGAAGGACTCGGTGCGGCTCGCCGTGTCGCATCCCGATCATCCGAGCTTCTTCGTGAACAAGCTCTGGAGCTATTTCGTCGCCGGCACGCCGGATGCGGCGACCGCGCACGCGTTGCAGCAGCTCTACGTCTCGAGTGGGCATCAAGTCCGTCCGGTCGTGGCGGCGATCCTCAAGCACCCTGCGCTGTACGAGGGAGGCCGGTTGACGAAGTCGCCCGCCGTCTACACCGCCGGCCTGCTGCGCCGCATCGGCCGCGGTATCGACACGACGGCATGGACGTGGCTCGACAACATGGCAGGACAGCAGCTCTTCTACCCGCCGAACGTCGCGGGCTGGGACGACACGCGCTGGCTCGACACCGCCACCTGGCGCGGGCGCTGGTGGATCGCGCAGTACGTCCTCCGTCCATACGCGCTCGATCCCGGGAAGGCGGTGCAGCCGTTCGACGCGGCGAAGCTCGTCGACGGCGCACTTGCGTTCTGGCGAAACCCGTCGCTGACACAGTCGACGCGTTCCGCGCTCCTCTCCTTCGCGCAGAACGCGCTCTCCGACGCAAGGAGCGCGTCGTGGAAGCGCAAGCAGTACGCCGTCATGACCCAGAACGCGCTGCGGCAGCTGATCGCCGTCAGCCCGGACTTCCAGACCGCATGACCGACTGCAATCACTGCACCGGCCTGTCTCGCTCTCGGTTGCTGCATCGCGCGGCCGCCGAGGCCGGCCGCGGTCTGCCGCTAATCGAGCCCGGTATGCCGCTTCCCGCGGGCACGGGGATGTCGCGACGCTCGTTCGTCGCGCAGGGCCTCGGCGCAATGCTCGCGGTCTACGGCGCGTCGCGGCTCGGCCTGTCGGCGTTCGAAGAGGGCCTTGCCGCCGCCGCGACCGGCCCCGCACAACCGATCCTCGTCAGCGTGTTCCTCGAGGGCGGCGCCGACGCAATGTCCGTGCTCTCGCCGCAGGGCGACCCGCTCTATCGCAAGTTCCGGCAGACGCTCGGGCTGACGGGCGGCGCGCCGCTCGCCGAGGACAACCGGCTCTACTGGCATCCCGCAACCACTGGACTGACGCAGCTCTATTCCGAGCGGAAGGTGACCGTGATGCCCGCGATCGGCTACACGAACGCCGATCAGAGCCACTTCACATCGCGGCACTACTGGGAGGTCGGCGACACGTCCGCGAACCTCCGCACCGGCTGGCTCGGCCGCTACCTCGACGTCGTAGGGACGCCGGACAACCCCTTGCAGGGCCTTTCGCTCGACTACAGCCTCGCGCCCGCGCTCGCGACCGCGAAGCTGCCGGTGGCGTCGATCGACGGCCCCGACCAGTACGACTTCTGGTCACCGAACGTCTGGGGCGAGGTCGAGACGCGGATGCTGAACGCGATCGGCTCGCTCGGGCGCGCGAATCCCGATCCGGCGTTCAACACGGCGGCGGGCGTGACGGCGCAGGTCGACCGCCTGCGCATCCAGCTGCTGCCGTTCCAGAGCTCGGACGACAAACCCGGCTTCACGAGCCCGGTCACGTATCCGAAATCGGACGATCCTTTCCCGCGGCGACTCGCTGGGCTCGCTGCGATGCTTGCCGCCGGCCTGCCGCTCCGCGCGGTCGCGTTGAGCGCGCCGGGCGAGTACGACACGCACTCGAACCAGGCCGGCGAGCTCGCGCAGGGGCTGCAGCTCACGTCGGACTCGCTGCTGACGTTCCAGCGCGACCTCGAGGCGCGCGGCCTCGCCGACCGCGTGCTCGTGCACGTGTGGTCGGAGTTCGGCCGCCGGGCGCAGGAGAACGGCGACGCGGGCACCGATCACGGGGCCGCGGGTGTCGGCTTCCTCATCGGCACGCGCGCGAAGGGCCAGATGGTCGGCGAGTTCCCAGGCTTGAAGAGCGGGCTCGACGAGGACGGGAACGTCTCTGCGACCGCCGACTTCCGCAGCGTCTACGCCTCGCTGCTCGAGCAATGGCTGGGCGTCGACGCATCGCGGGTAATCCCGAACGCCGCGAAGTTCCAGCGGCCGGCGCTCGTCAAGTGATCGCCGCGACCCCGCCGCCCGCGCGCGTGCAGGTCGTCGCGCAGGAGTTCCGGTTCGCGCTCTCGCGCCAGGCGATCAAGGCCGGTCACGCGATTATCGAGCTGCGGAATGCGGGCGAGGACGCGCACGATCTCCGGCTCCAGCGCGTCGGCGGCCACAAGGTCTGGGCGTGGCCGGTCACGCCTGCCGGCGGCGTCGTCGATCGCGAAGTCGTGCTGCCGCCCGGCACCTACCGCCTCTGGTGCGCCGTCGCGAACCACCGCGCGCTCGGGATGCGCGCGACGCTCGTCGTCAGGAAGTAGCCGGGCCTTTCCCGGCAGCCGGGGATAATCCCCAATGCCGTCCCGACGAGCCGGTAGCCCGACCGGAAACAGCCTCTAAGCAGGCGGGTCGGCTGTGGACGAAGAGTTCGAGAGGCTGGACGAAGCCTTGAGGGGGAGTATCCCCTTTACTTGTTGCGGTAGACGATGCGGCCGCGGGTGAGGTCGTACGGCGACAGCTCTACCTTCACGCGGTCACCCGGGTTGATCCGGATTCGGTAGCGGCGCATCTTGCCCGACGTATAGCCGAGCGTCTCGTGCCCGTTGTCGAGGGCGATCCGGTACATCCCGGAGCGGAAGGACTCGACGACCTCCCCTTCGACCTCGATTTTCTCCTCTTTCTCTGCCATGCGCGCGGCTGAGGGTAGCACTACCCCACTTTCAGCACGAAAAAAGCGATCGCCACGTACTGACACGCGACCGCGACGATCGTCAACGCGTGGAAGAGCTCGTGATAGCCGAAGACACGGGGCATCGGATCCGGGCGCCGGAAGGCGTAGACGAGCGCGCCCGCCGTATATGCGAGGCCGCCCACCGCGAGGAGCACGACCGCTGCGACGCCGGACGTGTGCCAGAGCTGCGGCATCGCGGCGACGCCGACCCAGCCGAGCGCGATCCCGATCACCGCGGCAAGCCACTTCGGGGCATCAACCCACGCGAACTTGAGCGCGACCGAGGCGGCCGCGCCGCCCCAGACGATTGCAAGCACGACGTGCTGCAGTGCGCCGTGCAGCGCGAGGAGCCCGACCGGCGTGTACGTCCCGGCGATAAGCAGGTAGATCCCGGCGTGGTCGACGCGGCGGAGCCACGGACGGACGCGCGGGCTCCACGTGACGCGGTGGTAGAGCGCCGAGGCGCCGAGCATCGCCGCGACCGAGCCGGCGAAGATCGCTGCCGACGTCCTCGTCGTCGCGTTCCGGTCGGCGTACGCGATCAGCAAGGCGCCGACCACCAGCGCGACCATGAACGCGGCCTGGTGGAGCGCTCCGCGGAGCAGGGGCCGTTCGGCAGCCTCGACGGTCATGCCCGAAAGCCTACGAGAGGGACGGCCGCGGTGCGACCGCCCCTCTCGCGGTTTTACTAACTGTTTGCGGCTGCGACGAGGTCAGGCACGAGGTTCGCCGCGTTCGGCGTCCCGAGGCCGGTGACCGCGTCCCATCCCGTCGTCGATGGGAAGCCGGGAACATTCGGATCTTCCTGGTTTGTGTTCCCCGACGCGACGTCGAAGAAGTCGCTCGCGTACGAGGTGGTACCCAGCTTGTAGAGCGCCGGGTTGATGAAGCCGAGCGGCTTCCCGTTCAGCTGATCGGCGATGGCGACGATGCCGGCCCACTGCGGGCACGACAGCGAGGTGCCGCCGATCGAGTACCAGCCGGTCGAGTTGGCATTGATGTTCGAGCCGTTTCCGTCCGGCGGCAGCGACAGGTAGATCAGGCCGCCCGTCGCGGAGCTCGCCTCGAAGGCGACGTCCGGGATGCCGCGGGTCGTGACATTCGCCGGGAACGAGCTGCCGGCCGGGAGCGAGTTCTGGTACGACGGCTTCGCAAAGATGCTGCTGAACCCGCCGCCCGAGAACGTCCACGCGACCTCGGAGAAGATGCCGCCCGGGTTGAAGGCGCTGTTGCTGGCGCACTTCGCCGCCGTGCTGGGCTTCGAGTACGGCGTCCGCGGCTGGTTCGTCGTCGCGTTCGGATCGGTGCACAGATACGTGCCGCCTACCGCCGTGACGAGCGGATCCGAAGCCGGCCATCCGACCGTCGGATGCAGGATCGTCGAGCCGCCCTGACTGACCGGCGTCTTCTGGATGTTCGACGTCCCGTCGTCACCCGTCGACGCAAGCACCGTCACGTGGTTCGCCTGCGCGTCCTGGAACGCGTAGCGCAGGTTGAGCAGTGACTGCGGACTCCCGAAAGCCTCCTCCGCGGAGCCGAAGCTCTGCGAGATGACGTCGGCGAGGTGGTTCTTCACCACGTAGTCCTCGGCCTTCATCATGTTCGGGAAGCCCTGGACGCCGAGCGTCTCGGCGGTGTTCGTGTGGACGAGCAGGATGTTCGCGTCCGGCGCAATCGCGTGCGATGTCTCAACGTCGAGTGCGACCTCGATCGCCCAGGCGCTCTTGTCCTCTTGGTGCGTCCCGTTGCCGGGCTGACCCTTCGTCGCCGGCGTGCCGTTGAGCGAGAGCTCGCTGAACTTCGGCATTCCCGCCGTGCAAGTCGTCACGCCCTCCTCGCCGCACATCGGCTTCAGGCCGAACGCCTGGTCGTAGACGTGCAAGTCGTGCGCCATCGTGTCGCTGCCGTACGAGTCGACGATCGCGATCGTGACGCCCTTGCCCGTGAGACCCTGCTGGTACAGCGGCCCGAGGTTGTAGGCCGACTGGATCGCCTGCGGCGTGAAGCACGTGATTCCGGCGGGCTTGACCGCCTCGCAATCGGCGTCGGTCGGCGGTGTCGTTCCCGCCTTGACGAACTGCGCGGTGTCGGTCGCCGGCTGCGGGATCGGCAAGGCTGCCGCGTGCGACGACGACGAGAGCGCGACTGCCGCCACGGCTGCGCCGGCGAGTGCCAGCACAACCACGACAAACGCCGCGCGCTTGTGGTTCCCCATCTGAGGTTCCCCCCTCTTTTGCTTGCGATGTCCCTCTAACGCCGCCTGCCCTAGCGGCAGCGGGCATCCTTTACGCCGGGGCTGCGGCTGTCAAATGCCTAGGCGAGCAGCAGGGAGAGCAGCGCTTTCTGGACGTGCAGCCGGTTCTCGGCCTCGGCCCAGATCGCCGAGCGGTCGCCGTAGAGGACGTCGGCGGTGATCTCCTCGCCGGGATGCGCCGGCAGGCAGTGGAGGACGAAGACGTCCGGAGCTGCAAGTGCGAGCAGCTGCGCGTCGACGCGGTACGGCTCGAGATCTTGGAGGCGTCTGGCGCGCTCGTGGTCCTGCCCCATGCTGATCCACGTGTCGGTGACGACGACATCGGCGCCGTCCACGGCCTCGCGCGGGTCATGGGTCGTCGACACCCCCGGCGCCTCGTAGCCCTCCGGGGACGCAGCGACGACGTCGTAGCCAAGCAACTCGCCGAGCGCGGCGAGCGAGACGAGCACGTTCGTCCCGTCGCCGACCCAGGCGACACGCACGCCGTCAAGCGTTCCCAACCGGTCGCGGATTGTCAGCGCGTCGGCGAGCGCTTGGCACGGATGCTCGTCCGCCGTTAAGGCGTTGATGACGGGAATCGACGCCCACTCCGCCCACGCTTCGAGCTCTGCGTGCTCGTGCGTTCGCACCGCGAGCGCGTCGAGATAGCAGGAGAGCGCGCGTGCCGTGTCGGGCAGCGATTCGCCGCGAGAGATCTGCAACTCCTCCGGCGTGAGCGCGATCGCCGAGCCGCCGAGTTGCGCGATGCCGGCGGAGAACGAGACGCGCGTGCGCGTCGAGTGCTTTGCGAAGTAGAGGCCGAGCGTCGCGCCCGGAAGCAGCGGTTGCCTCGGCTGCTCCCGTAGCTGGACCGCGGTGTCGAGGACGGCATTCGCCTCCGCACGGTCGAGGTCGGCGATGCGCAGGAGGTCGCGCCCGGCGAGCGTGACGGTCAGCATCCCCACGCCTCTCTCGCGGCGGCAACAGCCGCTGCGACGTCGCCGAGCCGCGACGCTGCCGGGGGTGGCTCGAACGTCCCGCCGCGGACGCTCGCGGCCACCTCTTCGTGCGCGTCGCGGAACGCCACGCCGTCGCGTACGAGCGCCTCCGCGGCGTCCGTCGCGAGGAGCAGCGGATCGCTCGCCGCTGCCGCAAGCCGCTCGCGGTCGAATTCGAGGCCGGCCACGAGCACGGTGAGCGCACCGAGCGCGCCGGCGATGTCGTGCCGCGTGGCGAAGACGGGCGTCTTGTCCTCCTGCAGGTCGCGGTTGTACGCGAGCGGTAACCCCTTCACCGTCGCGAGCAGGCCGGTGAGCCGGCCGATCGCCGTTCCCGCTTTCCCGCGCGCCAGCTCGGCGACGTCGGGGTTCAGCTTCTGCGGCATCATCGATGACCCGGTCGCCGCCGCTTCAGGCAGGCGTGCGAACCCGAACTCGGCAGTCGTCCACAGGCAGAGCTCCTCTCCAATCCGTGACAGGTGCGTGAACAGCACTGCGGCGGCGTAGAGATAGTCGAGCGCGAAGTCGCGGTCGGCAACGGCGTCGAGGCTGTTGAGCATCGGGTTCGGCAGCTTCGGCAGCAGCAGCGTCGAGCCCGCGAGCGCGCCGGCACCGAGCGGCGACGGCTCGGCCTGCGTGCCCACAAACGCGAACCGCGTACGGTCGCGCCGGAGCATCTCCGTCCATGCGAGCAGGTGGTGACCGAGCGTCACGGGCTGCGCGCGCTGCAGATGCGTGTACCCGGGCATGGGTGTTTCGGCGTCCGCCGCGGCGTGCTCGAGGATCGCCGCCGCGAACGCTTCAAGCGCCGTGTCTGCCTCGCGGCACGCGTCCTGGACAAAGAGCCGCATCGCCGCGGCAACCTGGTCGTTCCGCGAGCGGCCGGCGTGGATCTTCCGCCCGACCTCTCCGAGCTCAGCCTCGATGAACGAGTGCACGTCCTCGGCCGCCGGATCGACCGTCTCGAGCGTTGCAAGCGTCGCGCGCACATCGGCGAGCTCCGCGTCGTCCAGCAGGC
The DNA here is from genome assembly GCA_036496545.1 of Gaiellaceae bacterium. GTDB lineage: Bacteria > Actinomycetota > Thermoleophilia > Gaiellales > Gaiellaceae > Palsa-739. The sequence continues at coordinate 56,302 of DASXKX010000008.1, read as the reverse complement.
CCGCCGCGTGCAGCCGCTCGGCGTGGAGCAGCGTGCCTTGGATGTCGTACGGCAGCAGCTCGGCGTCGGCCGCCTTGAGGAAGTCCCACGCCTCCGGCGCGAGCTCGGTGCCGACGCGTCCCGACCAGAGTGTCACAGCGGTGTGTATCCCTGTCGCTCGTGCATCGCGCGCGTGTCATTGATGTCGTTGATCTGCACCGCGAGCTGACCGATTCGGTCGCCTGCGGTGAACGCGGTCGCGCTGCGCTCCATGCTCAGACGCTCGGGGTCGTACGAGAGCTCGCCGGTCGTGTCGAGGATCGTGTAGTCGTCCCCGCGGCGCAGCTCGATCGTCACATCACCGTTCACGGGCCCGGCAACCCACTGCTGCAGCGACTCGCGCAGCATCAGCGCCTGCGGGTCGAACCAGCGGCCCTCGTACAGCAGCCGGCCGAGCCGCCGCCCGTCGACGGCATACCGCTCGAGCGTCGCTTCGTTGTGGATCGCGGTGAGCAGCCGCTCGTACGCGATGTGGAGTAGCGCCATGCCCGGCGCCTCGTAGATGCCGCGCGACTTCGCCTCGATGACGCGGTTCTCGATCTGGTCGGACATCCCGAGCCCGTGCCGCCCCGCGACGGCGTTGAGCTCGTGGATGACCTCGACGGGATCGCCGACGGGAAGCCCGTTCTCGAAGCGCACGGTCACGACCTCAGGCTCGATCTCGACCTCTGCGTCCCAGAAGGGGACGCCCATGATCGGCTCGACGATCTTCATGCTCGTCTCGAGCAGCTCGAGGTCCTTGGCCTCATGCGTCGCGCCGAGCATGTTGGCGTCGGTCGAGTACGCCTTCTCGATCGACGTGCTGTGCGGGAGGCAGCGCGTCTCGAGCCACTCGCTCAGCTCACGCCTGCCGCCGAGCTCGCCGACGAACGCTTCGTCGAGCCACGGTTTGTAGATGCGGAGGCTCGCGTTGGCGAGCAGGCCGTAGCGGTAGAAGCGCTCGATGTCGTTGCCCTTGTAGGTCGAGCCGTCGCCCCAGATTTCGACGCCGTACTCAGCCATCGCGCGGACGAGCAGCGTTCCTGTGACCGCGCGGCCGAGCGGCGTCGTGTTGAAGTAGCGCCGGCCCGCGGTCTGGATATGGAACGCGCCGCACTGCAGCGCCACGAGCCCTTCGCCGGCGAGTGCGCGTTTGCAGTCGACGAGTACGGCCTCCTCCGCGCCGTAGCGGAGCGCGCGGACCGGAACCGAGTCGATGTCCGGCTCGTCGTACTGGCCGAGGTCGGCCGTGAATGCATACGGAATTGCGCCGTGCTCGCGCATCCATGTGAGTGCGCAGCTTGTATCCAGACCTCCGGAGAACGCAATGCCGACGCGCTCGCCGACCGGGAGCGACGCGAGGATGACGCCCTGCGGCGCCGCTGTGACGCTCATGCGGCTCCTTGGAGTCGCTGCAGGTGCAGCTCGTCGGCGAGCTGAGCTCCGGTCGCCGGCTCGCGCGCGACGAGGAGCACGGTGTTCTCACCGGCGATCGTGCCCGCGACGTGCGGATACCGTGCGACGTCGATCGCCTGAGCCAGCGCGCTCGCATAGCCGTACGGCGTCGTCACGACGACGAGCTGCCCGCTCGGCTCGACGGTCAGCGCCCAGCGCTTGAGCGCGTCCGAGAGCTCCTCGTTGTACCCGGAGTCCTCGGCCTGCGCGTAGACGAGCCGGCCGCTCGAATGCCGCACCTTCACGAGCCCGAGCTCGTGAATGTCGCGCGAAATGGTCGTCTGGACGACGTCGTATCCCTCGCGGTGGAGCGCGTCCGCGAGCTCCGTCTGCGTCGAGATCGGCTGCGAGCCGACGAGTCGCAGGATCGCTGCTTGGCGTTCGTTGCGATTCATGCTGTGAGCACCTCCGTGAGGATCGCGAGGGCACGGTCGATCTCTGCGGCGTCGACGACGAGCGGCGGCGCAAGGCGCAACACGTTCGCGCCGGACGTAAGGCAGACGAGTCCGGCATCGAGTGCGGCGTCGACGTACGGCTGGGCGGGCCCGTCGAGCTCTGCGCCGACAAGCAACCCGCGGCCACGCACGTCGACCACATGCGGAAGGCCTGTCAGCAATGCGCGCAGCTGCTCGCCGTTCGCAAGCACGGTCGCGAGCAGCGCCTCGTCGATCGTCTCTTCGACCGCGAGCGCAGCGGCGCATGCGACGGGATTGCCGCCGAACGTCGAGCCGTGATCGCCGGGCACGAACGCGCCCGCGGCTTCATCGGCGACGAGCAGGCAGCCGATGGGCAGCCCATTTGCAAGCCCCTTTGCGAGCGTGACGAGGTCCGGCTTCACCCCGAGCTGCTCGAACGCGAAGAACGTCCCCGTCCGCCCCACACCGGTCTGCACCTCGTCGAGCGCGAGCAGCACGTCGAGCTCACGTGCAGCGGCGACGAACTCCGGCTCGAGCGGGATCACGCCGCCCTCGCCGAGTACCGGCTCGAGCAGGACGAGCCCTACGTCGCCGGACATCGCCGTCTGCAACGCGAACACGTCGTTCGGCGGCACGAAGCGCACACCGCCGAGCAGAGGCTCGAACGCGGCGCGCTTCCCCGGCTGGCCGGTCGCAGCGAGCGCACCGGTCGTCCGCCCGTGGAAGCTTTGGTCGAGCGCGATCACGCCCCGCTTACCGGTCGCCTTGCGGGCGTACTTCAACGCTGCTTCGTTCGCCTCGGCGCCGGAGTTACAGAAGAAGGCCTGTGCGCCGCCGAAGCGTCGCGATAGCGCATCGGCGAGCTTCTGCGCGGGCTCCGTCGCGAAGAGATTCGACGCGTGCCAGAGGCGGTCGAGCTGCGCATGTGCGGCCGCAAGCGGCGCCGGATGGCGATGGCCGAGGCCGACGACCGCAATGCCGGCGGCGAAGTCGAGGTACTCGCGGCCAGCGTCATCGACGAGCGTCGTCCGGTCACCGGCGACGAACGTGACGCGCGGCGTCGGATACGTCGGCAGGAGCGCGCTCTGCTCAGCCACGCTCATGCGACAACCGCCGTCGAGCCGATCTCCGCAGCGATGCCGTTCCGCGCGGCGAGTGAGGCGGCGAGGAGCTTCGGCACGATGCCGCCGTCGAAGACGCCACGCTCGACGAGCGATTCCGCGCGGCCGGCGTCGATCGACGGAATGAGCTCTCCGTCGCGGTACACGCCGGGGACATCGGTCAGAAACCGAATGAGGCGCGCACGGATGCCAACCGCGACCGCGCACGCCATCTCGTCGGCGTTCACGTTCAGAGGCCCGCGCGCGAGCGGCGACACGACAGGAACGAAGCCGGCGTCAAGCGCTTCGAGCACCGCCCGCGGCGCTGACGGAATCGGGTCGCCGACGTGGCCGAGCTCTGCGACATGCAGCGCCTCGAGGCCGATCTCCTCGCCCGACAGCGGCACCGCGCGCGGCCCGATCGCGGCGCATACCGCTGCGTTAACAGCCGCAAAGCTCGCGCACACGATCTCGAGCACCGCTGCCGTCGTCACGCGGCGTCCGTTGACGAACTCGGGCGTCAGCCCGCGCTTCGCCATCTCCTCGGAGATCTGCGGGCCGGCGCCGTGCACGACGCACACGGGCTCGTCGATCACGGCAACGGCTTCCGCGACGCCACCGGTCGACGCGCCACCCACTTTCAACACAACGCTCACGTCCGGTAGTCCGCGTTGATCTTCACGTAGTCGTACGAGAGGTCGCTCGTGAGATACCTCGCCGAGCCGGAGCCGAGCGCGAGATCGATCTCGATCGCGCAGTGGCCGTTCGTCAGCGCCGGCTCGTCGCCGGTCGGCCGACCCGAGACGAGGACCGGCACGTCGTCGATCGCGATCGAGAGCGTTGCCGGCTCGAGCTGCGCGAAGCCGCCGTTGAACTTCGCGGAGCCGGCCGCCGCCGCGATGCGGCCCCAGTTTGCGTCGTGCCCGTAGAGCGCTGTCTTGACGAGCGGCGAGGTTGCAACGCGCTCCGCGATCGCGCGCGCCTCGGCGTCGCTCGCCGCGCGCGTGACGGCGATCTCCGCGAGCACGGTCGCTCCTTCGCCGTCCGCGACGATCTGCTTCGCGAGCTCGCCGCACACGGCGCGCACGCAGGCGGCGAACGCCTCGTCGTCTCGCTCGACGCCGCTCGCGCCGTTCGCGAGCAGGATCACGGCGTCGTTCGTCGAGCACTCGCCGTCGACCGAGATCGCGTTGAAGCTCGCGTCGACTGCCGGCCGCAGGAACTCGATCGCCTCGCCGGGCTCGAGCGGATAGTCGGTCGTGAGCACCGCGAGCATCGTCGCGAGCTGCGGATGGATCATTCCCGAGCCCTTCGCCATGCCGCCGACGGTGAAGCCTAGGCCGTGCGCAACCGCCTCTTTGGAGTGCGTGTCGGTCGTCATGATCGCCGTCGCCGAATCTGTACCGCCGTGTTCTGAAAGCGTCTCAGCGGCCTCGCGCACGCCTGCGATCACGTTCGAGAGGGGAAGCGGCGCGCCGATCACGCCGGTCGAGAGCACGAGCACCTCTTCCGCGTCGAGCCCGAGCACGCGCGCGGTCTCGGCCGCGGTCGCGTGCGCGTCGAGCAGGCCGCGCTCACCCGTTGCGGCATTCGCGACTCCCGAGTTCGTAATGACCGCCTGCGGTTGCGCGAGCTCGAGATGCTCGCGGCAAACGATCACCGGGGCCGCGAGCATTCGGTTCGCCGTGAACATCCCTGCCCCGGTTGCCGGAGCGGTCGAGCGCATGAGCGAGAGATCGAGACGGTCCTTTTTGCGAATGCCGCAATGCACTCCGCTCGCGACGAAGCCCTTTGCGGCCGTGACGCTCATACGAGCACTCCGCTGAGCCGCAGCCCGGCCGTCTCGTCTAGCCCGAGCGCGAGGTTCGCGTTCTGCACAGCCTGCCCCGCTGCGCCCTTGCCGAGGTTGTCGAGCGCGCACGCGACGATCGCGAGCCCGGTCTCGGCATCTTCAAAGAGTGCGATCTCGGCGCCGTCGGTGTGCTGCACGCGCGAGAGCTCCGGCACGACGCCCTCCGGCAGCACGCGCACGACGCTGCTCGTCGCGTACGCCGCCTCGAGCAGGAGGCGCAGGTCTTCGGTCGGCCGCACGTAACAGGTCGCGAGCAGCCCGCGGCGCACCGGCAGCAGATGCGGGACGAAGCAGACAGGGAAGCCGAGCGCCTGCGCGATCTCCGGTGCGTGCTGATGGGTGCCGACCTTGTACGGCGAGAGGTTCTCGAGCACAAAGCCCGCGTGCGAGCTCGCCTTCAACTCCCGCCCGGCCCCCGAGACGCCGGATTTCGCATCGATCACGACGCTCGACGTGTCGATCGCGTCCCGGATCGGGGCAAGCGCAAGAATCGCGGCCGTCGCATAACAGCCGGGGTTCGCGATCAGCGAGCCGTCCGGCGGGAAGAGCTCCGGGATCGCATAGGCCCATGCGCCGGGCCGCGGATGCTCGAAGCCGTACCACTGGGGGTAGAGCGACGGCTCGAGGCGGTGCGCGCCTGACAGGTCGACGACGACCGCGTCCGCCGGCGGCTCGAACGCGGCCGCCTGCTCGTTCGCGAGGCAGAGGAAGATGAGCTCCGCCCCGGCCGCGGCCGCCCCCGCGTTTGTCTGGAACCGCGGCAGCGAGCCGTTCAGCCGCACGTCGAGCGCCGCTGCGGTCGAGCCCGCGAGCGAGTCCGACCCGAGCGCGACGAGCTCGAGCTCCGGATGCGCAAGCACCCGGTCGAGCGTCTCCTGCCCCGCATAGCCCGAGGCCCCAAGAATCGCGGTTGTTGGCATACCGGTTGCATATTACTCGAAAATTCGCATAACATGCAAGGATGACCCGCTCGGCACACCTCGTCCTCGAGGACGGCACCGTCTTTCCCGGCGTTTCCGTCGGCGCCCCCGGCGTCGCCGCCGGCGAGGCCTGCTTCACGACCGCGAGCACGGGCTACGAGGAGGCTGCGACCGATCCGAGCTACGTCGCGCAGGTGCTGTGCTTCGCCTATCCCCTTGTCGGCAACTACGGCGTCGACCCGGCACGCGCCGAGTCGGGGCGTGTGCAGGCGGAAGCGCTCGTCATGCGAACGGCGCGGCCCGCGTGGGGCGAGTGGCTGCGCGAGCAGGGCGTCGTGGCCCTCGCCGACGTCGACACCCGGGCGCTCGTGCGGCGGATCCGCGAGGACGGCGTCGTCCGCTGCGCCGTCGGCGACGCGCCAATAGAAGAACTGCATGCCCGCGCGCTCGCCGAACCCCCCATCGACGGCCGGCCGCTCGACCGGCGCGTCGGCGTGACCGAGCCCGTGGTCATCGGCGCCGGCCCGAGGGTCGTCCTCGTCGACCTCGGCTGCAAGCGTTCGATCGCGCGACGGCTCGCCGAGACCGGCGTCGAGGTCATGCTCGTGCCCGGCGACTGGGACGCCGAAGCAGTGCTCGAGCTCGACCCGAGTGCCGTGCTGATCGGCAACGGCCCCGGTGACCCCTCCGTGCTCCATGGCCCGATCGAAACGGTGCGCGAGCTACTCGGCCGCGTGCCGCTGTTCGGTATCTGCCTCGGGCACCAGCTTCTCGGGCTCGCACTCGGGCTCGACACGTTCAAGCTTCCGTTCGGCCATCGCGGCGCGAACCACCCGGTACGAGAGACGAGGAGCGGCCGCGTGCTCGTCACGGTGCAGAACCATGGCTTCGCCGTCGCCGCCGATGAGTACGTAAGCCACGTCTCGCTCAACGACGGCACCGTCGAGGGGCTCGCCGGTGACGACTTCGCGAGCGTGCAGTTCCATCCCGAGGCAGCGCCCGGCCCGCTCGACGCCCTTCCGTTCTTCGACCAGGTTGCAGCTGCATGCCGCGGCGCGCGGATCTTCGCTCGATCCTGATCATCGGCTCCGGCCCGATTCGCATCGGGCAGGCGTGCGAGTTCGACTACTCCGCGTCGCAGGCCTGCCGCGTGCTGCGGCGCGAGGGCCTGCGCGTCGTGCTCGTCAACTCGAACCCGGCGACGATCATGACCGACCCCGACTGGGCGGACGCGACGTACATCGAGCCGCTCGACGTCGAGACGCTCGAGGAGGTGATCGCGGCCGAGCAGCCGGACGCGATCCTCCCCACGCTGGGCGGACAAACCGCGCTCAACCTTGCCGTCGAGCTGCACGAGCGCGGGTGCGAGCTTGAGCTCCTCGGTGCCGACATCAACACAATCCGCCGTGCCGAGGACCGGCTCGCGTTCCGCGAAGTAGTCGTCGCGGCGGGTCTTGAGGTGCCGCACTCGGTGATCGTCACGGATCCCGCCGACGTGCCGGCGATCGTGCCGGCCGTCGTGCGCCCCGCGTTCACGTTGGGAGGCAGCGGCGGCGGCATCGCACGCACACGCGAGGAGCTTGTCGAGCGCATCGCCCAGGGCATCGCGGCGAGCCCGGTTGGGCAGGTCTTGGTCGAGGAATCGCTTGAGGGCTGGCAGGAGTTCGAGCTCGAGGTGATGGCGGACTCACGCGGCAACTGCGTCGTCGTCTGCTCGATCGAGAACCTCGATCCGATGGGCGTGCACACCGGCGACTCGTGGACGGTCGCGCCGCAGCAGACCCTGCCCGACGCGGAGTACCAGCGTTTGCGCGAAGCAGCGTTCGCCTGTGCGCGTGCGGTCGGTGTCTCGACCGGCGGTGCGAACGTGCAGTTCGCGTACGAGCCTGTGTCGCACGCGCTGCGCGTGATCGAGATGAACCCGCGCGTTTCGCGCTCGTCCGCGCTCGCATCGAAGGCGACCGGTTTCCCGATCGCGAAGCTCGCTGCGCTGCTTGCGATCGGCTACACGCTCGACGAGCTTCCGAACGACATCACGCAGCAGACGACGGCGGCGTTCGAGCCGGCGCTCGACTACGTCGCGGTGAAGGCCCCGCGCTTCGACTTCGAGAAGTTCCCCGGCACCGACGACCGGCTCGGCAGCGAGATGCGCGCGGTCGGCGAGTCGCTCGGGCTCGGCCGGACGTTCTCGGAAGCGTTCGTGAAGGCCTTCGAGGGCCGTGAGATCGCGTACGACACGACCGATCTCTCGCGCCGCGGTGAGCCTGTGCCGGAGCGGTGGGACCTCCTGCTCGAGGCGGCGCGGCAAGGACTCGACCTGCCGGGCATCCATCCGTACTTCGCGGATGAGCTGCGCGTGATCGCGGCCGCGGAGCAGTTGCCGCCGCGCGAGGCCGCGCGGTTCGGCGTGCTCGTCGGGTCGCGCGCGGAGCGGGGACTGCCGGGCCGGCTCGCGGTCGATTCGTGCGCAGCCGAGTTCGAGGCGGAGACGCCGTACTTCTATCTCTCACACGAGCCGTCGGACGCGCCGCTCGAGCCGACCGGCAACGCGATCGTCGTGCTGGGCTCAGGCCCGAACCGGATCGGGCAGGGCATCGAGTTCGACTATTGCTGCGTCCACGCGGCGCGAACGTTCCGTGAGCTCGGCTACGAGGCCGTGCTCGTCAACCCAAACCCGGAAACGGTGTCGACCGACTACGACACCTCGGATCGCTTGTACCTCGAGCCGCTGACGCTCGATCGCGTGCTCGACATCTGCGAGCTCGAGCAGCCGCGGGGCGTCGTCGTGTCGTTCGGTGGGCAGACGCCGTTGCGCCTAGCGCCCGGGCTCGAAGCCGCCGGCGTGCCGCTTCTAGGCGATCCGCTCTCGTCGATCCACGAAGCCGAGGACCGGACGCGCTTCGCAGAACTGCTCGACGGTCTCGGCCTGCTTGCGCCGGAGTGGCGTTCGGTAGCGAACGCCGATGAGGCGCGCGCAGCGGCCGCCGAGCTCGGCTATCCGGTCGTCGTCCGGCCGCACAACGTGATCGGCGGCCGTGGGATCCACATTGCCCGCAACGAGCACGAGCTCGCAGTCGAAAGCCCGTCCCTCGTCGACCGCTTCCTCGCGAATGCGATCGAGCTCGACGTCGACGCGCTCTGCGACGGCGAGCACGCGTGGGTCGCCGCCATCCTCGAGCACGTCGAGCGCGCGGGCAGCCATTCAGGCGACTCCGCGGTCGTCATCCCGGCGCCTAGCTTGACCACGAAGCACGTGGACGCGATCCAGGAAGCCGCAAGCGGGATCGCGCGTGCGCTCGGCGCGCGCGGCCTGCTGAATCTCCAGCTGGCCCTTTCGGGGGACAAGCTCTACGTCCTAGAAGCGAACCCGCGCGCGTCGCGAACAGTCCCGTTCGTCGCGAAAGCAACAGGCGTCCCGCTCGTCGATCATGCGTGCCGGCTCCTGCTCGGCGAGACGCTCGAGTCGTTGCAGCTGCAAGACGTCACTCCAACGCGCGCGTGGGCGAAGGAAGCAGTCTTCCCGAGCGACCGCTTCGCCGGTGCCGCCGTGCGCGACACCGAGATGCGCTCGACGGGCGAGGTGATGGCGAGCGGCCGAACGCCTGCAGCCGCGTACGCTCGCGCACAACGCGCGGCAGGCTCGCGGAAGCGCGGCGGCCGCATCGGGCCCCCGTTGCAGCGCGCCTAGAATCTTTCGAGGTCGGGCGACAGGACGCTCGCGCAGCCGACATTCCCGTCTCCGCTCCCTCGCGCTACCTTCTCGGCTATGGCGCGTACGGGGTCGGTTGCGGTGACGCTTATGGCATTGATTCTCGCGCTCGCGAGTGCGACGCTCGCGCAATCGCGAGCGCAACCGTCGGGTCGCGCGTGCCTTATTGCGTGGAACGCGCCCGCCAACCATCCGAACCGCCTCCGACTTCTCGCTCAGAGACCGGTCTCAGGACTTCAACTTCTTCCGGGCACGGTCGGGACCGATACGTGGACGAAGGGATCACCGCCGACGCAGACCACCGCGCAGGCTTGCCTCTTGACGCTGGCCAAGCCAGGAGCGATCCGCACGGTGACCGGAATCTGGAGGACGGTCGGAGTCAGCCGCTGGTCATTCGGTCGCCAGATACCGACGACCAAGCCTTTCTTTGCGAACGTGCGACTTCTCTCAGACGGCCGCGTCACGAAGATCTACCGCCACTGACCGCGACTTTTCAGGGGTCATTCGGGAACGGCGACTCTTGTCGCTCATGGAAGCACCTGAAGCTGTCGATCACTCCGGTGTGAAACAGACGAGGATTGAAGTCGGGCCAGGAGTAGCCGAGTTCGTGCGTCAGCACGGCGGTCGCCTCTTTGTGTGGGTGAGCGAGGCCGGAGTCGAACACGAGACGACCAGCCCTAATCCGAACATCGAGTTCATCGAGATTCCAGGCGGTGACTTCACGCTGTATGTCGATCGCTCGATCGAGCCTGCCGAACGTTGGCGGCTTGTCTTCCACCGCTTCCTGAGACCGCACGTCCGTGCACTGTGGAACGGGACGGGCGGCTTCAGTGAGGGGACGCGTTTGCAGGGTGGAGGCTGGGAAGGTGCCGGGTTCATGCGCGCCCTGGAAACCTGACGACTGACCTCCCGCTCTGGCGTCATTCGCGAATACTGGCCCAGCCCGGCGATGCTGGGCTTGCGACGGAGGGCGGGCGATCCGAATTGATGCGATGCCGGAGGCAGTAGAGTCGCGCAGTGCGTAAGTGGCTCCCGCTGATCATCCTGGCCGCGGCCCAGTTCATCATGGTGCTCGACTCGAGCGTGATGAACGTCTCGATCTCGCAGATCGTGGCCGACCTGCACACGACGGTCACCGGGGTACAGAGCGCGATCACGATGTACACGCTCGTGATGGCGGCGTTCATGCTCGTGGGCGCGAAGCTCGGCGACATTATCGGGCGTGACGGGGCTTTCGGCATAGGCTTGGCCGTGTACGGGCTGGGCTCGTTGATCACGGCGCTCAGCCCGAACCTCGCGGTACTGCTGATCGGCTGGTCGGGGATCGAGGGGCTCGGCGCGGTGCTGGTGATCCCGGCGATCGCTGCCCTGACCGCCGCCAACTACGAGGGCAAGGAGCGCGCGTTCGCCTACGGGATGATTGGCGGCGCCGCCGGTGCGGCGATCGCCGCCGGCCCGCTGATCGGCGGCTACGTAACGACGACCTGGAGCTGGCGATACGTCTTCGTCGGCGAGGTCGTGGTCGTCCTTGCGGTGCTGGCCGTCCACCGTCGCATGAAGCGCGCCCCCAAGCCCGAGCAGGCGCCGAAGCTCGACTACGGCGGCGCTGCGCTCTCGGCGGTCGCGCTCGGGCTGATCGTGTTCGGGATCCTGAAGAGCAGCACCTGGGGCTGGATCAAGCCGATCGCTGCCCCGACGATCGGCGAGCACGAGATCACGCCGCTCGGATTCTCATTGGTCCCGTTCCTGATCATCGGCGGCTTCGTCGTTCTCGGCTGCTTCCTGGCATGGGAGGAACGTCGCGAGCGGGTCGGCCAAAGCACGCTTCTCAACCGCGCGCTGCTGAAGATCAAGACGCTGCGCGCCGGGCTCTCCTCGCTCTGCGCACAGCAGCTGATCGTGATGGGCACATTCTTCGTCTTGCCGGTGTACCTCCAAGTCGTACTCGGCTTCGACGCGTTCGAGACGGGTAAGCGGCTCTTCCCGATGTCGATCTCGATGCTCGCCGCCGCACTCACCGGGCCGAAGGTCGCGGTGCGGTTCGGGCCACGAGCCGTCGTCCAAGTCGGCCTCGCGGCAATGGCGATCGCTGCACTCGTGCTCGTCGGGACGATCGACGTCACCCTGAACGGTACGGCCTTCGCCGTGTCGCTGATCTTCTTCGGGATCGGCGCCGGGCTGCTCATGTCGCAGCTCGGCAACGTGATCATGTCCTCCGTCCCTCCGGACGAGACCAACGAGGCCGGTGGACTGCAGGGAACTGCGCAGAACCTCGGCGCTTCCCTCGGCACCGCGCTAATCGGCTCCGTGCTCCTACTCGGACTGCTGAACGGTTTCAACTCGCGGATCCAAACGAACCCGGCGGTGCCATCCGACGTGAAGACACAACTCGCAGCCGCCACGGAGAAAGGCATCCCGATCGTCACAGCCGACCAGGCACACAAGGCGTTGCTCGACGCCGGGCTGACCCGGGACGAGGCAGACGCCGTCACCGCCGACTACGGCAACGCGCAACTCCACGCGCTCAAGACATCGATGCTCTCGGTCGCGTTCCTCGCGATACTCTCGCTCTGGTTCACGCGGCGCCTCCCCGGGCGTGGCACCACGGACCAGGCCGTGCCCGAGCTGGCTGGCTAGACCTGTTGCCATACACATGCGAGACGACGGCGTATTCACCGTGCGCTAACAGCACGACGAGTACTCCTGGGTCTTGATCGCGCCAAGCCCGGACTTTGGCGTCATTCGCGAACACTCGCGCAGCCGAGAGTGGTCTCGTTTAGCCGTGTTCTTCGCGACAACACTCCGTCGTGGCGCGGCCGGGGGCTCCTGCCGTTAAGGGTCTTATAAGGAACATGTAACCCGGCCGTAATCGCATGAAGCGCATCCTCAGCGTGTCAAATCGGCGAGGAGGACGGATGCGCTTCATCGATCACACGCTTCCGGCGCTCCTCGCGGTGAGTCGTTCTCGCAAAGGGAGGATGCTTGTGAAGCTCGTGATTGTGACGGCGCTCGTCTTGCTCGGTGTGGCGGCCGCGGCGCAGGCGGCGACGAGCGGCGGCGCGCGGGTCGCGGTGCGCACGTCCCAGTACGGGAAGGTGTTGTTCACCTCGGCAGGCAAGGCGCTGTACGTGTTCGAGGCCGACAAGGGCTCGAAGAGCAACTGTTACGGCGCATGCGCGAAGTCGTGGCCCCCGCTGCTCACGAAGGGCAAGCCGGTCGCCCTTTCCGGCGTCGACCACATGCTCCTGGGCGTCAGCATGCGCAAGGACGGAACCGATCAAGTTACGTACAAGGGCCATCCGCTGTACACGTACTCTGCCGATGTCGTCGGCAAGGCCGGGTGCCAGCACGTCAGCATGTTCGGCGCGCTGTGGCTGGTGATCGAGCCGAACGGGGTCGTGAACATGTCCGCCCACAAGGCATAGGCAAACGGCCTCCATGTGACGCCGCAGCCGATCGACGCGCAAAACGCCGCCCGACGGATGCGGAACCGCTCGAGGCGACTGCCACCGGCGATAAGGAGGCGTTCCCCGAGCCACACGTGCGCTACCGCCTAGCGGTGGCGCACGTGCCCCGTCGGGCGAACCCATAGGAGCGGCCCCAACGGGCGCCCCAATCAAATCCAGGTCTCCTCTGGCCGGCGTTCAGCGCCCTCAGCTGCGCGCGGTGAGCCCACCGAACTTCGACCATCTCGCTCGAAAGCGTATTCGGTCGTCAGGGGACAGCCGCGAACGCTCGCGCAGCCCAGAGGGTCGTCCCGAGCGTGGACCGCTCTCTCCCGGCCGGATCAGCGACAAACTACGAGAACGGCGCCCGTAGGCGCCGCCTCGAAGTCGCGTTCGAATCAGGCTCAGCCGGGGGTGACCAGCACGTCGATCGGGAAGAACTGGGGCGCTCCCCCTTCGGGCGGCGGTCCACCCATCACCGCAGCCATGGCCGGGCCGAGCCTTTCCTCCATGAAGCGCTCAAAGGCTTCACGCGACTCCCACACGTCATAGACGTAGAAGCCCTGCTCTCCCTGGCCCGCGCTGTGCAGGATCAACCCGTCCGGCGCCTCGTCTGCACGCATGGGCGAGTGCCCGTACATCTTCTCCGTGATGTTGTCGTAAACCTGTCTCGTGAACTCAGGCGCTGCCGCTAGGACTCCGACTGCCATCTCGACCTCCTTGCTGTATGCCGGCGACGACTCGATTCTAAGTGCGGCGCTGTTCAGAGTTGCAGGCGTAAGAATCCAGCCATGAACTGGCCAGAGGGGAGAGGTTCGAGCGCCCGAAGCGTTGCATCAGCGCCTTCTCCACGGGTGTCCGCTCATTACCGGCCCAGGCCGGTTCGAGAAGAGCAAGACTCAACAGCCGTTCACCATGCACGGCCGCAAAGGCAAGCGACGACGCCGCCACCGGGATGACCGTGGAGCTGCTCAGGGGTCATTCCGGAACACTGGCGCAGTCGAGCGCCGTACTATCCGACGCCTTAGAGTCGCCCGGATGAACGTCTCGCTGAGGCCGCTGGAAGACCGGGATCTCGACGCGATCTATGAGCAAGTCAGAGATCCTGAGTCGATTCGAATGGCCGCGTTCACAGCCGAGGATCAGACCGATCGCAGCGCGTTCCTTAACCGGACGTCGCGCCTGCGGGCGGACACAAGCGTGCTGCACCGGGTCATTGATGTCGACGGAGAAGCCGCTGGAACGATCGGGTTCTTCCGAATCGACGATCAGCCTGAGGTGACCTACTGGGTGGACCGAAGACGCTGGGGGAAAGGCATCGCGACCGCAGCACTACGGATTCTTCTTGACGAGATCTCCGAGCGTCCGGTGTATGCCCGAGCGGCGTCGGACAACGTCGGTTCGCTTCGCGTGCTGGAGAAGGCTGGGTTCCGACGCGTCGGCGTCGACCGGGGCTTCGCAGTCGGTCGCGGTGAGGAGATCGAGGAGACCATTTTCCGGCTCGACTGAGGTACAGACGGAACCTCGGGGTCCATCGACAACGAAGGCCCGCCTCACGGCGGGCCGGGACCGGTCCTTACTAGTGCCGCGAGCGGAGCACTACGTCGAGCCGGGACGAAGGAGAGTCCGCCTCCCTAGCGCGCGAGCCGATCGACGAGCGACGACGCCGTCAGCACGCCGGCGACGACAGCCACGATGAGCACGAGGAAGTCGGGCCCGAGATGGTCGGGCGTCCCGATCAGCAACCCGCGCAGCGCGTCGACCTCGTAGCTCAGCGGGTTCACGCTGCTCAGCGCGCGCAGCCACGACGGCATGACTGACACCGGGTAGAGCGCGTTCGACGCGAAGAACAAGGGCATCGTGATCATCTGGCCGATGCCCATCAGGCGGTCGCGCTTCAACACCACGCCCGCGATCGTCATCGACAGGCACGAGAAGAACGCCGCTCCGAGCACGACGACGACGAGCGCGCCGATGATGTGCACGGGGTTCGTCGAGAGCGCGACGCCGAGCAGCGCCGACACGATCAGCACGACGATCACCTGCGCAAACGCGCGGATACCGGCAGCGAACGACTTACCGAGAATTAGAGCCGCACGCGGCGTCGGCGTCACGAGCAGCTTCGTCAGCACGCCCGCGTCGCGCTCCCAGATGATCTGGATGCCGTAGAAGATCGCGACGAAGAGGCCCGACTGCGCGATCACGCCGGGTGCAAGGAAGTCGAGATACGGCACGTCCCCCGTCGGGATCGCGTGGATGCGGTTGAAGGTCTGGCCGAAGACGACGAGCCAGAGGATCGGCTGCACCGCACGCGTGAAGAGCTCCGTCCGGTCGTGGCTCAGCTTTTGCAGCTCCACGATGCAGAACGTGTTGACCCGGCTCGGGAAGCGCAGCCAGAGGTTGGGAGCGACTTCAGCCGACACGTCGCGCCGCCCTTCGCGTCCGCCTGATCTCGCGGAGCCCACGGCTCGTCTCGGCCCCGAGCGAGCCGCCCGTGTAGTGGCGGAAGACGTCCTCGAGTGTCGCGTCCGGACCAACCGATTCCTTGAGCTCAGTGGGTGTCCCGTCCGCACGGATCGTGCCGAGGTGCATCAGCGCGACGCGGTCGCAGAGCGCGTCGGCCTCCTCCATGTAGTGCGTCGTCAGGAGGACAGTCATGCCGGTCGCGGCGCGCAGCTCCTCAACGCGCTGCCACACGCCGGCGCGGGCGATCGGGTCCAAGCCCACTGTCGGCTCGTCGAGGACGAGCAGTGCCGGCCGATTGACGAGCGCCTGCGCGAGCTCGAGGCGGCGGACCATGCCCCCGGAGTACGTGCCGGCGAGCCGGTCGGCTGCGTCGCTCAGCCCCATCGTCTCGAGCGCGTCCGCGACGCGCGCCTTGCGCTCACGCCGCGGCACGTCGAAGAGACGGGCGAACCACGCGACGTTCTCCCGCCCGGTGAGCGCCGCTTCGATCGACAGCTGCTGCGGGACGTAGCCGAGCAGGCGCCGGATCGCCATCGGCGAGCGCCGCACGTCGTGGCCCTCGACCGAGATCGCTCCCTCCTGCAGAGGGAGCTGCGTGTTGAGCAACCGGATCAGCGTCGTCTTGCCCGCGCCGTTAGGCCCGAGCAGGCCGAACAGCTCGCCTTGCTGGACGATGAGATCGACGCCGTCGACGGCGGTGTGGTCGCCGAACCGGTGGCGCACGCCTGCGCACGCGAGTGCCGGCAAGAGATCGACATCGAGCACGGTCGCGGTCACGCGCGATCGAGCTCCCGTGCGAGCCGTTGGAGCACTGGAACCGCTTCGTCGAGTCGCCGTCGGTCCGCCTGCGACAGCCGGTTGAGCGCCTGCGTGAGCACGACGGCGCGGCGGTCACGCCAGGCGTCGACCTTTCTGCGGACATCCGACGCAAGGTCGAGCCGTGCAACGCGACGATCGTCGTCGTCGACGCTCCGCACGATTACGCGCGCATCCGAGAGCTGGCCGACGAGCGTGCTGACGGTGTTCGGCGCAACACCGAGCTTCTCCGCGGCTTCAGCAACAGATGTTCCGGGTTCGCGCCGCACGACGCGCACCAGCTCGACCTGCGCGGTCGTCAGCGGCGGCGATAGCGGCGAGCCGACATGACGACGCAGCGTGCGGCGGAACACACCGAGTGCGTCGAGCAGATCTTCGGGTCGCATGGACACAGTCGGATAATACCTCTGCGACAGAGCTATTCTTTGTTCTTCGGCGGAAACTGCGTTAGCGTCGCACCGGTGCGCCTCGTGAGATCGACGATCGTGCTGACTTGCACGATCCTTCTGCTGCTCACGTTGACGCCCAGCGCACCCGCTGCGAACCCGATCGGCGCGCAACGCGCACGCGCAAAGCGCGTCGAGTCGAAGGTCAACGCGATGGGTCTCGCGCTCGAGTCCGTGATCCAGCGCTGGGACGGCGAGCGCGACGCGCTTGTGCAGGTCAATGCGCGCTTGCGCGACGCGAACCACCAGTTGCGCATCGCGCAGACCAATCTCCACGCCGCGCAGCACCAGCTGGAGCAGCGACTCGTGCAACTCTACGTCTCTCCGCCACCCGACGTGATCGACGTGCTCGTCGGTGCGAAGAGCCTCTCCGATCTCATCAACCGCATCGAGTCCACGCAGTCGTTCTCGCACCAGGATCGCGCCATTGCGGCGGCCGCGCTGCGGTTCCGTACACAAGTGACTCGGCGCAAGCACCAGCTCCAGCGGGAGCAGCGGAACCGCGAACGCCTCATGGCGCAGCTCGATGCCGAGCGCACCCGGATCGCAAACAGCATTGCCGAGCAGAAGCGGCTGCTCGCGACGATTCACGAGACGATCTCGACACTGCAGGCACAGGCTGCGGCGCGTGCGCGTAGGCGTGCCGCGCAAGAGCGCGCGCGCATCGCACGCCAAGTTGCGCTCGCGCGGCGCGAAGCTGCTGCGCAGGCAGTGCAGCCGCAGCCGACCGCCGTCCTCCCCGCGCCGCCGCAGCCGCCGCCCGCACCTGAGCCGACCACCGCGCCGACGACGACGGCTGCACCCGCGCCGGCCCCGGCACCGGCTCCCGAACCGGTACCGCCGCCGCCAACGACACATGCGAACGCCGCCTCGATCGCCGCGCGCTACCTCGGCGTCCCCTACGTCTGGGGCGGCGCAAGCCCGAGCGGCTTCGACTGCTCAGGACTCGTGATGTACGTCTACGCGCAGCTCGGCGTGTCGCTTCCCCATTACACCGTCTCGCAATGGAATGCGACGACGCCGATCCCGACGAGCGCGCTCGCGCCGGGCGACCTCGTCTTCTTCGACGGCCTCGGCCACGTCGGCATCTACATCGGGAACGGGCAGTTCATCCACGCGCCGCACACCGGCACGGTCGTGCAGATCGCGAGCCTGGTCGGCTATTGGGCCGCCCATCTCGACGGCGCACGCCGCGTCCCGGGCTAACCCGTGTTAGGTTCGCTCGCCGATGTCGCGGCGACTGAGCTGGGAATGGGCAGGCGCCACGGCGATCGTCGCGCTCGCCGCCTGGCTGCGTCTTCGGCATCTTGGGCTCGCGCAATTCAATGACGATCAGGCGATCGCGCTGCGTATCGCCCACGACATCCTCCACGGCGACATCCGCACGACGGGTCTGACCTCGAGCTCCGGCGCCGCCAACCCGCCTCTTTACGTCTACATCGTTGCCGTCGTCGTCTGGATCCACCACGGCCTGATCTTCGCGACGCAGTCCACCGCCGTCCTGTCCGTCGTCGCGATCGCACTGACGTACATCATGGTCCGTCCACGCTTCGGCGGCGCGGTGGCCTTGACAACGACCGCCCTGTTCGCGACCGCGCCGTGGGCGGTGCTCTACGGTCGCCATCTCTGGCAGCAGGACTATCTGCCGCTCGTCACGGTCTTGTTGCTCTGGAGCCTCTTCGTCGTGCTCGAACGGGATCGCACCCGCGTCGCGCTGTTCGTGCCCGTGCTCTTCGTGACCGCGTTCCAGCTGAACCTGTCGGCGGTCGCGCTCATCATCCCTGCCGGCGCGCTACTCGCGTATCGCGCGCGTGACGTCAACTGGCGCGCGATCGTCGTCGGTGCAGCGATCGGCGTCCTGTCACTCGGTACGTGGCTGGCCCACAACGCGAAGCACGGCTTCCGGGACTTCAGACTGATCGCGGACAACGGCCGCGGCCACGGCGGGGCTGCCGGCGGCGGGACGATCGAAGCGATCCGCCAGACGATCCATCTCGTCAGCGCCGAAGGCTGGACGTTCATCACCGGCGCACACCACCAGGGCGGCGGAGCGTGGACGCTCGGCCGCGCAGCCGGGATCGTCGTCATCGTGCTGCTTGCGTTCGGGATGGTGACGTCAATCGCACGTGTCGTGCGCGACGGCCGCCACCCGGACCTCGACACTGCACGCCGTGCGCTCCTTGTCGTCTGGCTCATCGGCCTCCCGCTCTCGTACGTCACGTCGTCGCGGAGCGGAGTCGGGCCGCATTACCTGATCATCACCTACCCCGTCTCGTTCCTCCTTGCCGCGCTCGGCCTTGCCGACGCTTCCGCGCTCGTTCGGCGTCGTGCGACCGTCATCTCCCTCACAGCCGCTGCTGCGATCGCCGCGGGCTTTGTCGCATTCACGCTCTCGTTCCAGTCGTTCGTCAAGCAGCACGGAGGAACAACCGGCAACTACGGTCCCATCTACGACGATACGGCAGCGCTTGCAGCGGCCGCGCATGCGCACCACCTGCACGTCGACTTCGCCTCGGCCGAGTACCTCGCCTGGGGACACGTCGGAGCGCCCGCCGGGACGAAACGCATCATCACGGTCCGCGACCGGCTCCGCGATGAATCGCCGCTGCCATGCTCGCGGCAGCGGCGGTCGTTCGGGCCGTTCGACGCCTGCTTCCCGCCCTAAACGCGAGGCAGGGCGAGCAGGACGACGTTCGGCGCGTCGGCCGTGCCGAGGTGCTGCTCGACCTCGATCTCGCTCGACTCGGCCTGCTGGACGTGCGCGCCGAGCGCGTCGAGAAACTCATCCGGCTGATCCAGGAAGTTCACTGCCTCCGTCCGGTAGTGCATCGGGATCACGAGCCGCGGGCGGAGCCGCCGGACGATGGCCGCCGCCGGCTCGCCGCCGACCGTCGGTCCGCTGCCGACCGGCAGGATCAGGACGTCGACGTCGCCGATTGCGTTCGCCTGCTCGGGTCGGAGCTCGGCCTGCCCGAAGTCACCGAAATGCGCAATCCGCAGCCCGTCGAGCGTGAAGACGAAGATCGTGTTCGGTCCGCGCTTCGTGCCCGCAACGTCGTCGTGCTCGGAGGCGACCGCGGTCACCTCGCCGAGCGGCGACTCGAGCGTCCCGGCGGTCGAGCGCAGCGTGAACGGCGAGCCGCCGACCACCTCGACCGCGTTGTGGTCGCCGTGCTCGTGCGTCACGAGCAGGACGTCCGCCTCGACGCCCTCGATCGCCGGGTAGTCGAACTGGAGCCCGCGTGCCGACAGCCCCTCCATCACGCCGAACGGATCGATGAACACCGAGCGCTCGCCCGTCAGCAGGAACGACGACTGCCCGTACCAGCGAATCCGCATCGCCGCGCGATCCTATCTAGCATCCACCGGCGTGAACCCGACGTTCCTGCTCGGCGGCGAGCTCGAGGTGCGCCGGCTCGGCTTCGGCGCGATGCGCATCGTCGACGACGCCGTGGAAGGCGTTCGCGTGCTCCAACGCGCACTCGCGCTCGGTGTGACGCTCATCGACACCGCCGACATCTACGGCACGGGCGGAGCGAGGAGATCATCGCCGAGGCGCTGCACCCGTATCCCGACGGCCTTGTGATCGCGACGAAAGGCGGCCTCGGCTATGGCTTCCAGGGGCGGACCCGCGACGCGCGGCCAGAACGGCTTCGCCAGGCATGCGACGAGAGCCTGCGCCGGCTCAAGCTCGAGCGGATCGACCTCTACCAGCTGCACCGCCACGATCCCGAGGTTCCGATCGAGGAGAGCGTCGGTGCGCTCGAGGAGCTGCGCATCGCCGGGAAGATCAGGCTGATCGGCCTGTCGAACATCTCCGTCGACCAGCTGCGTCGCGCGCAGACGGTCGCGCGCATCGTCTCGGTGCAAAACGAATACAACCGCGGCCTGCTCACGTCCGAGGCCGTGCTCGACGCATGCGAGCACGACGGGATCGCGTTCATCCCGTGGCGCCCGCTCGGTGAAGGCCTGCGCGACTCGGTGTACGAGCTGCGGTGGCTGCTCGACCGCTCGCCGGTCACCGTCGCGATCCCCGGGACCTCGAGCGTCGAGCACCTCGAGGCGAATATGGGAGCCGTCGCCTAGCCCGTCGGTACCGGTGTCCGTTCCTGCGCCGGGGCCACAGCGAGCGTCTTCCCGAACGAGTTGAGGTACTCCTGCTGCTGCGGGTCGGTGAAGAACGCGTGCGCTGCGCTCTGGCCCCAGCCGTAGAGATCGCCGGCGTCCTCCTTCGAAAGCCCGAAGTTCGTCGTGCTGATCGCGTGCGTCGGGATACTGACCGTCCGCGCCGATACAACCTGCTCCATCTGTTCGCGATCCCACGCCTCCATCGACGCGGAGAACATCGCCTTCAGCAGCGGCACCGCCCATAGCGGCCGCGGGATCTTGCGATACGGCAGCCCTTCGGTGACGTCCTCGCCCGGATGGAGCCGGAACCCCCAGGTCGGCCGCTTCGGATTCGGGCTGTCGAACAGCCAGATCGGGAAGTTCGACAGGAGCCCGCCGTCGACGACGTAATACGGCTTCCCGTCCTTGTGCAGCGTCACGGGGTTGAACAGGAACGGATAGCTCATGCTCATCCGAACCGCGTCGACGACCGGGAAGGAGTCCTTGTCGAACGGCTTCCCGTGATGGTCCTCGTACGCGGGGAGGTCGTCGGGCAGGATCACCATCCGGCCACTGGTCACGTCCGAGCCGATCACGTGCAACCGGTAGGTCGCGCGCTCGTACTTCTCCGGGGTGATGCCCGGCAGCTCGGCGATCGGCGGCAGATCGCGACGCCGCACGTCCGCGAACGTGAGCTCGGTCTTACCGAGCTCCTTCGCAAGTGGCGACGCTGCGAGCTGCTCGCTCATCCACTCCTTGAAGAACCTGCCCGGCGCTGCGCCGCGAAGGCGCAGCACCGCGTTCCAGACGCCGCCGATCCAAACCCCGCCGAGGCCACTATCGGCAAACCGCGGATAGTGCGCCTCGGCCAGGATCTTTTGCAGCCCGGTCGCGTCGTAGCCGCAGACGAGCAGCGCGGCGACGATCGAGCCGGCCGACGTCCCTGCGACGTTCACCCATTCCTCGACGCCTGCGTCCTGCTCCGCGGCCGCGATCGCTCCGGCGAAGGCGATGCCCTTGACCCCGCCGCCCTCGAAGACGGCGTCTGCGCGATGTCGCTCGTCGACGGCCATCGCTAGACCTTCGCCTTCGCGGCCTTGTGCTTCGTCGCGATCGGGCCTTCAGGCCCGCCGACCGCGTTCGACCACATCAGCTGGATCGGAGCGGTGCCGCCTTTCACGATCGGCACCTCCTTCATCACCGTGCTGAGGTCCGGCCCCGCCTCGTCGAGGGGGATGTCGCCGATCTCGCCGCCGCGCGGCGAGTACCAGCCGAGGAAGTCGTTCGCATGCGGGTCGTTCCCCGCGCGGATTGCGTCCTCGACGTCCGGGTCGGTTCGCGCCTCCTGCAGCTCGTGATAGAAGGTCGCGCAGACGTTCTTCCACGGCTTGTCGAACGCGACGATGCCGTTCGTCCCTTCCGCGTACACCCCGACTGCGTAATACACGGTGTCGGTGCCGCCCCCGCGCCTCGCGTGGATCGAGCCGTGGTAGCCGCCGAGGCCGTGCTTCGAGTCGCTCGCCTCGTCGTGCTCGTTCGCGGCGAGGTTGCCGCCATGCTCGTCGTCGTCGTGGTCGGCATGGTGCTTGGCGCCGCCGGCGCTGTCGCCGTCGACGAGGACGGTGCCCTTCGGGAGCATGAAGCAGAAGACGCTCGAGCCCAGGTTGAAGCCCGAGAGCCCGTTCGACTGGTCGAGTGCCGCGACAAAGCCTTCGACCGTGTCGCGGAAGACGCGCAGCGGCAGCGGACCGTCGAGGACGCGCGAGGGCTTGAAGGCCGCGGCCGCCTTGCCGTCCTTGAAGTACTGCGCAATGACGTTGTTGAGATGCGGGTCCTCCATCGAAGCGGATAGCGATGCATCGATCGCACTGATGTCGTGCTGCTGCCAGGCGGTCTTGCCGCCGAGATAGACGTTCGTGAACGTCAGGTGCTCGATCGTCCTGCCGCCGAAGAAATGCATGTTCAGCGCGGTATGGGACGCGAACCCCGCTGCGAGCGCGGCGGACTCGCGGCCCGACTGATAACGCCGGGCTGCGTCGGTCGCAGCAGCGACGACGACGCTCGTAAAACGCGGTGCAAAGGTAGCGACGGTTGCCATGCGGACATCCCTCCCCAATCACGGATGTGCCGCAGCCAACGAGTTGCTGCGCCGACGTTACTCCTGTGCGAAGGCCTGTACAAGAGGCGTGCGACGCCTTACGCTCACACAAAACCCACTGCGGCGGGATCGGGGAGGTCCAGATGAGTGCCACCGTCGCAGGGGCAGTGCACGACCACGTCGAGGAAACCGACTCGCCTGCCAGCACCCAGGTCGGCGCCGTTTCTTCGTTCTCCGATCTTGTGCGAGCGCACTTCAAGCGGGAGCGCGAGCGGAAGCGGGGTGACGCGGAAGCAGCGCACGAGGCAGACCGTGAGTTTCACGAGCGGCTGTACGAGTTCGAGCAGCAGGAAGGCGCGCTCGCCGCTGTGTACTGGTCGACGCGCAACGCATCGGCGATCGCGATGACCGTCGGGAACTCGCGCGGGCGCCGCAACCCGCTCGTCGACACCGAGAGCGAAGTGCGTCTCCATCGCGTGACTGACTGGGTGACGAAGGACGCCGAGCCTGTTGCAGACATCTTGCATGCATGCGACCTGCTCGCGATTCGGGTCGGCGAGATCCTGCGCGGCACGAGTGAGCGGATTGCGATGCGCTGGCTGTACGCCGTGCAGGAGCACGTGCTCGGCTACCTCGAACGGACACCGGCGCACTCCACCAAGCAGGAGCACGAGCTCATCGCCGAGCAGCGGCGCGAGCTCGCCCGCATCGAGGACTACTACCTCCGCGCCGGCGCGAAGGCCGGCCGCATCGTGTACGTCACCGGGATGCTGATCGGCGCGACCGTGATCACCCTCGCATGCACGCTCGTTGCGATCTTGCTCACGGGCGGCTCGCACCGATGGAACCACGACGTCCGCGTGCTGCTCCTGTGCACAGGCGCGGGAGCGGTGGGCGCCCTCGTCAGCGTGCTCTCCAGGATGAGCGGCGGCACCGACAAGTTCACCGTCGACTTCGAAGTGGGCCGCCCGCTCCTGCGCCGGCTCGGCCTCTACAAGCCGCTCGTCGGCTCCGTGTTCGGGCTCGCGCTGTACTTCCTGCTCGTCAGCGGCATCCTGATGACGCAGCCGCCGTCAGAGAAAAAGACGATCTACTTCTACGCCGTCATCGCGTTCCTCGCGGGCTTCAGCGAGCGGTTCACGGGCGTGATGTTCGGAAACGCGGAGCGGCTGCTGTCGGGCGACGGCGATCAGCCGTCATCCACCGCGAAGTGAGACGTCGCTCGGGGCCGCTCACGGGAGGCCCCGAGCGAACCGCCGTCACGCGGTGTACTGGACCTTGATCAGCTCCTGCGTCTCGACCACCGGCGTCGAGATCGCGTGGTTCCCGCTGTCGACCATCGTGATCAGGTCGCCGCTGCCCGCGTGGAGCAGATCGTGGCCCTTGGTGCCGGCGATGCAGTTGTCGAAGTACACGTCGCCGTAGCGCGCAAGGTGACCGGGGCTCCCGTTGACGGTCGGGATCTCCACGATCCATTCGGCGCAGTTCCCGCGGAGCTGCGTCTTCGGCGGCGCGGTCTTCGTGAACGACGTCGCGAAGCCGGTCGTGAGGTTCGTCAGGTAGAACCCCGCCTCGGTGTCCGAGTGGACGCAGATCGCGCAGTACATGATGTCTCCCGCGGA
Source organism: Gaiellaceae bacterium (assembly GCA_036496545.1). GTDB lineage: Bacteria > Actinomycetota > Thermoleophilia > Gaiellales > Gaiellaceae > Palsa-739. The sequence goes on along the minus strand of DASXKX010000008.1, from coordinate 31,831 downwards.
GACCGGGAGATTCGTGATCTGCACCTCGTACTCGGGGAACCACTCCCACCACGCGTAGGTCGCATGCACGGTGATGAACCCAAAAGACACGATTTCCTGTTCGGTACCCGCCTGCAGAACGTCCGGGGAGCCGTCACCGTCGATCCCGATCCAGGTCGAGCAGTAGAAGCTCCCGATGCCGGGCGCAACGACGTCGGGGACCGTCCACTGGCCGATCACGAACGTCGCCTCATCGCTCTTCTTCGCGAACGCGACGCTCCCTGACCAGTTCGTCGAGGTGTCGTTCGCAACTGCCTGCCGCATTCCGTGGCGCTTGTCGGTTCGCACCGCGAACTGCGGCTCGATGACCGAAAACGACCGCGAGACCATCGCCCGCCAGTGCTCGTGGAGCTCCGGATGGAGCTTGGCGTCCGGCCGCGCCGGATAGCCGTGGATCAACAACTCCCGGTCGGTGGCCTCGAGCGGATCGAAGTCCTCGGGCGCAGGCTTGAAGAGCCGCACTCCGAGTTCGTCGTGGATTCGCTTTTGAACGACCTCGGGCCGTTCGACATCCACGGTTGCCATCTCGCACCTCCTTGCCGCAGGTAGCGGAAGGACAGACGCGGGCCACTCGATTCGGCCGCAGATTCGTCGCGAGACTCGCTGCGCTCGACGCTAACACCGCACCTCCCGATGTCAAGCAGAATCTCGGGGTGACGGAGATCGAGTCGACCGCCGCGCCCTTCACGGGCCGTACCGCCTGGACGCGCAACCTCGAGACGCCTCTCCGCGAGTTCCTCCGGACGGAGACAGGCAGTGCGGCGGTCCTCCTCGCGGGCGCCCTCGCCGCCCTCGCGTGGGCGAACATCGACTACGCGTCGTACGAGCGCGTCTGGAGCACGACGCTCGCGATTCACCTGGGCGGCCACAGCATCTCGCTCGACCTGCGAGGCTGGGTGAACTCGGGGCTGATGACGTTCTTCTTCCTCGTCATCGGCCTCGAAGCGCGGCGCGAGTTCGATCTTGGCGAGCTGCGCGAGCGGCGGCGGTTCGTCCTCCCCGCCCTTGCCGGCGCGGGCGGGATGCTCGTGCCGGTCCTGATCTACCTTGCGATCAACGCCGGGCATTCGTCGACGCACGGCTGGGGAACTGCGATGTCGACTGACACGGCGTTCGCACTCGGGCTGCTTGCGCTCGTCGGACCGGCGTTCCCCGAGCGGCTGCGTGCGTACCTGCTCACGTTCTCAGTCGTCGACGACATCATCGCGCTGCTCGTGATCGCGTTCGTCTACAGCGGTCACATCTCGATGCCTGACCTCGGAATCGGCGCCGCCATCTTCGTCGTGATCCTGTCCGTGCGTGCAGCGGGCTTCCACTACGGCCCGGTCTATTTCGCGCTCGGCGCCGCTATGTGGGTCGCGCTCTACGAGTCGGGCGTCGACCCGATCATCGTCGGGCTGCTCGCTGGAGTCATCGCGCTGGCGTACCCGGCGCAGCGGACCGACCTCGAGCGCGCAACGGACCTCTTCCGCCTCTTCCGCGAGCAGCCGACACCCGAGCTCGCGCGCAGCGCACGCGCCGGACTGCGCAGTGCGGTCTCTCCCAACGACCGGCTGCAGACGCTCTGGCATCCGTGGACGAGCTACGTGATCGTCCCGATCTTCGCGCTCGCGAACGCGGGCATCCCCATCAGCGGCGGCTTCCTCTCGCGCGCGTACACGTCGCCGATCGCGCTCGGCATCATCGTCGGCTACGTCCTTGGCAAGCCGATCGGGATCACCGGCGCGACGTGGGTCGCGACGAAGCTCTCCCGTGGCACGCTGCGCCCGCCCGTCGGCTGGGCAGCGGTCGCCGGCGCGGGCACGATCGCGGGGATCGGCTTCACCGTCTCGATCCTGATCGCGTCGCTTGCGTTCAAGGGCGACGAGCTCCAGCAGGCGAAGGTGGGCGTGCTCACGGCTGCGCTCATCGCCGCGTCCCTGACGTGGCTGCTCTTCGACGTCACCGCGAAGCTGCCGAAGCGCCTGAAGATTCGCGCACTGCTGGGCACGCCCAACTTGATCCTCGACCTTGCCGACCCGGTCGATCCCGAGCGCGACCACATCCGCGGACCTGAGGATGCGCCCGTGACCGTGCTCGAGTACGGCGACTTCCAGTGCCCGTTCTGCGGACAGGCCGAGCCGGTGCTTCGTGAGCTGCTGCGCGAGTTCGGCGACGATGTCCGCTACGTCTGGCGCCATCTGCCGCTGAACGACGTTCACCCAAATGCGCAGCTCGCGGCGGAAGCGGCCGAGGCGGCGGCGGAGCAGGACTCGTTCTGGGAGATGCACGACCTCCTGCTCGCGCGCCAGGACGACCTGAAGCTCACGGACCTGGTGAGCTACGCAGGCGAGCTCAGCCTGGACGTTGAGCGCTTCGAGGCGGGCCTGCGCACGCGCGCGGGCGCCGCGCGCATCGCGATCGACGTCGACTCGGCCGACCTGTCCGGCGTCTCGGGGACGCCGACGTTCTTCATCAACGGCCTGCGCCACTACGGCGCGTACGACATTGCGACGCTCTCGGCGGAGGTCCGCGCAGCACGGGCACGTGAGCTCGTGCGCTTGCCACCGGTGCGGGGATAAGGTCTGGCATGGCTACGAACGGCGGCGATCCATACGCACGCCCGACCGATCCGGGCAAGCGGCGCAGCGCCGCGCTGACCGACGGCGTCGACCGCGCGCCCGCGCGCGCGATGCTGAAGGCGATCGGCCTCGACGACGACGCCCTTGCGCGTCCGCTCATCGGCATCGCAACGACGTGGATCGAGACGATGCCGTGCAACTGGAACCAGCGCGAGCTCGCGCGCCATGTACGCCGCGGGATCATCGAGGCCGGCGGAACGCCGATGGAGTTCAACACGATCGCGGTCTCCGACGGCGTCTCGATGGGCACCGAAGGAATGCGCGCGTCGCTCGTCTCGCGCGAGGTGATCGCCGACTCGATCGAGCTCGTCGTCCGCGGCCACCTGCTCGACGGGCTCGTGTGTCTCGTCGGCTGCGACAAGACGATCCCCGCCGCGGTAATGGCGCTGTGCCGGCTCGACGTCCCCGGCCTCGTGCTCTACAACGGCTCGATCGCGCCGGGCCGTTTCCGCGGCCGCGACGTCACGATCCAGGATGTTTTCGAGGCGGTCGGCGCCGCCGCTGCGGGGAAGATGTCGAACGCCGACGTGCACGAGCTCGAAGGCGTCGCGTGCCCAGGCGCAGGCGCGTGCGGCGGCCAGTTCACGGCGAACACGATGGCTATGGCGCTCGAGTTCCTCGGGATCAGCCCCGCCGGCCTCAACGACGTTCCTGCAACCGACCCGGCGAAGCACAAGGCGGCATACGAGACGGGCCGCATCGCGATGCGACTCGTTCGCGACGACATCCGTCCGTCGCACGTCGTGACACGCGACGCGCTCGAGAACGCGGCTGCGGCGGTCGCGGCATCGGGCGGCTCGACGAACGGCGTCCTGCATCTGCTCGCGATCGCGCATGAGCTCGGCATCGACCTGACGATCGACGAGTTCGATCGAATCGCGGAGCGCACGCCGGTCGTCGCCGACATCAAGCCGGGCGGGCGCTTTGTCGCGACCGACCTGCACGCGGCGGGCGGTGTCGCACTCGTCGCGCGCGAACTGCTGAAGGCCGGCCTTGTGCACGGCGACTCGCCGAATGTCGACGGCCGGTCGCTCGCGGAAGTAGCGACCGCGGTCGTCGAGACGCCTGGTCAAGAGGTCGTCGTGCCGATCGAGACGCCGTTGAAGCCGACCGGCGGTCTCGCGATCCTGCGCGGGAACCTCGCACCGGACGGCAGCGTCGTGAAGCTCGCGGGGCACGAGCGGCTCTTCCACCGCGGGCCGGCGCGCGTATTCGATTCCGAGGAGGCGTGCTTCGCGGCAGTGAAGGAGCGCGCGATCGTCCCCGGTGAGGTCGTCGTGATCCGCTACGAAGGGCCCGCCGGCGGACCGGGCATGCGCGAGATGCTGCACGTCACGGCTGCACTCGTCGGCGAAGGGCTCGGCGACGAGGTTGCACTGATCACCGACGGGCGGTTCTCGGGCGCGACCCATGGACTGATGGTCGGTCACATCGCGCCGGAAGCTGCGCGCGGCGGCCCGATAGCGGCCGTCCGCGACGGCGACACGATCGAGCTCGACGTCGAGGGACGCGAGCTGCGGCTGCTGATCTCGAATGAGGAGCTCGCCTCCCGGCTCTCAGCCGTTGCGCCTCCGGCGCCTCGCTACGAGAAGGGCGTCCTCGCGCGTTACGCGAAGTACGTGTCGTCCGCGTCCGAGGGTGCCGTTCTCACGTGAACTTCGCCTTGCCACCCGAGCTCGGCGACATCCGAGCAGCGGTGGCCGATCTCTGCTCCGGGTATCCCGGCGAGTACTGGCGCGGGCTCGAGCCGGACGGCTATCCCGATGCATTCGTCGCCGCGCTGACCGAGGCGGGCTGGCTCGCCGCGCTCATTCCAGAGCAGTACGGCGGCGGCGGGCTCGACGTAACAGCCGCGTGCGTGATCCTCGAGGAGATCAACGCGAGCGGCTGCAACGCAGGCGCCTGTCACGCGCAGATGTACACAATGGGAACGCTCCTCCGGCACGGGTCGAGCACGCAGAAGGAGCGTTACCTCCCGAAGATCGCGCGCGGCGAGCTTCGGCTGCAGGCTTTCGGCGTTACCGAGCCGGCCGTCGGCTCGGATACGACGAAGATCGCGACGACCGCCGACCGCACCGCGGACGGCTACACGATCCGCGGGCAGAAGATCTGGACGTCGCGCGCGCTCCAGTCGGACCTGATGCTGTTGCTGGCGCGGACGAAGCCGCTGGAGGAGGTCAGCCGGAAGACGGATGGGCTTTCCGTGTTCCTCCTCGACATGCGCGCGGCCGGCAGGCGCCTGGAGATCCGCCCGATCCGCACGATGATGAATCACGCGACGACCGAGGTGTTCTTCGACGGCGTCGAGATCGCGCACGATGCGCTCGTCGGCGAGGAGCACCGCGGCTTCGAGTACATCCTTGACGGGATGAACGTCGAGCGGATCCTGATCGCCTCGGAGTGCATCGGCGACGGCCGGTGGTTCGTCGCCAAGGCTGCCTCGTATGCGTCGGACCGGAGCGTGTTCGGGCGGCCGATCGGCGCGAACCAGGGCGTGCAGTTCCCGATCGCGCGCGCGCATGCGGCAGTCGAGGCCGCGAGTCTCGTCCGGTTCAAGGCAGCGTGGCTCTGTGACCAGGGTCTGCCGTGCGGCGCGGAAGCGAACACGGCGAAGCTCCTCGCCTCGGAGGCGTCGTGGCAAGCTGCGAACGCGTGTCTCGACACGTACGGCGGCTTCGGGTTCGCCGCCGAGTACGACATCGAGCGAAAATTCCGGGAGACGCGGCTCTACTCGATTGCGCCCGTCTCGAACAACCTCATCCTCGCGTACCTCGGCGGGCACGTGCTCGGGATGCCGCGCTCCTATTAGCGATGTTGCCGCTCGAAGATCTGCGCGTGCTCGCGATCGAGCAGTTCGGGGCAGGCCCGTGGGGCACGATGCATCTGGCCGATCTCGGCGCTGACGTGATCAAGATCGAGGATCCGTCGGTCGGCGGGGATGTCAGCCGGCACGTGCCGCCGGGCGAAGACTCGAGTTCCCTCTACTTCGAGTCGTTCAACCGAAACAAGCGCAGCTTCGCGCTGGACTTGCGCCACGCGCAGAGCCGGCCCGTCTTCGAAGATCTCGTCGCACACTCGGACGCAGTCTTCTCGAACCTCCGTGGCGACCAGCCTGAGAAGCTCCGTATCCGCTTCGACGACCTCGCGCCCGTCAACGAGCGCATCGTCTGCGTCTCGCTCTCGGGCTTCGGCACCACGGGTCCGCGTGCCGCAGATGGAGCGTACGACCCGACGATCCAGGCGCTTGCCGGCTGGATGAGTCTTACCGGCGGGCCTGATCAACCGCCGACGAAGAGCGGGCTCTCGCTCGTCGACTTCTCCGCCGGCTACGTCGCGGCGATCGCGCTCCTCGGCGCAGTCTGGAAGGCGCGTCGCGACGGAACCGGCTGCGACGTCGACCTCTCGCTCCATGAGACGGCGCTCTCGCTCCTCACGTACATGGCGACCTGGAACGCGACGCTCGGCTGGAAACCGATGCGGCTGCCAGACTCGGCACACCAGCGTCTCGTTCCCTTCCAGGCATTCGCCGCCGCCGACGGCTGGATTGTCGTCGCCTGCGCGAAGGAGACCCTCTGGAAGAGGCTCTGCGAGGCGATCGAGCGACCGGACCTCGCCGCGGACGCCCGCTACGCCGGCTTCGACGGGCGCGACCGCAACCGCGACACGCTCGTCCCCGAACTGCAGGGGGTATTCGGCACGCGCACTGCCGCCGAGTGGGAGGCGCTGCTCCGCGCCAACGGAATCCCGTGCTCACCCGTCAAGGACGTCGGGCAAGCGCTGGCCGACGAGCAGGCCGAGGCTCGGGGCGCCGTCGTCGAGTACGAACACCCGCTGCTCGGTCAGGTGCGCGGCGTCGCAAGCGCACTCGGCGCGTCTCTCACGGTGCCGCCGGCGAGCGCGCCGCTGCTCGGCGAGCACAACGCGGAGATCCTGACGGGCATCTGCGGCTACAGCCCGGACCGGGTCGCCGAGCTGGTCGAGTCCGGCGCCTTCGGCTAACCGGCTTTCGCGGCGAGCTCGCCTGCATCCGCTGCTGCTGCAACGCCTTGCTGCAGAGTACGAGCCGACGAGCAAAGCACAGCGAAGGGAAGCGGTCGTCGGCGAGTTAAAAGGAGAAGAGCCGCCTAGACGGGGCTGCGGCTCCCCAGTCCTGGACGGCTCTTCGAGTGAAGATGAATAGGGCTGCGGCCCCCCGACTCATCTCACCGGACAGTTCATCGGAGCGGGACGCGTCGTTCCGAAGCCCTCAGGTGAGTGAATCGTTCGAGTGAACCATCAACTCAGTGAACAGTGAAGTAGGCCCGCGCCCGATGATGGTGTTACCGCGGGCCCCGATGCGGCGGGGGCTCGAGGACATAGGTGATCCACTTCCGCGGCGGGAGTGTCGAGCACCGACAGTTGAGGGCGAGCTCGCGGCGGGCTCGCCCTTTTTCTTCGCGCACGTACCCCTTCCGGGGGAACTTTGCGTGCGGCGGATGCGCATGTTCGCGCAGCTTTGCGCAAAAAAATCTCTCGCAGCGTCAGCCGGTGTGCTCTTCAAGCGATGTGCACACGGTGCCGAGAAGACAGAGAGGACGACCCGCCGCGAATGAAAGGACAATCCGTGCGCCGCACCAACCGTCAGGTGCTCGTGATCGACGACGATCGGCTTCTCTGTGAGCTGCTTCGCACGACGTTCGAGCTTGAAGGCTTCGAGGTGCTCGAAGCACATCACGTGATCGAGGCAGAGCGCGAGCTCGCGATCAAGCGACCGGACGCGATCATCCTCGACATCGGCTTGCCGGGCATCGACGGCGTTTTCTATTGCGAGCGCCTGCGCGAGGGCCCGTCCCACACGCGCAACCTGCCGGTGATCGTGATCAGCGGCTCCGACGAAGCGGGCCGCCGCGCGATCATGGCCGGCGCAAGCGCGTTCGTGCGCAAGCCGTTCAACCCGCTCGAGCTGCTCACGATGGTCGAGCGCCAGATCGGCGTCTTGCCGATGACGCACGGAATAGACAAGGATTCGAACTTCGAGGTCGAGCATGCCGCCGATCTTCGGCGCCTGATCGAGATCGGCCAGCACCAGCACGAGCTGCTCGACCAGGCATACCGCCAGACAGTCACGGCACTCGCGGCCGCGCTCGAGTCACGCGACTTCGGCACAAGCGAGCATTCGCGGCGCGTAACCTCGTATGCCACGCGGCTGACGCTCGACATCGCGCCGTCGCTGCTCGACGACCCGAGCCTCGAGTGGGGCTTCATGCTCCACGACGTGGGCAAGATCGGAATCCCGGACGGGATCCTCCTGAAGAGCGGCATCCTCACGAGCAGCGAACGCCGGCGCATGCAGCAGCACGCCGTGATCGGCGAGCAGCTGCTCTCGCACGTCCCGTTGCTGAAAGGCGAGGGACTTCGGATCATCCGCTCGCATCACGAGAACTGGGACGGCACCGGCTATCCCGACGAGCTCAGCCGCACCCAGATCCCGCTCGGGGCGCGGATCTTCGCAGCTGTCGATGCGCTCGACGCGATGACCGACGACCGGCCGTACCGCGACGCCAGCTCATGGGACGAGGCCCTGACCGAGCTCATTCGCTGCCGCGGGACGCAGTTCGACCCCGACGTGATCGACGCGATCGGGATCTGCGAGCCCGACCTCCATCGCATTCACACGCAGCGGGTCGCCGCCTAAGAGGCGCGGCGCAGGCTCTGCACCTTCCGGTATGCGTCCGACTCCGGGCGCAGCTTCGCGAGCGCTGTGTCGAGCGCGTCCTCCGACTTCTCCTCCTCGCCGCGGCGGCGGAACGCGAGCGCGAGGTTCGCGATCACCTGCCCCTCGTGCTGCTCGTCGCCGAGCTCTCCGAGAGTCGTCGCCGCCCGCTCGAACAGCTCGAGCGCCGTCTCGTCGCCCGCATGGTCGAGCGCGAGCGCGAGGTTGTTCAGCGTCAGCGCCTCCGAATGCTGGTCGCCGAGATCGTGGAAGAGCGTCAGTGCCTGACGGTGCTGCTCAGCCGCGTCGCCGTACGCGCCGGAACGGCGGAGCCGTGCGCCGGTGGCGTTCAGTCGTAGCGCCTCGCGCTGGCGGTCGATCGGCTTCGCCGCGATCGCACGTGTGCGTGTCCGCTCGATCACTTCTGACAGGCGCTCCTGTAAGACGCGCCGAAGTGCGGTGATTCTGTCCTCGAGTTCCATCGCCCCTCTCCGTTCGCCGGAGTTGAGCTAGTTCGAGACTCTCGAGATCCTTCCTTCGTTAAGCCCGCGACCTCGTCGGCGCCTCGACAAGGACCGTCGGATGTGGATGCCCGACGCGCTGGGACCGGGCGCCACCGGCGACGTTCGTCGAGAGCGCTCGCCACACGAGCTTCGAGACGGCAAGCTCGTAGGTGAGCCGTGGGATCCGGTCGAGCGCATGCTTCAACACCCAGGAGCTCGCGAACTGCGGCGCAAGCGCGCGCGTCACCGTCTTGCCGTAGCGGATGAGTGCCTGCGCGTCGCCCGCGAGTCGCTCGGCACACGCCTCCGCCGCGAGCCGCCCGCTGAGGAACGACTCGTAGATGCCGTCGCCGGTCAGCGGATCGACGAGACCCGCTGCATCGCCGACGACGCAGGCGTTCGCCGACGCGAGGCGCGACCGGAACGCGCGCAACGGCAGACGATGGCCGCGCAGCGGCTCAAGCGCCTCCGGGTCGACGCCGAGTCGGCGACAGAACCGCGCGAGTTGCACGCGCAGCTCCGGTCCTTCGTCGATCCAGCCGCCGATACCGATGTTCAGGTGGTCGGCCTTCGGAAAGCTCCACGCATAGCCGCCGCGAATCGAGCCGGACTCGAGCACGAGCCGGCCCTGGCGGAGCTTCTCCGGCGCGCGCTCGAGGTCGAGATGTCCCTCGAGCGCGAGCATCAGCGCTCGGTTGCCGCCGAGGCCAAGCTGCGACGCCGCTGTCCCGTTCGCGCCGTCGGCGCCGATCACGACGCGCGCGTGTATGCGCTCGCCGTCGACATCCAGCGCCGCGCCGTCGCGGCCGAGCTCGATGGCCGTACAGCGCGCGTCGTCGCGAAAGTCGGCGCCGGCCGCAGCCGCCTGCGAGGCAACGTGATGATCGAGCCGCCAGCGCTGCGTCATGTAGACGAGTGGTGAACGTCCCGCGCGCCTGACGCAGCGGCCGTCGACACTCCTCATGTCCGCCTCCGTGACTACGGCCTCGACGACGTCGTCGATCGAGCACGGCGCAGCAGCCCGCGCCCGTCCGGTCACGCCTCCGCCGCACGTCTTGTCGCGCGGGAAACGGGCACGATCCGCGAGCAAGACCGACGCCCCGCGGCGGGCGAGTCCAATTGCGGCCGCCGAGCCGGCCGGCCCGGCCCCGATGATCGCAACGTCGTAGCGGCGCATACGCGAAGTCTGTCCCGTTTTCGTCTTGCTCACGCAGGAAGGCGGTATCCGTCCGCCTGCTTAGTCTTTTCCCCGTGCCGGGGGTCGCCCACGAGGTCGAGGGTCTGTCTGTACGAGGCTCGGAGCCTACTCGCGATCGAGCGTGGCTGGGACGTCACAAGCAGACGCTTGCCTATGTGCTCGTCGCAGTAACGCTGGCGGTCGTCGTCGTCGCCGCGACCCTGGGCGGCTGGCAACTGCACCACGCCGCCGAGATCGAACGCCAGACGCTTCGGACGCAGCAACTCGGGAGCTCCGCCTTTCAACTCCAGACCTTCTTCTCGCAAGGCAGCTCGGCCGGCCGTCGCGCGACCCGAGCCGCCACGGACGACGCCTTCAAGCGGGTCGAGGCGCACGACTCGTCGGAGGCGACCCGGATCCGTCCCTCCTACGTCGCCTACATCGATGCTTCCGATAAAGCGTTCGCCGCTCTGAGCGCCGATCAAAGCGCAGTCGCCCGGCGGCTCGAGCGGCTCGAGGCCGCGATCGACACGGAGATCAGCCGCCAGGCACATCAAACGCACGTCACGAACCCGCGCGCAAGACTCGCGCTGATCACCGCCGCCGCGGCTGCGGCGCTCCTGATCGCGCTGCTGATCTGGCAGTTCGAGATGCAGCGGCGCGCCGGACGCATCGACCGCGACAACGCCGAGCGCACTCGCGAGCTCATGCGCCTGCGCGACGAGTTCGTCGCGACGGTCTCACACGAGCTGCGCACGCCGCTCACGTCGATCATGGGGTACCTCGAGCTGATCAGCGACGACTCGTTCGCTGCGCGCACGCCCGAGCAGGACACATTCCTTGGCGTCGTCCAGCGGAACGCCGAGCGGCTGATGCATCTCGTCAGCGACCTCTTGCTCGTCGCGGAGGCGAAGGACCGCAAGCTCGACCTCGACGTGCACGATGTCGACCTCCAGCGGCTTGTGACGGAGTGCGTCGAAGCGGCAAAGCCGGCGGCGGACGCGAAGCAGATCGAGCTCACGGTCGACCATGGCGCGCCCGCGCACCTCAAAGGCGACCCGCTGCGGCTCGCCCAGCTGATGGACAACCTCGTCTCGAACGCGATCAAGTTCACGCCGCAGGGCGGACGGGTGAGTGTGACGACGGGCGCGCGCGATGGAAGCACGGTGCTCGAGGTCACCGACTCGGGCAGCGGGATCTCCGACGCCGACCAGCTGCAGCTCTTCAACCCGTTCTTCCGCACGCGGTCGGCGACGGCGCAGGCGATACCGGGTACCGGCCTCGGACTGACGATCACGAAGGCGATCGTCGATGCGCACAACGGCTCGATTGACGTGCGCAGCGTCGTCGGCCGCGGGACGACCTTCAACGTGCTGCTGCCGCACGACGCGTTCTAGTACGAGCTAGTCGCCTGCGACGTCGCGCCGCAGGAAGACGACGTACGCGCCGAAGAGCGGCACCGCGATGTAGATCGCCGAGAGCCACAACGCGCGGATCACCGGCGCCCAATCGGCGGGCGTCCGCAGGAAGCCGTGCCAGGCGTCGAACTGCGTTCCGAGCAAATAGGGCCGGATGCCTTCGGTGCCCGGGAGCACGCCGATCAGCTGCATGAAGAGCGCGAACATGAGCGTGGCGACGACCGACGCCGCCGAGTTCCGCGTGATCGTGGACAGGAGCAGCCCGAAGGCGGCGATCCCGGCGAGCGGCAGCGCGTAGACCGCAAGGCTTGCGAACATCAGCCCGAGCCCCCGTCCTGCAGACACCGGCGTGCCGGAGAGCGACGTGAACGAGTGGAAGCCCCACGCGATCGAGCCGGCGGCAACGCCGACAACGCCCATCGCGACGACGATCGCGAGCGTGTACGTGAATGTCGCGAGCGCCTTACCCGCGAACACCTGCCCGCGTTCGCGCGAGCGCGTCAGGATCGTCTTTAGCGTGCCGTTCTGCGTCTCTGCCGCGACGATGTCCCCGGCGACGAGCGCGGTGATCAGCGGGAAGCCCCAGATCGACATGAAGAGCAGTACGACGAGCGGGGTGACGATGCCCGAGTCGCGGATGTAGCGCCCGAGCGGCACGTCGTTCGGGCCGCCGGACTGGATCTGCAGCACGACGACGAAGATGACGGGGACGAGCATCGCGGCGCCGATCCCGAGATACGTGCGCTTCTGCGCGAGCAGCTTCGCGACTTCCCATTTGTAGACGCGCGCGACCGCGGTCATGACGCCGCCAACGCTGCAGGCCGGTCGTGGTCGCTCGACTCGCCGTCGGTCATGCCGAGGAAGAGGTCCTCGAGGCTTGCGGTGTCGGTCGTGAGCTGCAGGATCGGGATGCGCGCCTGGCCGAGCGCGACCGACAGCGCGGCGACGGCGTCCTCGTCGGCCGAGAAACGCAGCTCGTCGCCGTCGGCGACGAGGTTCTCGATTCCCCGTTGGTTCAGGCAGAGCGCCTTCGCGCGCGCGGGCTCGCGGGTCTTCAGGCGGTAGCCGGTGGCGGCAGTCGCGAGCAGCTCGCCGAGCGCTCCCTGATAGACGATCGACCCCTTGCGAATGATCGCGACGCGGTTGCAGAGCTCCTCGACCTCGTACAGCAGATGGCTGGAGAGCAAGATCGTGATGCCCTCACCTGCGAGCCGGCGGACGAGGTCGCGCATGTCGCGCATCCCGGCCGGGTCGAGTCCCGTCGCGGGCTCGTCGAGCAAAAGCAGCCTCGGCGCGCGCAGGAGCGACGCGGCAATGCCGAGGCGCTGCCGCATGCCGTGCGAGTAGCCGCCCACACGATCTTTCGCGCGGTCGCGAAGCTCTACGAGCTCGAGCACCTCGTCGATGCGTGAGCGGGTCGTGGGCTCGTCGTAGTCCGCGAGCAGGCGGAGGTTGCGCCGTCCGGAGAGGTACGGGTAGAACCGCGGCCCCTCGACGAACCCTGCGACACCCTCGAGTGCGCGCGCGCCGGCCTCGATCGGGTCGCGTCCGAACAGCCTCGAGGTTCCTGCCGTCGGGCGGATCAGGCCCAGCAGCATGCGTAGCGACGTCGTCTTCCCCGCCCCGTTCGGGCCGAGGTAGCCGAAGACGTCGCCGCGCTCCACGGTGAGATCGACGCCTGCAACGGCGACGATCTCCCCGTAGCGCTTCACGAGCCCGCGGGCGACCACGGGCGTCTCGTCGGTCATTTCAGCTCGCGCGCAGCGGACTCCGCGGCCGCGGGAGGCAGCGAGCCCGCGAGGACGAAGCTCGTGCCGCCCTGCTGCCACTCGATGACCGTGCCGAGCTGGGTCGCCAGCTCGTGCGCGGTGACGCCGTTCAACGAGACGGTCGGCAGGCCGGTGATCATGGTGCCGCTCGCGCCCGCATCGGCTTTGTGCTCGACCACGATGATCGCGCCGAGGCCCCGTCCGTAGACGGCGAGCGCGGAGTCCTTACCGAGCAGGCCGACGTGCTGCCGCGGCAGGCCGACGAGCGCGTCGGGCGCGGCGACCGGGAAGTCGACAGCGGCCTGGACTGCGGCGAGCCCGGTGGTGTCGGCGGTGCCGGACTGGTCGGTGCCGCTGTGGCTCGCCAGCGCGGAGCTCAGGTCGACGACCTTCGCGCCCGCCGGCGGGCTGATGTCGACGTCAGCCGGATCGACGGAGCCGAAGCTGATCTTCGTCGCGTCGAGTGCGAGAGCGGGCGAGCTGCCTCCCTGCGCATAGATCGCGACGCGCAGCGGGATGCCGTTGGCGGCGTCGAACGCGAGCTGTGCCTCGCCGAGCAAGCCGCCGTCGTGCTTCGGCGAGACCGTGACGGTGTACGCGGGTTGCGTCCCGACGTTGTCGGGTTGCGCGTCCGACACAGTCGCCTGCTGCGAGAGCTGCGTGAGGAAGGTCGTGATCTCGGAGAGCGCGGGCGGCGTGTACGAGCCCGTGTCGGGCGTCGACGTCTTCGCGGGCAGCGTGAACTTGTAAACGGTGTTCGACGACGCGTCGTACACCGTGACCTGCTGGTCGTTCCAGACGATCTGCGCATCCCCCGCGTTGGACTGCAGCTCGAGGCGCCCGCGGCCGTCATTGGTGACCCACAGCCGCCCGGTCGCACCGGACAGAAGCGCCGAGCCGGCCGCGCCGGTGAGTGCTCCCGTCGGGAAGAGGTTGTTCGTGAACGTGATGTCCGCCGTGATCCCGTCCGGCTGCGCGCCTGTGAGCGCGTCGTGGAGTGCCTGTGCGAGCGGCTTCGGGGGCGGCGTCGAGCCACCCCCGCGCGCGGCGACGGCGAGGGCGGCGCCACCGCCTGCGAGCACGATCAGGAACGCAACGAGTGCAACAAGGCGGGTTGTCGAGAGTGTGCGAAACAGCTTCACGAGCGTCCTTTCTCCGTTTCCTCGCTCGTTGTAGCCGACGGGCCGTGAGAGGTTTCTGAAAGCGGGAGCTCGATCGTGAAGCGCGCGCCTTCCGCATAGGCGCGGCCGCCGTGGCGCTCGGCCGTCGCGCGCACGATCGCGAGCCCGAGGCCGGAGCCGGGCCGGTCAGCCTCCCGCCGCCAGAAGCGATGGAATGCAAGCTGCTTCTCCTCGACGCGGAGGCCCTCTCCCTCATCGGCGACCGTGACCCGTGCGACGTCGCCGTTTCGCTCGACGCCGAGTGAGACGGCGCCGTCTTTCGGACCGTGCACTCGGGCGTTCTCGAGCAGGTTTTCGAGCGCGCGCTCGAGCGAGCCTGGCTCGCCGCGCACGGTCAGGGGCTCAGGCGCGACGAGGTCGACGCCTGGATGACGCTCGGCCGCAGTGCGTGCGAGCTCGTCGAGGCGAACGTCGGCGTCGGGAAGCGCACTCGCCTCCTCACGCGACAGCGCGAGGAGGTCGTCTGCGAGACGGGCCAGGCGCTCGGCGTCGTGTTCGAGGTCGTCGAGCAGCTCGGGTGTCGCACCGTGACGCGCGAGGTAGGCGATGTTGCCGCGGAGGGCCGTCAGCGGCGTGCGCAGCTCGTGAGAGGCATCGGCGAGGAAGCGTCGCTCGCGGTCGCGTGCACGCTCGAGGCTGGCGAGCATCTCGTTGAGCGTGTTCGCGAGCCGGCCGACTTCGTCGTTCGACGGCGGGAGCGGCAGGCGTCGCCGCGGGTCACCGGTCCGTTCGACCTCGGCGGCAGCGGCGGCGAGACGCGTGACCGGACCGAGCGCGCGCCGCTGCAACAGGAACACTGCGATCGCGGCAAGCGCCGCCGCAGCGATGCCTGCGAGGACGAGGAACAGGCGGAGGTTCCCGAGCGTGTGCGCCACGTCGTGCTCAGAGGCCGCGACGACGACGGCGCCGCCCGCTGCCGCACCGCCGAACGTGGCGAGCGGCGCGACGTAGACGCGAAGTCGCTCGCCTGCGGACGTCACGTAGCCGTACCGCGGGCGACCCGAGACGATCACCGGCGTCGCAAGCCCACCCGCCGGCAGAACGCGGCCGCCGAGCGACAGCGAGCGTGCGATCAACCGGCCGTGACGGTCGAGCACCTCGACGGTCAGCTGCGTGCCGCCGAGCGTCGAGTCGAGCGCGCCGGGGCGCGTCAGCAGCGCGGGAGCCGACGCGCTCAGCTGTGCGATCTCGACCGCCCGCTGTCGAAGCGAGTGGTCGAGTGAGTGGTGCAGATCGCGCGAGGCGAGCAACTCGACGCCGACGCCCGCGACGAGCACCGCGAGCAAGATGCCGCCGACGGCAGCGACGACGGATCGGCCGAGTAGTGAGCGCATCAGCTGCCGAGCATGAAGCCTGCGCCCCGGACCGTCGTGATCAGCGGCGGATCGCCGAGCTTGCGCCTGAGGTAGGACACGTACTTGTCGACGCTGTTGGCCGTTGCCGCATACGAGCTTCCCCACACGTGCGCGAGCGCAGCCTGACGGCTGACGACCGTGCGCGGGCTGCGCAAGAAGAGCTCGAGGAGCGCGGCCTCGCGTTCACTGAGCACGATCTCCCGCGCACCGCGACGAGCAACGCGAAGCGACACATCGAGTACAAGGTCGCCGTAGGCGAGCGTCTCCGCCGGCTCGCGGCCGCGTCGCAGGAGCGCGCGAATGCGTGCCTGGAGCTCCTCGGTATCGAACGGCTTGAGGACGTAATCGTCAGCGCCCGCGTCGAGCCCGTCGACCCGGTCGCCGACCGCGTCTCGTGCGGTCAGCATGAGGATCGGCGTCGCGAGCTTCTTCGCCCGCAATCGGCGTGCAACTTCGACGCCGTCCATGCCGGGCAGGCCGAGATCGAGGATGACAAGGTCGGGGACGGAACGCTCGACAGATGCCAACGCCGCGCCGCCGTCTGCAACCGACTCAACGCGGTAGCCGTCGGCGAGCAGTGTGCGCTCGAGCATCCGGCGAATCGAGGCCTCGTCGTCGACGACGAGGATTGCTTCGCTCACTCGAGCGCGCGGTCGGCGAGCAGCCGCCGTCCGTGCTCGGAGATGCGGTAGCGCTTGCCGTGCTCCTCGACGAGGCCTTCCTCGACAAGCGAGCGGACGCGGTCGCGGATCCGGCTTCTCGGTGCGCGGCCGAAGTTCGTCCGCGGCAACCCGACAGCCTCGGCGAGCTGGTCGAGATTTCGGTCGGGCGTGTTGCGGAGCGCGCGGAGCAGATCGTCGTCGAGCGTCGGCTCGTCCACACTGGACATTGTGCAGACGAAGCCTTGAACGAATCGTGAACTGTTGACCACAGGCGACGAGCTTGCGACACTCGCTACATCCTGTCGGTACGCCTTTGGAGCCGTGCGTGCGCCGTGATCGGACTCCTCGCGTTGATCGCGGTCTGGCGGATGGACCAGGCCGTGCGCACCGCGTACTCGAGCGGCTGGACGGCAGCCGTCATCAAGCAGACGAGCTGCAGCGGCTGCCGGCTTCCGAACACCGACTGGATCGCTGCCCACCTCGTGCTCTGCGTCGTCTGGGTCGTGCTACTGGCGGCCGCGCTCTGGCCGCTCGTGAAGCTCGGCAAGCGGCAGCTCCGCATCGAGTTCGCGATCTTCGCCGGCGCTGCGGTGCTGATCGAGGCCGGCGCGATGATCTGCCGTGGGCTCGCCGACGGAGGCGGGCACGGAAGCCTCAACCGCTGGGCATCCCTCCTCGACTTCCTCGCGCTCGGCTCGCTCGGTGTCTTCGTGATCGTCGCGCTCAGCGCGGCCGGGCGCGTTGGAGCCGTCGGGAAGTTCCGTGTCTTCATCCAGCGCCACCGGATCAACGTCGTCGGCGTGGTGCTGCTCGTCGTGATCGTCAACCTGATCACCGACACGAGCGGCCAAGCGGTCGACAGCGTGCGCACTTGGGTCGTCCTCGATGAGACGCATCTCGCGCACCTGGCCTTCGGGCTCGCGGCGACCGTCGCGCTCGCGCTCGTCGTCTACGAGACGAGCCTCCGGCTCGCGCACACCGACGCCACGCTCAGCAAGCCTCGACCCGAGCGGCAGCCGGTGATTCCCGTCGGACTGGGCTGGTGGATCGCCACGGCCGTCGTCCTCGTGCTCGGGCTCGTGCTGCGATTCCTCTTTCCGTTCGGCTGGGGCATCGCCATTCTCGGCGCGCTGATGGCCGCGCTCGGGTTGCTCGAGCTCGGCACGTTCAAGCCGCCGGAGGCAAGTGCCGCCGACGATGCGACGGAGCCGGATGCCGGCGTCGCGCCCGAGCTCCTTGCGATCGTCCCGCTCCTTACGATCGCGTCCGCGGCAATCGGCGGCGCGATCGACTCGATGCTCACCGACGCGCCGCGCTTCCACTTCGGCTCGTTCGCGCTCATCTTCCCCGCGCTCTTCCTCGCTCTCGTCGCGGTCGTGATGACCGGCGACGGCGGTCCGCCGGCCGTGCCGGCGCTCCCACAACGTCGAGGCTGGCTCGTCGCGCTCTGTGTCGTCTTCATCCTCGCGATTCCGCTGTGGCTCGGGAGCGAGCTCGCGGCGGACATCATCGGCTTCACGTTCCTTGCCGGAACGCTCGGGTATGCGGTCGTTCTCTTCCACGGATCCGATCGCGTGTTCGACAACCCGTACGGGTTCGTGATCCTCCCCGTCACGCTCCTCGGTGCGCTGACGACGCTGGTCGCGTTGCACATCAACGTCTTCGGCGTCGGCCACACGCTCGGCGTGTTTGCGCTGGTCGACGTTGCGCTGGCCGGCGTGCTGGCCGCGCTCTTCTGGGTTGCGCAGTGGAGCATCCAGCGCCGGCCGCCGCGCCTGCTGGCGCGGATCGGGTTTCAGCAGCTGCCGATCCTCTCGATCCTCTTCGTCTGGTGGGTCGCCGCCGGCGTCCTTGCGCCGGCACAACTCCACGATGCAAGGCTCACGGAACGCCAGGCGTCGAACGCGGCCGCACCGTCGACGCTCGAGCAGGCCTTCAACGAGTGGGTGCACGACCAGGCGAGCGCGCTCAACAAGCCCGCGAACGGGCCGTTGCCGCTGCTGCTCGTCGCGACACACGGCGGCGGCATCCGCTCCGCGTACTGGACCGCGGTTGCCCTCGACTGCATCGTCGGCGCGAGCGCGGAGCCGGAGACGCTCACGGATCCGAACTACAACGCGACGTGCAGGAACCAACGCCGAACGCCCGCACAGACGAAGGCTGCCGCGCGCGACATCTTCCTCATCAGCAGCGTCTCGGGCGGCGCGGTAGGCACGTACGCGTACTCGCGCGAGCTCCTCGCCGAGGGCGGGCTGGCGAAGGGCTGGGTGCACGACGATCTCGGCGGCGACTTCGCCTCGCCGACGATCGGGTGGGGGCTCTTCCATGACCTGCCGAACCACATGATCGGGCTCCACCCCGGGACCGGCGGACGCTGCGGCGACTCGCTCAGCGGGCAATGCCTCGCGTCCGACCGCTCCGCGGTGCTCGAGAACAGCTTCGACCGCAACTGGACCGGCGCGTCGCCGAAGCTGCGCGGCGTTTGGGACGGGCGCGCGGCGCAGAGCTCGAGCAATGCAGCTCTCGTGCCGCTGCTCATCTTCAACTCGACCGTCGTCGGCGGCGTCGCGCGCGCCGTCACGAGTCCCGTCCCGCTCTCGGACTGGCCGCTGCCGGAGAGCTCGCAGCTAAGCGATACGAATTCGATCGATCAACGACCGCTTGCAGGGACCCCGCAGGTGCTTGCTGCACTGTGTGCCGGGAACGATCTGCGGCTCTCGACCGCGGCGCTCCTCGCCGGCCGCTTCCCGTACGTGTCGCCGGCCGGCCGCATCGACGAGCACTGCCGGCCGTACACCGACGCGAGCTCGCAGGACAACGGTGCGTGCGGATCGACGTCAAAGATCGTCGGCCAGGCCGGCTGCAAGCTGGAGCTCGTCGACGGCGGCTACATCGACAACAGCGGGCTCGCCACGGTCGACGTGCTCTTCCCGACGATCAAGCAACTCGTCGAGCAGCACAACACGCAGACGACCAAGCGCAAGATCGCGCTCGTGATCGTCGAGCTCGACAACTACTACCGCGCGGCGCCGAGCGAGGCTCCGAGCGGCGACAGCGGCGTCGGCCAGACGCTCGCGCCGCCGGTGACGGCGCTCGGCGGCAGGACTTCGGTGGAGACGTTCGCGCGCGCCGACGCCTATCGGCTCACCCCGGGCGGATGCACGATCACGATCTCGCCGGCGTCGCATCCTGGGCTTCGCGCTCCCGTCGGCTGGGAGATCTCACCGAGCGCGGAGACCGAGCTCCAGAACGGTCTCGTCGCGCACCGCTATACGGACGCGTCGCCGGCGCATCAGCCGCTGTTCCTGATCAAGCGGCTACAGACGTGGCTGGGCGGCTCGGACGTGACGCGGCTGCGCCACTGCATCCCTCACGACTGAGCGAGACGCCGCAACAGCGGCAGCGCGTCGATCAGCGTCCGTTGTTCGTCCGCGCTGAGCGTCGTAGCGATCGCCTCGGCGAGCCAGCCCTCGCGCCGGCGCCGGTCCTCCCGCAGGCGGTCGTGCCCGCGCTCGGTCAGCTCGATCAGAATCTGCCGGCGGTCGCTTCGGTCGGGATGCCTCGAGATGAGCCCGTCGCCCTCGAGCTCGCTGAGCGTCTGCGCCATCGACTGCGGGCGTATGCGCTCGGCGGCCGCGAGCGCGCTCGTCGTCTGCGCGCCGTCGCGGTCGAGCCGGCTGAGGACGCTCGCCTGCGCGATCGGGAAGCTGTATTCGCTGCGGAGCCGCCGGACGAGCTGCCCGAGCACGATCCGGAGCTCGCTTGCCGTGGAGACGAGCGTCGAGGAAGGCGTCATGACAAGAATTGTAGACAGGTAAACTGTTCAGGTTGCCTGTCGATCAGGGTCGGTACAAGTGGGTCGCTCTCTCGAACACCACGCTCGGCGTGTTGCTCGCGACGATCGACGGCTCGATCGTGCTGATCGCGATGCCCGACATCTTCCGCGGCATCGGCCTCGATCCGCTCCAGCCCGGCAACAGCTTCTACCTGCTCTGGATGATCCTCGGCTTCCTCGTCGTCTCGAGCGTGCTCGTCGTCAGCCTCGGCCGTCTCGGCGACCTCTACGGCCGCGTGCGGATGTACAACGTCGGCTTCATCGTCTACACGCTCGCGTCGCTGCTCCTCACGATCGACTGGATGCACGGACGCGCCGGCGCCGACTGGCTGATCGGCTTCCGCATCCTGCAGGGGATCGGCGCGGCGTTCCTGATCGCGAACTCGGTCGCGATCCTCACCGACGCGTTCCCCGCGAACCAGCGCGGGATGGCGCTCGGCATCAACAACGTCGTCGGGATCAGCGGCATGTTCATCGGCCTCGTGCTCGGCGGCGTGCTCGCGCCCGTGAGTTGGCGGCTGATCTTCCTGGTGTCGGTGCCGTTCGGCATCCTCGGGACGCTGTGGTCGTACCGCAGCCTCCGTGAGATCGGGGTCCGCAGCCGCGAGCCGATCGACTGGGCCGGGAACGTCACGTTTGCGGCCGGGCTCGTGCTCGTGATGATCGGGATCACGTACGGCATCCGGCCGCACGGAGGCAGCTCGATGGGCTGGCGCTCGCCGTTCGTGCTCGGCTGTCTCGGCGGCGGGATCGCGCTGCTCATCTGCTTCGCGGCAATCGAGCTGCGCTCGCGCGCGCCGATGTTCCAGCTCGGGCTATTCCGGATTCGCGCGTTCACGTTCGGCGTGCTCTCGAGCTTTCTCTCGGCGATCTCGCGCGGCGGGCTGATGTTCATGTTGATCATCTGGCTGCAGGGGATCTGGCTGCCCGAGCACGGGTACGACTTCGCATCGACACCGCTCTGGGCGGGGATCCGAATGCTGCCCCTGACGTTCGGCTTCCTGCTCGCAGGACCGCTGGCGGGAATCCTCTCCGACCGTTACGGCTCGCGAGGCTTCGCGACCGGCGGGATGCTCGTGTCAGCGATCAGCTTCCTGCTGCTCGCGATGCTGCCGACCGACTTCTCGTATCCGGTGTTTGCCGGCGTGCTGCTGCTGATGGGGCTGTCGATGGGCGCGTTCGCGTCGCCGAATCGCGCAGGTGTGATGAACAGCCTGCCCCCGGAGCACCGAGGCGCCGGCGGCGGGATGAACCAGACGTTCCAGAACTCCGCGCAGGTGCTCTCGATCGGCGTGTTCTTCACCCTGATGATCCTCGGGCTCTCGGCGAGTCTCCCCCACGCCCTTGCGAGTGGTCTCACGGCGAACGGCGTGCCGGCGGCGACCGCCGCGCATGTCAGCAACCTGCCGCCGATCTCGGTGCTCTTCGCAGCCTTCCTCGGGTTCAACCCTGCGAAGGAGCTGATCGGCCCGCACGTCCTCAAGCACCTCTCGCCACACGACGCGGCGACGATCAGCGGTCGCGGCTTCTTCCCACACCTGATCGCCGGCCCGTTCCGGAGCGGGCTGCATGAGGCGTTCGCCTTTGCGATTGTCGCCTGCCTTGTCGCGGCCGTCGCGTCATGGTCGCGCGGCGGCCGTGTCGTCGCGCCGGAGGCGCATGCCGCACGACACGGCGCCGAGCAGACCGACGCGGTCTAAGCTGCTGCTCCATCGGCGTCTGGTTCGGACTCGCGCTCGCGCTCGTGTCGGCAGTCGCCGTCAACTGGGCGTACACGAAAGAGCACGACGCGGTGCGGGCGCTGCCGCCGCTCTCGCCTCGGCACCCACTGCTCGCGGCGCGCGACCTCGTCCGGACGCGCCCCTGGCTCATCGCCTTCGGCGCCGAGACCTTCGGCTGGCTCATGTTTGTCGCCGCACTCCATCTCGCACCGCTCGCGCTCGTGCAGGCAGTCGGCGCCGCGGGGATCGCAGTGCTCGCGATG
Organism: Gaiellaceae bacterium; assembly: GCA_036496545.1. Lineage (GTDB taxonomy): Bacteria > Actinomycetota > Thermoleophilia > Gaiellales > Gaiellaceae > Palsa-739. Next base: position 9,595 of record DASXKX010000008.1, on the reverse strand, counting down.
TTCGTGGCGAAAGGCCATCCGAGCCGCCTGCCGCGCCACGAACAGCTCGCCGTGGCATGCGCGGTCGTGGGGCTCGTCTTGCTCGGGCTGTCGCTCCCGAGTCATCAGCCCGGCGATCACGCACCGCACGTGGCCGAGGCTGCGCTCTGGCTCGGCGTCACGGCCGGCGTCGCGGCCGTACTCAGCGTCGCGCACCTCCGCGCCTCCTACGCCGCCACCCTCGGCTTCGCGGCCGGTCTGCTGTTCGCCGGGGGGGACATCTCCGCGAAGCTGTTCGTGTTCGGCGGAGGCTGGTTCCTTGCGATCGCACCGCTCATCGCGTATTACGGGCTCGGGTCAATCCAGCTGCAAGGCGCGTTCCAGCAAGGCGACGCGGTCACGGCGGCCGGCGCAGCGACGCTCACGACGAACGCCGTCCCGATCGCGGCCGGCATCGTGTTGCTCGACGAGCAGCTTCCCGGCGGCGCGAGCGGCGTGCTGCGGATCGCGTCGTTCGCGTTGCTCGTCGCCAGCGGGACGCTGCTCAGTCGACCGAGAGGGTCGTCTCAGCGATCGAGCAACCGGTCGACCGCGGCGTAGAGCTCACCCGGCTCGACGAGGCCGTACCCGACGACGGTGCCGTCGGAGTCGACGAGGATGTTCGTCGGCACGCCGCGGACGCCGAGCGAGCGCGCGTACTCGAGGGACTCGTCGAGCAGGATCGTCCCCTTGATGCCCCACATCTCGCAGAACCGCTCCACCTCGGGCTTCGGGTCTGTTCCCTCGTAGACATTGATCAGGATGACGTCGAGCCCCGACCGGGACTCCTCGCGCTGCCGCAGCTCCTCGAGGTACGGAGCCTCCGCGTTGCAGGGTCCTCACCAGCTGGCGAAGAAGTCGACGATGTACTTCTTCTCCGCCCACTCGGCGCTGCTCCGCCTCGTGCCGGTGAGATCGACCAGCTCGAACGGCGGCAGCTTCTGGCCGATCAGAGGGTGCGGTTGCTCAGCGTCACGCGTTTCCGCCGCTCCGTCGAGAGGATCGTCGAGGATCGTGAGCGTTCCGCTGCCGGCGTCGGCCACGTAGACGCGGCGTCCCTCGACGGCGACCCCGCCCGGCCCTTCGCCTACACGGAACTGCGCCCACTCCAGCCCGTCGTCGACTCCGATGACGCTCAGCGTGCCGGCGCCGCGGTTGCTGACGTAGACGCGGTCGAACGCGCTGCCGATCGTAAGGCCGACGGGCGCCCGCCCGACGGTCAGCTCCTCGATCACCTCGAAGCTCTCGAGCGAGACGCGGCTGATCGTCCCGGCGAGCGAGTTGACGATGAACGCCTCCCCGCGCTCGGGGATGACGCCAACTGCGCAGGCGCCTGAGCCGACGTCGACCCGGCCCACGGGCTCCCAGGTGTTCGTATCGACGAACGTCGCCGACGCGGCGACGAAGTTGACGCACACGACGAGGTCCCGCGTGGGATCGAAGGCGATCGCACCGGCGCCGATCTCCGCCTCGACGGTAGCGATCGTCTCGAGGGTATCGACGTCGATGACGGACATCGTCGAGCCGAGGGAGTTGCCGACGTACATCCGCCGCGCGTCGTGATCGATCGTGAGGCCGGACGGGTAGAGCCCCGTCTCGATCGTGGCGACGAGGCTCAGCGTCTCGGCGTCGATGACCGAGACGGAATCGGAGTGCGCGTTGGCCGTGAAGATCCGGCCCGTCGCGGCGTCGTAGCCCAGGTCGATCGGCTCTTCGCCGGTCGCGACCCGGCCAGCCACTTCGTTTGACTCGAGATCGACGACGGCGACGTAGTCCGACCGCGAGCAGGCGACATACGCCCGGTTCCGCACGACGTCGACCTGCACCCCTTCTGGGTCCAGCCCGACGGGCACGGTCGCAACCGGATGGTTTAGGCGCACGGGAGAAATTTATTCCACTCAGTAGACGTCCGCGCGCCGGTCCGCGAGCGGATCGTTGAACTCGTTCCAGGCGCGTGCCGCGCGTGCCTTGTCGAAATCAACGTCGGCGATGAGCAGCGCCTCGGCATTTTCAGACGCCGGGCCTGTCGCCGGCCAGCCGGTGTGCGAGATGACGAGGCTCTGCCCGATGAACGGCTGGCCGCGCTCGATACCGATGCGATCGGCGGCCGCGACGACGATCGAGTTGACGTGAGCCGCCGTCTGGCAGAGAAGCGTCGCCATCGCTGGTCGGCCTGCAGCTTGGCCGGGGATCGGCACCCAGTTCGTCGGGATGCAGACGACATCTGCGGCCGCGAGCGCCGCGAGGCGGAAGCACTCCGGGAACCACGCGTCATAACAGACGAGCGCAGCGACACGGCCCGCCGGCGTGTCGAAGACCGGAACGCCGTGGTCGCCCGGCGTGAAGAAGCGGTTCTCCTGGTCCCAGAGATGGAGCTTGCGGTACGTGCCCGCCCAGCCCTCCGGGGTCAGCACGACCGCGGCGTTGTAGAACACGTTGCCATCGCGCTCGGGGATGCCCGCGACGAGCACGAGCCCATGCGCCGCGCAGCGCTCGAGCCACGCCTCGCAAGTCGGCCCGCCCGGGATGTCCTCCGCAAGCTCCGCGAGCTCGCCCGCGCTCTTGAAGACGTAGCCGCTCGAGCAGAGCTCAGGCAGCACGAGGAGCTGCGCGCCGCCAGCCGCCGCCTCGTCGATCAGCTCGAGCGAGCGGGCGACGTTCCGTTCCTTCTCCCCCACGCGCGGCTCGAACTGCCCGACCGCGATCCTCACCGCAGCACCTCGCAGCCGTCCTCACCGAACCAGACGACGTCTTCGAGCTTGACGCCGAACTCGTCCGTTCCGAGGAACGGCTCGACCGCCCACGCGCCCCACATCTCGCGCTCGTTTGTCGCGTCGATGAACTTCTCGTCATACGCCGAGCCTTGCTTCAGCGAGTGGCCGATGTTCGACCACGGATCGAGCAGCTTGTAGCCCGCAGCGTGAATCGCTTCGAAGCAACCGGCGAACAGATCGCACGCACGCATGCCCGGCGTGCACCGCGCGAGCGTCTCCTCGTGGATGCGCCGCACCGTCTCGAACGCACGTGTGCGCTGAGCGTCGTCGCCGAGCTGAAACGTACGCGTACAGTCGCCCCACCAGCCGTCGACGGAGATCGGATGGACGTCGACATGGCCGACATCGTTCGGACCGAGCGTCGTCTCGGTCGGCGGCTGATCGGGAAAGCAGATCGTGCTGCGCGGCCCAAAGCCGACGTTCGTGATCGACCACAACTCCGCGCAGCCCCGGTCGGCCAGCAGCTGCTCGACGATGTCGCGGAGCTCGATCTCGGTCATTCCGACCTGCGCTAAGCGCGCAGCCTCCTCCGCGCACTCGCGCGCGATCTTCTGCACAGAGACGAGTCCGTCAGGCGCCGACGACACGCACACCCTCCTCGCCAATCCACACGACGTCTTCGACCTTCGCGCCGATCCCGTCCATGCCGATGTGCGGCTCAACCGCCCAGCAGCCCCACATCGGCGTCGTGTTGCGTGGATCGATGAAGCCGGTCACAACACCGCCGCGGTCGAGGTCGTGGCCGACGTTCCCGAGCAGATCGAGGAGCTCGTAGCCGTCGCGGTCGAGCAGGTCGCGCGCGACATGGAAGAGCTCGCGCGCCGGCATGCCGGGCTCGATCGCAGCGATCGTCTCCGAGAGGACGCGCGTACAGTCGGCGACGATCTGCTCGCGCGCGGGATCGGAGCCGACGACGACCGAACGGGTCGCGTCTCCAGGCCAGCCGTCGAATTCCGGCGTCACGTCGAGCCACACGAGATCGACGTCCGCCACGCGCCGATCGGTCGGCGGATAGTCCGGATGGCACACGAGGTTGCCCGAACCTGCACCGACCGCGATCGGCGTCCAGACACCCGACGCACCCCGCGCCCGGGCAAGCTCGAACGCCCGCGCTGCGAGCTCGCGCTCCGACACGCCGGGCTCGACCTCGCCGAGCAGTTCCGCGATGACCTCGAGCGTCGCCCGCTGCGCGTCGTCTAGCCCGCCAACCATCGCACCGCCTGGCCCCACAGCCGCGCGTAGCCGTCCCATGCGACGAAGGCGGGCGGCGCCCAGTGCGGCCCGATGTCGGTCATATACGCAAGCGTGCGCCCCTCGCCGAACGCGCCCGTGACGAGCAGCGGATCGGAGCCGACCTGCGCGAGAACGGCACCCGACGCGCGCGCGACGACGCGCTGGTACCCGAGAATCGCCGGCCACTGCGAAGCCAGCCCTTCGATGACCGGATGCTTCTCCCCGGTCAGAACCGGCGACGCGTCATCCGGCGACTCGACGCGGTCGTCGCCAACCTCGAGCTCAACCGGCAGCACCTCCGCAACCGCAGTTCCGCGGTAGTTCGCCTTCGCCTCGATCCCCTGAAACGAGAGGTAGCCGCCGATCATCCCGAGGCCGCCGCCTCCCCTCACCCACTCGCGCACCGCAACAAGGCGATTTGGCTTTGCTTCGAAGCTGGCGAACGTAGCAGGGGGAATCAGCAGCGTGTTCGAGCCGATGTCCGACAGCAGCACGACGTCCCACGCGCGCAGCCCGTCGACCGAATGCGGAAAGTCGACGGCCGCGACGTGGTTCGGCATGAACGTGACGTCATGGCCTGCCGCGAGGAGAGCGTCGCGCAATGCACCGACGCCCTCCTCGTAGGCGACCGTGGTGAACGAATCGAATCCCTTGACATGAATCGACGTCGTCGTCCACGACTCGCCGGCAATCAGCACTCGCGCCATCAGCCGCCGAGATAGGCGTTCGTGTAGTAGCTCGACGGAGGCAGCGCCTTCGTGATCAGCTTCTGCTTCACGAGCGCGGGCAGGAGCTTCGACCACTGGGTGTTGTCCTGGTGGAAGTAGCCGCCCGACGACTTGAACAGCGGGATCGTCGCCTTCCACTGATCGAGCGCGTACGCGTAGCTCTCCGCCTTCGGATATGCCTTCTCGAACATCTTCACCGCGGCCGACGGATTTGCGATCGCCCAGTCGAGCGCGCGCTTTGTGACCTTGAACCACGTCTTCGCGAGCGCCGGGTTCTTCTGCAGCCAGCTCGTGTTCCCCGCGATGAGCCAGATCGGCGAGTCCGGGACGCCGTAGTTCTTCGCGAGGAGCATCACCGGCTTCTGGTGTCCAACCGTCCGCACCTCGGATGCCTCGGCGTTCGTCACGCCGGTCGCGACGTCGACCTTCTTCGCGAGCAGCAGCGGCACGACGTCACTTGCCGCGGCGACCATCTTGATGTCGCTCAGCTTGAGGTGCGCCGACTGCAGCATGATGCTGAGCTGAGCCTTCGTCCACGCGTCGTTGTAAATGCCGACGGTCTTGCCCTTCAGCCCGGCGACCGTGACCTTCTCGCCCTGGCGGCCGATCAGGCCCCAGTTGTTCGACTGCGAGTACGCGCCGATCGACGTGATCGGTGCGTTCTGCGCCTTCGCGAAGATCACGTCGAGGATCGTCGTGAAGCCGATGTCCGCGCGGCCGGTGCCGAGAAACTTCACCGTGTCGGCGACGGTCGGCGGCGGGATGATCTGCAGGTCGATCCCGGCGGCTTTGTACCAGCCCTTGTCGCGGGCGACGATCCACGGGATCCAGAAGCCGTCGGCGACCGGCCACTCCTGCACCATCCGGATCGTCGTCAGCTTCGGCGCCCGCGGCTGCGAGCTCGCCGTCGCCGCGAACGCGGCCAGCACGAGCGCCGCGAGCGCAAGGACGACACCAACCTTGAGCTTCATGAGCTCTCTCCTTTGATCTGTGGGCTTGGGGCGGCGCGCGTGACATGAGTGCGCCGCCGGAACGGGAGGCGGCGCGGCGTCGGCCGCGTCCGCCAGGGCGTTGCGAGCTGCTCGGCGCCGGCGATGAGGAGGAAGCCGACGATGCCGATTGCCGAGAGGAGGAGGATCGCGGCGAACACCCCGGCGGTGTTCAGGCGCGAGTTCTGCTCGAGGAGGTAGACGCCGAGCCCGCCGTTCGTCGACGCGGTCCACTCACCGAGGACAGCGCCTGTGACGGCGAACGTCGCGGCGAGCTTGAGCGCAGAGAAAAGCGGCGTGAGCGTTGCCGGCAGCTTGATGTGCAGGAAGATCCGCACCGGCCCCGCTCCCATCGCGCGCGCGAGGGAGAGCGTGTCGCGGTCGACGTTCGCAAGTCCGTCGAGCACGTTGACAACGACGGGGAAGAAGATGATGAGCGCGACGATCACCACCTTCGGCGTGAGGCCGAAGCCGAGCCAGATCACGAGCGCCGCACCGATCGCGATGATCGGGATCGCCTGCGTCGCGATCAGCAGTGGGTAGAGCCCCCGCTTGATGATGCGCGACTCGCCCATGACGACTGCGAGTACGAACCCGCAGGCAACCCCGACGAAGAAGCCGACGACGAATTCCTCGATTGTCTGCCACATCGCGGGCTGGAGCACATCCCAGTCCGTCCCGATCTGTGCGAAGACGGCGTACGGGCGCGGCAGGACGTACGACTGAATCGTGAAGACATTCACGACGAGATCCCAGATGCCGAACACTGCGGCGGTCAGCGCGAGCGGCAGCACGATCTGTGAAATTCGTCTCACGCGGCCTCGCCTTCTTGCGCGAGCTGTTTCAGGGTCTCCGAGTAGATGAGCTGCAGGATCTCGCGCTTCATCTCGATGAACGCGTCGCTCGTGAGAAGCTCGATCGAGCGCGGTCGCGGCAGGTCGATGTCGTAGCTCGCGCGGAACGATCCCGGCCGTGCGGACATCACGTGCACGCGGTCGGAGAGGAAGATCGCCTCGTCGACGTCGTGCGTGATGAAAACCACCGTCCGCTGCTGGTCGTGCCATACGTCGAGCAGCCATTGCTGCATCCGCAGCCGCGTCTGCGAGTCGAGCGCGCCGAACGGCTCGTCGAGCAGCATCACGTCCTTGTGCACCGCAAGCGTTCGCATGAGCGCGACGCGCTGGCGCATCCCGCCCGAGAGCGTGTGCGGGTAATGATCGACGAACTCGCCGAGGCCGTAGCGGCGCGCGAGCGCGACCGCTTCTTCCTTGTCCTTGCGCGTGACGCGGCCGGTCAGGGACGCACCGAGGACGATGTTCTGCGTGACCGTGCGCCACGGCAGCAGGAGGTCCTTCTGGAGCATGTAGCCGACGCGGCCCGTCTTCCCTGTCACGTCGTGCTCGTCGAGGAAGACGCGGCCCGCCGTCGGTAGGAGCAGCCCCGAGATGATGTTGAAGAGCGTGCTCTTGCCGCAGCCGGACGGCCCGACGATCGACGCGAACTCGCCGTCCTCGACCTCGAGCGTCGTTGGCGCGAGCGCGGCGGTCGCGCCGAAGTTGTGATGGACGTTCTCGGCGCGCAGCTTCACGCGAGCGACTCCCGCTCGACGAGCTCGGGCGCGAGGTCGACGGACTCGGGAACCTCTCGCTCCTCGATCCCGTCGAGGAGGAGCTTCGCGGCGACGCGGCCCATCTCGCGCGCGGGCTGGCGGACGGTCGTGAGAGCCGGCGTGACGACCGTCGCGAGCGGCACGTCGTCGTAGCCGATGACCGAGAGGTCTTGCGGGACGCGCAGCCCGGCGGCGAGCGCATGCTGGAGGCAGCCGATCGCCATGAGGTCGTTCGCGGCGAGGATCACGGTCGGTTCCTGTGGTAGCAGTTCGACCGCCGCAGAGCGCCCGCTCTCCAACCGGTAGTCGCCGCGCGCGGTCGGAACCGCGTCCGGGTCGATGCCGGCCGCCGCGAGTGCCTCGCGATACCCGGCGAGCCGCTGCTCCGCCGTCCAGAGGCCGGTCGGGCCGGCGATGATCCCGAAGCGGCGGTGGCCTCGCGCAAGCGCAAGCTCGGCGGCGGCGCGCGCGCCGCGACGGTTGTCGGAGCCGACGAACGGCGCGGCGAGGCCGTGGACGCGCTCGTCGACCGTGACGATCTTCGAGATGCGCGCGAGCTCGTGCAGCTCGGCCGGCGGGAGCCCGGTGCTCGAGAGGTGGACGATCCCGTCGAGTCGCGTCGCGCGCAGAAGCCGTGCGTAACTCGCTTCGCGGCGCTCGTCGAAGTCGGTCGAGCAGAGGACGAGCAGGTAGTCGTGGGCACGCAGCTCGTCGCCAACGCCCTCTGCGACGAGCGCGAAGAACGGATTGAGGACGTCCGGGACGATCAGGCCGACCGCGTGGGAGCGGCGGCGCTTGAGGTTCCGGGCCTGGGAGTTCGGCTCGTAGCCGAGCTCCGCGACCGCTGCGAGGACCTTGAGCCGGGTGGCCTGGGAGGCCGGGGCCGAGCCGTTCAGGACGGCGCTGACCGTCGAGAGCGAGACCTCGGCGCGCCGGGCGACGTCCTTGATCGTCGGGCCCACGGTGCGATCAAAACGTTTCGAGCCAGCGGTGTCAAGTGATGCTCTGACGAGGCAGGCACTGTTATCGCATCGTTTCGAGCCAATCGCGAACAGCCGCGGTGACAGCCGGGATGTCCTTCTTGAGGCCGTGGTCGCCCGCGACCTGGATCACGGTGCGGTTCTTGCCGGCGGGAGGCATCCCGAACGGATCGCTCGAGCCCTGGATTACGAGCGTCGGCACGCTCACCGCGTCGAGCTCGTCGAGGCGGCTGACGTCACGACCCGGGGGCCGGAGCGGAAACGCAAGACACAAGACCCCGACAGCCTCTGCGAGGCCGGCGGTTCGACATGCGACGCGTGCGCCTGAGGAACGTCCGCCGGTGATCAGCGGCAATCCACGCAGTTCCTTCCGCTTCAGCCGCTCGACAACGGCGATCCACGCCGTATCGAGCTGCTGCGCAGGCGCCGGCGATCGGCGTCCTGAGACGCGGTACGGCTGCTCGACGAGCGCAACGGTCAGTCCCGCTGCCTTCGCCGCTGAGGCGGCGGCAACCAGATCGCGCGCCTCGACTCCGCCGCCTGCACCGTGCCCGAGCACAAGCCCAGCCGACGCGCGAGTCACACGGTCCAGATGCACCCGCGCCGGACCGTGCGGCGTCTCCACGTCCAACACCTTCACGCCGTAAGAATGACGGCATGACGGTCGAGGAGATCATCGATCGCCTGTACGGCCTGCCGCTCGCGGAGTTCACCGCGGCGCGGAACGAGGCAGCGACCGAGCTCAGCGGGGATGACCGTGCGCGCGTGAAGGCCTTGCGCAAGCCGACGGCCGCCGCGGCCGCCGTGAATCGCCTCGTCCGCAAGCACCGCGACGACGTCGACACGTTCTTGAGCGCATCTGCCGCGCTACGCGATGCGCAGGTCGCCGGCAAGGGAAGCCTCGAAGACGCGACGAAGCAACAACGAGACGCGCTCGCGCGCCTCGTCAAAGCCGGAGGCGAAGCGGTTCGTCAATCGCTGCTGGCCGCAGCCGTCGACGAAGACGCGGCGGACGAGCTGCTCGCCGGTCGCCTGGAGCGCGAGCTCGAACCGCGTGGCTTCGGCACGCTGCTTTCGCACGTCAATCCGTCGGCGCGTCCGGCTCGCTCCAAGCCTTCGAGGCCGGACGACCGCGAAGCCCGCGCCAAGCTCAACGAGGCCAAGCAGGATCTCAGCGCCGCCGAAGCGGAAGAACGCCAGGCCCGCCGCCGCTGGGAGCAGGCGCAGAAGGACGCCGACGATGCTCGTGCAGTGGTGGGGGGCG
>DASXKX010000007.1:0-209107 GCA_036496545.1 Gaiellaceae bacterium | reverse complement strand
GTCGCCATCCGCGCCGGCCACCACTGCTGCCAGCCGCTCATGCACAAACTCGGCGTGGCGGCGACGAACCGCGCGAGCTTCTACCTGTACACGGTTCCCGAGGAGATCGACCAGCTCGTCGAAGGCCTCTACGCCGTCCGTAAGGTGTTTGCCTGATGTCTTTTGACCAGATGTATCGCGAGGTCATCCTCGACCACTACAAGAACCCACACGGGCACGGGGTCATCGAGGGCGCCGACGCCGAGGCCGACGGCCAGAATCCGCTCTGCGGCGACGAGGTCTCGATCTATGTCGCGTTCGGCGACGACGGGGAGACGATCGACGAGGTGAAGTTCTCCGGCCGCGGCTGCGCGATCTCGCAGGCCGCGACGTCGATGCTCACCGAGATGGTGACCGGCCGCACGGCGAACGAGGTCGCGACGCTCGACAAGGACGAGCTCCTCGAGGAGATCGGCATCCCGCTGACGCCGGTCCGGCTCAAGTGCGCGATGCTCGGCCTGACGACGCTGAAGGTCGCGCTGCACAAGGCGAAAGGAACGCCGCTGCCCGACGGCCTCGCCGGCTTCGACGAGCTCGAGCTGACCTAGCGGATGCCCCAGTTCGACGTCGCGCCGGCCGACGAGTTCCCGCCCGGCTCCGTCAAGCTCGTCACGGTTGCGCCCGGCACGTTCGTGGGTGTTTACAACTGCGCCGGACAGTTCTACGCGATCGAGGACCGCTGCTCGCACGACGACGGGCCGCTCTGCGAGGGCGAGTGGGACGAGGACCGGTGCATGGTCGTCTGTCCGCGGCACGGCTCCGCCTTCGAGCTCGCGACCGGCCGGCCGATCGCGCTCCCCGCATACGAGCCGGTCGAAACGTACCCGGTCGAGGTCGTCGACGGGATGATTCGCGTCAATGTCGACTGAGCACGAGCGCTGCTGGCCGACGACGGACGGGCTCTACGTCGCGTATCACGACGAGGAATGGGGTCGACCGGTCACGGACGAGCGCGGGCTGTACGAGCGGCTCTGTCTCGAAGGCTTCCAGTCCGGCCTTTCCTGGCTGACGATCCTGCGCAAGCGCGAGAACTTCCGCCGCGCGTTCAAGAACTTCGATCCCGATCTCGTTGCGCGATTCAAGGAGCGTGACGTCGAGCGGCTTCTGGGCGACGCAGGCATCGTGCGGCACCGCGGCAAGATCGAAGCCGTGATCGCGAACGCGCGCGGCATCCTGACCCTGCGCGACGACGGCACGCCGCTCGAGCAGCTGATGTGGGAGTACCGGCGGGACGGCCCGGCGCCGACGAAGTGGGAAGCGGAGACGCCGGAGTCGCGCGAGCTGTCGAAGCGCCTGAAAGCAGCCGGCTTCCGTTTCGTCGGCCCGACGACGGTCTACGCGTCGATGCAGGCCTGCGGGATCGTCAATGACCACCGCGCAACCTGCTGGGTCCGAGACGACGTCGAGCGGTTCAGGGAGCGAATACCGCGACGACCGTGAGCGCCGCGGTCGGCTTGATCGTGCACGTCGGTGCGGTGCCGCGGCAGGCTCCGCTCCAGCGGACGAACCGGCTGTGTCTCGCAGGCACGGCGCGGAGCACCGACTTCTGGCCGTACGGGAACCGGATCATGCAGGCGGCTTTGGCGCATGAGCCGAAGAAGCTCCCCGTGAGGCGGCCCTTCCCCTTGATCTGCAGCCCCGTCACTGGATCTTGCGAGAACGTCGCGGTCAGCACCGTGTCTGCGCCGACGGTGAGGGTGCAGTCGCTCGTCCCCGTACAGCTGCCGCTCCAGCCGGCGAAATGAAACCCGGGATACGCCTTCGGCCTCAAGTCGAGCTGCGTCTGGTTCTCGACGACGTTGTCGCATTCGTCGACCACAGAGCTCTGACTGCACGAGAACGAGCTGAGGCCGGTCACGACGCCGCTTCCCGTCAACGTGATCGAGACGCGGAAGAACGGATGATTCGTGAGGAAGACGCTGTTGAAGACGTTCGCCGCTGCGGGGCAGGCTGCCGGAAGATGGTCGTCGCCGGGCGGCCCCCAATAGTCGTCATGGCCAAGATCGAGCACCGGGTTGCCGCTGGCCGGCAGATACGGATCCATCAGATCGTCTGCGTCGTCGGTCACGTGCCCATCGCCGGAGGTGTGGGCGCCGCATTGATTCACGGCTCCCAGGCCGTGGAAGATCTCGTGGCCGATCCCGAACTGCATTTCGACCCCGTTACACGAGTGGAGGTAGACGGCCGAGACCGGCCCGCCTCCGCCCCACCCGCACGCGGACGAGTTGGCGCCCTCCACCAGGACTGCGTAGATCTTGTCCGGGTCCTGGAGGTTGACGTTGAAGGCCTGAAAATCGACCCGGATCGCGTCGTTCGCCGCTGAGCCCATCGCCGCGAGTGCGGCCTCCGTCTCGCGCAGCCGGACGAACGTGATGTCCGGCTGCCCCTGGAACGTATCGATGCGCAGGCGCACGCCACCGCTCTGAGACGCGAACCAGTCGTTGAACTCGGTGAGCCAGCCGGCGATCGTGCCGTTCGTGTCGAGTGCATTGTCGGGGGCGTCGCTCGGCACCGCGTAGACCGCGTGGATCTGCGGGCCGAGGGCTTCGTCCGGCCGGTCGAAGAACGCTCGATCGACCGCCAACGCGCGGCCAGGCAGGACGAACGCCGCAAGGACGACCGTGACGAGGACGGCTCGCCGCATCAGGTCTCGAGCAACCGCTTGAGCCGCTCGAAGTCCTTCCTGAACTGTTTCTCGGCGCGGCGGGCCATGATGCCGGCTGCAAAGCCCGGCAGCATCCCGGCGTCACCCTCGCCCGTCACCGTCAAGCGCGTCCCGCCGCCGCTCGGCTCGAACTCGTGGCGCACCGAAAACGGCACGGGACTGTTCACCGCACGCAGCGCGAACACACGCGGCGGATCCTCCTCCTCGATCTCGAGCGTCGTCGAGAGCTCGCGCCCGAGCATGTGCCGCGACTCGTGGATTTGCGAGCCTTCCCGGCGCGCCGCGTGCACGCCGGACTGCCACGTCGGAAGATTCGAGACGTCGGTCAGGAATGCGTAGACATCTTCGGGTGACCGGTCGATGTCGACGACGACTTCGGCGTGCACGGGCCGGAGCATATGCTCCCGCGGTGCTGGACGACCGTGTGCGCAACGTCCTCGAACGCCTCGAGCATCAGGACGCCGACGAGCGCGAACGCGGTCTTCCCCCCTCCGAGCGGTCGCGGCAGATCGCGCGCACAACCGGGCAATTCCTGTTCTCGCTCACAGCAGTGCAGACCGACTGCGAAGTGCTCGAGATCGGCGGTTCGCGCGGCTACTCGACGATCTGGCTCGCCGCGGGAGCCCGCTACCTCGGCGGCAGCGTGCTCTCCCTCGAGCGCGACCCGCGCAAGATCGAGGCCTGGCGGCGCAACATCGCCGACGCCGGCCTCGAAGACTGGGCCGGGCTCATCGAAGGCGACGCGCACGAGACGCTCGCCACGCTCGACGACGTGTTCGACGTCGTGTTCCTCGATGCGGAGAAGGACGACTACGAGGGGCTCTTCGCGCTTGCGCGTGGCAAGGTCGAGCCGGGCGGCCTCTTCGTCGCCGACAACGTGCTCTCGCATCCGGATCCGCTTGCGCGCTACTCGGAGGCGCGGCAGGCAGACCCGACGCTCTCGTCTGTCACGATCCCACTCGACCGCGGGCTCGAGTTGAGCACCGTCCTCACCTGATTGCTATGTTGGGACTACCGCGGAAAGGAGGTGGTCCGTCAGTGATTTCATCAAGTACGGGCAGTGGAGGTACCAGCGGGTAGAGGCGTGGTCCCCGGACCCACGGGGAATCGCCTAGCCAGCGTAGGGGACGACGCGTTTCGCGCCGCCCGAGCGGATCACCTCCGCCGGAGCAGGAAACGCCTCTACCAATACGAGCTGGTATCCGGAACGCGGGGGCCCGAAAGGGCCCCCGTTTCTTAGAGGTTCAGGCGGCGACAGCTGAGGGGATCGCCTCGGCGGCGATCGTCTCGAGCAGCAGGCGCAGCCGCTCGAAGAGCTCCGCGTCGAGCAATCGTCCTTCGTGGTCGAAGCGCTCCTGTGCGCGCGTGACCGGGAGCTCGTCACCGACGACACGAGCGCCGGCGATGCCGAGGATCTTGCGGAGGTCGGCCTGCGCCCACATCCCGCCGAACTGGCCGGTGCTGGCGCTGACGACCGCGACAGTCTTGTTCGTGAGCGCCGCCTCGAGCCGCGGCCGCGACGCCCAGTCGATCGCGTTCTTCAGGCCGCCTGGGACCGAGCCGTTGTACTCGGGCGTCGCGAAGAGGATCGCGTCGGCCGAGTCCCACTCCGCGCGGAGGCGCTGAACCGGCTCCGGGACGTCGACGCCGTCGAGATCCTGGTCGTACAGCGGCAGGTCTCCGATCGCCGACGGCTCGAAGAGCTCGACCTCGACGCCTTCGGGGGCGGCCTCGACCGCTGCGCGCAGGAGGCTCGTGTTGTGCGAGCCCCCGCGCAGCGATCCGGAAACGGCCAGGATCTTCATGCTTATTCGGCCGCCTTGAGAAGCACGAGCTCAGCGACGAGGTTCACGTCGTTCGCGAGGTAGTCGCCGCCACTCTGGTTCGGCGCGTTCCAGTTGATCCCGTACTCGGTGCGGTCGATCTCCGACCGGAGCGTCAGGCCGACCTTCTCACGGCCGAACGGATCGGTCGTCGGGCCGGGCGAAACGGTGCCCTCGAGCGTGATCGGGTGCGTAACGCCCTTGATCGTCAGCTCGCCCTTGGCGGATACACGGTTGTCGGCCGAGCGGTTGAGCTCGGTGGCCTTGAAGCTGACCTCGGGGTAACGCTCAGCGTCGAAGAAGTCCGGCGACTGCAGGTGCCCATTCAGCTGGTCGTCCTTCACGTCGACCGACGCGACCTTGGCCGAGCCGGAGAGGCCCGAGCCGTCGAGCGTCGCCTCGAAGTCGCGGAAGGAGCCGCGGAACGTGCTGACGCCGGAGTAGCCGACCTCGAAGCCGACGGTGGAGTGCACCGGATCGGCAGTCCATGTGCCGGCCGGGGCGATCTGTTCGATAACTGCTGACATTGTGACTCTTGCCTCCTAGGGATGATGCTGTATACTTGTGCTGTCAAGCAATATAGCGAGGAATTCTTGTCTAGTCAAGTATTGAGTTCACAAGCAAAAGACGCGCATCCGGCCTGGGTGCGGTTCCTCCGCGCGCACGCGGCGGTCACCCGGCAGCTCTCGGCCCGCCTGGAGGCCAAGCACGGCTTGACGCTCAACGACTATGACGTGCTCGTGCAGCTCTACTGGGCACCTGAGCGTGCCATGCGCCGCGTGGACATCGCGAGGGCGGTTCTTCTGACCGCATCCGGCATCACGCGCCTCCTCGACGGGCTCGAGCGGAGCGGCTGGGTCGAGAAGAAGGCGTGCTCGACCGACGCCCGGGTGTCGTACGCCGCCTTGACCGGCGCCGGCGTCGCGAAGTTCGAGGCGGCGCGATCCTCACACATCGCAGACATCGACGAGCTCTTCGGGGCGAACTTCACCGAGGAGGAGCGCGACACCCTCGCCGAGCTCCTTGCCCGCCTGCCGCTTGCCGAGACAAGCCCGGCCTGCAGCGAATGAGCTACGCCTTCTCCTCACTCGACGAGCTCGGCGAGGGGTACGGCTTCCGGAAAGTCCGCGCCGCGCTCGGCGTGACGGCGTTCGGCGTCAACGCGCTCGTTTATCCGGCCGGCTACGACGGCATCGAGCACTACCACGACACGCAGGACGAGCTCTATTTCGTCCACCGCGGCAAGGTGCGCATCGATGTCGGCGGCGAGACGCGCGACCTCGAGGCGGGCGGGCTCTTCCACTGCGAGTCGACGACACCGCGCAAGCTCTCGAACCCCTTCGGCGAGGACGCCGTCGTCTTCGTCGTCGGCGGCAAGGGCGGCTACATCGAGCGCGACGGCCACCTCGTCGACCCGAACGACGCCGAGCGCCGAGCCTCGTTCGGCAAGAGCTAGAGCAAGACCACTGTTCGCACGCCCGTAGGCGTGTGCAGGTCGTCGAGTGCCTGCGGCACGTCTTCGAGCGCGATCGTGCTCGTCACGAACTTGTCGAGATCGAGCTTGCCGTCGAGCGCCGCCTGCGCGAGGAACGGGAAGTCCTCCTGTGGGATCGTGTCGCCGCCGTGCGTGACACCGATCGCGACCTTCGGGCCAAACATATCTCGGTCGAGATCGACGTCCAGCGAGCGGCCGGGGGGCGGGATGCCGACCAGCGTCGCCGTTCCCGCGTACGCGCACATGCGCACCGCGTCGACGAGGCCGGCGGGTGCCGTGATCGCGGAGAAGGCGTGGTCGACACCATCGGTCAACTCGCGCACCTGCGCCACCGAGTTGCCGCCGGATGCATCGACGACGGCGGTCGCGCCGAGACTTCGCGCAAGCTCGAGCTTCTCCGGCAGGACATCGACCGCGACGATGTGCGTGGCACCGGCGAGCCGCGCGCCCTGGATCACGGCGAGCCCAACACCGCCGCAGCCGATCACCGCGACCGACGAGCCTTCGCGCACGGGCGTCGACCAAAGCGCCGCACCCGCGCCGGTCGAGAAGCCACACGCGAGCAGACACGCCTGCTCGACGGGCAGCGCGTCGGGCACCTTGACCGCGCACGCCTCGTGGACGATCACGCGGTCCGCGTAGGCACCGCACCGGAGCATCGGAGTGAGCAGCTCGCCGGTCGACGCGCGGTGCGTGCGACGCCTCCCCCGGAGGTTGTTCGAGCAGCGGCGCGGATCGCCGCGCTTGCAGGCGCGGCACGCGTCGCCGCAAGGCGCCCGCCACGCGATCACGACGCGGTCGCCGGGCACGACGCAGGTCACGCCGTCGCCGACCTCCTCGACGACACCGGCGCCCTCGTGACCGAGCAGGATCGGGAACTTCATCCCCCAACCGTCGGTCTCGACGACGTGCAGATCGCTGTGGCACACCCCACACGCCTCGACGCGCACGTGGACCTCGTGCTTGCCCGGCGGATCGAGCGTGATCTCCTCGACGGCCGGCCGCGCGCCCGGCTTCGCGTAGACGACGCCGCGAGTCACGACGCGCGGCGGAGCTGCTCGTCCAAGGGAACAAGCGGGAGCTGGAACGTCTCGACCGCGGCCGGGTCGGTGACGACGTTGTCGCCGAGCTCGAGCATCGTCAGCTGGTCGCGCGTCACCGGCGCCCCCGGCAGCTTCTCCGTCAGCGCAGCCTGGACGCGCATGACGCCGAACGGCACATGCAACGACGGACGGCGCTTGCCGAGGACGCGCTTCAGCCGTTCCCAGAACTCGTTCCAGGTCGGTGCGTCGGGACCGCCGAGCTCGAACGTCCGGTTCGCGGCGCCCGCGTGGTCGAGCGCGGCCGAGTAATACGCAGCGACGTCCTCGATCCAGATCGGCTGCAGCCGCTGCGTGCCGGGGCCGATGATCGGCGTCACCGGCGCGAAACGCGCAAGCCGGACAAAGGTCGGAAGCACGCCGCCGTCGCGCCCAAAGATGAAGCTCGGCCGAACGATGACGTGCTCGAGGCCGGACTCCTTGGTCGCACGCTCCATCTCCCACTTCGCGCGGAAGTACGGGACGGCGTCCTTCGAGCGCTCGTCGAGGCCGAGCGCGCTCGCGAGCACGAAGCGGCGGACGCCCGCGTCTTTCGCCGATGCGAGGACGTTGCGCGTCCCCTGCTCCATCACGCGCTCGAAGTCGGCAGGCGACCCCTTGATGATCGCGACGAGGTGGACGACCGCGTCGACGCCCTGCATCGCTTTGCCGAGTGACGATGCGTCGGTCACGTCCCCCTGTGCGACCTCCACACCCCAAGCGATGAGGCGCGATGCCTTCCGTGGGTCACGCACGAGCGCACGCACCGGCAACTCGCGCGCCCGGAGCGCGTGCACGACATGCGGCCCGACGAAGCCGGTTCCGCCTGTCACGAGCACGGTCATTCGAAGTTCTTGTGGTAGCGGCTGGGCGTCGGCCCCTTTTGCCCCTTGTACTTCGAACCAATCTCAGACGCGCCGTACGGAGTCGCCGCAGGCTCCGTCATCTGCATGAAGGAGATCTGCCCGATCTTCATTCCGGGGTAGATCGTGATCGGCAGGTTCGCGACGTTCGAAAGCTCGAGCGTCACGTGCCCGTCCCAGCCCGGGTCGATGAAGCCCGCCGTGGAGTGAATCAGAAGGCCCAGGCGCCCGAGTGAGCTGTTGTGGGTCGGGATGTATGACCTCGTCACGAGGAAGATCCCGTTGGCCGAAGAGACCTCGATACAGCGAACGGGCACGCTCTCGATCGGTCTCACGGCCGTGACGGAGCGGAAGCGATGGAAGCGCCCGGTCGTCTTCTGTCGCTGCAACTTCCGGGTCAACCGGAACACGGGGCGATCCGGAGTGAACTGAACTTCGAATCGCGGCCCACAGTCACGCCCGTAGAGCTCCGCTCGTTTTCGAGCAAGCGTCGCTCGGAACCCGAGCCCTGCGATGAGCTCCATGAAACCCTCGGCGAGGTGCTCCCGGATGGTCGTGAAGTCGCAGCGCCCGTAGACGTCGACATAGCCATCCGTGTCCATCAACCCCTGAAGGAAGGCCTCGCGCTGCGGAATCGACGAGTGGAGGTAGTCCGCCGGAATGTGCTTGTTCCCAAGCAGGCCGATCTCGCGGAGCGTGCTTTGCAGAGAATCGCTCGGCGCATACCTCCCGGTCAGCGGATCTCGACTCGGATTGCGGACCTCACCCGTCGCGCCGATCCGGTAGCCAAGGGGTTGCGTCCGTTGAGGGCGCACGTGATAGCCGGCCATTGCGACCGCTTCGAGAACCTCGTGATCCGCAGAGGTGATCTCGGCCTTGGTCGACGTGCCGTCGCCGAGCCAGGCACCGAGCACGTATGGATCGACTGGGAGATCGCGCTCGGGATACCACACCGGCCCGGCAAGCGGGATCTGATGATTGAACTCGCCCCGGACCTCCAACGTTTCCGCGATCTGCCCGGTCGTGACGACCTCGTGGCGCTGCCTTCCGTAGCGGCGGCCGTTCTTGTCGACCGTCGCCCACTGATGGTCGCGATCCGCGATGACCGTCGTGCCGTCCGAGAAGACGACCTCGAAACAGGGGCGGTCAAGCATGGGCGGTGTCGCGTTGAGCACAACGACAGGGAAACCTTCTTCATCGAAGACGAGGTCGCCCGGCCGAAGGTCGGCCATCGTCTTCCAACCCTCGGTCGTTGGCACTTCGGTATCGAGTGCCAGAGCCTTGCCTTCCAAACGAGCCACGAGATCGTCCGGCAGCCGCACCCGCTCGAGCGTCGAGCCCAGCACGAATTCGCCGGGGTGGAGGATGAACGGCTGCGCGTCGGAGACCTCGACGAGCTCCGTGAGCTCCTCCTGGGCGACCTTGACGTCGATGTATGGGTACCGGTTGTTGTGGAACACACGGAACAGCCGGTCGACGCGGACATCGACGCTCGACGGCTGCAACAGCGCCTCTTCGTAGGGATCGATCTCGATGCGGCCCTCGGCCAGATAGCGGGCAATCGTCACGTCGGAGAGGACCATCGCGCGATTTTAGGCGTTACGATCCGTGACCCTCGTGGCAATCGTCTCCGATCTCGACTACGCCGAGCTGCGCCGCCAGCGGCGCGAGCTGAGGCGGCGCCAGGTCCGGCGGCGGCGGCTCACGGCACTCGGGATCCTCACTGCGCTCGCCGCCGTCGCGATCTTCGGGCTCACGCGGCTCTTCACCGGCTCGGGTCAGGTCGACCTCGTCCCCGTGAGCAGCGCCGTGCCGGCGACGATGTTCCGGAGCCCACTGCCCGAGGAGATCCGAGGCGTGCACATCACCGGGCCGCTGATGTCGCTCCCCGGCAAGTTCGCGCAGTACCTCGCGCTCAAGAAGGACGGGCTGAACACCGTCGAGATCGACCTGAAGGACGAGAGCGGGAACGTCTCGTTCATCACCGGCGCGCCGGCGATCGCGCGGCACGACGGCGCGGCGCGCGCGTACTTCGACCCGAAGCAGGTCGTCGCCCAGGCGCACAGGGCCGGCATTTACGTCATCGGCCGGGTCGTGAGCTTCGAGGATCCGATCACGGCCGTCGCCCACCCGGGCATGGCGGTCCACCGCAGCGACGGCTCGATCTGGACGACAAGCGGCGGGCTCGCCTGGCTGAACCCGTACTCGCGCAAGGCATGGCGCTACGACGCCGACGTCGCGGTCGCCGCCGCGAAGGCCGGCTTCGACGAGATCCAGTTCGACTACACACGCTTCCCGTCGGACGGCGACCTCTCGATCATCCGCTACCCCGGCACGCACCCGCAGCCGATGAACCAGACGATCGCCGCCTACCTCCGCTATGCCGCCTCACGCCTGCACCCGCTCGGAGTGCGCGTGTCGGCCGACGTCTTCGGGCTGTCCGCGACGCGTGACCTTGGAATCGGCCAGTTCCCGTCCCAGATCGGGAACGTGGTCGACACGATCTACCCGATGACGTACCCGTCGCACTACACGCCCGGCGAGTTCAACCTGCCGAACCCGAACGCCGCCCCGGGGGCAACGGTGGCGGACTCGCTGCGCGACTTCCACGCCCAGCTCGACGGCGAGCACGCGGCGGTCGTCCCCTGGCTCCAGGACTTCTCGCTCGGGCGCACGTACTCGCCCGCGGACGTCGCGGCTCAAATCGCCGCCGCCCGCCAAGCGGCCACCGGCGGCTTCATGCTCTGGAACGCGGCCGGCGTCTACACCTCGCGGGAACTGCGGCACGGAACGCCGCCCCCGCTTCCCGAGCTGCCCACGCCGGGCTTGTAGTTACCCTCAGGGCGTGGCCGCCACCCGCGCCATCCGCCTCCAGACGGAGATCCCGGGCCCGCGCTCACGCGAGGTGCTCGCGCGCAAGGAACGCGTCGTCGCCGACGCGCTCTCCGTCTATCTGCCGATCGTCACCGACAGAGGTAACGGCGCGACGCTCACGGACATCGACGGGAACACGTTCGTCGATTTCACGGGCGGCGTCGGCTGCCTGAATGTCGGGCACGCGCATCCGCGCGTCGTCGAGGCGGTGCAGGAGCAGGCGGCGCGCTTCCTGCACACCGACTTCACCATCGTCCCGTACGAGGTGTACGTGACGCTCGCCGAGCGGCTGCTCGCCACGACGCCGTTCACCGGCCCGGCGAAGGCGGCGTTCTTCAACGCCGGCACCGAAGCGGTCGAGAACGCGGTCAAGTTCGCTCGTGCGTACACGAGGCGCCCGGCGTTGATCGCGTTCGAAGGCGGCTTCCACGGACGAACGATGCTCTCGCTGACGCTGACCTCGAAGACGCATCCGTACAAGGCCGGATTCGGGCCGTTCGCGCCGGAGGTCTATCGCGTTCCGTATCCGAATGCGTACCGCGGCATCAGCGCGGCGGACGCACTCGCTGCGCTCGAGCGGACGTTCGCAACGCAGGTGGCGGCGGAGACGGTGGCCGCGATCGTGTTCGAGCCGGTGCAGGGCGAGGCTGGGTTCATCGTGCCGCCACAGGAGTTCGTCGAGGGTCTGCGCAAGATCTGCGATCGCGAAGGCATCGTGTTCATCGCCGACGAGGTGCAGACCGGTTACGGCCGGACGGGCCGCATGTTCGCGATCGAGCACTTCGGCGTCGAGCCCGACCTGATCACGGTCGCGAAGTCGATTGCCGCCGGCCTGCCGCTGTCGGGCGTGCTCGGCAAGGCGGCGATCATGGACGCGCCCGGCGACAACGCCGTCGGCGGGACCTATGTCGGGAATCCGGTCGCCCAGGCGGCGGCGCTCGCGGTACTGGACGTGTTCGAGGACGAAAGGCTCCTCGAGCGCGCGGTGCGTGTCGGGGAGACGGTGCGGGGCAGGATGTCGGCGTGGCTCGAGCGGTACCCCGAGATCGGCGATGTCCGAGGGCTCGGCGCGATGCTCGCGTTGGAGCTCGTCCGCGACCCGGCGACGAAGGAGCCCGCTCCGGAGCTCGCCGGCCGGGTCGCCGAGGAGGCCGCCCGCAGGGGCGTTTTGCTGCTGAAAGCAGGCATTTCCGGCAATTGCATCCGCGTGCTGTGCCCGCTCGTCATCACCGATGCAGAGCTCGAAGAGGGCCTCGGCGCCTGGGAAGAGGCGTTCGAGGCGGTTCTCGCGTAGCCGTTCCGCCTGCTGCCGCGTTCCATCCCCGTGGCGCACCGGCCGTCGTCGATCTCTCCTGCCCGCGATATGCCCGGTGAGGTAATCGCCGAGCGCTACGAAGTCGAGGAGCTCGTCGGCACCGGCGGGATGTCGAGCGTCTATCGAGCGCGCGACCGGATGCTCGAGCGGTTCGTCGCGCTGAAGGTTCTGCATCCACATTACGGCGACGACGAGGAGTACGTCGAGCGCTTCCGCCGCGAGGCGCGGTCGGTCGCGCAGCTTTCGCATCCGCACATCGTCACGGTGATCGATCGCGGCGAAGACGGCGGGCAGCAGTTCATCGTCTTCGAGTACGTCGACGGCGAGAACCTGAAACAGCTGATTACACGCACCGGCCCGCTGCCCGCGCGGCGCGCGCTCGAGCTCGCGATCGAGATCGCGGATGCGCTCGCGTTCGCGCATGACCATGGGCTCATCCACCGGGACGTGAAACCGCAGAACGTGCTCCTGACCCCGGACGGCGACGCAAAGGTGACGGATTTCGGCATCGCACGCTCCCTCGACGTCGAGCACGGCGTCACCCAGACCGGGACCGTGCTCGGCACGAGCAACTACCTCTCGCCCGAGCAGGCGAGCGGCAAGCCGACGACGCCCGCGACCGACGTGTACTCGCTCGGCATCGTCTTGTACGAGCTGCTCACCGGCGAGGTGCCGTTCCCCGGCGACAACTTCGTGGCGGTCGCGATGAAGCACCTGAACGAGCCGCCGCCCGACGTGCTCGAGCAGCGGCGCGATATTCCGATGCGTCTCGCGGCGGCCGTCGACCGCGCGCTCGAGAAGGATCCAGCGCTCCGCTTCCCCTCGATGGACCAGTTCGCACGGGAGATGCGGCAATGTCTCGCAGAGCTCGACGCGCCCGTGGAAGACGTCGACCGCACGCTCATCACGCGGCGCGCCGTCATCAGCGAGAGCCCGCGGCGGCGCGTCCACGCTCGACGAAGCCGCACGCCCGTGTACATCCTCCTCGTGTTGCTCGCCGTCGCGGCGATCGTCGCGGGCGTCCTCGAGCTGAGCGGCTCGAAGGGTCACAACGGCACCTCCGGCAGCGACGGAGGCGGTGGCGGGAGCGCGTCGACCGTCACGCTCAGCGGCGTCGGCGACTACACGACGTCGAGCCACCGGGACACGCACGGCGACACCGCCGCGAGCGCGACCGACGGCAATCCGTCGACGTATTGGATGACGCAGCGGTACGCGACGCCTGAGTTCGGCGGCCTGTTGCCGGGGCTCGGCCTCGTGGTCGATGCCGGTACTCCGGTGAAGCTCGACGCGCTGACGGTGACGAGCTCAACGCCGGGCTTCACGGCGAGCATCCTCGCCGGCAACTCGCAGTCGGGCGACTTCGCGCCCGACTCTGCGACGCAGACGTCGTCAAGCACGACGACGACGTTCGCGCTGAACGGAAGAACGGCGCGCTACTACGTCGTCTGGATCACGAAGCTGCCGCCCGGCAACTCGGCACGGATCGAAGAGATCAAGGCGCGCTAGAGGTTTGATGTGTATTTCGGTGCGTTCGGGGATGGCTGAGACCAAGCAGCTCGACCTCGGCGGGCGCGGCGCGTAGCGGTGCTACGCGCAAGCCCGTCGGGGGCGAGATGCGCCGTGTCTCAGCCACCAGCCGGACGTGCCGCCAATGCGCATCAAGCCTCTAGTACTGCAGGTGCCGGCGCCGTTCGTGCCGCTCGAGCGCGAGCGCGATCAGGCGGTCGACGAGGTCGCCGTACTCGATGCCCGACGCCGCGAACAGCTTCGCGTAGACGCTCGTCGCGGTGAAGCCCGGAATCGTGTTCAGCTCGTTCAGGACGACCTCGCCGTCGCTCGCACGGACGAAGAAGTCCACGCGCGCAAGTCCTTCGCACTCGCTCACGACGAACGCCTCAACCGAGCGGCGCTGTACAAGCTCGATCGTCTCCTGCGGCAGGTCGGGCGGAATGATCAGATCCATCCCGTCCGCGTCGTACTTCGACGCGAAGTCGTACCACTCGTGGTCGAGCGTGTCGATCGTCCCCGGCAGCGACGCGACCGGCGGCGGCACACGGTTGCCCAGTACCCCGCACTCGACCTCTACGCCCTCGACGAACTCCTCGACGAGCACCTTCTCGCAATGCCGGAACGCAAGCGCGACGGCAGGCGCGAGCTCCGACTCGTCGTGCACCTTCGAGATGCCGACTGACGAGCCGAGCGACGCCGGCTTCACGAAGACGGGGTAGCCGAACGGATTCTCAACCGCATCGCCGAGGCGGATCGCGTGATGCTGCGCGACGGGAATGCCGCTGTCGCGCATCACCTTCTTGAAGAGATCCTTGTCCATCGCGAGCGCCGACGCCGCGACGCCAGCGCCGACGTACGCGACGTCGGCGAGCTCGAGCAGTCCCTGCACGGTGCCGTCCTCGCCGAACGGGCCGTGCAGAATCGGCAGCACGACGTCGACCTCCCCGAGCGCCGCCATCGTCCCGTCGGCGGCCGGAACGGGCAGTGTCTCCGCCGCGCCACGTGACAGTTCCGTGACAGGGCCTGGCCCCGGACGTAGCTCGAGCTGCCACCGTCCGTCGCGGCCGATCGCCACCGAGATCACGTCGTACCGCTCCGGATCGAGCGCCTCGAGCACCGACCGCGCGGAGGCGAGGGAGATGTCGTGCTCGCTCGAGCGGCCGCCCGCAAGCAGGGCGACGCGGATGCGCCCGCTCACGGCGTCAGCGTGGTCGTCGTCGTCGCGGTCGTCGTGTCGCCGCCGGCCGTCAGCCGGCCGACGGTGAGGGTGATCGACGCTTTCGGCGCCACCTGTTGGCCTCCCTGAGGCGTCTGGTCGAGCACGACGCCGTCGGAGTTCGGGTCGGTCGTGTCTTGATAGACGACCTTGATGTTCGTGAACCCGGACGCGCGGAGCGTCTGCTCGGCAGTGCCGAGGTCCGTGCTCGAGACGTCGGGCACGGTCGAGGTCTTCGGCCCCTTCGAGACGGTCAGCGACACGACCGAGCCCTTGCCCGCCGACGTGCCGGACTGCGGGCTCTGGTCGATCACGGTGTTCGCGGGCTGGTCGTTGTCGACGAAGCGCGTGCTCACCTTGAAGCCCGCCGCCTGCAGCGTCGAGCTCGCCTGGTCGATCGGCAAGGTCAGCACGTTCGGCACGGCGACCGGCTGCGGTCCCTTCGAGACGTTGATGCGCACGGGCTGGCCCTGCGTGAGCTTCTCGCCGGGCGGCGGCGACTGGGCGGTCACTTGACCGGCCGGAAGCGACGACGGGACTTCATGGACATCAGGCTTCAGGTGCAGCTGCGTCAGCTCCGCGACGGCGTCTGTCGACTGCTTGCCCACGACGTTCGGGACGACGGACTTCGGTAGCCCGCTCGAGACCCAGATGGTGACGCTGCTGCCCTTGGGTGCGTGAAGGCCGGCCTCGGGCTTCTGGAGATAGACGAGACCGGCGGCGGTCGTCTTGCTGGAGTGGTGGTTCACGACCGGCACGAACCCGTCGTTTTTGATCTTCTCTCGGGCGGCAAGCTCGGGCTCCTTCAGGTAGAGGCCGACCGCGATCGGCGTCGTCGAGTTCAGCTTGTTCGAGATCTCCGTGTAGAGGAAGTAGCCGCCGACAGCAGCGGCGATCACGAACAGGAATGCAGCGATCCACGGCCACACCGGGCGCCGGTGAATCGGCTCCTCGAGGTCGTAGTAGACCGGCGGCGGGGGCGGAGGAAGCCCCGTCGTGCGTCGCGTCGGCGACGAGATCATCGTGGCGGCGGTCGACGCGTAGGGATGCGCAGGCACGCGCATGATCTGCGTCGCCGACTCCTCGGTGAGCGCCGAGACGGACGAGCCGCGCAGGAAGCTCTCGAGGTCGGCGTCCATCTCCTCGGCGCTCTGATAGCGGTCGGCCGGGTCCTTCGCGAGCGCGCGCGTGACGATCAGGTCGAGCTCGCGCGGGACTTCGGGTCTCCGCGCGGACGGCGGCTCCGGCACGGTCGAGAGGTGCTTCATCGCGATCTCGACCGGCGTGTCGCCGTTGAACGGCAACGAACCGGTCAGCAGCTCGTACAACACGATGCCGAGCGAGTAGAGATCCGAGCGCTGATCGACGTCCGTCCCTTTCGCCTGCTCCGGTGAGAGGTACTGCGCCGTCCCGACGATCGAGCCCGCCTCGGTCATCTGCGATGTGCCGGCGCGCGCGATGCCGAAGTCCGTCACCTTGACGCGCCCTTCCGCGTCGACGAGCACGTTGTGCGGCTTGATGTCGCGGTGCACGATGCCGTGCCGGTGCGCAAAACGGAGTGCCGAGAGAATCTGGCGCGCGTACTCGACGGCGACCGTGACCGGCGCGGGCCCGCGCTGGACGATCAGCTCCTTGAGCGATCGCCCGTCGAGGTACTCCATCGCGATGTAGTAGGTGCCCTCCGCCTCGCCGCGGTCGTAGATCGAGACGATGTTCGGGTGTGACAACGCGGCGGCGTTCTTCGCCTCGCGCCGGAACCGCTCGACGAACTGCTCGTCGCCGGCGTGCCGGTCGTTCAGGATCTTGATCGCGACGCGGCGCCCGAGCTCCTGGTCCTCGGCGAGATAGACGTTCGCCATCCCGCCCGAGCCGAGCTTGCGCACGACCTGGTAGCGACCGTCGAAGAGGGTTCCGATGAGCGTGTCCGAGACGGCCACTTGCGGTCTCTACAGGGTAGTCCGCTCCCTCAGCGGCCCAGGAGCGATTGCATGACCTGCTTCGCAATCGGCGCCGAGACAGCGCCACCGAAGCCGTTCAGCTGCTTCTCGAGCACGACGGCGATCGCCACCGTCGGCTTCTGCGCGGGAGCAAACGCGATGAACCAGGCCGTGTAGACGTTCGGGACGCTCGTCTCCGCGGTGCCGGTCTTGCCCGCGACCGCGACGCCGGGGATCTGCGCGGCGGTGCCGGTGCCGCCCTGGACGACGAGCTGCATCATCTGGTTGAGCTCCGCGGCCGTCTGCGGCTTGATCGCGCGCCCCAGCGTCGAGGGGTGCGTCGTCCGCACCGTGGCTCCCGTGCTCGATGTGATCTTCTGCACGAGATAGGGCTTCGGCACGACGCCCCCGTTCCCTATGGCCGACGCGACCACCGCCATCTGCAACGGCGTCACGAGCAAGCGCTCCTGGCCGAACGCGAGCCGGCCCGGGTCGACCTGCGTCGCCGGGTCTTTTGGATTGAACAGATGCGTTCCGTTGTAGAGGCCGCTCGGGGCGCGCTCGTCGGCGGGCGTCTCGAGCGGCGGCGTCTTATAGAAGCCGAACCGCTTCGCGTACTCGAGGATCGTGCCCGCGCCGATCTGCTTGCCGATGTTGCAGAACACCGAGTTGACCGAGTGCTCGAGCGCGCTCGAGAAGCTCAGGTGGCCGAACACCTCGTGGCCGCCCTGATCCGGGTTGCCGGCGTTCGACACCTGCTTGCCGTACTCGGTGCAGTAGCCCGGGTCGTAGAACGTCGAGTCCGGCGTGAAGGCACCAGTGTCGAGCGCAGCCGCTGCGGTGATGACCTTGAACGTCGAGCCCGGCGTGTAGAGACCCTGCGTCGTGCGGTTGAGCAGCGCCGACGCGCCGCTGCACTGGCCGCGGATCTTCAGCACCTTCGCATAGCCGTTCGGCTGCCCGATCAGGTTCTGGTTGTACGTTGGCGACGACGCGGCGACGTAGACCGCACCCGTCTGCGGGTTCATCGCGACGACTGCGCCGCAACGCGTGGCGAGCAACTGCTGTGCGAGCGCCTGTGCACGCGGCCGGATCGTGAGTTGCAGGTTGTCGCCGTGCACGGTTGCGTGGCCAAGCCGGTCGAGGACGTGGCGGAACGCATCGCTCAGGTTCGCGCTCGCGCCGGAGAGGTAGTCGTTCATCGAGCGCTCGAGCCCGGATTGCGAGCGTGCCTGCGTCGAGTAGCCGACCGTCTGTGCTGCGAGCCCGCTCGACGGGTACTTGCGGAAGTAGAACGTCTGGCCCTTGCGCGTGACCTTCCGGTTCGCTGCGAACGTCCGCCCGTCAGCGAAGATCCGCCCGCGCGCAACGGTGAACTGCTCGACCTGCTGGATCGCGTTGTCCTGCCGGTCTTGCAGGCCCGCGACTGCCCACGTCTGCCAGTACGTCGTCGCACCGACGAGCACGACGAGCAGCACGATCGCGACGACGGCGAGGCGGTTGACCTGTCTGTTCATCGCGCTCCCGCCAGCTCCGCGTTTGCCCGGTTCGAGACGAGCATCAACCCGGCAAGCACGAAGAAGTTCGCGAGGATGCTCGAGCCTCCGTACGACACGAGCGGCAGCGTGATCCCGGTGAGCGGGATCACGCGCAGAATGCCGCCGACGATGATGAAGGTCTGCAGCGCGAAGCCGAACGTCAACCCGACCGCGAGTAGCTTCGAGAAGCCGTCACCCGCGAAGAGCGCCACGCGAAAACCGCGCAGCACGAAGACCATGTAGAGCAGGATCAGTCCGGCGGCCCCGATGAGACCGAGCTCCTGGGCGAGCGCCGAGTAGATGAAGTCGGTGTTGAGGTACGGGATGATCTGGTGGCCGCTCGCGTTCGTGAACGTCCCGGCTCCGAGGCCCGTGCCGCCCATCTGGCCGTGCGCGATCGAGTAGAGCGACTGCACCTCCTGGTAGCTCTGGCACTGCTGGCGGAGCATCTGCTGCCCCGAGGCCGGACAGTAGATCGTGTGCGTGGTCCACGGCTGGATCCAGTTCTGCACGCGCTCGCGCACATGCGGTGTTCCCTGATAGACGACGACCGCGCCGGCGATGAAGAGACCGAGGCCGACTGCGATGAACGCGATGCGCGCCGTCGCGACGTAGAGCATCGCGAGGAAGATCCCGTAGAAGAGCAACGCGCTCCCGAGGTCGTCGGTGGCGAAAAGGACGAGCATCGCGCCGCCCCAGATGACGAGCAGCGGCCCCCAGTCCTTGACCCGGCCCGCGGCGAGCACCTCCCGCTTCTCGCGAAGGTACGCAGCGAGGAAGACGATCAGTGCGATCTTCCCGAGCTCGCCAGGCTGGAACTGCAGGCCTCCGACGTGCACCCAGAGACGGGCGCCGTTCACCGTCTGGCCGAAGTGCGGAAGCAACGGCAGGAAGAGCAGGCCGAGCGCACCGAGGCCGAACAGGTACTTGTAGTTCTCGAGCACGCGGTAGTCGCGTCGCAGACCGAACAGCGAGATCGCGAAGACGGCGACGCCGACGACGACCCATGTCCCCTGCCTGAAGGCATCCCTCGGACCAAGGCGGTAGATCTCCGTCAGGCCGACGGCAGTGAGCAGTGCCGCGATCGGCAGCAGGTACGGATCCGCACACGGAACCGTGAGGCGCGCGACGATGTGCGCGGCGAGATAGAGCGCGAAGAAGAACGCCGCGTAGCCGAGCGAGCCGCCGGAGATCTCCGAGCGCTGCGCGATGTAGACGGCCGCGAACCCGATCGCCGTCAAGGCCGCGACGACCACGAGATAGAAGAGCTCGCGATTGCGATTGGACAGCGTCAGCGCACGAGCCCCCAGACCAACAGCACCGCGGCGACCGAGAGCAAGATCAGCATCGTAAGCACGAGCCGCACGCGCGCCGCAGGGCTGATCGGGTCGCGCCTCGTGACTGCCGCCGCCTCGGGTGAGCCCGGCTCGACGAAGACGTGCTCGACGTCCTCCGGCGGAACAACCATCGTGTCGACCTTCGGCGCCGGGATGTTCTCCATCGTGTCCTCGTCGACCGCCGGCATGCGCGCCGTTTCGGCACCGTCCTCGGAGATCTCGAAGGCGACGACGGTGATGTTGTCCTCGCCGCCGCCGCGGTTCGCCGCGGAGACGAGCGACTTCGTCGCGCGGTCGAGATCGTTGTGGAACTTCTCGAGGACGGAGCGAATGTCCTCATCGCCGACCATGTCGGTGAGGCCGTCGGAGCAAATCAGGAACACGTCGCCGACTTCCGCCTCGACCGTAAACGAGTCGACGTCGACGTCCGGGTCTGTGCCGACGGCGCGCGTGATCACCGAACGCTGCGGATGTGTGTCCGCCTCCTCGGGCGAGAGCTTGCCGCTCTTCAGCAGCTCGTTCACGAGCGAGTGGTCCTCGGTGATCTGCTCGATCGTCCCGTCGCGAAAGCGGTACGCGCGCGAGTCGCCGACGTGACCGAACGTCACCTTCGTGCCTTCAACGAGCGCCACCGTCATCGTCGTCCCCATTCCCGACGTCGCCGGATCGGCAATCGCGCGTTCGTGGACGCGACGGTTCGCTTCCTGGATGAGCGACGTGACGCGCTCGGCACCCGACTTCGCGCCCGGATCCGTGTCCTCGAGCGCCGCCGCGGCAAGCCGCGACGCGATCTCGCCCGCCTGCGCGCCGCCCATGCCGTCGGCGACCGCGAAGATCGGCGGCGCGATCACGTACGAGTCCTCGTTCCGGCGCCGCTTCCGGCCCGTGTCGCTCGCGCCCGCGTACGAAGCAATGCTCATTCCTCGAACCTCAACTCGGTCTCGCCGACGCGGACGACATCGCCGGTCACGAGCTTGCGCGGCCGGTCGATGCGGAGCCCGTTCACGTGGGTGCCGTTCGTGGAGCCGAGATCGTGCACCCACACGCCGTCGCGCCGCGGCTCGATCCGGACGTGCCGGGCTGACGCGAACTCGTCGCCTTCGATCGAGATGTCGTTCTGGCCGCCGCGACCGATCGTCAGGTCGACGGAGTCGAGCTCGAACTCATCGCCGCGGTCGAGCACCCCGCTGTCGAGGACGACGAGCCTGCCCGACCGGATCTGCTGTCCGATCGCGCCGCCGGCGACTGCGCTCGGCCGGAGGATGAAGCTCTCCTGCGGCAGCCGCATGTCTTTCGACGCCGTGCGGACGATCCGCCAGATGAAAAGGTAGAGCAGGACCAGAAACGCGATCTTGAGCGCCAGCAGGACGCTCTCGTACGACGTGCTCGCGATCACTCTCGCTCAGTCCTGAAAGTGACGTCCGTCGAGCCGACCGTGAAGATGTCGCCGGACTCGAGCTTCGAGCGCTTCACCCGCCGGCCGTTCACCTCGATCCCGTTCGTCGAGTCGAGGTCGACGATCCAGTACGTCGAGCCCTCCTGCCGCAGCTCCGCATGGCGGCGCGACACGTTCGGATCCTCGACCTGGATGTCGCACTCGCGCGAGCGGCCGAGGAGGATGCTGCGCTTGTCGACGCGCCGCGTCTGTCCATCCCAGGTGAGCACTGCGACCTCGCGCTCGACCCCGAGCTCCTCCGCCGACGCTGCCTGCGTCGCCTGCGGCGGCACCTTCGGCTTGTAGATCATCGTGGCGCCCGACTCCACCTGGCCCTCCGGCGCTCCGTCGTCGCTCTTCCCACGGCGCGGCTGCACCATGCGCGTCGCAATCCCGAACTCGCCGAGCGCGAGATCGTCGTCGGTCTCGAGCAGGACGTTCGGCGACGTCAGCAGCGCGTAGCTCTCGCGCTTCGCATGCTCGATGAGGTACTCCTCGAGCTCCGACTGCAGCGACTGCTCATAGCCCTCGAACTGCGCACGGTCGGCCGACGAGAGGAAGACCGTGTACTCGTTCGGCACGTAGACGCGCGACACCGAGACGGTGCGGTGGTCGTCCATCTCCTTCGCGAGCTTGCGCGCAAGCTCGACCGGCTGGACGTTCGTCCTGAAAGCTCGACCGAAAACGCCCTCGAAGAGCGCCTCGATCTTTTGCTCGATTGCCCTGAGGACCATGATGCGGGAGGACATTACCCCCGGTTCAAGACTATGGAACGCGAACTGCCAGCACTGCCGCCGTGAGCCAGGCGGCGGCGACAAGGGGCAGCGCGGCGGCGGCCGGAACGGCAAGGACAGAGGCGCAGAGCATCGCCGCGGCGAGGCCGGCTGCGCCCCAGCGGCCGCGTGCCCGTGCGTATGGCAGCGCAAGCGCGACGGCGGCCAGGATCCCGGCTTCGGTCAGGAGCGCGGGCTGGTCGAGCGCGTGGCGCGCCAGCGTCCCTGCAACGTCGAAGGGTCCGGTCGAGCCCGCAACTCCGAGCCCGAGCGGCGGGTGCACGCCGGTGAACGGCAGGCTCGCGCCACGAATGCCCGCGACGATGCCGGCGACGACGACGGACAGCGCCGTGAGCGCGGCGCGCCTGCTGTTCGAGCGGAGCCGCCAGACCGCGAGCGGCGCAAGCCCGAGGAGGCCGACGAGCGAAAGCGGAACGCCGAGCACGAAGAGGAGAGCGTCGCGCGGCTCGCGCCAGAAGAAGACAAGCCACGCGGCGGCGATCAGGGCGTAGAGCAGCGCGAGCCCAGACGACACGTTCCCGAGCGGCAGCACCGGCACCGCGAGGGCGATCGCGAGACCGATCCGCGGCCGAAGCGCGGTCACGGCAGCTGTGATCAGCGCGAGCGCCACCGGCCAGCCGTGCGGGAAGAACGGCAGCTCCGCGGCGGTCCAAGCCGTGAACGCTCCGGCGAGCACAGCTGACCCGAGCTGCGCCGGCTGTACCGGAGCCGCGAAGGTCTGCGACCCCTTCCGCTTCCTCCGCGGCGTCGCAGCGCCGCGCAGCGCATGTGCGAGGTCGACCGCGGACGGACGGCGCCCCGGGCTCAACGACAGCGACCGGTCGACGAGCTCGATCAGGCCCTTCGGCAGATCCGGTCGCAGCGACGCGAGCGATTCCGCGCCCTGCTCGATCGCGCGCGCCGTGTCGAGCATCGACGTCTGCCAGAACGGATGCCGTCCCGACAGCGACTCCCACAGCATCACGCCGACCGCCCAGACGTCCGATGCCTCGGTCGCGTTGTCGCCGGCCAGCCGTTCGGGTGCGATGTACGCGAGCGTCCCGGGAACGTCGCCTTGTGCGGTCAGCGTCTCTGCTTCCGCCATGCGCGCGAGGCCGAAGTCGAGCAGTCGTGCCGAGACGCGGTCATCGTCGGCGAGCAGCACGTTCGAGGGCTTCACGTCGCGGTGGAGGATCCCGTTCGCGTGCGCATGCGCAAGCGCCTCGGAGATCTGCGCGCACGCCTCGATCGCAGCCGCGTCGTTGAGCTCGCCGGCGCGCATGGCCTCGCGGTACGTGCGGCCGGGCACGAACTCGTAGGCGATGTACACGTGCCGGGAGTCGCGGGCGAACGCGTATGCGCGGAGGCACGCAGGATGGCGAAGCCGAGCCGCCGCTGCCGCTTCGCGCTCGGCGCGCGCCGCCGCCTTGCCCTCGCGCGCGACGATCTTCAGCGCGACGTCGAGGCCCGTTTTCTCGTCCCGGGCCAGCCAGACCGAGCCCGAGCCGCCGCTGCCGAGTGGGCGCAACGGGCGGTATCGGTCGAGGACGAGCCCGGCGCCTTCAAAGGCAAGCGCAGCGTTGGACATGGGCTACTTGCTTTGGCGGCCGGGTGGTTGTTTCCTCTCTGGCCGGATAGCGGGTTAGTCTCCTCTCGGCAGCGGACGGCGGCGGCAAACACGCATGAGCACTCACGACGACGACATCGAGTTCGACTTCTTCGACGAGCCCGAGACCGTCGAGGCTACGCAGCGGCGGCGGCTCCCCCGGCTCGAGATGCCGGGCGGCGGAGGCCGCGGCGGCGAGCGCCCGCCGCGCCCGCCGATGCGCACGCCGACAGGGTTCGTCCCGCTCGCGCGCCTCGTCGGCCTGATCGCGATCGCGATCGTCGTTGTCGTCGCACTCGTCTTCTGGATCGGCGCCTGTCAGGGGAAGTCGAAGCACGACGAGTACGCGTCGTACGCGCAGAAGGTGAATGCAATCGCAAAAGCCGACACAAATCTCGGGAAGACCTTCGCGGGCGAGCTCACGAATGCGCGCAAGATCTCGGATCTCCAGACGAAGCTGCAGCAGTACGCACAGCAGGAGCAGCAGGAGTACACGCTGGCGCAGCAGATCCGCGCGCCGGGCCCGCTCCGCGCGATCCACCAGAATCTCGTCAACGCGATCGAGCTGCGGTACAAGGGGCTCACCGGGCTCGGCGACGTCCTCTCCACGCCTGACGCAACGGCGACGAAGAACCTGACCGCGACGACCGAGCGCCTCGTCGCGCAGGGCGGGCTCCTCACTGCAAGCGACGTCGTCTGGGCGCAGCTCTACCAGCAGCCGGCGACGCAGGAGCTCAAGGGCCAGGGCGTCACGGGTGTCGTCATTCCGAGCTCGACGTTCATCGCGAACACCGACACGATCAGCGCGCGCGCATTCCCGATCTACCTGGGGAACCTGGCAGGTGCGTCGACATCCGGCAGCGCGAGCGGCAAGCACGGCAACGCTCTCATAGGCGTCCGCGTGCTGCCGCAGGGAAGCGACCTGACGACGAGCACCGCGACGACGGTGAAGGTCTCCGCGGATCTGTCGTTCCTTGCAACGGTCGAGGACTCGGGCAGCTTCCAAGAGGTGAACGTTCCGGTGACGCTGACGATCGACTTCGGATCGGGGAAGCCGATCAGGAAGGTCGAGCACATCTCGTCGATCCAGCCGGGCTTACGGCAGACGGTCACGTTCAACGGCTTCCAGCTGCCGACGTCGGCGTTCGGCAATCGGGCGACGGTGAAGGTCGCGGTCGGCGCCGTGAGCGGCGAGACGAATCTCTCGAACAATTCCGCGAGCTACACGGTCTTCTTCACGCTCAGCTCGCCCTGAGTTAGCCTCCGGGGCGTGCATCTGAGCGCCACCGCTGCGGGCTGGATCGCAGTCGCCGCTGCAGTCGCGGCGGTCGCGGCGCTGCTCGTTTTGCTCGCGCACTATCTGACGCTACGCCGGGTCCGGCAGGCACAGCTCGTGCTGCTCGGGGACGGCAAGGGGCGGGACGACCTCGTGGATTTTGCGGTGGCGCTGCAAGGCCGAATCGACGAGCTGCACCGCGCAGTGGATGACGTGACGACGGGGCTGTCGTCGCTTAGCCGGCGGGTCGACGACACCGTCTCGAAGACCGCGATCGTGCGCTATGACGCATATGAGAACTCGGGCGGCCACCAGTCGGCGTCGATCGCGATGCTCGACTCCTCGCGAACCGGCGTCGTCCTCTCCGCGATCCAGGGCCGGGACTACGCGCGGATCTACGTGAAGGAGCTCGACCGCGGGCGGGCGTCGGTCGCATTGTCGCCTGAAGAGGAAGAGGCCGTCGAGCGGGCGATGGCATCGTGATAGGCGGGGTCAGACCCTTGTAAATCGCAAGCCGCTGGTACCTTAAGGCGCACGGTGCAGCAGGTTCTGGTCTTGAACGCGAGCTACGAGCCGCTGAACGTGTGCACGGTGCGGCGCGCCCATGTGCTGCTCTACAAGGGGAAGGCGGAGGTGATCGAGCACCTCGACCAGCCGCTCCGGTCGGCGACGGGCAGCTTCGTCTGGCCGCACGTGATCCGGCTCCTCAACTACGTCCGCGTCCCGCGGGCGATCCAGCGCAAGATCTCGCGCCGGGCGCTCTTCGCCCGCGACGGCTGGCGCTGCGTCTACTGCGGCTCGTCGGGCGGCCGGCTGACCCTCGACCACGTCGTCCCGCGGTCGAAGGGCGGCGAGTCGATCTGGGAGAACGTGGTTACCGCTTGTGCGCCCTGCAACCTGCGCAAGGGCGACCGGACGCTCGAGCAGGTCGGGATGGTGCTCCACACGAGGCCGAGGGCCCCGCAGCCGGTGCTCTTCATCAAGCTCGCCGCTCCGCGGATCCCAGAGCGCTGGACGACGTACCTCGGCGACGTGGGCACCGCCACCTCCACCGCCACGAGCTGATGTGACGTTTCGGACGGTCGGCGCCGTATTCGGCGCATGACCAGACGAATCCGCTCCATTTTCCTTCTGTCGCTCCTCCTGCTCGCGGCCGCAGCGATCGCAGGCGTCGCCCGGCCCCGTGAGGGCCGGGCGGCGGACAATCCATTGACGCCGGTGAAGACGGTGACCGTCAGCGGCTCAGGCAGCGTCTCGACGGTGCCCGATCGCGCCTCCTTCGACTTCACGGTGGACACGCAAGCCGCCACCGCGCAAGCTGCCCTCGCGCGCAACGCATCCGCCGCCGCGGCGATGATCGCTGCGATCAAGAACGCGGGCGTCGCGGACGCCGACCTGCAGACCGGGCAGGTAGCGCTGTCGCCGCGCCTGAATGACGCCGGCACCGACGTGCTCGGCTACACCGCCTCGAACACCGTCACCGCCACGATCGCGATCACCAAAGCCGGCGCACTCGTCGACGCCGCGGTCGGCGCCGGTGCGACCGGTGTCAGCGGCCCGACGCTCACACGCTCGGACAGCGATGCGCTCTACGACAAGGCGCTCCAGGCCGCCGTCGCGAACGCCGCGGACAAGGCGAAGACGCTCGCCACGGCAGCGGGGCTCTCGCTCGGCAGCGTGCAGACGATGAGCGAGGGGTCGCAGCAGCCCGTCGTGTTCGCGGCGGGCAAGATGGACGCCGGTGTCGCGACGCCGATCGAAGCGGGCACACAGACGATCGACGCGACCGTCACGGTGACGTATGGACTGAGCTAGCTCGAGCGCTCGAGCGGAAGCCCGCGTTTCGACCAGTCGCTCCAGGAGCCGGGATAGAGCAAGCCGTCGCGACCATGAACCCAGGCTCGATGGAGAACGACGCACGCCGTGACCCCCGAGCCGCAGTAGGCGACGAGCTCACCCTCCGGGAGCTCCGGCTGCGGCTCGGCCCACGGCGCGTTGAGCGCGCCGGGGATCCGGCCGGCGGGGTCGTCGATCGGGTTCGGCTCGCCGCGCCAGCGGTCGGCAGGCCGCGCATCGACAAGGACGAGCGACCGGTCGGCGAGGCGGCGCGCGAGGCCGGTGGCCTCGATCGTGTCGTCCGCGCGTTCCTGCGGCACAAACTCGGCCGGTTCGATCGCCTCGTCGCCGCCGCGGAGCGGCCCGCCCCAAGCGTCGATCCCGCCGTGCAGGACGCCGCAGTCGTCATGGCCGAAATGGCGGAGGAGCCACCAGAGCCGCTCGGCTCCGCCCATCGTCCCGTACGCCACAACGAGCGCGTCCGGGCCGATCCCGGCCCGCCCGGCCGCGACGGCAAAGCGCTCCGCCGATGGGACCGGATGGCGCCCGGCATCCGTAACCGAGAGATCGGAAAGATCCTCGTCGACGTCGAGAAACGAGGCGCCTGGAATGTGCCCATCCAGATACAACTTCCTGCCACGAGCGGGGTCTCCGAGCTCCCAGCGGCAGTCGACGAGCTGAACGCGCACGACGTCGACAGTACCGAGGGGATTGCACAACGTCACACAAGGGGAGTACAACGCGCAGAGGAATGCACCGCCGCGTCTGGGTTGTAACCGGGGTCCTGCTCGCTCTTGCCGGCATCGCCGTCTCCGGCGCCGGCGCGTCGGCGTACTTCTGGGACCGGAGCCGGGCGGACGTGATCGCGAAGGGCGTCACGGTCGGCGGCGTCGACGTCGGCGGCCTTCGTGCGCCGCAGGCCCGGCAGCTGCTCGCCGCACGGTTCGCCGCGCGGCTGCGCCGGCCGGTCGAGCTCATCCGCGGAGCGCAGACGTTCACACTCAGGCCGGCGAGCGCAGGCCTGACGCTCGACGTCGGCCGCATGGTCGACGACGCCGTCGCCGCCTCGCGGAGCGGCGGCCTCTGGCGACGGTTGAACCGGGAGCTGCGCGGCAGGCAGCTGCACGTCGCGATCCCGCTGCGCGCCGCGCTGTCTCAGCCGCACCTCGAACGGATCGCACAGCGCATCGCGCGCGTCATCGACACGCCGTCCAAGAGCGCAAGCCTCATCCCGAAGCCACTGGCAGTCGGGATCAAGGTGACGCCGTCGCGCTGGGGCGTCGCCATTGACCAGCCGAAGCTGATCGGCGAGCTGACGGGCGCGCTCACGGCCTTCGAAGGTCCCCTCAAGGTGACGATTCCCGTTCGGCCGGTTCGGCCCAGGCTCGGCCTCTACGGGCTCAGCCGCCGCTACGGAACGTACATCCTCGTCAGCCGCGAGACATTCACGCTGCGGCTGTTCAAGCGGTTGAAGCTCGTGAAGACGTATCGCATCGCCGTCGGGCGCATCGGCCTCGAGACGCCGGCCGGCGAATACTCGATCAACGACAAGCAGATCAACCCGTCGTGGCACGTCCCGCTCAGCTCGTGGGCGGGCGACCTGGCGGGCCGGATCATCCCGCCGGGCCCCGACGACCCGATCAAGGCGCGGTGGCTGGGCTTCTTCAACGGCGCCGGGATTCACGGGACAGACGAGATCTCGTCAATCGGAACCGCCGCCTCGCACGGTTGCATCCGCATGACGATCCCGGATGTCGAGGATCTCTACCCGCGCGTTCCTCTGCATACGCCGATCTACGTCGGCTGAGGAAGCCGCGCCCGCACGGGCGGGCGCGGCCCTGGGAGGGAACTGCTACGCCGCTCTCGAGTGGAGCCGGAGCGGGACGGGGCGCCCACAGCGAGCGCAGACAGTCACCGCTGCACCCTTGCGCTTTGCGCGCTCGACCGGGATCGGCTGCGCGCAGGCACACCGCTCGCTCATGCCGGCACCTCCTTCGGGACAGCTACGGGCTCCGGTCGGTGCACGTGATGGCCGCCGAGCCCGAGGTGGCCGTGCGACTCCGTGCCGTAGCCACCGGGGACCGGGATGTAGAACTCGGGGTAGCCCCACATGCCGTGCTCGTGCACGTCGAGGCCCTGCGCTTCGACGCTCGGCTCGACGCGGATGCCCCAGATCGCGTCCAGCACCTTCAACGCGGCGAACGACGTGCCGAACGTGAACGCGCCGACGGCGACGAGGCCGAGTGCCTGCACGCCGAGCTGGTGGAAGCCGCCGCCGTAGACGAGGCCCTTCGTGCCGGTCGCAAGATTGTGTGACAGCACGGGCACGGCGAACAGCCCGCATGCGAGCGTGCCCCACACGCCCGACATGCCGTGCACGGCGACCGCGCCGATCGGATCGTCGATGCCGATCCGCTCGACGAAGATCACACCGAACACCGCGATCACGCCTGAACCGGCGCCGATCACAATCGCGGCCCACGGCGCGACGAAGCCGGACGCGGCGGTGATCGCGACGAGTGCGCCGAGAGCGCCGTTCAGCATCATCGAGATGTCGGGCTTGCCGAGCTTGATCCAGGCGACGACGATCCCGGCAACCGCGCCGGTCGCCGCCGCGATGTTGGTCGTGAGCGCGACGTATGCGAAATAGCCGAAGCCGCCGTAGTCGACGGACAGCGTCGAGCCTGGGTTGAACCCGAACCAGCCGAACCAGAGGATGAGCGTCCCGAGGACGGCGTACGGGATGTTGTGGCCCGGGATCGGATTCGCGCGGCCGTCCTTGCCGAACTTGCCGATGCGCGGGCCGAGGATGAGCGCACCCGCAAGACCCGCAAGCGCGCCCTGGTAGTGCACGACCGTCGAGCCCGCGAAGTCCTGCATGCCCTTGGCGAACAGCCACCCGTGCGGGCTCCAGATCCAGTGCGAGACGATTGAGTACGTCAGCGTGAAGTACGCGCCGAAGACGAAGTAGACCCACAGCTTCGCGCGCTCCGCCATCGCGCCCCAGACGATTGCGAGCGAGACGCCGGCGAACACGACCTCGAAGAGATAGCCCGCAGCACCCGGGATCTCGGAGAACCAGTCGAACGGCGCCTTGCCGACGGCGGTGAGCTCATTCACCGACGGGAAGAACCCGTGCGTGCCGATCAGCGAGCCGCCGTCGCCGAACGCCATCCCGAAGCCGACCGCCCAGTAGACGATCGAGCAGATGCCGAAGATCAAGACGTTCTTGCCGGCGATGTGGCCGGCGTTCTTCATCCGCGTGAGACCGGCCTCGAGGAACGCAAAGCCCGCCTGCATGAACATCACGAGCACCGCAGTGATGACGACCCAGATCGTCGAAGCGGCGATGAGCAGATCCTTGTTCGTAATGGCGGCGGCAATCATCCGACCTCGACCTCCCCGAGTGCAAGGCCGGTGCGGTTGTGCGTGACGTGCCCGACCTTCGTCGTCCACACGAGGCCGTCGCCCGACTCGTTGCCGCTCACGGCCGCGTCGGCGATTGCGCGCACGACTGCCTCCGCCTTCTCGTCCTCGACGACGAAGATGAGGAGCGCCTTGGGCAGGAAGCGAGACTCGAAGACGCGCCCGCGGTACTCGTGCGTCACACCGCGCTGTCGGCCATGGCCGACAGCCTCGATCACGGTCACCCCCACGTGACCCGTTTCCTCCTCGACCGCGTCGATCACGGTCTCGATCCGCTCGCGGATCACGATCGCTTCGACCTTCGTCACTGACCAATCACCTCCGATCGCCGTTCGAGCAACAACACGTCGCGAAACTCTCCTGTCGCCTCGCCGAGGCGCTCGCGCACGCCGACGAGGCGGAACCCGCAGCCGAGATGCAGCCGCAGGCTCGCCTTGTTCTCCGGGAAGATCCCTGCCTCGAGCGTCCAGAGCCCGGCCGTCTCGGTGCGCGAGATCAGTTCGTCCATCAGTGCCCGCCCGACGCCACGGCCCTGCGCCGCCTCCTCGACGTACACGCTCGACTCGGCAACGCCGCGATAGCAGTGCCGAGCCGACTTCGGCGACACCGCCGCCCAGCCGACCACGCGACCTTCGAGCTCGGCGACGACGCGAATCTGCGAGTGCGCGGCGTCCCACGCCTCCCATGCCGGAGGCTCGAGCTCGAAGGTCGCGTTCCCGCTGCGAATGCCGTCCTCGAAGATCCGCGCGACCTCGGGCCAGTCCAGTGGCTCGAGGTCGCGAATCATCACGTCGACGGCAATCAGCATCGGTCAGCAGTCGTAGTAGAGGGCGAACTCCATCGGGTGCGGGCGCAGCCGCACGGCGTCCACTTCGTACTCGCGCTTCCAGTCGATCCAGGTGCGGATGAGGTCGTCGCTGAACACGCCGCCCTTCGTGAGGAACGCGTGGTCCGCCTCCAGCGCGTCGAGTGCTTCCGAGAGCGAGCCCGGCACCTGCGTCACGCCGTGGTCGTCCTCGAAGAGGTCGAAGTCGCAGGGATCGCCCGGGTCGAGACCCCGCTCGATCCCGTCGAGTCCCGCCATCAGCATCGCGGAGAACGCGAGATACGGGTTCGCGGTCGGGTCCGGGCAGCGGAACTCGATGCGCTTCGCCTTCGGCGACTCGCTGTAGGTCGGGATGCGGATGCAGGCGCTGCGGTTGCGCGACGAGTACGCGAGGTTGACCGGCGCCTCGTAGCCGGGGACGAGCCGCCGGTACGAGTTCGTCGTCGGCGCGCAGAACGCGAGCAGCGCCGGCGCATGGCCGAGCAGGCCGGCGACGTACGCGCGCGCGAGCTGCGAGAGGCCCGCCGGTCCCGACCTGTCGGCGAAGAGCGGCGTGCCCTCCTTCCACAGCGACTGGTGGCAGTGCATGCCGGAGCCGTTGTCGCCGAAGATCGGCTTCGGCATGAACGTCGCAGTCTTGCCCACGGCGAGCGCCGCGTTCTTGACGACGTACTTGTAGAGCAGCACCTGATCCGCCATGCGCGTCAGGCTCTCGAAGCGCAGGTCGATCTCGCACTGCCCGGCCGATGCGACCTCGTGATGGTGGAACTCGCACTGCACGCCGAGCCGCTCGAGCGTGAGCACCATGCGGGTGCGCAGATCGCTGAGCGTGTCGTGCGGAGCGGGCGGGAAGTAGCCCTGCTTCTCGCGGATCGTGTAGCCGAGGCCGGGCTCGCCGGAGTTCCAGTGGCCCTCGCTCGAATCGACCTTGTAGCGCGCCTCGTTCTGCGTGCTCGTGTACGAGACCTCGTCGAAGACGAAGAACTCGCACTCGGGGCCGACGTAGTGCGTGTCGGCGATGCCGGTCGAGCGCAGGTAGTCCTCGGCACGCTTCGCCACACGGCGCGGATCCTTCGCGTACGGCTCGTACGTCACCGGCTCGGCGATCTCGCAGACGAGCGAGAGCGTCGGGACCTCGGTGTACGGGTCGAGGATCGCCGTCGAGGCGTCGGGCATGAGCAGCATGTCGCTCTCGGCGATGCCCTGCCAGCCACGGATCGACGAGCCGTCGAAGCCGAGTCCCTCGTCGAAGGCGGACTCGTCGAACGAGCCGATCGGCAGCGTCACGTGCTGCCACGTGCCGAGCAGGTCGCAGAACTTCAGGTCGACCATTGCCGCGCTCGTCTCGCGCGACCACTCGAGCGCCTCGCGCGGCTCGACCGAGCCTTCGAGGTAGTGCCTGAGCTCCTTCTCGATCTCTGCCACTTCCGTTGCCTCCTCTGCTTCGTGCTGGACCACGAAAAAAGCCCCACCACTCCCGAGGAGCGATGAGGCCTCTTTGCCTCGGCGCCGGCCCACGCTGGCCGACGTCCTGACCGGCACGTTAGCGGATCTCGCGGACGGGTCAAGATGTCGTCATGACTGATTACACGGTTAAGAACCTCATGGACGTCACGAACGCGGCAGAGCAATTCGGCATCGAGGGGATGGAGGCGCGATTCGCGAAGAAGCCGCTCGAGCTCGGAAACTTCGGCCTCAGCTATCAGAAGCTCGGGCCGAGCTTCCGCCAACCGTTCGGCCACCGGCACGGCGAGCAGGAGGAGGCGTACATCGTCCTCGCGGGCAGCGGCCGCGTGAAGGTCGACGACGACGTGATCGAGCTGAGGGAGTGGGACGCCATCCGCGTGCCCGGCAAGGCCACGCGCCAGTTCGAGTCCGGCCCCGACGGCCTCGAGTTCCTCGCGATCGGCGCGCCGCAGGCGGACGACACCGAGATGATCGACGGCTGGTGGTCCGACTAGTTCGAACGGTGTGGGGCGACGAGCGCAGCCGCGACGCCGAGCCCGATCAAGGCCGTGCCGCCGAACCAGCGCTCGATCCGCGCGATCACCGGCGTCCCGCGCAGGCGATCGGCGATCGAGCCGGCGACGAACGCATAGCAGCTGTCGCTCATGAAGCCAAGCGCGGCAAATGTGATCCCGAGGGCCGTGATCTGGAGCCAGACACGGCCTGCACCCACGTCGACGAACTGCGGAATGAACGCGAAGATGAAGACGATCGTCTTCGGGTTCGTCAGGTTGACGACAACGCCTTGCGTGTAGAGGTCACGGCGCGTGCGCGGCGGCGCAGCCTGCACGCCATCGTCGGCGCGGCGCGTGATCAGCCGGCGAACGCCGAGGAAGATGAGATACGCGGCGCCCGCATAGCGCACACCGTCGAACGCGACCGTCGACGCGAGCACGAGCGACGAGAGCCCCACCGCGGCGAGCGTGACGTGGACGACTGTGCCCGTCGTGATGCCCGCCACCGACGCAAGGCCGGCACTCCGCCCCTGGTCGATGCTGCGGCTGACGACATAGAGCACGGCAGGCCCGGGTATCGCCAAGAGCGCCAGCGCCGTAAGGATGAACAAGCCGTACGTTGTCGCCGAAGGCATTCAGGCAGCGTATAGCGCCGCAACATCGCGGCCCGTCGCCGCGATGCGCTCGCGCAGCTCTGCAGGCTCGAGCACCTCGACCCCCGAGCCGAAGCGCAGGAGCTCGCGATATGCGTCACCGAGGTGCGAGAACCAGACGACGGCAGTGCCGTCCTCCGCGACGGCCGGCTCGCCCGGCAGAAAGCGGCGAACGTCCTCGTGCACGCGCACCGTCACCTGCACGCGCGCGAGCCGCTGCTCGAAGTCGCGCGACCACTCATCCCAGAACCGTCGCAGCTCGAACTCGGGCGGTCGGCGCAGCTCAGCCCCGAGCGCACGTACCGACGCCACGCGCGAGACGCGATACACGCGCATGCCCGCCGAGCGATGCGCGACGAGGTACCACGCCCCGCCCTTCAGTACGAGCCCGAGCGGATCGACGGTCCGCCGAACGACACGCCCGCCCTCGCGGTAGCGCAGCCGCACGCGATGCCCGCTCCACACGGCAGATGCGAGCGCGGGCAGGTGCGGCACCGTGTCCTCGGCGCGGAACCAGCCGCGCGTGTCGAGGTGGAAGAGGCGTGACGCGCGCGTCGCCCGCTCCTGCAACTCGTGCGGGAGCGCAGCAAGCAGCTTGAGCCGCGCCGCCGCGAGCTCGCCGCCGAGCCCGAGCTCCGCCGCCGGCCCCGGGATCCCCGCCGCGAACAGCGCCTCCGCCTCGTCGGCCGTCAGCCCGGTCAGGCGGGTGCGATAGCCGCCGGCGAGCCGGTAGC
This sequence comes from Gaiellaceae bacterium, assembly GCA_036496545.1. Lineage (GTDB taxonomy): Bacteria > Actinomycetota > Thermoleophilia > Gaiellales > Gaiellaceae > Palsa-739. The sequence continues at coordinate 174,888 of DASXKX010000007.1, read as the reverse complement.
CGCCCGCCGGGCCGCGCACCGCCTCGACCGGAACGCCGGCCGCCGAGAGCGACTCAACGTCGCGATGGACCGTGCGCACCGACACCTCGAGTGCCGACGAGATCTCAGCCGCCGTGAGCTGTCCCCGCGTCTGGAGCATCAGCAGGAGCGACACGAGCCGCGTTGCTCTCATTTCTTAAAGATGACAGAAGATGGCCTCTTTGTCTGCCAGGATCCGACCATGAACATCTGGACGGATGACTGGGACGACAGCGAGAGCTGGGACGGCGGGGGCTCGAAGTCGCGGAGGCTCGTCGAACGCGGTGCTTTCCTCGGCGCGACGGTCTACGAGCTCGGCCCCGGGAACTGGGTGATCTACCACGCCCACCACGGCTCGGAGGAGGTGCTGCTCGTGCTGCGCGGGCACCCGACGCTCCGCACACCTGAGGGCGAGCGGCAGGTAGGGCCGGGCGACGTCGTCAGCTTCCAGCCGGGGCCTGAGGGCGCGCACGGGCTGCGCAACGACACCGACGAGCCGGTGCGCTACGTCGTCGCGGGCACGCGGGTCTCGCCGGAGGTCGTCGACTACCCCGACCTGAAGCAAGTGACCGCCCAGTCGAAGCACGGCTTGTTCCTGATCCACGACGTTGGGGAGGACGCATGAGGGAATCAGAAGAATCGAGCGGCAATGTCGTCGAGTTGCTCCTGCGCGAGCCGGAAATCGTCGCGTGGCTCGAGCCTAATGACGAGGAGCCGGACGACGACGACTTCGAGCCGCCGCGCGCTGCATGAGCGAAGCGCCGGAGAATGCCTTCGAGCCCGGCGGGTGGGACGACTACGGCCCCGGGCCCGAAGGCTGGTGCACGCAGGCACGGCGGCTCGTGCGCACTCCGGAGCACTTGCTCGGCTTGAGCGTCTACGTGCTCGAGCCGGGCGAGAAGCATCTGCCCTACCACTTCCATCACGGTGCGGAGGAGCTGTTGATCGTGCTCGACGGCAAGCCGACCCTCCGCACACCCGCCGGCGAGCGCGCACTCGAGAACGGCGAGGTCGTGCACTTTCCGCGCGGCGCGGACGGCGCGCACCAGTTGTGGAACGACACATCGGAGCGCGTTCGGTTCGTCGTCGCGTCCGCCGGCACAACGCCCGAGCTCGTGGAGTACCCGGACACGGGAAAGATCGCCGCGATGGCAAAGACGCCTTCGCAGCGCGGTCCCGGCATCTGGACGATGCACTTGCTCGACAACGAAGTCGGGTACTGGGACGGGAACGAATAATTTGACGCACGCCGCACGCTTCCCTATCCTGCGTGGGCCATGTTGCTCGGAATTGTGATGGAACGGATGCCGGTGGGCGGTCGCACTCGCCTCACCGGGCCACGCGGCCACCGTTAGGTCCGCGCGCCGCCTGACGCGGCGGCTCTCCGTTCTCCAATTCCAGTTCGCTTTCTAAGGAGTAGCAACATGTCTTCGTTTGCAGCATCAAAACCAGTGTCATTGCCTGTCCGTCGAGACGTACCGGCGGTCGAGGTGCGCAACCTCCGCAAGGAGTTCCGCCGGCGCGATCGCCGTGCGGGCCGCTTCGCCCGCCGTCGCATGCCCGCACTCAGCGACATCACGTTCACGATCAAGCGCGGCGAATGTGTCGCGATCCTCGGCCAGAACGGCTCGGGGAAATCGACGCTCGTCCGCCTGCTCTCGACGCTGCTGATCAACGATGGCGGCGAGGCGCGCATCTTTGGCCACGACGCGTTCCGCGACACGCGGGCGATCCGCCAGCTCGTGAACCGCGTCTCGGTCGAGGCGAGCTTCTTCAAGAAGATGTCGGCGTCGGAGAACCTCTCGTACGCGGCGCGCTTCTATGGGATGCCGCCGTCGAAGACGCGGACCGAGATCCCGCGGATCCTCGAGGCTGTCGGCTTCCCGGCGGACCGCCGGCGCGAGTCGATGGAGAACCTCTCCCGCGGCATGCAGCAGAAGGTCGCGCTCGCACGTGCACTGCTCACATCGCCGGTGCTGCTCCTGCTCGACGAGCCGACGACAGGTCTCGACCCGCGCTCGAAGCTCGAGGTGCAGGAGTTCATCCGCGAGGTGCGCGCGACGCACGATGCGACGATCCTCCTTTGCACGCATGACATGGCCGAGGCCGAGGCATTGGCCGACCGCGTCGGCCTGCTCGACCGCGGCGAGCTTCTGTTCCTGGAGCCCGTTGAGGACGTGAAGCGGCGCTACGGCGTCGAGACGCTCGAGCAGGCGTTCTTCGCGGCGACCGGCCGTGCGTTCGAAGAAGAGGCGCACGAGGACGACGAGTACCGGGAGGTGTTCGGCTAATGACCGCGATCGGCGCAACGCTCAGGCAAGAGCTGATCGGCCTCGGCGGCATCGTCGAGCGGAACGTCTACCTCACGAAGCGGTATCTCCTCTGGGACATCGCGTTCATGGTGTGGACGATCGCGAACACGCTGACGATCGTCTTCATCGCACGCGCGGTGCACCTTTCGCCCGCCCAGGAGAACGAGCTGGCGACGAAGCTGCTCGTCGGCGCGGTGATCTGGGCGTTCCTCGGGATCATCTTCGAGTTCGTCACGGAGACGGTCGCGTGGGAGCGCTGGGAAGGGACGATCGAGTACACGTTCATGGCTCCGCTCTCGCGGACGACGCACCTGTTCGGCATGGGCGCATACGCCGTGTTGTACGGGCTGATCCGCGCGACGATCCTGTTCTTCGCAGTCGCGTTGTTCATCGGCATCCATCTGCCGAATGCGAACTTCGGCGCAGCGCTGGCGCTGCTCGGCATCGCGTCGATCTCGTTCATCGGGATCGGGATGATGACGTCAGTGCTGCCGCTCGTCTCGCCGGAGAAGGGCGCGCAGCTCGGGTTCGTCGCGCAGGGGATGATGCTCGCGGTCTCCGGCGTCTACTACCCGGTGTCAGTGATGCCCGAGTGGATGCAGTCGATCGCGAAGATCTCGCCGGCAACGTACGCGCTGCGCGGCGACCGCGCGTCGATCGTCGACGGCGCAGGGCTCGCATGGGCCGACGTGTGGCCGCTGCTCGTGATCGCGGTTGTCGCCATCCCGCTCGGGCTCGGGATCTTCAAGCGGGGCGAGCGGTACGCCAAGAAGCACGGCAAGCTGAAGCGGTCGGGTTAGGAACCCGGCCGCTTCGGCCATAAGACTGCGAGGGCTCTTGACGATGCCGATTCGTGTGCTGCTCGTCGACGACGAGCCGATGTTCCTCGCAGCGTTGCGCGCACTTCTCGAGCACGACAAGCGCATCTCGGTCGTCGCGACGGCAGGCAGCGGCGAGGAAGCGGTCTTGCTCGCGCGCGTGCGGAAGCCGGACGTCGCGCTCGTCGATCTTGCGATGCCCGGCCTCGACGGCTTCGACCTGACGCGCGAGCTGGTGGCGGGCGAAGCGGGACCTCGCGTTGTCGCGGTCAGCGGGCTCTCGAACCCCCTCGACGCCGAACGCGCACGCGACGCGGGCGCCAGCAGCTTCTTGCTGAAAGGCGACCTCTTCGGCGAGATCGCCGAGACGATCGTCGCGGTCTCAGGCGAGCCGGGCCAGGCAGGCGCGTAGACCTTCTCGCCAGTGCGGGAGACGCGGCGCGCCCTCGCGCTCGCTTCGCAGGACCGAGTACGCCGGGCGCGGCGCGGGACGCGCGAGCTCGGCCGTCGTGATTCGCCGGACGCGACAGTCGATGTCTGCCTCCTCGAAGATCGCTTCGGCGAACTCGGCCCACGTGCAGTCGCCTTCGGCGGCGACGTGCCAGATGCCCTGCGGCAGCTCGATCAGCTCGTGCAGCGCGTCGGCCAGGTGGCCGACGTACGTCGGCGACCCGCGCTGGTCGTCGACCACGGCGAGCTCGTCTCGCTCGCGCCCGAGCGCGAGCATCGTGCGGACGAAGTTCTTGCCGGTCGGGCCGAACAGCCACGACGTGCGAACGATCCACGCGTCCTCGCCTGCAGCTGCCTCGCCGTGCAGCTTCGTGCGGCCGTACGCCGAGCGAGGATCCGGCGCATCCGACTCGACGTACGGCGAGCGCTTCTGCCCGTCGAAGACGTAGTCGGTGGAGAACGCCACGAGCGGCGCGCCGAGCTCAGCCGCATGCTGCGTCCCGCCGACGTTCACGGCAGCCGCGCCTTGCGGATCTGCTTCTGCGCCGTCGACATCGGTCCACGCGGCGGCGTGCAGAACGAGATCGAGCTCGCCGAACGGCGGCGGCGGCATCGTAACGTCCCAGTCAGTGCGCGTCAGACACCGTGCGCCGGCGAACGACTCGCAGAGCGCGGTGCCGAGCTGACCGCCCGCGCCGGTTACGAGGACGCGTCGCGTGCCGAGAGGATCGGCGATTGCGTGCTCCATAGGTGGCGGACGCGCTCGTCATCCCAGGGAACGCTGTGCTCGTCCGGGTTGTCGTGGTCGTACTCCTCGGTGACGAGGTAGACGAAGAGACAGTCGGTGAGCGCCTCGAAGCCATGCGCGTAAATGCCCGGCACGTACACCGCGACCGGGTTGTCGTCACCGATGTCGATCGTGAATACCTCGTTGGTCTCGCGGTCGAGCACGACGACGCGGACCGTGCCTTCGAGGCAGACGAACAGGTCGTCCTGCCCGCGCTCGTGATAGTGCAACCCGCGAATCACGCCCCGCTTCGACCGCGAGAGGTTCGCCTGCCGGATCGGCTTCGGCAGCGCGCTCGCACGGATCAGCTCCGCGAACCAGCCGCGGTCATCAGCGTTTCGGGCGAGTGGAAAGGTCTTGATCTTCACGAGCGCGCACGCCGCACGAAGTCGTTCACCTCGTAGTACGCATCGATCGACTCGCCGGCATCGCCCCAGAACCCGCCGACGACGTCGGCCTCCATCTCGCCCCGGCTGACGTACCAGTTGTTCACGTCGGTGATCTCGAGCTCGCCGCGGCCGGACGGCTCGAGCGTCGGCAGGACGTCCCACACCTGCTCGTCGTAGAAGTAGACCCCGGTGACTGCAAAGCGCGACGGAGGTGCTACCGGCTTCTCCACAATCTCGGTGACGCGATCCTCGTCGAGGCGCGCGACGCCGAGATGGCGGAGGTGCTCATCCTGTTCGACCTCCGATAGGACGATGCGCGCGCCCTTCGGCTGAGCGTTGAAGTTCTCCACGATCGGCTTCAGAGACTCCTCGAAGATGTTGTCGGCGAGCAGCACGCACAGGCGGTCGCGCGCAGCGAACCGCTCGGCGAGGCTGAGCGCCTCGGCGATTCCGCCCGCCTCCTCCTGGTAGCCGTACGCCAGCCGGTCGATCCCGTACTCGTGACCGTTGCCGAGCAGCCGAAAGAACTCGCCGGCATGCGTCCCGCCGGTCACGAGCATCAGCTCGTCGATCCCGGCCTGCACGAGTGCCTCCACGGCGTACGTCACCATCGGCCGGTCGTAGAGCGGCAGCAGGTGCTTGTTCGTGATCCGCGTCAGCGGATGGAGGCGGCTACCCGTGCCGCCGGCGAGGATGACGCCTTTCATCCGCGCGATGCTAACCGTGGCGCCGACCCGGTGAGCGGCGGAGGAAGGAGACGCTCCGGTGGGTCGGCGCGACGGGTGGTTACGGATGGATCGGGAGCACGAGCAGCAGCACGGTCAATGCTGCGACGAGGGTGACCAGGAGTCGCATCCCCAATGCGCTTCTGTCTGTGGCGCTTGCGTCCATAGCTGCGACTCTAGGCCCCGCGCGTCAAGGGACCGTATCGGCGCTGCAAGGAAACGGTTAGCGTTCGCTCGTGCCGTCGCGGCCCCGCCGTTCGTGCCTCGCCGTCCCCGCGTCGAGCGAGCGCATGCTTGCGAACGCGGCCGGCCTCGAGGCGGACGAGGTCATCGTCGACCTCGAGGACGGAGTCGCCGCGGCCGACAAGGTCGCTGCCCGCGGCAATCTTGCGTCGGCCCGCGCACGCGGCACGCTCGCCGTGCGGATCAACGGCGTCGCGACGGAGTGGTGGGAAGATGATCTCGTAGCCGCTGCGCACGCGGACGTGATCGTCGTGCCGAAGGTCGAGTCGTTGGACGGGGTGCGACGCGTCGTCGAGCGGCTCCCGGAGGGCGTCGGCCTCGAGGTGCAGATCGAGACGGCGCGCGGGCTCGTCGAGGTCGAGCGCATCGCGGCGTTCGGTTCGCCGCTCGAGGCGCTCGTCTTCGGGCCCGGCGACTTCGCAGCGTCGCTCGGCGTGCCGGTACTCACCATCGGCGCTGGGGCCTCGGAGTACGCGATGGCACGGGTGGCAGTTGCAGCACGCGCGTTCGGGCTCCAGCCGATCGACGGACCGTACGCAGTGCTCGACGACGAGGCAGAGCTCCGCCGCTCGTCGGCGGCCGCGCTCGCGCTCGGCTACGACGGCAAGTGGGTCGTCCATCCGTCGCAAATCGAACCGGTGAACGAGGTCTTCACCTCGAGCGACGCCGAGCTCGAGCGCGCACGCGGCATCCTCGCCGCCGCCGACGGCGCGTCGCGCGTCAGCGGTGAGATGGTGGATGCGGCGACGAAGCGTCTTGCCGAAGCCGTGCTCGCGCGCGCTTCCGCGCCTTGACGCGGGGCAGGCTTCGAACCGCAGCAATCCACGTGTAAAGCAGGAAACCGAAAGCTGCCGCCGCCAGTCGCAGGATCCGGGCCATCGCTTTTCACCGTACCGCGAAACGGGTACAGCCGAAGTGATGACCGGGCGACGGCGCGACCTCGACGACCTCCAGGGTGAGATCCAGGAGCTCTTCGCGGACCTCTGGCAGGTACCGGGGTTCGCAGGGCTACGCCGCGGGTTTCGCCCGCAGTGCGACTGTTTCCGAACCGACGACCCGCCGACGCTGCACGTCGTCATCGAGCTTCCCGGCGTCGACCCGGAGTCGGTCGACGTGTCGGCCGCAGGCCGGCTGCTCACGATCTCCGGCACGCGGGTGCGTCCGAGGGTGTCCGGCGCGCGTTACCAGTCCGTGGAAATCGAGTACGGGAGCTTCCAGCGGCGCATCGAGCTCGTCGACGAGGTCGACGCGAGCCGCGCGGCCGCGACCTACGAGCGCGGGATGCTGAAGCTCGTCCTGCCGGTGGTCGATTCATGAGCGAACCTGAGTATCAGGTCGTCGTCAGCGCCGAAGAACAGGCACAGGCGGAGGAGCTCGGCGAGGAGCTGCCGGCGACGCTGCCGGTGCTGCCGCTGAAGGAGACGGTCGTCTTTCCGGATTCGATGACGCCGCTTGCGATCGGCCAGGAGCGCTCGATCAAGCTGATCGACGACGTCATCGACGGCGATCGGCTGCTCGCGCTCGTAGCCGTGCGTCAGGGCGACGACGACCCCGACATCCCCGACTGGGATGACCTCTACGGCGTCGGCACCGCGGCCGTGGTGCACAAGATGATCCGCGTTCCCGACGGGACGCTGCGCGTGCTCGTGCAGGGCCTGCGCCGCATCAGCCTCGAGCGGCGCGTCCTCGATGATCCGTATCTCGTCGGCGGGTTCGTCGAGCTCCCCGACGTGCTGCACGAGTCGAAGGAGATCGAGGCGCTCACGCGCAACGTGCAAGGCCTGTTCGCGCGCGTCATCGGATTCGTTCCGTATCTGCCGGAGGAGCTGCAGATTGCAGCCGCGAACGTCGACGACCCGAGCGCGCTCTGCCACCTCGTCGCATCGACGCTGCGGCTCAAGACCGAGGAGAAACAGAAGGTGCTCGAGCTCGTCGACGTCGGCGAGCGGCTGCGCGAGGTCTCGCGGATTCTGAACCGCGAGCTCGAGGTCTTCGAGCTCGGCACGAAGATCCAGTCGCAGGTGCAATCGGAGCTCGAGAAGGGCCAGCGCGAGTTCTACCTGCGTCAGCAGCTGAAGGCGATCCAGGAGGAGCTCGGCGAGTCTGACCCGGAACAGGCCGAGACAGCGGAGCTCCGGAAACGGCTCGAGGAGCTCGAGCTGCCGGAGGAGATCGCCAAGGCAGCGTTCCGTGAGCTCGGCCGGCTCGAGCGCCTACCGTCGGCCGCCGCCGAGTACGGCGTCATCCGCACGTACCTCGACTGGATCGTGACGCTGCCGTGGAACGTCACCACGACCGACAACCTCGACCTCGAGCGCGCTCGCCATGTGCTGGACGAGGATCACTACGACCTCGAGAAGGTGAAGGAGCGGATCATCGAGCACCTCGCCGTCTCGAAGCTGCGTCGCGACCCGTCCGGCCAGATCCTCTGCTTCGTGGGGCCACCCGGTGTCGGCAAGACATCGCTCGGACAGTCGATCGCCCGCACACTCGAGCGGAAGTTTGCGCGGCTCTCTGTCGGCGGCGTGCGCGACGAGGCGGAGATCCGCGGCCACCGCCGTACGTACATCGGCGCGATGCCGGGGTCGATCATTCGCGCGCTGCGCGACGCCGAGTCGATGAACCCGGTCATGCTCGTCGACGAGATCGACAAGCTGGGAAGCGACGTCCGCGGCGATCCGGCGTCGGCAATGCTCGAGGTGCTCGACCCTGAGCAGAACCGGACGTTCCGCGACCACTATCTCGATCTGCCATTCGATCTCTCGAAGGTGCTCTTCATCTGCACCGCGAACACGGCCGACACGATCCCCGGTCCGCTGCTCGACCGCATGGACGTGATCACGCTCTCGGGCTACACCGAAGAGGAGAAGCTCGGCATCGCAAAACGGTATCTCGTCCCGAAGCAGGTCGAGGCGCACGGCCTCAGCGCCGAGCAACTGCGCTTCGGCGACGACGCGCTACGGCTCGTGATCCGCGAGTACACGCGTGAAGCCGGCGTGCGCGGGCTCGACCGGCGCATTGCCGATCTCTGCCGCAAGGCCGCCCGCAAGGTTGCCGAAGGCTCGGACGGCGAGATCGACGTCGACGAGAAGCTCGTGCGCGAATGGCTCGGCCCGCGCCGCTTCTCCGCTGAGGCGCGCAGGCGCACCGCCGATCCCGGCGTCGCGACCGGTCTCGCCTATACCGCCGCAGGCGGCGACGTGCTCTTCATCGAGGCGCAGGCGTACCCCGGCAAGGGTCGCCTGACCATCACCGGCCAGCTCGGCGAGGTGATGCAGGAATCGGCGCAGGCGGCGCTGTCATGGGTGCGCTCGCACACGGCCGAGCTCGGCCTGCCGGAGAGCTGGTTCGCGGAGCACGACCTTCACATTCACGTGCCGGCGGGCGCGGTGCCGAAGGACGGCCCCTCGGCGGGCGTCACGATGGCAACCGCAATCGCCTCGCTCATCCGCGGCACGCCGGTCGCGGACGACGTCGGCATGACAGGCGAGATCACGCTGACCGGCCAGGTGCTGCCGATCGGCGGCGTGCGCGAGAAGGCGCTCGCCGCGCAGCGGGCGGGACTCAAGCGGATGATCCTCCCGAGTGAGAACGAGGTCGACCTCGCCGAGCTACCGGACGAGACACGCCGCGAGCTCGAGTTCATCCCGGTCGACTCGATCCAGCAAGTGCTCGACGTTGCGTTCGCGGGCTCGGCGAACGGCGCTCAGCGACGCACGACCGGGATGGAGCGCCAGGCGGCTACGTCAGGCTGAAACTCGAAAAGAGCATGGCGCAGGCGTCGTCGGGGTCGCTCCCGCCGGACCCGAGCCGGCAAAGCAGCTGGTACTCGAGCTTGTCGACGAGCACGAAACCGATGCGTGTCGTTCCGTACCGGTAGGCGCGGACCTTCATGCCCGCGACGGTCGTCGTCTCACGCGCCGCAAGCTGCTTGCCCGCCTGCGCAGCAAGCTGCTGGGCATCACGGTCGAGCTCCTTCGTCACGGCCGCGAACTCGTCGGGCCGGTACGGCTTGAGCAAAGGAAACGTCTGCACGGAGACCTCCGACCGGCCGCTGGCCGCCCGCACAACCTGCGCCGAAACCGTGCTCCGCCAGGCTTTCGGAATGGAAAAGCTGAAGCCGGTGCCGTGAAGCACCCGTGTCGAAGTCGCTTGGGTCTGCGTTCCACCACCGCAGGCTGCGAGAATGGAAACGAGTGCGAGGGGTATCAGGGCCCTTGCCACGAAACGAAAGGATCCGCGGAGAATGTACAAGACGAGAGACAAAGTTTCGGACGCGGCCGACAATGTCAAACCGTACGTCGACCGGGCTCTGCACGACGACGAGCTACGCGAGAGCGTGCGGAATGCATACGAGTCGGCGCGCACGATCTACACCGAGCTGATCGGGAAGCGCGGCGTGACCGGCGTCGCCACCCGCATCGCCACCGACAAGGACATCCAGGAAGAGCTCCGAGCGACGATCACGGAGCTGCGTCGTGCAGCCGATCGCGTGCAGGGGCGGGAGGTGCATAAGAGCCGCAACAGCACACTTCTCTTCGTGGGCATCGGCCTCGGCATCCTCTTCAACCCGATCACCGGCCCCGCGACGCGCAAGTGGCTGTCCAACCGCCTGTTCGGCGGCGGCGACGACTTCACGTACCAGGGCGGGAACGGGTCGGCGAGCGCCGATTAGGGCCCGCCGACGACAGGCTTCGAGGCGGGCGGCTGCGCCGACGGCGCAAGCGGCCCGCCGATGCCTTCCTCCGTCGTCGCCGCCATCACGCGTTGGAGCGAACCGGGGTTGAGCCCGGTCGCGCTCGAGATGTCCGAGCTCTGCAGCAGGACTGCGCCCGCCTTCGGCGCGACCGCATTGGTCGCGGGCGACCAACCCGCCGCCGCGTCGAAGCGGATGTTCTGCACATGCGTCCACGCATCGAGGTACGACGTCGGATCGACCGCGCCGTCGTAGCCGAGCCCGAGCAGCCCGACCGGATGCACCTCGAAGTGCAAGTGGAACGGCGTCCCCTTCGCATCGCCGGTGTCGCCGACGAACCCGAGCACGTCGCCTGCATTGACGATCGCACCGTTGACTGCGAGCGGCGAGTACGCGGACAGGTGCGCGTAGTAGTACTCCCAGCCTTTGTCGTCGCGAAGCCACAACCGCCAGCCGCCGACCTTGTTCCAGCCCACGGAGAACACGGTCCCGTGCGCAACTGCGAGGATCGGCGCGCCGAGCGGCGCGAAGATGTCGTCACCGTGATGCCAGCCGCCTGAGACATCGCCGCGCTCGGCGCCGTACGTGTCGCCGAACGACGACTGTCCGTACACGGGGAAGACGTAGCCCTTCGGATCGAGCGGCGGCGTCACGGTCTGCGGCTTGCTGAGCACGGGCGGGATGCCGTTCGGCTTCGGCTCCTTCGGCTTCGGCGAAGTCGTCGTGGTCGGTGCGGTCGGCAGAGGTGCCGCTTCACTCGCCTCCGCATTCGCTTCCGCGTAGCCGATCTGAATCTCTGTCTGCGCGGGCAGGCCGTCGTGATCCGCCGTGAGGAACACATCGAGCGCAGTGACGAAGCTGTGGTAGCCGGGCGCAGGCTGGTCGACGCTCTGGCTCTTCTGCTCGAGGGCGATCACGTAGCCCCAGTCGGCGAGCGCGACCTGCTGATTCGCGGTCGGCGTGACCGCCTGGCCGAGGATCGTGAGCTGCGAGATGCCGGTGACGCCGACGTCGCCGGATGCACTTGCCGAGCTCGCGTTCGCGTGCGTCTCGCCGGTCACCGACGCGGCGGTGATCTCGCCCTTGAAGAGCGTCAGTGTCGTCAGCTGCGACGTCGCTCCCGCGTTCGCCTGCGCACCGCTCGCCGCGGTGACGTTCGTGGTCGCGGAGGCGACGCTGACAATCGAGCCGTCGGTCGGATACGCGAACGCGCCGCCGTAGCTGACGGCGGGCGGCGGCGCATCGAGCTCGGGCGTGCCCTGGCTCGGCTGGCCGGGGATGATCACTTTCACTGCCCACGCCCGGGCGGTCGCCCCGGCAGAGCGGTCGGCCGAGCCCACGGACGCTCCGACCGCGAAGACGCACGCGACGACCAGAGCCGTGATCACAACCGGGCGGCGCACCTAACCGGAAAGTATGACTAGCTGCCGAGCTGTTGCTTCGCGAAGGCGCGGAAGCGCTCGCGGGCCCCGTCGTCCGGGCCGAGTGGCTCGTCGTCGGCGTATTTCGGATCGGCTGCGATCTCCTCCGCGACCTTGCGCACCTCAGCCGTCAGCGTCTCGTGATGCGCCGGGTTCTTGAGGAGGGCCTCGACCCAGCTCTCCGAGCCGTCGTAGGCAGGGACGTCGTTGTCGAAGAGCAGTTGCCCCAAGACGAGGCCGCAGCGGATGTAGGCGAACGTCCGGAACGCGAGGATCCGGTGCGGCGACTCGACGAGCGCCGCGATTTCGGGGTTCTCGCTGACGATCTGCTGGACGATCGAGCCGATGGGCTCGTCGACGAGCGGGATCCAGAGCTCCTCGTGATCGGTCATCGCCCGCAGATTATTGCGACTGCGAGCGGGCCCGCCACGCGATCTGCGCAGCGGTGACGATCAGCAGAACGGCAAACAGCTTTCGCAGGACGTGTTCCGGCAGCGATTCGGCCACCTGGGCGCCCCCGACGGTCGCGCCGACGGAGGCGAGGCCGATCACGAGCGCAGGGCGCCAGCGGACGTTTCCGTACTGCTGCTGCCGCCAGACCCCGACGATGACAGTGGGGATGATCGCCAGCAGCGAGGTCGCCTCGGCGTGCAGCTGCGTGAGGCCGAGCCACGTGAGCGTCGGCACGAACAGGATTCCTCCGCCGACACCGAATAGGCCGGCGAGCACGCCCGCGAGGACCCCGAGCAGAGCTGCGAGCGCGTAGGTCACTGCACGAGCATCCGGATCGCGATCCCGAGGAGCAACGCCGCGAAGAGGAACGACAGCGTGCGCACCGGCAGTCGCTGCTGCAACGCAGCACCGCCGGCCGCACCAACCGCAGCGGGGAGGCCGAGCAACAACGCGTACACAGGCCGCACCTCGCCGTGCACGACGTATGTGATGACGCCTGCAGTCGCGGTGATCCCGATCGCGGCGAGCGACGTCGCAGTCGCTGACCGGAGCTCCCATCCGCAGGCGAGCACGAGCAACGGCACGATCACCGTCCCGCCGCCGACGCCGAAGAGCGCGCTGAAGAAGCCGGCCGCCAGCCCGATCAGCACGAGACGCACCGGCCTATGCTACGAGCGTGGCCGTCATGCGCGCGCTGCTCGAGCATCTGACGGCGGCGCCGGAGCAGGGAGCGCTCTTCCTCGACTTCGACGGTGTGCTCGCGCCGATCGTCGCGCGACCGGAGGACGCATACCCGCCCGAGGAGACCCGCGACGAGTTGCGCCGCCTTTGCGAGCGCTACGCGCTCGTTGCGGTCGTGAGCGGCCGCGCCGGCGACGATGTCCGGGCACGCGTCGCCGTCGACGGCGTCGTATATGTCGGCTCGCACGGGCTGGAGCTCGACCGCCAAGCCGACCGGTGGCGGCAGCAGATCGTCGACTTCGCGTCGGCCGCGCCGTGGCCGGAGCACGACATCGAGCTGAAGGGGCTGTCCGTCGCGTTCCACTTCCGGGACGCCGCGGACGAAGCGGCTGCCGTCGTCAAGCTCGAGGCGATTGCCGAATCCGCGCGGGACGAGGGGCTCATGGCGCGCTTCGGGCGCAAAGTGCTCGAGGTACTGCCGCCGGTCGGCTCGAACAAGGGGACGGCGGTGCGGCATCTACTCGAGAGCGCTGGGCTGTCGCGCGCGCTTGTGGCGGGCGATGACACGACCGACCTCGATGCGTTCAGGGCCGTTGAGGGGCTCGAGCACAAGGTGCGCGTCGCAGTGCTGTCGGAGGAGTCGCCGGCGCTGCTCGGCGAGCACGCGGAGATCATCCTCGGCTCGACGGATGAGTTCCTCGAGCTGCTGAAGTCTCTGTAGTGCATCTGGACGACACTGCGCTCGCGCCGCTGCGCGAACGGTTCGGCGATCCCACGCAGCTCGCGTGGGACGGCCAGATCAGCGACGCCGAGTGGGCGCTCGCGACGTACAACCCGGCGCGGACGCACGATGTGACGCTGATCATCCTCGATAGGGCGCAGCGGCTGGCGTTGATCCGCAAGCCGCACTTCGCCGACGGCGTCTGGCGGCCACCGGGCGGCGGCATCAAGCCCGGCGAAGACGTCGTCGCAGGCGCCGTGCGCGAGGCGCTCGAGGAGACGGGCCTCCACGTCGAGCTTGACCGCTACCTCGTGGCGACGAACGCGGCCTTCCGGAACGCCGGCCGCGAGCTGCACTGGCGCACGCACCTCCTCTCGGCGCGCACGGAGGACGGCGTGCTTTCACCGTCCGACGCGGCGGAGATCGCCGCGGCACGGTGGGGCACACTCGAGGAGCTCGCCGGACCGCTCCGCGAACGGCTCCTCGCCACCGGCCGGGCGTTCTGGCGCTACCGCGTCGCGCTGCACGACGCGGCCCTTTCAGCCCTGGCGAATCCGTAACGAAACCCGAAACGGGGAGACTCCCCCAAAAGGCTTCGTCAAGCCTCCCGCAAAAGTTCGCTACGAGCCGAACGTCTTCTTCACGCTCACCGCGGTGCCGTAGGCGCAGATCTCCGTCCAGTTCTGGCCCATCTCCGACGTGTCGAAGCGCATCGCGATGATCGCGTTTGCGCCCTTCGTCTCCGCCTCCTCGACCATGCGGTTCATCACCTCGTGCCTGCTGTCGACGAGCGCCTTCGTCATGCCTTTGAGCTCACCGCCGAAGATCGACTTGAGCCCCGCTCCGAACTGCGAGCCGATGTTGCGCGACCTCACGGTCAGGCCCATCACCTCGCCGAACACTTCTTCGACCTCGTAGCCCGGCAGGTCGTTCATCGTCGTGACGATCATCGGTTCAGCACCTCCCATGCCCGGCGCACGTCGTCCTCCGTCGTGCGCGCATTGCCGATTGCCAGCCGCAGGACATAGCGGCCGTCCAGCTTCGTGTGTGACAGGAAGATCTCACCACTCGCGTTCGCGCGCTCGACAATCGCCTCGTTCTCCTCATCCGTGCCGACCCTCCGGAAGACGACGAGCGAGAAGCGCTGCGGCGCGGCGAGCTCCCACGCCGGATCCGCGTCGACCCAGCCGGCAAAGAGCTCGGCCAGGCGGATGTGCTCGCGCTGGATCGCCCGCAGCCCCTCGGCGCCGAAGCAGCGGAGCACCGCCCAGAGCTTGAGCGAGCGAAAACGGCGGCCGAGCGCCGGCCCGTACTCGGAGAGCGCGAACGCGTCCTCGGGCGTCCGCAGGTACTCCGGCACGAGCGAGAAGGCCTCCCGGAACTGCTCGGGCCGGGACGTCCAGAGAAGCGAGCAGTCCATCGGCAGCATCAGCCACTTGTGCGGGTTGACGACGAGCGAGTCCGCGAGCTCGACGCCATCCCGCGACCACCGCTCCTCCTCGCAGATCCACGCCGAGCCCGCGTACGCGGCATCGACGTGCAGCCACGCCCCCGCCGCGCGTGCGCGCTCCGCAAGCGCGCGCACGGGATCGACGGACGCGAATGACGTCGTCCCGACCGTCGCGACAACAGCGGCGACGTCGTCGAGCGGAATGTCGGCACCCATGCGAAGTTCGTCGTCGACCGGAATCTTGCGCAACTCCATGCCGAGCATCCGCGCGCCTTTGTCGACCGACGAGTGCGCGTGCTCGGAGCAGACGACGACGTCGCGCCCGGTGACATGGCGCGCCGCGATGAGCGCAGCGAGCGTCGATGTCGAGGCGGTGTCCTCGATGTGCCCATGCCAACCGTCCGGCAGCCCGAGCAGCTGTCGCACCCAGTCGACGACCCGCAGCTCGAGCTCCGTCGACGCCGGCGACGCGCGCCAGAGAATCGCCACCTGGTTCATGGTCGCCGCCAAGAGCTCGGCGAGGATTCCGGGCCCGGCCGCGGTCACGGCGAAGTACGCGAAGAAGCGCGGGTGCTGCCAGTTCGTGAGCGCGGGGACGATCAGCTCGTCGAGGTCACCCAGGACGTTCGTGAACGGCTCGCCGTGCTCCGGCGCCGAGAGCGGCAGCTTCGCCGACAGCTCGCCGGGCTTCACCTGTGCGAGCACCGGCAGATCGCCGACGCGATCGAGGTAGCGCGACGCCCAGTCGACGGCTGCGTAGCCGTCCTCGCGGAAGCTCACGGACGCTTCCTGCGCAGCTTCTCGATCTGCTTCCACGTCCGCGTATTGAGGACGTCCTCCTTCGTCAACCATCCGCGCCGTGCCTGGCCGATGCCGAACTCGACGTAGTTCTGCGCGCGAATCTGATGGCCGTCGGAGTTGATGCACAGCTTCAGCCCGGCTTCTTTCGCCGCGCGCGCGTGCACGTCGCGCAGGTCGAGGCGATCCGGCTGACCGTTGATCTCGAGGAAGCAGCCGGCTTCGAGCGCGCCTTCGATCACACGCTCGACGTTGACGTCGCGCGGGCCGCGCGTGCGGATGCGCCGGCCGGTGAGATGCCCGATGCAGTCGACGTACGGGTTCTGCATCGCCTCGAGCACGCGGTCCGTCGGCCGGTTGTCTGGCGCGTTGTGAACGGACGCGACGACCCAGTCGAGCGCCGCGAGCTCGTCCTCGGGGACGTCCACCTCTCCGTTCGATCGGATGTTCGCCTCGACGCCGGCGAGGATGCGGAGCTTTGGATACTGCGTTCGCAGCTGCTCGATCTCGGCGAGCTGCGCTTCGAGCCGGCCGTCACGCAGATAGTGCGAGTGATCGGTGACCGCGTAGTACTCGTACCCTCGCGCGGCAGCCGCGGCGACCATCTCGGCAAGCGTGTTCTTCCCGTCAGCCGACCAGTGCGAGTGCGTGTGCAGGTCGCCGCGCAGATCGCTGAGCTCGACAAGCTCCGGCAGCTCGTGCGCGCGCGCGGCCGCGAGCTCGCCGCTCGACTCGCGCAGCTCGGGCGGGATCGGCTGATAGCCGAGGAACTCATAGAGCTCATCCTCGTCCTCGGTCTTGAAGACGTCGCCGGTCTCGACGGTCGTGACGCCGTATTCGGAGATCGAGAGCCCGCGGCGCACGGCCTCCTCGCGCAGCGCAACGTTGTGGTCCTTCGACCCGGTGAAGTGCTGCAACAGGTTGCCGTACGACTCCGGCGGCACGACGCGCAGATCGAAGCGGAAGCCGGTGTTCGAGAGGACGGTTGCCTTCGTGTCGCCCTGCGCGACGCGCTCGACGACCCAGGGCAAGCTCGTGAGGTACGACGTCAGCTCGCCCGGGTCGGTCGCGGTCGCGATGATGTCGAGGTCGCGGAACGTCTCCTTCATGCGCCGCACCGAGCCGGCCAGGGAGACGTGCACGGCGGATGGATGCTCGCGCAGCACTGCGACGACCTCCTGCACGGCGGGCAAGCCCTCGCCGAGGAGCTGGCGGCCCTCGTCCGGATTCGCAGCCTTGAACGCCAGCGCCTTCAAGATCTTCTCTTCGCTCTTCGAGCCGAGACCGGGAAGCGCGCGAAGACGCTCGGCCTCGGCGGCGGTCTTGAGCTCGTCGAGCGTCGAGATTCCGAGCTCCTTCCAGATGCGCGCCGCCGTCTTCGGGCCGAGGCCCGGAAGCCGCATGAACAGCACGACCTCGGGCGGGATCGTCGACTCGCGCTTCGCGAGCGCCTCGATCTTCCCGGTCTCGACGATCTGGACGATCTTCTCCTCGATCGTCTTGCCAATGCCTTGTAGCTCCTTTGCGCGCCCATCGAGCGCGAGCTGCGCGATCGAGCCGGACGTCTCGCGCATTCGCGTCGCTGCGCGGCGGTACGCGAGCACACGGAACGACTCTGCGCCTTCTAGCTCGAGCAGGTCAGCGAGCATGTCGAACTGATCCGCCACGTCCGCATTCCGTGGAAGGGTCGCCACAGCGCCGATCTTATGTGTGCCGTAGCCTCCTTCCGCATGCGCGACGCAACGATCTGCCTGCCGACCTACAACGAGCGCGAGAACCTCGAGTCGATGCTGCGCGCGCTCGCCGCGCACGACGTCAACGTGCTCGTGATCGACGACAACTCCCCTGACGGGACGGGCGAGATTGCCGACCGGCTCGCCGCCGAGCTCGACTTCGTCTCGGTGCTGCACCGTGAGCGTAAGGAGGGTCTCGGGCCGGCCTATCTCGCCGGCTTTCGCCGGGCACTCGCGGGCGGCGCCGAGTTCATTCTCGAGATGGACTGCGATTTCTCGCACAATCCGGCCGACGTTCCGCGCCTGATCGACGCGTGCCGGCAGGGCGCCGATCTGGCGCTCGGCTCGCGCTACGTCCCGGGCGGCGGCACCGAGAACTGGGGGATCGGCAGGCGGATCGTCTCGTGGGGCGGCTCGTTCTATGCGCGCCTTCTGCTCGGCGTCCGGATCCGCGACCTGACCGGCGGCTTCAAGTGCTATCGCCGTCGCGTCCTCGAGACGATCGCCCTCGACGACATCCACTCGAAGGGCTACGCCTTCCAGATCGAAGGGACGTACCGAACGCTGCGCAAGGGCTTCCGCGTCGTGGAGGTGCCGATCCGCTTCGCCGACCGCACAGAGGGAACCTCGAAGATGAGCCGAGCGATCTTCCTCGAGGCGGTGGCCAAAGTGCCGGTGCTTCGGCTCGAAGCGCTCACCGGACGACTTTGAGGGCTACGATCCAGCCGTGGAAGAGCTCGATGCAGGCACGTTCGATCGTGCGATCGGCAGCGAGCCCGTCGTCGTCGACTTCTGGGCGCCGTGGTGCCGTCCCTGCAAGGCGCTGGAGCCGATCCTCGAGCAGCTGACCGACCGCGTTCCGGTCGCCCGTCTCAACATCGACGAGTACCCGGAGATCGCAGGGCGCTACGAGATCCTCTCGATCCCGACGGTGATGCTGTTCGCGGACGGCGAGCCACGCGGCACCGTCGTCGGCCTGCGGCCGCTTGGGTACTTCGAGGAGTGGCTAGCGGAAGTGCTCCCAGCCGGCGAGCGCGACGGGCTCGCCGTGCAGCGTCACCGCGACGCCTGAGCCTTCCTCGCAGCGGCCGATCACGTCGAAGCCGAGCGGATCCGGCGTCGCCGCGAGCAGCTCGTAGTCCTCGCCGAAGCCGACGTCCTCGATCGTCGCCCCTGCTGCAAGCGGGACGTGCTCGAGCTCGATCACGACCCGGCAGCTCGACCTGCGGGCAATGTGCGCCGCGTCGGCCGCGAGCCCGTCTGAGATGTCGAGCATCGCGTGCGCCACCCGAGCCAGCCGTCGGCCTTCCGCAAGGCGAAGCGGCGGCCTCATGAGGCGGCCGTCCCGGAACGCCGCGCCGGTCGCGCCGAGCGGCCCGGTGACGACGACGAGGTCGCCGGGACGTGCGCCGGCGCGGCCGGGCACCCGGTCGGAGCGGCCGATCGCGGTGACCGCGAGCAGCACGTCGGTTGCCCGCGTCGTGTCACCGCCGCGCACGGCGACGCCCGGCTCGTTCAAGCCCTCGTACAGCTCGACGACGTCGCTCACGTCCGTCGCCGCAGGCAGCCCCAGGCTGACGAGTAGCGCAAGCGGCTCCGCGCCAGAGGCAGCGAGGTCGCTGATGTTCGCGGCGGCGGCGCGGAAGCCAAGGTCCCGCCACGAGAGAAGGTCGAACCGGAAGTGCACCCCCTCGACGAGCGCATCTTGGGTGACGACAAGCCCATCGACGGACGCGGCGTCGTGCTCGATCCCGCAGACGAGCCCACGGGACTCGAGCTCGACGAGGAGGCCGAACTCGCCGGTGTCGCCGAGCTTCACAGCTCCTCGATGCGCGTGCGGTCGTCGAGTGTTGCCGGGTCGAGCGCGTAGAGCCCGTCGTAGAGCCGCGCGTGGAAGGTCCCGGGCCCCGCGGCTCCCTGCGCGGCGTCCTCCGCCGCAACGCCGAACGCAGCGAGCGCCTCGGCCGCGGCGTCGAGCGGGGACTCCGGCTTCGCCGCGAGGAAACAGCCGGTAAGCGCGCTTGACATGCAGCCCGTCCCCGTCACGGTCGCAAGGAGCTCGTGACCGTTCGCGATGGAGAGGACCCGCTCGCCGTCGCTCACATGGTCGACTGGGCCGGTCACCGACGCGACCACGCCGAAGCGCTGCGCGGCGGTGCGCGCAAGCTCGGCCGGCTCGAGGGCGGCTCCGATCGATTCGACGCCCCGCACCTCCGCGTCCGCGCCGACAAGCGTCGCAATCTCACCCGGGTTGCCGCGCAGGACGGTCACGCCGACGACATCGAGGAGCTCGTAGGCGGTGGTGGTGCGGTACTCCGTTGCGCCAGCGCCAACGGGGTCGAGCACGATCGGGATCCCGCGCGACGTGGCCGTGGCGCCCGCGAGCGCCATCGCCTCGACCCAGTCCGGCGAGAGCGTGCCGATGTTCAGCACGAGCGACGAGGCGATGCCCGCCATCTCCTCCACCTCCTCGCGTGCATGCGCCATCACCGGCAGCGCGCCGATGGCGAGCGTCGCGTTCGCCGTCTCATTCATGACGACGTAGTTCGTGATCTGGTGGACGAGAGGCTTCTGCTCGCGCAGAGCGCGCAGCGTCGCCGCAGCGGATGTCATCGTGATCGCACTCCTAGGACGTCGACGGGACCTTCTCCGGCACCGAGCCCGGCCAAGCCTTGCGCGACCGCACGTGACGCGGCAGCGGCAGCGCCGCGTGCTGCGTCTTCGAGACTCTCTCCACGTGCGAGCAGTGCTGTGAGCGTCGCCGAATGCGTGCAGCCCGCGCCGTGCGTCGCAGCGATGTCGTGGCGCTCGACCGGGATCTCGATGTGCTCGCGACCGTCGAAGAGATGGTCGACTGCGGGATCGCCGTGCCCGCCGGTGACGACGACCGCGGGCGCGCCGAGCGCATGCAGTCGCTCGGCGAGCTCCCGGCGCGTACCGTCGGAGACCGTGAGCGCACGCGCTTCCATCAGGTTCGGCGTCACGACTGCGGCGAGCGGAAAGAGCTCTCCGATCACTGCGCCGACCGCATCGTCTTCCAGCAGCTGGGCGCCAGAGCTCGCGACCATCACCGGGTCGACGACGAGCGGCACCGGATGCGCAGTGAGGTACACGGCAACCGTCTCGATCAGCGTGCGCGAGAACAGCATCCCGGTCTTCGCCGCGTCGACGCCGATGTCGCCGAACGCCGCGTCGAGCTGCTCGACGACGAGCTCCGGCGGCAACTCGTGGATCGCCGTCACGCCGGTTGTGCTCTGCGCAGTCACTGCGACGAGGACGGACTGGCCGTAGGCTCCTGCGGCGGCGAACGCCTTCAGGTCTGCCTGGATGCCGGCGCCGCCGCCCGAGTCGGACGTGGCAATCGTGAGCGCGCGCGGTGTGTGCATCGGCTCCCTTCGCCGGTACGAACCGGATCAGGTTCAACGGGTGTGATCTCAGCCGCGTGTGCGGCACCCCGGTTAGGTCAGCCTAGCGCGCGCTCGATCGCTGCCACGCCGGTATTGGACCATGCCCTGCGGCGGGCCGGGGCGCCGTCAGGCGGCCCGGCCATCATCTTCAGGCGTGCGGCTTGTCGGCGTGCTGGCGCTGGTCGGGTTCTGGAATGCGGCATCTGCCCTGCACGGCTCAGTCGCCGTGACGCTTCTGCTGACGCTCGGCGCGGTCGCGCTCGCCGCGTGGGCGATCGTCGTCCTCCGCGAAGGGTGAGGCGCCTCCCGCCTGCGCTCGCCGCGAGCGCGACGCCGCAGATCCTCGAGCTGCTCGGCGAACCGCCGGCGCGGGTGCTCGAGCTCGGCTTTGCCGGGATCCACGCGGTGCCGCTCCGGCTGGCAGGCTTCGACGTCGTCGTCGTCGAGCCGGATCCGAGGTTCCAAGAGCAGGCCCGCGAGCGGGCGGGTGAGGTGCTCGAGGCGATTCCGGGCGAGCCGTTCGACGCCGTGGTCGCACCGGACGGGGCGGCGGTGCCCCACGCGCCTACGGTGATCCGCGTCGGGCAGGATGGCTCGACATGGCGCTCGACGTCGACCTGACGCCTCCCTGGGCGGGGATCCTCCAAGGAGACGAGCTCGCGCATCTCGCGACCGTGCCGGCACGCCCGGCACGAACCGAGCACCTTCCCGACGCGGTACATCCGGCCGTGCGCGATGCGCTCGCGCGTGCAGGGATCGAACAGCTCTACACACACCAGGGCGAGGCCTGGGAAGCAGCGGCGCGCGGCGAGCACGTGATCGTGACGACAGGGACGGCGTCGGGCAAGACGCTCGCGTTCAACCTCCCCGTGCTCGACGCACTCGCGCGGCAGCCGAAGGACCGCGCCCTCTACCTCTATCCGACCAAGGCGCTCGCGCAGGACCAGGCGCGTGCGCTCGGAACGCTCGGCGTACCGAAGGTTCGCGCGGCGATCTACGACGGCGATACACCGACGGAACGGCGCTGGCAGATCCGCAAGTGGGCGAACCTCGTGCTCACGAACCCGGACATGCTCCACGTCGGGATCCTTCCGCGCCACGACTTGTGGGCGGACGTGCTCCACAACCTGCGGTACGTCGTGATCGACGAGGCGCACGTCTACCGCGGCGTGTTCGGCTCGCACGTCGGCAACGTCCTGCGCCGGCTGCGGCGGCTGGCGGGCGTCTACGGCGCGGAGCCGCAGTTCCTGCTCGCGTCCGCGACGATCGCGAACCCCGCGCAGCTCGCCGAGTCGCTGCTCGGAGTGCCGGTCACCGCGATCGGCGACGATGCGGCGCCGCGCGCAGAGCGAACGGTTGCGCTCTGGAACCCGGAGCTGATCGACGCCGAGCTCGGCATTCGCGCGAGCGCGCTCGGCGACGCGTCACGGATCATGGCGGAGCTCGTGCAGCGCGGGCTCCGCACGATCTGCTTCGCCAAGAGCCGCAAGCAGGCGGAGCTCATCCACCGCATGACCGCAGACCGCGTCGATACGGAGACCGCCAAGCGGCTCGCGCCGTATCGCGCCGGCTACACGCCACAGCAGCGGCGCGAGATCGAGCGGCGGCTCGTCGAGGGCGAGCTGCTCGGCGTTTCCGCGACTGATGCACTCGAGCTCGGCATCGACATCGGCCTGCTCGACTGCGCGCTCTCGGTCGGCTTCCCGGGAACGGTCGCGAGCCTGCGGCAACAGTGGGGCCGCGCGGGCCGACGCGGCCACGGGCTCGCGGTGCTCGTCGCGTCGGAGGACGCGCTGGACCAGTACTTCATGCGCGAGCCGGAGGCGCTCCTCACGCGCGAGGTCGAAGCGGCGATCCTCGACCACGCGAATCCGCGGGTTCTCGACAACCACGTCGCTGCTGCGGCCTTCGAAGCGCCGGTCGACGACGCCGACCGCTCGACGCTCGGCGACGCCGCGCTCGAACGCCCACCGCACGTGCCCGACCTGCAGCACACGAAGCACGGCTGGGTCTGGGCGGGCAAGGGATATCCCGCGGCGGCCACCCCGCTACGGTCGGCGAGCGCCGACGCATTCACGGTCGTCGACGGCTCGACCGGAACAGTGCTCGGCATCGTCGAACGCGAACGCGCGTACTCGACCATCCACGAAGGCGCCGTCTACCTGCACCTCGGCGAGCAATGGCTCGTGCGCGAGCTCGACCTCACCGCACGCCGCGCGATCGTCGAGCCGCACACGGGCGACTGGTACACACAGGTGAAGAAGGACACGAACACCGTGATCGAGTGTGAGCTGCGCACCGAGCGACGCCTCGGCCTCGAGCTCTCGTTCGGCATCGTCTCCGTCACCGAGCACGTCGTCGCCTACCAGCGCAAAGGAATCCGCGACCAGGCGACGATCGCGACGGTCGAGCTCGACCTGCCGCCGACGGTCTTCGAGACCGAGGCGATCTGGTACGTCCCGACCCCCCGCCAGCTCGACGGGCTCGACCAGATGCCGACGCTCATCTCGACGCTGCACGCCGCCGAGCACTCGATGATCGCGCTCTTGCCGCTTTGGGCGATGTGCGACCGCTGGGACATCGGCGGCCTCTCCACCAACATCCACCAGGACACGGGCCTGCCGACGATCTTCATCTATGACGGTCACCCCGGCGGCGTCGGCATCACCGAGCGAGGCTTCGAACAGTTCGAGGGCTGGGTCGCGGACACCGTCCGCCTGCTCGAGGGCTGCCCGTGCGAGCGCGGCTGCCCGTCCTGCGTGCAGAGCCCAAAGTGCGGGAACCTCAACGAGCACCTCGACAAGCACGGCGCGCTGACCCTCCTCCGCAGGATGTCTGTCGATTCCGGGCCCTCCCGTTCGTCGTAGAGTCGACACCGATCTCAGAGGAGGACGCCACTATGCAGTACATGCTGCTCGTGTACGACGACCCGACGGCCTGGCCGGAGATGTCGGAGGAGGAGTACGGGAAGATCTACGACGAGTACCGCGCCGTCACGCGCGATAAGGCGACGAAGCACAGCGCACAGCTGAAGGGGATCGAGGACGCGACGACCGTGCAGGTACGAAACGGCGACACGCTCATCACGGACGGCCCGTTCGCGGAGACGAAGGAGACCCTCGGCGGCTACTACCTGATCGAGGCCGACACGCTCGACGATGCAACCGCGCTCGCCGCGCGCATCCCGTCGGCGCGGCTCGGCGGCAAGATCGAGGTACGCCCGGTCGTCGAGATGTAGAGGTGATCCCGTAGACGCACTTACTCGCGCCTACCGCGACGAGCGTGCGCGCTGCATCGCCATCCTCGGCCGCGTCCTCGGTGACCTCGACCTCGCCGAGGACGCGGTGCAGGACGCGTTCGTCATCGCGGCCGAACGCTGGCCGCGCGCGGGGACGCCGGACAACCCCGGGGCCTGGATCGTCGCGACCGCACGCAACCGCGCGATCGACCGCATCCGCCGTGAGCAGACGCTTGCACGCAAGACGGAGCTGCTCGCCCGCGCCGAAACGCTCCCTGCCGACGAGAACGCCGTGATCCCCGACGAACGCCTCGAGCTCATCTTCGCCTGCTGCCACCCTGCACTCGCTCCCGACGCGCAGATCGCGCTGACGCTGAGCCTCGTGGGCGGGCTGACGACGCCCGAGATCGCGCGGGCCTTTCTCGTCCCGGAGGCCACGCTTGCGCAGCGGCTCGTCCGCGCGAAGCGGAAGATCCGCGAGACGAATATCCCGCTTCGCGTGCCGCCCGAGCACCTGCTACCCGAGCGGCTCCGAACGGTGCTCGCCGCGATCTATCTCATCTTCAACGCCGGCTACGGGCCGCCGGTGCGCCGCGAGCCCTGCGCAGAGGCGATCAGGCTCGCGCTCCTGCTCGCGACGCTGATGCCCGATGAGGCGGAGGTGCACGGCCTGCATGCGCTGTTGCTGCTGCAGGATGCACGGCGTGACGCGCGGCTCGACGGCGATGCAATCGTCCTGCTCGAGGACCAGGAACGCTCGCGCTGGGACTGGGATGAGATTGCGCAGGGACGCGCAGCCCTTGACCGCGCACTGTCGCTGCGACTCAGCGGGCCGTACCAGGTGCAGGCGGCGATCGCGTCGCTGCATGCCGACGACGAGACGGACTGGGCGCAAATCGCGTTGCTCTACAGCCGGCTCCTCGATTTCACGCCCTCGCCCGTCGTCGAGCTGAACCGCGCGGTCGCCGTTGCGTTCGCGCACGGCTTCTCGGAGGGCCTCGCGCTCGTCGAGTCGATCGACGGGCTCGAGGGCTACTACCTGTTCCACTCGACGCGCGCCGATCTCCTGCGCCGGCTGGGCCGGGGAAGCGACGCGGCCTCGGCATACGAGCGTGCAATCGAGCTCGCACCGAGCGAGGTCGAGCGCTCGTTTCTCCGCGGCCGGCTCCGTTGCTGCTAGAAGAGTCACATGGCGGAACGCACGGCGCACGGCGGCGTGTTGGTCCTCGGCGGGGGGTTCGCGGGAGCGTACGTCGCGCGGCTGCTCGGCGACCGCGGCGCGACGATCGTCAGCCGCGAGAACTTCATGCTCTACACGCCGCTCCTTCCGGAGGCTGCCTCGGGGACGCTCGAGCCGCGCCACACCGTCGTGCCGCTCCGGGTGATGTGCCCGCACGCGGAGCTCGTGCTCGGCGACGTCGTCTCGGTCGACCTCGACGCTCGGACGGCGACGGTCGACTCGGACACGGGCCGGCAGACGCTCGGCTGGCAAGAGCTCGTGCTTGCGCTCGGTGCGGTGCCCAGAACGGTGCCCGTGCCGGGACTCGCGGAGCACGGCCTGTCGTTCAAGTCGCTCCCCGACGCGATCAACCTGCGCAACCACGTGCTGCGGCAGCTCGAGGACGCCGACGCGGAGCAGGACGAGGCGCGGCGGCAGGCGTATCTCACGTTCGTGTTCGTCGGTGCCGGCTACGCAGGCGTCGAGGCGCTCGCCGAGCTCTCCGACCTGTGCGTCGACGCCCTTCGGTACTACCCGCGGCTGCGGGGCACGCCGACGCGCTGGGTGCTCGTCGACGCGGCGCCGAAGATCCTCCCCGAGATCCCGCCCCGGCTCGGCGAATACGCAGCGCGCGAGCTCTCCGAGCGTGGCATCGACATCCACGTCGGCACCACGCTGGCGTCGGTCTCCGAGGACGAGGCCGTGCTCGGCGACGGGACGCACATCCCGACGCACACGCTCGTGTGGACGGCCGGCGTTCGCCCGAACCCGCTGCTCGGCCGGCTCGGGCTGCCGCTCGACGACCGCGGGCGCGTCGAGGTCGACGAGCTCTTACGCGTGCGCGGACGCGAGGGCGTGTGGGCGCTCGGCGACTGTGCACGCGTTCCGAACACGCGCAGCTCGGAGCCCGACCCGCCGACCTGCCAGCACGCGCTCCGGCAGGCGCGGCAGCTCGCGAGGAACCTCTCAGGGACGCCCGCGCCGTACGGCTATCGCATGCTCGGCCAGGTCGCGACGCTCGGGCGCTACAAGGGGATCGCCGATGTGCTCGGTCTTCGGTTGCGCGGCTTCGTCGGCTGGTTCGTTACGCGGTCGTACCACCTCTATCAGCTTCCGCTGACACAGCGACGGCTGCGTGTCGTCGTCGACTGGACAGTCGCACTCCTCTTCCGCCGCGACGTCGTCGAGCTCGGGCACCTCGGCCGGCCCGAGCGACTCGACTAACGGAGTGCGGCGAGCGCCTTGTCGAGGCGCTGCCTCGTCGTCAGCACGCCTTCGAAGAGGTCGCCGTGCTTCTCGACGCGCTCGAGCACGACACCCATCGTGAATGCGGCCGGATCGAGGTCCTCGTTCACCTCGTCCCAGCGAAGCGGTGTCGACACGGGAGCGCCGGGCCGCGGCCGCACCGAGTAGACGGACGCGATCGTCTTCCCCTCGCCGTTCTGGTTCGAGTCGATCAGGACGCCGCGCCGTTTGCTCTTCGCCCACTCGGTTGTCGCGAGCCCGCGGTGGACACGCGCGATCGCCGCGCCGACGATCTCGGAGAACTCGCGCGTGTCGTCGAACGTGTAGCGGCGCTCGACCGGCACGAGGACGTGCATGCCGTCCGCGCTCGACGTCTTCGGGAAAGAGACGAGGCCGAGCGCGTCGAGGGCCTGCTTGATGACAAGCGCGACCTGCACCGTTTCCTTGAAGCCGACGTCCGGTGACGGGTCGAGGTCGAAGAGCACGAAGTCCGGGCGGTCGGGCTTGTCGACGCGCGAGTACCACGTATTCATGTCGATGCAGCCCATGTTGACCATCCAGAGCAGCGAGTCCTCGTCATTGACGACCGGCGCCTCGATCCAGCGACTGCGCCGCGGCGACTCGCGCGTGGAGACCTGCACGCGGAAACGCGCGATCCAGTCGGGCATGTGGGACGGCGCGTCCTTCTGAAAGAACGCCTTGCCGTTCGCGCCGTCCGGATAACGGCGCATCGTGAACGGCCGTCCACGCAGGTGCGGGACAAGCACGGGCGCAACGGCGCGGTAGTACTCGATCAGGTCGCCCTTCGTGATGCCCTCGTCGGCGAAGAAGACCTTGTCGAGGTTCGAGAACTTGACGCGCGATGCCGGGCCGGGCTCCTCCTTGTGTACCTCCTGAGCCGGCTTGTCATCGCGGAGGCCGAGGAACACGGGAGCGCGCAGATGGCCGTCATGCGTCCACTCCGTGAACTTCACCTCTGCGACGAGCTTCGGCTCGACCCAGACGACGTCTGTCTTGCGGACCTTCGGCATCGTCGGCACGGTGCTCAAGGGAGAGGCGCTCGTCTTGAGCGGCTCCAGCTTCCGCAGCAGCTCGGCGAGCGTCTTCTCGTTGAAGCCGGTGCCGACGTTGCCCGCCCAGGTGAGCTTGTTGCCCTGGTAGGTCGCGAGGACGAGGGACCCGAACCGATCTGCGCGGCGCCCTTCGCCCTTCGTGTAGCCGACGATCACGAACTCCTGCTCGCCGTGCGTCTTGATCTTCAGCCAGTCGCGCGTGCGCCGGCCCTCGGCGTAGCGCGAGCCCGACCGCTTCGCCATCACGCCTTCGAGGTTCTGTTGTTTCGCAACCTCGTAGAGCGCGTTGCCGTCCTCGAAGTAACCCGAGATCTGGATATTGCGAACACGCTTGTCGAGCAGCTTCTGCAGCCGCTCGCGGCGCTCCAGGTACGGCAGGTCGACGACCGGCACACCGTCGATCTCGAGCACGTCAAAGACCTCGTAGACGAGCGGCGTGTCGGGCTTCCCCTGCTGCATCGCGGAGAAGCTGGGGCGCCCGTTCTCGTCGAGCGCACAGACCTCGCCGTCGACGACGCACTCCGGCGAGCGCACCGCCTTCTCGAGGGCCTTCGCGATTGCGGGGAACCGGCCGTTGAGATCGTTGCCGCGACGCGAGACGAGCTTGGCCTCGCCCGCGCGCACGTAGCCGAGCGCGCGGTAGCCGTCCCACTTCACCTCGTAGACCCAGTCGTCGCCCGAGGGGAGCGCCTCGGCGAGCGTCGCGAGCATCGGCTTGTATGTGCGGCGCGCCGCGGAAGCGGACACCGTGTCGTCGCGCTTGCGCATCAGCAGCCAGTTCTGCTCCTTGCCGTCCAGGTGCGCGGGGATGAGCGTCCACGTGCCGTCGAGACGCTCGCCGTGCAGGCGAACGGTCAGGCCGCCGTCCTTCTTCTCCTCGACGAGCTCGTACGTGCCGTGATCCCAGATCTCAACCGATCCCGCGCCGTAGTTGCCCTTGGGGATCTCGCCTTCGAACGTCGCATAGTCGAGCGGGTGATCTTCGACGTGAACGGCGAGGGCGCGCTGTCCTGGGTCAAGGGGAACGCCCTTCGGGACAGCCCATGAGGCGAGCGCCCCGTTGCGCTCGAGACGGAAGTCGTAATGGAGCCGGCGGGCGTCGTGGCGCTGGACGACGAAGATCGGATCCTTCGCCTGGCGGCGCTTCGACGCGAACGGCTCCGGCGTCCGCTTTGGGTCGCGCTTGCGGTTGTACTCGTCGAGCTTCGAGCTCACGAGGCCTTTTTAGCGCGTCTGCCCCCACTTCGGTTCCGCTGTGTGCGCTCAACCGACTCGCGGAGTGCCTGCATCAGGTCGACGACGTCGGCTTTCTGCGCCTGCGGCTCAGGCAGCTTCCCGCCTTCGGCCTTCCGCTCGAGCAGCTCGAGGAGCTCCGCGCGGTAGGTGTCGGTGTATTTCGCGGGGTCGAACGCCGCGCTCAGGTTCTCGACGAGCGAGTTCGCCATGTCGCCCTCAGCCTTGCGCACCTCGACGTCACGGAACGAGAGATCCCCGTCGAGCGACTTCGGGTCGCGTACCTCGTCGGCGTAGTACATCGTCTCGAGCACGAGCAGGTCGTCAAGGGTGCGCAGGCATGCGAGGTGCTGCTTGTTGCGGATGACGACCTTCGCGATCCCGACACGTCCGGTCTCTTCGAGCGTCTGCTCGAGCAATCGGTACGGCTTCTCGCCACCCTCCTGCGGCAGGAGGTAGTACGCCTGCCGGAAGTAGATCGGGTCGATCTCGTCGAGCAAGACGAAGTCGTAGATGTCGATGCTGTGCGTGAGCTCGACGTCGAGGCGGTCGAGGTCGTCCGGCTCGAGCGGGACGTAGCGGCCTTTCTCGATCTCGAAGGCGCGGACGATGTTCTCGGGATCGACGTGCTCGCCGGTGTCCTTCCGCACCTTGTCGTAGCCGACCGGCTCGAGGTCGCTGCGGTCGACGAAGTGGAACCGGAGCTCCTTCGACTCGGTGGCCGAGAACATCCGCACCGGGATGCTGACGAGCCCGAACGAGATCGTCCCGCTCCAGATCGGCCGCGCCGCCATGTCTCAGTCTCCCCCTCGCCTTACGGAGAGAAACGGCGCGTGTTTGCGGGCCGGTCGGCGGTGAAAGGAGCGTCGTAGTCTTCTCCACCCAGCGGGGGGTCGATGTCCGAGGCCGGCGTTTTGCCGGCCTCGGGTCGTATCGGGACGCATTACGACTCTGGTCAACGGCGGGGATAAGCCTGTGGACGCTGTGGACAGGCCATGACGAAGCCGTAAAGGGGAGTATCCCCATTCTGTGCGAATCTGCCGGAACCTTACGCGAAGACGCCGAGCGAGCGGAACCGCGCCCGCCGCCGGCGGCGGAGCTCGTCGCCCGGCACGTCGGCAAGCTCGTCGAGCGCCTCCTTCAGCGACTCGCCGAGCAGCTCTGCCGCCCGGTCCGGGTCGGTGTGTGCTCCGCCTGACGGCTCCGCGACGATGCCGTCGATGACGCCGAGCTCGAGGCAGTGCGCGGCGTCGGGCTTGAAGGCGGCGGCCGCCTTCTTCGCCTCGCCCGCGTCACGCCAGAGGATCATCGCGCAGCCCTCGGGTGAGATCACCGAATAGATCGCGTTCTCCTGCATCAGCACCCGGTCGGCGAGTGCGATCGCGATCGCGCCGCCCGACCCGCCCTCGCCGATCACGCAGGCGACGGTTGGGATCGTCAGCCGCGCCATGACCGCCTGCGAGGCCGCGATCGTCCCGCCCTGGCCGTGCTGCTCCGCAGCGACGCCCGGAAAGGCACCCGGCGTGTCGACGAGCGAGATCACCGGAAAACCGTGCCGCTCCGCGAGCTCCATCACGCGCATCGCCTTGAGATAGCCCTCGGGGTTCGCCATGCCGAACCGACGCTCAGCGCGCTCCTTGATATCGCGGCCCTTCTGCTGGCCGACGAGCGCGACCGTGCGGCCGTCGAGCTTGCCGAGACCGGTGATCATCGCGCCGTCGTCCGAGCGGCCCCGGTCACCGTGCAACTCGAACCAGTCGTCAAGCAGGCGCTCGACATAGTCGAGCGTGTACGGACGGTCCTCGTGGCGCGCAAGCTCGACCGAGCGCCAGATCTCCTCGTCCGGCTGCTCCGTCTCAATCCGGTCCAGCTGCCGCTGCAGACGGTCGAGCTCGCCGGACAGCTTCGTGCCACCGAGCAGCTGCATGTTCCGCAACCTGCTCAGCCGCTCCCGAAGCCGGAGCTCATGTTCAGACGGCGCCATTGGCCGCTGGTGCGTCGAAGAGTTTCAACAAGCGTGCAAGTGTGGGTTTCAGGTCGGGCCTCGGGATGATCGCGTCGATGTTCCCAAAGCGATAGTTCTGCTCCGCGAGGCCGAAATCCTCGGGCAGCTTCTCGCGCGTGAGCTGCTGAACGACGCGCGGGCCTGCGAACGACATCAGGGCGCCGGGCTCAGCCAGCAGCACGTCGCCGAGCGTCGCGAAGCTCGCGAGGACGCCGCCGGTTGTCGGGTGCACCATCACGCTGATCAGTGCCTGCCCGGAGTCGTGGAGGTCCTCCACGGCCGCGACCGTCTTCGGCAGCTGCATAAGCGCGAGGATCCCCTCCTGCATGCGCGCGCCGCCGGAGCTCGTCACCGAGATGACGGGGACGCCGCGCTCCACGGCGGAATCGCATGCGCGCGAGAACTTCTCGCCGACGACACTGCCCATCGAGCCGCCCATGAACGCGAAGTCCATGACGGCGAGCTCGCACCCGCGCCCGTCGAGCGCCGCCTGGCCGATCACCATCGCGTCGGCGAGGCCGGTCTTCATCTCCGCCTCTGCGAGCCGCTCGGTGTACGGGCGCAGGTCGAAGAACGCGAGCGGATCCTCCGAGTGCAGGTCGCCCGCCTCCTCGAAGAAGGTGCCGGTGTCGGCCAGCGACGCGATCCGCGCCCGCGCACGCATCGGGAAATGGTGGCCGCAATGCGCGCAGACCCAGAGCGCCCGCTCGAGCTCGTCGTCCCGATAGTGGGAGTGACAGCTGGGGCAGGTGTTCGGGTGATCCGGCGGAGGGGCCGGCTTGTCGTCGGTCTCGACGGACACGTCGATATTTGCCACGGCGCTAGCTTAGACCGGCCTTCGCCGAGCCCGGTTGCGCGGTCAGAGACCGAGAGCCGCGGTCAGCCGCTCGAGCTTCTCGACCTCGGCGCCCGGTGCGAGACCAGAAATGCCTGCTCCTAGGACAGTTCCGCGCTCCCGAATACGCGCGAGCTGCTCCTCGAGCGCATGGAGCGACGGCCCGCCGGGCTCAGGCATGTAGACGGCCAGCTCGGCGGGATCGAGGACGTCGGCGTCGATCGCGACGTAGACGCCGTCGACCCGGTCGAGCACCCCGGCCGCGTCGCTCGAGATGCCGGCGGCCGCGATGTACTCAACCTCGGGCGGATCGAGATTCCGCGCGCCGATCAGCGCGACATCGGTCGCGTCGACGGCGCCGCCGTCGATGATCATTCGGAGCGGCATCCCCCACTCGTTGCCGGACGGCGACGTCTCGGGTGTATTCAGATCGCCGTGCGAGTCGAACCAGATCACGCCGAGGCGGTCTTGTCGCGCAGCGAGCCCTTCGACCGCGCCGACATGCGAGCAGCAGCAGCCGCCGAGCACGAGCGGTCGAACCGGCAAGTCAGACGCGAGCGCGAGCGTCTGCGCATCCAGCGACTCCTCGTCGACCACGCCGGTCTCCGGATAGTCGAGCGGCAGCGCAGCGGCTGCGACCATCCCGTCGCCGCCGTCACCCCAGGCACGCGGCACGCGCACGAGCCCTGCCGCGAACGTCCGCCCACACGAATGGCACTCGTAGTCCGGGCCGATCGCGACCGCGGTCAGCGTCTTGCAGGTCGGGCATTTCGCGCGCAGAAAACTCATGTAAGAGACTTCTCGAAGACGACGTTCTGCTGTTCGACGTGCATCCCGACGCGCTCGTACAGATGCGTCGCGCCGGTCGGGCTCTCCGCGTCGACGCCGAGCGTGACGCGCTTGATGCCGCGGTCATAGAACGCGCGGAACGTGTGCAGCAAGAGTCCCTTCGCGTAGCCCTTGCCGCGCCACGGACGGCGGACGCCGATCGCCCCGACGTAGCCGCCGCCGTTCCGGTTGGCCTCATTGCGCACCACAGCGACCATCTCATCCGCCTCGCGGATCACGAACCAGAGCGAGAGGTCGAGGTTCGGATTCCCCGCGTGCCGGCCCCACCACTCGTCGAACGTTGACGGGTGGTGCTCCCAGTGGTCGCGGAATGCCTCGTCCAGCGCGTCGTGGAACTCACGAAGATCGTCGGGGTCAAGCATCTCGATGCCCATGTCGGGCACGTCGGGCTCCGATTCGAGCTGCACCGCCATCTCGTAGAAGCGGCGCACCTCGCGATACCCGCGACCGGCAAGCAGCCTATGCGCGGCCTGATCTGGTCCGATCGCGATTTGATGCATGCGCTTCGCCGCGCGCATGCGTGCGCGGTCCTCGGATCGGTCGAGCAGTTGCCGGCCGAGACCCTTGCCCTTCCACCCCGGGTGCACGATGCCGATCCCGAGCGCGAGCGCATTGTCCGAGACGAAATCGCACCAGCCGAAGGCGCACAGCTCGCCGCTTTCTTCATAGAGCCAGCTGTCGGTCGCAAGCTCGGTCCGCGAAAGCCACTCGCGTAGGTCGCCGACCGTCAGCTGCGACGGGCGATCGTGATAGTGCTCTTCGTCGGCGACGAGCACCGCGAGCATCGCGCCGAAGTCCTCCGTCGTCGCCGGCCGGCTGTTCATGCGAGACCGTCCAGCGCCTCACCGAGCCCGCTGAGCGTGTGCAGCTCGACGTCCGGCTCGGGATCTGCCTCTTCTCCGAGCCGGTTGATCCACACGGTGCGCAGCCCGAGTCGCGCGGCGGGCGCGATGTCGTGGTAGAGGCTCCCGGCGACATGCACGTGTGCGTCGCGCGGCACGCCGGTCTGCGCTTCGAACGCCTCCCAGTGCTTGAAGCCTGGCTTGTACGACTCGATCTCGGACGCGACGATCGCCAACTCGAACGGGACGCCGATCCGCTCGATCGAGGAGTCGATGTAGTCGCGATCAGTATTGGAGAGGATCGCGAGCTTCCAGCCGCGGGCGCGGGCGTCCTCGAGCGCCGGCGGCACCTCCGGGAACGGCTCCCAGTCCGGCAAGGAGCGCGCAAGTGCGTCTTGTTCGTCCGCAGCGAGCGGCAATCCCTCACGCTCCGCGAGCCGCACGAGCGCAACCGTGAGCACCTCGCGGTAGCTGGCCTCAGGCCGCTCGCGCTCGTAAGCGCGCTCGAGCTCGTGGTACCCGTGCAGCAGGCGCGGCGCGTTCTCGGCGCCGAACAGGCGCTCGAGCTGCCGCCCGATCCCCCCGTTCCAGTCGATCAGCGTGCCGTAGCAGTCGAACGTCGCCCACCGCTCCATAGACTCTGCATCATGGCGGACCAGGCAACGCACTACCGCTGGGACGACGTGCCGCGCGAGGAGCTCAACCCGCTGATCGGCCGGCGGCTCATCACGGGGACCGGTCTGATGATCGCCCACGTCTATCTCGCGAAGGGCGCGATCGTCCCCAAGCATTCGCATCACAACGAACAGCTGACCTACATCGTCGACGGGTGCGCACGTTTCTGGCTTGGCGAGGACGAGTCGGAGGTGATCGACGTCGCAGCCGGAGAGGTGCTGACGATCCCGCCGCACCTCCCGCACAGGGCCGAGGCGCTCGAGGACACGCTCGACGTCGACGTCTTCACGCCGCCGCGCTCGGACTGGTTGAGTGGAGACGACGCCTATCTACGCGGCGGGACGGAACGCGAGTAGCTCGGGCCCGTGCTCGTGCAGCCAGTCGCGCTGCTCGCGCCAGTCGGGCCGGCGATCCTCGACGAGCTTCCAGAAGCGGCGCGAGTGGTTCGGCACGCGCATGTGACAGAGCTCGTGGACAACGACGTAGTCGAGGACCTCGAATGGTGCAAGGACGAGCCTCCAGTTGAACGACAGCGTGCCGGAGGTCGAGCACGAGCCCCAGCGAGATCGTTGGTCGCGAATCTGAATCCGCTTCGGCTCGACGCCGAGCTCCGGCGCTTCCTCCTCGATCAGCATCGAGACGAGCTCGCGCACGGCGCGGCGCGCTTCGATCTCCGAGATGCCGCGTGGGTCGAGTCGAAGCTTCGGCCGCTGCTTCCTGCGCTCGTCCGCGATCCATTGCCGATGTGTCTGGATGATGTGGTCGATCTCGTCGTCCGACATCCAGGTCGGCACGGTCAGCAGCGGCGGTGCACCCCACGGAATCGACAACGTCCAACGACGGGCACGCCGCGACCGACGCACCTCGATGAGTTCGTCCACACAGAAAACGCTAGTGACGCGGCCAGACGGTGCTTAGTCGGCGAAACGCTTGAAGACGACACATGCGTTGTGACCGCCGAAGCCGAACGAGTTGCTCACGGCGACGTTGACGGTGGCGTCGCGCGCAACATTCGGGACGTAGTCGAGGTCGCACTCGGGATCCTCGGTCTCGTAGTTGATCGTCGGCGGAAGCTTGCCGTCGCGGATCGCAAGAATCGTGAACGTTGCTTCGATCGCGCCGGCTGCACCGAGGCAGTGGCCGGTCGCACCCTTCGTACCGGAGACCGGCGTTGTCCGCGCGATCTCCTCGCCGAGCGCAAGCTTGAGCATCTTCGTCTCCGACGCGTCGCCGATCGGCGTCGAGGTCGCATGCGCGTTGATGTAGTCGATCGAGTCCTTCGCGACACCGGCGTCGCCAAGCGCCATCTCGAACGCGCGCACCGGCCCCGTCGGGTCGGGCTCGGTGATGTGATTCGCGTCCGACGACAGGCCGTAGCCGGAGACCTCGGCATAGATCTTCGCGCCACGCGCCTTCGCGTGCTCGAGCTCCTCGAGCACCACGACTGCACCCGCCTCACCCATCACGAAGCCGTCGCGCTCCGCGTCGAACGGGCGTGACGCCGCCGCCGGGTCGTCGTTCCGCTGGGACAGCGCGCGCATCGCGGCGAAGCCGGCGATGCCGACCTCGTTCACGGCGGCTTCGGTGCCGCCGCACAGCATGACGTCGGCGCGGCCGAGCCTGATCGAGTCGAGACCGTCGCCGATCGCCATGTTCGACGCTGCGCACGCGGTGCACTGCGCGCTCAAAGGCCCGCGCGTCCCGAGCATGATCGACACCCAGCCGGCGCCGAGGTTCGGGATGATCGACGGGATCGCGAACGGGTTCACCCGGTCGGGCCCGCGGTGGATGAGGGTGTCGTAGCACTCCTGGAACGAGCGGAGGCCTCCGATCCCGGTCGCGATCGACGCGCCGATGGAATCGGCCTCCGCGCGGATGTCGAGCTTCGCGTCCTCCTGCGCCTGATAGGCGGCGGCGAGGACGAGATGCGCGAAGCGGTCCATCCTCCGCGCCTCCTTCCGGTCGATCCACGTCGTCGGATCGAGATCCTTCACCTCGCACGCGATGTGCACCTTGTAGTCGGTGTGGTCGAACTGCGTGATCTCACCCGCACCCGACTTCCCCGCCAGGAGCGCGCTCCACGTTGTCTCGACGTCGTTACCGAGCGGCGAGACGGCGCCCATGCCGGTGACGACGACGCGTCTGCGTCCGTTGAGAGATCCGTTCATGTCTACATTCCCAGCCCGCCGTCGACGAGCAATACCTCGCCGGTAATGAACGAGGCCTCGTCGGAGCAAAGGAAGCGTACCGCCCCCGCGACGTCTTCAGGATCACCGAGGCGCCCGAGCGGCGTGTTGTCGAGCATCGCCTTCGTCGCCTCCTCCGGCAAGACGTCGGTCAGCTGCGTCTTGACGTACCCCGGCGCGACGACATTCGCACGCACGCCGCGGCTACCGAGCTCGCGGGCGAGCGATTTCGTAAAGCCGATGATCCCTGCCTTCGAGGCGCCGTAGTTCGTCTGGCCCCAGTTCCCGTGGACGCCCACGATCGACGAGATGTTGACAATCGAGCCGCTTCGCTTCTTCATCATGGGCCGCGTCACCGCGCGGCACGTGTAGAAGACCGACGAGAGGTTCGTGTCGATCACGGTCCGCCAGTCGTCGTCGGACATACGTGCGAGCAGACCGTCGCGCGTCAAGCCTGCGTTGTTGACGAGGATGTCGACGTCGCCCGCCTCTCCGACGAGTCGCGCCGCATCCTCGGCATTCGAAACGTCGGCCTGCACCGCGCGGCCGCCGATCTCCGCCGCGAGCGCCTCAGCCTCGTCCGCGCCCGAGCGGTAGCCGACGACGACGGACGCGCCCGCGCGTGCAAGCTCCGCAGCGATCGCACGACCGATCCCGCGCGACGCTCCGGTGACTAGCGCCGACTTTCCTTCGAGCGAAGCGAAGCTCACGTCTCGGCGAGCGAGTCGTGCAGCTTGTCGAGCGCGGCGAGGCTGTTGACCGAGATCGCCTTCGCACTGCGGTCGATTCGCTTCACGAGGCCTGAGAGGACGTTGCCGGGACCGACCTCGACGAACGTCTTCACGCCGCCGCGCATCAGCTCGGACGCCGCCTGTGTGAAGCGGACCGGCGCGGTGAGCTGGTCGACGAGGAGCGGCGCCATTCGCTGCGCCGACTCGACGCGCGCGGTGACCGTCGACATGAACGGCGCGACGGGCTCCTGGAACTTGACGCGCTCGATCGCGGGCCGCAGCCGGTCTGCGGCGCGAGCGACGAGCGGCGAGTGGAACGCGCCTGAAACCTTCAGCTTGACGACACGGCGTGCCCCCTGTTCCTGTGCACGCTCGATGCATTCGTCGACCGCATCGTGCTCGCCCGAGACAACGATCTGGCCGGGGCAGTTGTAGTTCGCCGGCCACACGCCGAGGATTTGCCGGCACAACCGCTCGACGACCTCGTCCTCGAGACCGAGGATCGCGGCCATCGCACCCGGATGCTGCGCGGCCGCCTCGGCCATCGCGACTCCGCGTTCGCGGACAAGTGCGATCGAGTCCTCGACCGACATCGCATCGGCCGCAGCGAGCGCCGCGAACTCGCCGACCGAGTGACCGACGACGAAGTCGGGCACGATGCCGCGCTCGCGGATCGCGGCAAGCATCGCGAGAGACGTCGCGACAAGTGCGGGCTGCTGCACCGCGGTGTCGACGAGCTCGTCCGCGTCCGCGTGGAAGCAGAGTCGCTCGAGGTCGAGGCCGGACGCCGCGCTACCGCGCTCGAAAACGTCGCGGGCGCTCGGCATCGCCTCCGCGATATCGCGCCCCATGCCGGGCTCGACGGAGCCCTGCCCGGGGAAGCAGAAGGCGATCACGCCGAGCTCCCGTTCATCGGCGCGGTCCAGCGGATCAGCGCCGATCCCCAGGTCAGCCCGGCTCCCATGCCCGTCATGAGCACAAGTCTCCCAGGTTTGAGCCGTCCGTCACCTGCGGCATCGGCGAGGGCGAGCGGAATCGAGCCGGACGAAGTGTTCCCATAACGGTCAACGTTGATCACAACCTTCTCAGACGGGACGCCGAGCTTCCTGGTTGCGTGGTCGATGATCCGGACATTCGCCTGGTGGGGGACGTAGACGTCGACGTCCTCGATCGTGACGCCGCAGCGGCGCATGATGTCTTCGGCCGACTGAACGAGAATTCGGGTGGCGAACTTGTAGACCTCCCTCCCGTTCATCTTCACGTAGCGGTCGGACTCGTCGAAGACCCGCGATCCGCTACCCGGAAGCCAGAGGTTCTCGCCGCCGGCACCGTCGGCGCCGAGCTCGAAACCGAGGAAGCCCTGCTCGCCGACGACCTCGAGCACGACCGCGCCCGCGCCGTCGCCGAAGAGGACGAGCGTCGAGCGGTCCTCGAAATCGAGGATGCGCGAGAGGAGGTCGCCGCCGACGACGAGCGCCTTCTTCGCCAGGCCGCCGGCGAGCATGCCGTAGGCCTGCGCAAGCGCGTACATGAAGCCGGTGCAGCCGGCGCTGAGGTCGTAGGCAGCCGCGTCGCGCGCGCCGAGCCTGTCGGCGAGGATCGCGCCCGTCGACGGGAACGCCATGTCGGGCGTCACCGTCGCGACGATCAGCAAGTCGATGTCCTTCCCGTCGACGCCCGCCTGCTCGAGCGCGTCGAGGCATGCGGGGAGCGAGACATCGGAGAGCGCTTCGCTCTTGTCGGCGAAGCGCCGCTCGCGGATACCGGTGCGCGTGACGATCCACTCGTCAGAGGTGTCGACCCACTGCGCGAGCTCGTCGTTCGTGATCACGCGGTCCGGCGCGTGAACACCAAGTCCCGTGATCGAGACGTCCAGGCCCGCCTTCGTCGCGCCGATCATTCGGCGACGAACACCGTCAGCATGGCCTCGGCCGCGAGCTCGCCGTCCACGGTCGCACGTCCCTGACCCTTGGCAATCGGGCCGCGCACGCGGACGAACTCGCACTCGAGCGTGAGGACGTCGCCGGGCTCGACGACCCGCTTGAAGCGGCAGTCGTCGATGCCTGCGAAGAACGGGATCTTGCCGGCGTTGTCGGCATGCGCGAGCACCGCGACCGCACCGGCCTGCGCGATGGCCTCAATCGTGAGCACGCCGGGCATCACGGGCCGCTCGGGAAAGTGCCCGGGGAACCACCAGTCGTCAGCGCGGATCTCGCGACGGCCGACCACCCGCTTGCCGGGCTCGAGCTCGAGGATCTCGTCGACGAGCAGGAACGGCGGCCGATGCGGAATCAGCGACTCGATCACGTCGCGGCCGAACGGAGCGGTAATGGTGCTCATGCTGCGTGATCTTCGAGGCGCTCGCTCAAGCGCGCGCGGCCGCGGTGCGCGTGGCACTTTGCTGTGCCGACGGGCATGCCGGCCGCTTCGGCGATCTCCTCGAACGAGTAGCCGAGCGCGTCCTTGAGCAGCACCACCTGAGCCTGTTGCGGCGAGACGTCGGCAAGCGCGTCACACAGCTCGCGCCGCAGCTCGGAGTTGCGCGCATCGCGCGCCGGATCGTCGACAGCGGCGAGGTGCTCACCCAGCGGCTCGTGCGATCGCGTCTTCCGGCGCTCAACCGCGTCGAGACAGGTGTTGAAGACAAGCCGGTGCAACCACGTGGAGAACTGTGCATTGCCGTTGAACTGCTGCAATCGGACGCAGACCTTCGCGAGCGCTTCCTGCGTCGCGTCGTCCGCGTCCTCGGGATCGCGTAGCACGCGGAGCGCGAGCCGCTCGACGCTCGGGCGATGGCGCGCGAGCAATGCATCGAGCGCACGATTGTCACCGTCCTTCGCGCGCTGGATCAGCACCGGGTCGCTGAGCTTCTCGTACGCGAGCGCGGCAGGCTGACGCAGATCGAGCGTGATCGGGCGGCGCCGTTTCACGGGGCTAGTCTAGTCCGGGTGTCAGATCTGGCCCCAGCGGCGGTCGTCCCGCTCCTGCGCGGACACTTCGGCAAGCCCTACCGGTTCGTCGTCGAGTGCCCGTCGACGCAACGGCTGCTCGGCGACGACGACACCGAGGGGACGGTCGTCGCGACCGACCACCAGACGGAGGGCCGCGGCCGGCTTGGCCGGACGTGGGAGGACGTGCCCGGGCGGTCGATCCTGTTCTCGCTGCTCCTGCAGCCGCCCGTTCCGATGGCTCTTTGGCCGGAGCTCTCGCTCGTTGCCGGCGAGTCGGTCGCGCGGGCGTTGCGAGACATCGGTGTCGACGCGTCGCTCCGGCATCCGAACGACGTCGTCGTCGCGGGGCGCAAGGTCGTCGGCGTGCTGCCGGAGGCAAGCCCAGGCCGCGTCGTCCTCGGTGTGGGGATGAACGCGAACCAAGCGGCCGACGAGTTGCCGGTCGAGACGGTGAAGCCGCCGACGTCCGTCCGGCTCGAGCTCGGTCGCGAGGTCGAGCGGGCTCCGCTGCTCGCGCTGCTGCTTGCAGAGCTCGAGAACGGCTACGCCTCGTGGTGTGCCGAGCACGCCCGAGGTTAGAATTCTCCTACAGTGCGTGCGCTTCTCGCCACGCTCGGCTTGGCCCTCGTGGTCGCCGCCTCGGCGGGTGCGGCAACCTCGGGCAAGCGCGTTCTCGCGATCAAGTTCGGGCCCGACCTCGAGGTCAACCCCGTCACGCAGGACTACCTCACGAGCAAGCTCTCGAAGGCGGCGAATGACCACTACGACGCCGCGGTGATCTTGCTCGACACGCCCGGCGGCCTATCGACCTCGATGAAGACGATCTACACCGCTGAGCTGAACGCGAAGCTGCCCGTGATCGTCTACGTCTCGCCCGACGGCGCACGTGCGGCATCCGCCGGCGTCTGGATCGCACAGGCGGCAGACGTCCTCGCGATGGCACCGACGACGAATATCGGCTCGTCGACGCCGATCGACTCGAGCGGGGCGAACCTCGGGTCGGACCTGCGACGCAAGGTGATCAACGATGCGGCCGCATCACTCACGGCGCTCGCCGCAGCGCACAAGCGGAACACGACGTGGCCCGGGCGCGCCGTGCGCGTCGCGTCGAACCTGACCGCGCAGCAGGCGCTCAAGATGAACGTGATCGACGTCGTCGCGCCGTCGCTGCCGGCGCTGCTCGACAAGCTGCAGGGCTACAAGACGAAGGACGCCGAGCGTCCGTACACGCTCAATCTCGCCGGCGCGAAGATCGACAACGTTTCGCCCGGGTTCTTCACGCGCGTGCTGAACGCGATCATCGACCCGAACATCCTGAGCCTGCTGTTCCTCGCCGGGATCATCGGGATCGGCTTCGAGGTGTTCCATCCCGGCGTCGTGCTGCCGGGAGCGCTCGGTGCAGTCGCGTTGTTGACAGCCCTCTTCGGGTTCTCGGTGCTGCCGATCTCCTGGACCGGGCTCCTGTTGATCGTGCTGGGCGTTGTGCTCTTCGTGATCGACGCGCACGTGGTGAGCCATGGGGCGCTGACAATCGCGGGGCTTGTGAGCCTGATCGTCGGGTTGCTGCTGCTGTTCCACAATGCGCCGGCGCCGTACCACACGTCGGCGTGGCTCATCGTCTCCGTGACGGTGCCACTTGCGCTTTTCTGGGTGTTCGCGATGTCGAAGGCAGTCGCGGTGCGGCGGCGGCCGGCGATCGTCGGACCGAATCGGGTCGTCGGCGAGGACGCTGTCGTGCGCGGGCCGGGCCAGGTGTTCGTCGCCGGCGAGTTGTGGCAGGCGCGGCGCGCGGACGGCGGCGCGCTCAGGCCGGGCGACCGCGTCCGGGTCGTATCGGTCGACGGGCTCGAGCTGACAGTGAGATAGTCCAGTCATGGCTGCCGCTGTCGTTGCAATCGTCGTCGTCCTTTTCCTGCTCGTCCTGTTCCTGTTCGCGGCGATCAAGGTCGCGCGGGAGTACGAGCGGGGGATCGTCTTCCGGCTCGGCCGGCTGTTCCCGCAGCCGAAGGGGCCCGGGCTCTTCATCCTGATCCCGATCGTCGACCGGATGGTGAAGGTCGACCTGCGGACGATCACGCTGACGATCCCGCCGCAGGAGGTGATCACGAAGGACAACGTCCCGGTGCGCGTGAACGCGGTCGCGTACTTCCGGATCGTCGATCCGAACGCCGCCATCGTGCAGGTCGAGAATTTTATGGTCGCGACATCGCAGATCGCGCAGACGACGCTGCGGTCGGTGCTCGGCCAGCACGTGCTCGACGAGCTGCTGTCGGAGCGCGAGAAGATCAACGCGATCCTGCAGGGGATCATCGACGAGTCGACCGCGCCGTGGGGCATCAAGGTCTCGATCGTCGAGGTGAAGGACGTCGAGATCCCGGCGGGGATGCAGCGCGCGATGGCCCGCCAGGCGGAGGCCGAACGCGAGCGCCGCGCGAAGATCATCAACGCGGAGGGCGAGTTCCAGGCGTCCGAGCGACTGAAGGATGCGGCTCTCGTGATCGAGGGCCACCCGACCGCCCTGCAGCTGCGTTACCTGCAGACGCTGCTCGAACTCGGCTCGTCCCAGTCGACGACGATCGTCTTCCCGGCACCGATCGACGTCTTCCGGCCCTTCATCGAAAAGGCCGGCGGCGGCGAGTCGGCGAAGTAGTTCGGGCGGATCCGCCACGTCTCGGTGTCAGACGTGACACTTTCGTGACACGGCGCCAAGCGAATCAGGCACGCGGACACGACCGTTCCGGGCGAGACCTGGTGTCAGACACGGTTTTGAGCGCTACGCCGGCTCGACGACTTCGACGGGCTTCTCGCGAAACCGCCGGGCCGCGTCGATCGCTGCGCCGAGATTCAAGCCCTTGTCTTTCGCCTGCTTGATCAGCATCACGGTCTCGAGGGCGTCGATGTCGTAGATGCGCTGCTTCTTTCCCTTTGTCGGGATCTGGGCCTTGTTCGTCCAGTAGTCGAGCTGCATCTTCGAGATGCCGGCGATCTGGCAAACCTGACCGAGATAGAGCTCCACCTTGTCGAGATGCTCCGCCAGGTTGATGGGCTCTAGAAGGTCAACATGCCTGCTGATGGCCATAACGTCCCTCGTTTGAAATCGGAACCGGCGACCCCTCGATTGGTGAGTTATACGCTGGAAAGTCGTATTTGGGAAGGGCAATCTCCCGAAATCTCCGCCTTTTGAAACGGCGGGAGAGAGGAAGCCCTATTCGGCCGGAGCAGCCGGCGGTTCCGAGCCGGAGGACGGCACATCGTCGTCCTCGTCCTCGGAGTCCACCACCGGCGCAAGTGCCGACACGCGCTCGTCGCCGCGGAGCCGCATGACGATCACGCCCTGCGTCGCGCGCCCTAGCTGCTTGATCTCGTCGACCGGCATCCGGATCACCGTGCCGCCCGTCGAGATCAGCATCACCTGGTAGCCG
Organism: Gaiellaceae bacterium; assembly: GCA_036496545.1. Taxonomy (GTDB): domain Bacteria; phylum Actinomycetota; class Thermoleophilia; order Gaiellales; family Gaiellaceae; genus Palsa-739. The sequence continues at coordinate 131,282 of DASXKX010000007.1, read as the reverse complement.
TCACGGACAACGCGCGCGCCCGCAAGCGTGCCCTTCGACTCCGTGAGCTGAATCGTCTTCACACCCATGCCGCCGCGACCCTTGCGCGGGTAGTCCGCGACACGCGTCCGCTTGCCGTAGCCGTTCTCGGTCACGACGAGCAGATCGGAGTCGTCCTGCGCGATGTTGAGCGAGATCACCTCGTCGTCGCCGCGCATCTTCATGCCCTGCACGCCCGACGCGTCGCGGCCCATCGCGCGCACGTCCTTCTCGTTGAAGCGGATCGCCTGGCCGAGCTTCGACACCATCAGGATGTCGTCGTCGCCCGACGAGTGCCGCACCGCGACGAGCTCGTCGCCGTCGCGCATCTTGATCGCGATGATCCCGTCCGCCTTCAGCGACGTGTTGTACGCCCCGAGCTCCGTCTTCTTGACGATGCCCTTCTTCGTCCCGAACACGAGATACTTCGCCTCGCCGAAGTCACGCGTCTGCACAACCGCGCGCACGGTCTCGCCCTGCCGGAACGGCAGCAGGTTGACGATCGCGCGACCCTTCGACTGGCGCGACCCGAGCGGCAGCTCGTGCACCTTCAGCCGATAGACCTTGCCGACGTTCGTGAAGAACAGGATGTAGTCGTGCGTCGACGCGACGAACAGATGCTCGATGTAGTCGTCGTCCTTCAGCTCCATCCCCATCACGCCGATGCCGCCGCGCTTCTGCTCCTTGTAGGCGGACACCGGTAGACGCTTGATGTAGCCGGACTGCGTGATCGCGATCACCATGTCCTCTTCCGCGATCAGGTCTTCGAGCTCGAGCTCCTCCTCTGCCGCCACGATCTCGGTGCGCCGGTCGTCGTTGCGGCCGTACACCTGCTTGATCTCGAGCAGCTCCTCGCGGATGAGCGCGTCGATCTTCGCCGGGTCGCCGAGGATGTCGCGCAGCTCGGCGATGCGTTCCTTCAAGTCCTTGTACTCCTGCTCGATCTCCTTGCGCGCGAGCCCGGTCAGCCGCGCAAGTCGGAGGTCGAGGATTGCCTGCGCCTGAATCTCGGTGAGCGAGAATCGGTCGATCAACTGCGAGCGCGCCTCGTCGACATCGGCCGCCGCGCGGATGAGCGTGACGATCTCGTCGATGTTGTCGAGCGCGATGAGGTAGCCCTCGAGGACGTGCGCACGCTGCTCCTTCTTCTGGAGCTCGTCCTTCGACCGGCGCGTGACGATCTCGCGCTGGAAATCGAGGTAGTACCGGACAAGCTCCAGCAGCGACAGCGTGCGCGGGACGCCGTCGACAAGCGCGACCGCGTTGTAGCCGAACGTCGACTGCAGCGGCGTGTGCTTGAACAGCTTGTTGAGTGCGACCTGTGGTATGGCGTCACGCTTCAGCTCGACCTGAATGCGCATGCCGGTACGGTCGGAGTGGTCGGCGAGATCGGAGATCTCGGTCAGCACCTTGTCCTGGACGAGGTCCGCGATCTTGCGGATCACGCCCGTGTCGCCGCCCTTCTTCACGCCGTACGGCAGCTCGCTGATCACGATCGCCGACTTGCCGCCGCGCAGCTCCTCAATGTGCGCGCGAGCCCGCATGACGATCCGCCCGCGCCCGGTGCGGTACGCATCGCGGATACCACTGCGGCCGACGATGAACGCTCCGGTCGGGAAATCCGGGCCTTTGAGGAGCTTCATCAGGGCCTCGACGTCGATGGTGGGGTTGTCGATCATCGCGACGACAGCGTCGATCGTCTCGCCGAGGTGGTGCGGCGGCATGTTCGTCGCCATGCCGACGGCGATCCCGGTTGAGCCGTTGACGAGCAGGTTCGGGAAGCGCGACGGCAGGACGGACGGCTGCCGGCGCGACTCGTCGTAGTTCGGCTCGAAGTCGACGGTGTTCGCGTCGATGTCGCGCAGCAACTCGGTCGCGATGCGCGACAGCCGCGCTTCGGTATATCGCATGGCAGCTGCCGGATCGTCGTCGATCGAGCCGAAGTTGCCCTGCCCGTCGACGAGCGGGTAGCGCAACGAGAACGGCTGCGCCATCCGGACGAGCGTGTCGTAGATCGCCGAGTCGCCGTGCGGGTGGTACTTGCCCATCACGTCACCGACGGTGGCGGCGGACTTCTTATAGGGGCGGTTCGGCTGGAGGCCCGCCTCGTGCATGCCGTACAGAACGCGGCGGTGCACCGGCTTCAGCCCGTCGCGCACGTCCGGCAGAGCGCGCGAGACGATGACCGACATTGCGTAGTCGAGGAAGCTCGACCGCATCTCCTGCTCGAGCTCACGCGGCTCGATCCTGCCCGGGCCTAGTGCGCCCGTCTCGACCTCAGACATCCAGGACCTTCACGTCGCGTGCATTCGTCTCGATGAAGAGGCGCCGCGGCTCCACCTGGTCGCCCATCAGCATGGAGAAGAGCTGGTCGGCGGCGTGCGCGTCCTCGACGTCGACCCGGATGAGCAGACGTTTTGCCGGGTCCATCGTCGTCTCCCAGAGCTGGTCCGCGTTCATCTCGCCGAGCCCCTTGAAGCGCGACAGCTGGATGCCGGTTTCCTTCGCAAGCTCGAGCGCGGTCGCGCGCAGCTCCGAGAGCGTGTGCGCAGCCGCGGACTTCTTCCCGAGCGTCAGCGTAAACGGCGGCGGCCCGACGACCTCCACGAGCTTCGCATATGCCTTGCGCAAGTTCGCGTAGATCGGCGACGCGAGCAGCTCCGCCGACAGTGCAACCAACTGCGCGGCCGACGTCTCCTCCTCGACGACCTTGACCCGCAGGCCCGCGTCGTCGCGCTCGAGCACCGAAAGCGTGTAGCCGTTCGACGGATGCTTCGCGAGCGCCTTCTCGACCGCGGCAGGCGTCACCGCATCGAGCTCGAGTAGCCGGTGCGAGATGACGAGATCCGACGCGTGGTGGCCGTAGTCCGCGCGTAACCGCGCCGACCAGCCCTCGAACTCCGCGAGCGCGCCGGTGAAGCGCTTCCACTTCGCCTCCGTCAGCTTGACCTCGGCCCCGCTCCGGTCGCGCACCTCGAGGTCGCCGAACCGCTCGCGCACGAGCAGCTCCTCGAGCTGCGACTCCTTCTCGAAGTAGAACTCCTGGTTGCCGAGCTTGACCTTGTAAAGCGGCGCGACGGCAATGTAGACGTGGCCGCGCTCGAAGAGCTCCTTCATGTGTCGATACATGAACGTGAGCACGAGCGTCCGAATGTGGGAGCCGTCGACGTCGGCGTCGGTCATGATGATGATGCGGTGGTAGCGCAGCGCCGAGATGTCGAACTCGTCGCCGATGCCGGTGCCGATCGCGGTGATCATCGCCTGGATCTCATTGTTCGAGAGCACCTTGTTGATGCGGTTCTTCTCGCTGTTGATGATCTTCCCGCGCAGGGGCAGAATCGCCTGATACGTGCGGTCGCGGCCCGTCTTCGCGGAGCCGCCGGCCGAATCGCCCTCGACGATGAAGAGCTCCGCCGACTCAGGGTCGCGGATTGAGCAGTCGGCGAGCTTGCCCGGCAGCGACGAGCTGTCGAGCGCCGACTTGCGCCGCGTCAGCTCGCGCGCCTTGCGCGCCGCGAGCCGCGCGCGCATCGCCGCGATCGCCTTGTTCGCGATCGCGCGCGCGTCCTGCGGGTTCTCCTCGAGGAACTGTGCGAAGTTCGCGTTCACCGTCGACTGGACGAGACCCTCGATGCCGGGGTTGCCGAGCTTCGCCTTCGTCTGGCCCTCGAACTGCGGGTTGCGCAGCTTCACGGACACGACGGCGGCGAGGCCCTCACGGACGTCCTCGCCCTCGAGCTTCTCGTCCTTCTTCAGGAGCTTCAGGTCGGTGGCCTTCCGGTTGAGCGTCGACGTCAGCGCGCTGCGGAAACCGGAGAGGTGCGAACCGCCCTCGATCGTGTTGATGTTGTTGGCGAAGGTGAAGACCGACTCCTGATAGGAGTTGTTCCACTGCATCGACACCTCGACCTGGCCCTGCTCGGTCTCGCCCTCGAAGTAGACGATGTGCTTGTGGATCGGGTCCTTCGCCTCGTTGATGTACTTGACGAAGTCCCTGATGCCGCCCTCGTAGTGGAACTCGACCGTCTTCCCCTCGGCGCGCTCGTCGACAAACCGGATGAGCAGCCCCTTCGTGAGGAACGCCGTCTCGCGCATCCGCTGCGTGAGCGTGTCGGCGTTCATGTCGAGCTCCTCGAAGATCTCGGAGTCGGGCAAGAAGCTGATCGTCGTGCCGGTGTCGTTCTTGTCGACCGTCCCGGCGATCTCGACCGGGCCGAGCGGCGTACCCCGCTCGAACTCCTGCCGGTAGAGCTTCCCGTCGCGCCGGACCTCGGCCACGAGGCGTTCCGAGAGCGCGTTCACGACCGACGCGCCGACGCCGTGGAGGCCGCCGGAGACCTTGTAGCCGTCGCCCCCGAACTTCCCGCCGGCGTGCAGCTTCGTGAGGATCACCGTGAGGGCGGACTCGCCGCCCTGGTCTGCCATCGCATCGACGGGCATGCCGCGGCCCCAGTCCCGAACCGTGACGGAATGGTCGGGGTGGAGGGTCACCTCGATACGGTCGTTGAAGCCCGCGAGGGCCTCGTCGACCGAGTTGTCGACGACCTCGTAAACGAGGTGGTGGAGGCCCCGGAGGCCGGTCGAGCCGATGTACATCCCCGGGCGCAGCCGGACGGGCTCGAGGCCCTCGAGAACCTGGATGTCTTTTGCTGTGTAGGACGTTTCGGCCATGAAAAAAGCCCTGCAAATTCCGCATTTGCGGGCAAGTAATACTGTATCAGAAGACCCGGCTAGGGGAGTGAGCTGCGGATCGCCCGTTCGACGAGCTCGCGCAGCTCCGGGTCCTCGATCGAGCTCGCGAGCTCAGCCGCCTTCTTGCGCTGCTCCACGGTACTCGGAGGCGGCCCCTGCGGGGTCGCCGGTGCAGGCTCGGCCCCCGGCTCGGGGAGCGGCCCGGGGACGAACTTCAGGGCCGGCTTCCCGGGCAGCCGCGGACTGATCTCCGTCGCACGGTGGCCGAGCTCGAACGCCCACACCGCGTCCTTCGCGTGCACGATCAGCGTGCCGTCACGCTGGAACCTCGCCGGCTGTGCGTTGCGGGCGATCTCCGGGCCGACCGCGGCCTCCCAGGCCGTGAGGATGTCTCCCATGGCCGCATTGGGCCCGTGGCGGTGCAGCTCTCGCCGCAGCTCGTCACCGAGCGGTTCCAGGGGTCACCTCCACAAGCTGGGCGGGCTCCGCGGGAAGCATGGCAGCGTCGGTCGCGGTGATGAGCGCCTGCCCGGCTGCGGCGACGCGCGCCGCGAGAATCCGTCGGCGCTCAGGGTCGAGCTCGGAGAGCACGTCGTCGAGCAAGAGCAGCGGCGGAGAGCCGCGGCGTTCCGCAAGCAGCTCCGCCTCCGCCAGGAGGAGCGCGAGCACCGCGAGCCGCTGTTCGCCCTGCGAGCCGAAGCTCCGGAGATCGCGCGTACCCGACGCGATCACGATGTCATCGAGATGCGGGCCCACGCCGGTCACGCCGCGGTCGAGGTCGCGGGCGAGCCGTGCCTCGAGCGCGGCGAGTGTCGGCGGCTCACCGTCGTAGCGAAGCTCAGCGTCCGCGAGCCCGAGCTCACCGGCGCGCTCGGCGAAGGACGGCGTGAGGAGCTCGAGCGTCTCCTTGCGCGCGGCGACGAGCGCTGAGCCGAGCTCCGCAACCTGGAGCGTCCACGGCTCGAGCGCCTCGCGTGTCGAGAAGCCCGCCGACACCCGCCGGAGCGCCGCGTTTCGCTGCGCGACCGCGCCGCCGTAGTCGGCCGGGAGCTGCGCCCGGACAGGCGCGATCCGGCCGAATGCGCGATCGAAGTACGCGCGCCGAGCAGCGGGAGCGCCCTTGACGACGCCGAGACGGTCGGGTGTGAAGACAAGCGTTGCCGCCTCGGCGCGCAGTTGCTCGGCAGCACGCAGCGGCGCACCGTTCAGCTTCGCCTTCTTACCGGCGCCGGTCTCGAGCGTCACTTCGACCTCGAGCGGAACAGTGCCACGCGATCCCGTCACCGCGATACGGGCCTGCCGCTCGCCGAATCGGATCAGCTGTGCGTCCGCACGTGTCCGCGGCGAGAAGCCCTGCGTGCCAACGTGCAGCGCCTCGAGCAAATTCGTCTTGCCGACGCCGTTCGGGCCGACGGCGAGCACGAGCCCAGGCCGCAGCTCGAGCGCAAGCCACGCATAGGACCGAAACGACGCGAGCTGGACGGTCTCGACGATCAGCTAGCCGGGAAGGCGAATCGGCATGACGAGGTACGTGAAGTCGTCGCCCTCGCCTTGGATCACCGCAGGTCTGAGCGGGCTGATGAGCTTCAGCCGCACGTCGTCACCGTCCATCGACTCCAGCCCGTCGCGCAGGAAGTCGGCGTTGAAGCCGATCTCGAGCGTGTCGCCCGAGAACGCCGTGGGCATCGACTCCTGCGATTCGCCGACGTCGTGTGTGCGCGCGATGACGGTCAGCTCGCCTTCGGCGAATCGCAGCTGAAGCGGCGTGGCGCGCTGGATCATCACGGCGGCACGACGAACGACTTCGAGCAGCTCAGCGCGGGGCAAGGTGAGCTCGTGCTCGAACTGCTCAGGCAGCAGCTGCCGGTAGTTCGGGAACTGACCGTCGATGCGGCGCGTTGTCAGCCAGACGCCCTCGGTCGCAAAGACGACCTGGTTCTCGTGCACACCGACCTCGACGCTGTCTCCGGAACCAGCGATACGTGCGAGCTCTTGCAGCGCACGGCTGGGGACGATTGCTTCGAGCTCGGGTGCGCTACCTGCAAGCTCCGTCTCTTTCACCGCGAGGCGATAGGAGTCGGTTGCCGCCATCACGAGCTTGCCGCCGGTGAACGAGACGAGAATGCCGGTTAGCACCGGGCGAGACTCATCGCGCGACGCAGCACGCGCGACGCGATGAATCGTCTCGAGCAGCGACTCGCGGTCGACCGAGAACGTCTGCACCGTGTCGAGCTCCTGCAGGCGAGGGAAGTCCTCGGGGTTGTACGTGTGCAGCGTGTAGCTCGCGCTTCCCGACGTGATGTGCACGACCGATTCCGACGGCTTGTGCTCGATGACCACCTCGTCGCCGGGCAACAACCGGGCGATGTCCACGAAGGTCTTGCCGGGAAGTACGATCGCGCCGTCGCCTTCGAGTTGCGCAGGCGCGGTCGCGCGGAGCGAGAGCTCCATGTCGGTCGCAGCAAGTCGCAGCTCGTCGCCCTGCGCCTCGAGCAGGATCCCCGCCAGGATCTGCACCGATGTGCGCGTCGACACGGCACGTGCAACAACGCCGAGCGCACTCACGAGCTCGTCTTTGGAGACGGTTATCCTCAGGCCGGTGCCCACCACCATGTCTGTATCAATCATTGTATTAAGTCCTTGTAGAAGTCATAGGGAGTGTGGACGCCGGGGAAGACGGCGTGAAGCGGCATGGTTGAGCCAGGTTTGGTCGGGACAGCGTCTGTGGAGAGCTGGCTGCTTTCGACAGGCCGTACGCGCTAGCGGACCTGCTTTACGCGAGCTGTGAGTTCCTGGACGAGGTTCCACACAGATCTATCCTCACGGATGAGCCGCGCAATCTTGGACGTCGCGTGGATCACAGTCGTGTGGTCGCGGCCGCCGAACTCCTTGCCGATCTTCGGCAGCGACGAATCGGTGAGCTCGCGCGAGAGGTACATCGCAACCTGCCGGGGATAGACGATGTTCTGTGAGCGCTTGTCGCCGCAGAGCTCGTCCAGAGAGAGCCCGAAGCGCTCCGCAACGAGATCCTGGATGCGCTTGATCGAGACCTCCGCCGCTTCGCCCTGTGGGAAGACGTCCTTGAGCACGTCCTGGGCCAACTCGACCGTCATCGGGCGGCCGGTGAGGGATGAGAAGGCAACGACGCGGGTGAGCGCGCCTTCAAGCTCGCGGATGTTGGTGGAGACGCGGCTGGCGATGAACGTGAGCACCTCGGTCTCCGGCACGTGAATGCCGTCGGTCTTCACCTTCTTGCGCAGGATCGCGATACGGGTCTCGAGGTCGGGCGGCTGAATGTCAGTGATCAACCCCCACTCGAAGCGGCTGCGGAGCCGCGCCTCGAGCGTCGCGATGTCGCGCGGCGGCCGGTCGCTCGACATGACGATCTGCGAGCCGGCCTCGTAGAGCGAGTTGAACGTGTGGAAGAACTCCTCCTGGATCCGCTCTTTGTGCTCGAAGAACTGCACGTCGTCGATCAGCAGGACGTCATAGGTGCGGTAGCGCTGCTTGAAGCCCTCGATCCGCTTGTCGCGCAGCGAGTTGATGAAGTCGTTCATGAACGTCTCGCTCGTGATGTACCGAACGGAGAGCTCCGAGGTGTGCTCGCTGACGTACTGCGCGACCGCTTGCAGGAGATGCGTCTTGCCGAGGCCGGTCGAGCCGTAGATGAAGAGCGGGTTGTACGCCTGCGCCGGCGCTTCAGCGACGGCGAGCGCCGCAGCGTGCGCGAAGCGGTTCGACGAGCCGATGACAAAGGAGTCGAACGTGTACTTCGAGTTGAAGCCGCCACTTTCCGGCCGGCTCTGTGGGATGCGCGCGACGATCGGCGCCGCGGCGGGCTCTTCGAAGCCGTCGTCGGTGATGGGAAGCGCCGGCGCGAGGCCGAGATCCGAGACGCGGAGCTCGATCGGCCGCTCCTGGCCCGTCACGTCGCGGATGGCCGCGCCGATCAGGCCGAGGAAGTGGCCCTCGATCCAGTCGCGCGTGAAGTCGTTCGGGACAGCGAGGACGAAATGGTCGTTCAGCTCGAGCCCGTGGGCCTCACCGAACCACGTTCCGTAGGTCGTGTCGTTGAGTGCACCTCTGAGCCGACCTGCAACTTCGCTCCACAAGGATTCCGCCGTCAGCTCGATTTGGTGCTCCACCCCGGTGCCAGCCCTCCGCCTCGTGAACACGGGAGCGGCGAGCATACCAACCTACCTTTTGACTGCAAAAAAGCCGTTCTTGCAGGGGTTTCTGACCGCTCCACGCTCCCTCCACAGCTGTGGACAACCGTGGGGGAAACTCCCTCCGGCCGCTTTGCTGTGAGGAAGTTGGCTGTGGATAAACCGGTGGACGGTCGGCGGCTATACTGCGCCGCGCGAAGCCCCCGTTCGGGGGAATTTTTATCTTCCGACCTCTTTCCCCCGCATGAAGCGCACTTATCAGCCGAATGTTCGCCGCCGGAAGCGCAGGCACGGCTTCCGGGCTCGTATGTCGACCCGGGCCGGCCGCGCGATCCTCAAGCGCCGCCGGGCGAAGGGCCGCACGCGCCTCTCCGCGTAAGCTGGGAACACATGAAGCGCGCGAACCGTCTGTCCCGTTCGCGGGACTTCGACGCCGTCTATCGCCACGGGCGGTCGGTGTCGTCACGGTTCCTCGTCCTCTACTGGTTTCCCCAGGAAGAGGCGGCGTCGCCCCGGTTCGGATTCTCCGTCCCGCGGTCAGTGGGCGGCGCAGTCGAGCGCAACAAGATCAAGCGCCAGCTCCGCGAGGTGTGGCAGTCGCGTCTCGAGCGGGTGCCCGAGGGCAACGACTACGTCCTGATCGTGCGGCCCGGTTTGCCGGACGCGGTCGCCTCGAACGGCTTCGACTGGCTCGGCGAGCGGGTCGACGAAGTGCTCGCGCAGACGAAAGCGGCGGCCTGATGTACCGGATCGGAGTGGCGTTCGTGTGGCTCTGGCGCGTGACGTTCGGAGCGCTGTTCCCGACGACGTGCAAGTACCACCCGTCGTGCTCGCAATACGCGATCGACGCGGTGCGGCAGAAGGGACTCGTGCGCGGCTCGCTGCTCGCCAGCTGGCGCCTTCTCCGCTGTAACCCGTGGTCGCACGGAGGGTTTGATCCCGTCCGCTGATGCTTGCCTCGTTGATCCTCGGTTCGCCGCTCACTCCGCTCGAGCACGCCGCGCGTCACTCACTCAACTGGCTGCACTTCAACGTCGGCCTGCCCTGGGCCTGGGCGATCGTCGCGCTCACCGTGATCGTTCGGATGCTGCTCGTGCCGCTGACCGTGCGGCAGATCCACTCGATGCAGAACCTGCAGCGTTACGCGCCGCAGATGAAGGAGATCCAGAAGAAGTACAAGGGCGACAAGCAGAAGCAGAACGAAGAGCTGATGAAGTTCTACCGGGAGAACCAGATCAACCCGGCTGCGTCGTGTCTGCCGATGCTCGCCCAGCTTCCGGTCTTCATCGCGCTCTACTACTCGTTGCGCACGTTCGCGAAGGACCCGCCGGGCGGCGACCTTTCGTTCCTGCACTTCATCCCGTCGATCGCAGATCACACGACGTCGCACTGGGGCGGCTACGTGCTGCTCGTCGTCTACGTCGCGTCGCAAATGGCCTCGACGCTCTACATGTCTGCGACCGTCGACAAGACGCAGCGGATCCTCTTCATGGTCATGCCGCTCGTCTTCGTGTTCGTGATCGCGCGCTTCCCGGCCGGGCTCGTCCTGTACTGGGTGACGACGAACCTGTGGACGGTCGGCCAGGGGCTGATCACGCGCCGGCTGATGCCGAAGACGCCGGCGCCGACGATCGAGAGACGGAGCTCGCGGACGCCGCCGCGTGATACCGGAGACGGCGGCGGGAACGGCGCGGTTCCCGAGTCGCCGGGGCCAAAGCCTGCGGCGCCGCGCTCCCAGCAGCCGCCGAGGAAGGTTCGCCGGAAGAAGAAGGCCGGACGTCGGTGAGCTCCCCGGAGCTCACGGTCGAGGCCACCGGGGAGACCGTCGGCGAGGCGAAGTGGGCGGCGCTCCGGGAGCTCGAACAGCGGTACCCGGCACTTGACAAAGGCGCGGTGCGCTTCGAGGTCGTGACCGAGGGCGAGCGCGGCCTCCTCGGCGTCGGCTACTCGCCGGCGCGAGTCGTTGCGCATCTGCCTGCTGAGGCTGCGGCCGCTGTGGACTTCGACGAGAGCGATCTTGCGTCTGAAGTACGGCTGCTCGTGGCGCGGATCGTCGCGACGCTCGGCGCCAACGGCCGCGTTGACGTGCGCGAGGACGACGAGACGATCACTGCGACGTGTTCCGGGGCGGACGTCGCGCTGCTGATCGGGCGGCACGGGCAGACGATCGACGCGGTGCAGTACCTGCTGAACGCGATCTCGCATCGCGCGTACGGCGACGCGCGGAAAGAAGTGATCATCGATGCGGCGGGGTACCGCGAGCGCCGACGGGCGACGTTGGAGTCGCTGGCAGTGCGAACTGCCGAGCAAGTGCGCATGCGTGGTGAGCGGGTCGAGCTCGATCCGATGACGGCCGTCGAGCGCAAGGTCGTGCATCTGAAGCTGAAGGAGTTCGAAGGCGTGCAGACGTCGTCGGAGGGGACGGAGCCGAATCGCTACGTCGTCGTCCTTCCTGGATGACTGGCTGCGGGCAGTCGTCGCGACTCCGGGCCTGACTGCGCTCCGCGACGAGCAAGAGGCGCGCGCGATGCTCCTCGACGACGCGCTGCGGGCGGTCGAGGTTGTCGGTTCGTTCGAGGGGGCGATCGTCGACGTCGGGTCGGGTGGCGGCTCGCCGGGGATCCCGTTGGCCGTTGCGCTGCCGGAGCGCTCGGTGACGCTCGTCGAGGCTGAGCGGCGCAAGTGCAGGTTCCTCGAAGAGTGGGCGCCGCCGAACACGCGTGTCGTGTGGGGCCGCGCGGAGGAGCAGCCGGTCGAGTCGTTCGGCGTCGGCGTGGCGAAGGCGCTTGCGCAGCCGGCGACGGCGGTTGAGTGGGTTCTGCCGCTCGTGCAAGTCGGCGGCGCCGCGGTGCTCTGGCTCGGGCCGAGCGCGGACGCGGCCGCCGTCGCGCGCGTCGCGGCACAGCTCGGCGGCGGCGTGCCGGAGTTGCGCGACGGCTTGACGGTGATCCAGAAGCTCGAGCCGACGCCGCCGGGCTTCCCGCGCCGTCCAGGCATGGCCAAGAAGCGCCCGTTGGGCTGACGGCTCCTCGAGACACGGCCGGGGCCAGGCCCTGTAACGGGTGTGTCACGACTTCATCACGCGATGCCCGAAATGGCTGGACATGGCGTTGCGATTTCGTGACGCCTACGTCACCGCGCCTGGCCCCGGGCGTGTCCGCCCGGCCGTCCGCAGCTGCCGCGAGAATGGCGGCGTGGCCCGCATCTACGCGCTTGCCAACCAGAAGGGCGGCGTCGGGAAGACGACGACCGCCATCAACCTTGCGGCGTGCCTCGCCGAGGCGGGCGAGCGCGCGCTTGTCGTCGACCTCGACCCGCAGGCGAACGCCACGTCCGGACTCGGCATGCGCGCGAACGGGACATCGAGCTACGACCTACTCGACGGCGCACCGCTGGCCGAGCTCGCGCGCCACACCGCATTCGCGAACCTCGACCTCGTGCCGGCCAAGCCCGACCTCGCGGGTGCCGTGGTCGAGCTCGCGCAACGAAGCGACGGCGAGCGCTACCTCACGCAGGCGCTCGCTTCCGGCACGTCGCAGTACGACTTCGTCTTCCTCGACTGCCCGCCATCGCTCGGTCCGCTGACGGTGAACGCGCTCGCAGCCGCGCACCGCGTGCTCGTCCCGGTACAGGCGGAGTACTACGCGCTCGAAGGGCTGAGCCAGCTGATGCAGTCGATCGACCTCATCCGCAGGCGGCTCAACCCGACGCTCGGCGTCGGCGGCGTCCTGCTCACGATGGTCGATTCGCGAACGCGCCTCGCGCAGGACGTCGAGGCGGAGGTCCGCAGGCACTTCGGCCCGCTCGTCTTCCGCACGTCGGTGCCCCGCAGCGTGCGGCTTGCCGAAGCGCCGAGCCACGGCCTTCCCGCAATCGCCTACGACCGGCGCTCACCGGGCGCCGATGCCTACTGGAAGGTGGCGATGGAGCTTGTCGAGCGCGCCTAGAAGAGGGCTCGGCCGCGGCCTCGAGGTGCTCGTTGGCGGGCTCGAGGCCGCCGCGACCGAGTTGCTCGAGCTGCCGCTCGAGGCCGTCCATCCGAACCCGAAGCAGCCGCGCAAGCGCTTCGACGGCGAAGCCGGTACAGGGCTCGCGGAGTCGATCAAGCGCGAAGGCGTGATCCAGCCGCTGCTCGTTCGCCCGCGCGCGGCAGGCGGCTACGAGATCGTCGCCGGCGAGCGGCGGTGGCGTGCTGCACGCGACGCCGGGCATGCAACCGTTCCCGCTGTCGTCCGCGAGGCCGACGACCGCGACACGCTTCTGCTCGGCCTGATCGAGAACGTCGCGCGCGAGCAGCTGACGCCGGTCGAGGAAGCGCGTGCGTATGCGGTGCTGCTCGACGAGTTCGGGCTCACGCTCGGGGACGTCGCCGACCGCGTCGGCCGTTCGAAGCCGTCCGTGTCGAATCGCATTCGTCTGCTCGACCTGCCGGACGACGTGCTCGGCATGCTCGAGCGCGGGCAGCTGACCGAAGGGCATGCGCGAGCGGTGCTTGCGGTGCCCGATCACGAGGGCCGCCGTCGACTGGCACGCGAGATCGTGCAGAAGGGACTGTCCGTCCGAGCGGCCGAGCAGCGTGCGAAGTGGGCCGGCGCAAAACGGAAGCCGCGCGTCAACGCGACACCGGTCGATCCCGCGCTCGCCGCGCGCGTGCGCGACGCGCTCGAGCGGCTCACCGGGTTCCACGCAAAGGTCACGCGCGGCCGCGTCGAGCTTACGTTCGCCGACGAGCACGAGCTCGCCGAGCTTGCGGAAGCGCTCGAGCGCCTCTAACTCGCGGCGAGTATCGTGCGGACATGCTGTTCACCGAGACGAAGCTCGCAGGCGCGTACATCATCGATCTCGAGCGGAGAGAGGACGAGCGCGGCTTCTTCGCCCGCGCGTTCTGCCAGCACGAGTTCGGCGAGCACGACCTGAACACGCGAATCGCGCAGGCAAACGTCGCGTTCAACCGCGATCGCGGCACGCTCCGCGGAATGCACTTTCAGTTTCCTCCGGCGGCGGAGACGAAGCTCGTCCGTTGCACACGAGGCGCGATCGTCGACGTGATCGTCGATCTTCGACCGGAGAGCCCGACGTACCTCGAGCACGTCGCCGCCGAGCTCACGGAGGAGAACGGCCGCGCGCTGTATGTGCCTGAGCGGTTCGCCCACGGCTACCAAGTGCTTGCGGACGAGACGGAGACGAGCTACCAGGTCGGCGAGTTCTACACGCCGGAGCTCGAGGGCGGCCTCCGCTACGACGACCCGCGCCTCGGTATCGAGTGGCCGCTTCCAGTCCAGGAGATGTCGGAGAAGGACCGCGGCTGGCTGCTGCTCGAGGAGTACGAGCCCGAGCTGCGGCGGAGGATGAGCCAGCCCGACCGCGTCGGTGCGCAGCCTTGATCATCGTCGACACCGCGCTGCAGGCGCTTGAGGCCGAGGACAAGCCGATTCGGGTGGGTTTGATCGGCGCGGGCTTCATGGCGCAGGGGCTCTGCAACCAGATCGCGAACAGCGTGCCCGGCATGCGGGTCGCGGCGATCTACGGCCGGCGCGTCGAGCGTGCGGTCGAGATCCTTCGCTATTCCGGCTTCGCCGCCGCCGAAGCCGTCTCGTCGGCAGAGGCATTCGACGCCGCGCTCAGGCAGCGGCAGCCTGTGGCGACCGATGATCCGTTGCTGCTGACGCAGTCGGATCAGATCGACGTTCTTGTCGAGCTGACCGGTTCGGTTGAGTTCGGCGCGCGAGTTGCGATGGATGCGTTTGCCCATCAGAAGGCCGTGATCCTCATGAACGCCGAGCTCGACGCCACGATCGGACCGATTCTCCACGTGCACGCGCATCGTCTCGGCGGCGTCCTCTCGGCGACGGAAGGAGACGAGCCGGGCATCCAGATCAACCTGTGTCGCTGGGTGCGCGGGCTCGGCTTGACGCCGCGGGTGGTCGGGAACGTCAAGGGCCTTCAGGATCCGTATCGAGATCCGACGACTCAGCAGGCGTTCGCGGAGCAGTGGGGTCAGAACCCCGCGATGGTGACGTCGTTCGCGGACGGCTCGAAGATCAGCTTTGAGCAGACGATCGTCGCGAACGCGACCGGCTTCAAAGTCCTCACCCGCGGGATGTCGCGTGGCGTCAAGTTCGACGGCTCCCCGCTCGAGCTCGCCGGTCTCTACGACCTCGGCGAGGTCCGGGAGCTCGGCGGAATCGTCGATTACACGGTCGGTCCCGCGAACGTGAAGGTCTTCTGTCTCGCGGAGCACGACGATCCTAAGCAGCGTCACTACCTCGAGCTGTACAAGCTCGGGCCAGGCCCCCTGTATCCGTTCTGGGTTCCGTACCACCTCCCGCACTTCGAAGCGCCGAACGCGATCGCACGTGTCGCCCTTTTCTCCGACAACGTCGCGCCGCCCCTCGACGGACCGGTCGTCGAGGTCTGCGCCGTCGCGAAACGGGACATCGCCGCCGATGAGGTGCTCGACGATTACGGGATGTACATGACGTATGGAGAAGCGGTCAACGCGGACGAGATGAGCGAGGGTAGATATCTGCCGGAGGGGCTCGTCGAGGGCTGCCGAGCCCGCAGACCCGTGGCAAAAGATTCGGTGCTGACTTACGACGACGTCGAGCTTCCGCCGGGCCGCACCGCCGACGCGCTGCGAGCAGAGCAGTACCGCCACTTTCGCGGCGAAACGTGGCTCGAGGAGTTGCTCGCTACCCCGGCTCCGCTCGAGCGGTGAACATGGGCGATCGTGGATTCGAACCACGGACCTCCGCCTTATCAGAGCGGCGCTCTAACCAACTGAGCTAATCGCCCGCGCGAGGGCGCAGTGTAGCTCAGTGCATTCGCTGCGTCCTGCGCAGATATTCCTCGACCGCGAGCAGGAACGTCCGGTCACGTGCGAGCTCCGTCAGGTTCCCTTTCGTTTGATCGTCGAGATCCTCGTCGGACGCAAGCTCGGCGAGAAAGTGCGGCAGGCGGCCCTCGTGCGACATCGCTGCCATCTTCAGGAAGATCCGGCGCGCGACGGCGTCCTGCGAGATTGCCTCGAGCGATTCGAGGTCCTGGAGCCACGGCCCGAGCATCAGCACTTCAACGACCGCACAAACCCGTCGGTTACGGCCAGGCTTCGACGCTGGAGGCTGAGCTATATTCGGAATGAGGTCGGTCTTGCACGAAATGCTCATCTACGGAGTCAGTTTCGACCTGGTCGGCAAGCAGCCGATCGTGCTCCTCAAGACGGCCGACGGGAACCGGTTCCTGCCGATCTGGATCGGGCACCCCGAAGCTGCGGCGATCCTGATGAAGCTGCAGAGCCAGTCGCCGCCACGGCCGATGACGCACGACCTGCTCAGCGACATGCTCGAGCAGCTTGAGGCGCAGGTCGTGCGCATCACGGTGACCGAGCTGCGCGAGAACACGTTCTACGCGCAGATCACGGTGCAGCAGGACGGCCGCGAGATCGAGGTCGACTCACGTCCGTCCGACGCGATCGCGCTCGCGATTCGTGCGGAGGCGCCGATCTTCGCGGCAGACCGCGTTATTGAGGAGTCGGCAATCGAGTTCGAGGGCGAGGACGTCGACCAGGAAGTGCTCGACGCCGAGGTCGCGAAGTTCCGCAACTTCCTCGACGAAGTGACGCCTGAAGACTTTGCGGTCGAGAACGGCGACGACGAGTAGTTAGGTCAGCACCGACAACGCGAGCGCCAAGCCGTTGAACGCGGCGTGCACGAACATTCCGGGGATCGTGCTTCGTGTGCGGTCGCGCAGATAGGCGAGGCCGATCCCGAAAGGGATCAGCACGAGCTCGGCCTCGACCAGTCCGTGCCAGAGACCGAAGGCGATGCCGATCCCGATGATCGACGGCCAGCGCCCGAACGGCTGGAGTAGCGACTGTCCAACACCGCGAAACGTGAGCTCCTCGACGAAGGGTGCGACTCCGACGAGGAGCACGAAGTTCGCGGCGAACGCGCCGGCGTGCGCGGGCTCCCAGTGCGCCGGCGTCAGGCCTTGCTCGTTTCCGGGGTTCCGGATCGGCAGCAGCGTGACGAGAATCTCGACGATGTAGATCGAGACGAACACGCCGGCCGCGGTCCGCAATGGATGCCCGCCGGGCCAGCGCAGCGCGAGGAAGTCTCTGCGGTCGTACGCGATCGCGAGCACGACGAAGAGGATGAGCCCGTAGAAGACGAGACCACCGGCGAACGCGGAATAGCTGTAGACCTCGTTGCGCGTTGAGGCCGATGACGTGCTTCCCGTGAAGCGCGCGACGTACTCGAGGCCGGCCACCGCGCCGACGAGCAACGCCCACGCCGTGAGGCGGGTCTTGTGCACGGGCGCGCGGGTCACGTCGCATAGGGTTGCACTCGTGCGCCACTTCACTCCGGAAGAGGCGAACGCCGCGCTCGACGACGTGCGCCCGCTCGTCGAGCGAATGGTCGATGCGCGCCGCTCTCACGTTGCTGCGCTCGAGCGCCAGGAGGAGCTCGAGTCGCATATCCGCGGGAACGGCGGCGGCATCCCGCCGGCAGAGCTGGCCGAGACGGCGGCGGAGGTCGAGCGGCTCGAACGCGAGCTCGCCCACGCGGTCGACGAGCTCGCCGGGCTCGGCGTGCAGGTGAAAGACCTCGACGAGGGCCTCGTCGACTTCCCGGCGCTCCGTCACGGTGAGACGGTCCTGCTCTGCTGGAAGCTCGGCGAGGACGAGGTCGCGTACTGGCACACCGTTGAGGGCGGCTTCGCGGGCCGGCGGCGGCTGCCGCTCGACGAATGACCGAGATCGTCCCGATCCTCGACGCAGAAGGCTCGTTCATGACGCTCCGCGAAGCGTTCGGGGTTGCCGATGAGAGCCCGTGGACGCTGCCGTTCCACGCGTTCCTCGTGCGCGGCGACGACTGGACAGCTCTCATCGACACCGGTGTCGGCCCATCCGGGCCCGACCCGTTCCTGCCGGATCGCCAAGGGTGGCTCGGCAACACGGTGGCGCGCGAGGCGATCGACGTCGTGCTGTTCACGCACATGCACGTCGACCACGTCGGCTGGAACATGCACGACGGCGAGCCCTTCTTCCCGCGGGCGCGCTACATCGGGCGGCGCGAGGACTACGAGCTCTTTACGTCGGCCCGCCCCGACCGGCCGTACATCCGCGACCAGCTGATCGCGTTGCGCGAGACCGGACGGCTCGAGCTCGTCGAGGCGGACGTCACGCCGCTTCCGGGGCTGCGGCTCGAACACGCTCCCGGGCACACGCCGGGTCATTGCATCGTTCGCTTCGGTGACGACGCGGTGCTGCTCGGCGACCTCGCCGTGCACGAGTTGCAGCTCGCCGATCCCGACGCCGCATATGTCTTCGAGGACGATGCCGCGAGTGCAGCTGCAGCGCGCCGGCGGCTGCTGCCGGAGCTGGCGGTGTCAGGCGCGGCCGTCGGCCTCGGCCACTTGCGTCCGCCGCTCGGGCGGCTCGAGGCAGTCGGTGAGGGCTTCGCCTGGAGGCCCATCGACTAAGGATCCTGGCGGCGGCTGTCGAAGGAAGAACGCCGTATGTCGTTCTGGCATCGCTTGATCATCGCAGCCGTGGTTTTCGCGGCGATCACGCTGCTTGCGCGGCTGATCGACGCGTGGCTCGCGCGTCGGCCGCTCGCGCCGGAAGCGGTGACCCGTTACCGCGTCCTGCGGCGCACAGTCACGGTCGCGATCCTCGTCGTCGGGTTCTTCTCCGCGCTGCTCGTGATCCCGGAGGTGCGTGCCGTCGCCGGCGGGTTCCTGGCCTCGTCCGCGGTGCTCGGCGTGATCATCGGCTTTGCATCGCAGCGCACGCTCGGCAACTTCGTCGCCGGCCTCTTGATCGCGCTCGCACAGCCGGTCCGGCTCGGAGACCGCGTTACCTACGCCGGTGAGGACGGTGTCGTCGAGGAGATCGGGTTGACGTACACGTTCATCCGTACGGCTGACCAAGCGCGGCTCGTCGTCCCGAATGAGAAATTTGCCTCGGATACCATCCGGAACTCGACGATTCGCACGCGGGAGACGTTTGCAGAGATCAGTGTGCCCGTTCCGCTCACAGCCGATGTGGGCGCAGCGCTCGATGGGCTACGTGACGAGGTCGCAGATGAGCGCGACGCGTCGGTGTACGTCAGCGCGCTCGACGGCGCCGCCACTGTGACGATTCGCGCTGCCGCCATCAACGAGGATGCGGCGGAACAGCTCGAGCGCGAGCTGCGCGTGCGCGTGCACACCCGCCTGCGCGCGCTGGGTGTGTGGGCATGACGCCGCCCGCGCGCGGTCGTCGTGCCGAGCAGTCCGCAGCAACCAGGCGCCGCCGGAAGCGTCGCAACCGCACGCGCAGGCAGCGCTCGCGGAGGTTGATGCTGATCGTCCTGCTCGTGGGGCTGCTCGTTGTTGTCGTCGCCGGCAGCATCGGTGCAACGGTCGTCTTCGGGTCGAGCTGCAATCTCAGCGCGCTGCGGCCGGTTGCGGTCGGCCAGAACTCCTTCGTCTACGCGGCGAACGGCACCGAGCTCGGCGTCATCCCCGCAGAGCGGAACCGTACGCCGGTCACGCGTGCGCATATCGGCCCGTGGATGCCCAAGGCGACGGTCGCAGTCGAGGACCGCCGCTTTTATCAGCACGGTGGCGTCGATCCCGTCGGGATTGCGCGAGCGCTCGTCGCGGACATTCACGCGGGGAAGTTCGTCCAGGGCGGCTCGACGATCACACAGGAGCTCGTGCGCAATCTCTACCTCTCACGCGAGCGCACGCTGAAGCGGAAGGTGACCGAGGCATGCCTCGCCATCAAGCTGTCGGAGAAGTGGAAGAAGGACCGGATCCTGACCGCGTATATGAACGAGGTCTTCTACGGCAACCACGCGTACGGGATCGAAGCCGCCGCCGAGACGTACTTCTCGCGCCAAGCGAAGGAGCTGACGCTCGATCAGTCGGCCTTGCTGGCCGGCCTGCCGCAAGCGCCGACGAGCTACGACCCGTTCCGGAACCCCGCGGCTGCGCTCGCGCGCCGCAACGAGGTCTTGCGCGCGATGCTCGTAAGCAAATACATCACGTCGTCGGAGTACGTCGAAGCGAAGGCGAACACGAGCCTCGGCTTGAAGCCGGGTAAGCGCTTCGAGCGCATTCGCGAGCCGTACTTCTTCAGTTACGTGGAGGACCTGCTGCAGCAGGAGTACGGCTCGAACACGGTGCGCGAGGGCGGACTCAAGGTGTACACAACGATCAATCCAGCGCTGCAGCGTGCGGCGAATGCGGCGATCACACACGTGCTCGACCGGTCCACCGACCCGTCGGCAGCGATCGTCTCGATCGATCCGCGAACGGGTGCCATCAGGGCGATGACTGCAGTGACGCCGGGACGGCACGGCAACCAGTTCAACTTCGTGACGAGCGCGCGCCGGCAGCCGGGCTCGACGTTCAAGACGATCGCGCTGACGGCGGCAGTCGCGCGCGGGTTGGATCCGTTCACGACGTCGTACCTCTCCGCGCCGTTCCACTATCAGCCGGACTCGACGTGCAATCCGAATGACCCCAACTGCGCGTGGAACGTGTCGACGTTCGAGCACACGTACCACGGCGTCGAGTCGGTGGCGAGCGCAACGGTGCAGTCGGACAACACGGTGTACGCGCGGCTGTCGCTCGACGTCGGCCCCGACAACATTGTCGCGATGGCGCGGAAGCTCGGCATTCGCACGTCGCCGTTGCAGGCGGTGCCGTCACTCGCGCTCGGCTCAATCGGCGTGACGCCGCTCGAGATGGCGTCGGCGTATGCGACGCTGGCGGGAGGCGGCGTCTACTCGAAGCCGATGGCGATCACAAAGGTCGTGCTGCCGAACGGGCATGGGGATAACACCGCGGGCTGGGGCAAGCCGGACCAGGAGCGAGTGATCCCTGACTGGGTCGCCTCGACGGTAACGCAGGTGCTCGAGCAGAACATGCTGTACGGAACCGGTACCGGCGCGCACATCCCGAGCCACACGGACGCCGGCAAGACGGGAACAACGGACAGCTTTGCCGACGCCTGGTTCTCCGGCTACACGCCGCGCCTGCAGGCGACTGTGTGGATCGGCTACCCGGGCGGCGAGATCCCGATGACGAGCGTGCACGGCATCGCGGTCTCCGGCCCGACGTTCCCGGCGCAGATCTGGCACCTCTTCATGGAGACCGCGATCGGGAATCGTCCCGACGTTCCGTTCCCGAAGCCGAAGTCGACGCCGCAGTGGACGGCCTGGCGCGGCCAGTACCAGTATTCGGGGAGCTATTACACGGGCAATTCCTCGAGCTCGACCGGTAGCACGCCGGTGACGACCAAGAAGACCACGACGGCCGCGACGCACACAGCGCAGCAGACGACTGCGCCCGCGACGACCGCCGTTGCGCCTCCACCTCCGTCAACGACAGCGGAGCAGCCTGCTCCGCCGCCGCCGACGGACACGACGGTGACACAGCCCTAAGGCGTGGTCGTCGTGCCCGCGCCGAGCGCTGTGGTCGTCGGCGGCGCGGTTGTGGTGGGCGGCTCGGTTGTAGTGGTCGGCGGCGGTGCCGTCGTCGTTGGCGGCGCGGTGGTGGTCGGAGGTGGCGCAGTGGTCGTCGGCGGGATCGTCGTCGCTTCCGTCGTCGTGCGTGCGGTCGTCGTCTGCTCCGTGCTCGTCGAGGGAGCGGTGGTTGTCGTCGCGGCCGAGGTGGTGTGCGGGGTCGTCGTCGACGGCGTCGAGATCGTGCCGACAGTGCCGGGCTGTTTCGGCGGCGAGTCTCGCGTCAAGGCGTACGCGAGTCCTCCGCCTCCAAGTGCGAGGAGCAGAAGTGCCGCGGCAATCAGCGGCGCGCGGGATCGCGAAGGCGGCGGCTCCGGATACGCCTCCTCGCCCGCTACCACCGGTGCGGCGGCCGCGGGCAGGACCCGCGTTGCGTCTTCGGACGGCGGGACGACCGTGGTCGCAACGCTGCCGGTCGAGACACCCAGCCGGCGGAGCAGTTCCCCGCCGTCGGCGGGCCGGTCGCGCGGCAGCTTCGCGAGTGCAGCCGTTGCGGTCGCCGCGAGCACGGCGGGGGCGTCACTCCGCCGCGACTCGATCGGCGGTGTCGGTGCGTCGCGGTGAAGCATGACGAGCTCGAGGGCGTTCGTTGACTCGAACGGGAGCGTCCCGGTGAGCATGCGATAGAGGAGGACGCCGAACGAGTAGACGTCCGACGCGGCCGTTGCAGGCTCGCCCATCGCCTGCTCCGGCGAGATGTAGGCAGCCGTGCCGAGCACGGTCCCCGCCTCGGTGAGCGTGCCCTCCCCCGCCACCATCCGCGCGATGCCGAAGTCCGCGAGCTTCGGCCGGCCCTCGTCGTCGAAGAGGACGTTCGCCGGCTTGAGGTCGCGATGCACGACCCCGCGCGTGTGGGCGTGAGCGAGGCCGGCCGAGATCCCGGCTGCAATCGCGAACGCCTCGTCGTCGGGCAGCGGCTTGCCGTTCGCGAGCCGATCCTCGAGCGTCCCGCCGGGCAGGTACTCCAGCAGCATGTACGGGCGGCCCTGCCACTCGCCGAAGTCGTAGACCTGCGTGATGTTCGGATGTGCGAGTGACGCGACCGCGCGCGCCTCGCGCTCGAAGCGAGCGCGGTCGGCGTCTGGTGCGAGCAGCTTGAGCGCGACGAGGCGGCCGAGCTCGAGGTCCTCGGCGCACCAGACCTCCGACATGCCGCCGCGGCCGAGGACCTCCTTCAGCCGGTAACGGCCGGCAATGACGGTGTCCGCAGTCGGCACGCCGATACGTTATGCGCGATCGTGAGCGAAATACTCGACCTCGAGCGCGCGCAGTCGCTCGTGCTTGCGCACGCGACGCAGCTCGCGAGTGAGCGGGTCGCTCTTGGCGACGCCGCCGGGCGCGTGACCGCGTCGCCCGCGGTCGCGATCGTCGATCTGCCTCCGTTCGCGAGTTCGGCAATGGACGGCTTCGCCGTGCGGTCGGAGGACGTTCCCGGTGTCCTGCGCGTCGTTGGTGAGGCGGCCGCAGGTCGTCCGGCCGACGCACCGCTCGGTGCCGGGGAGGCCGTTGCGATCTCGACGGGCGGCGTCGTGCCCGTCGGCGCGGACGCCGTCATCCCCGTCGAGTATGTTGTCCAACATGACAACAGTGTGGAGATCGCCGGCCCCGCTGCACCTGGTGCGCACGTCCGCCCGCGCGGCGGGGACGTGGGTGCGGGAGACGTGGTGGTTCCGCGCGGCATTCGCCTCGGCGCGGCGCAGCTCGGTGCGCTTGGAGCTGCCGGTGTTGCGCACGTCGACTGCGCCCGCCGGCCGCGCGTTTCGGTCCTCGCCACGGGCAGCGAGCTCGTCCGCCCGGGTGTGCCGCTTGCCGATGGTCAGATCTACGAGTCGAACTCGCTCATGCTTGCGGCCGCGCTCGCCGCCGCCGGCTGCGACATCGAGCTGCTGCCACTCGTCGCCGACGACGAGCGGGCGCACCGGGACGCACTCGCGCGCGCCCTGCAGGCCGATGTGCTCGTCACGTCGGGAGGTGTCTCAGTCGGGCCGCACGATCTCGTGCGCTCGATCGAGGCGGAGCTCGGCGTCGAGGAGATCTTCTGGCGCATTGCGATCAAGCCCGGCAAGCCCGTCTCGTTCGGCGTGCGCAATGCGACGCTCGTCTTCGGGCTGCCCGGCAACCCGGTCTCCTCGCTCGTGGGCTGCGAGCTGTTCGTGAAGCCCGCGCTGCGCGCACTTCAGGGAGAGCGAGAGCCGCTGCCGCGATTCGAGGCCGGCGTCGTCGCGCGCGAGCTGCGGCAGAACGACGCCCGCGACGAGTTCGTGCGGGCGCGGTCCCGCCTGGACCAAAACGGCACGGTGCTCGAGCCGCTTAGCGGCCAGGAGTCGCACATGATCGTTCGCGCCGCCGCAGCCGATGCGCTGATCCACGTCCCGCCTGGCGACGGCGCAATTGCGGCCGGCGCAGCTGTCCGCTGGCTGCGGCTCAGCTAGGGCCGGTCAGCCCTGCGCTGCGCGGCGGTCGAGCTCGGCCGCGCGCCGCCGGCGACGTTGGGCGAGGACGACGTGCCTGACCACCTCGCGCACCGGCCCGCGCGGCGGGCGTTCGGACGCGGCTGGGTAGGGCGCGTACCGGCCGGCGACAAGCGCCGCGAGCTGGCCGGCGGCCGCGGCCCAACCGAGTGCGATCGCGACGCCGACCGCAGGCGCATAGCCGACAGCGTAGAGCCACGCGATGTACCAGGGCGCGTCCCAGCCGAGCCCATAGCGGCTCGCGAACGACCAGACGAGCAGGAGCGGTCCCGCGAGACCCGCGAGGAGCACGGCCGCCCGTAGCCAGGCCTGCTGCCGCCGCACCTGCGGGAGCCAGAGCCATACGTGCAACGACGGAAGCACAAAGATGAGCGCGAACGGATTTGTTGCCACAACGAGCAACGCGAGGACGCCGAGCGCAAGCAGCGCGGCTGTGTTGCCTGCGAGTTCCTCCTCGGCCGTCACCGGCCGTCGCGGGAGCAGGCGGTCGCGGGAGACGAACCAGCCGATCCCGGCGAGCACCGCGAGACCGATGATCCCGGCCATCGGCCAGTGGACGCTGTCGAGCGACGGCGGGCGGGCCGCGCCGTCGGGCCAGACGCCGACGAGCGCGAAGAAGGCGAACAACGCCCCGCACCACAGCCAAAAACCGAGACGGCTCCGGTAGCTCCTGAGCGCCGGAGCAATGCGGATCCGACGCCGCCGGCAGCGCGCGAAGAGGTCGACGGTCGCGGCGAGGAACGGGACGAGCGCCCCGATCAGCACGAGCTCGATCGCCCAGCCCCGGACGATGCGCGTCCCGACGTAGACGTAGCTCGCCGGCCCCGGCGTAAGTGCAATCCCTTGCTGGAGCGCGTCGAGAACGTTCTGCGACGCGCGCCCGATCTGGCGGATGCGCACCAGGCGCAGCGCGTCGGGCACATCGCCCGCGCCGCTTCTCGGCCGGTCGCCGTTCGTCGTCATCGTCACGGCGGGGATGCCGCGTGTCACGAACGGCGCTTGCTCGTAGCGGCTGTACGGGAAGCCGAGGTCGACGAGCTGCCGGAGCGCACTCGCGCGCAGCGGGTCGGCGCCGGTTTCCGCCGCGAGCTGCGCGCGCACCGTCTCGACGAGACCCGGTGCCGGCGAGCGCGGGGTATCGCCTCCGAGCTCGAGGCGCGGCCGGTTCGGGCCTGCGATCGCATCGAGGTTGAGCACGGCGATCACGTTCGGCGCTTCCGCTGCATGACCGGCGAACCACGCCGCGCCGATCCCGCCGTCGACCGCGCCGTCCGTGGACACGAACGTCACGGTGTACGGGAGCCGCACGCGCGCGGCGTTGCCGTTCGGCGCATACGCCCGCGCGAGTTCGAGCAGCGCCCCGGTCCCGGACGCGTTGTCGTTCGCGCCGGGGCCGACGCCCGTGTTGTCCCGGTGGGCCATGACGACAATCGTCTTCTGAGAGAGGCCCGCCCTCGAAGCGACGAGGTTGACGAAGCGAACTCGGCCGCGGTCCGGCACAACCGCGCTGAGCCGTTCGCGCCGCACGGTGAACCCGAAGGGCGCGAGTTGCGACGCGAACCAGTTCGCGGCCGCAGCGTCGCCGGCGGTTCCCGAGACACGGCTCGGCGCGACCGCCGTGAGGTCGGTTGCGAGCTGTCGCGCGGCGTTCTCGTCGAACGCGGGCGGCAGCGTCGGCGGCTGCAGCGCGGCCGGGCGTGCGACGCTGAACGCGAGCACGAGCAGCGGCAGCCCGACGAGGAGCCAGGTGCCGCGGTAGAGCCTCCCGTTAACGGGCCGGTCGAGCGAGCCGGGCCGCGCGCGGCGCCGCTCCGTCAAAGGCTGGAGGGCTGCCACGGCGACCTATAGTAGGACGACGGATCGGCAGGCAACCTCTTTTCCCGTGAAAACGCCCGGCACCGAGTCCGCCACGATCCTTCTCGTCGACGACGAGGACGCGGTGCAGAAGCTGCTGACGTACCCGCTTGAGCACGAAGGGTTTCGCGTCGTCCAGGCGCGCGACGGCGAGGAGGCGCTCCGCCGCTTCGAGAACGAGCAGGTCGACCTCGTCGTCCTCGACCTGATGCTCCCGAAGCTCGACGGCCTCGAGGTGTGCCGGCGGCTGCGGGCGACGAGCTCCGTGCCGATCATCATGCTCACCGCGCGCGACGACGAGCTCGACAAGGTCGTTGGGCTCGAGCTCGGCGCGGATGACTACATCACCAAGCCGTTCTCGATCCGGGAGTTCCGGAGCCGTGTGAGGGCGCTCCTCCGGCGCGCCTCGCTCGGGGTCCACGACGGCGGCCGCGACCAGATCGTCGTCGAGGGGCTGACCCTTGACCTTGCCAAGCGGACGACCGTCTTCGACGGGAGGACGATCGAGCTGACCTTCGTCGAGTTCGAGCTGCTCCGCAGCCTCGCGGCGAGGCCGGGCCGGGTCTTCAGCCGCCAGGCGCTCCTGCAGTCCCTGTGGGGCGACTACGCCTACCGGGAGCCGCGGACGATCGACGTCCACGTCCGCCACCTCCGCGAGAAGCTCGACGACATGGAGCTGATCCAGACTGTCCGCGGCGTCGGCTACCGCTTGCGCGGATGAACCCGATCCGCAGCGTCGGGGCCCGCCTGAGCCTCGCGCTCGGAGTGGTCGTGCTCGGCGCCCTCGCGATCGTTTGGGTCGCGCTCGTCCCCTCGCTCCAGAACCGCCTCGTGAACGGGCGGCTCGAGGCGCTCGCGAACGCCGCCCGCGTGACGATGCGCGACACCCGGAACACGACCGTCGACGACGATTTCGTCACCGAGGCCGGGCGCGAGGCGGAGTCGCGGGTCGTCTACTTCCAGCCGCTGACGCTCGGGTTGCACCCGACCCTCGCCGTCACTGCCGATTCGGCGCGGTTGACGGTCAGCGACAACATCGAGCGGGATCCTGTCGCGCTCCGGGCGGAGACCTTCCCCGGCGTCCAGCGCGGGGATGTCCGCCGCGGCGGCGTCCGGTACGCCGAGGCCGCCGTCTCCGACTCCGACGGGAACGTCATCCTCTTCTCCGCCTCGCTCCACTCGACGTTGAAGGACGTCGACCTCGTCCGCCAGCGGCTCCTGTGGTCCGGCCTCGTCGGGTTGGGCGTCGCGCTGATCGCCGGGTTCGCGGCCGCGTCGCTCTTCGCGCGGCGGATCCGTCGTCTCGAGCGTGCCGCCGACCGGATCGCCGCCGGCGACTTCGCGGAGCCGGTCGTCGATCACGGCCGGGACGAGCTTGGCGAGCTTGCGGGGGCGTTCGACAGCATGCGGCTCCGCCTCGCCCGTCTCGACGACGCCCGGCGCGAGTTCATCGCCAACGCCTCGCATGAGCTCCGGACGCCGATCTTCTCGCTCGGCGGCTTCCTCGAGCTGCTTCGCGACGAGGACCTCGACGAGACGACGCGCGCTGAGTTCCTCGAGATCGCAAGCGAGCAGGTCGAGCGGCTCTCGAAGCTTGCGACCGACCTGCTCGACCTCTCCCGGCTTGACGCCGGCCCGATGCGGCTCGATCACGAGCCGGTCGACCTCGGCCCGATCGCCGAGGATCTTGCCGGGGAGTTCGCCGCTGTCGCCCGCCGGCGCGGCCGGGTGCTCGACGTGCGGTCGGCAGACGCAGGCGTCGCCCTCGGTGACCGGGAGCGCGTGCTGCAGATCGGCCGCGCACTCGTTGACAACGCCTTCGCGCACACGCCCGACGGCACGCGCGTCCGGCTCGTCGCCGGCGGTTCGACCTTCTCGGTCGAGGATGACGGCCCCGGTATCCCGGCCGAGCAGCACGAGCAGGTCTTTGCTCGGTTCAGCCGGCTCGACGGCTCCCGCGCCTCGGGCACGGGTCTCGGGCTCGCGATCGCCCGCGAGCTCGCGGAACGGATGGGCGGGACGCTCGAGCTCGAGTCGACGCCCGGCCGGACGGTCTTCACGCTGCGGCTGCCGGCGTTTTCACGGGAAAACGAGGAGGTGGCTACAGTCCACTAGTGCGCGCCGCCGTCCTAGCGCTCGCCTGCGCCGTCGTCGGCGCCGCCGCGGCGCTCGGGATCGGCCGCGCCGCCGGCCTCGTCGGCAGCAATGCGACGAAGACGGTTGTCGTGCGCGAGCCCGTGCACGCGCGTGCCACAGTCTCGGTCGCGCCGAGCGTGCCGATCCTGCGGTCGCCGGACTTCGATCCGGCCCGGATCTTCGCCCGCCGCTCACCGGGCGTCGTCACGGTCTACTCGTACTTCGCGGGCACGGCCGCCCAAGGCTCCGGCTTCGTCGTTTCCCGGATGGGCACGATCCTCACGAACGCCCACGTGATCACGAATGCAGGGGAGACCGCCGGCCCGGTTCACCCGGCCGAGAGCGTCTACGTCGCCTTCGCCGACCGCGATCGCATCCCGGCGAGGATCGTGGGCTGGGATGTATTCGACGACGTCGGCGTGCTCCACGTCTCGCCGGTTGCCCACACGCTTGTGCCCGTGCCCCTCGGCCGCTCGGCCGACGCTGTCGTCGGCGAGCCGGTCGCCGCCATCGGCAGCCCGCTCGGGAACGCGGATTCGCTGGCGGTCGGCATCGTCTCGGGCGTTCATCGGTCGATTGCCGCGCTGACGGCGCCCTCTTTTTCGCTGCTCGACGCGATCCAGACCGATGCGCCGATCGCGCACGGCTCTTCCGGCGGGCCGCTCCTCGACGCGGCCGGCCGTGCGATCGGCATCAATGCGCAACTGCGGAGCGACCCCGGCGGTTCGGGCGCCGTCGGCTTCGCAGTCCCGATCGACTCAGCCCGGCGCTCCCTGCAGGAGTTGTTGACAAAAGAACATGTGCGGTACGCCTACGCCGGCGTCCAGTCCGAGGACGTCACGCCCTCGCTCGCAGCGGCGCTCAAGCTGCCGGTCCGGCGGGGCGCGCTCGTCGACCGGGTGACGCGCGGCGGTCCGGCAGCCGCAGCGGGCCTTCGGGGAGGGCGCGGCGAGCGGCAGTTCGAGGGCGAGACGGTCCGTGTCGGCGGCGACGTGATCGTGGCCGTCGACGGGGTGCCGGTAGACAGTGCGGACGCCCTCGTGCGAATCGTCACGAATACTCTCCGGCCGGGGCAGACGGCCATGTTCGCAATCGTCCGGGGAGGGCATCGCCAGACCATCGCCGTCAAGCTCGTGCTGCGGCCCGCGGAGTGAGCTGGAAGGGGTTAGACACGTCGCATCCTCGGGTAGCCCGAAGGTGCTGGGCAGAGGCGTGGGCAGATTCCGATAGAAATCGGCGGGTTTAGTTTTCCGAACGTTGGGAAATGAGGATCCGTGAGATTGGTGAGAGACGTCGCCACATCCCAGCGTCCCGGGCTCGAGGGGGCGTGTTCGGTCAACCTCCGTATCCCGGCGAAGGCCGAGTACATCACGCTCTGCCGGCTCGCACTTACCGGCCTCGGCCAGGTCCGGGAGATCGGCGACGACACGATGGCAGATCTCAAGCTCGCGCTCACCGAGGCGGTGTCGAATTCGGTGCGACACGCGTACCGAGCGAGCGGCGGACATGTCGACGTGACGTACGAGCTCGGGCGCGACCGGATCGGCATCGAGGTGATCGACGACGGCCAGGGGTTCGATCCTGACGAGGCGCCGTCGTTCGAGGGCGACGAGCTTTCGGAGGGTGGCCTCGGTATCGCGATCATCCGCTCGATCGCCGACGAGTTCGAGATCGACTCCGCGCCCGGCCGTCGGGGCTCGCGACTGCGCTTCGTCAAGCGCCTGTCGTCGTAGTCTCAACGCGTGACCGCGACTCGTCGAAAGCTCATCGTCGTCTCGAACCGCGGTCCGTTGTCGTACGACCGCGCATCCGGCGGCGAGCGGACAACGCGGCGCGGCGGAGGCGGGCTCGTCACCGCGTTGCGAAGTCTCGTGCTGCATCACGACGTCACGTGGATCGCGAGCGCGCTCACCGACGAGGACAGGGCGGTCGCGGCCGAGCACGGCGGCGAGCCGTTCGACGAGACGTGGCGCGACGGCTCGCCGTACCGGGTGCAGCTCGTGCCGCACGACGCGACGGCCTTCGACTGGTATTACAACGTCGCCGCGAACCCGACGCTCTGGTTCCTGCAGCACTACATGTGGGGCCTGCCATACGCGCCCGATCTCGATCTCGGCCTGCACAACGCGTGGTTCAACGGCTACGTGCCGGTGAATGAAGGGTTTGCAGACGCGGTCGTCGCCGAGCTCGAGCGCGGCCCAGATGCTGCGGTCTTCTTCCACGACTATCACCTGTATCTCGCGCCGAAGGTCGTGCGTGCGGCGAAGCCGGACGCGCTGATGGCGCACTTCATTCACATCCCGTGGCCGGAGACCGACTACTGGCACGTGCTCCCCGAGCACTTGCGCATCGCGGTGCACGAAGGCGTGCTCGCGAGCGACATCGTGGGTCTGCACACGCACCGCTGGCGGCACAACTTTCTGCGCGCGTGCGAGGACATTCTCGGCGCCGATGTCGACCACGCCGCCTCGACCGTCACGCATGACGGCCGCACGTCGACGGTCACGAGCCATCCGATCGGCATTGATCCCGCGGAGTTCGACGAGCTGCGTGAGCACCCATCGGTGCTCGAGCAGGAGCGCGAGATCATCGAGCGGCGACCGGAGTTTCTCGTTGTTCGCGTTGACCGGGCGGATCCGTCGAAGAACGTCGTGCGCGGCTTCCGCGCGTTCGCGTTCTTCCTCGACCTGCATCCTGAAATGCATGGGCGTGTGACGATGCTCGCGCTGCTCGATCCGTCGCGCCAGGACATCCCCGAGTACTCCGAGTACCTCGCGGCCATCCAGCGTGAGGCACGCACGGTGAACGACCGTTTCCAACAGGAGGGTTGGCTGCCGATCGATCTGCAGATCGGCGACAACTTCCACCAGTCGGTCGCGGCGTACAAGCAGTACGACGCGCTGCTCGTCAATCCCGTGTTCGACGGGCTGAATCTCGTTTCGAAGGAAGCACCTTTGATGAACGCGCGCGACGGCGTGCTGATCCTGTCTGAGAACGCGGGCTCGCACGAAGAGCTCGGCGAGTGGGCACTGACGGTCAATCCGTTCGACGTCTACGGGCAGGCGCAGGCGCTTGCCGAAGCGTTTGCGATGGACGCCGGCGAAAAGCGCCGGCGGCTCGATGCGCTGCGCGTGCACGTGCGCACGCACGATCTTGCGGCGTGGATCGCCGCCCAGCTCGCCGATCTCGATTCGGTCTAGGCGCGTACGATTCGGCTGTGGTGACGACGACGTCTGCTTCCGAGCTCGTCTCCGTCAATCCCGCGACGCTCAAGCCAGTCGGCTCGGTTCGGCGAACGGAGCCGAGCGAGGTGCGGGACGCCGTCGAGCGCGCGCGGACGGTCCAGCACGGGTGGGCGCGTCTCGATGCGGATGCGCGGGCGGCTGTGCTCCGCCGCGCGGCGACCGTGGTGCGCGAGCATGCTGACGCGATCGCCGACTTGATCGTCGCCGAGACCGCGAAGCCGCCTACGGAAGCAATTGCGAACGAGCTCTACACCGCCGTCGACCATGCGCGCTGGCTTGCGCGCGAGGCGCCCCGAGTGCTGCGCGACGAGCGCGTGCGTTTTTCGCAGCTGCACCTGAAGACGAAGAAGGCGTGGCTCGTCTACGAGCCGCTCGGCGTCGTCGCGGCGATTACACCCTGGAACATCCCGTTTGGGATCCCGTTCACCCAGGTCGCCGCATCGGTCATCGCCGGCAACGGCGTGGTTCTGAAGCCGTCCGAGCTCACGCCGCTGACAGCCGTCTGGGTGCGGCGCGTCCTCGAGGAGGCCGGCATGCCCGTCGGGCTCGTTCAGCTGGTGCAGGGAGAGGCCGACGTCGGCGAGGCGCTCGTCGCCGACCCTGGGATCGCGAAGGTCTTCTTCACCGGCTCCGTCGGCGTCGGGCGGCGGATCGCCTCGGCCGCGGGCGCGCGGGGCTGTCCCGTCGTGCTCGAGCTCGGCGGGCGCGACCCGATGGTTGTCTTCGCGGACGCGGATCTCGACCGTGCGGTCGCCGGCGCGACGTTCGCATCGTTCCTGAACTCGGGCCAGGCGTGCGTCAGCACGGAACGCATCTACGTCGAGCGGCCGGTGTACGCGGAGTTCACCTACCGGCTGCGCGGGCGTGTGCGTGAGCTCGACCTCGGGCCGCTCATCTCGGAGGCGCAGCGCGAGCGCGTGGAGCGCCTCGTCGATGCAAAGCGTCCCGTTCGAGGGGGCTGGTTCCTGGAGCCGGTCGTTCTTGAAGGCGCGTTGCCGGACGAGGAGCTCTTCGGGCCGGCGGTGAGCGTCGAGCCGTTCGACGGCGAGGCGGAGGCGGTCGCGCGCGCGAACGACACGGAGTTCGGGCTGGCGGCGAGCGTGTGGACGCGCGACCTCACGAAGGCCGACCGTGTGGCGCGGCAGATCGAGGCCGGGATGGTGTGGGTGAACGATTTCGGCTACTCCTTCACGACCGGGCAGGCGGCGTGGGGAGGGGTGAAGGCGTCGGGCTTCGGGCGGGCGAGCTCGAAGCACGGTCTGTACGAACGCGTGCGAGTGAAGTACGTCGACTCGGATCGCGGGCGGGTCCGGCCGGTGTGGTGGTTCCCGTATGACAAAGAGACGGAGCGTGCGTTGCGTGCGGCTCTCGATGTGCTCTACGGAGAGGGGTTCAATCGGTGGCGCGCCGCGTGGCGGTCCCGCCGTGATCTGATGCACCTCGTGAGGCGGTCGCGGTGAATGAGCTGAGCCATGTCGACGAGTCGGGCTCGGTGCAGATGGTGGACGTCGGAAGCAAGCCGCTGTCGCATCGGCGCGCGGTTGCATCTGCGCGCGTGCAGATGTCGTCGGCGACGCTGCGGCGTCTCCACGACCTGCCAAAGGGCGACGCGCTGACGACGGCGCAGCTTGCGGGGATCATGGCGGCGAAGCGGACGAGCGACCTGATCCCGCTGTGCCATCCGCTGCCGCTGTCGCACATCGAGGTGACGATCGAGCCGCGGGAGGACGCAGTCGAGATCACATCCGTCGTCGAGACGACGGCGCAAACCGGTGTCGAGATGGAGGCGCTGACGGCGGTGACGGTCGCCGCGCTCACGATCTATGACATGTGCAAGGCGGTCGACAAGGCGATCACGATCGGCGATGTGCGCCTGGTCGAGAAGATGAAGGAGCCCGTGTGAAGGTCGCGGTGCTGACGGTGTCCGACCGCGTCTCGCGCGGCGAGGCCGACGACGGCAGCGGCGATTTGCTCGAGAGTCTCTTGCGGGAGGACGGATTCGAGGTGGAGCGTCGCCTTGTCGCCGACGAGCGCGCGGACATCTCGGCGGCGCTCCGCGAGCTGGCGGGCAGCAACCAGATCATCCTGACGACCGGCGGCACGGGCCTCGCTCCGCGCGACGTGACGCCGGAGGCGACGCAGGACGTGCTCGAGCGCGAGGCGCCGGGCATCGCGCAGGCCCTGCGGGTCGAGGGCCTGCACAAGACGCCGTACGCGCTGCTGTCCCGCGGCGTCGCCGGCCTGCTCGGCTCGACGCTGATCGTCAATCTCCCTGGCTCAACCGGCGGCTGCCGTGACGGCTACGAAGTCCTCCGCCCGGTGCTGCCGCATGCCCTCGAGCTTCTCGGCGGCAAGGTGCACGTCTCGCACAAGCAGAGCGACTGACCGATAGGGACAACCCCTGGACTCAGAGTCCTCACGGGAAAGCCCTGCTCTGAGCGATGGACGCGTCCGTACGGTTCCCCCTCGAGGTCTCAGAGTCCAAGAAGTCGTGACGAAGGCGTGACGGAGCCGATTCGGACATCTCCCGGTGTCAGACACGCGGTTCGAGCGGAACCGCTGGTTCCGGCGGTCGCGGGGCCGAGCGGACACGGCTTGGTGTCAGACGTGGCGGTTCCGTGGAGAAGTCGTGACGAAGGCGTGACAGAGCCGATTCGGACACGGCATAGCATGCTGGCGTGACTGCTTCCGCTCCGACGCTTGCGCCGCTGCCGGCTCGGTTCGCGCGGCTCGTCAAGATCGAGCACACCGTTTTCGCGTTGCCGTTCGCGTACGTCGGCGCGTTTCTCGCGGTCGCCGGCACGCCGTCCGCGCACGACCTCGTCTGGATCACGCTGGCGATGGTCGGCGCGCGGTCGCTTGCGATGGCGCTCAACCGGCTGATCGACTCGGCGATCGACGCGCGCAACCCGCGCACGGCAGGCCGCGAGCTGCCCAGCGGCCAGCTCTCGCGCGCGCAGGTCGCCCTCTTTTGCGCCGCCTCGCTCGCATTGTTCCTCGTTGCGGTCTGGCAGCTGGCGCCGAAGACGCACTGGCTCTGGCCGATCCCGATCGCCGGCTTCGTCATCTACCCGTACCTCAAGCGTTTCACGTGGCTCTGCCATTTCTGGCTCGGCGCAGTGGACGGGCTCGCGCCCATCGGCGCCTGGGTGGCGATCACGAACCACCTTCCGTGGCAGGCATGGGTGCTCGGCGCCGCCGTCGTTTTTTGGGTTGCGGGCTTCGACTGCTTCTACGCGCTCTTCGACACGGACATCGATCGCGAGCAGCACTTGCACTCGATCGCGACGCGCTTCGGAGTTCGCGGCGCGTTCGCCGGCGCGCGCATCTCGCACGTCGCAACCGTCGCCTGCCTCGCCGCCGCAGGCGCCGTGCTCTCCGTCGGCGCGCTCTACTGGATCGGCGTCGCCGTAGTCGCGGCGCTGCTCGTATACGAGCACTCGCTCGTACGCCCGAACGACTTGCGCCGCCTCGACGCGGCCTTCTTCACGATGAACGGCGTGATCAGCGTCGCGTTCGCCGTCTTCGTGATCGCGGACGCCGTCAGCTGACGGTCACGTTCACGCGCTGCACGCCGTTGTTGCAGTAGCCCTCGAGGTTCCACTCCGCCTCGAGCGGCTGGACGTTCCCGGCGCCGTCGGTGGCACGAGACATCAGCACGTGCTCGCCCGCCGGCGCATCCCACTCGAACCGCCAGCCGCGCCATGCGAACGCGGGCGCGTCCGCATCGAGCTCCGCGTCGGCCCAGCTCGAGCCGCCGTCGGTCGAGACCTCGACACGTTCGATCGGCGCCCACCCCGACCACGCCCGCCCGACAAGCTCGCATGGGCCGGCCTTCAGCACCCGCTCGCGCCCGAAGAAGACCGGGATCCCCGGCGGCACCATGAGCGACCGTGGCAACATCCGCGTGACCGGAGCAGCGTCGTCGTCATCCTCGGACTGCCGCAGCTTGTACCCGTAGTCCTGCTGCCAACCAGTGAACGGCGTGTCGACGACGGTGATCGACCGCAGCCACTTCACGTGCGTCATGCCGTACCAGCCCGGGACGATCAGCCGCACCGGATAGCCGTGCTGCGGCAGCAGCGGCGCACCGTTCATTGCGTAGGCGACCAGCACTTCGTCGCGCAGTGCGTCCTTCAGAGAGAGGCTCCGCGCGTAGTCCTGCTCGATGTCGCCCTGCACGCCGCGGTCGAGCCCGGTGAACACCACCTCGGTCGCCGACGCCGACACTCCGGCCTCCTCGAGCAGCGGCCGGAGCGGCGTGCCCGTCCACTCGGCGGTCCCGACGGCCTCGTTCAACCACGGCTGGCTCTGCCAGCGCGGCTCGAGCAGCGCGCGCCCGTTGCCTGCGCACTCGAGCGTCACCGCCAGCGTCTTCGCCGGTCGCGCCTGCAACGCATCCAGCGACAGCTCGAGCGGCCGCTCGACGAGCCCGTCGATCGCGAGGCGATACGAGCCCGCGTCCACCGCCGGGATGTCGAAGTGGATCAGCAGGTAATGCAGCCCTGCAGGCGTGATCGGCTCACGCAGTATCTCGAGCGGCATCGCGTGATTCCGCGCCGCGAGCTGTAGCTCCTCGACCGAGATCCCCATCCCGCCGACGATGCTACTCCTAGACTCTAGCCGTGATCGAGGCCCGCAAGCTCGGACGGCGATTCGGCGAGAAACGCGTGCTGCACAACGTCGATCTCGACGTGCCGCGCGGCGGCTTCGCGCTCGTCACCGGCCCGAACGGCTCAGGCAAGACAACGCTGCTCCGAATCTGCGCCGGACTCGCGATCCCGACCGAGGGTGCACTCACAGTCGGCGTCGAGCGTGCGCAGATCGGCTTCCTCGCGCACGAGCCGCTCGTCTACCGCGAGCTGACCGCCCTCGAGAACCTCGAGCTGTACGGCCGGCTCTACCGCGTGGTCGAGCGCCGCGAGAGGATCGGCATGCTGCTCGAACGCTTCGGCCTCTGGGATGCGCGGCACGATCGCGTCGCGTCGTACTCGCGCGGGATGACGCAGCGGCTCGCGCTCTGCCGCGTCCTGCTCCACGACCCAGCGCTGCTCATCCTCGACGAGCCGTACACCGCGCTCGACGAGCAAGGCGCGGAGCTGCTCGACCAGCAATTGCACGAGCTGCGCGACCAGCGGACGTTCCTCGTTTCGACGCACGACCCGCAACGCATCGATGGGTTCGCCACGACGAGGCTCGCACTCGCATGAACTACCTCGCCGACGTCCGCGCGCTCGCACGCAAGGATCTCCTGCTGGAACTCCGCGCGCGCGACACGCTGCCCGCGATGCTCCTCTTCGTCGTGGCCGTCTTCGTCGTCTTCCACTTCGCCTTACCCGCACACGCATCCGATCTTGCAGCGCGAGGGCTCCTCTGGGTGGCGATCATGTTCACCGCCCTCCTCGCGCTCGGTCGTGCCTTCGTCCCCGAAAAAGAGCAGCGGGTGCTCGACGCCCTCGTCCTCGCGCCCGGAGACCGCAGCACGATCTGGGTCGCGAAGACGATCGCCACGCTGGCGTTCCTCGCGGCGGCCGAGCTCGTCGCGCTGCCGGTCTTCGCACTCTTCTTCCACGGCGTCGACACGGCGACGGTCGGTGCCTTCGCGCTCGCCGACATCGGGATCTGCGCCGTCGGGACGTTCGTCGGCGCGATGGCCGTCGCGACCCGCGCGCGCGACCTCCTGCTGCCGCTCCTCTTCCTGCCGCTCGCCGTCCCGATCGTGATCGGCGGCGTCGGCGCCTCGGTCGTTAGTGCGCCCGGGCGCTATCTCGCCTTTCTCGCGCTCTACGATGCCCTCTTCGCGCTCGTCTGCTGGGCGTCGTTCGAGTACGTCGTCACCGAGTAAGCCGTCCAGGGCACAATGCATCCCAGATGGCCCGGATCCCACTGCCGGCGCTCGCGGCTGCCTCACTCGCTCTCGTCACCACCGCGCTCGCGCTCGTCTTCTTCGTCGCCCCGACCGACGCCGACCAGGGCTTCTCGCAGCGCATCTTCTACTTCCACGTCTCGATCGCGTTCACTGCGTACGCCTGCTTCATCGGCGGTGCGTGGAAAGCGCTCGTCCATCTCTGGAAGCGCGATCCGCGCGCCGACCTCGAGAGCTACGTCGCCGTGCACCAGGGCGTCATCTTCGGGGTCCTCGTTTTGCTGACGGGCTCGATCTGGGCGAAGATCTCCTGGGGTCATTGGTGGCTCTGGAGCGAGAACCAGCTCGTGCTGTTCCTCGTCCTCTTCCTGTTCTATTGCGCGTACTTCATGCTCCGCTACTCACTCGACGACGGCCCGCAGCGCGCGAACCTGAGCGCGGTGTACGCGCTCTTCGGCGTGATCCTCATTCCCGTGAGCTTCCTCGCGATCCGCCTCGCGGCGCGATTCATCCATCCGGTCGTCTTCACGCGGCACGGGCCGAACTTCCACGGCTGGATCCTCGTCACGTACTGCGTCTCACAAGTTGCGCTGTTGGTGCTCGCGTACACGCTCTATCGCGTCGAGCTCGCCGGCAAGCGACTGGACATCCGCCTGCGCGAGTTGAGAAGAGCGTACGCGTGACGACCGCGGAGAAGTACGTCACCGCCGCGTACTGCGTCGTTTTCGGGCTTGTGCTGCTCTACGTCGTGATCATCGCGCTGAAGCTGCGGAGGCTCGAGCGTGAAGTCGACGCGCTCGCGGCGCGGCCGGAGCCCACGCCGGAGGACGATCCCGAGCGCGAGCCGGTGCAAGTTGGCTGAGCTCCTCTTCTGGCCCGCACTGCTGCTGTACGGGGAAGCGGCTGTCGGCTATTTCGGCGACGCGCGCCGTCCCGGCGCCGCGGGACGCGCGGCGACGTGGGGCGTCCGGCTGGGCTGGCTCGTGCAGACCGGGCTGCTCGCGGCGCAGGCTGCGCGCCAGGACGGCTTCCCGTGGGGGACGTGGGCGGGCTCGCTGAACCTCTTCGTCTGGCTGGTCGTCGGCACGTATCTCATCTGGGGCTGCCGCGGCGCGTACCGCCTCCTCGGCCTCGCGGTGATGCCGCTTGCCGCCGTGCTGCTTATCGTCGCGCGCGCCGGCGGCGGGATGAGCGTCGGCGCGCGCAGCCACTACTCGAATCTCTTCCTCGTGCTGCACGTCGGCTTCGTGCTCCTCGCGTTTGCGGGGCTGACGCTCTCGGCTGCGCTGTCGCTCCTTTACCTGTGGCAGGAACGGAGGCTGAAGCGCCGCGAGACGACGATCTTCCGACGGCCTGCGCCGTCGCTTGCGACGCTTGACCACCTCGCCGCGCGGACGGCCGCCTGGTCGCTGCCGCCGCTGACGGTCGGGATCGCGGTCGGCATCGTGCGGCTCCTGCACCGCGGCGACCGCGTCGATGCGCTGGTCGTCGCGACGCTCGTCACGTGGGTCGCGTGGTGCACCTACCTCGTCTTGCGCCGCTTCGGCTGGTCGGGGAGGCGCGCCGCGTACGTCGCGCTCGCCGGCTTCGCCCTCGTCATCGTCGTCCGCCTTGCGCTGCCCGCGAGCCACTTCGCATGACCCATCTCGTTCTCGTCGGCACGTCGCATCACCACGCGCCCGTCGAGCTGCGCGAGCGGGTCGCGCTCGACCGCGAACAGGCGGCCGTGCTTGCGGGGCGGCTCGGCGAAGCCGTGTGCCTTTCGACCTGCAACCGCACCGAGCTCTACATCGCAACGGAGGATCCCGAGGACGCGGAAGCACTTGCCGTCGCCGCGCTCGCGGACGTCGAGCCCGCGCTCTACCGGCTGCGCGACCAGGCAGCCGCGCTCCACCTCTTCCGCGTCGCGGCCGGCCTCGATTCGCTCGTCCCGGGCGAGGGCGAGATTCTCGGCCAGGTGCGCGTCGCGCACGAGATCGGAACGCCGGGCTTCCTGCTCGACCGCGCCTTCCGGCAGGCGCTCCATGCGGGACGGAAGGTGCGCGCGCAGACGGCGATCGGCGAGAGCCCGGCGTCGGTGTCGTCGGCCGCCGCGGCACTTGCGGAGCAGGTGTTCGGCGCCCTCGACGGCTGCCGCATCTTGCTCGTCGGCACGGGCAAGGTCGGAGAGCAGGCGGCCCGCAGCCTCCGCACGCGCGGGGCGGAGATCGTGCTGACCGCGAACACGAAAACGAGCCGCGAGGCCCTCGAGGCGGAGCTCGCGCGCGCCGACGTTGTCGTCTCGTCGACGAGCTCGCGCGAGCTCGTGCTCGACGCGCCGACGGTCGAGCGTGCCCGGCACGGCCGCCGGCTGCTGTTCATCGATCTCGCGGTCCCGCGCGACCTCGATCCCGCGATCCACGAGCTCGACGGCTGCTACCTCTACGACATCGACGACCTCGAGGCGATTGTGTCCGAGACCCTGGCCGGCCGTCGCGGCGAGGCCGCGCGGGCCGAGGCGATCGTCGCCGCGGAGGCCGAGAAGTTCCGCGAGTGGCACGCCTCGCTCGACGTCGTCCCGGCGATCGCGTCGCTCCGAGCCCGCGCGGAGGAGATCCGCGAGGCCGAGCTCCGCAAGGCGGACAGCGTGCTCGGCCGCCTCGACGAGACCCAGCGCCGGGCCGTCGAATCGCTGACATCCCAGATCGTCAACAAGCTCCTGCACCTGCCGACTGTTCGCATGAAACAGGCCGCAGTGTCGGCCGACGGGGTCATTTATGCTGAGGCCGTGCGGCACCTCTTCGGTCTCGGTGAGGACGAGCGCTGAAGGTCGGCAAGCTCACCGGGCGGCCCCTGCCGCTGCAGGCTCCGACGGCGTTCGTTCGGGTCCGGCCGCGAGGCCTCGGGCGGTGCGGGCAGCCGGTCCGCAAGAGGACGCGCTGTGCTGATACGCGTCGGCAGTCGCGGCAGTAGGCTCGCGCTCACGCAGGCGGAGCTTGCGTCTGCGCGTCTGCGTGCACCGGGGATCGAGATTGCGCTCGTCCCGATCACGACCGCAGGAGATCGCGACCGCACGAAGCCGTTTGGCGAGATCGGCTCGCGCGGGGTCTTTGTGAAGGAGCTCGAGGAGGCATTGCTCGAGCATCGCATCGATGTCGCCGTGCATTCGGCGAAGGACATGACGTCGACGGATCCGGCGGGACTCGTCGTCGGCGCGTATCTCGAGCGTGACGATCCGCGCGATGCTCTCTGCGGCGCGGACGCGATCCGCCCCGGCATGCGCATCGGCACGGCGTCCGTGCGCCGCCGTGCACAGCTGCTCGCCGCGGAGCCGACGCTCTCGATCGAGCCGCTCCGCGGGAACATCGACACCCGCCTGCGCAAGCGCGTCGAGCGAGGGCTCGACGCCGTGGTGCTTGCGGCCTGCGGGCTCGACCGGCTCGGGCTCGCGCACGAGATCGGGAGGCACTTCGAGCCCGAGGAGCTGCTGCCGGAGGCAGCACAGGGTGCGCTCGCCTTACAGGTGCGGGAGGGCGACGAGCACCTCGTCGTTGCGGCCGACCATGAGGAGACGCGGCGCCGAGTCGAGGCCGAGCGGGCTGCGGTTGCGGCAGTGGGCGGCGGCTGTCTCGCGCCGGTCGCCGCGCATCACGACGGCGTCAGGCTGACCGGCCTCGTTGCCGCCGAGGACGGCTCGTGGGTCGAGCGGCGCACGGGCGACGACCCAGAGGCACTCGGCCGTGAGCTCCTTTCGCTCGTCCGATGAAGATCGTCGTCACGCGGGCGGAGGCGCAGGCCGACGAGCTTGCCGCGCGACTCGAGGCGCTGGGCCACGAGGTCGTACGCTGTCCGTTGATCCAGATCGAGGCGCTCGGCGACGAGCCGATCGACGCGTCCGGCTACGAATGGCTCGTTGTCACGAGCCCGAACGGTGCGCACGAGGTCGCCCGCCGGCTCGCCGCTCCGGCATCGCGGATCGCCGCGATCGGGCCGGGCACCGCAGAGGCGCTGCGCGCGCACGGCCTGCAGGTGGATCTCGTTCCGCGCGTCCACACGCAGGAGGGCCTCCGTGACGAGCTGCCGCCGGGCCGCCTCCTGCTTGCCGCGGCCGAGGGGGCGCGCCGGGACGTCCTCGACGCCGACTTCCTGCCGCTTTACCGCACGGTCGAGCTGCACCCGCCGGCGCCGCACGGTGACCTCGCAATCGTCGCGTCGGCGTCCGCCGCGCGGGCGCTTGCCGCGACCGGCGCGCGCGTCCCTGTCGTCGCGATCGGACCGCAGACCGAGGCCGAGGCGCGCGAGCACGGGCTCGACGTCGTCGCCGTCGCGGCGTCACACGACCTCGACGGTCTCGTGGACGTCATACAGTCGCTCTGAATGTTCATCACGTTCCTGACCGACTTCGGCCTCGCGGATGACTTTGTTGGGACCTGTCATGGCGTGATGAAGCGGATCGCTCCCGACGCGCAGATCATCGACATCACGCACGGCATCCGGCCCGGCCACGTTCTGCAAGCGTCGCTGATGCTCGCGAACACGCTCCCCTACATGCCGGCCGGGGTGCACCTCGCTGTCGTCGATCCGGGCGTCGGCAGCGGGCGTCGTCCGCTCGCGCTTCGCGACGCCGAGGGCCGCTTCTACGTCGGCCCGGACAACGGCCTGCTGCTGCAAGCCGCCGACCGGTTCGGCGGCGTCGCCGCGGCGCATGAGCTCGCGAACCCGGACTACGCGCTCGAGTCGGTCTCCCGGACGTTTCACGGCCGCGATCTCTTCTCGCCCGCAGCCGCGCACCTCGCGAACGGCATCGATCTCGGCGAGCTCGGCCCTCCGATCGACGCGGACGCGCTCGTCCGGCTCGACGTGCCGCAGCCGGAGATAGGGCAATCGCGGATCCGCGCTGCCGTGCTCGGTGTCGACCGGTTCGGGAACATCGCGCTCAATCTCCACCGCGACCATCTCGACACGGCAGGGATCGTGCCCGGCATGCGCGTCGAGATCGCCGCGCGCGGGAACCGGTACTACGCCGTCGCAGCGCGCACCTTTGCCGATGCCACGCCGGGCGAGCTGATCCTCTACGAGGACAGCTATCGCAACGTCGCGGTCGCCGTCACCCGCGGCAGTGCCGCCACCCTCCTCGGCGTTGAGGAAGGCAGCGAATTAATGCTGCAGATCGACGTTCCCTGAGCTAGGCTCGAACGACAGGAGTTCGCGACACGGTTGCACCGGTCCGGACGCCTGCAGAGCCCCCGACAACGCGTCAGCGTCATTGGGGGCTCTACTTGCGCTAGATCCAGCTGACGTGATCCTGGAGGAGCGGGACGAAGAAGTAGAGCGCGAACGCTCCTGACACCGCCCACATGAGCGGATGCACGTCGCGCCACCGACCCTGCGTCGCCCGGATCAGGACGTACGCGATGAAGCCGAACCCGATGCCGTTCGTGATCGAGTAGCTGAACGGCATGAGCATGATCACGAGCGCGGCGGGGAGCCCGATCGCGATGTCGTGGAAGTCGATGCCGGCAAAGCGGGCGCCCTTGCGTGTCGTGATGCCTTCCTCGACCTCCGCCTCGCCCTCGGCCTCGGTGAGCGCGCTCACCATGAGGTAGCCGACGATGATCAGTGCCGCGGCGGTCGCCTGCGCCGGCACCATCCCGATCAGCGGCGCGAAGAACAGGAACGGGATGAAAAGCGCGCCCGCGACGACCGAGACCCAGCCTGTGCGGCCGCCGGCGGCGACGC
Organism: Gaiellaceae bacterium; assembly: GCA_036496545.1. GTDB lineage: Bacteria > Actinomycetota > Thermoleophilia > Gaiellales > Gaiellaceae > Palsa-739. The sequence continues at coordinate 88,598 of DASXKX010000007.1, read as the reverse complement.
CGGAGCCGGACTCGATGTAGGTCGTCGCCGACGACGTCGACGACGCGCCGCCCGCGATCGCGGCCAGCGAGTCGATGAGCAGCGGCTTGCGAATGTCGGGCATGTGGCCTTCGTCGTCGAGATAGCCGGCGGGCTTGCCGACACCGACGAGGGTGCCCATCGTGTCGAAGAAGTCCGACAGGAAGAGCGCGAACACCCAGACGAGCGCCGACACGACGCCGAGCTTTCCGAACGCGTGGAAGTCGAAGTTCCCGAACAGGGACCAGTTGCCCCAGCCGGCGATGTGGTGCCAGCCCGGGAACGTCGCGGTCGATGTGCCGAACGCGCGGTGGTTCGTCGCGTGGTTGACGATCGTCGCGACGATCGTCGTCCCGATGATCCCGACGAAGAGGTCACCGCGGAAGCCGCGGGCCCGCAGCATCAGCGTGATGATGATCCCGACGAACGTCACGAAGATCGGCCAGGTCGTGAAGCGGCCGAGTGTCACCGGCTCGCCGGTGCCAGTCACGACGATCCCCGAGTTGTAGAGCCCGATGAACGCGATGAAGAGGCCGATGCCGATGGCGATCGCCTTCTTCAGCTCGAGCGGGATCGCCCGCATGATCTGCTCGCGCAGGCCGGTCAGCACGAGCGCTGTCACGACGATGCCCTCGAGCACGATCAGCCCCATCGCGGACGCGAAGGAAAGGCCGTTCTGCCCGACGAGCTGGAACGCGACGATCGCGTTGATGCCCAGGCCCGGCGCAAGGGCATAGGCCTTGTTGGAATACAGCCCCATCAGGATCGTCATCACGGCCGCAACGACACAGGTGGCGGTGACGACCGCCTCGAACGCGAGCGGTGCACCGGTCTTCGGCTTCACGCTCGTGAGGATGATCGGGTTCAGGAAGATGATGTACGACATGACGATGAACGTCGTCGCGCCGGCCATCGTGTCGCGCACGAGCGTCGTCCCGTGCGCGGCGAACTGAAACCGCCGCTCCAGGACCGACTCCCGGAACGTTGCGGCCATTGTGCTCATAGAACGCTGCCTCCCCTGGTCGAACGAGCAACAGGAGGCACGAACCTACTGTGTCGGGCTGACGGATTTCGAGAGGCCGAGCGAACTACGCCGTCGCAAATAGCGGATTTTTTCGCACGGCCGTCTCGAGGATGCGCACGGTGCGCCCGTTCGGCGCGCGAAGAAAAATGGCGAGGGCCGGACTCGAACCGGCGACACCCCGGTTTTCAGCCGAGTGCTCTACCAGCTGAGCTACCTCGCCGCTGGCGGCGGACAGTCTAGCCGGAGCGTGCGTGCGCTCTTACGGCGGCGAGGCGCTCGACGAGCGTGTCGACGAGGTCTGCTTTCAGTAGCACTGCATCGGCGCCGGCTTCCGCGACGGCCTCGTGCAGACGCGCATCCGGATCGCCCGTCAGTGCGATCAGGCAGAGGTTCGGGTGGTCCTTGCGAAGCCGCGCGACAGCGGTGACGCCGTCGACGAGCGGCATGTGCAGGTCGATGACGACGGCATCCGGGTCGAGCGCGTCGGCGGACTCGATCGCGTCGAGGCCGTTGTGCACGCCGCCGACGACCGTCAGCTCCGGCTGGTGCTCGATGAGTGGGCGAAGGGACTCCAAGAACGAGTCGTCGTCGTCCACCAGGAGAACGCGAACCGGCGCTGCAACCGCCCGTTCCGGCTGGTCCGTCAAGGCTCGGACGTTAGCCTTGTGTCCGTGAGCGTGCAACCGGCCGAGCGGCACGTGACGCTGATCGGTGCCCCACTTGACCTCGGCTCGGGGCGGCGCGGCGTCGACATGGGCCCGTCCGCGATCCGCTACGCCGAGCTGGCGGAGCATCTCTCCGGCACGCTCGGCATCCAGACCGAGGATCTCGGCAACGTCGAGGCGCCGGTCGCGGAGGCGACCGCCCGGGAGAACGAGCGCGCGCACTTCCTGCCGCAGATTCTCGAGCTGTGCGACCGCGTTGCCAAGCTTGTGGAGCGCGCACGTGCCGCCGGCTCGACGCCGATCGTGCTCGGCGGCGACCATTCGGTTGCGCTCGGGTCGCTGGTCGGCATGGCGGCGGCGCACGGGCCGGGCGGCGTCGTGTGGGTCGACGCGCACGGCGACTTGAACACGCCGCAGACGTCGCCGAGCGGGAACGTCCACGGCATGGTGCTCGCCGCGGCGCTCGGGCTCGGAGGCTCAGAGTTTGCTTACAACGACTGGAAGCTGCCCGCCGTCGAGCAAGGACGGCTCGCGCTCGTCGGCGTCCGGTCGCTCGATCAGGGCGAGCGCGACCTGCTCGGCAGGCTCGACGCGAAGGTCTTCACGATGAGCGAGATCGACAAGCGCGGGATCGAGCCGTGCATGCGCGAGGCGCTCGAGCACGCAGGCGGCGGCTCGTTCCTCCATCTCAGCTTCGACATGGATGCCGTTGACCCGGAGCACGCGCCCGGTGTCGGGACGCCGGTGCGCGGCGGGCTCAGCTATCGCGAGGCGCACCTCGCGATGGAGCTTGTCGCGGAGAGCGGCGCCGTCGACTCGCTCGACGTTGTCGAGGTGAACCCGATCCTCGACCGCGAGAACGCGACGGGCAAGCTCGCGGTCGAGCTCGTCGCGTCGGCGTTAGGCGCTTCAATTCTCTAGGAAGCGTTCGGCGGCGCCGGCGACCTCGTCGAACGCATCCCACATGACCATGTGCATCCCCGGGACGGCGACGGTTTCCACGTACGGCGCGTAGACGTCGAGCTGCTCTTCTCGCACGAGCCCGTACGACGGTGCGTGGATGAGCAGCGTCGGGATCGCGAGCGTCTCGGGAGGTGGGGGGTCGGTGGCGAGCCCGAGGTAGATCGACTCCACCGCAGGCTGGTGCGTGCGCCGGCGCAGGCGGCCGTCGGGGAGTTGCTCGCAATGAAGCAGCGCGTCCTCGAGCACGAGGTCGTGCGCGCTGGAGTCGCCGCGGCGTTCGAGGTACTCCTCCGCGGAGCTGTAGGTCACGTCGTCCTGGCGTTCCGCGGCGGCCACGAACTCGGCGACGTGGGGGAGGATCTGGATGGCCGGGTCGAGGAGGACGGCGCGGCGGATGCGTTCTGGATGCCGAGCCGCGAGCTCGAGCACGAGCCTCCCGCCGAAGGAGTGCCCGACCCAGTCGGCCCGCTCGATGCCGAGCACGTCGGTCGTCTCGACGAGGTCGGCGACGTGCGTCGCGAAGTCCCAGGGCTCCTCGTAGCCCGACCGTCCGTGCCCGCGCAGGTCAGGTGCGATGACGTGGTGCGTCTTCGCCCAGCGCTGCTCGGCGAGCCGCTTGAACCGCTCGCCATGTCCCGTGACGCCGTGGAGGCAGACGAGCGGAGCCTTCGGGGAGTCTCCCCATTCGTGCACGTGAAGGCGCACAGCCGCCATTCTCAGCCAACGGGGATACTCCCCGCCTCCCGTATTGCGCAGCTTCCGCGCGAATGTGTGACGACGGAGCGGGAGCTCTCAGTCCGACTCTTCGCCGTTGCCGGACGGCCGGTAGTACTCGCGGCCCTTCAGCTCGTCCGGCAGGTGGTCGACCTCGAAGCCGCTCGGGTCGTCGTGCGGATAGATGTAGCCCTCGCCGTGGCCGAGGCGACGGCCGTAGTACGAGCCGTCGCGCAGCGCCTTCGGCGGCTGCACGTTCCCGTGCTCGCGCACGTCGGCGGCCGCCTCTTTCAACGCGACATAGCTCGCATTCGACTTCGGCGCGCGGGCCAGGTAGATCGCCGCCTGCGCGAGATTCAGCCGCGCCTCCGGCAGGCCGACGTGCTCGACGGCCTGCGCGGCCGCCACCGCGACGAGCAGCGCGCGCGGATCCGCATTCCCGATGTCCTCGGACGCAAGCACGATCATCCGTCGCGCGATGAACCGCGCATCCTCGCCGCCCTCGAGCATCGCGGCGAGGTAGTACACAGCCGCGTCCGGGTCGCTCCCGCGCATCGACTTGATGAACGCCGACGTGAAGTCGTAGTGCGCGTCCGCGTTCTTGTCGTAGATAACAGGACGCTTGCGCGCGGCGTCCTCGACGTTCTCCTCCGTTAGCGGAGCGCCGCGCGCCGTCTCGTGCGCGAGCTCGACGATGTTCAGCGCAGTGCGCGCGTCGCCCCCTGCGCGCCGCACGATCAGATCGACGATCTCGTCCGACACCTCCGCGCCGACCTCATCAGCGCCGCGCCGCACGACGACCGCGAGTTCCTCCGGCCTGAGCGACTCGAGCTCGTACACCTGCGTCCGCGAGAGCAGGGCCGAGTTCACCTCGTAGTACGGGTTCTCCGTCGTCGCGCCGATCAGCGTGACCAGGCCCTCCTCCACCGCCGGGAGCAGCGCATCCTGCTGCGCCTTGTTGAAACGGTGGATCTCGTCGAGGAAGAGGATCGTCCGCTTCCCGCTCGCACCAAGCCGCTCCCGTGCTCGGCCGAGCACCTCGCGCACGTCCTTCACAGAGGCCGACACCGCCGAGAGCTCCTCGAACGCCGCCCCCGTCGAGGCCGCGACGATGCGGGCGAGCGTCGTCTTCCCCGAGCCCGGCGGCCCGTAGAAGATCGACGAGCGGACGCGATCGCCCGCGATCGCGAGCCGGAGCGCCGAGCCCTCTCCGAGCACATGCGCTTGCCCGACGAACTCGTCGAGCGTCCGCGGCCGCAACCGCTGCGCAAGCGGTGCGATCGCCTCCGCTCGCTGCGCGGCCGCATCCGAGAAGAGGTCGCTCACCGCCTCAGTATGCTCCGCCCGTGGCGGTCACCACCCCGCGCGCCGAAGTCACGGACCTGCTCAGCCGGTTGATCCAGGTCGACACGACGAACCCGCCCGGCAACGAGACCGCGGCGGCCGAGCTGCTGCGCGACTACCTCGAGGCGAGCGGCGTCGAGTGCGAGCTCTACGCACGCGTTCCCGAGCGCGCGAACCTCGTCGCGCGCATCCGGGGCCGCGGCGACGGGCCGACGCTGCTCTTCCTCAGCCACACCGACGTCGTGCTCGCCGATCCGAAGGAATGGAGCGTGCCGCCGTTCTCCGGCGAGCTCCGCGACGGCGAGATCTGGGGCCGCGGCGCGCTCGACATGAAGAGCCAGGTCGCTGCGGAGGCGGTTGCGATGGCGTCGCTCGCGCGCGAAGGCTTCGAGCCGTCGGGCGATCTCATCTTCGCGGCGACCGCCGACGAGGAGGTGGGCGACGGCTTCGGCCTCTCGTGGCTCTGCGAGCAGCATCCCGACGCTGTGCGCTGCGATCTCGCGATCAACGAAGGCGCCGGCGAGCGCGTGCAGCTGGGCGGCCGCGCCTACTACATCTGCGCGACCGCCGAGAAGATGACCGCGCCGTTCCGCATCCACGTCCGCGGCCGCTCGGGGCATGCGTCGATGCCGGGGATCGCCGACAACGCGCTCGTCAAGGCGGCGCCGCTCATCGAGCGCATCGCCGCGTACCGGCCGGAGCAGCAGCTGCAGCAGGAGGTCGAAGCGTGTCTGCGCATCCTGCTCGGCGAGGTGCCGCCCGCCGATGAGGTGTTCGCGCGGATGCGCGAGGTCGACGCGACGTTCGCCGATCTCTTGCAGGCGCTCCTGTCCGAGACGTTCTCGCCGACGATCATCGACGCGTCGCTGAAGCGGAACGTCATTCCCGCGCTCTGCACGATCGAGGTCGACTGCCGCCTGCTGCCGGGTCAGACGCCGGCGGAGATCGAGCCGGTCGTGCGCGCCGTGCTCGGCGACGACGTGGACTACGAGCTCGAGTTCCTCGAGGCGCAAGGCGGCACGCGCTCCTCGCTCGACACGCCGCTGTGGGCAGCCGTTGACGCGTGGGTCGCTGACGCGGATTCCGGCGCGCGCGCCGTGCCGATCTGCTGCGCCGGCTTCACCGACAGCCACTGGCTCCGCGAGGCGTTCGGAACTGTCGCGTATGGCTTCTTCCCATCACGCACGATGCCGGGCGAGGTTTCCGCGACGCTCATTCACTCCGCGGATGAGCGGATCCCGGTCGACGATCTCGAGCTCGGGCTCGACTGGCTCCGCTTCGCCGCGCACACCGTGCTCGCGTGACCGTCGAGCTCGGCTCGCTCGCGGAGCTCGAGCCCGCGCTCCGGGCCGACGGCTTCTTCGGCTCGGAGGACGGCGTCGCCCGCGTCTACATCGGCTACGGCGCGACCGACGCGCTACGCCGCAGCGGCCGACCCGCACCGCTCGAGCCGTGTCGCCTGCCCGCGGTCGCGTACACCTACGACACGCATCGCAACAGTGCCGGCGCCTTCGCGATCGGCGACTGGCACACGACGTGGAGCGAGGACGAGTACGCAGACGCCGTCGACGTCGTGCGCGCTGCAATCGCGGAAGGCGACGTCTACCAGGTGAATCTCGTGCAGCATCTCGAGGCGGAGTTCGCGGGTGACCCGAACGGCGTCGCGGACGCACTCGCTGCATTGCGCCCGCTCGAGCCCGCGCCGCTGCACGGCGACGGGTGGTCGATCGTCTCGGCCTCACCCGAGGTGCTGCTCTCGCGGCGCGGCGACCGCATCAGCACGTCGCCGATCAAGGGCACGCGTCCCGCGGGAGTGTCGATCGACTCGGTCAAGGACGCAGCCGAGCACGTGATGATCGTCGACCTCGAGCGCAACGACCTCTCGCGCGTTGCGCGCGCCGGGACCGTCCGGTGGCCTGACGTGCTCGTCGAGCGGGAGCTCGCGGGCGTCACGCACCTCGTGGCGACGGTCGAGGCGGAGCTGCGCGAGGACGTGTCGCTCACCGAGCTGCTCGAAGCGGTGCTGCCGGGCGGCTCGGTCACCGGCTGCCCGAAGATCGCCGCGCTCGATCTCATCGCGTCGCTCGAGCCGGTCGGACGTGGCGCGTCCATGGGCGCGCTCGGCCGCATCTATCCCAACGGCGACCTTGACCTCGCCCTGACCATCCGCACGTTCGCGATTGTGGAAGGCGCGATTCATCTCTGGGTCGGCGGTGGGATCGTGTGGGACTCTGATCCGCACGGCGAGGTCGAGGAGTCGTGGGTGAAGGCCCGCCCTCTTCTCGCGGCGATCGGCGCGCCGCTGCCCGCGGTCGTCGCGTGACGCTCGTCGCGCTTGCAGAGCTCGGCCGCGGCCTCGTTCCGGTCGACGAGCCGGTGCTGTACGTCGACGACGTGGCAGTGCTGCGCGGTCGTGGCGTCTTCGAGACGGCCCGCGTCTACGACGGCATGCCGTTCCGGCTTGGCGAGCACGTCGAGCGGCTTGCGATGTCGGCCGAGCGCGTGCACCTTCCGGCGCCGCCTACGCTCGCATTCACCGACGCGGCTGCGGGCGCGGTCGAGGCAGGCGGCAAGCCGGACGCGATGCTCCGGCTGCTCTGGACGGGCGGCCGGGAGGGCGGCGGCGAGCCCCGAGGGTTCGCGCTTGTCTCGACGCTGCCGGCGGGGCTCGAGGAGCTTCGTGCCCGAGGACTTCGGCTCGCCACCTCGACCTGGGTCGCGGGCGCGCTCGCGGGCGCGAAGTCGACGAGCTACGCCGAGAACATGACCGTGCAGGACGACGCGGTCCGCGCGGGCGCCGATGACGCGCTGCTCGTGGGGCCTGACGGCACCGTGCTCGAGGCGCCGACCGCGAACGTCTGGTTTCGCGAGGGTGACACGCTGCTGACGCCGGCGCTCACGCTGCCGATCCTCGCGGGCGTCACACGCGCGGCGCTCGGCGAGCTGGCACCAGGGCTCGGCTACCGGGTCGAGGAAGGCCGCTACCGCCTCGAGCGCCTCCTCGGCGCCGACGAGGTCTTCGTCTCGTCGTCAGTCCGTGAGGTGATGCCCGCGGCAGCAGTCGACGACCGCACGTTTCGCCCCGGCCCTGCTGCCGTCGCGCTGCAAGGCGCGCTCCGGAATGCCGCCGCGGGGTTACCCTGAGAGACATGAGCGACGACGACAAGATCCGCCTCGGCGGAATGGCGCTGCCGAACGGCGTGCTCGTCCACGGCCCGACGTCGTGGGCGTGCGCGATTCGCACCGAGGACGGCAAGATCGAGGTCGCCTCGGAGTACAAGAAGTTCCGGGCATCGAACGTCTCGAGCCCGTTCCTCCGCGGGCCGGCGAGGCTCGCCGAGGCGATCGCGCTCCTGCCGGTGCTGAAGCGCGCGCTGCCGAAGGCGCAGCTGCCGATGCAGAGCCGGCGCATGGTCTCCGCGATGATCGGCACGGCGTTCGTCGCGCGCGGCGTGCGCGAGTCGACGCGTCTCGGGCCGGCCGCGCGCGAGCTGCTCTCGAGCGTCATCTCCCTCGTGCCGGCCGCGCTTGCCCTTCGCGGCGGCGAGCTGGCCGCCTATCACGGAGCGGAACACATCTCGATCGGGCGCTACGAGCACGGCGACGCTGCGCAGAAGGAGCACGAGCGCTGTGGCGGTCACCTGATCGGCCCACTCGTCGCGACGTCGGCTGTCGGTAACGCCCTCGCCGGTCTTGCGCCCGAGCACAGGCGCAACCACGCGCGCGCAGTCGCGCAACTCGGCGCTCTTGCCGCGTCGACGGAGATCTTCGGCTGGATGACACGACATCCCGGCAATCCCGTCGCGCAGGCATTGTCGAAGCCCGGCCACGAGCTCCAGCATCGGTTCTCGACCGCCGAGCCGACGCCCGAGCAGCTCGAGGTCGCCGAGGCCGCGCTCGGTGCGTGCCTCGAGCTCGAGAACAGTGCGCACTGACACCCGGACGCGCCTCGACCCAGAGATCTTCGACCTACCGGTCGAGAAGATGCGCGCCGGTTGGTACACAGACGCGTACTTCAACCACGCGCGCGACACACTGTTGCAGGATGGTCGTCACCCACGCGTGCTGCTGCAGGTATTCCAGAAGAACAACGCGTGGCTCGGCGGCATGGATGAGGCGATCGCGATCCTCAAGCTCTGCGCGCTCGACTTCAGCGGCCTCGAGGTGCACGCGCTCTACGACGGCGATCGCATCTCGCCGTTCGAGCCTGTCATGCACATCGAGGGCGACTACATCTCGTTCGCGCACCTCGAGACGCCGGTGCTCGGCACGCTCGCGCGCCGCACGCTGATCACGACGAACGTCGTGCACGTGCTGGAGGCGTCGAACGCCAAGCCGATCATCTTCATGCCGGCGCGACACGATCACCACCGCATCCAGACGGGCGACGGCTACGCCGCATATCTCGCCGGACAGATCGTCGGCGCCGAGATCGGTGTCACGACCGACGAGCAGGCGTCGTGGTGGGGCGGTCGCGCCATCGGGACGGTGCCCCACGCGCTGATCGCGTCGTACGGCGGCGACACGGTCCTTGCCGCGCGCAAGTTCGCCGAGTGGGCGCCGGGGAACATGAACGTGACGGTGCTCGTCGATTTCGAGAACGACTCCGTCGAGACGGCACTCGCCGTTGCCGACGCGCTCGGGGACCGCCTGTGGGGCGTTCGCCTCGACACGTCGGAGTCGCTCGTCGACCGCTCGCTCTGGGACGAGATGGGCGACTTCAAGCCGACCGGTGTGAACGAGCGGCTCGTCTGGAAGGTCCGGAACGCGCTTGACGACAGCGGCTTCGAGCGGGTGCGCATCGTCGTCTCCGGCGGCTTCACGGCCGAGAAGATCCGCGACTTCGAAGACCACGACGTGCCGGTCGACGCATACGGCGTCGGGTCGTCACTCATCCGCGGCTCGAACGACTTCACCGCCGACATCGTCCTCACGGACGGCAAGCCGTCCGCCAAGATCGGACGCCACTACCGCGACAATCCGCGGCTCGACCCCGTCACCTAGCCGTCCACGATCTCGATCGCCGCGAATGCGTCGGTCCCGTGGCTCTTGCGGTTGAGCCGGTCGACGAGCCGTTTCTGCCAGCCGTACTTGTGCTCGAGCAGCACGTCGAGTCCCGGATCGTCGACGACCCGGGCCTGCGCGACGACGCGCTCGCCTCGCTCGACGCCGTGGAAGTTCGCCGGTGCGACCAGCACCCGCGGATTGCGGCGCAGGCGCCGCACCTTCCACGCCCGCGCGCCGCTCCAGACGAGCAGTCGCCGGCCGTCGTCGCTCACCACCCACACGGGCGTCGACACCGCGGTGCCGTCCCGCTTGAACGTCGTCAGGCTGATGTACCGCTCATGCGCCAGGGACGCAACCATCGTTGAAAGCCTCCTTGTATACACCGTATACCAGGGAGTGTACACCGTATACTCAGCAGATGGCAAGGCTCGATCCCCAGACGATCGTCGACGCTGCTCTCGAGCTCGCGGACGACGTCGGCCTCGAGGCGGTGAGCCTGCGGAACATCGCCGACCTGCTCCACGTCACGCCGATGGCCCTGTACCGGCACGTCGAGAACAAAGAGGCGCTGCTCGACGCCATGGCGGACGAGCTGTACGCCGAGGTCGTCCCACGATCGGGCACCGGCGATTGGTGGGAGGAGCTCGCGGGGATCGCGCGCGCGACGCGAAGCCTTCTCCTCGCGCACCCGTGGGCGGTACCGCTCTTCAGCCGTCCGCTGGCGGGCCCGCACGGCGTCGCCGTCGCACAAGCGCTGGAAGCAAACCTGCGCACCGCCGGGTTCTCGAAGGCCGAGGCCACCGAGCTCCACGATCAGCTCTCGAACCTCGTCTTCGCGCTCGTCGCGCCCGAACTGCACGGGAAGCGCAACCGCGCAGCGTTCGAGCGCGGGCTGGAGCTCCTGCATGCGGGGCTCGAAGCCCGGCTTCGGCAACAATGACGGCATGTCCGGCAGGATCCTCTGGGACGTCGACACTCAGGTCGACTTCATGGAGCCGAACGGCAAGCTCTACGTCCCCGATGCAGCCCACGTTGCTGCGACGATGGAGCGTCTCGTCGACGCCGCTCGCGCGGCGCACGTCATCCACGTCGCGTCGGCCGACGATCACGAGCTGACGGATCCCGAGATCTCGGACGAGCCCGACTTCCGGAACACGTATCCGCCGCATTGCCTGCGCGGAACGCGGGGCGCCGAGAAGATCATCGAGACGAAGCAATTCGATCCGCTGCCTCTTGCACTCATCCCGTTTCCGCCGGGCCTGATCCCGGGAATGCTCGAAGGCAGGCGCGAGGTGCTCCTGCTCAAGAAGAACTTCAACGTGTTCACGAACCCGAACACCGACCCGCTGCTCGACGCGCTCGACCCGGACGAGATCATCGTGTTCGGCGTCGCAACCGACGTCTGCGACGCCGCCGCGATCAAGGGCTTCCTCCAGCGCGGCCGCCGCGTGACCTTCGTCGAGGACGCCGCCAAGGGGCTCGAGGAGGAGCGCACGCGCTCGTGCACCGCCGCCTGGCGCGAGAGCGGGGTCGCCTTCTCCACCGCCGATGAGGTGATCGCCTCCCTCGGCTAAGGGATCCCTCCCTTTCTGCCGATGAGCGAACGACATGGTGGGGAACTGGTTCCATCAGGCCGCCGACTTCGCGACCACGTGGCTGCCGCTCGCGTTCTTCGCGATCCTCGTCCTGACCGCGTGGCTGCTCTGGAAGACGGTCGGGATGATGCCGCGCGTCCGACCGACGCATATGGACTCGCGGTCGAAGTCGAGTGTCTCGTGGGACGACGTCGCCGGCGTCGAGGAGGTCCGTGCTGAGCTGATGGAGGTCGTCGACTTCCTCCGCGACCCGCGGCGCTTCGAGCGGCTCGGCGCGAAGACCCCGAAGGGATTGCTGCTCTACGGCCCGCCGGGCACCGGGAAGACACTGCTCGCGAAAGCTGTCGCGCATGAATCGGGCGCGCAGTTCTTCTCTGCGAGCGCGTCGTCGTTCGTCGAGATGTTCGCAGGCCTCGGCGCCGCACGCATCCGCAAGCTGTTCCAGGAGGCGCGCAAGAACGCGCCTGCGATCGTCTTCATCGACGAGCTCGACGCCGTCGGCGCGCAGCGCACCGGCCACGGGTTCAACCGCGAGCAGGATCAGACGCTGAATCAGCTGCTCGTCGAGCTCGACGGGTTCGAAAACGCGCAGCAGGTCGTCGTCATGGGCGCGTCCAACCGCATCCAGGATCTCGACCAGGCGCTGCTTCGTCCGGGCCGCTTCGACCGCCAGATGCTCGTGCCGCCGCCGGACCTCAAGGGCCGCGTCGCGATCCTCGAAGTGCACACGCGCGACAAGCCGCTCGCTGCCGGCGTCGAGCTCGCGCAGGTTGCGCGGCAGACGAGCGGCCTCACCGGTGCAGAGCTCGCGAACGTCTGCAACGAGGCCGCGATCTTCGCCGGCCGGCGTAACGACGCGTACCTCTCGCAGTCCGACTTCGACGGCGCCCTCGAGCGCGTCGTCGCCGGTCTGCAGCAGCGGAAGGTCCTCACCGAGAAGGAGCGGCGCATCCTGTCGTACCACGAGGGCGGCCACGCGCTGATGTCGCATCTGATGGGCGCCGCGATGGAGCTGCAGAAGGTCACGATCGTCTCGCGCGGCGACGCGCTCGGCTACGCGTTCTACCTGCCCGAGGAAGACCGCTACATGCAGACGAAGGAAGAGCTGATCGACGTGATGATCGTCGCGCTCGCCGGCCGTGCCGCCGAGGAAGTCGTCTTCGGCCGCGTGACGAACGGCGCTGCCAGCGACCTCGAGAAGGTGACGGAGATCGCGCGCTCGATGGTCTTCGAGTGGGGTATGGCCGACAGCGTGTCGTCACGCACGCTGCGCGCCGACAACTATGCGCTCTCGGAGGAGACCAAGCGACTGCGCGACAGCGAGCAGGCCCGTCTGACCGACTCCGCGTACGCCGAAGCGGTCCGGTTGCTGCAGAAGCACCGCAACTCACTCGACAAACTGTCTGCGGCGCTGCTCGAGAAGGAAACGCTCGTCCGCGAAGAGGTCGTCGAGTTGCTCGGCGATGTCCCCGTCGAGTCTCGCGCCGCGGACTCCGTCGGCGTGCCGCGGGTTGTCGCGGCGCAGCCGAAGAGCGACGCCTAGCCGCCGAGCCCGGTGATGTCGGTGGCGCCCTTCGGCGCCGTCACGCTCACGTCTTTGTCCCAGTTGCTGAAGTCGATCGTGCCCTGGCCGGTCGCAGCGATTGGGTAGGGCTTGCCGGTCGCCGCGACGAGCAGCGTCTCGTGGTCAGCAGGGTCCGAGATCGCGATCACTTCTTGCCCCTTGTACGTGCGCGTACCGAGCTTCTTCAGCTTGTGCGACGCCGTGCCCGTGAACGCCTCCTTCAGAAGCGCGTCGATCGAGAGGAACTGCGCGAAAGCGTTCAGCGGGGGCTTCGACGTCGAGCCGCTCAGCCAGCGATCGTGCAGCAGGATCGCTGCGCCCTGTCCGGCGAAGAGCTTCCAGAACGCGGAGTTCGCGCGGATGTAGGAGACGTCGCCGACGCGCGCGACGTCCGCTCGCGCGTCGCCCTGCGCCAACGTCCCCTTGCCGCTCTGCTGCCCGAGGTCGAGTGCGAGCGCGATCCGTTTGCCCGAGCTGGTGAACGTCCCCGTCATGTGGACGCCCTTCACATCCTTCACCGCTGCGACCGCGTCCTGGACGATCTGCGCGGCGGTTTTCTTCGACTCGTTCGACGACGAGCCGCCGCAGCCGGCGAGCGTCGCAGCCAGAAGAAGGAGGAGCGCGAGCGGGAGGCGCCTGCCCATCGAACCGCCCAAGACGCTAGCGCGAACCGCGGACGCTAGCATCGCGGCCGTGAACGCTCGCGGCATCCACCACCTCGGCGTTGCCGTGGCAGACCTCGACGAGGCGGTGGAGACGTACGAGCGCCTCTTTGGCGGCCGGCTCGAGCACCGCGCCCGGGTCGAGGAGCAGGGGGTCGAGGCCGCCGCGATGCGCGTGGGCGACGATCGGATCGAGCTCCTCGCCGCCCTCGGGGAGGACACACCAGTCGGGAGGTTCCTGGCGAAACGAGGCCCTGGGATGCACCACGTCGCCTACCAGGTGGACGACGTCGCGGTGGCGCTCTCCGAGCTCGAGGCGGCCGGCGTGGAGCTGATCGACCCCGAGCCGAGGCAGGGCCTCTTCGGTCTGGAGGTCGCCTTCGTGCATCCTGAATCCGTTCACGGAGTCCTCTCGGAGGTGGTGTCAGGTGGCTAGCGTCGAGCGCGTTCGCGTCGAAGTGGGTTTTGAAGGTGGTCAGGTGATCGGCACTTTTGTCGACAGCGTGTCCGCGGAGCAGCTCGAACGAGCGCTGCACGAGGACGGCCCGCGCGTGATCGTGCTCGATTCCGAGGACGGGCCGTACCACGTCGTCGTGCCTCGCGTCTCGTATTTCCGCCGGTTCAACCGGGCAAGCCGAGTCGGGTTCGCTGCCGGGTAGACGGGGAAAGCGAACCGCGTGAGCTCCGAGACGACCGAGAAGCGGGCCGCCCGCGAGTCGATGGACCATGTCCGTCAACTCGTCGAGCGTGCGCAGCAGGGCGACCGTGAGGCGCTCGAGGAGCTCTACCTCATCCATTTCGACCGCATCTACAGCTACTTGCACATGACCGTCGGCAACAAGCACGACGCCGAGGACCTGACGACGCAGACGTTCCTCAAGATGCTCGAATCGATCGGGAAGTTCCGCTGGCAGTCGGCGCCGTTCTCCGCATGGCTCTTCCGCATTGCGCACAACCTCTCGATGGATCACTTTCGCGCGCGCCGCCGCTGGCAGCCGGAGGAGGAAGTGCCGGAGCCGATCGGGTCCGAGGAGCCGTCGGCCGAGCTCGCGGCGATGCAGTCGATCGGGCGCCAGTCGATGCTCGAGCTGATCGACAAGCTCTCGCCGGAGCAGCAGCAGGTGCTGACGCTGAAGTTCGTCTTCAACTTCGCGAACGCCGACGTCGCGAAGATCCTCGACAAGTCCGAAGGCGCGATCAAGTCGTTGCAGCATCGCGCGCTCGCGACGCTGCAGAAGCAGCTCGCGCACGAACAAGAGCAGAACTAGTTGGCACTCGAAGTCGGGATCGTCGGGCTTCCGAGCTCCGGCAAGTCGATGCTGTTCGAGGCGCTCACCGGCGCACGTGCGAGCGGCGAAGTCGGGATGGCGGCGATCCCGGATCCGCGCCTGCAGCAGCTCGCCGACGTCGTGCACGCGCGGAAGGTGACGCCCGCGGCGGTCCGTGTCGTCGAAGTGCGCGGTACCGGTCCCGAGCTGCTCGGCAACCTGCGCCAGGTCGACGCGCTCCTCGTCGTGCTCGACGGTTTCTCCGGCACACGCGTCCCCTCGGACGATCTCGAGACGCTAGGGCTTGAGCTGCTCGTCGCCGATCGCGACCACGTCGAGCGGCGGCTCGAGCGCGTCGCGAAACAGGCGAAGTCGGGCGACGCGAAGCTGAAGAAGGAGGCGGAGCAGCTTGAGAAGCTACTCGCGCATCTCGACGCCGGGCACACGATGGCCGATTACGGCGGCGAGCTGCCGCCGGAGCTCGACCCCCTGACGACGAAGCCGCTGATCGCCATCGAAAACGGCGCAAACGGCATCGACCTGAAGCTCGAGGCGGAGCTCGCCGAGCTGCCCTCCGACGAGGCGGCGGAGTTCCGCGGCGGGCGAGAGTCGGCGCTCGGCGAGATCGTGCGGCGACTTGCCGAGACGCTGGACCTGATCACGTTCTTTACGGCCGGCGAGAAGGAGACGCGCGCCTGGACGCTCCGCCGCGGGCAGACCGCGATCGAGGCGGCCGCGACGATCCACTCCGACATCGCGCGCGGCTTCATCCGGTGCGAGGTGGTGCGCTGGGATGATCTCGTCGCCGCGGGCTCGCACGCGGAGGCCTCGCGGGCCGGCAAGCAGCGGCTGGAGGGCAAGACCTACGTCGTCGAGGACGGCGACGTCTTGAACGTCCGCTTCAACGTCTGAACCGGTGATCAAGTAGTGCGCAGGTGCCGCTCGAGCTTGTCGAGCGGCACCTCGAGCTTTCTCAGGATCGCGCGCGACGTCGCGCTCTCGCGGACGAGGACACGAAGGAGCTCATCGGGCGTGACATGACGGCGGCGGCGCGTCGCGAGCTCGAGGATGCGCTTCGTCGCGGGCGAGATCGGGAGGCACGAGCCGTCGCGGAGCTCAGGCCCGAGCCGCTCCTCGAGCTCGCCGACCACTGAGTCGATCGAGATGCCGAGCGACGCGAGTGCGTCGCGTTCGCGTGCGCGGATGCAGTCGCGGATCTCCTCTGCGTCCGCGCCGAAGCGCTTCAGCGTCGGCGAGAGGACGGCGCAGGCGAGGAGCAGGTGCTCGACACCGACGCCGAACGAGAGGGAGTCGGCCTCGTGGCAGGCCACCATGAAGAGCTCCTGCGCCGCGCCGGTCTGCCGCCGGCTGAGCAGCTTCACCGACCGCGGCCTTTTCCCGCGTACTTCTTGTGGACAGCCTGCTTCGTGACGCCGAGCTCGTCCGCGATGTCCTGCCACGACGCCCCGCGTTCGCGGGCGTTCGCAACGTGGATCCGCTCGATGCGCTCGAGCAGGCGCCGGAGCGCCGCGACTGCCCGGAGCCCTGCCTCCGGATCTTCCGATGCGACCTGAACAGCCAAGTCCTTCGCGTCCTCCACGCGTCAACTCTAGTTGACGGGGAGTATCCCCGTCAACTGCAGTTGACGGCCAGCAGCAGTCGTCGCCGGAGCAGCGGCTCGCCACCCTCGACGAGCGCTGCGGCAGACTCTCTGGGGATGACCCGCGTCCTCTTCGTCTGCGTCCAGAACGCGGGCCGGTCGCAGATCGCGCGCGCCCTCTACGAGGCTCGCGGGGGCGAAGCGCGCGCCGCCGGGTCGTCGCCGGCGGACGAGATCCACCCGCCGGTCGTCGAGGCGCTCGAGGAGCTGGGCGTCGACGTTTCGCAGCGGACGCCTCGCGCCCTCACGCGAGACGACGTCGAATGGGCTGACCTCGTCGTGACGATGGGCTGCGGCGACGCGTGCCCGGTGCTCCCCGGCACGCAGTACACCGATTGGAACCTTCCCGATCCCGCCGGGCTCTGCCTGGACGAGGTCCGCGAGCTGCGCAATACGATTGCGCAGCGCGTCGACAAGCTTCCCCTCTGAGATGACCCTCGCTGCTATCCACCTCCCGCTACTCGCGGGTGTCGGCGTCGCAGTCGCGGTGATCGCCGGCGCCGTACTCGGGCGCGTCACGCGCGTCCCCGCGCCCGTCTACTACGTGCTCGCAGGCCTCGCGGTCAGCGCCGTGCCGGGCGTCGAGGAGATCCGCCTGCCGCCCGCGGTTGTCTTCTACGGCTTCCTCCCGCCGCTCCTCTACGCAGCGGCATTTCTCACCGCGCCGCGCGAGGCCCGCGCGAACTGGCGCTCGATCCTCGGGCTCGCGTTCGGCCTCACCGCGGTCACGCTGTTCGCGGTCGGCGGGATCGCGTGGTGGCTCGTCGGCGCGCTCAGCGGGGCGACCGCCTTCGTGCTCGGCGCCGTGCTCGCGCCGACCGATCCGGTCAGCGCGTCGACCGTCATCAGCTCGAGCTCCGCTCCGGAACGGCTGCGCACGATCCTCGAGGGCGAGAGCCTCGTCAACGACGGCGTCGGGCTCGTCGCGTTCTCCGTCGCCGTCACGGCGGCGACGCACGGCAACTTCTCGGTCGGTGACGGCATCCTCAAGTTCCTGCAGCTCTCCGCCGGCGGAATCGCCTTCGGCCTCGCGCTCGGCGCCGTCGTGGAGGTCGTTCGCCGGAGCATCCACGACGTCGAGATCGAAACGGCGATCTCGCTCGTGACGCCCTACCTCGCGTACATCCCCGCAGAGCGGCTGCACCTCTCCGGCGTACTCGCCACCGTCACGGTCGGCGTCTTCCTCGGCTGGCGGTCTGAAGGCATCTTCCGGCCGGAGGTGCGCGTCCAGTCGCTGACGTTCTGGAGCATCCTGACCTTCATCCTGAGTTCCGTGCTCTTCGTTCTCCTCGGGACGCAGCTGCGCCCGGTCGTGCGGGAGCTGCACGGCTACTCCAACTGGACGCTCGCACGCGACGCGGCGGTGATCTTCGTCGCCGTCACGCTCGTGCGCATGGCGTGGATGCTCGTCGTTCCGCACGGCTCGCGGCGCGACCGCATCGTGCTCGGCTGGGCGGGGATGCGCGGCGCACTGTCGCTCGCAGCAGCGCTCTCGATCCCGGTCACGGTCGCGCACCGCGAGGAGATCCTGTTCCTCACGTTCACGACGATCCTCGCCGGACTCGTCCTGCTCGCGGTCCCATTCCCATGGCTGCTCGACGCGCTCGGCTTCCGGCGCGTGCCGGGCGCCTCCGTGCGCATGCGGCTGCTCGATGCCGCCGGCGTCGACCCCGCCACGTATCTCGACGAACGGCGGCGCGTGCTCGACGCCGAGCGCGAGGAGCTGCACCGGCTCGAGCGCGAGGGCGAGCTCAGCCACGAGGCTGCGCGCGAGCTCGAGCGACGGCTCGACCTCGAAGAGGCCGCGCTCAGCCCGCGCTGATCAGCGCGACGCCGGCGAGCGCGACTGCCACGCCGGAGAGCTGCATGTGCGACACGCGCTCCGCAAGCACGATTCGCCCCAGCACGACGATCACGATCGGGTAGAGCGACGAGAGCACGGCGACGAGGCTGAGGAGCCCGCGTGTCGATGCGGCGCCGTAGAGCAGCGTCGCCCCGGCGTCCCCGACGCCGACGGCGGCGAGCCCGATCCAGCCCCACCGCGACAGGCCGCCGCGCGGCGTCACGAGCAAGGCGAGCACGCCGACGAGCGGGACGGCGGTGACGCGCATCAACAGGATCCCCCACGCAACGCCGCCGGGTGCTGCGCGGCTCAGTCCGACGAGCGACCAGCCGAACGAGAACGCCGCGACGCACGCGAGCCCGACGCCCCGGCCGAGACGTCGCCCCTCCGGGACGCGCTCGAGCGACGCCGCGATCACGCCGACGATTGCCAGCGCGACGCCGGCGCCCTGCAACGCGTCCGGATGCTCGCCCCGCGCGAGCCCGAAAGCGAGCGGCACGATCGCACCCGTCGCGGTGATCGGACCCACGATGCCCATCGTCCCGACCGAGAGCGCGCGGTAGAACGCCGACAGGCCGACGACGGCGGCGACGCCCGCAAAGACGGCCCACGCAGCCTGCCGTGCGGACGGGAACGCCTCGCCGGTTGCAAGCACCACGATCCCGACGAGCACGAGCCCGGACAGCTGTGCCCCCGCCGCCGCGACATGCGCAGTCGTCCGCCGCGCAGCGAGGCCGGCGCCGAAGTCGGCGAAGCCCCACGTGAGGCTCGCGCCGAGCGCGAGCAGGACGGCCGTCAATCCGGCACGGGCCGGGTCGCGGCGACTGCGTCGAGCTGATTCACGTGGTAGAGCACGGCCGCCTCGGCGGTGCGCGCCGCCCGCACGTCGTGATGGGAGGCGACCGCGTGCAGGAGCTCTGCGAGCACGCCGGAGTCGAGTGCGCCGCCGCGCTCCTCGATCAGGCGGAGCCCCAGGTGCACGTGGCCGAGCAGCCGACCTTCGTCCGTCTGCTTGAACACCGGGCCGCGTCCGAGCTCACGCGTGCGCCCGACGTCGTGCAGCAGTGCTGCGGCGAGCAGCAGGTCGACGCGAAGACGCTGGTGGAGCTGCGCGGTCTCACGGCAAAGCGTTGCGACGCCGACGGTGTGCTCGAGCAGCCCACCGGCGTACGAGTGATGTCCGTCCACCGTTGCGGGAAGCGTGCGCATCGCTGCGCGTGTGTCTGCGTCGAGTACACGCTCGACGACGACTCGCAGCCCGCTGTGCGCGATGTCGGCAACGAGAAACTCGAGGAAACCCTCCAGCTCGTCCGCATCGCGACGCAACGCAGGCGCCATTGCCGCCGGGTCGACGTCGGCCGCCGGCTCGAGCGTTCGGACGTCAAGCTGCAGCCGGTCGCGGAACCGCTCGACGCGCCCCAGGACGCGCACCGCATCGCCCTCCGCGAAGCGGTTGTCGAGCAGCTCGACGTCGTTCCACACGCGCGCGTCGATGCGTCCGCTCGGGTCGACGAGCTCAAGCGCGAGATACGCAGCGCCGTTGCGGGTGCGCAGTCGCTCCTTCTTCGCTACCGCGTAGACGCCCTCGACCGTCCGGTTCTCCTCGAGCTGCGCGATCGCAGTCATGAGTCGAACACGATCACAGACCGGATCCCGTCCTGCGCCTCCATCAGCTCGAAGCCGCGGTTGACCTCGTCGAGACGGAGACGATGTGAGATCAACGGCGCGACGTCGATCTCGCCCCTGAGCCAGCGGTCGACGAGCTCCGGAACCTGGTCGCGTCCCTTGACACCGCCGAAGGACGAGCCCGCGACACGGCGGCCGGTAATCAAGAAGCGCGGCACGACGTCGAGCGTCTCGCCCTTGCCCGCGACGCCGCACACCGTGGCGAGGCCCCAGCCCATCCGTGCAGACTCGACCGCCTGCCGCATCACGCCGACGTTGCCGGTCGCCTCGAACGTGTAATCGGCGCCGAAGCCGCCGGTCAGCTCGGCGATCTGCTGCACCGTGTCGTCGGCGGCGGTCATGACCTCCGTCGCGCCCTGGCCACGCGCGAGCTCGAGGCGCTCAGCCGAGAGGTCGACCGCGATGATCCGGTCGGCGCCCTGCAGCCGGCAGCCCGCGACCGCGCCGAGGCCGACGAGACCGGCGCCGAAGACGACGCACGTCGAGCCTGGTTGCACCTTCGCCGTGTTCATCGCCGCGCCGAGCCCGGTCGAGAGCCCGCACGCGAAGACGCACGCGTGATCGAGCGGCGCCTCGGGGTTGATCCGCGCGAGCGCGATCTCCGGCATCACCGTGTACTCGGCGAACGTCGAGGTGCCCATGAAGTGGCGCAAGGGCTCGCCGCCGAAGGAGAGGCGCGTCGTCCCGTCCGGGAGATGACCCTTGTTCTGCTGCTCGCGGATCGCGAGGCACAGGTTCGTCCGCGTGTCGAGGCAGTGCACGCACTCGCGGCACTGCGGCGAGAAGAGCGTCACGACGTGGTCGCCCGGCTCGACCGAGGTGACGCCGTTGCCGATGCGCTCGACGATCCCGGCGCCCTCGTGCCCGAGCACGGTCGGCGCGTAGCCCGACGGATCCGCGCCGGACGCCGTGTAGAGATCGGTGTGGCACACGCCGCAGGCGACGAGCCGGACGAGCACTTCGCCTGCCTTCGGCTCTGCCAGCTCCACGTCCTGGACGCGAAGCGGCGCGCCGAACTCCTCGAGAACCGCCGCCTTCATCTGCATGGCCCGATTATCGTCGAGGCCGATGGCAGAGATCAGGCCGTTCCGCGCGCTCCACTACGCCTCCGGCGACCTCGGCCCGCTCGTGGCGCCGCCGTACGACGTGATCTCGGACGAGCAGCGCGCCGAGTACCTCGCTCGCGATCCGCACAACATCGTCCACCTCACGCTGCCGGGCTCCGAGGACGAGGCGGCGCGCACACTCGAGCAGTGGCGCGCCGACGGCACGCTCGCCGAGGACGCCGAGCCGTCGTACTGGTGGCTCGAGCAGTCGTACACCGGCCCCGACGGCGTCGACCGGACACGCGAGGGCTTTGTCGCCGCCCTCCGCCTCGAACCGTACGAGCACCGCGTCGTCCTTCCGCACGAACGGACGCATGCCGGCCCGAAGGAAGGGCGGCTGCGACTCCTCCGAGCGACCCGTGTGCAGCCCGAGCCGATCTTCCTGCTTTGGGACGGCTCGATTGCGATCGACGGACTCGACGAGCCCGACCTCGCGGCGAGCGAGGGCGGCGTGACGTCGCGCCTCTGGCGGCTCGACGCCGAGTTCGGGGACGCGCTGACGGAGGAGCTCCGCGACGCGCAGCTGCTGATTGCCGACGGCCACCACCGCTACGAGACGGCGCTCGCGTTCCACGAGGAGGACGGCACCGATGCAAGCGCGTGGATGATGGTCGTGATCGTGCCGACCGACCAGGAAGGGCTCACGATCTTCCCGACGCATCGCGTGGCGCAGGCGGTGAACGGCGTGCAGGGAACGCCGATCGACCGTCCGGGTGATGTCCTGCCCGGACTGGTCCTCTATCGCAACGGCGGCTACGAGCTCGTGCCGGGCGAAGGCCTCGACCCCGAGGTCGTCGACACGCTCGCACCGCAGGGGGTCACCTACACGCCCTCGGCGGCAGAGGCGGTCGCCGCCGTCGACCGCGGCGACGCGCAGGCCGCGTTCCTGCTCCGCCCGACCCGCATCGAGGATGTGTGGGAGGTCGCGCGCCGCGGCGACGTGATGCCGCAGAAGAGCACGTTCTTCTATCCGAAGCTGACGAGCGGGCTGCTGCTCTTCCCGCTTGACTGACTGGCTCGAGCTCTCCCGCGCGTGCGTCGACGACATTCGCGGCGTGCTGAAGGAACTGCCGACGCGCACCGAGCGCGAGCCGGTCGTCGGCCAGGGGCTCGGCGGCGACGAGACGACCGCGATCGACAAAGCCGCGGAGGACGCGATCCTCGCGCGCTTCCGCGACGTCGACGACGTGACGCTCATCTCGGAAGAGGTCGGCCGGCTCGGCAACGGCTCGACCGTCGTCGTGATCGACCCGATCGACGGCTCGCTGAACGCGAAGCGCGAGATCCCGTTCTTCGCGGTCTCGATCGCCGTCGCGGACGGCGAGCGGATGGGCGACGTGTACTTCGGCTACGTCTACGACTTCGGCAGCGGCGAGGAATGGGTGGCGCGGCGAGGCGAGGGCGCAACGCTGAACGGCGAGCCGCTCCGCCTCAAGCCGAAGGACACGATCGAGATCCTCTCGTTCGAAGCCACGCGTGCACCGCTGATCGCGCGCGACGCGCCGAAGGTCGCTGACCTCGCCTATCGCTTCCGGATCATGGGCTCGCTTGCACTTTCGCTCTGCCACCTCGCCGCCGGCCGCGTCGACGCCGTCTGCTCGCTGAAGGGCGCGCGGTCGGTCGACATCGCCGCCGGGCAGCTGCTCGTGCGGGAGGCCGGCCTCGCGATCAGCCTCTTCGACGATCCGAGGCCGTTCGAAGAGGCCGAGCTCGACCTCGAAGGACGTTCGCGCGTTGCCGCAGCGGGAACCGCGGAGCTGTGCCGACAGCTCGCCGCCGCTCTGTCCGAATAGGCTGCTCCGGTTGGAACTACGCGAGCTGGAAGGACGAGTTCTACGACGGCAAGCCCGCTCGGCTCTGGCTCGATCTCTACGCGCGACAGTTCGACACGGTCGAGGTCAACAACACCTTCTACCGCCTGCCGAAGCGTGAAGTCGTCGCCGCGTGGGAGCGCAACGTGCCGGCGGACTTCACATTCGCGCTCAAGACGTCGCGCTACCTGACCCACGTCAAGCGGCTCCGCGATCTCAGCCCCGGTCTCGATCGGTTCTACGAGCGGATCGAGCCGCTGCGCGCAAGTCAGAAGCTCGGGCCGCTGCTCTGGCAGTTGCCGCCAAACTTCCAGCGCGACGACGAGCGGCTCGCCTCGGCGCTCGCACGCCTCGATCGCACCGGCGAGCGCCACTGCTTCGAGTTCCGGCACCCGTCGTGGTTCGCCGACGGCGTCTACGCGCTCCTCGAGGAGCACGGCGTCGCGCTCGTGATCGCCGACCGCCCGGAGATCAAGGAGTTCCAAGCGCATCGTCTCACGGCCCCGTGGACGTACGTCCGCTTCCACTACGGCTCCCGTGGCCGGCGCGGGAACTACAGCGAGACCGAGCTCCGCGAGTGGGCCGCCCGGCTGCGCGCCTGGAGCGCGGACGTCGAGGTCTTCGCGTACTTCAACAACGACTGGGAGGTTTTCGCCGTCCGCAACGCGCTGCGTCTGAAGGAGCTCCTGGCCTCCCCCTCTTGAACTTCGCAGGCACCGGATTAGGCTGGGTCTAGTGAGGCTGGGGAGCGTGGCGGGGGTCGTCGTTGCGGCCGCATTGGCGATTGCCGCTCCAGCGGGGGCCGGCGGCTGGCTCCCGCACCCTGCCGGCGCGACCTGGGCGTACCAATGGACCGACAGCGCTTACAACGCGACGCCGACGAACGAGGCGGTCACGGTCAAGAGCCAGAGCGGCCAAAGCTTCGTCCTTGCGTGGACGACCGACGGCCAGAACAACCCGGACGGCGCACCCCAGAGCGCGGGCACGGTCTCTTTCCAGGACTCCAACTTCGGTCTCGTCAACACCGACTGGACCTCGACGCCGCCGCCGGCTTCGTTCCCCGTTCTCTGCTCGCAGCTCGCGCAGTGCGGCAACAGCCTTGCCAGCACGTACTACAACGTGATCTGGGGCGACCGGGCGCCGGTGCTCGCCGAGCCGCTCCTCGGCGGAACGAGCTGGGCTGCGACCGGCGCCGCCGCGAACGACGTCACGAGCGAGAATGACTACCAGGGCACCGAGTCCATCACCGTTCCGGCGTTCCCGATGCCGGTCGTCGCGGCGAAGATCAGCTCGCAGATCACGCAGGCCGGCGCGCTCGGCGACCCGTACGGCAGCGGCATCCGGACGATCTGGTGGGTCTACGGCGTCGGGCCGGTGAAGATCGTGTTCCAGCATGCGGGCGGGACCGGCGCGCCCGTCACGACGGCCGTGCTGCAGTCGACGAACCAGCAGGCGCAGGCGCCGCCGCCCGACGCGAACTACTTCCCGATGACGGTCGGCCTGAAAGGCACGTACACCTGGACGAACAAGAAGTACTTCGCGAAGCCGGAGGTCGAGAAGTTCTCGATCGACCAAGCGGCGAACGGAACGGCGATCGCGAGGGTCAGCAGCGTGTCCGGGCCGATGAAGGTCGCCGGCGCGTACCAGTTCACGACGCGACTCGACGGGGTGACAAGCGTCTCGAGCGCGACAAAAGCGGCGTCACTTGCGAAGCTGCCCTCGCTCGGCCCGAAGTCGCTCCCGTCGACGCGCCGCCGTCACTTCTTTACGCCGTTCGACCTGATGACGTTCGGCTTCAACCCGGTGATCCCGGCGTATCCTGCGGCAGGGAACACCTGGTCCTCCGATTCAGCGAGCCGCGACTTCGCCGTGTACGGCGTCAACGGCAGCACACGCATCGTCGGCGTGCAGACCGTGAAGGTTCCAAAGGGGACATACAAGGCGCTCGTCGTGACGAGCAAGCTCACGCAGACGGGCTTCAAGTTCGGCAGCGGCACGCGCACGATGTGGTTCGCGCCCGACATCGGGCTCGTCAAGCTCGTGTTCAAGCACGCCGACGGCAGCGTCTCGACCGTCGTTCTGACGCACTAGAGCCGTTGCACCGGGCGGTAGGCTCGACCGGGATCGTCTTTGCCATGCGAGTTCTGATCGTGACGAACATGTACCCGACGCCGACCGAGCCGGCGTTCGGGTCGTTCGTCAAGGATCAGGCCGACGACCTGCGCAGCCTCGGTCTCGATGTCGAGGAGGTGGCGTTCGACGGCCGCGCGCGGTCGACGGAGTACGGGCGGGCGGTCGGAGTCGTTCGCAGGACGCTCAGTGCCGGCCGCTTCGACATCGTCCATGCGCACTACGGCCTGTCCGGAGCCGTCGCTGCGCTGGCACGCCCGCGTGTGCCGCTCGTGACGACCTTTCATGGCGACGATTACCAGGGGCCGGCGTGGCAGCGGTGGATCTCGATCGCCGTCGCGCGAAGATCGGCCGCGATCATGGTGAGCGAGCGCGGACGGCGGCGCCTGTTCACGCGCCACGCCGCCGTCATCCCGATGGGCGTGGACACCAAGCTCTTCACGCCGGTCGAGCAAGCGGACGCGCGGCGACGCCTCGGCTGGGACGAGGAGGGTCACTATGCGCTACTCGCCGGGGCTCGCCGCAACCCTGTCAAGGGTGCCGCACTCTTCGACGCCGCCGTTGAACACGTTCCCGAGCTCAGGGGCGTGACACTCGAAGGTTTTTCGCGCGCAGATGTCGCGTTTGCCCTCAACGCGGCCGACGTCCTCGTCGTCGCATCCACGCGCGAAGGTTCGCCTGTGACGGTTCGCGAGTCGCTCGCGTGCACGACGCCTGTCGTCGCCGTTCCGGTCGGCGATGTTCCCACGGTGCTGGCGGGGTTACCAGGTTGCGCCGTTGTTGCACGCGATCCCAGGGTGCTCGCGGACGCGATCCGCGAGGCCTTGGATGCGGGACGCGATCCGAGCCTGCGGCAGCGTGCCGAGGAGACGTCGCGCGAGGCGGTCGTTCGCCGCGTCGTCGGCGTCTACGAAGGGCTGTTGTAGACCGTTTCCGGACTACGATGGCACGAGGGATGCTGAGGGGGCGCCGCAATCGCTACGACGTGGCCTTCTATGTCCCTTGGATCGGCGCACTGCTGACGAACGCCGACGTGACGCCGACCGGCGGGGCCGAGACGCAGATCTACCTCGTTGCGCGTGCACTTGCAGAGCGCGGCGTGAGTGTTTGCCTGCTCGCGTTCGAATTGCCGGGAGTTCAGCTTCCGCGAGACGTCGGTGGGGTCGCGGTGCGCGTCCGGCGTCCGTACCAGGCCCATCGCCGGCTCGGCAAGCTGCGCGAGACCGCAGCGCTTGCGAGCTCGATCTTTGGATCGGGCGCTGCCGTGATCGTCACGCGGGCGGCTGGGCCGCACGTCGGCCTCGCCGCCGTCGCCGCGAAGCTCTCGGGCCGTCGCTTCGTCTTCTCGACCGCGAACGTCTCCGACTTCGACTTTGGCCGCCTTTCGCCGAGCCGCGCCAATGACGCGCTCTTCCGTCTCGGCGTTCGCCTGGCCGACCGCATCATCGTCCAGACGATGGAGCAAAAGCGGATGTGCAATGAGGCGTTCCACCGTGACGCCATGCTGATCAAGAGCATCGCGGAGCCCGCGACGCAGCGCACGCGCGAGCCAAAGGCCTTTCTCTGGATTGCGCGCCTTGTGTGGTACAAGCGGCCGCTCGAGTACATTCAGCTCGCTCGGTTGGTGCCGGAGGCGATGTTCTGGATGGTCGGCGTGCGTGTCCCGCTTGCAAGCGAAGAGGACGACCTCGTCAACGAGGTCGAGCGCGCGGCTGCGGACGTTCCGAACCTCGAGCTGCTTCCGTCGCGACCGCGTCAAGAATTGCTGGAGCTCGTCGACGCCTGCGTCGCCGTCGTGAACACGGCGGACTTCGAGGGCATGCCGAACATCTTCCTCGAGGGCTGGGAGCGCGGTGTTCCTGCGCTCGCGCTGACGCACGATCCCGACGGCGTGATCGAATCACACGACGTCGGGTGGTTCGCACACGGGTCGAGGGAGCGGCTTGTCGAGCTCGCACGCACAGCCTGGGGGCGGCGCGACGATCAGGCCTCAATTGCAGAGCGCTGCCGCGCCTACGTGCGCGACGAGCACTCGGCCGACGCCGTCGCCGCGCGCTGGCGTGACGCGCTCGGGCTGCAATGACGTCACGTCGCCTCAGGGCAGTCGTCTTCTGGCTGCTCAGGCGAAGCGGAGTCCCGTGGGTCGTGCGACATACGGTTCAGCGGCGTCGCGTCACGATTCTCGTCTACCACAACCCGCCGCCGGCGGTGATGGAACGGCACCTCGAGCTGCTGTGCAGGCTCTACCGCGTTGTCTCGCTTCGCGAGTACGTCGAGAAGCGCACGCTTCTTCGAGGCGCATTGATCGTCACGCTCGATGACGGCTACGCGCAGAACTTCGCATTGCGCGACGTGTTCGCGCGGTTTTCGGTCGTCCCGACGATCTTCGTCTGCACCGGCATCGTCGGCACGCATCGCGGTTTCTGGTTCCTCCACGGCGGCGACGCCGGCTTCGACCCGAGAGCAGAACTCGCAGTCCGGGAGGCGTTGAGCGAAGGCGAGATCAGAGAGCTCGGCGGCGTTGCCGACATCCAGGCTCATACGGTGACGCATCCGATCCTGCCGCGCTGCACGCCGGAGCAGGCGGAGGAGGAAATCGCCGAGTCCAAGCGCGACCTCGAGCGGCGTTTCGGCCTGGACGTGTACGCGTTTGCGTACCCGAATGGCGAGTACACGGAGCGGGACGCGCAGATTGCCCGAGAGGCGGGATATCGCTGCGCCCTGGCAGTCGGCGGCCGCACGAACGGCGACTCGGCGGACCTCTATGCGCTGCGGCGCATCGCTGTCGACGACCACGATGGCATCGACGAGCTCGTCGTCAAGGCGTCAGGCGTCTGGCCTTGGCTCGAGCGCGTCAGCGGCCGGTGGCGATGAGGCCCTGGAGGAGAGCCTTCTCTCCGATGACGGCCGCGCGCCGCACGGGTGTGTCGTAAGCCCGCCAGCGCCTGGCTGTCGCTTGGAGCTCCGGGAACCCGACGAGTCGGTACATCACCTCGAGCAGGTCGATGTGCAGGCGGTGGTAGAACGGCTTCGCCAGGTCGGGAAGCCGGTAGGGATACCGGCAATACAGGCTCCACCAGCCGACGTCGTACTCGTCGATGGAGCGACGGAGGCACTCTGCGCTCGCGTTGAAGAACTCGTCACTTGCTGCGTCCGCAAGCCCTCGTGCGACGTCCCACGCCCCCCAGAGCGAGTAGATCCAGCCGTTGAGGATCAGGCTCGGCGTCTTGGACGGCATTTCCTCCGGGACCGGGCCCTCCGCCGTTGTGGCGACGAGGCCGGAGCGGCTGCCCGGGAGGAGAGGAGCGATCGCGCGTCTCGCTGCCGTCGCGAACAGCTCCTCCCGACTGTGGAGGAACGCTCTGACGAAGACGGATGCGGCC
This sequence comes from Gaiellaceae bacterium, assembly GCA_036496545.1. Classification (GTDB taxonomy): domain Bacteria; phylum Actinomycetota; class Thermoleophilia; order Gaiellales; family Gaiellaceae; genus Palsa-739. The sequence goes on along the minus strand of DASXKX010000007.1, from coordinate 60,155 downwards.
TGACTCTGGGCGAGCGCCGAACACCAGGGCGGCGACAGGCCGAGCTTGGGGACAGCAACCGGATACGGCCAAACGAGCTCACCGTCTTCGTCGACGCCGGAGCCTTCGAGCAGCCTCGCGATGTCCATGAAGCGCTCGCCGGCGGCGGCGTCACCTGAGAGATGGCGTTCCCACCAGCCGAGCGCCAGCTGCGCGAGATCGGCGGGAAGCAGCTGCTCCGGAGCGTGTGCGCCCGGTGCGGTTATCTTCTCGCGGAAGTCGATGTAGTAGCCGCGCGGTGTCTCGGCGTCAACATAGAGGCCGGGCGGCGTCCGCTCGTAGCCCTCGCCGAACGAGAACGCGGCACGCAGGCTGTTCAGGCCGATCACTTCGGCCTCGTGTGCGGCGGCGCAGCGGGATTCCGCGGTGGGATCTCTGTCATTTTTTGGCACCCTCGTTCAAGACGTCCATTCAGTTCGGATGTTGCCCGCGGTTCTCCTTCGGCGGGGATGCGATTTGCCGCGTGTCGCGCGGGCAAGCGCGACAGCATGGGTCGAGGCGCCAGAGCTGCGATAGCCTGCAGGCGTTGCGCGCCATCCTCGTCGCCGATGACAACCCGAGTTTCGCCGAGCTCGTCCGTGCGACGCTTGAGGAGAACGGGTACGACGTCGTCACTGCGTCGAGCGGTCTGGCAGCAGTCGCGTGTGTTGAGCGCAACGACATCGGGCTCGCGATCCTCGACGTGCTGATGCCGGGCATCTCCGGCGACGCGGTCGCCGAGCGCCTGCTGCAGATCGACCCGACGCTGCGCGTGCTGCTGATGACCGGCTCGAACGAGTCGTTCGCCGCCGGCAGCGGCCTGCCGGTGCTGCGCAAGCCGTTCCCGGAGGACGTGCTGATCTCCGCCGTGCGGAGCCTTGTGCGCTAAGTGGCGCACGAGGTCAAGCTCTCGAGCGCGGATCGCGTCCTCTTTCCGGACGACGGCGTCACGAAGGGCGACCTCTTCGCCTACTACGATCGCGTCGCGCCGGCGATCGTGCCGCATCTGCGCGACCGGCCGTTCACGCTGAAGCGCTACCCGCACGGCATCACCGAGGACGTCTACTTCCAGAAGCAGGTGCCGCGCGGGACGCCGGAGTGGATCCCGACGCGGCAGTTCACCACGCACCCGCGCGGAGGCGGCGCGCGCCAGGTGGACTTCGCGCTGATCAACTCGCGAGACGCGCTGCTGTGGACGGTGCAAGTGAATTGCATCGACATGAACGCGTGGTACTCGCGTGTCGACAACCCCGGCCGGCCGGATTACGTCGTCTTCGATCTCGACCCGCCGGAGGAGCCGGACGGCTTCTCGCAGACGATCGAGGTCGCGCACCTCGTGCACGAGCTGCTCGACGAGGTCGGGTTGCCCGGCTACGTGAAGACGAGCGGCGCGGACGGCATCCACATCCTCGCGCCGATCCAGCGACGCGCCGGGTTCGACCAGACCTACGCGTTCGCGGAGGCGACGTCCCGGCTGCTAGAGGCGCGGCATCCCGGGCTCGTGACGACGGAGTGGCTGAAGCGCAAGCGCGCGGGCGTGCTCGTCGATCACCGGCAGAACGGGTGGGGGAAGACGATTGCGTCGGTGTACTCGGTGCGCCCGAAGCCGGGCGCGCCCGTGTCGACGCCGTTGCACTGGGACGAGCTGACGCCGGACGTGCGGCCGACGGACTTCACGAGAGACGTCGTGCTCCAGCGGATCGAGCGGCTCGGCGATCTCTACGAGCCCGTATTGACGGAGAAGCGGCCGCTCGCGGCGGCTGCGCGCGCGCTTACGAAGCTGAGCTAAGCGGTGTTGCCGAGGTGCTCGGCGATCGGTGCCGCGGTGTAGGCCTCGGCACGCGGGCGCTTCTTCCAGCGGCGGAGCATCGCCGCGATCACGGTCGGGCCGCCGGGCTTGCTGAGGATCGAAAGGTCTCCGCCGAGCAGCCGAACGCGCTCGCGCATCCCGAGAAGGCCGAGCGACGCGGTGTCTGCCGTCGGTTCGAAGCCGCAGCCGTCGTCCTCGATCTCGAGCAGAACATGCGTCTTGCTGGTCTCGAGGCGCAGCGTGACGCGTGATGCGTCCGCATGCTTCGCGATGTTCGTCAGCGACTCGCGGATCAGCGCTTCGAGGGTCAGCGCCTGCGAGCGGCTGTCGGGGTGGTAGAGCCAGTCGCCCTGCACGGTGACCTCAGCCGGTGAGCGCCGGTTGAAGCGCTCGAGCTCGACCGTGAGGATGTCGCGCGCGAACGGGATCTCGGGCCGGCCGTCCTCGAGCGTCGTCACGAGTGTGCGCAGGAGCCGTTCGGTCTCGCCGAGCTCGGAAACGATGTCCGCGAGGATGTGCCCGGCCTCGGCCGCCGCCGGGCTCGTGAGCGCAAGCCCCGCGATCCGCTCCTGGAGGTCGCTTAGGCCGAAGCCTGCCGCCGCCAGGCTTTGGAGCGGCCCGTCGTGGACGTCGAACGCCAGCCGCATCAGACGCCGGCTGATCCGCTCGAACGCCTCCTCCGGCGTCTCTCCCGAGTCCGTCCAGGGCTGGGAGATCTGCGAAGGGGTCGCCGAGATGGGATGGAGTTCAGAAATCGTCATGTGCCGCAGTGAGATCGCGTGCGCTTGTGGCCGCAAAGCCGACACACGATCTAGACGGGATTCAAGTCCTTTCGCTTCCCCCGCGCATCCCTCGAAGTGTTGATAGGTGGGGTTGTCACGCCTGACGACTAGGGTTCTCTCGACCAAAGAATGATGTTTCGTCGGCACGGCGAACGTTGAATCTGACCATGGACGCCAAAGGCGCACAGGAGCTGGCCCGCCGCCTCGATGCCCTGCACGGTGAGCGGGTCGACACCCGCCCTGAGCGGTTGAAGAACCCCGACGCGGCCCCGATCTTCCACTGGCTCGGAATCGAGCCGCCGCAGGTCGTGGAAGCCGACGACGAGGCTGAAGACGCCTCGCCCCGCCGCCGCTAGCTCTCCCGGTAACCGGATCGCCCGCTCCGCCGTTCCAGCGGTGTGAGCTCGGCCTCGGTCGTTTCGCTCTATGCCGTCGGAGCGGCGCTCCTCGCGTTCTGGCTCATCGTGCGCTATCCGGCGCTCGGGCCGCAGTCGCTGCAGTCGGCACTGCTCGTCGTTGCTGCCGTTTTCATCCTGCAGTCGCCGGTCATGCTCCTTGCTGGGCCGGTCCAGCTCGCGGCGGGTTCTCCCGTCGCGCTGCTCGCCGTGATCCTGCCGTCGCTCGTGACGCTCTTCTGGTCAGCAGGCTGCCTTGTGCGGAATCTCGCGACGGTTACCAAACCCTCCAAGTGAGCTTGCGCCCGCCGTACCCCGTGTCATTCTGAGCGGGTGAGCACGCCCGAGCGTCCTCAGCGCCTTCGGCTCCCCCGGCGTCCGGTCCGCATTCTCGTCTACATCGTCCTGATTGCGATCGCGCTCGGCGTCAACTACTGGGCGGCGCACAAGGCGACGGAGGTCACCCGGGTACGTATCCCGTACAGCCCGTTTTTCATCGACCAGATCAAGGCAGGAAACGTCGCCTCTATCACCTCCAAGGGGACGGCGATCCAGGGGACGTTCCATCACGCGACTTCGCCGAGCGGGCACGACACGGCGACGCGGTTCGGTACGGAGATCCCGTCGTTCGCGAGCACCACTGACCTGTCGCGCCTGCTTCTGCGGAAGGGTGTCGTCGTCAACGCCGTGCCGCTCGACACGGGGGCGCCGTGGTGGGAGAGCATTCTCTTCGGCTTCGGACCGTCGATCCTCCTGATCCTGCTCCTCGTCTGGTTCATGCGGCGCTCGCGCGGCTCGATGCTCGGTGGGTTCAGTCGTTCGAAAGCGCGTCGCTTCTCAACCGAGGCGAGCGCTGTGACGTTCGCCGACGTCGCCGGCATCGACGAGGCGAAGCTGGAGCTTTCAGAGGTCGCGGGTTTCCTTCGCGACCCGGAAAGGTACGGACGCCTCGGCGGCCGCATCCCGCGCGGCGTGCTGCTCAGCGGTCCGCCCGGCACCGGCAAGACGCTGCTCGCCCGTGCCGTTGCAGGCGAGGCAGGCGCCCCGTTTTTCTCGATGTCCGCATCGGAGTTCGTCGAAGCGATCGTCGGCGTCGGTGCTTCGCGCGTGCGCGACCTGTTCAGGCAGGCGCGTGAGGCTGCTCCGGCGATCGTGTTCATCGACGAGCTGGACGCGATCGGCCGGGCGCGGAGCGGCTCGTCTTTCGGCGGCGGGAACGACGAGCGTGAGCAGACGCTGAACCAGATCCTCACGGAGATGGACGGGTTCGACTCGGAGACGAATGTGATCGTGCTCGCGGCGACGAACCGACCTGACATTCTCGACAAGGCGCTGCTTCGTCCCGGTCGCTTCGACCGGCGGGTCACGGTGCAACCCCCAGACCGAATCGGACGCCGCCTGATCCTCGAGGTTCACACACGGGACGTGCCGCTCGATCCGGCCGTCAGCCTCGACCGGATCGCCGCGACGACGCCGGGCATGGTCGGCGCAGATCTCGCCAATCTCGTCAACGAGGCCGCGCTGCTCGCGGCGACGCGCGACCACGAGGCCGTGACGATCGCCGACTTCACCGACTCGCTGGAGAAGATCGTGCTCGGCGCGGGGCGCAAGGTGATGATGAGCGACGCCGATCGCCGTCGGACCGCGTACCACGAGGCCGGTCATGCGCTTGTCGGCATGCTCACGCCCGGCGCCGACCCCGTGCGCAAGATCTCGATCATCCCTCGTGGCCCCGCGCTCGGCGTCACGTTTTCCGCGCCTGACGCGGATCGTTTCAACTACACGACCGAGGACCTTGAAGCGAAGGTGATGGTCGCGCTCGGCGGCCGAGCGGCCGAAGAGATTGCATTCGGCGATATCACGACGGGCGCCGAGGCGGACATCGACCAAGTGACCGCGCTCGCCCGCCACATGGTCGGCCGGTGGGGGATGAGCGAGAAGATCGGCATGCTCGCGGTGCTGCCGCGCGACGGTGACTCGCCGTTCTCGGCGGACGGCTTCTCGCAGCGGACGCGCGAGGTTCTCGACGACGAAGTGATCCGCATCGTCGGCGATGCGTACACACGCGTCGTCGCGTTGCTCACGGCAGGCCGTGCACAGCTCGACGCGATCGCCGAGGCGTTGCTCGAGAAGGAGACGCTCGACGAGGACGAGGCGTACGCTGCGGCCGGCGTCGAGCGGCCCCGCGAGATGACGCTCGTTTGAGTTAGTGGCCGGACGGGCCGTGGAAGCGGAACTTCTTCGTCGGGCTGTACGCGCCAGTGTTGCCGTCGGCGTCGATCGCCGCGATGTGGTAGTAAAAGAGGCCGCCCTTGGCGTAGCCGCCCTGGAACAGTGTCGGCGCGACGGCAGTACTTTCGGTCTTCTCGGTATCCACGCCGTGCGAGAACGCCGGGTCGCTCGCGACCTGAACGATGTACTCCTTCACACCGGCGCGTCCCTTCCAGCTGAAGAGCAACGTCCGGCCGTTGGCCGCTGTGACTCGCAGCCCAGTCGGAGGCGTCGCTGTGCGCCTGAATGACGTAAAGGACGAGAAGGGCCCTATCGCCGAGCCGGAGAAACGTGCGCGGACCTGCCAGCGGAACAGCCCGATCCCCGAGAGCTGGACAGGCACGAATGCCGGCGTTGGGATGCCGGAGTAGACCTTGTCAGAGCCGCCCGGCACGATCACGCGCACGTCATACGAGATCGCCCCCTGTACGGCGCCCCAGCGCCAGGTTGGGATAGAGCTTCCCGCGCTCTGGTTGTCGGCGAGCGGATGCGGCGCGGGCAGGACTTGCTTGAATGTTCCTGGGTTCGACCAGGTGAGCGCGGTCCCCTGGTCATCGTTGACCTGGACGCGCCAGTAGAGCGTCGCCTGTGCCGGGTACGTCGTGTTGCTGACGTAGCTCGTCGACGGCGTCACGACGTTGTCGAGCAGTTTCCCAAACTGGGGATCGGTCGAAACCTGCAGCCGGTAGGTGCGCGCGCCGGGCACCTGGCTCCACTGGAACTGCGGCTGCGTCGCGGGCAGCTCCTGGCCGCTTGTCGGCGAGGTGAGCGTCGGGGGTGTGGAGCGCTTCTGGAAGTTCGTGGGAGATGCTCCGCTCGGTGTGACGTTCACGCCGGAGCCGTTTGCATTCGACGCGGGGATGATTGCCCAGTAGTACGAGGTCGTCTCGTCCGCGAGCGTGTGCCGAGGCACGTATTCGGTGAGCTGCGTGAACGCGTAGAGGACAAGCGTCGTGAACGAAGGATCGCGCGACACGAGGACCCAGTAGCCGTTCGCGCCCGCGATCGGATGCCACGTAAAGATCGGTGTCGATGAGACCCCGACACCGCCGGCCGGCGTCATATAGCTACCGGCAGGTGAGCCCAGAGCGCCGCTCGCCGTTGCCGGTTGAACGTAGCTAAAGGCGTCGTTCAGATAGGTGTAATCCCCGTAGATTCGGGCGCCTGCGGTATCTGAGTCGCCCTCCGCGCGAATCCGGACGCAGTAGTGCTGGCCGTTCACGAGTTTCGCACCCTCAGCCTCGAATGTTGCCCCGGTGGATGGGTACGGAAGGGTGCCGTGTCCCCCGACCGTTGGCGCCCAGGCAGTGAGTGGCGTTACCACGTGCCAGTCGGTCTTGGCCTGCGTGAGGTCGCACGATGAACCGGTCATCGTGAAGACGTTGAGGTCGTATGCCGAGGCTCCGGGCACCGGGTTCCAGACGAGCATCGGCGTCGACGTCGCCCAGCCGGCTGGCTTCGGCCCGCCGTCGCCGCTTGAGTCCCGCATGTGCAGACCGGTGATGCTGCTGACGGAAACGGGCGGAACGTTGTCGAAGGTCTTGGTGAACGTGGCGCCCTGGGTCCACACGCCTTCCGAGCCCTGCACGTTCACCGGACGAACGCGCCAGTAGTACGTGTTGTTCGCGAGGATCTTCGTCGGCGAGAAGCCCGTCGCGACTTGCGTTGACGAGCAGCAGACCTTCGAGCTCGCGTTGAAGTCCTGGGAGAAGTTGACGTCGAGCTCGTACTTCGCCGCGCCCGGAACCGGGTTCCAGGTCAGGAGCGGGTCATCGAGCTCCGGAGCGTCGACGAGATCGCGCAGGTTCGTCTGTGTCGCTGACGGCCAGCCCCACGTGAACGAGCGCACCGCCGACCTCTGTCCCTCGTGGCGCTCGGCGTCCACTGGTGTGACGGCCCAGAAGTACTTGCCGTCAGCGAGGGTCGATGTGGGAATGTACGACGTCGTTGTCGTCGTGGCCGGGCTGCCGCTGATCGGTGACGTCAGCGTTTGATCCTTCGCGATCGTCACCTCGTACGTGACGGCGCCGAGCACCGGCTTCCACGTGAGAAGCAACGGCTCCGTCGGGAACTTTACGGAAGCGTTGTCGCCCGGCGAGACGAGCTGCGGAGGCGAGCGCCACGCCTTCGTGAACGTGCGCGTCACCCAGGGTGAGATGGAACCGCTCTTGCCGACCGCGCGAACCCGCCACCAATACTTGCCATCGGGCAGGGTCCTGTTGAGCGTCGCGATCGTGCTGCGCGTCTGGAAGTGCCCGTACCCGCCGAGCAGCAGCGAGTTGAAGCCCGCGTCCCCGGCGAGCTCGAACTCATAGTGATCGGCGCCGCGCGCCGACCAGCGCAGGACGCCGGTGTTGTACGACGCCGACGCTGCGGTGATCTTCGGAGCGGCGATTGCATGGCTCCCGGCTTGCGCAGCCGCGGTCGGCAGCAGTGCGCAGAGCACGCCCAGAAGGAACAGGGACCGCAGCGATCCCCCGCGAAGGTTGAAGGCCGTCCTCAAAGCTTCTTTTAGCGTCGTTGTGCTGACACCCGGCTACCACAGCCGAAAGGCTGGGGTGTTCCCGTCCGACGGACGATGTGGCCGGTCACGCGCCCACTGTTTCGATCGGCTGAGTCGTCGGAGCCGGTACCGGCTTAACGCGCCGACGCCTGAACGGAAGCTCAACGAATCGGTAGCTCGCCCACGCGAGCAGCAGCGAGATCGCGAGCGCCAAGAGCGGGTCACGGCCCTTGAGCGCCCAGAACACGGTCCAGTGCCAGAGATAGAGCGAGTAGGAGATCTTCCCGACCCAGACGAGAGGCCTGAACGAGAGCGCTTCGGAGAGCACCGGCTCGAAGAGGGCCGCTCCGACGAGGACGACGCAGCCGAGCTCGACAAGCGGCTGGAAATAGAGCCACCACTCGGCGTTCCAGAATTGGATGACGGCGAGGAAGAGGACGCCGAGGAACGAGATCTTCGCCACCGACTCTCGGACCCGTAGCGGGCGTCGGAATGCGAGCATGGCCAGGATGGCGCCGGACATCAAGCCGACGCCGTGCGTGTCCGGACCGCGGTAGACACGCGTGATTCGCGCTCCGCTCAACAGAAGGCCTGTGCGGTACGCGAGCATTGCCGCGAGCAGAAGCGACGCCCAGACCAGCGCGCGCTTGCTCCTGGTGATCAAGACCAGCAGGAGTGGCCAGACGAAGTAGAACTGCTCCTCCTGCGCGAGCGACCAGAGATGGTCGAGCCCGGAGTAGAGCAGCGGGTTCGGGTTCGAGAACGACTGGACGAAGTTCGAGAAGTAGAGGCCGCCGAGGGCGGCGGTCTTCAATGCGTCGTGGCCGTGCGCCGCGTTCCAGGCGAGGTACACGGCGAGCAACACCGCGAGCGCAGGGAAGAGGCGGCGCGCGCGCCGCTCGTAGAACCGCCAGAGGTTGACCCGTCCGCGCTCGGCGAGCTCCTCGAGGAGAAGCGTCGTGATCAGGAAGCCCGAAAGCGCAAAAAAGAGGTCGACGCCGACTGGACCGCCCCGTGGCAAGCCGAAGAGATGGAACGCGACGACGATCAGAATCGCGATCCCGCGCAGTCCGTCGAGCGCCGGGACGTACCCAAGCCTTCGCTGAGCCACGGTCAGATGATCCCGCCGGCCGACCGTCGGCACACCGGCCGGACGGTCAGCTTCGAGCCTGACGAACGGGCCGTCGGCTACGTGATTGCCGGTCTTGCCTTTTCGTCCCGGCGCGACGGTTAGTGACCGAACGCGGGCTTCCGGCCGTTGCGGCGGAACATCGTCTCGTCGTCGCCGATCCGGACGCGCGCCCACGCGAGCTCATGCCGCTCCACGCACTCCCGTACGGCCGGAATCAGGCCGCGAGCCGCCTTCTCGTCGGCTAGGCGCAGCCGGACCACGCCGTAGCCGCGCCAGGAGCCGGCTTGCGCCCGCACCGGCAGCGCCTCGGCGATGACCTCGGCGTCGGCCTTCGAGCCGGCGTCGATCGTGACTTGTACTGCCACCGGACCCCTCCCCAAGATGTCCCGCTGAGCTTGTCGACAGGACGGAGCCGGGCTCGCTCCCGAACTCGGCCGTACGCCTGCCTATCTACCTATCGGTCTCGCGTCTTTAGCCGTTCAGGCGGCGGCCGCGCACGCGGACGTACATGAAGAGCAGTGCGATGAAGATCACGGCCAGAATGATGTACAGGAACATGTCACTCCTTTTGCTGCTGGGAACCTGACAAAAGCATCATCAAATGCTTCTTCGGCGTGCACCCCACCCTTCCGGTGGGTTCGTCACCCACCCAATTGGCGGAACCCCTACAAGGCGTTCTCGACTGCTGAGGCGATGATCTCGTCCGGCGTCCGATCCTCCGCAGTGACGCGGTGGCGAAGCACCCACGGGGCGAGCGAGACGACGTCCTCCACGGTGACGCTCCGCCGGCCGGAGGCGGCCGCACGGGCCTTCCCCGCCGTGACGAGGTGGCGGGACGCGCGTGGGCTGGCGCCTAACTCGATTCCCTCGATGCTTCGCGTGTTCCGAACGATACGCACGACCGTCCGCGCGACCTCTTCCGGGACCGTGACCTCGTCAACCGCTTCCTGAGCGACGAGGAACGCCCGCTCGCCGAGGAGCGGCGAGACGTCGCCGAGCATGTCCGGAATGACACCGCGGTGCGGCAGATCCAGCGTCCGCATCTCTGTGTCCTCGTCGCCGTAGTGCACGTCGACCTTGATGAGGAAGCGGTCGAGCTGCGACTCCGTGATCGGGTAGACGCCCTCGTGCTCGTACGGGTTCTGCGTCGCCATGACGAAGAACGGCGGGTCGATGAAATAGGTACGGCCGCGCACTGTGACGTGGCGCTCCTGCATCGCTTCGAGCAGCGCAGCCTGCACGCGCGGCGGCGTGCGGTTGATCTCATCTGCGAGCAGCACGTTCGAGAAGATCGCGCCCTTCTCAAGCACGAGCTCGCCGCCGCGCGTCACCATCTGTCCGATGAGCTCGTTCGGCAACGTGTCGGGAGTGAACTGGACGCGCTGGAAGTTCGCTCCGAGCACGCGCGCGATCGCTTGCGCTAGCAGCGTCTTCGCAGTGCCGGGAGGGCCTTCAAGCAGGACATGACCGCGTGCAAGCGCTGCGATCATCATCAGCTCGACGGCGTCGTCGTGGCCGACGACGGCTTTCGCCACCTCGTCGCGCGACCGGATCAGCAGCTCGCGCAGCCGCTCGGCGGCATCGTCCTCGCCGATCTGGCCTCTCGTGTCGGGAATCACGTCAGTCAAAGAAAACCTCCGGTCAGGCGAAGAAGAACGCCACGATGCCGCCGATGGCGAGATAGGGGCCGAACGCGAGCGCCTGCTTGCGCGCAGACAGACCGTTCCGCGCCAGGACAGTCAAGGCCGCAATGAGCAGCCCTGCGAATGCGATGAGCACGCCGGCGAATGTTCTCGACCCGAGCGCGAGCCCGAGCAGGAAGCCGAGCTTCGCGTCACCGATGCCGAGCGAGCCGCGGAAGATCAGAGCGAACGCGAGGAAGAAGAAGCCGAGTGCGGCTCCGGCGGCAAGATGCGGTAGGAGGAAGGCTCCCGGTGACGCGATCGCGATGATCAATCCGATCGCGAGCGAGGCAGGCGCGATGATGTCGTTCGGCAGTAGCCGATGCTCGAAATCGATCGCCGCGAGCAGAACGAGCACCGGGCAGAGCACTGCGCCGACAAAGCCGCGACCGGTGAAGCCGAAGTCGGCAAAGCTCGCGATGAGCAGCGCCGCGCTCAGGCCGACGACCGCATACATGCGCCAGGCGGTCGGTAACAGCTCGCGCGTCGGACGGCGAGGCGCGGCCTCGACGGCGTGGGTGTCGGTCTCGGGCTCGGTCTCGACGGACATCGGTGGGATAACGGTTGTATCGGTCATCCGTTGAACGCGTTGAAGACCGAAATCACGGCGGGGCCGAGAATCACGACGAACATCGCCGGGAAGATCATGAAAACGAGTGGGAAGAGGATCTTGATCGGCGCCTTCTGGGCGCGCTCCTCTGCCGCCGCGCGACGGCGCTTGCGCATCTCGAGCGCAAGGCTGCGCAAGATCTGCCCGATCGACACACCGAGCCGCTCGCCCTGCACCATCGCTCGGACGAATGACCGCACCGCGGGCGTGGGCACTCGAGTCTGAAGATTCTCGAGTGCCTGGAGCTGTGAGAGGCCCATCCGCTGCTCCTGGATCGCGATCCGCAACTCCTCGCCGAGCGGCCCCTTGATCCGCTCGGACGCCAGCTGAAGCGACGCGTTGAGGCCGAGACCGCCTTCAACTGTGACAACGAGCAGGTCGATGAGCTCCGGCATGTCGTAGTCGATCCGGTAGAGGCGGGCATCGGCTTTGCGTCGAACCGCCGAGGTTGGACCCATCCAGCCAATAAGGCCCGCGACGAGCAGGCCCATCAGAGCGAACGCCGTACTCACGCCCGCACCAACGGCGAACCAGATCCAGAGCGCCGGGAACCCCAGGACGCCGAGCACCTGATAGCCCATGAGCATCCGCGGCGACGTGCGGTACATGCCGGCCTGGATCAGCTGCTTGTGCAGCAGATCCTCGTTGAAGAGGTGCATCCGCTCGACGACGATCGTCCCGATGCTGCTCGCGATGTCGTTGAACAGGCCGCGGAGCCCGGGCGACCCCTCGAGATCGACTCCGCCGGTGAAGCCGTAATGGCCGATCTGCGTGAGCGTTTCCACCGCGCGCAGACGGGCTGCGATGATCGCCTGCGCGATTAACGCAACCGCAACTGCGGTGAAGATCAGCCCGATGAGAAGAGTCAGAATCACAGCGCCACCTCAGACCTTGATGTCGACGATCTTTTTGATCACGAGCGAGCCGCCGACGCAGAGCGCGGCCGCAAAGCCGAGCACGATCTTGCCGCCGAGGCTTGCAACGAGCGGATGCATGTAATGCGGGTTGATCAACTGCAACAGCAGCAAGATCACAACAGGCAGTGCGGAGACGATCCACCTCGACATGCGCCCCTGCACCGTCAGGGTCTTGATCAGCCGACGGAGCTCGAATCGCTCGCGAATCGTTTCCGCGACGCGGTCGACGACCTCGGCCGCGTTGCTCCCCGACTCGCGCTGCAGCTGCGCGACGATCCCCACCTGCTCGAGGTCGCGGCTGTCCATCCGGTTCACGACGACCTCGATTGCCTGCTCGAGTGGGATGCCGAGCTGCTCGTCTGCAACGACGCGCTGCATCTCGCTCTTCATCGGCTCGGAAGCGCTCTCAACGACGACGGCAAGCGCGCCGGCGAAGCTGTGGCCTGAGCGGAGCGCGGAAGAGATCACCTGCAATGCATCCGGCAGCTGCTCGGCAAACTGACTCCGGCGCTTCGCAAGCGTCCGGTTCACCCACTCGCGGACGCCGATCGGCACGAGCAGGGCGAAGAGCGTCCACCAGATCGAGCCGAGCACGACATCGAGGAAGAGGAAGGCGAGGATCGTGCCGACAATCGTCCCGAGGACGATGCTCGCCGGCGACGCCTTGATGTTCGCGATCTCGAGCTTGCGCTCGAAACGGCCCCACATGTCTTTGGCCTCTTCCTGGGCCGCAGCGTCGTCGGTGAGTTGCGGACCCGCCTGTCCCTTGCGCTGCAGGCCCGGCACTGAGACGAACTCGGCCATCCGCTTCGGGAGGTCGGTGCTGCGCGGCTGAAGCAGCGCAATCGCGAGCCACGTCACGGCCGCGACGAGCAGCAACGCGAAGAGCACCATGATCAGCGGTGACGTCGTAAAGCGCGACGCGAGCGACGGGTGGTACGGGGGCACGACCGGCAACTTGAGCTGCGGCGTTTCGTAGCCTGCCGTCGCGGTGCCGATTCCGAACACCTGAACGCCGACGACGATTCGCTTCTGCGGCGCCGCCAACGACTTGTACTTGAGCACGTACTCCTGTGAGAGTTTCGCGCCAAGCGTGTCGAAGAGAGGGGCGAGCTGCGAGGTCGACGTCGCGAGCGCGTACTCTCCTTGTCCCTTGGAGGCGAGTGCCGTCAGCGTCGACGGGTCGAACTTCTTGGACTTCAGCCCAATCGCGTAGATCTTGATGCGGTCGATCCGCGCGACCTTCGCGACCGTCCCAAGTTGATGGACGCTGCCGGTGTCGGCGCCGTCCGAGAGCAGCAGGATCGAGCCCGACTGGATGTGTGCCTGGTTCAGCAGCGCCTCAGCTGTCGACACAGCGTCGTAGATGTGCGTTCCATAGGCGACCGACGGCACCTGCGCGAGTGCCGCTCGGATCGTCGTGTTGTCAGTCGTGAAGGGTAGGGCGACGTTCGTCGTGCCGTTAAACGTCACGAGCGCGAGCTGCTGGTGCGGGTTGCGCTTGTTTGCGAACGCCCGGGCCGCCGCGATTGCGCCTGCGATCGGCTTGCCCGCCATGCTCTCGCTCGCGTCGATTACGAGCACCACCCCGAAGGCGCGCTTGTTTGCCTCCGCGGCCGAGATCAGTGAGACGTCAGCGACCGAGTTGCCGTTCTCCGTCACGTTGAGATCGCCCGCGGTAAGCGCGCGGCTTGTCGGCAGCGCAAGGACGAATGAGCGGTTCGGGAACGCCGAGCCCTTCGCCTCAGTCAGCGAGACGTTGCCGGAGGCCGCCGCGCCGCCCGCGAGCGACGTGGCGACGATGAGCGACAGGACAGCGAAGACGAGCGTCCGTCTCACTGACCTACCGCTCCTACCGCGGGATTGAGCATCTGGTCGCGGAGCTGGAACAGTCCGAGCGGGAGGTTGATCCCGCGCTTCTCGAACTTCGAGATGAATGCCGGCCGCAGCCCTGTGGGCCGCAGGCCACCGAGGATCGTGCCGTCCGCGGTGACCTCGTCTACCTGGAACTTGAAGAGGTCCTGCATCGTCACGACGTCGGACTCCATCCGCTGCACCTCGGTAATCGCGGTGACGCGGCGGGAGCCGTCTTCGAGACGCTCGAGGTGGACGATCGCGTCGAGCGCCGACGAAACCTGCTCGCGGATCGCCCGTACCGGCAGGTCGTATCCCGCCATCAGCACCATCGTCTCGATGCGCGAGAGCGCATCGCGGGCTGTGTTCGCGTGGATCGTCGAGAGCGAGCCGTCGTGGCCCGTGTTCATGGCCTGGAGCATGTCGAGTGCCTCCGGGCCGCGAACCTCGCCGACGATGATCCGGTCGGGCCGCATGCGCAGGGAGTTCCGCACGAGCATCCGGATCGGGATCTCGTTCTCACCCGCAAGGTCCTTCGGGCGCGACTCGAGCCGAAGCACATGCCGTTGGTTGAGGCGCAGCTCGGCCGCGTCCTCGATCGTCACGATCCGCTCGTCGTCCGGGATGCCGGTCGAGAGGGCATTGAGCAGGGTCGTCTTACCTGAACCCGTACCGCCCGAGATCAGCATGTTCAGCTGCGCGCGGATGCACCGTTGCAGGAACTCAACGCTTTCCTGGTTGAGCGTCCCCATCTTGATCATGTCGTCGAGCGTCAGCCGCCGCCGGCTGAACTTCCGGATCGTCACGAGCGGGCCGGTGAGCGAGAGCGGTGGGATCACAGCGTTCACGCGGCTGCCGTCGGGCAAGCGCGCGTCCACCATCGGCGTCGACTCGTCGATGCGGCGGCCGACCTGGGCGACCATCTTGTTGATGATCCGGCGGAGGTGCCACTCGTCGCTGAACTGCACCGGCGTTTCATAAAGCCGGCCCTGACGCTCGATCCAGATGTCGTGCGGGCCGTTGACCATGATCTCCGTCACGGAGTCGTCGGCGAGCAGCCGCTCGAGCGGGCCGTGGCCGAGGATGTCGTCGGCGATCTCGAGCGCGATCCGCTGCCGGTCGTCGCGCGAGATCCCCGTCTCCTGGGCCAGCTGGTCACGGACGTCGGCGAGCACCCGCTCGCGCAGGTCCTCCGGGTCCATGTTGACGTTGTAGAGCTGCGGGCCCAGGTCGCCGATGACGGTGAAATGGATCCGGCTCTTAAGCTCGGCGAACGGGTCACGCTCGCCCGCTGCCATCTCGCTCCGGGGCGAGTTGAGGCGCTCGTGCAGCTCCATTACCGACGCCTCCCCAGGAGTGTCCGCTTCGGCTCTTCGGCCGTCAGCGGCGTCGGGCCCTTCACCGGGGCCTTCGAGTAGCGGTCGGCGAGCGCGTGAAACGCCTTCGCCGCTTCTGACCGCTCCTTTGAGGCCACGAT
Organism: Gaiellaceae bacterium; assembly: GCA_036496545.1. Taxonomy (GTDB): domain Bacteria; phylum Actinomycetota; class Thermoleophilia; order Gaiellales; family Gaiellaceae; genus Palsa-739. The sequence goes on along the minus strand of DASXKX010000007.1, from coordinate 44,704 downwards.
CGGCGTGCCCTCGTTGACCGACCGCGGGATCTCGCGGTCGCTCGGGACGAACACATCGGGGTTGCGACCGATGATCGCCGATACGTCTTCGTGCGTGATCCCCACGCGCGAGTCGGCGCGGTTCAAGACGAGTGTGACATTCTCGCTCGGGTATCCCATGAGATCGAGAGTCTCGATGCCGAGCTTCGTGTTCTTGAGCGACAGTGAGTCGAGCATCCCGACGACACATGCCGCTGTCGAGACGTCGATCGTCGCGATCACCTCGGGCGTGAAGCCGGGAGGCGTGTCGACGACGACGACGTCGCTCATCGTCCGCAGAGCCGCGTAGACGTCGCGGAGGTAATCGATCGACACCGCGCTCGCCTGGTCGGGCCGCGTCGGCCCGACGAGCACCTTGACGCCCGAGGCGTGCTTGATCAAGTGCCGTTCGAGCTTGTCGTGGTCGAACGGAGGACCGGCCTTCATCAGGTCGTACATCGTCCGCTCAGGCGACAGACCGAGTGCGAGTCCGATGTCGCCGAACTGGAGGTCGAGGTCGACGAGCACGACGTTCATGTCGCGTCGCGCAAGCGCGACCGACAGGTTCGTCGCGACGAGCGTCTTGCCCGTCCCGCCCTTCGGGCCGAGGACGGCGATCAACGGTGCCGTCACGCGGCCGCTCACTGCGCCGAGGCCCTTCCGGCGCGCGATTACCTTCTCGACCGTGAAGCGCACGCCTTCCGGAGTCTGCGGCAGTGCGATCACATCGTCGGCTCCGGCCTCGAACGCCTGGCGGAGCACACCGTTCGGTGACGTTTGCGCCAGCACGACGACCGGCCGGTCAGGTCGCTGCTTCACGGCCCGGTCGACGACGTGCATCGCCTTCTCGTCGTACTCGCTGCAGGCGACGATGACGACGTCGCTCTGCTCTCGCAGGAACGCCTGCCAGTCCTCGTTGAGCGTCTTCGAGACGCCGACGATCGTCAGGCTCGGGTCGGAGATGGCCGACTCGACGAGCGCCGAGTCGATCTCGTCGGCGATAGCTACGAGTGCGCGAATATTTTCTGTCATCGCCTACCTCCCCACCTGGATCGGCGCTCCCCCGAGCAGCTCGCTGCTCGAGATGACCGGCGCCTTGGTCGTCGTCGTCCCCACCGCCGGGCGGAGGACGAGCCAGATTGTTGCGTTTTGGGAGGCGTAGATCAGCGTGCCGGCCTGCTTCGAGTTGGCCTTGAGCGTCACGTTGCCGCCGCTTCCTGACGGTACGTTCAAGACGAGCATGTTCTGGAGCACGAGGCGCGTCACCGGGCGGGTGATGCCGCCCGCTCCCTGCGCATTGAGCGCCACCCAGACGTCGACGTGGTCGCCGGCTGCGAGCTGTCCGCCGAGCTCGGACGCCGAGTCAAGGGACACGACGACCGCTCGCTGATCGCGTGCGAGCTGCTGCGTGAGTGAGTTTCCGATGGTGGTCGAGAAGTCTCCCGACGTCAGCTGCTCGCCGGGGTAGACGTTAGCCGTTGCGAACTTGCCGGTCAGCGTCTTCGGGTCGACGAACGCGCCGGTCTTCAGCTGGTTCTTCGGGATGCTCGTCACCTGGAAGAGGCCGGTCGAGCCGATGACATCGCCCGGCGTCCCCTTCTGAATCAGGCTCTTCGCGACGAGCACCTGCACGGGCTGCGCCGCGCCGTTGACGCTGTTCCGATAGTGGTTGAGGTAAACGATGAGAGCGATCGCCGCGAGCACCGCCGCGCCGACGCCCAAGATGATCGTTCCCCGCCGCGTCGTGAACAGCTTGCTCGACAGGATGCTTTCCACTTCGTGTTCCTCCTCGCTTCTTGATGCGCTATCGGGTTAGCACGACGGCGCAGTCGCCGAAGGCCTGGAAGTTGCAGGGTTTGCCGTCGCCGCCGGCGTCCGGCTCCGTGTACGTGATCCAGTGACCCCAGATCGAAGCGTTGGTCGCGCCGACGGGTGCGGGCTCGTTCGCCTCTGGGCCGTTGTTCGGGCAATTGATGGTATGTCCGTTGCCCTGGTTCTTCCAGCCGGTCACATAGAACGACGCAAAGATTCGAATTGCGACTGGCGTGTTGCCCGTCGCTCCGGAGAGATCCCCCGGATACATGATGAAGGTCGTGATGATCCGCGGGTCGCCGCCGGCGATCGGGTCTCCGAGCGCCCAGTGGTTGACCGCGCAACCGGTGCTCCCGTTGAAGTCGCACGGGTCGCCGTTGCCGGTCTGATGCCCGCCGGTCTGGATGAGCGCGCCGACGCACTCCGGGATCGTCGATCCGTTGTTGTTGGTATCGACGCAGTCAACTGCGAACCCGGTGGTGCGCGTGAGGTTGTTGCACGAGCCGTCGAGGCTCTTGGTGAACGGGGCGCAGAACACCGCATTCGAGCAGCGCGGATCGCCGAACTTTGGGCAGCCCTTAAGCATCGCGTTGCGGACGTTGGCCGTCGAGTTGCCGGTTCCGCAGTCGACCGAGCCGTCGGTGTTGCCGGTGTCGAAACGGAGCAACGTGCATTGGTTCGGGCAACGGTCGGCCGGGAGGGCGTCGGAGAGGCCGGCGAGGTCGACGCGCACCACCAGCTGATGGGTGGAGCCCGCCTGGAAGGAGCCGATCGTCGACGCGAGCCCTTCACCGATCTCCGCGCGGACGATGGGGCCGGAGTTGTCGGCGGGACAGGTAACTGTGCCGGAGTCGCCGTTGCACGCCCCAAACGCCTGCTGCTCGACGCCGAAGGTGCCGGTGCAAACGCCCGCGCCGTTGCAGCTCTGGCCGGGGACGCCTCCTGCAACCGTTTCCCTCCACGCGAGGTTCATCTGATGGATACCGGAGAGCTGTGCTATGCCGATGACGTTCGAGATCCAGGCTGTTGCACCCGCAACGGCGGTCGAGCAGTTCGGGTTCGCGCTCGGGTTCAGGTTGGCGCCGTTCACCGTCACGCCGGTGTTCGTCGCGCCGTTGTCGAACTGGACGATCGCGCACACCTGCACGCCGCAGCCCGTACTCGTCGAGAGGTACTGGTCGGGTGCGCAGCCGTTGTTGGTCAGGAGCGTGACGCCGCCGCCGTTCGCGTCGCCGACGAGCTTCGGACCGCCGCCGGCTGCCGGCGAGCGCTGGACGTAAATCTCGTCAACCGTCGCCGTGCCGGTTGACGTGCCGCCGCCGCCGACGCGCTCGTTCGTGAGGCGGACTTGGAGACCATCGAGCTGCGCCTGGCTCGTGATCGTGATCGGCTGCTGGTACCAGTTGTTCCCGGAGTTCGTGGGAATGATCGTGCCGGTCGCTGCCGCCGGGAACGTTGCACCGTCGTTCGTCGAGACGTAATAGTCGACGCCGCGCTTCTGCGAACCACTTGTGTTGCCGTAGACCCAAAGCGTGTACGTGTCGCCTGCCTTGTAAGTCAGGGTATTCGGGAAGCCAAATGCCTGCCCGGGAGGCGTCGCCGGATCATCGTTCGAGGTGTTCGTCATTTGGTCGGTGTTCGTGACCGGTGGGTTCGGCTGACGGACGGCGTCGTCCTCGACGCTCGAGAACGTCGGCGCCGCTGCAGGCACCTTCGTCCAGCCGCCGCCGGTCGCCGTGCCGTCCTGGTTCGGGTCGATGAAGCCGCCGGGATCGGGAGCGGTCGCGCCCTGATATGTGTTCAGCAAGAGGATCTTGTCGTACGCGATCGGGTTCGACGACGTGTTGCATGTGTGGTCGGCGCCCTGCGAGTGCTCGGTCACGCTCACAACCACGTTGCCACTCGGCGGCATCGTGAGGTTGTTGCCGACGCCGTTGTCCCAGACCTGGTTCACGCCGCTGAGGTTCGTGTCGAGCGTGAGCTCGAACGTGTGGGCGGGGTTGCCGTTCGTCGGCGTGAAGGTGACCGTCACACAGGGGGTTGCGCCCGGATCGCGGACGCCGAGCGGCTTCAGGTTGTTCGCAATGCCGACGCCCTGCGCCGCGACGCGCGCGTGCGCGTTGAGCGTCGACGCGAGGTTGAGAAACGGCAGGAACAGCGGCAGGCTGTCCTGCGTAACGCGAACGTCGACCATCGGGCCGGTCTCGGTGCCGTCGGTCGCGCTGCAGACCGAGCCCATGTTGAAGCTCAGGCTCTGGCTCGTGTCGCCCGGGTGCCAGTAGCGGTCAGAGTTCAGGATGATGTGGTAGTGGCCGGCGGTGCCGGCCTTGAGGTTCGGGATGTTCCAGTAGCCGTTCGAGCCTGCGGCCCCATTGATCGACTGCCCGAGCGTCGCCAGATCGGTTGGCGTCGTGGCGTACGGGTAGAAGACGTCGCTCGCCGCGCTCATCGGGCCGGCGTACAGCTGCGCCGTCTTCCCGATCGACGCGACAGCGTTTGCGTTGCCCGGGTTCGCGCAGATCGCGCCGTATGAGTCGCCGGCCGCGAGCGCCGAAGCGTCGGCACGCAGCTGCAGGTTCCGGCTGTAGTCGTACCAGTGCGCAACGTTGATCGCGAGCGAGACCATGATCGCGATCACGGGTAGCGCAACGGCGACGACAATCATCACCGCGCCGTGCTCGCGCGACGAGTTCGACCGAAGGCGGGTCAGCATCCGTTCCCTGCCTGGTCGACCTGGCCGTAGTCCACCGGGAACACCTCCGCCCGTTCGGTCGACACCGCGCGGAGCGGCTTCGTAAGCGCTCCAATGTCGCGACCGATGAACGGAATGAAGTTGAAGGTGAAGCTCGCCTGCACGGTTACGACGTCACCGACCGAGGCCGGGAGCTTTGTGATGCAGACGCGGTACGTCGACGAGTCCTTGACCTCCGGTGCACCTGTGTAGTTGTCCTTGAGCTGCAGCTGCAGCGAGCTGGGCGATGAGATCGCGGTCCCGTCGGGATTGCGATCCACAGCCGCCGCGCGTGCTCCCTGTGAGGCGATCTGGGTCAAGGTGTTGTAGTACGCCAAGAGTCGGGCAAAGTCCAGGACGCCGAGCACCAGGAGAAAGAGGAGCGGCGCGACGAGCGCAAACTCGACGACCGCCGTCCCGCGCTCGCTCTGGCGGAGGCGTCGGAGAAGACGACGAGAGGGCCCCCGCACCGGCAGGCTGTTCGCCGCGGCTGTTGGCGTGGGGGCCCTCTCTGTCATGACCTACGTTCTTCTTTCGTCTTACGGAAGGTCCGCGTTGATCTTGCTGAAGACCTTCGAGACGCTGCCGCCGAGGGTCGTCAGGATGCCAATCGAGACGATCGCGATGAGTGCGAGCAAGAGCGCGTACTCAACGAGGGCCTGACCCTCCTCGCGGTCCCGGACGCTCGTGTACGCGAGGTACACACGCATCGGGAGCACACGGAGCATATCCACCGTATTCTCCTCCTTCTGGGCGCCGCCACCACCGGTCGCCGCCCTGTCCGGCAGGGCACACGCCCTGCTTTTCCGATGAGCTGTGCCGTCCCCTGCGGGGTGGCACAGCTCTGGTCCTAGCCCCCTCCTCCGGAGGCCTCTTCCGCTGGAAGGCTGGCTTCCACCACTCCTTCGTACGAGCGGAAGTCTTTCACGCAGACCCGGCCGCAATAGGTCGTGCGAATGCGTCACGGCGTGGGAAAGTCCGCGGAGATCTTGCTGTAGAGAGACGACACGTTCAGGCCAATGGCTGTGAGGATCGCGATACACACCACCGCGACGGTCCCGACGATGATCGCGTACTCCGCCAGCACCTGACCTTCCTCGTCGCGCGGCACCTCGAGGGCCATCACCACCTTTGCACCCACACGCCCCAGCAAGTCCATGTACGCCGACTCCTTTTGACCCCTACTCGGATTTCGATCAGCAAGCACAGATCGGCTCACTGGATGACCACTCGGAGCTAAGCCCACCCAGCCCGCAAAGACACCGCACCAAGGTCTGGACGTTGCCCAACCCTTCGGTACTCGCGCGGCAACGGGGCTCCCGCTTGAATCCAAAGCGTGAGGCGGACGCTCGATTCGCTCGGTGACCGGCTCCGTCGCCTCGGCCAGCCGTGGGAGCTCGCGCTCTTCGGCGGGCTACCCGCGTTGACTGTTGGCGGCCTCGTCATCTCAGAGCTCTCACGGCCGAACACGCTCGTCGACTTCGCCGTCTTCCGGACCGCGGCCCACGCCGTGATCCACGGCCATTCGCCGTACGGCGCCTCGGCGCTCACGGCGAACGGTCACGAGGGGTTCGTCTACCCGCCGTTCACCGGGATCCTCTTCGCGTCGTTTGCTCTCCTTCCGAACCCGGTCGCCCGCGCGCTGATGCTTGTCGTCGGATTCGCCGCCGTTCTCCTTGCACTGCGACTGCTCCGCGTCGCGGACTGGCGGTGTTACGGGCTCGCGCTGCTGTTCGCGCCGACCGTAAATGCCGTCGCGCTCGGCTCGATCACGCCGTTGCTGCTCCTCGGGGCTGCGGCGACGTGGCACTACCGCGACCGCCCGAGAGTGGCCGGCGTCGTTTCGGCGCTAACCGCTGTGTCCAAGGTGTTCGTCTGGCCGCTCGCCGTCTGGCTCGTCGTTCGCTCTCGACTGCGGGCGGCGGCGATCTTCATTGTGTCCGCGGTTGTCCTCGTGATCGGCGGCTGGGCGGTGATCGCGTTTGCCGGTTTCTCGTCGTATCCGCATCTGATCCAGCTGCTGAGCAAGAAGGAAGCGCTCCGGAGCTACTCGCCGGCCGCCCTTTTCGGCACAACGAGCGTCGCCCTCTCGGTTGGCCTTGCGCTGCTCGTCGTCGCGGCGGTCGTCGTAGCGAGCCGCGGCGCGGACGGCGACCGGCGCGCGTTCGCGGTGGCGATAATGGGCGCGATCGCCGCGACCCCAGTGCTCTGGCTCCATTATCTCCTGCTGCTGCTCGTGCCGCTGGCGCTTTACCGGCCGCGGCTCTCGCCGCTCTGGTTCCTTCCGTTTGTGCTCTGGGCGACGCCGCAGACGGTGCCTGACGGGACCCTCTGGAAGGTTGCGCTCGCTCTCGGCGTCGCGGTCGCCCTCACCGTCCGCGTCGTGGTCGTGCCGGACCCTGCCTCGATGCGCCGGCCGCGGCTGACGGCACCACGCAGGATTCCGGCGAAGTCCTAGCGCTTGAGCACGGCAATGCCGCCGTGCGTCGCTACCTGCTTCGCGTCGCCCGACCGGACGAGCGATCGCACGACCTTCTTCTCGTCGCCGGCCGCATCGAGCACGAGCACGTCGTAGCCGGCCGCGATCTTCTGCCAGTTTCCGACACGGGCCCGGAACTCGACGATCGACTGCAGCTGGCGGTTGGTCAGGAGCTCGAACCGCGAGTCGAAGGCGATCCGTCCCGCGAGGCTCGGGTGCGCCCACACGAGCCAGTCGGCGAACGCCTCGTTTGCGAAGACGCGACCGTGTGCGCCTGCAGCGGTTGCCGCCGCGTCGGCCGCCGCGGGCGGATATGACGGGAGGAACCACGCGCGGTTCTCGGCGGCGACGCCCAGGACCGTGACAAAGGTGCCGCCGAGCGCGACCGTCGCGATCAGCCGGTTCAGGCGCTTCGGGTCGTCGACCTTCCCGCGCAGCCCGTCAAGAAGGCGCGGCAGGACGGCGATCGCAACGAGCCCGAACCACGCCATGTTCCGGACGGCCTGGAACGCCATCGCGGCCGTTAGGAAGAAGGCTGCTGCCTCGAAGAGCGACGCCTGGCCGCGAACGCGGCCGAAGAGCCAGGCTCCGAGGACGACGAGCAAGTAAAGCGGTGCGGTCGCGAGCCCGGGTGTCGCCGCACGCCACTCGGTCACATACCGGCCAAAATGCGCGCCGACGAGGATCTTCTCGTAGTACGAAGGCAGTTGTATTGCGTACGGCGAAGCCAGAATGCAGGCCCACGGCAGTACAGTGAGCAGCGCGAAGCGCTTACGGCCGGCCGACTTCTCCCGCAAGGTGCCGACCAGGCCGATCAGGCCGTAGAGCGAGACGAGCGCCGCGCCGACGACGACCGAGCCGTGAAGGTTCGCCCAGAGGATGAGCGCCGGGAAGACGAGATAGACCCGCCACGACTCCAGTCCGCGGTCGAGCAACAGCAACGCGAACACCGCGACGAAGAGCACGTACGTGAACGACTGCGGCCGCATCACGACCGCCTCCGGGTAATAGGCGACGAGCACGGGAATGCAGATCCAGGTCGCCGAGCGGGCGGTCGCGCCGAGGCGCCGCGTGAGCACCGCCGCTGCAGCGAGCCCACCCGCCGCGAACGCGGCGTGGACGAGCATCACGAGCCGAAGCCCGCCGAGGCGCTGGAGCCCGTAGAGCATGACCTGGGCGAGCCACTGCTGGTCGACCCAGCGGCGGCCGTGCGCCCACACCGTCAGCGCGTCGTGCGACGGCAGGCCGTGTTGGACGATCTCGCGCCCCGAGAGGAGCGCCATCCAGCCGTCGGCCGCGAGGCCCTGCGGGATATGCGTGGCCACCACGATCGCGAACGCGCAGACGACGAGGACGAGCGTGCCGTTCTCCTCGAGCAGCTCAGCAATTCGGGCACGTCGACGGGGGCGCGCCTCGACGGCCGCCGGCACCGCGGTCTGCTGCCGCGCGCTCACAGTTCCACATGGAAGCCCGGAACCCGCCCCGCCGCAACGTCAGGATGGGCTAGGTCGAACGGCCCGTTCGAGGGGTTGGCGGCGCGACTGTCCGAACGGTTGGAGGGACCTAGTCTTAGGGTCGCTGCCGGAATACTCGCTCCGGCCTAGCCTCAGGGCATGGCGGCACGCACCGAGGTCGGCACGCGTCGAACGGCCCTGCCCGGCCTGCATCTCGAGGACGGAACCACGGTGCCGGTGCGGCCTACAAAGGGGCCGTACCTCTCGATCATCGTCCCCCTCTTCAACGAGGAGGCCACGGTGGGTGCCCTCTACGACGAGATCGCGAACGCGCTGCGCGCGGGCGAGCTCGAGTGGGAGGTCGTGTACGTCGACGACGGCTCGACGGACGGCTCGTACCGTGAGCTCGTCCGCTTGCATGCTGCGAACACGAACGTGCGCGTCGTGCGGCTGCGCCGGAACTTCGGCAAGGCAGCGGCACTCGCTGCGGGTATCGAGGCGTCGAGTGGCGAGGTGATCGTCACGATGGACGCCGACCTCCAGGACGATCCGACGGAGATTCCGCGGCTGCTCGAGAAGCTCGACGAAGGGTACGACGTCGTCTCCGGCTGGAAGTGTGATCGGCAGGACCCATTGTCGAGGCGGCTCGTTTCGCGTGTCTACAACGGCACGACCGGGCTCGTGACCGGCGTTCGGCTGCATGACATGAACTGCGGCCTCAAGGCATACCGCGCCGAGGTTCTCCAGAACGTGCGGCTCTACGGCGAGATGCACCGCTTCGTGCCGGTGCTCGCGCACCATCTCGGCTACCGGACCGTCGAGATCCCGGTCAATCATCGCCCTCGCACAAACGGCCGCTCGCGCTACGGCTTCGAGCGCTACCTGCGCGGCTTCTTCGATCTGCTCACGGTCGCGTTCATGGGCCGGTATCGCTACCGCCCACTGCACCTCTTTGGCGGCCTCGGCCTCTCGACCGGCTTCGCGGGCTTCGTGATCCTGCTCTGGCTCACGGCAGACAAGGTGGGAGGCGCAAGCATCGGCGGGCGGCCGTTGCTGTTGCTCGGCGTGCTGCTCGTCGTCGTCGGCATCCAGTTCTTCTCGCTCGGCCTGATGGGCGAGATGCTGACAAGTCACAACGAAGAGAAGCGAAACGCCACCGACAAGACCCGCGCACACGTGCGCGACGTCTTGCGCTGACGCGCAGCGGCGAGATGGAGCTGGTCGGCGTCAACGGCGATGCATTGCCGGCCCGCTTGGGAAGGCTCGAGCGGCTTCGGCTTCGCGCGCTCACGACCGACCGCATCGTCTACGCGACGGCGACCGCGTACGCGCTCCTTTTCGTGTTCGCCGCAGGCGCGCATTGGTTCGCGTACCAAGCCGGGCTGACCGATCTCGGGAGCATGGCCCAGGCGCTCTGGTCGTCCGCGCACGGGCACCTCCTGCATTTCACGAGCCAGGACGGTAAGACGGCGGGCATCCGGCTCGGCAGTCACGTCGACCCGATCCTGCTCGCGTTTGTCCCGCTCTGGTGGATCTGGTCGAGCCCGCTGATGCTGCTCGTCGTCCAGGCGATCGCGGTGTCGGCCGGGGCGCTTCCGGTGTTCTGGCTCGGTCGGAAGCATCTTGCAAGCGAACGGGCGGCGATGTTCTTCGCATTTGCATACCTGCTCTACCCGGCGACGCAGTTCAACACGTTCACGATCGCCGTCGGATTCCACGCCGTCAGCCTTGCGATCCCGTTGTTGCTCCTCGCGATTTGGTTCCTCGACGAGGAGCGGCTGCTTGCGTTCGCGATCGTTGCAGTGCTCGCCGTGATGTGCAAAGAGGAAATTGCGGCGGCGATCGGCTGCCTCGGCATCTGGTACGCGATTCGCAAAGGGCATCGAGCGGTCGGCGCGACGATCTGCGTCGTGGGCCTTGCGATCTCGGCGTTCGAGTTCGCGGTCGTGATCCCGCATTTCGCAAAGGGCGGCGTCGACCCGTTCGCGTATCGCTATGCCGCCGTCGGTTCGACGCCGGGTGGGATCCTCCACAAGGCGGTCACGGATCCGGGCGCGATCGTCCACGCCGTCGTCACGGGGCACAAGCTCGCGTACCTGGCTGTGCTCTTCCTGCCGTTTCTCGGGCTGTGGGCGTTCGAGCCGCTGCTGCTCCTCGGCGCGCTCCCCGATCTTGCGATCAACCTGCTCTCGTCCAAGGGCGACCAGACATCGATCCCGTATCACTGGACTGCCGGAATCGTCCCGTTCGTCGTAGCCGCCAGCGTCATGGGCGCTGCGCGCATCAAACGCGACCCGTCGGAGCTTGCAGCCGTCGCCTTGATCGCGGTCGGCTTGGTCGCCCTGTACAGCCCGATCTACTTCGTCGGTCACGACGTCCGACTTGCGCTGCCGAGCTCGACGCGCACGGCCAAGTCACATGCTCTCGCGCTCGTCCCGCAGGGTGCGTCCGTGACTGCATCCGAGCAGCTCGCCGGCTACCTCTCCTCGCGGCGGGAGATCTACGTCTTCCCGCGCGGCCTCAACGCCGCCTGGGCGGTGATCGACCGGAACGACTCGTCGTACCAGGACGTCGCCTCGAGCTACAGACGCAGCGTCGCCCGGCTCAATGCAAACCCGTATTGGACGGTCGTTTACGCGTCGCACGGTGTTGAGGTGCTTCGCAGGAAGGAGATTGCTCGCTGATGGCCGCAATCGGGTCGGTGAGCGAGACCTCCGTAGCGACAGCCGCCGCTGCGAAGCGGCGCGTGTTCGCGAGCGCACGTCCGCTCGTGTTCTGCGCCGTGGCCGTCTACGCGCTCGTCCTTGCCGGAGCGGGCACATTCCACTTCCTCGCATTCCAGAGCGCGCATCTCGACCTGGGAACGATGACGCAGGCTGTCTGGTCGACCGCACACGGTCATTTCCTCGAGATGACCGACGCCAACGGTCAGAACGTTATGCGCTTCGCCTACCACGTCGACCCGATGCTCGCGCTGCTGACACCGCTCTGGTTCATCTGGCCGAGCGGGCTGATGCTCGTGACCGTGCAGGCAGTCGCAGTCGCGAGCGGCGCAATCCCGGTGTACTGGCTCGCCCGCAAGCATCTGCACACCGAGAGGGCTGCCGCGCACTTCGCTTTCGCGTATCTCCTCTTCCCGGCGACGCAGTTCAACGCCTTCACGATCTCGAGCGGGTTCCATTCGGTCGCACTCGCCGTCCCGCTTTTGCTGTTCGCGATCTGGTATCTCGACGAAAGGCGACTCGTCCCGTTCGCGATCCTCGCGCTTCTTGCCGTGACGACGAAGGAGGAGATCGGCGCGACGATCGGCTGCCTCGGGATCTGGTACGCCGTGCGGCATGGCGAGCGGCTCGTCGGGGCTGCGATCTTGGTCTGTGGCTTCGCCATCTCACTGTTCGACTTCCTCGTCGTCATTCCGCACTATTCGACGAACGGAGCCAACCCATTCGCGGGCCGCTACGCCCAGATCGGAACGACGCCGTCTGGGGTCGTCCACACCGCGTTGACGAATCCGTCCGCGATCGTCCACGACCTCGCAACCGGGCACAAGCTCCTCTACGTCGTCATGCTCCTCGGTCCGTTCCTGGGCCTGTTCCTGCGTGAGCCGTTGCTTTTTCTCGGCGCGGTCCCCGATCTCGCGATCAACCTGCCATCGAACGCAATTGACCAGACGAGCATCGCCTACCACTGGACGGCGGGGATCATCCCCTTCGTCTTCGCGGCGACCATCGTCGGGATCGGTCGCATGCGGCGCGATCCAGACCGGCTGTCGCTCTGGGTGCTTGCGGGCGCGGCGTCGATCTCGCTCTTCAGTCCTGTTGTGCTCGCGCGGGGCGACGTGGCGTCGGTGCTTTCCCCAAGTACGGTCGACAGCTCGAAGGCGGCCGCGCTCAAAGTCGTGCCCGCGGGCGTTCCGGTGACCGCGTCGAATCAGCTCGGCACCTACCTCGCCGCCAGGCGTTACAGCTACACGCTGCCGCTTGTCGGCAAGGCGACGTGGGCGGTGATCGATCCGAAGGATCCGACGTACGCCGACGCGTCCGGCTATCGCGCTTTCATTCGCAAGCTCGACCGCAACCCGCAGTGGCGGCGTGTGTTCTCGTCCGATGGCATCGAGGTGCTGCACAAGGTCGGCGGAGCCCGGTGAGCGGCAACTCGGCTGCCGTGATCCAACCGCGCCTGTCGTCGGTGTGGACGCGGGCGAAGGCGGTACCACGCGACGCATCGGCGGCATCCCTCGCGGTCTACGTGGCGGCCGCGGTCTACGGTGTCGTCTTCGCTGTCGCTGCGACGGTGTACTACCTCGGCTTCAACGAGGCGCGGCTCGACCTCGGCGACATGGTGCAGGCGATCTGGTCGACCGCACACGGTCACTTCCTACAGTTCACCACGCCCAACGGGCTCGAGCTCTCGCGGCTCGGTGCGCATGCCGATCCGTTTCTCGTCCTCCTCGTGCCGCTCTGGTGGATCTGGCCGAGCCCGGTCGGGCTCCTTGTTGCGCAGGCCCTCGCGGTTGCCGCGGGTGCCGTCCCGGTCTACTGGCTCGCGCGGAAGCACCTTGCGAGCGGCCGGGCCGCCGCACACATGGCGATCGCCTACCTGCTCTTCCCGGCGACGCAGTTCAACGCCTTTACGCCGACGTCAGGAGTGCACGCCGTCAGCTTCGCCGTCCCGTTGCTGCTATTCGCGATCTGGTACCTCGACGAGGACCGACTCGTCCCGTTCTCGCTTGTGGCACTGCTCGCCATGTCGACGAAGGAGGAGATCGGCGCGGCGGTTGGCCTGCTCGGCCTCTGGTACGCGGTCCGAAAGCGGCGATGGATCGTCGGGCTGACCGTCTTCGTCGTCGGGTTCGTCGTGACCGCGGTCGACTTCCTCTTCGTGATCCCGCACTTCGCGTCGGACGCTTTCCAGCCGTTTGCCGCCCGCTACGCAGGGGTCGGAGGGACGCCGAGTGGAATCGCACACGAGGCGGTCACGCACCCGCTGCGACTGCTCGAGGCGATGGGGAGCGGGCACAAGGCCGTCTACCTTGCGCTCCTGATCGTGCCCCTCCTTGGGTTGGCGCTGCTCGAGCCCCTGCTCCTGCTCTGCGCCGTGCCGGATCTGGCGATCAACCTTCTCTCCTCCGATTCCAACCAGACGACGATTCAGTTTCAGTACACCGCCGGCATCGTCCCGTTTCTCTTTGCCGCCGGCATTTTCGGGATTCGGCGGCTTCGCCGGGATGCGGACAGGACGTCGATGCTGGTGCTCGTCGCCGTGATGCTCGTGGCGGCGTACAGCCCGCTCTTCCTTTCCAGCCACGAGATCGGAAGCGCGCTCCGCCACGATCCGACCCGCGCCGCGAAGACGACTGCTCTAAGGCTGGTGCCCTCGTCGGCTTCCGTATCGGCCTCGAATCAGCTCGCCGGCCGACTGTCCGCGCGGCGACACATCACGATCTTCCCATGGCGAGCCCACGCAGACTGGGTAGTCGTGGACCGTAGCGATCCCACGTACGAAAGTCGCAGTCGCTTCCTCGCGGCGATCCGTCACGTCACGACGAGCGGTACATGGAAGCGGGTCTTCGCGGCGCACGGCGTCGAGGTGTTCCGGCGGAGCTAACGGGCAGCCGGCGCCGCGGAGCCAGACGGCCCGACCGCCACTGCAAGAGTCCACGGGAACGGCGAGCGCAGCTCCGTGACATCGCCGTAATCGGCGACCAGTCGACCGAATCCTGCCTTCGACCAGTGGTTGATGTGCCCTGGGGTATTGCCGAGCTGCGCGATGTCGCGGCCGGCGAGGAAGTGCGAGATGCGCCACTGCGGCTCACGCGGCACGCTTACAAGCAGAGCGCGGCTCGCTACGCGTGCCATCTCGGCGAGCGCGTCGCGTGGGCGCTCGAGATGCTCGAGCACCTCGATTGCGCACGCGAGCTCGAACGCGTTGTCCTCGAACGGAAGCTCGTACGCGGAGCCCGTCTGGAATGACAGGTTGTCACGCTGCCGTTCTTCCCATTCGCCTTGCAGGGTCGCTGTGTCGGCGTCGATGCCGAGGATCTGCGTCGTCGGAAGCAGCCGCGCGAAGCGCTCGGTGACGATGCCTTCGCCGCAGCCGACGTCGAGGAGTGACGCAGGCGCGAGCCGCGAGGTCTGGCGGTCGAGTTCGCGGAGAAAGCGCTCGAGCAGCTTGCGCGTGACAGGGTTGCCCGCCGCGTACTTCTCGGTTGCATTGCCGATCGGGCCTTGGAAATCGTTTGCGTTCACGGGTCCGCACCGGAATCTAGAGGAGGGCTCTGACGGGGGCGGTTTCCCCGGAACGGGGAGGATGGACAGGCCCTTCGGGCGTGGCCTGATCAGGGGCTCCCGACGACGCTGCGACCATGGTCGCTCTCGGGAACGATCTCGAAGCTATGGCAGGCACTGTCTCGATCCGGCGCAGGAAGCTCGGGCCGCTCGTGCGGGTCACGGCGCCAGGCGGCCGCGTCGTCTGCACTCGCTGCGAAGTGGCCGAGCGCTCGTTCGCTCGGATGAAGGGCCTCTTGGGTCGGACCGGCCTAGGACCCGGGCAGGGGATGCTCATCAATCCCGCGCCGTCGGTCATGACCTTCTTCATGCGCTTCCCGATCGACGTCGTCTTCATCGATCGCGACCACAAGATCGTCGGGATCTCGCACACGCTCGTTCCGTGGCGTGTTGCAGGCGCACGGCACGCAGTTGCTGCCCTCGAGCTCCCTGCGGGGACCGCCGAGGCGTGTGGATTGAAGCTCGGCGAAGTGCTCGAGCTTCCGCCGCTCGACGCCTGATCGCTCACCTGTCTGTGGATACAAGTCGTTCACTTGTGTGAACGAATTGTCAGTTTCCCCGATCTGCCTAGGCATGTGGAAACGCCTACGGCGGTGCTCCTTCATGGGCTTTTTCGACCGTTCAGCGTTCAGGGGCGTGATCGCACAAGGGGTCACTAGGCCTATTGTTGAATCCCCGCGCGGCTCGCAGAATCAAACGACTGTGACTGCGGCTTCTGTGGAGACGGTTGTGGAAGCGGATGTGGATACCGCTGCCTACGTCGACGCTCTCCGGACCGGCGTCGCGGCGATCGTCGCCGGCGACCCGTCCGTTGCCCGCAGTTGGATACCGGCGGCCCGTCGAGTAGCCGAGCGCATCGACGCTTGTGAGGCCCGCGCGCACGCGATCGCGGCTGCCGGAGGCGGCACCGACGTCGCGCGCAGGCTTGCTGCGGTCGAGTTTCTCGGTGACGCGGTCGCGGTGGTCGCGCTGGACGGCGCCGGGATCCCCGGCGCCGCCAGGCGCGCTGTGCTAGAAGCCGCGCCGATCCTCGAGCTCGCGCCGGGCGCGGCGCAGCTCGCGGTGTACCTCCGCGCGCTCGCGAATCCCGAAGCCGCCCAGCTTCTGCCGCGCGCGAGCGCGGAATTCATCGTCTCGCTCCTCGTCGAGCTCGGCCCGGTCAGTGCCGTGTCGCTCTGGACGATCAACATCGCATCGGGGCGGCCTGAGTGCCTCACCGGCGCCGGCGATGCCGCCCACAGCAGGCGCATGCGCGAAGCTGCGGCGGCGACGATCGCCGGCAAGCCGATGACCTCGCCGCAGTTCCACGGGGTCGGCGTCGAGAGGTGGGACCGTCGGTTCGCGGCGCTCGTCGCGCGCGGCAACGCCGTTGAGGCCGCGCGGATTCGCGTTTGGCTGCGCGAGGCCGCCGCCGCGCTCTCGCCCGTGCTCGAGCGTGACACGCTGTTCGAGAGCAGAGCGGCGCGTGAGTCGGAGCTCGTCTCCGGGATGGAGCGGCGCCTCGTCCGTCTCGGCTTCGATCTGCACGACGGCCCGCTGCAAGAGGTCGTTGCGCTGGCGGAGGATCTCCGCATCGCGCGCGAGCAAGTTTCGTCTCTGCTCGGCGGCGACGAGCGGGCGCTGGTTGCCGGCCGCTTCGACGACTTCCACGCACGACTCGAGTCGCTCGACGCGAGCCTGCGCCAGCTGGCGCACTCCGTTCGTTCGACGAGTGCAGTGGACAGGCCGCTCGAGGATGTGCTGCGCAACGAGCTCTACGCCCTGAAGAGCCGTACGGGGATCGCCGGCGAGTTTCAGCTGCAGGGTTGCCCGGCCGACCTCACCGACTCGCAGAAGATCGTCATCTTCCGCGTCGTGCAGGAGGCGCTTGCGAACGTGCGCAAGCACAGCAACGCGTCCCACGTCGACGTTCGCCTCCACGTGAAGCCGAACTACGTGACGGTGTCGGTTGCCGACGACGGGTGCGGCTTCGACGGGCAGACGACGATGGACCGCGCGCTGCGTGCCGACCGTCTCGGCCTCGCGGGTATCTCCGAACGTGTGCGACTGCTCGGTGGCGCGGTCGACATCGAGGCGCGTGCCGGGAACGGCGTGATCGTGCGGGCGACGCTGCCGCGTTGGCGGCCGGTCGTCGAGCGCGCGCCGACGGGTCTCTACGCCGTCACTGCGTAACGCGCGTCAGGCACGAACGCGGCGAACGAGCATCCGCTGGGCGACGAGCGCCATGCCCATCAACGCGGCGAGCATTCCGAGGAGCGGACGCTCGACGATCAGGAACGCGCACCCCGCAACCTCGACGAAGAGCCAGCTGCGCGTCGTGCGGCGGATGAGCTTCCGGGCCTTGGCCTCCGTGCCGAGCGCCGACCAGAGCAGGCCGACGAGCACCTTGTAGCCGTCGAGCGGGCTCGCCGGGATCAGGCTGACGATCCCGAGGCCGACGTTCAAGAAGATCAGCGTCAGCAACTGGTCGCGCAGGCCGGGAGCCATCGGAATGAAGAGCAGGGGAACGATCGCGAACGCGATCGCGAAGGACATCAGCGGTCCCGCGAGGGCGACGCGAACCTGGTCGCGGCCGCGCTGGTACGCGCCCTCGAGCTTTGTCCCCGCGCCAAGCCAGATGAGCGAGACGGAGACCGGCCGGATTCCGTTCAGCTTGCGTGCTGCGCGCGCGTGCCCGAGCTCGTGCAGGACGAGCGAGAGCGTCCCGCCGATCGCACCGACGACCGCGGCGAGCGCGATCGAGAAGTGCGCGCGTGCGCCGATCTCCGCAAAGAGCCCGCCGAGCATCAGGGCCGGGGCGAGGCCGCCGGGACCAAGCTGCACCGGGACGGGGAGGAGTCTTGCCATGCCGATCTCATCGGCAGGTGAGGGGGATTACCTGAGCGGTCGGCGGGTGCTGCCTAGCCGTTGATCCGTGGCGTGAGCCGCCCAGGCGCCGACGATCCGCCTGAATGGCCCGTAGAGGAATCATTGCCGCCGCGACGCTCGTGCTTGCGGCGTGCTTCACACCGGGGAGCGCCGCTCCGTCGGCTGCGACGAAGGCCGAGTCGACCTTTCCGGCGGCCGGCGCGTTGCTCGTCGACAAGATCGCGGTCCGCGCGCAGCCAAGCCCCACGGCGCGTGTGGTCAAGATCATGGATCAGTTCCGGCCGGACTTCCGGCTCCAGGAGATCTACGTGGTCGCGACACGCCGCGGTGCAGACGGCAAACCGTGGTATCGGATCAGCGTCCCGATGCGCCCGAACGGAACGATGGGATGGATCCCCGTGTCCGTCGCGGCAATCGCGCCTACGGTGAGCCGAATCGTCGTCCATATTCAGTCCCGCACGATCGACGTCTACTGGCACGGGCACCGTGCGTTGCACGCGCCCGTGGCGGTCGGCTCGCCGGGCCGCGAGACGCCGCTCGGGCATTACTACGTGCAGGCGCGCTTCGTGCCGGACGATCCGTTTCTCGGCGTCTTCGCCGTCGAGACGAGCGCCTATTCGAAGATGACCGAGTGGCCCGGCGGCGGCGTCGTCGGCATCCACGGCACGAGCATGCCGCAGCTGCTCGGGCAAGCCGTTTCGCACGGCTGTGTCCGCGTCGCGAACTCGACGGCAGAGGTGCTCAAGCGGTACGCACCGCTCGGCTCGCCGATCTGGATCACGAACTGAACGTCGAAAGCGTGCGGAGGGCGACCGGGCCCTCGGCTGCGAGGAACGACGGGCTCGAGTGGCCGCGTGCGAGCCGGGTCGTCGAGCTCGTGATCGGGTAGCCGCCGACGAGCGGCTGCCAGGAGCCGCCCGGGGCCGAGGCGATCGACACCGCGGCGAAGCGGTAGAGGAAGCCGTTGCAGCTTCCGCCGGTGCCGCCGTCCCAGCTCTCGGCGGTTGCGATCGGCGCCCAGCGGCCGTGGCTCGAAGGGAGGTGGATCGGCCCCGAGACGGTCTTCCCGTTCACCCAGACCTGCCACCAGTCCGCGCGGCCGCCGATCTCGAGCACCGCGACCCGCTGCGCCTTCCCGGCCGGAAGCCCAGACGCGATCTCGTGGTAGGCGGGCGCCTTGTTCGGCAACGTCAGCTCGTAGTAGAGGCTGCTGCCGCCGGCCGTCGGGAAGCCGCTGAAGCCGACCTGCAGCCACTCGTCCGTCCCTTTCGGCCCCTGCTTCGGCCCGCCGACACCGACCCAGCCGGCGACGTGCCCGGAGACCACGCTGAACGCCGAGAGCGGCGTGATCGACGCGCTGATCCCGTAGGCGTGGCTCGAGGCCGCGACCCCTGCGTACGAGTAGCCGCCGGTGCCGCAGGCGAGGGCGCTGCCGCCGTAGACGCCGGCACACGCGAATGCCGCAGCAAGCAGGAGCGAACGGAAGCCGAGTCCCATCGCAAAGTCGCCATCGGCGGGCATCCCTCGATCGCGGCTCCCTCAAACGAGGGAATGTCGGACAGGTGGACGGGTCCAGCCTTCCGGCGGGCGGCCCGAGAGCGGCTCGCAACTACGGAGTTAGAGCAGATAACGCCAACTGCGGGCTCGGGCGCTTTGCCTGTGCCGTGACACAGGGAGAGACACGTGAATCTGAAGCAAGCGAGGAACCGGACATTGCGCGCGAAGCTTGGCGGCCTGGCTGTTGTCGCCTTCGCTGCACTCGTCATCGTCGGCGGCGTCTCGGCAGCCGGTAACCGGCAGACGAGTACGGCGCAGCAGCACGTGACGCTCCTCTCGAGCGTCTCGTTCGCGCATGTCACTCCGCCCAAGGGATTCCTCAGCCTGTTCAGTGGCTCGGTCGGCACCGCTGCCGGCTTCGAGGACGACGACGCAAACCTCGCGCCGGACTCGATCACGGACTGGAACTCGTTCGCACCGACGACGTGGACGGGCACTGCTCCGTATCAGCACATGACGAAGACAAGCGGTGGCTGGACGCTCTACGGCGCCAGCGACGAGACGGTGTCGACGGCCGACACCGGATTCGCCGGCGGCACGAAGGAAGATGACGCCTGCCCGTCCGTCATCGGCTCGAAGTCGCAGAACAAGGACGACCTCGCCCGCATCTACATCGCAGGCGAGAACCTCTCCGGTCACGTGTACTTGATGCTTTCGTGGGTGCGCATCCCGCAGAACAGCACCTCGTCCGACGAGCACGTCGCGTTCGAGTTCAACCAGGGCACGACTGCTTGTGCCAGCGGCGGGCTCGTTCAGCGCACAGCCGGTGACCTGCTGATCGTCTACGACTTCACGAGCGGCGGCACCCCGACGTTCGCGATCTCGAAGTGGGTCACGAGCGGCTCGTGCCAGGTCGGTGCGGATTCTGCGCCCTGTTGGGGTCCGCAGCAGACGATCTCCGCTGCCGAGGGCGCCGTGAACACGGGCGGCAGCGTCAGCGACACGATCAACCCGTCTAGCCCGAGCTCGACGTCGCTCGGTACGAGCGAGTTCGGTGAGACGGGCATCGATCTCACGGCCGCAACCGTCAATCTCTCCGGAGGCAAGGCGTGCGAGCGGTTCGGCACGGCGTTCGCCGTCAGCCGGAGCTCCGGCAGCTCGTCGACCGCGCAGATGGAGGACCTCGTCGGCCCGGTCAACATCAATCTTTCGAACTGCGTCACGCCGTCGATCTCGACGACGCCGAACCCCACGAACGGGAACATCGGGACGAAGCTGAACGACACCGCGCAGGTAAGCGGCGGGAACGGCCCGACGGGCAACGTCACGTTCAACCTCTACGGCCCGAGCGACCAGTCATGTGCCGGCACGCCGCTCTACACCGAGACGGCGAACCTCTCGAGCGGCAGCGCCGCAACGACGGGCGGGCCTGCGGCTGCGAGCGCCGGTACCTACCACTGGACCGCGACCTACAACGGTGACGGCAACAACAACGTCGCGACGAGCGCGTGCGCCGACGAGGCCGTCACGATCGCGAAGTCGTCGCCGACGATCGCAACCACGCCGACTCCGGCGAGCGGCGCGCTCGGCGCGACGCTCAACGACACAGCGAAGGTCTCCGGCGGCTCGAGCCCGAGCGGAACAGTCACGTTCAAGCTCTACGGCCCCGGCGACCAGCCCTGCTCGGGCAGCCCGCTGTACACCGAGACGGACAACCTCTTCGGTGGCAACGCGGCCACGACGGGCGGCCCGGCCGCCGCGAACGCGGGCACCTACCACTGGCAGGCGACCTACGACGGCGACGCTGCGAACAACACGGCCTCGAGCGCTTGCGCGGACGAGGCGGTCACGATCGCCAAGAGCTCGCCGACGCTCGCGACGACGCTGTCGGCTACGACGGCAACGGCGGGTGACACCGTCCACGACTCGTCGGCACTGACGGGTGCGACGGCGAACGCCGGCGGCACGGTCACCTACACGGTCTACACGAACGACACCTGCTCGGCGGGTGCTAGTGACGCCGGCACGAAGGCTGTGACGAACGGTGTCCCGGCCGACTCCGACGGCCTCGCGTTCAACTCGGCGGGGACATTCTACTGGCAGGCGGTCTACAGCGGCGATGGGAACAACAACGGTGCGACCAGCCCTTGCCAGAGCGAGATTCTCACCGTCGGCAAGAAGAGCGCGACCATCGCGACGACGCTCTCGGCGACGACGGGTGCCGTAGGCGCCACTGTCCATGACTCGTCGGCGTTGACCGGTGCGACCGCGAACGCGGGCGGCACGGTCACTTACACGGTCTACTCGAACGACACTTGCTCGGCCGGTGCGCGCGATGCAGGGACGAAGACGGTCACGAACGGCACGCCTGCCGACTCCAACGGCCTGGTCTTCAACTCGGCCGGGACGTTCTATTGGCAGGCCGTGTACAGCGGCGATTCGAACAACAATGGCGCAACGAGCCCGTGCCAGAGCGAGATCCTGACGATCGGCAAGAACGCGCCGACGATCTCGACCACGCTCTCGGCGACGAGCGGCGCTGTGGGCGGCACCGTCCACGACTCGTCGGCGTTGACCGGTGCGACCGCGAACGCGGGCGGCACAGTCACGTACACGGTGTACTCGAACGACACCTGCTCGGCCGGTGCGCGTGACGCCGGCACGAAGGCCGTGACGAACGGTGTCCCGGCCGACTCGAATGGCCTCGTCTTCAACTCGGCGGGAACGTTCTACTGGCAGGCCGTGTACAGCGGCGATTCGAACAACAAAGGCGCAACGAGCCCGTGCCAGAGCGAGATCCTGACGATCGGCAAGAACACGCCGTCGCTCGCGACGACGCTTTCCGAGGACACCGGGTCGATCGGCGACACCGTGAAGGACAGCGCAACTCTGACGGGCGCGACTGCGAACGCAGGCGGCACCGTCACCTACGCGGTCTATACCAACGACTCATGCAGCGCCGGCGCGCGCGACGCTGGCACCAAGTCCGTGACGAACGGCGTGGTCACGGACTCGAACGGCCTCGTGTTCAACGTGGCGGGCACGTTCTACTGGCAGGCCGTCTACAGCGGCGACGCGAACAATGCCGGCGCGACGAGCCCCTGCAAGAGCGAGATCCTGACGATCGGCAAGAACAGCCCGACGCTCGCAACGATCCTGTCCGAGTCGAACGGCTCGATCGGCGACACCGTGAACGACACCGGGCAGGTGAACGGCGCGACCTCTGACGCCGGCGGCACGGTGACCTACACCGCGTACTCGAACAGCCAGTGCTCGGCCGACGCACGCGATGCCGGGACGAACGCCGTCACGAACGGCTCGCCCGCGGACTCTGACGGCCTCGTCTTCAGCTCGGCCGGCACGTTCTACTGGCAGGCGATCTACAGCGGCGATGCGAACAACGACGGCGCCACGAGCCCGTGCCAGAGCGAGGTCCTGACGATCGGGAAGAACAGCCCGACGATCTCGACCACGCTCTCAGCCGACGAGGTACTCACCGGCTCGACGGTGCACGACTCGGCGGCGCTCGACGGGGCGACCTCCGATGCCGGCGGCACGGTCACCTACAGCGTGTTCTCGAACAACGAGTGCGGCGGCAACGCACGCGATGCAGGAACGAAGCCGGTCACGGACGGCAAGGTCGCCGACTCCGACGCACTGGAGTTCGACACCGCCGGCACGTTCTACTGGCAGGCCGTCTACAGCGGCGATGCGAACAACAACGGTGCGAGGAGCGCGTGCACCGAGGAGAAGCTCGCCGTCGACCATCCGGCGATCTCGATCACGAAGAACCCGAAGTCGCAGGCAGTCGACTCGGGCGGCACAGCCACCTTCACGATCACGGTCACGAACACGGGTACGGTCGCGCTCACGAACGTCACGGTCACCGATGCGCTCGCGCCGAAGTGCGCGAAGACGATCGGCAATCTGGACAAGGGTACGAGCACCTCGTACACCTGCACCCTCGACGGCGTGACGTCACCGTTCACGAACACGGCGACCGCGGCGGGTCATCCGCCGGTCGGGCCGGATGTCACCGCGTCGGACACCGCCGACGTGACGGTCAATCCGACCCCGCCGGCACCGCCGGCGCCTCCCGCTCCGCCGGCGCCGAAGATCGACCTGGCGATCGTGAAGACGGTCACTCCTGCCTCGTCGTCCCTCGGTGACCGCGTGACGTGGACGTTGACGATCACGAACAACGGGCCGGACGGCGCGACGGGTGTCACCGTTGCGGATCCGATCCCGGGCGGCATGCGCTACATCTCGTCGACCACGACGCAGGGCACGTGCTCGATCACGGCGCTGCTCAATTGCCAGGTCGGCAGCATGGCGAGCGGCGCAACGGTCAAGATCACGATCGTGACTGCCTCGACCGCGACCGGTCAGATCAGCAACACGGCGACCGTCGTCGGGAACGAGCCGGAGACGAACACGGCGAACAACACGGCGACCGCGCAGGCTCAGGTGAAGGGGGCTTTCGTACCCCCGACGCCGGTCTGCACCGCGGTTGGCGTGGCGCCGAAGCAGCTTCTGGTCGGCCACAGGAACATGCTACGGATCCGCGTCACGCAGAAGGGCAAGGGCGTGCAGGGCATCCGTGTCCGGATCCACGGCGCGACGCTCGGCATCGTCACGGCCCCGTCGAACAGCAAGGGTCTCGTGACCCGGAGCGTCAAGCCGATGAAGCCGGGGATCGTCGTCTTCCGCCCGGTGGCGAAGAAGGGCTGCATCGTCACCCGCATCGGCGTGATCGGCGTCTTCACCCCGCCCGTCACGGGCTAAGGCCAGGCTTCACTGCGGAACAACAGGGTCAGACCCCTCTCGGGGGTCTGACCCTAATGGTCTTCGATCGGGCTCTCGACGAGCCCGTTCTGGTAGGCGAGCCGCGCCGCCTCGGTGCGGTTGGAGACGCCGAGCTTGCGATAGATGTTCGTCAGGTGGAACTTGACGGTCTGCTCGGCGACCCAGAGCTCCTTGCCGATCGCCTCGTTCGAGAGGCCGCGTGCGAGCGCCGAGAGGATCGCGGTCTCGCGCTCGGTCAGGCCGGCGGCGCGCGCCGCGCTCGCGCTGTCGTCCGGCAGGCCGATCGCGCTGTAGACCGTCCCCTCGACCGCCTGGCGCAGCGCCGACGGCAGGTCAATCGGGTTGATGCTCTTCACGATGTATGCGCTCGCGCCGCGCTTGAGGACGGTCTGGATCAGGTTCTCGTCGGTCGACACCGAAAGAACGACAACCTTCACGTCCGGATGGTGCTTGCGGATCTGCGACAGGCAGGTCAGCCCGTCGGCACCCGGCATCCGCAGGTCGAGCAGGACGAGGTCGGGATTCGTCCGCCGGACGAGCGGCAGCACCTGCGATCCGGACGAGGCCTCTCCGACGACTTCGAAGTCCTCGGACTCGTCCAACGCCCGCTTGATTCCTTCTACGATCAGCTTGTGATCGTCGGCTACGAGAACGCGCATGGACGGATCGTAGACGCAGAACCCGACAGTTCACGGGAGCCGGCCGGGTGATTCGGCCCGGCGAGCAGGACATTCGCGTCCTGATCGCGGCGAGTCGGCTGCCGACCCGGGTCGGTCTGCGGCTCGCGCTCGGGCCCAAGCTCGTGTGTGGCGAAGCAGCCGATGGGGAGTCCGCCGCGGCCGCCGCCCTCAAGGAACAGCCGGACGTCTGCCTCCTCGACCTCGAGTCCCGGGCCGAGAATCTCGGGGCAATTGGGGAGATCGTCGCCGGGAGCCCCCACACGGCCGTCGTCATGCTGGCCCGCGAGCTCGACGACGACGAGTTCCTCGCCGTGATGCGGGCCGGGGCCTCCGGGTACCTCTCGCAGGGTGTCGATCCCGCCCGGTTGCCGGACGTCGTGCGGGCCGTGGTCCGCGGCGAGGTGGCCGTCCCGCGGCACTTCGTCGGCCGGCTGATCGACGAGCTCCGCGACCGCGACCGGCGCCGCAGGCTCGTGGCGGTCTCGGGCGACCGCACGGTCGAGATCACCGCCCGGGAGTGGGAGGTGCTCGCCCTCCTTGGCGAGGATCTGCCGACCCGCGAGATCGCCGAGCAGCTCGGGATCTCGCAGGTAACCGTCCGGCGGCATCTCGGCGCCGTTTCGCAGAAGCTCGGCGCGCGAACGCGCGAAGACATGCTCGGGCTGCTTCGTTCCGATCGCGTCTAATTTCCCGCCGGAAGGTCGAGGACGATTCAGCCGTTCTCCGAGCGACCACCGCTGCGGTCAGGCGCACGCTTTCGGTATGGCAACCGTCGAGCACGAGCAGCCCGAGGTGGAGCGCGTCACCGCCTGGCGGTTCGAGGTGCTTGTACGGACGGGCTACTCGCCGGCGCAGGCGCGCAAGCTCGCCGCCGCCCTTGACGTCGATCTGCGGTTCGCCGAGCGCCTGCTCGCAGACGGCTGCCCGCCCGACGTCGCCGCTCGTATCCTCGGCTAGATCAGCGGTTCCGACCGGCGGCCGCGGCCCGCACGAGGCAGCCGGACGACCAGAAGAGCATCGTCAGGAGCGGCAGTCCGACGAACAGGAGCGCAATACCGCCGCCGGACGAATTGCGTACCGCCTCGAGCAACGAGAGCAGCGGCTGCTCCGCGACGACACAGATCACCGAGGCGATCAGCGACGCCCGCAAGCTGCGCGGGCCGAACGACGGGAACCGCACGAGCAGCCACAGGGCGAGCATGGCCGCGCCACATGCGAAAAGAACAACGATCGTGTGCGCATTCACTTCTTCCCACACCCCCAACTCATCGTTCCGAAGAACGTCCCCTTACTGCTCGAATCCTCTCTCCTTACCCCGTCAAGACCCTACCCCTTGGTCGAGAAACAGCCAAACGTCTAGGTCGCTTTGACCGAGTACGGCCGGCCGTCGCGCGGGGTCACGCTGACGAGCCGCGCGTCGACGATGTAGCGGTGGGTCGCGAAGAAGCGCGGGTGGCAGGCCTGAAGGCGGAGCAGCTCGTGGTCGGGTGAGCGGAGCATCTGCATCGCCGTCGCCGGGACGATCTCGTGCCGGAACGCCCGGTAGACGAACGTGCCGTAGGGCACCTCGATCCGGATGTAGTCGCCCGCGCGGATGTCGTTGATGTGCGCGAACGGCGCGAGAAACGTCGTCCGGTGCCCGGCGATGTAGACGAGGCGGTTCTGACCCGGCATGAACGTCCGCGAGTCGCGGCCCGGGCCCTTCTCGAGCGACGACTCGTCCGTGCCGTCGACGAGGACCATGTTGAGCCCGAGGCGGCCGATGATGATTCGGCCGATCGCCTGGCCCGCATGGGTGTCCTTGCGGTACGCGGCCGCATCGGTCGCGATCGCGCTCCGTTCTCCGGCCACGGCGGACGTCGTCGAGCGGATCGGCGGCTTCCAGTCCGCTTGCCGGTGCTCGTACTGGTGCGCGAGCTTGCCTTGCTGCCAGTGCGTGTAGAGCGCGGTGAACGGGTCCTGCCACCGCCATACGACGATCGACCACGCGAGGCCGAGCACCCCGAGGGTCACGAGCACGGTGCCGGTGATCCGCAGCGTCCGCCGCATCACGTCGTATGGAAGCAGAGGCGCAGGAAAGCCGGAGCCGGGCTATCGGGTGGACCGGATGGGAAGATCCGGGGGCATGAGCTGGAGCGTGATCGTCCCGACCCACGGCCGCCTCGAGCAGCTGCGCCGCTGCCTCGAGTCGCTCGCGCAGCTCGACTGGCCTGCCGACGGCTTCGAGGTGCTCGTCGTCGACGACGGCGGCGGCCTGGCCGCGGAGGCCGTTCGGCCGACTGCGCGCCTGATCCGGCAGGAGCACGCCGGTCCCGCCGCCGCCCGCAACCGCGGCGCGCACGAAGCGGCGCACGAGCGGCTCGCCTTCGTCGACGACGACTGCACTGTTGCGCCCGGCTGGCTCGCCGGCTTCACCCGGACCCTCGACGAGCATCCCGGCGCCGCGGCCGGCGGCCGTGTCGTGAACGGCCTGCCCGGCAACGTCTTCTCGACGGCGACCGAGACGATGATCGAGTACATGTACGCCGCGTCGAAGGAGCGCTTCGTCACGTCGAACAACCTCGCCGTCCCGCGCGCGCGCTTCCTCGAGCTCGGTGGATTCGACGAGCGTTTCCCGCTCGCGGCGGCGGAGGATCGCGACTTCTGCCAGCGTTGGCTCGCAAGCGGCGCCGAGATCGTGACGGCGGACGGCGCGGTCGTCGAGCATTCGCACGAACTGAGTCTCCGCGGCTTCGTTCGCCAGCACTTCGCGTACGGCCGCGGCGCCTACATCTATCGCTCGCGCGACGCGCCGGCGCGCAAGCGCGCAACCACGCGCTTCTACCGCGACCTCGTCACCGAGCCTCTGCGCAGCAAGAGCCCGCGCGCGCTGCAGCTGAGCGCTGCGCTCGCGGTGAGTCAGCTCGCAACTGTCGCCGGCTACGCGCTCGAGGCGGCCTACGGCCGCACGATGACCTTGCGGCCGTGAAAGCCCTCGGCGAAGCCGCTCGGGGCGTTGCACTCGAGACCGCGTAGCCGCATCAGGCCGAGAAAGACGTCACGCGTGAACCAGTGCCGGTCGCGCTGCGATGCGAAATGGTCGAGCAGGAGATCGACCTTGCGCTCCGCCGTCGCCTCGTCGAGCGGGACGAACACCGTCGTCGGCTGCAGGTCGCCGTCCCATTTCGGGATCTCGTACTCGAGGATCAGGTGGTTGCGGAACGTGTTCCACGTCAGCTCGCACGCGAGCCGGTGATCCTGGTGCAGGTCGTCCCGCGTGTGCGTGAGGATCAGATCGGGCTCGACGGTTCCCTTGAGCTCCTCGAATCGCTCCTTCACGACGGGCCCGAGGTACGGCAGGAAGCCGTCGCGGAAGCCCTCGACGTGGATCCGTGGCTCCTTCGCGAGTCCGTTGAGGAATGACGCGGCGCTCGCGGACGCCTCGTCCGCGCGCGCATCGTTACCGCTCAGCACCAGCCACGTCACCTCCGCGTCGGGATGTCGCGCGACGATCTCGAGCATCGTCCCGCCGCAGCCGATCTCGATGTCGTCGGCGTGGCAGCCGACGACGAGCACGCGCGGCGGCGCGGACGTCTCCGGAATGAGACCGAGCACTAAGCGCTCGCCCCGTCGAGGCCGCGCGGGCGGTACCACGGCGGCTCACCGTCCTCGTACAGCCCGTCGAGCATCTGCTTGTCCTTCAGCGTGTCCATCGGCGCCCAGAACCCGTCGTACATGTACGGCACGACGCGGTCCTCGGCGATCATCCGGTTGAGCGCGTCGGGGACCAGGTCTTCGCCCTTCCGCAGGTAGTCGAACACGTCCGGGCGGAAGACGAAGAAGCCGCCGTTCAGCCAGAGGCCGGCATCGGCGGCTGCGCGGATGCCGGTGATCGCCTCGTCGTCGAACGAGACGATGTGGAACTGATGTCCGGGCCGAACGCACATGAAGAGGGCGCTCTTGTCGCCTGCTTCGAGCGTCGCGACCATCTCGTTCATCGGCGCGTCGGTCAGCCCGTCGCCGTAGGTGGCGAGAAAGACCTCTCCGTCGACGTGCTCGCGGACCGCCTCGAGCCGCTCGCCGATCGTCGAGTTCAGGCCGGTGTTCACGAACGTGATCGACCAGTCATGCGCGTCGCGGGTCAGCAGCTGGACGTCCCGGCCGCCGTTCCGGAGCACGAAGTCGTTCGAGAGCGCCTCGTTGTAGCCGAGGAAGTACTCCTTGATCGCCTCGCCGCGGTAGCCGAGGCAGAGCACGAACTCGTCGAACCCGAACGACGAGTAGTACTTCATGATGTGCCAGAGGATCGGTCGGGGGCCGATGGGGATCATCGGCTTCGGCAGCAGCTGATCGACCTCGCGGATCCGCAGGCCGAGCCCGCCGCAGAAGAGCACGACCTTCACGAGATCACCTCGTTCATCCGGTCGGGATGCGGTAAACGCTCACAGATACCGCTCGTATAGCACCTCGATATGACTTTCCCTGCGTCAACCCGAAGGGTGGCTAGGTCCAGCCGGACGGTGGGAGCGCGGATCCTCGGCGGGACGGACGATCTCAGAGGTAGTCCGTGTCCCGGATTCATACGCATACTTTTCGGACAGACCGGCAGAAGACGCTGGGTGGCAGGGGGAGAGAGAGGTTCCGTGGGTCCGATCGGTGGGTCGACGCGCGTGACGCACGGCGCGTTGCTGGGGAAAACACCATGAGCACGAACGAGCAGCTGTCCATCGACAGTGGCACGTTGCCCGTGCGATCTGCCGTGCCGAGCAGGCTCCATCGACGCGGCTGGGTCGTCCGGCGCCTGCTCGCCGCCTCCGACATCCTCGCGCTCGTCATCGCGTTCGCGATCACCGAGCTCGTGTTCGCCGGCAAGACGCCGGTGATCGACAAGGTCGGGCCGGCGGAGGAGATCATCATCTTCGGTCTGACGCTCCCGTTTTGGATCGTCGCCGCGAAGCTCTACGGCCTCTATGACCAGGACGAGGAGCGCGCGTCGCATTCGACGACGGACGAGTTGGTCAGTGTCTTCCATCTCGTCACGGTCGCCGTGGTCGTCTTCTACGCGTTCTCGTGGATCTCCGGTCTCACGAGCCCTGACCAGGCGAAGCTGCTCACTTTCTGGCTGTCGACGATCTGCCTCATGGTCGCCGGCCGCGCGGGCGCACGCACGATTGCGCGCCGGCATCCGTCATATGTGCAGAACACCGTCATCGTCGGAGCGGGGGACATCGGCCAGCTCGTCGGGCGCAAGCTCCTTCACCACCCGGAGTACGGGCTCCAGCTCGTCGGATTCGTCGACCTCGACCCGAAGGACGCGCGTACGGATATCGGCGACCTCACGATTCTCGGCGGCCCGTCGGATCTCCGGAAGATCGTCTCGGAGTACGCGGTCAATCGCGTGATCATCGCCTTCTCGCGCGCGACACATGAGGACCTGCTCGAGATCGTGCACGAGCTGGGGAGCGAGGACGTGCAGATCGACGTCGTCCCGCGGCTCTTCGACGCGGTGAATCCACGCGCGAGCGTGCACATGGTCGAGGGACTGCCGCTCGTCAGCCTGACGCCCGCCCGGCTCCCGCGCTCGTCGCGGTTCCTCAAGCGGTGCCTCGACCTCGGCATTGCGTCGGTACTGCTCGTGACAGTCGCGCCGGTGATGGCGTTCATCGCGCTCATGATCCGCCGGGACTCGCCGGGGCCCGTCTTCTTCCGGCAAACGCGCCTCGGCATGGACAAGCGCGAGTTCGAGCTGCTCAAGTTCCGCACGATGCGCGTCGGCACGCCGGAGGACGCGCATCGCGACTACGTGCGTGCGCATTTCGACCGGATGGCCTCGCCCGGCCCCGGGGCGATCTACAAGGTCGATCAGTCAGCGGACGTCACGCGCTTCGGGCGGTGGCTGCGAAAGACGAGCCTCGACGAGCTGCCGCAGCTGCTCAACGTCTTGCGCGGCGACATGTCGCTCGTCGGCCCGCGGCCCTGCCTGGCGTACGAGGTCGAGCTCTTCCTACCGCACCACTTCGAGCGCTTTCAGGTCCCTGCCGGCCTCACGGGCTTGTGGCAGGTCGAGGCGCGGAACCACTCGAGCTTCGGCGAGGCGCTCGACCTCGACGTGGCCTACGTCCGCGGCTGGTCGCTCGGCCTCGATCTCCGGCTGCTTGCGCGCACGCCGAAGGTCGTCTTCGGGCGCGGCCACACGAACTGAGACGCGGGCCTCAGCGGCGTCGTCGTCGCACGTACGCGAGCAGGCCTAGCGGCGCAGCCGCCACGGCCGTCAGGTGATGCAATGCATGGAGGAGGACGCCGGTCGCGGCGCCGAGCGGGCCGCGCCGCCGCGCCAGCAATGTGTAGAAGGAGCGGTTCGCCACGCCGAGCGTGAGCAACGACACTCCGGCCGCGCCTGCGCGTCGCGTGACGACTGAGCCCGCGAGCACGACGCTTGCGAGCGCGCTCACGCGATGACGCCACCCGAGGTTCAAGGCCGCGCCGTCTCCGCGGCCGCTGAGCAGCAACTCGACCCAGGGCACGCCGCGCTGCATCAGATCCGTCTTCACCATCGACGTGAGCGTCCATCGCTTCAGGTGCGTGCCCTGAATCGCGGGATCGAGCAGGATCCTGTAGCCGGCGGCGTGCAGACGTGATCCGAGGTCGATGTCTTCAATCGACGGTTTCGGGTAGCGATGCTCGTCGAAACCGCTGACCGCAAAGAACGCGTCGCGCTTGACTGCTCCGATCCCCGCCCAAAAGGTTGTCGCCGGTCCCGCGTTCGACGCATGAACGTGATGATGGAGCAGGTTGCGAAAGCTCGACACGAGCGCCTGCTCGCTCGGCGCGTCGTCGTACGCACCGAAGACTGCGGCAAGCGTCGCGTCGCCGGCGAATGCCGCCCCGATGCGCTCGAGTGCATCGGCGTGTACCTCTACGTCTGCGTCCACGAAGACGAGGATGTCACCGGTTGCTTGACCTGCTCCTTCGTTTCGCGCAGCAGCTGGGCCGGGCTTTGATGCATTTCGCACCACGATCAGCTCATCCGGCGGCGCGGTGGCACTCTCGATCGCGGCGATCACCGCGTCGAGCGTCTCAGGCGAATTCGTCGCCGGAATGATGACGCTGAGGCCGCCGATACGCCGATCATAGGCCCGTTCCGCTGCGCTGATAGCTCGTTCAGGTCAACTGGCGAATTACATCGGCCTGAATCCCCCGCAAGGGTGAGCCGGGGTCCCGCGGAGGGGTCGATAGGAACTGCATGAGCCGCCGCATGTTTCACTCAACGTTGCTTGTGCTGCTCGCATTTGCCGGTCTTATCGCCGGCGGTGCGGAGTCAGCCTCTACGAGCACCCCACCGGGCCAATCCTCGCCCGGCAACACGAGTCTTCCGTCGGTCTCCGGGTCGGCGACAGTAGGACAGACGCTGAACGCTTCTGTTGGCAGTTGGGCAGGCCCCACTCCCACCTACAGCTTCCAGTGGCAACGCTGCGACACCTCGGGCAACTCGTGCTCAGGCGTTGGTAGCGGTGCTGCGTCGTACGGACTTTCGTCAGGCGATGTCGGTTCGACGATTCGCGTCACCGTAACCGCGACAAACAAGAACGGGTCCTCCGTCGCGACGTCGAACCCGACCGGGGTCGTCGGCCCCGGCGCCTCCGGACAAACGACGACCACCTCCCCGACGACTACGACGACGACCACCAGTACGGGGACAACGACCACGGGAACGACGACCACAGGAGCAACGACCACCGGAACGACTACGACGACCGCCTCGTCCGCCGGGTTCACGACGAACCTCACGCAGAACGGATCGATCACAAGCCCGTACACCTGGACGTTCAACCCAGGCGTTGCAACCACCGCCGGCTACTTCTGGGCGGACGGGAAGCAGCTCCTCAAGGTTACGGGCCCCGGTCCTTACACGCTTACGCTGCAGCCGGGCGTCCTCGCGAATGGCGCGCATCAGCTCGGGCATGCGTGGGATCTCGCGAGCGACGGCAGTCACAAAACGCCTGCATCCTCGTATACCGAGACAGTCACGAACCCGACGACGACCACGACGGCCACGACG
Organism: Gaiellaceae bacterium; assembly: GCA_036496545.1. GTDB lineage: Bacteria > Actinomycetota > Thermoleophilia > Gaiellales > Gaiellaceae > Palsa-739. The sequence goes on along the minus strand of DASXKX010000007.1, from coordinate 12,034 downwards.
ACCACGACGAGCTCGTCGGGTTCGGTCGAGTTCAACGGCCGTGCGACACAGCTCCAGTCGATCAGCTCGACGGGCTACTCGTCGACAAACAACCTCGTGCAGTCGCAGTCACCGCAGGTCTACGACGGGCTGCTGTTCACGAACAACGACTTCACGCTCGCGTCGGAGTCGACGTTCGCGAAAGTGTTCAACGTCTCTGCCGAGCCGGGGTCGCGAGCTCCGTACAACACCGGCGCGCCGCCCTACCAGGCGATGTCGGAGTTGTCGAAGAGGCAGCCGACCGAGCTAGGCAAGACGGACTATTACGCGCTCGCGGTGAAGATCCCCTCCGCGACCTGGCACAACCCGGACTGGGCGTCGCTGATGTCGCTCGGCTACGAGACGTTCTCGAACGATCAGCTCGGGCTCCACGTGTATCCCACCTCCTCGGGCCCGCAGTTTCAGCTGATGCAGAACGCCGGTTACGTCTACTGCCCGAGCACGACCTGCAACGGCTCGGTCAGCGGCCGCTGGCCGATCGCACAGGTCGTCTATGACAAGTGGTTCGAGTTCGTCTACGCGGTCAAGTGGGCGACCGACAGCACCGGCTTTGTCAGGGTCTACATGCGTAACCCCGGCGGCGCGTGGACGCTAGCGGTCGACCGCGAGAACGTGGCAACCTACGCCTACGGCACCAGTGCCTACGGAACGGTCAGTGCCGACATGCACGAGATGTCGACGACGCTCGACAAGTTCGGCCTCTACTACGGCTACTGGAACACCGCGACGACGAGCTTCCCGAAAGAGACGATCCAGTCGTCCGGGCTCTTCCGTGCGGCGGATCTCGCGACTGCCGAGTCGTCCCTTCCGTAACACCCGCCACTAGCCCGGTCGAGATTGCCCGCTGAGTCCGGGCGATCTCGACCGGGACGGCGTTTGACGACTCGGTTTGGTCGCGACGCTGACCGGCCTTTGTGCTTGAGTCCCTGGTCCGGTGTTCCGGCCGTGCCAGGAGAGGGGCAGTTTGACGAAAAGGACACTCGTACAACTCGCGTTCGTCATCGCTTTTGCTGCTGTCGCCGCCGCGGCCGGCCCGTCCGCGGGACATGCCCTCGTGACGGCCTCCTCCGCCACGGCGCCGGCAGGGACTGTCTACTTCGACGGTCGCGCGCTGCGCCTGAGGACGCTGTACTCCACCTCCACGACGAACCAGGGGCAGTTGCCGCATGTGTGGGACGGCCTCTTGTTCATGAACAACGACATCCAGATCGGGACGGACGGCCGCTTCGGGCGGGTCTACGTCATTCACGCGGGACCCGGCTCACGCGGCCCGTGGAACACCGGTGCGCCGGCCTACCAGGCGATGGCGGAGCTGTCGACAAGGCGCGCGTCCTTCGGCCTCGGCAATACGTACTGGTACGCGATCGCGTTCAAGCTGGACTCTTCGTGGGTCCAACCGGACTGGGTCACGCTCACGACTCTCGGGTACCCGACGCTCTCCTCGGGGCCGATCGACATCATCCTGTATCGCGCGAACGGTGTCCTGAGCTACTTCCTCCAAATGAACTCAGGGCTGCTCACCAGGGACGCGACCGGCTTCTATCGCGGCAGCGTGTCGAGCCGGAGTCCGATCGCTCCGGTCGCATTCGGGAAGTGGGCGGAGATTGTCCTCCGCATCAGATGGGCAACTGACAACACGGGCTCGGTCGACGTGTATGACCGGCTCGAGGGGCAGTCGTCCTGGAAGCATTCGGTTTCAAAGCGCCGCCTTCCGACGGCGCAATACGGAACCACTTCGTACGGCACGGTGAACGCAAATGGCACGAATCCCGATGGAAGCCGGCACACGGTGCTCGACAAGATGGGGCTCTTTTTCGGCTTCTGGAGCAGCGCGACAACGAGCTTTCCGCCGAGGTCAGTCTCCGAGACCGGGTTGACGCGCTCGTCGGACTTCGCGGCTGCCGTTGCCACGCTGCACGCTAAGTAGACGCCCTCGCCGCCGCTCTCGCCGGTTCGTGCGCCGAGAACCACGATGCGAACGCAAGCAGCACGTCACGACGGCGACCGCCGCGGTTGAGCGCGCGTGCCACGGCATCGTCTCTGAAGAGCCCACTCTCGCCGAGCTGCCGCCCCGGATCGTCCGCGGTCGCGGACAGGAACGGGTTTCCCCGCGGCGGAGAGAAGCCGCGCTTTCGGCGCCACGGCCGGAGTGAGGCTTCGAGTCGCGCGCGAGATGCGGCGGGCAGCCGCGCCGCTGCTGCTTCCCCGTAGAGACGCTTTCGCGCGCCGAGCGCACCGATCTTGTAGCGGCTCGGCATTCGCTCGACGAGCTCGACGAACGCAAGGTCGAGGAAGGGGACGCGCAGCTCCACCGACTCGTACATCGAACAGAGGTCGGCGACCATGAGCAGGTCGTCGGCGAGCGACATTCGCGCGTCGACGCGCAGGAGCTCGTTCAAAGCATCCTCCGGCGGCTCGGAACTTGCCCAGCGCGCGACGACGCCACGCGCGAGCTCATGCGTGCTCCCGCCGGGAATGAGCGCGTCGACCTCGGAAGGCGGAACATGAGCGAAGATCTCGACGTAACGGTCCAGGCGGTCGCCGGCGGCGAGCAGTCGGCGCATGCGCTCCGCGCCGTCTTCCCCGAAGAAGCGCGATGCTGCAAGCCCCGCGAGGGCCGGCGCACGGCGGCCGAGCCGGTACACGCGCTCGGCGACATGGCGCGGGTAGCCGCCGAGCAATTCGTCGGCACCTTGCCCGCAAAGCGCGACCTTGTGCGTGCGGCCGACGTCGGCGCAAATCGCGTGCAGCATCGCAGAGCTCGTGTTCGCCGTCGGTTCGCCAAACCGTGGCACGAGGGCCGACCATTCCCGCGCGTAGTCGCCGTCCTCGAGAACACGGGCGTGCAGCGGCACGTCCAGCTCATTCGCGGCGACGGCCGCCTGCAAGGCCTCGTTTTCGGCGCCGTCCGAGGAGAAGCCGATGGCAAAACTCTCTGGTGCCGTTGCGAGGTGTGCCTGCATAAAGTGCGTCGTCAGCGTCGAGTCGACGCCGCCGGACAGCAACGATGCAAGGGGGACGTCGGACATCAGCTGACGTGTCACCGCTGCCTCGAGCTCCGCGCCGAGTGCGTCGCGCCACTCGTCTTTGTTGCGCGGCTCAAGTTGCGAGCGGATGCTCGGTGTGTACGACTCGAACTGCGGTGACTGCCCCGCCTCGCCGAGCGGGATGCGGACAAATGCGCCGGGCGGCAGCTTCCAAGCTCGCTCGCGCACCGAGGATGGCGATGGGACGAAACGAAAGGTAAGGAACAGCCGAATCGCGTCGCTCGACAACGGGCCGTCGGCGAGGCCGGCGTCGCTCGCCGCGGCGAGCTCCGACGACCACCATGTCGTGTCCTCGCTCGTGCCGACGTACAGGGGCTTCACTCCGAGCGGATCGCGCCCGAGCATGACCTCGCGCCTTGTCAGGTCGACGATCGCGAAGGCGAAGATCCCATTGAGCCTCGGGAAGAGGTCGATCGCCCACTCCTCCCAACCGTGGACGAGCACCTCGGTGTCCGCGTGCGTCCGGAAGTGATGCCCGCGCGCCTCGAGCTCGCGACGGAGCTCCAGGTGGTTGTAGATCTCGCCGTTGTATGTCACCCACACCGTCGAGCGCTCGTTTGCGATCGGCTGATCGCCGCCCGCGAGGTCGATGATGCTGAGCCGGCAGGAACCTGCCACGATATCGGCGGGCTTGGGCTCCGCGTCGATGCCGAGGACATCCACCGCGCCGTCGGCGACCGTCAGAAGCCGAATCCCGTCGGGACCGCGATGGTGCAGCGCCCGCGTCGCGGCGAACGCCTGCGCGGTGCGTGCCGCGTCGGGCGAGTTCGTCGCGAGACCGGCGATTCCGCACACACCCGGACTGTAGTCGGGGCGCTGGTGGCAGTACGCTTCAGTTGCTGCGTGCAATGGCCACAGGGCTCGCGTTCATCACATTCGGTCTCACGATTGGCGGCCGGGTCCTCCCCATATACGAAGTGTGCAGTGATCGCTGACGTCCATCGGCATCCGCGCGATGTGACCACGTATGACCGGGTGCGCGCTTGGAACGCCCCCGCCTACAACACGCTTGTCGTCGCCTCGGTCGTATTCGGTTGCATGCTGAGGATTGCCCAGTACGCGTCGAACCGCTCTCTCTGGTTCGACGAATCGGCGCTGACGCTGAACATCCTCGGCAGGTCAGCCGGTGCGCTGCTGAGGCCGCTCGCATTCGAGCAGGCGGCGCCGCCGGGATTCCTCCTCGTCGAGAAGGCGGCAACAGGGCTCTTCGGCGCGTCCGAGTATGCGTTGCGGCTGTTCCCGCTCCTGTGCGGTCTCGCTGCTCTCCCGCTCTTTGCCCTGTTGGCGCGCCGTGTGCTCGGGCCCTGGAGTACCGCCTTCGCGACGCTGCTGTTCGCCTGCGCGGCCGACCTCACGTACTACGCCGCGGAGGTAAAGCAGTACTCGACCGACGTCACGGCCACGGTCGTTCTCCTCTTTCTCGGCGTGCGCCTCTGGGAGCGGCCGGTCAGACGGTGGCGCACAGCGATCGGATTTGCCGCAGGCGGCTGCGTTGTCTTCTTCTCATATGCGGCGGTGTTCGCCGCGGCTGCGATCGCTGTCGTGCTCGCGGCCCGCGAGCTCGTTCGCCGGTCGCAGCGGTTTACGCCTGTCCTCGCCGTCGCGTGCGCTTGGGGCGTTGCGAGCCTGCTCGTCGTCGTGCTCAGCCGCCACACGACCGCGGGCGTGCTGGCCGCTTTCAAATCCGACAAAAGCGCATACGTCGGCACCTCGTCCGGCAACGTCCTCCCTTCGTTGCGCGAGCCGCCGAGCTCCCTGGCAGAAGACATCGCCGGTCTACCGCTGCCGTCTCTCCTCTACTGGGCGACGGTCGTGGTCGCGCTCGTCGGGCTGATCGGGATCGCAAGACGGCGGTTCGCGTACGCAGGCTTCTTCGTGGGTACGGGCGTGCTCATGCTCATTGCGTCGTCGCTCCACAAGTATCCGATCGCGGACCGGACGGTGCTGTTCCTCGTTCCGATCGCTGTCCTCCTGCTTGCCGAGGGCGTGACGAACGTCGCGGCTGCCGTGCGGCGTCCAACTGCCCGCACCGCACTCGCCGCGGCGCTTGCCGTCGGCATTCTGGCGCTGCCAGGGTGGCGCGCCGTTCGGCGGGTCGTTCATCCGGAGAAGCACGAGGAGATCAAGTCTGCGCTCTCGATCATCCGGAGCGACTGGAGACCGACCGACACGTTCTACGTCAGCTACCCGACGCAGTTCGCGCTGCGGTACTACCTGGAGTGCGGGTGCTTCGACACGCCACGGTGGCCGTTCGGTCGTTCGGACGTCCACAATTCGGAGGACAGCGTGCCGCTCCGGTCACGCCGGCCAAATCTCATCGCCGGTCTCGCCCCGCTCGGCGGACGCAACACGTACGTGTCTGACATCAAGAAGCTCGAGGGTCGCCGTCGCGTGTGGCTCCTCTACTCGCACGTCCGAACTGCCGGCGAGCTCACGTATCTTCGCCGCGGACTACCGCGCGAGCTCGCTGCGTTCGGTCGGGTCCGGCGCGTCTTCATCGCGCCCGGCGTGACGCTCTTCCTGTACGACCTCCGCTAGCTCGCAAAACCCTCAGGGCTGACACGTACGTCGCCGCCTGGAGGTCCCAACGATACGAGTTGTCGTAGCGGTGCCTGGCTGAACGTGCCCGTGCGAGCGCCGCCTCGTAGTCCTCGGCGACGTCCAGGAGCTCCGCGGCGAGCGACTCGGCGTCACCGGCTCGGAAGAAAGCGACCTCGTGCTCGCCAAAATGCGCCCGCAGGGTTGGCAGGTCGGCGCACACGACGGGGATGCCGAGCAAGACGTACTCGAAGAGCTTCGTCGAGAGGGCAAAGCGGTTGAGCGGCGTCGGCAGGTTCGGGATTACCCCGACGGAGGCGCCCGCCACCCGTCGCAGCACCTCGGCGTGCGGCAGCCGCTCGCCCGTCAGCTGCAGCAGCGGCGAGATCCCGTGCGCCTCGGCTACCGCCCGCAGCGCCGGCACGGCGTCGCCCTCGCCGTAGATCTCGAGGCGCACATCAGCGATGCGGGCCGCGAGTGCCGGCAGCGCATCGACGAGAAGCGAGATGCCGTAGTGCGGCGTGACGGTTCCGTGATAGACGACCCGGAACGGCGCTTGTCGGGGTGGCGGCACGGGTGTCGGGAGCAAAGACTCGACGAGGCTGTTCAGCACGACAAGCGTCTTCCGCTCCGGTACGCCCCGCCGTACGAGCTCGGCGCGATACGGCTCGTGCACCGTTACCACGAGATCGGCGCTCCGAGTTGCGACACGCTCGACCGCATGCAGGATCGAGGTCGCGATGCCGCCGGCCCTGGAGGGGAAGCGCATCGCGAACATGTCGCTCGAAAGGTCGTGGACGTCGAAGACGACTCGCGCGCCGCGCAGCCTCGGAGTGAGCGCCGCGACGATCAGGAAGTCCGGCGGGTTGTGCACCTGCACGACGTCGAAGCGACGGCGCAGCGTGAGCTTCGTCACCTGCAGCGTGGCGAGGATCGTGAACGCGAGATATTCGACGACGAGTTGCAGCGGTGACGCGCCTCGTTTGTGCGAAACGGGGAGCCGATGGACGTCGGCGCCCGCCACCTGCTCGTGCGCAGGCTGGCAGTCGCGCCGGAGCGCGATCACAGTGACGTCGAAGCCCGCGTCTGAGGCCGCCGCGACTTCACGCGCAACCCGTACGTCACCGGGGAAGTCCGAGTGAACGACCATGCAGAGCCGCGGCGGCCGCGCCGGATCCGCTTGGCTCAAGCTTCGCTCGTCTGCTGGTCGAGGTCGATCCGCCGCATCAACCCTGCCGCGAGCCACGGCAGCGCCGCGCCGAGCGAGAAGAAACGCATGTCAAACGTGCCGGCGGCGATCACCCAGACGGCGAGCATCGAGGGTGCCGCGACGAGCATCCATTGCTGCGAGGCGCCCCTCCGCACGCTGGCCAGCATTCGTCGCGCGAGAACGAGCCACGGCAGGACGAGCAAGCACAACCCGACAAGCCCGGTCTCCACGAGGATCGTGAGGAACGTGTTGTGGCTCGTGTAGAACAGCACCAGGTCGCGCGTGAACGGGCGCGGGTTGAAGGAGGCCCGGCTCTTGACGACGTCGAACGACCCGTAGCCCCAGCCGAGGACCGGCTTCCGCTCGGCGAGGTTCACGGACAGGTGGTCGATCACGACGCGGATCTGGACGTTCGACTTGTTCGCGAAGCGGCTCTTGTAGAGGTGCGTCGACGAGATGTCGCCCCATGAGGCCGCCACGAGCGTCAGCGCGAGCACTACGCCGAGGATGGTCACCCAGCGTGTCCGGGCGCGGGTCACGAGGACGAGGAGCGCGACCGCCCCGGCGCCGATCAGCGGTCCGCGCGTGAGCGTCAGCGCAAGCGCCGGTATGGCCAGCACGATCGCGATCAGGCTCAGTCGGCGGAGCCGCGGCGGCCCGTCCCAGGCAAGGATCGCCAGCGCGAGGACGAGCACGACGCCGAGGAACGTCCCGAGCACCGCCGGCTGCCCGAACGTCCCAGCGGATCGCGCAGCCGATGCGGTCGGGTCGTAGAGGTTTTGCGAGGAGTTGAGCCCGGCGGCTCGGCTGATCATGACCCACATCGCCGAGACGCAGCCGGTCAGCAGCAGGACGCGAGCGACCCTCGGGAAGATGTCACGACCGGTCGGGCCAAAGGCGACGAAGTAGTAGACGGCGACGGCAATGCCCACGATCGCGTAGACCTGGGTCTTCGTCGGGTGTCCCGGGCCTGCGCGCGCGGAGATGATCACGAGCACCAGGTAGAGAAGAGGCAACGCGTCGAGGAACGTCAGCTCGACCGCGCGCCGCCTCGTGAGCGTCCAGAAGGCAAAGAGGAGTGGCGGCACGGAGTAGACGACCACCCTGAGCGCGTGGCCCGCCCCTGTGCTCCCGACCGTCCCTTGGATGAACGGCGCGACTGCAAGCCAGCCCAGGAAGACATGCTCGGGCGGGAGCGCGACGGCGACCGCGAGTGCGATGACGGCCGCGACGGCACCGACTGCGAGGAGCATCGTTCCGCCCCGGCCGGCTCCCGCGGCCGCGGCGGCCGCCAGCGCAAGGATCATGGCTGGTAAGAGCAGCGTCTGGAGGCGTTGGGAGTGTCTCATCGCCGTCCCGTCCGGACGCGAAGGATAGCCAGGTCGGACGGAAGGCTTCGGGCGCGCCTGGGCGAAGTTCGCGGTATCGCCGTCGTGGAACAGATCAGCCCTGAGCTCGTGCTCGTCGACCCCGCGCTCGCCGCACACGAGCGGCCGCGCGAGTTCGCCGCGCGTGTGATCGCGCGCCGGGTTGTGCCGCTCGGCATGCCGCTCGTCCCGCAGGAGACCCCGGCCGGGCGACCAATGTGGCTGGTCGTCGCGATCGGGCTGTGCCTGCTCACCAGCGGATTCCTCGTTTCCTTGCTCCTCTTCAGCGGCCCTTCAGCCGCGTCGAACCGGCCGGCGACGGTCGTTCCGGCCGCCGCCGGGGCGTCGCCGGAGCTGTTGGGACGCCGTCGGTGAACCAGACGATGGTCCTGGAGAACTGTCGACCTGCCTGGATGTGTACTTTTCATCAATTCGTGCTATGTCTAGTCGGGGAATGCTTCTTCGGCAGAAACGAGGGGGAGTAAATGGGTAATCGAAAGGGCAAAGGGGCGGCGTCGAGGTGGTCGCGCGTTTCCTTTGTGGCTGCCTTCGTCGTGTTGGTCGTCGGCTCCTTCGCGTCGTTCGGAGGCTTGAGCTATGCAGCCTCGGGTGGTGCACATGCCCTGAGGACGGTTGCTCATGCCGCGACCGGCCAGAAGGTGGTCGTTCGCCACTCGTCGGCTGGTGCCCAGTACGATCACCAGGTGCTCGGCGTCAAGGCGACGAAGACCAAGCCTCACAAGGCCGTCCTGGCCGCTCCGGTCAAGTCGGGAACGCTTCCGTTCACGGGCATCTCGCTGCTCGTGACGGTGCTGCTCAGCCTCGCGCTCGCAGCCGGCGGGTACTTCCTCCGCCGCGCGGGTCGCAACGAAGCCTAAGGCGGCGTATCACGATCGTTGGAGCCGGGCGCACCTGCGTCCGGCTCCGCATGTCTGTCGCGGTTACACCCGGCCCGCGACGAGGCGCCGGTGTAGGCGTGAGACCGGTGCGAGAGAGTCGAGCTCGCGGAAGAACTCCTGCAGCCGGGTGCGGGCAATGAGCCAGAGACCGGCGGCGTAGACGGCCGTCCCCTCGATCGCGAGGACGACGAGCGCGACCGCTCGCCCGGACTGGGAGTGCGGGTCGAGCGCAACTTCTGTTGCGACCATCGCGCCGACCATCACGGCACCCGCTGCAAACGGCGGCACAAGCGATGCGGCCCACTCACGCGGGCGGATGTCGAGGATCTGCCCGATTTTTCGACTGACGATCAGGCCGACGACCGTCATTGAGACGGCGACGCCTGCGGCCACGTACGCAATTCCGAAGCGGTAGAGCGAGAGCACGAGGATCACAACAAGCACGGCCTCGAGCAGCGACACGCGGAAGAAGAAGCCGGGACGGTTCGTCGCCTTCAGCACCTCGCCCATCGTCGCCGTGATCGAGAGCACGAGCCCCATGAGCGCCATGATCGAAAGGACAGGAGCCGCGGCATGCCATTTCTCGCCGTACACGAGGCGCACGAAGATGCCGCCGACCGAGGCGAGGCCAAGCCCGAGCGGCACCGAGACAATCGTGATGAACCGCAGCGACCGGATATAGGCCCGCTTGAAGCGCACCAGATCGTGCTGGAGCTTCGCGTACGCGGGAAACACGAGCTGGTTCGATATCCCCGTTACCAGCGTGACCGGCTGTTTTCCCGTTTGGTAGCCGATCGTGTATGCGCCGAGCTTTGCCGGGCCAAGGAACCGCCCGACCGTCGCGACATCCACGTAGGAGACGATCAGCAGGCTGATGTTGACGCCGACGAGATTGCGTCCGTATGACAAGAGCTCCTTGAGCGCAGCGCGCTGCGCGTTTCGGGGGTGCGGACGGATCGGGCAGATCACCCACATCAGCGCGGCGTACGAGGCTTCGAGCGTGATCAGTCCGCCGATTGCCGACCATGCTCCGGCGCCGAGAGTCGCGAGCGTGATCGCCACGGCGGTCTGCAACACATAGCCGATCAGGCTGACGATCACGAACGGCCGGAAACGAAGCTCCTTCTGAACGAGTGCGATCGGCACTTGAGAGATACCGCGGAGCACGAAGACGATGCTCAGTCCTCGCACGAGGCTCGTCACCTCGTGGCGGCCGAAGAAGAGACCGGCGAGCGGCGCGGCGGCAAAGCAGCCGATGCCGAGGGCGAGACCGATGAGCGGCGCATAGACGCTTGCCGCGTCGACCGCCTGCTGGACGCGTTCTTGCTTCTGCACGAGAGCGGCGTGCAGGCCCGACTCCTGGAAGACCGTGAGGAACGAGACGAGCACCATCGCCATTCCGGCGAGGCCGTACTGCGACGGGCGCAGAAGATGGGCGAGCGCGATCGCGCTGATCCAGAGCGACGCCATCGACCCGAGCCGCAGCAGCATGATCCAGCGCGCGCTGGAGACGACGCGCGTTCCCAGCCCGTCGCCTTGAGTTGACGCGATCGGATCCGGTTCGTCTACGAGGGCCGTCATGCCGAAGCCTCAGCACGCGGACGGCGCTTGAACGGCGGCCGCCCGCCTGTGTACTCGACGCGGAGCACCTCCTCGACGATATGCACCCCCCACCGGCGCAGCCCGGCATCGAGGAATGTGCCGAGGCATAGCACCCGCTCGCCCCGGGGGATCGGGCTCGACGCGATTGCGCGCAGGTGCTCCGCGAAGAGGCGTGCGTGCTCGTAGTGGACTGTTGAGCTCGAACCGAACCACTCCGCGAGCGCCTCAGAGCTTGTGTTTGCATTGCGCGAGGAGTCGGCATGGATGCGCCGGAAGAACAGCGGCTCGTCGAGCCGGCGGATCTCACCGAGCATGGCGAGCTCCGCAAGCAGGACGTAGTCGGACGACGGGAAGCTGCCGTTCAGGTGCGTTCGTTCGAGTGCATGCCGCCGCGCGACGCCGAACATCGGGTGACCGAGGACGAGGTTCTCGACGAGCGAGCGCAGCCGGTCGTGTGCCGCGGGCTGGTGGAGGTCGACGCCGTCCCGCCAGTCGCCGATGACGGTGCCTTCCTCGTCGATGAGCTTCGTCTCCGGGTAGACGAGCACCACCCGCTCGCTGATCTCGTCGAGGACCTCGACGCAGCGCTCGACGCAGCTCGGCGCGAGCACGTCGTCAGCGGCTGCCCACTTGAAGTACGGGCTCGTGGTCTCTGCTACCACGCTGTTGAAGTTCCACGCAGCGCCCCGGTTCTCTGCCCGCCGGATGTACCGCACCCGCTCGTCCCGCGCCGCGAACGCGCGGCAGATCTCCTCGGTCTCGTCGGTCGAGCAGTTGTCCGAGATCACGATCTGAAGATCCGCAAAGGTTTGGGCCCCCAGCGAGTCGAGGGCGGTCGACAGGTAGCGGGCGCCGTTGTACACCGGTAGGCCGACGGTGACTTTGGGCATTCGGACAGGTATATCGGCTGTTCGGCGGCGCTGGTTGACGACCGGCGGGCGCCGATCAGGACTGTCGGCTAGTCCTTCATGCCACCGGTTGACGAACCGTGTCGAGGGGCACATGCTTACGTGGTAGCCGCTGCTGCGGCGGCTTTTGGGTGGGGGAGGGTCGTACCGGGTGATCGCAATTCTGAGCCGGCGAGGACGGTGGGCTCGCTGGCCCGCCTTCCCCCGCTACCTCTTTGTCGGTCTCGCGGTCGCGGCAGTCATTGCGTACCCGCGGTCCGGCGACGCGAGCACGCCGAACCTCGTGGCGGCGTATGGGTTTGAGGAGGGGCAGGGGTCGTCGACGGCGGATGCGTCGGGGAACGGCAATAACGGGACGTTGGTGAATGCGGCGTGGTCGTCGGCCGGCAAGTTTGGGGATGCGTTGTCGTTCAATGGGACGAGC
>DASXKX010000006.1:0-1978 GCA_036496545.1 Gaiellaceae bacterium | reverse complement strand
GACGAAGCGGAGCCGGTGCCCGGCCTCGCGGAGGCGCCGGACTGCGTCGGCCGCACCGGGCAGCGGTTGGCCGGAGACGTGCAGGACGCCGTCCACGTCGAGCAGAATCGCGGCCATGAACGGCGAGTCTATTCGTGTCACACGTTCCGTCGTCCTACCGCTTGCGGAGATCGAGCTCCAGGTCTCCCGCTCGAGCGGCCCCGGCGGCCAGCACGCGCAGAAGTCCGAGACGCGCGTCGTCGCCGTCTTCGACGTCGAAGCCTCGAACGCGCTGACGGACGCGCAGAAGCGGCGCGTGATCGCGCGCGCCGGGCCGGTATTGCGCGCGGTGGCGCAGGACGAGCGGAGCCAGACGCGCAACCGCGAGCTCGCGGTCGAGCGGCTGGTCGCCGCGCTCCGGGAGGCGCTTCGCGTCGAGCGCAAGCGCGTCCCGACCAAGCCGACCGCAGCATCCCGCAAGCGGCGTCTCGAGCAGAAGAAGCGCCGCTCCCGGACGAAGCGGCTGCGGCGCGAGCTCGACTAGGGCCGTTCGTCAGTCGTCGCGCCTGGCATCACGGCGCTTCGCTCTGACATCGAGGAACCCATAGACGAGCACGAACAACACGATGAGTCCGCACACCGAGAGGCTCGTGTACTGAGCGATCGACCATGCCTCCGACCCGTTGCCGGTGATCTTGGCCGCAATGACGAAGACCACGAGGACTCCCACCCACCACCAGAGGTAACGCCTGATCATCCGTTTACCTAGGTCGTCACTGCGTCCGCGTCTGGTGACCGCTCCACCTCGACGTGCGGAAGCCACTCGAGCCAGCGCGGCAGGTACCAGCTGCGCCGGTCGAGCAGGGCGAGCGTGCTCGGCAGGACGACCGAGCGGATGACCGTCGCGTCGAGCAGGAGCGCGATGGCGACGCCGAAGCCCATCTGCTGGAACATCACGAGCTGTCCGGCCGCGAAGCCGGCGAAGACGACCACGATGATCAGCGCCGCACCGGTGATGATCCGCGCCGTCGTCGCGACGCCTCCGACGACCGCGTCGTGCGTCGAGCCCGAGGCGTCGTAGCGCTCCTTGATCCGGCTCATCAGGAACACCTGGTAGTCCATCGAGAGGCCGAACAGCACCGAGAAGAGGAAGAGCGGAACCCAGGCGTCGATCACGTGCGTGTGCTGGAAGCCGAACAGGCCGGCGCCGTGACCGTCGAGGAAGACGAGCGTCAGCAGGCCGTACGCGGCGCCTACCGAGAGCAGGTTGAGCAGGACCGACACGAGCGCGACGACGATCGAGCGGAACGCGATCGTGAGCAGGATGAAGCTGAGCCCCAGCACGAACAGCAGGACGTACGGAGTCGGGTTCGTCACGGCGTCGAAGTAGTCGACGTTCTCGGCGGTGACGCCCCCCACGTAGACCTTCGCACCACTGTCGGCGAAGATCGACGGAATGACGTTCGCCCGGAGATCGCGCACGGCCTTGACGGCCGCGCCTCCGACTGGGTCTCCTCGCACCGGCGACGTGAGCAGCGCCACGGCTCGCCGGGACTGGATCGCACCCGCTCCGAAGCTACCCTCCGCGGCGAGCCGCCGGTTGAGCTGCACGAGATCCCGGTGTACACGGGCGGGGTCGCCGCCGACCGCGACGACGCGAACCGGCTCGGGGTTCTGGACGGGGAACGCATGCTGGAGCAGGACGTAGCCCTGCTTCGACGGCAGGCCGGCCGGCAGCGTGCTGACGCCGTTCGCGCCGATGTGCAGCCCGAAGATCGGCGCCGCGAGGAGCAGCATCGCGCCGACGGACAACGCGAGGGAGAGCGCCGGGCGGCGCAGCACAGCATCGACGATCCGTTTCCAGAAACGACCCTCCGCCGTGTCGGCACGACCGAGGTTCCGGCCGAGGTACGGGACGCGCATCGAGTTGACGCGGTCGCCGACGATGCTCAGCAACGCGGGCAGGAGCGTGAGCGCCGCGGCCACCGAGACGATGCCG
>DASXKX010000005.1:0-21802 GCA_036496545.1 Gaiellaceae bacterium | reverse complement strand
CCGTTGGTGCCAGGCACCCGGAGGGTGCCTGGCACCGCTGTTTCTAGAAGGGCGTCCCGGTCGAGACGACCTCGTACGAGCTCGAGACGTACACGATGATCGGGTTGCCGCTCGCGTCGAGCATGTGCGCCTCGTAGGTCGAGTGACCATCGGCGTCGGTCTCGACCCGGACGACCGTCCCGCCTGGGACCTTCGCCTTCGCGGCGGCGGTGACCTTGGCGAGCGTGTCACCGGTCAGCTCTGTCTCGTCTGAGCGCTGGCGCCCGAACGGTTGCCCCGAGCTCGGCGCCCCGGACGGCGGCGCCGTTTGCGACGGGGTTGTGGTCGTCGTCGTGCTCGAGCCGCCGTTGGCCGCGCTTGCGATGCCGTAGCTCCCGCCGGCGATGCCGATGACCATCGCCGCAACTGCAAGTGACTTCGGAACCTGCATGACGTGCTCCTTTCGGTTGGGTTGTCTCCAACCGTCGCGGCGTCGCCTGTGAACTCGCTGCGAACGCCGTGCGAGCTACGTGAGAGCTCGGCGCAATGCATCGCGCCAGCCGTCGCGGTCGACGGCCCGCTGCGGCTCGAACCGCTCGCCCACAGGCGACGCCCTGCGCTCGCCGAGCGCGAGCAGCGCGGCGCCAAGCGCGGTCTGCTCGGCCTCGCGCGCAGTGTCGACCGGAATCCCGAGCACGTCGGCCTGGAACTGCATAAGCCAGCGGTTGCGCGTCATCCCGCCGTCGGCGCGCAGCTGCGTGAGCGCCGGCATCTCGTCGAGCACGTCGGCGGTCTGGTACGCCGCGGCCTCGAGCGCCGCGCGCGCGAGATGGGCGCGCGTCGTGCCGCGCGTGAGCCCGGTGACGCTGCCGCGCACATCCGGCCGCCAGTGGGGAGAGCCGAGACCCGCGAGCGCCGGCACGAAGTAGACGCCGCCGTTGTCGTCGAGCGATGCGGCGAGCTTCTCGCTCTCGTCCGCGTCAGTCAACAGACCGAGGCCGTCGCGGAGCCACTGGATCGCGGCGCCCGTGACGAACACCGCGCCTTCGAGCGCTCGCTTCGGCGGCTCGCCTTCGAGCCTCGCCGCGGCCGTGTGCAGCACGCCGTCGCCTGCGGGCTCGCCGGTCTCGACGAGAATGAACGACCCCGTGCCGTAGGTCGCCTTCGCGCCGCCGGCCGCGAAGAGCGCGGCTTGCTGGTCGCCCGCGACGCCCCGGACCGGCACCGAGTGCCCGAGTAGCTCGGCCTCGCCGAAGATCGCCCCTGACGGCCGGATCTGCGGCAGCAACGCGCGCGGGATGCCGAAGAGCTCGAGCAGCTCGTCGTCCCAGTCGAGCGTGTCGAGCGAGCAGAGCATCGTGCGCGACGCATTCGTCTCGTCGGTCGCATGCACGCGACCACCGGTCAGCTGCCAGATCAGCCAGCTGTCGACGGTGCCGAACGCGAGGTGCTCCGGATCGCGGTCGCGCAACAGCCATTCGAGCTTCGTCGCCGAGAAGTACGGATCGGGTACCAGCCCCGTCCGCGCACGGATGAGATCACGCGGCAGCTCCGCGCAGCGATCCGCGGTGCGCCGGTCCTGCCAGACGATCGCGTTGTGCACAGGCTCGCCGGTGCGGCGGTCCCACACGATCGTCGTCTCGCGCTGGTTCGTGATCCCGATTGCCGTCGGCGCGTCGACAAGCGCTTGCTGTGCAGCCTCGAGCACGCTTCTCCAGATTTCGCGTGGATCGTGCTCGACCCAACCAGGTTTCGGAAAGTGCTGCGGTAGTTCTGCGTAGCCTCGGCCGCGAATCTCGAGCTCGTCGTCGACGAGGAGGCACGTCGTTCCGGTCGTTCCTTGGTCGATTGCGAGGATCACCGGGCGAGTCTTACACCGTCGTAACACGGTCCTTGTCTACGGTGGCCTGCATGAGACGACTTCTGATGACGGCGGCGCTTGCCGCGACAGCAACGTTCCTGTTCGCGGGGCAGGCCGCCGCGAGCTCATCGGCGCGCTTCGGGATCCAGGACGATGCGTGGCTGCGCTTCGGGCCGGGAACGCTCGACTCCCGCCTCAACACGCTTGACTCGCTCGGCGTAAAGACGGTGCGCTTCACGCTCGTGTGGAACGAGATCGCGCCCCAGAAGCCGGCGTCGGGAACGGATCCGAACGACGAGGCGTACAACTGGTCGGCGTTCGACCCGGTCATGGACGGGCTGCGTGCGCATCACATCACGCCGCTGATCACACTCTGGGGCTCGCCCAAGTGGGCGAACGGCGGCAAGGCGCCAAACGGCCTCCCGAAGACCGGCTTCGGCGACTTCGCCTTCGCAGCCGCGAAGCATTACCCGTGGGTACGCATGTGGACCGTGTGGAACGAGCCGAACACACACGTCTTCTCCGTGCCGGTCTCGCCGTCGCTCTACGTGAAGAACTTGCTGAACCCGGCGTACGCGTCGCTGCATCGCGCGAACCGCGCCAACAAGGTCGCCGGCGGGGTCACGTCTCCCCGCAAGACGGCGAGCGGCCTGTCGCCGACAGCCTTTGCAATGGGCATGCGCGCGGCGCACGCGCACCTCGACGCCTACGCGGCGAACCCGTATCCGTCCTCCAAGGTCGAGACGCCGTTCCACGACCCGTGCTCGTTCTGCAAGACGTTGACCATGGCGCGCCTGCCACAGATCCGCCGGCTCGTCACGCAGCTCTTCGGAGCGAGCAAGCAGTTGTGGTTGACGGAGTACGGGTATCAGACGAATCCGCCTGACCGCGTGCTCGGCGTCTCCTGGGCGAAGCAGGCGCAGTACATCGGCCAGGCCGCGCTCCGCGTGTGGGAGCAGCCCGGCGCCACCGTGCTGATCCAGTTCCTCGTGCAGGACGAGCCGTCGATCGGCGGCTGGCAGAGCGGCCTCTATACGGCGGCCGGGAAGCCGAAGCCGTCGCGGAGCGCGTTCGCGCTGCCGCTCGCTGAGATGTCGCGCAGCGGGTCGCGCACGGTGCTGTGGGGCCAGGTGCAGCCGGGCTCGGGCGCGCGGCCTTATGCGATCCAGCGCTTGAGCGGCGGGCACTGGGTGAACATCGGCAGCACGAAGCGCACCGGCGCAGCGGGCACGTTCCGCATCACGGTGAACGTCCCCGCCGGCACCAAGGTGCGCATCAAGTCGCCGCAGGTCGCCTTCGCGAGCCCGGCGATGCTGGTGACGTGACGGTTACTCCCAGCCGACGTCGTCGTGCGTGTCGAGCTTGTGCCAGAACGTGATCTCGGGCTCGCTCGTCGCGACCTGGGCCATCAGCGGCCCGATCGCGGCCTGCTCGCTCTCGTAGAACCGGGTGAAGCTCTCGGGATCAGGCCATTCGTCGATCACCATGATCTGCCCCTCTGCGCCGTAGAAGCGGTGGGCGATCACGCCCGCCGCTTTGGCGCGCTCTGCGATCGCCTGCAGAACGTCTTGCTTCTCGTTTGCGAGCTGCTCGAGCTTGTCCGGATCGCCCTGCGCGCGCAGGGTCATGATCACCGACATCGTTCCCTCCTCGGGTCGTTGGCGCACCTATCGGACCACGAACGACCCGGCGGATCAAGTAGCTCGTTCAGCTCTTGACCCGGATGTTCTCCGGATCGTAAAGAGCGTCCGCCGACACGACGGCAGCCACGAGGTCGCCCATGACGTCGACCTGCACCTCCTCGCCTTCCGCCAGGGCGGCCGGTAGCTTCGCGAGCGCGATGTTCCGGCACAGCGTGAAGCCGTACGCCGCGCTGCGCACGCGCCCGATCACCTCGCCGCCGGCGTGCACGGCTTCGCCGCCGTAGACGGTCAAATAGTCCTCGCCGCCGACCACGAGCGTCCGCAGGCGCGTCGCGGGACTTCGGTCGAGCTGCGGGAACTTCCCCTTCGCCACGCAGAAGCCGACGCCGGAGTCGAACGGCGTATCGGACGCTGTCATGTCGGTGCCGACATAGCGATACCCCTTCTCGATCCGCAGCGAGTCGAGTGCCTGGTAGCCGACGGGCACCGGGTCCGCTTCGATCAACGCGTCCCAGACTGCGACCGCGCCGCCGCGTGGGACGTAAAGCTCGTAGCCGAGCTCGCCGACGTACGTGATCCGCTGCGCGAGACCGAACTCGAGCTCCTTCGCGGTCCGGAACGGGAACGCCTCATTCGAGACGTCCTCCTCCGTGATCCCCGCCAGCGCCGCGCGCGCCTGCGGTCCCCAGATGCCGATCACCGCATAGTCGTCGGTGACGTCCGTGACAGTTGCGCCGTTCAGCTCGAGGAAGCCGCGGTCGCTGTCGACCGCGCCGGCGCCCGTGACGACGCGGAAGCGATCTTCCGCGAGCCGAGTGACCGTGACGTCTCCGACGATGTGCCCGCGATCGTCCAGCAGCTGCGTGTAGACGACCGAGCCGACCGGCCTGTCGATGCGCGCGTCACAGACACGCTCGAGAACGTCGAGATCCGGCGTCTCGAGCTTCCCGAACGACGTCATGTCGATGATCCCGAGCCGCTCGCGGATCGCTGAATGCTCGACGGCGACGCGGTCGTACCACGGCGGCCGCGACCAGCCGACCGCGCGCTGGTCCTCCCCCGCCCGCCGCGGCGGCTTGCCCGGCCGGAAATAGTCGGCTCGCTCCCAGCCGTTCTTCGTCCCGAACACCGCGCCGAGCGACTCGAGCCGCTGGTGCAGCGGGCTCAGCCGCTTCGGCCTGCCCGCTTCGGACACGTCCAGCGGGTACCGCAGCCGGTAGTAGTACTTGTAGACCTCGCGCGCGCCCGCGGCCGCGAACTCGGTGTCGCGGTAGGGGCCGCCGAAGCGCCACGGCCGATACGGCTGGACGTCCACCTCGGCCTCGCCGGTCGTGACCAACTCCGCGAGCGCCTTGCCGAGCCCGCCCGCACCGCCGAAGCCGTTCAGCGAGAGACCGGCGGCCAGCCAGAAGCCGCGCACCCCTGGATACTCGCCGAGCAGCGGGTTGCCGTCGGGCGTCATCGCGTCCGGATGACAGACGAGCGCGGTCACGCCCGCCTCGTCGAGAAACGGGAAGCGGCGGACGGCGCCGTCCATCAGCTGCTTGAACCGCTCGTGGTCGGGCGGCAGCATCGTCGAGCCGTGTTCCCACGGCACTCCGGTTTCCCAGCGCGACACCGGGTTCGGCTCGTAGCCGCCGAACATCACGCCCCCGCTCTCCGCCTTCCCGTACACGAGATTGTCCGTGTCGCGGAAGCACGGCGTCTCGCGCGAGAGCACGTGGCCCTCGACGGCGTGGAGCGCGATGTGCTGGTGGTCGACGGGGATCGAGCACACGAACGCGCCGACCATCTCCGCGACGCGCGGCGCCCACATGCCGGTGGCGTTCACAACGTTGTCAGTCTCGACGCGACCGTGCTCGGTCTCGACGGCGACGACAGCGCCGTCGCGCACGTCGATCCCGGTGACGCGCGTGTGGATGCGGATGTCTGCGCCGAGCTCTCGTGCGGCGTTCGCGACTGCGTACGTCGCGATGTGCGGATCGACGAAGCCGTCGCCGAGCATCCAAACCGCGCCGTACAGCGACGCCTGCGACGCGGCGGGCATCAAACGCCGCACCTCCTCTGGACCGACGAGCTCTGCGTCGAGGCCGATACCGTGCGCGCGGCTGACGCCGCGGCGCAGCTCGAGCCAGCTCTCCGGGCTCGAGGCGATACGCAGCGAGCCGACCGTCTCGAAGACGCCGAGCTCCTTGTACAGCTCGACGCTGTAACGGCGGAAACGCATCATCGTCGGCGAGGGGTTGAACTGCGTGACGAGCCCAGCGGCATGGTGCGTCGAGCCGCTCGTCAGCTCGCCCTTCTCGAGCAGTGTCACGTCACAGCCCGCCTTCGCCAGGTGATACGCACAGCTGACGCCGGCGATGCCGCCCCCGATGACGACGACGGTCACGCTCTGACGAGCTCCGATGTCCAGGCGACGATGCGCGTCCGGTCGCCTCGGAAGACGTCCCGCGCCGTCTCCACCACCTCGCCGGCGGCGTCGTACGCGATGCGGTCGACGAGCAGCAGCGGCGCGCCGACTTGGAGCCTAAGTGCTGCAGCGTCGTCGGCATCCGCGGCGACCGGCTCGATCCGCTCGACCGCACGTACGGGTGCGTCGTCGCCGAGGAGCTCGTACAACGAGCCCGTGAGGTCGAGCTCGAGCAGCCACGCGAACCGCTGCGGGAACGTCGACCGCTCGAGCGCGAGCGGCTCGCCGTCGGCGTACCGGACGCGCGCGATCTCGATCGTGCCGCCGACCTCGCGGGCGGAAAGCACGCGCGCGCCGGCCGCCACTCCCTGGCGGGCGAGCTGCTCCGACAGCCCACTGAACGTCCCAAGATCGCGCTCCACCTTCGGTCGAGCGACGAACGAGCCGCCGTTGCGCCCGATCGCACGCGTCAGCAGACCTCGTGCTTCCAGCGACTGCAGCGCCTGCCGCACCGTCATGCGGCTGACGCCGTGGTCCTCCGCGAGCGCGCGCTCCGCCGGCAGCCGGTCGCCCGGCGCGAGCCGCCCGTCGGCGATCGCCTGCTCGATCTCCGCGATGATCGCCGCGTACTTCATGCGCGGACGCGCTCCCCGTTCGGGTCGTACAAGGGCTCGGCGCGCACCTCGCCGTCGATCCACTCGCCGAAGATGTCGACCGAGAGCCGCGTCCCGACCTCGGCGTGTGCAACCGGCACGTACGCGAACGCGATGCTCGCGCCGATCGCATAGCCGTAGCCGCCGCTCGTCACGCGCCCGACGATCGCGCCGGCTTCCGTACGGACAGGCTCGGAGCCGAGCGCGATGGAGCGCGGGTCGTCGAGCGTGAGGCAGACGAGGCGCAGCGGCGGTTCCGCATCGAGCGCGGCACGCCCGATGAACTCGCCCTTGTCGCGCTTGACGGCGAAGCCGAGTCCCGCTTCGTACGGCGTCGTTTCGGCGTTGAGGTCGCTCGCCCACGCGCGATAGCCCTTCTCGAGCCGGAGCGCGTCGATCGCCCGGTAGCCGCCCGGCGTCACACCGTCGACGTGCAGCGTGTCCCAGAGCTTCAGTCCGTATTCGGAGGGACAGTAGAGCTCCCACCCGAGCTCGCCGACGTAGGTCACGCGCGACGCGATCACAGGGACATCGCCGACGGCGACCTCGCGCGACCGCATGTACGGGAAGTCGAGATCGAGGACATCGCGTACCTTCGGTCCCCAGAGGCAGAGGCATGCATAGGACGAGGTGATGTCGTTCACGTAGACGTCGTCGGGCGCGTGCAGATCGAGCCACGCCCGGTCGTGTGTCCCGAAGGCGGTGCCGGTGACGAGCATGAAGCGGTCCTTCGCGCGTCGCGTCACCGACAGATCGGCCTCGATCCCGCCGCGCGCATTCAGCAGCTGCGTGTAGATGATCGTGCCGACAGCGCGGTCGATGCGGTTCGCGCACATGCGTTCGAGGAAGGCGAGGGCACCCGGTCCGAGCACCTCGAGCTTCGAGAACGACGACTGGTCGAAGAGCGCGATCCCCTCGCGCGCGGCGCGCGCCTCCACCTCGATCGCCGGCGACCAGTTCTCTCCGGCCCAGCCACGCGGGCGCAGCGACTCATCGCCCCGCGCGGCGTTCGACTCGTACCAGTTGACCCGCTCCCAGCCGCCCTTCTCACCGAACGACGCGGCGAGCGCTTGGTGCCTCGCGTACACCGGCGAAACGCGCAGCGGCCGGCCTGCCTGCTTCTCCTCTCCCGGGTACTTGATGTCGTAGTACTGCGACAGCGACTCGTACGAGCGCGCGAGCGTGTACGGCTGACTGCGGTACTGGCGTCCGAAGCGGCGGTGGTCGAGCGGCCAGACATCCCATTCCGGTCGGCCGTCGACGATCCATTCCCCCAACACCTTCCCGATCCCGCCCGCGCCTGCGAGCCCGTGCGCGCAGCCGCCTGCGGCGAGCCAGAAGCCGCGGACGTCCGTCTCGCCGAGCAGGAAGTCGGCGTCAGGCGTGAACGCCTCCGGTCCGTTGAAGAACTTCTTCACCTCGGCGTTCTCCATCGCCGGCACGCGCGCGATCGCGTTCGAGAACAGCTCCTCCATCCGGTCCCATTCCTCACGCAGGAGCTTCGCCTCGAAGCCCGGCGGGATGCCGTCGAGCGCCCACGGCGCCGGCTTGCGCTCGTAGCCGCCCATCACGAGCCCGCCGACCTCTGTGCGGAAGTAGATGAGGTTGTCGGGGTCGCGCAGCGTCGGCAGGGGCTCGAGCGGCGGGTCGAACGGCTCGGTGATGAGGTACTGGTGGCCGTACGGGATGATCGGGACGTCGACGCCGACGAGCCGCGCGACCTGCGGCGCGTACATGCCGGCCGCATTGACGACGACTTCGCACTCCACGCGGCCCTTGTCGGTCTCGACGGCGATCACGCGGTTGTTCTGCGTCTCGATCCCGGTCACGGTCGTACGCATCTCGAGCTGTGCGCCCAGCTTGCGAGCGGCGTCCGCGAGCGAGAACGTGAGCTGGCTCGGGTCGAGGTAGCCGTCGTCCGGGATGAACGCAGCGGCGACGACGCTGTCGGTCGACATCGGCGGGAAGAGCTCCTGCGCTTCGCGCGCGCTTACGATCTCCATCGGGAGGCCGAACGTCTTCGCCCACGAAGCCTGGCGGCGCAGCTCCTCGTGGCGCGGCTCGGAGCTCGCGAGCCGCAGACCGCCGAGCTGGTGCCAGCCCGGGTCGTTGCCGGTCAACTCCTTCAGCTCGGCGTACAGGCCGACCGAGTACTGCATCATCCGGGTCAGCGAGATCGACGACCGCAGCTGGCCGACGAGGCCGGCGCTGTGCCAGGTCGAGCCGTGCGTCAGCTGGTACTGCTCGAGGAGGAGTGAGTCGGTCCAGCCCTCCTTCGCGAGGTGGTAGAGCACGGAGCAGCCAATGACGCCGCCGCCGATCACGACCGCACGCGCGCGCTCCGGAATCACGGGCGCGAGTATTTCATATTCGGTCTAGTCCAAATATGATCGCGCGGTGATCGACGACGTCATCGCGGCCGTCCCGGCGCTCGACGGCGCGACGGCGGTCGAGCCGCTCGCCGGCGGTCTCACGAACGTGAACTACAAGGTGACATCGCCGGCCGGATGCTTCGTCGTTCGCATCTCCGGCAAGGACACCGGCCTCCTCGCCATCGACCGCGAGAACGAGGCGTACAACACGCGCTGCGCGGCGGAAGCAGGCGTTGGCGCGCCGTTCGTCGCCTACCTCCCGGAGTGGGACGCGCTCGTCCTCAGGTTCCTCGACGGTGAGGTGATGGACCCCGAGAAGATGCGGCGCGGCGACCGCCTCGCCGCGGTTGCGCGTGCGTGCTTGGCGCTGCACCGCGGCCCGCGATTCCTCCACGACTTCGACATGTTCGAGATCCAGCGCGGCTACATCGAGGTCGTGCAGACGCGCGGCTTCCGCCTCCCCGAGCGGTATGCCGAGTTCGAGCCGCAGGTGCGCGCACTCGAAGCCGCGATGCGCGTGCGGCCCGAGCCGACCGTGCCGTGCAACAACGACCTGCTCGCGGAGAACTTCATCGACGTCGGCGCGACGATGCGGATGATCGACTACGAGTACTCGGGGAACAACGAGCCGTCGTTCGAGCTCGGAAACATCTGGAGCGAGTCGAACCTGTCGCTCGCGCAGCTCGAGCAGCTCGTCACGGAGTACTACGGTCGGCCGCTCGTGAACAAGGTCGCGCGCTGTCGCGTGTGGGGGTTGATGTCGAAGTACGGCTGGACGCTTTGGGGCTCGATCCAGGACGGCGTCTCCAGCATCGACTTCGACTTCTGGGGCTGGGCGATGGAGAAGTACGACCGCGCGGTGGCCGAGTTCGACGGGCCGCAGTTCGAGCAGCTGCTCACGGACGTGCAGCGCGAGGACTGACGTGTCGATCGGTGCGGTCGCCGACAGGTTCTGGGACCGCTATCTCGAGCTCGATCCGCTGGTCGGGACGGACATCGGCGACGAGCGCTACGACGGGCTGCTCGAGGACACGAGCGCGAACGGGCGGGCTGCTGCAGCGCGCGTCTACGAGGAGACGCTCGAATCGTTGCGCGCGGTCGACCGCTCGTCCCTGCCGGAGGCCGACCGGCTCACGGCGGATCTGCTCGAGTTCGCCGCGCAGCGCGGACTTGCGCGTGTCGATCTCAATCGACTGAGCGCCCCGGCGCACAACCAGTATCCGGCAGTGATCCTGCCGGCGATCGCGTCGCTGCAGCAGGTGAGGGACGTCGCCGGCCTCGACCGCTATCTGGACCGCCTGCACGCCCTGCCTGCCTACTTCGCCGGTTGGGCCGACGTGCTGCGCGAAGGAATCGAAGCGAAGCAGACGTCTCCGGGTCTCATCGTCGATCGGACGATCGGGCAATTCGAGCGCTTGCTCGAGCTCGATCCTGCTGCGTCACCGGGGATGACGCCGGTTGCGGAGCGCGATGATGCGGAGAAGCAGCGCGTCGTCGACGTCCTGCGCGAGGTCGTCTGGCCGGCGCACGCGATGTATCTCGACGAGCTGCGGGCGTATCGGCCGCATGCGACCGAGACGCTCGGGTTCCACTCGCTGCCCGACGGCGAGGCGCTCTACCGCGCCGCGATGCTCGAGCACACGTCGCTCGAGCTTGACCCGGCCGAGGTTTTCGACGAGGGACGGGAGCGACTCGCGGAAGCAGTCGAGGAGCAGCGGCGAACGGCGAGTGAGCTCGGCTTCGCGAGCGCCGCCGAGGCGATTGCGTCCTTGCGCGGGACCGACCGCTGGTCAGCCTCGACGCCGGACGAGGTGCTTGTGCGGGCGACAGAGCTCGTCCAACGCGGCTGGAACGCGTCGCGCGAGGTCGTCGGCCGCATGCCGGAGGCGGAGTGCCTCGTGCAGGCGGTTGAGCCGTACCGCGAGCTCGACGCCGGCTCCGCGTATTACGTCGGGTCATCGGCCGACGGCAGCCGTCCCGGGGTCTACTTCATCAACACGTCGAATCTCCGCGAGCGCCCCCTGTACCAGTCCGGGGTCACGGCGTTCCACGAGGCGAACCCGGGCCACCATCTGCAGCACGCGATCGAGCGCGAGCAGACAGGGCTCCATCCCGTCCGCCGGTTCGGCGGCTTCCTCGCCGGCGCCGCTTCGGCGGAGGGCTGGGCGCTCTATGCGGAACGTCTCGCGGATGAGCTCGGCCTGTACGACGACGGCTTCCAGCGGCTCGGAATGCTCGAGTCGCGGTGCGTGCGCGCGTGCCGGCTCGTTGTCGACACGGGGCTGCACGCGTTCGGGTGGACGCGGGAGCGGGCGATCGAGGCGATGCTCGAGGTCGGCATGACGCGGACGTGGTCGGAGAGCGACATCGACCGCTACATCGCGATGCCGGGTCAGGCGCTCGCGTACACAATCGGCTTCTCGCGGGTCGAGCGGTGGCGCACCGAAGCCGAGCGCCGCGTCGGCTTCTCGCTGCGCGCGTTCCACGACCGTTTGTTGTCGCTCGGAACGCTCCCGCTCGCGAGTCTCGAGTGGGCGCTGGGTCAGACCCCGAGTGGGGTCTAACCCAGCTGTTCGTTCCGCCTGGCTAAATCGGTACAGCGGGGGTCTCGGGCACTTCGCCCTCAGGCGCCTGCAGGTGCGCGGGCTTTGTCCGCTGCACGAGCACGTAGTAAGCCGCGCCGACGACGACGATCACGCCGAGCACGCTCCACAGCACCGGCTTCGTGTTCAGCCAGTGCCATTTGAAGTCAAGCGCCGGCGCCTCCGGAATCGGGCGCGGGTTCGTCGCCGCTCGGGGCCACGCGATGTTCAGCAGCATCCCGCCGCCGTAGACGAGCGCGAGAATGTTGAGCGGCATCCCCCATCGGCCGAGCGAGAACGGCGCCTTCGCCGTCGGCCACCCGCGGCGCCGGGCGCGGAAGAGCGCGAGGTTCCCGATCAGGTAGCTCAGGTAGATCATCCCCGTCGCCGCGATCGCAATGATCGCGACTCCCGCGTACTGGATGAACACGATGCCCGACAGGATCCCGATCGCGATGCACGCGAACACAGGCGTGTGCAGCCTTGGATTCACCTTTCGAAGGTACTTCGTGCCCGGGAGCGCGTTGTCGCGCGCCATGCCGAAGCAAAGGCGGATCGTCGACGTCTCGATCGCGAGGCAGCACACGAAGATCGCCGCCGACACGACGAGCAGGAACACCGTTGAGAACGCATTGCCGAAGTTGGCGTCGATGATCTGCGCCGGCCCCCAGCCCTCCTTGATCGCCGTCGCCATGTCGGGGATCCCGAGCAGCATCGCGTAGAGGAAGATCCCGCCGATCACGAACGCGCCGATCACCGAGCCGATCACCGCTTTCGGAGCCTCCGTTCGCGGGTTCTTCGTCTCTTCGGAAAGCGTCGACGCGGTGTCGAAGCCGTAGATCACGTAGAGCGACATGAACATCGCGATAAGGAACGTCCCGGTCGTCAGCGAGGTGCCGCCGGTGTGGAAGATCACGCCCGCGCTCTGATGGTGGTGGAACAAGGCGACGATGAACGCGAACACAACCATGCCGAGGATCTCGAACACCACGCCGGTGTTGTTCACGAGCGCGACGATCCGAACACCGAAGATGTTCATGACCGTGATCGCGACGAGCGCGATGATCGCGATCCAGCGCTGGTTATTTGCCGTCGAAGCGAGGTTCCAGCCCATGTTGTTGAAGGCCGGGATCAGCGCGACCGGCAGGGTCGCGCACACCGAGGCCACCGTCAGGATCCCCGCGAAGAGGTAGATCCAGCCGGCGAACCACGAGTACGTCTTGCCAGCGAGGTACTTCGTCCATTGGAACACGGAGCCGGCGACCGGGTAGTGGCTCGAGAGCTCAGCGAACCCGAGCGCAACGATGAGCTGTCCGATCGCGACGATCGGCCAGCTCCAGATGAAGACGCCGCCGACCGTCGTAAGGCCGAGGAAGAACAAGGCGAAGATGCCCGTTGACGGCGAGATGTAGCTGAACGCGACGGCGAACGAGCTGAAAACGCCGAGGCTGCGCTTCAGCTCCTGCTTGTATCCGAATCGCGCGAGATCTTGCTCGTCCTGCGAGAGGTCGGTCATCGATTGCCCTCCTGGGTCGCTGAGGAGCCGATTGAGCCATTTCGACGCAGGCGTGTCAATGCCTACGCCAAGGCGACGAGCGCGATCCCGCCCGCGACGAGCGCCGCGCCGCCGACCCTCCCCCATCCGACCGGCTCCTTCAGGAACCGCCAGGCGAGGATTGCGCCGATGACGACGCCCGTCTCGCGCACGGCGGCGACCGATGCGGCCGAGGCACGCTGCAGAGCGAGCAGGACCATGCAGTAGGCGCCGAAGGTGGCGACGCCTGCCACGACCGTCGAGACGTTGATCTCCGCACGCAGGCGCTGCGGCGAGTAGATCGCGGCGTAGGCGAGCGACGGGACGAGCATCGACAGCTCGAGATAGGGCAAGGCCCCTGCGTGCGTCACGCCGACCTTGTCGACGAGCGTGTACGTCGCGATCACCGCCGCGACCACCAGTCCAAGCGCGACTCCGCGGCCGACGGTGGGTCGCGCACCGCGCACGAGCAGGATCCCCGCCGCAACCAGGCAGACTCCGAGCACCTGGCCCACTGAGGTCCCGTGGCCGAGCACCGCAACGCCGAAGATCAAGACCAGCACCGGGGCGCCGCCGCGGGCAATTGGATACACGACGGAGAGCGGTGCCAGCCGGTACGCCGTGATGAGCAGCGTGAAGTACAGGAGCTGCAGCGCGCCGCTACCGACGATGAACGGCCACGCCGCACGGTGCACGTTCCAGGTGAGCCACGCCGGAACCGCGAAGACGACTTCTGCGACGAGGAGCGCGACCGCGGTCGCCGCCCGCGGATCTCGCGCGCGCGCCAGCAGCACGTTCCACACTGCGTGCACGAGGGCGGCACCGAGCGCGAGGAGCAGTGCCGACGTCGGCATGCGCCAACACTAAGCTGCTCGTCCGATGCCAGGCGCGATCGTCTTCGACTTCAACGGGACGCTCTCGGACGACGAGCCGGTGATGTGCGAGATCTTCCAGACGCTCTTCGCCGAGCGCGGCAAGCCGCTCACCGGGCGCGAGTACTACGACGAGCTCGCGGGACTGTCCGACCCCGAGATCGTCCGCACGTGGCTCGGCGCAGACCACCCGGACGTCGACGCCGTGATCCAGGAGCGCATCGACCGCTATCGCGCCGCCGTCGGCGACGGCTCCACGGTTCGCGACCATGTCCGAGAAGCGGTCCGCTACGCAGCGGCGCACGTTCCGCTCGCGATCTGCTCCGGCGCCGCGCGCGCGGAGATCGAGCCGGTCATCGAGGGAGCCGGCATCGGTGACTGCTTTCGCGCGATCGTCTCGTCGGACGACGTCGCGCGCGGCAAGCCTGACCCCGAGGGCTATCTCGCGGCGCTCGACGCGCTCGGCACGCGCGACGCGCTCGTTTTCGAGGACACCGAGGCCGGCATCGCGTCGGCGAAGGCCGCCGGGCTGCGCGTGATCGCGAAAATCGGCACGCTCGAGCCAGAGCGGCTGCAGCAGGCGGACGAGCTCGTCGATCGAATCGACGCCGACCTCATCCGTCGATGCTTGTCATAGCGCACCGCGGCGCGTCGATCGAGCTACCCGAGAACACGCTGCCTGCCTTTGAGCGCGCGATCGAGCTCGGAGCGGACGCGATCGAGCTCGACGTGCACGCCGACGCAACCGGCCGCCTCGTGGTGACGCACGAAGCTCCGCGTCCGCGCAGGACGTATCCGACACTCGAGGAGGCGCTCGACCTGATGCGCGGCCGCATTCCCGCCTTCGTCGAGCTGAAGACGCCGAACCGCTACCGACGCTTCGACGTCGTGGCGCGCACGGTCTCGCTGCTCTCGCGCGACGACGTGCTCGTCTGCTTTCAGCGCCGCCCGCTGGAACAGGCGCGCGCGCTTCGCCCCACCCTTCGCACGGTCCAGCACGTCGGGCTCGGAGTTTCGATCCGCGACGCGCGCGACGCGTGGGCGGCGGGCTTTGCCAATGCCCGCGTCACTAGACGCGGCATCTCTGCGGCGCTCGCGGCGGGCCTCGTGCCGCTTGTCTACACCGTGAACCGCGAGCGCCGGATGCGCGAGCTCGCGACATTCGGCGTCGCCGGGATCTTCACGGACCGGCCGGAGCGGGCTCTTCGGCTATTTCCGGCAGATCATCTTTGAGATCCAGCAGCCGCACGCCCTCGGCGGGGAGCGCCGCCGTGACGCGCGTGCCGACGGGAAGCCCAAGCGCCTTCTGCGTCGGGACGTCGGCGATGACGTCGACGCCGGTGCCGATGATCTTCAGGCGCGTCACCGGGCCGAGGAACGTCTGGGTGACGACGTCCCCAACGAGCGTGTTCGCTGCCGGGCTGGCGCCGTTCGCACGGTCGACCTCGACCGTCTCCGGCCTGATAAGGACGAGCACGCGGTCGCCGCGCGGCCGCTGACGCGCCTCCTCGATCTGGAGCGTCTTTCCGGCATGCTCGACACCGCCGTCGACGACGATGCCCTCGAGGCGGTTCATGGTCCCGATGAACTCGGCCACGAACGGCGTCGCGGGCGCGCTGTACATCTCGGCCGGCGAGCCCATCTGCTCGATGCGCCCGCGGTACATGACGGCGACGTGGTCGGAGACCGACAGCGCCTCCTCCTGGTCGTGCGTGACGTACAGCGTCGTGATGCCGAGCTCGAGCTGAATCCGCCGGATCTCCTCGCGCAGCTGCACACGCACCTTCGCGTCGAGCGCGGAGAGCGGCTCGTCGAGCAGCAGCACGCGCGGCTGGATCGCGAGCGCGCGCGCGAGCGCGACGCGCTGCTGCATGCCGCCGGAGAGCTGGTGCGGATAGCGGTCGACCGCGTGGCTCAGCCCGACGAGCTCGAGAAGCTCGAGCACGCGCTGGTCGCGCTCCGTTCGTTTCTGGCCGCGGATGCGCAACCCGAACGCGACGTTCTGCCGCGCGGTCATGTTCGGGAAGAGCGAGTACGCCTGAAACACCATCCCCATGTCGCGCTTGTTCGGGGAAACGCGCGTCACGTCGCGACCGTCGACGACGATACGGCCGTCGTCGGGCCGGTCGAAGCCGGCGACGAGACGGAGAGCCGTGGTCTTGCCGCAGCCGGACGGTCCGAGAAGCGAGAGGAACTCGCCCTCGCCGAGCGAGATCTCGATGCCGTCGAGCGCCTTCGTTGTCCCGAAGTCGCGGTGCAGGTTCTGCAGCTCGAGGTATGCCATCAGCGGACACCCGCCAGGAGCCTGGTGCCCCCGCGCTTCCGCCCGACGAAGAGCAGGGAGAGCATCGCCAGCCAAGTGATCCCAAAGCTCATCAACGTCACCGCCGCCGCAGGATACGCCTCCGACTCGTTGATCGACTGAATGTAGATCGGGAATGTGTGGAACGCGGCGAGACTTGCAATCGTGAACTCGCCCATCACGATCGCGAGCGTGAGGAACGACGCCGCGAGGCAGGCAGAGCGGATGTTCGGCAGGATCACCTTGACGAGCGTCGTCGCCCAACTCGCGCCCAGGCTCTGCGACGCCTCGGTCAGCGTGTGCAGGTCGATCGACCGGAAGCCTGCGTCGAGCGAGAAGAACATGTATGGGAACGCGAGGATCACGTAGGCCGCCGCGAGGAAGCCCCACGGCTTCGCGTAGAACCACGTCGGCGAGCCCTTGTAGAAGGAGAGCAGCCCGACGACCATGACGATCGGCGGAATTACGAACGGGATAAGTGCGAGGAACGCGAGCACGGGTCGCAGCCTCGGCACCTTCAGGTGCACGAGGTAGATCGTCGGCACGAAGATGAGAAGCCCGATCGCGATCGTCTCGAGGGCGAGCAGGAACGACGTCTTCAGATTGCTCCAGAAGGCGCCGTCGTGGAGGATCGTCCCGTACGCGTGCAGCGAGCAGCAGTGTCCCGTCTGCTGCTGGTTCAGGCTGAAGAGCAGCGTCGCGACGAGCGGGATGATGAAGTAGGCCCCTCCGAACACGAGCCAGACCACCGCCGAGGGAGAGATGTGCCGCCTCATCGCATCCACCTCGCGCTCCGCCGTGCGAGGGGGATGTAGATCAGCATCATCCCGGCAAGCACGCAGAACATGCCAAAGGCGAGGGCCTGCGCGAGATGCGGGTCGTCAAGGACGTTCCCGCTGTACAGATAACCGATCTGGATGGGCACGAGGCCGACGCTGCCCGCGGTCAGGCTGTAGGCGGTCGCGTACGCCGCAAACGCGTTTCCGAAGAGGAGGATCGTCGCGCCGAGCAGGGACGGAAGCAGCACTGGTACGCCGACGTAGCGCCAGAACTGCCACGCGCTCGCGCCGAGGTTCGACGCGGCCTCGCGCCACTCGCGCCGCAACCCGTCGATCGCGGGCGCGATCACGAGGATCATCAGTGGAATCTGGAAGTACATGTAGACGACTCCGACCCCGAAGGCGCTGAACAGCGTAAATTGACCGAAGATCGGAAAGTTCGTCGAGTAGATGTCCCAGCCCAGGACGTTGTTCAGGAACCTCGTCACGATGCCGACGTTGCCGATCGTCGCGATGAATGCGAACGCGAGCGGGATGCCGCCGAAGTTCGCGGCGACGCCCGAGAAGGTCGTGATCATGCCGCGGATCCAGCGCGGAGTGCCTTCGCGAATCGCCGCGTAGGCGATCGCCAACCCGAGGAGGCAACCCGCGATCGCCGTCACGAGGCTGATCTTGATGCTTGTCTCGTAGTAGGTGATGTAGGGCTTCTGCACGAGCGTGTGAAGGTTCGAGAACGTCCACTCGCCGGTCTTCGACTTGAACGCGCCAGTGAGTACCTGCCCCGCCGGCAGAAACAGGAAGAGCAGCGCATAGGCGAAGAACGGCAGCGTTCCCAGCCAGGCGAGGGAGAGGCGTCTCCGGCCGGACCGGGTGCCCGGCCGGAGAGCCTCGGATGCTGCTTCGGTCGTCGTGATTAGGCGCCCATTTTCGCAGGCCACTGTGTTGCGATGAGGTTCTTCGCAGCGGTCTGCTGGCCGTTCGAGGCGAACTTCACCTTCGAGTAAAGCGCTGCCGACGGAAGCGCGGCCAGCAACTTCTTCGGGATGACTTTCCGCGTCGAGAGATCCGGGAAGCGCGCCGGATGCGAGTACCCCTTGAGGAAGATCAGCTGCCCCTGGTCCGAATAGAGAAACTCGTTCCAGAGCCGCGCCGACCACGGATGCGGGGCGGTCGCGTTGATCGCCTGGCAGTAGTACGCGCCGTAGACGCCGTCCGCGGGGATCGTCGTCTTCCAGTTTGCCGCCGGGAACTCCGGGCCGTAGGCGATGTTCAGGTAGTCCCAGTCGATCACGATCGGAGTCTGCCCCGACGCGACCGTCTGCTGGTTCGCCTGCACCGGGATCCAGTTCCCGACGCTCTTGAGCTTCGCGAACCAGTCGATGCCCGGCCCGACGTTGTTGAGCGAGCCGCCGTTGGCAAGCGCGGCCGCAAAGACGCCGGCGACCGCCGAGCCCGATGTGAGCGGCGACCCGTTGAGCGCCACCTTGCCCTTGTAGTCCGACTTCAAGAGATCCGCGAACGTCTTGGGCGGAGTCTTGATGATGTTGGCGTTGTAGCCGATCGAGATCGCGCCGTAGTAGTCGCCCGTCCAGTAGCCGCGCGTATCCTTCATGAAGCGGGGGATCGTCCCGAAGTTGGTGTTGAAGTACTTCGCGAACAAACCCTGCGCCGTACCGGAGATGGCGAACGGCGGGCCGTCGTCGACGACATCCGGTGCACGCGGGTCACCCTTGAGCGACTGTACGGCCTGGTTCTCCTGCGCCGAGCTGCCGTCCGGGTTCTGCTCGTCCATCGAGAGGCCGTACTTCTTCTTGAAGGTCGTGATCTGCTCGCCGTAGTTCGCCCAGTCGTGGGGAAGGGCGATCACGTTGAGCTTCCCTTCCTTCTTCGCCTCCGCGACGAGCTCTTTCATCGAGACCGACTTGCCCTTCAGCGGCGGATTCACCGCGTGCATGCGTCGCGCGGCGAGCGCGATCTCGGGCGTCGAGAGAACCGTGAGTCCCGCCATGGCCGCGACGCTCCGCTTCAGCATCGACGACCGGCTCATGTCCATCTCCTGGAGCTTCCGCCAGAACTCGACTTCTTGCTCCTCGTAGTCCTCCATCAACCCTCCAGTCCGAAAATGTGAACGTGTGGTGATGCAAGCACGTCGGCGTCCCGGTTTCAATGGGTATCGACCGCCCCGTTACCGCTCGTTCACCAGAGCGTTAGGCTCGCCGCGTGAGCCCGTTTGACGGCGACGGCCTGTGGCTGCGGTGCGCGCTGCACGCACATACGACGAACTCCGACGGCGAGATGGCACCGGACATGCTCGTGCGGCACTTCGAGTGGTCGGCCTATGACGTTCTTGCGATCACGGATCACTGGGTCCGCACCGTCGAGCGCTCGACGCGAAAGCTCGTGGTGATTGCCTCCATCGAGCTGAATGCGCGCGTAGGTGCATCGGGTGACGATGCACACGTGCTCGCGCTCGGGGTCGAGGCGGACCCCGAGCCTCCGGACGGCGACTTCGAGCCGCTGCAGACCGTCGTCGACTGGATCCGCGCGAACGGCGGTCTCCCCTATCTCGCGCACACGTACTGGAGCGGGCTGCGCACGGAGCAGTGGGTCGACTGCGACGGGCTGCTCGGGGTCGAGGTGTGGAACAGCGGCTGCGAGCTCGAGATCGGCCGCGGCGACTCGTCGATCCACTGGGACGAGGCGCTCGAGCTTGGGAAGCCGCTGCAGGGGCTCGCGACGGACGACTCGCACCATCCCGGCTACGACAGCGGCTTCGCGTGGACGATGGTGCGCGCGCCCGAGCGCTCGCAGGAGGCCGTGCTCGCGGCGCTGCGCGCCGGCTCGTTCTACGGCTCGACGGGGCCTTCGATCTCAGGTCTCGAGATCGACGGCGATTTCATCGAGGTGCGCTGCTCGCCCGCGCAGAGCGTGACGCTCGTGTCGTCGCGCCACCGCGGCGCCCGGGCCAATGCCGGCCGCCTCGGCTATCCGAACCTCTCGACGATTCTCGAGCGCGACTCCGCCGGGCTCATTACGGCGGTCCGCCTCGAGAAGCCCCCGCTTGCCCCATTCGGACGTGTCGTGGTCTCAGACACCTCCGCGCGGCGCGCGTGGACGAACCCGCTGTGGACGACCGCGTAGCGGCGATCGAGCGGCTCGCGTCGCGCGAGTTCGACCTCTTCGTGATCGGCGGCGGGATCGTCGGCGCGGGGATCGCCGAGGCCGCGAGTGCGCACGGTCTCGATGTGGCGCTGGTGGACAAGGGCGACTTCGCAGGCGCAACGTCGAGCGCCTCGTCGAAGCTCATCCACGGCGGGCTCCGCTACCTGCGGCTCGGTGACGTGGGGCTGGTGCGCGAAGCCCATCACGAGCGCCGCGCGCTGATGCGCATCGTCGCGCCGCACCTGGTCCGCCGGCTGCCGTTCCTCTTCCCGTTGTACGACGACGGCCCGTACCGGCCGTGGTTCGTGCAGACGGGGATCGTCGTCTACTCGACGCTCGCGCGCGCGAAGCTGAACGGGCTCGTCGACCTCGAGCGCGCGCGCAGACTCGTGCCGGAGTTGCGCGCGAACGGGCTTCGCTCGTGCGCGCTCTACGAGGACGCGTGGACGAACGACGGCCGGTTGACGCTCGCGAACGTGCGCGCAGCGGCCGACCGTGGCGCGACCGTGCTGAACGGCGCCGAAGTCGTCGGCGTGCGCCCGCTCGAGGTGCGCATCGACGGCCGGGTCGTCGCGGTACGGGCGAAACGGGTCGTCAACGCGGCCGGCCCGTGGGTCGATGATGTCCGCCGCCTCGAGGATCCGCAGGCGAGGCCGTCGATGCGGCTCAGCAAAGGCGTGCACGTCGTCGTCGAGGGCGGCGAGAGCTGGGGCGCGGCGCTCACGATCCCGCACGACAAGGTGCGGGTGAGCTTCGCCGTGCCATGGGAAGGCATGCTCCTTCTCG
Organism: Gaiellaceae bacterium; assembly: GCA_036496545.1. Lineage (GTDB taxonomy): Bacteria > Actinomycetota > Thermoleophilia > Gaiellales > Gaiellaceae > Palsa-739. The sequence continues at coordinate 864 of DASXKX010000005.1, read as the reverse complement.
GCACCACAGACACGGAGTACACCGGCTCGCCGGGCGATGCCTCAGTCTCAGAGTCCGACGTCGCGCAAGTGCTCGCCGAAGCGGCCGTCGCCCTCGACGAGATCGGCCCGCCGCGCGCGACCTTCGCCGGCCTTCGCGTCCTCCCCGGGGGCGACGGCGGCACCGCGTCCGCCAAGCGGGAGACCGTCTTCTCGACTGGGCCGACCGGCATGGTCAGCGTCGCCGGCGGCAAGCTCACGACGTACCGCCGGATCGCGCTCGACGCGCTCGGCCACGCCGGGGTCAAAGGCATCTCGCGCCGGCCCCGGCCGCTCCCTGGCGCGACCGGGCTCGACCGGATCGCGTGGCCGGTCGAGCTCGACAGCGCGACGCGCGCGCACCTGCTTCATCTGTACGGCTCGCTCGCGGTCGAGGTCCTCGCTCCGGCGGTCGAGGATCCGAGCCTGCTCGAGCCGATCGTCGCCGGCCGCCCCGACCTGCGCGCCCAGGATCTCTACGCCCGCACGCACGAATGGGCGCGCTCCGACGAGGACGTCGTGCGGCGCCGCACGACCGCCTGGCTGGCCGGCTCCCGGGCGCCTGTCTAGACTCGATCCCATGGCACCGCGCTACGCCAGGCTCACGCGGCCGCTCGTGCGCGACGGTGGGGAGCTCAGGGAAGCGAGCTGGGAGGAGGCGCTCGACCGCGCCGCAACCGGCTTCCGGAAGGCGCTGGACGACGGGTCGATGACCGGCGTCTTCAGCTGCTCGAAGGCGACGAACGAGCTCAACTACGCCGCGCAGAAGTTCTCCCGCGTCGTCCTGCACTCGAACAACATCGACAGCTGTAACCGCACCTGACACGCGCCCAGCGTCGTCGGTCTG
>DASXKX010000004.1:0-168926 GCA_036496545.1 Gaiellaceae bacterium | reverse complement strand
CGGTCGAATGCGGCGGTCTCGAAAACCGTTATCCGTCGTTAGGCGGATCGAGGGTTCAAATCCCTCCCCCTCCGCTCAGCTCAGCCGAATCTCGCCGAACACCTCGGTTAAGGAAAGCGACCAGGTCGCAAGCGACCTGGTCGCAAGCTCGTTGCTACCACGGCTCCTCGTGGGCAAGCGGCGTGAGCCGGTCGGCCGCGCCGCGTGCGGCGACGCGACCCGCCGGGACAGCCTTGCTTCGCGGCATCTGGAGCTGCGGGATCCATTCGAGCCAGCGCGGCAGGTACCAGTTGCGCTCACCGAGAAGCGTCATCGTTGCGGGCAGCAGGACACCGCGGATGAGTGTTGCGTCGATGAGGATCGCGACTGCGAGTCCGAAGCCGGCCTGTTTGAGGTCAAGTTGGCTGAGGGTCGCGAAGATCGAGAAGACCGCGACCATCACGATCGCTGCGGCCGTAACGGTGCCCGCCGTACGGCGGATCGCCAGTGACACGGCTTGCTCGGTCGATGCACCTCCGAGGACGTGCTCGCGGACGCGGCTGAGGATGAAGACGTGGTAGTCCATCGAGAGCCCGAACAGCAAGACGAAGAGGAAGAGCGGGATCCAGGAGGCGATGCCGCCGTTGGAGCGGAAGCCGAGAATTCCTTCGGCCCACCGGTGCTGGAAGACAAGCACGAGGATTCCGTAAGCGGCACCGACGGAGAGCAGGTTGAGCACGATCGACTTGGTCGGGATAACGAGTGAGCGGAAGGTGACCAGCAGGAGTAGGAAGGCGAGCCCGAGCACGAACGCGAAGACGATCGGCAGGCGCACCCTGATGAGGCTGTTGAAGTCCTCGTTGCCGGCCGTCTCGCCGGTGACGCCGATGCTGACTCCGGGAACGGCGCCGATCGTGTCCGGGATGACCTTGCCGCGCAGCGTGCGGAGCGCGGCATAGGCGGTCTTGCTGCGACTGTCGGCGCTCTTGATCGGGATCGTCACGTGCGCGACAGTGCCGGCAGGGTTGACGGCGGTCTCGATCGGAAGCGTAAGTTGCCCGCTGGCGAGCGCGCGGCGGCGCAGGGCGGTGATCGCGCGTTGGATTCGTGGTGTCCTGATGTTCGGCGCCTTGATGACGACGACGGCGGGAACGGTCGTGCCGGGGAAGCTGGCGTTCACGCGCTCGACCGTTTGAACGATCGGGATCGAGTGCGGAAGGTCGTTGAGTGACGGGAACTTGGTCTGCAGCGAGAACGCGGGGATGGTGGCTGCAACCAGGAGACCTGTCGTCAGCCCCGCCGCGAGGGCGGGCCGTTTCAGCGTCGCATCGAGCACCGCGCCCCACAGCCGCGAATCGCTCCCGTTCGCGCCGCGAAGGCGGGAGAGCAACGGGATCCTGCCTTTCTCGACCCGGTCACCGAGCCTATGCATCAGCGCGGGGAGCACGGTCAGCGAGCCGACGATGGCGCAGGCGACGACGATCATGGCGCCGACGCCGATCGACTTGAATACCGGATCGCCGGAGAGCAGCATGCCGGCGACCGCCGTGAGCACGGTGGCACCCGAGATGAGCACCGCTTGGCCGGAGGTCGCAGCCGTGCGCAGCAGCGCCGTGTGCGGGTCGTGTCCGGCGGCGCGTTCTTCCCGTTCGCGCTTGAGATAGAAGAGCGAGTAGTCGACGCCGACGGCCATACCGACGAGCAGGATCACCGACATGGTCGTGTCGGCGGCCGGCAGGAGATGGCTGAGGAGGCTCGAGATACCGATCGCTGCGATGACGCCGGAGAAAGCGAGCAGAACCGGCAGGCCGGCGGCGACCAGTGCGCCGAAGGCGAGCAACATGATCAGCAGCGTGATCGGTAGCGCCAACCGCTCGGCGCGTTTGAAGTCGCTGCTGAGCGTCTTCGACAGCGCCCGGTCGGCGCTCGCGTCGCCCGCCTCTTGGACGATGAAGTGCGGATGGAGACGCTGAGCGGCGGCAACCGCGTTGAGCGCCGCTGTTACCCGGTTCTTCGCCGTTGTTGTGTTGCCGGCGATCTCGAAGCGAACGATCGCCGAATGTCGATCCTTGCTGACCTGACCTTGGCTGCGATTGCCAGGGTCGAGTGGAGAGTGCACATCGACGACGTACCGAGCTCGGGCGATCGTGCGAGCAACATCGTGAATGACAGCGCGGAAGCTCGAGTCGCGCGCAGTCAGGCTGTGGCTCTGGATCAGGACGATCTCGCTGGCCCGCTGTTTGAACCCGGCGTGGCCGAGCGTGCTCGAGGCGCGGCCCGACTCGCCGTCACCGGCGTCGGACTGTGCGAGCGCGTGAGTGCCGACGGCGCTGCCGAGTACAAACGCGACCGCGACGAAGGCCAGCCAGCCGAAGGTTGCCGTCTTCCAGTGTGCAGCGCTCCAACGCCCGGCGCGCGCGGCGAAGTTCGGAGAGAAGGGATCGTTCCGGAGCATCGGTCTGTCCTTTCGAGTCAGGGTGTCTGGCAGTAGGCGTTGGCGAGAAGGCGGAAGTAGAGGGGAGCGAACGGTTTGGGCAGTGAGCCGGCGTCCTTGTTGACCATGAGCACGCTCTGGCGGCGGCCGTCCTTGCTCGTGAAGGCGTAGACGAGGTATCCGGGGAAGGTGCCGTTGTGCCCGTAGGCGACGCCGCAACGAGTCGGGAAAAGCTGCAGGCCGAGACCCGAGCGTTCGCCCGGCATGTCGGACTGCCCTCTGCCCTCCGGAACCGTCGTTTCCATTGCGCGGAGGAGGCCCGGGCCGAGGAGCCGCCCGGACAGCAGTGCGCGGTAGAACGTCGCGAGGTCGGCGACGGTCGAAACGATCGCACCGGCGGCCCAGGGGAACGGGCTGAGCCCGCTGACGTCGGTCGCGGGGGGCGTGCCGAGCAGGTAGTAGCCGTGCGCGTATGGAGCGGCAATGCCCGGTGCCGTCGGGAAGCTCGTCGATCGGAGCTGTAGCGGCTCGAAGATGCGGCGGCGCAGCTCGCCGCTCAGAGGTCTGCCGCTGATCGCCTCGACGATCAGCCCGGCGAGTATGTAGTTCGTGTTCGAGTACGAGTATCTGCTGCCGGGCGCGAAGAGCGGCTTATGCGAGACGGCCATCTCGACCAGCGCACGCGGCGGCCAGTGGTAGCCGAGGTTGCCGCTCAGGTAGGGCTTGAGCACGCGCGGGTCGTTCTCGTAGTCGAAGAGCCCGCTGGTGTGGTTGAGGAGCTCGCGGATCGTGATCCGGGCACCGTCCGGGACGAGGCCGGGCAAGAAACGTTCGACCGAGGCGTCGAGTGTGAGTTTTCGCTCGCCGACGAGCTGGAGGACGACCGTGGCGACGAACGACTTCGTCAGGCTCGCGATCCGAAAACGGTCGTTGGCGCGCATGGGTGCTTTCGTGCCGACGTCTGCGAGTCCGCTACTGATGCGTACTGTGCGATCGCCGTCGCGAGTGAGCACGATGGCGCCCGGGGCGCCGGCTGCTACGAGCTGCGCCAGCTGTTGCCGCAGCGTCGGCGGTCGCTTGGCCGCGCCGCTGGCTGCAAGCGTTGCGGATGTGACGGCGGCGGTAAGCAGCGCAACTGCGAGCGCGGCGCCGCGAGTTAGGTGGTGGCTCCGGGTCATGCCCTTCCTCCTTCTGCGCTTGCCGCGCTGGTTTCCATATCCCCGACGCTGACGGAGGCCCGGATGAGCCGTCATCACCCGGTCGCACGTTTCACCCGGGTGATCAGCAGTGAGAGAGATGGACGCCTGCCCGCGCGGCTTGTAGCGTTGGCCGCGTGACGGCGAGGGCTCCGTAGAGGCCCCTTCGGGCCCGGTTCTTCTCGCGACGAAGCTCCACGCCCCGGCGGTCCGCCCCGGGCTCGTCGCGCGAGTGCGGCTGCTCGACCGACTGCAGGCAAGCGGTGCTCGGCTGACCGTCGTCGGCGCCGGGGCGGGCTGGGGAAAGACGACGCTGCTCGTCCAGTGGCGAGCCTCCGACGAGAAGCGTTTTGCCTGGCTCTCTCTGGAGCCCGCAGACAATGACCCCGTTCGCTTCTGGACCTATGTGATCACAGCTCTGCGGACGGTCATTCCCGCGTTCGGCGAAGACGGATTCGGTCTTCTGCGTACCCCAGGTGTGAACATCGAGGAGACGGCAGTGCCGGCGTTATTGAACGAGCTGGAGGCGCCCGGCGTGCCGCTCGTGCTTGTGCTCGACGACTATCACGCGATCACCAGCAATGCCGTGCACAGCCAGCTCGGCGTCTTCCTCGAAGGCCTGCCCGCCTCGGTTCGCCTCGTGATTGCAAGTCGCTCCGATCCGCCGTTGCCGCTGGAGCGCCTCCGCGCCTGCGGCGAACTGGTCGAGGTGCACGCCGACGAGCTGCGCTTCGACGACGTGGAGAGCTCGACGTTCCTGAACGACCTGCTCGGCCTGAAGCTATCCGCGGAGGACATCGAGCGGCTGCATACGCGCACGGAGGGATGGGCGGCGGGCTTGTACCTGGCGGTGCTCTCTCCGCGACCGGCCTGACCGCAGCACGTTTGTCGCGGCGCTCGCCGATGACGACCGGCATCTGCTCGAGTACCTGGGCGACGAGGTGCTTGCCGGCCTCTCGACGGATCGGCGCCGGTTCCTGCTCCATACCTCTGTGCTCACACGCCTGTCGGGCGGCCTTTGCGACGCGGTGACCGGCCGTTTGGACGGAGCCGAGATGCTGGCCGGGATCGAACGGTCGAATCTCTTTCTCGTGCCGCTCGACCACACGCGCGGCTGGTACCGGTATCACCACTTGTTCGCCGAGCTGCTCAGCCGAGAGCTGGACCGGTCGCAACCGGAGTTGGTCTCAGACTTGCATCGGCGAGCCAGTGATTGGTACCGAGAACAAGGAGAGGTGGACGATGCAGTTCGGCACGCCACCGCTGCCGGTGATCTCGGCTCCGCGTGCGATCTGATCGCAACTCACTGGAACGAGTTCGCGAACGAAGGCAAGCTGGTCACCGTCGCCACCTGGCTCGACGCGCTCCCGGCAGGGACGGTCGAGGCGGACGCCCGCCTGTGTCTTGCTCGCGCTTGGCACGCTCTGCTCACCAACCGCAACGATCACGTGGAGCGCTGGATCAACCGCGCCGAAGCCACCGTGATGCACGGACCGGCCCGCGACTGGACGAGCTCGATCGGGGCGGGTGCCGCGCTTATTCGCACGATCCACCTGTACTACGTCGGCGACATTGCCGGCTGTGAGCTTTGGGCCAGGCGTGCGCTCGAGCTCGAGCTCGAGCCGGTCTGGTACTCGATGGCCTACAGCGGGGTCGCCGCGGCGCACTACTGGCAAGAAGAAGAGCAAGCGGCAGCCGCGCTGGAACGAACGGCATCGCTCGCGCTGGGAAGCGGCAACGTCTTGTCGGCGATGTGGGCGCTCGAGTTCCGAGCGCTGCTCGCTGCCGAGGACGCTGATCCCGACGCCGTCGAGCGCTTTGTGGGGCAGGCCTTGACGCTCGCAGCGGAGCACGGCCTCGAAGCTCACTGGGTCCATGCGGCCGGACACCTGGCGCTCGCGCACGCACACGAGTTGCGCGGAGACCTCGCCGCCGCGAGTTGCGAAGCTCAGACGGCGCTCGACCTCGTTCGCCGTGGCCCCGGCCGGCTGGAAACCGCGCTCACGCTGATAACGGTCGCCCGCTTGTTGCCGAAGCGCGCCGCCGAGTCACTCGCCGAGGCGCACAGGACGATCGCCACCTGCCCTGACCCCGGCTTCCTGCGCGCCCAAGGAACGGGAGAGCCGCTGCGACGGCATGCGGTGTCCAGCGACGACGACTTGAGCAAGCGCGAACTGCAGGTTCTACGCCTGCTGACGACGAAGCTGACGCTGCGCGAGATCGGCGCCGAGCTGTCCGTCTCCGAGAACACCGTCAGGACGCACGCGCGGAGCATCTACCGCAAGCTCGATGCCACATCCCGTGTCGAAGCGGTCGCCGGCGCACGAGAGCTCAACCTCCTGTAACGGTCGCTCAGCCGAGCATGTTGACCGCGCGGGCCGCGACGAGGATCAACGTCACGATCGAGATCGACGACTGGAAGAGCATCAGCAGCTTCGCCCACGACGTAAGCGGCGACGTGTCACTCGGGCTGAACGCAGACGCATTCGTGAACGAGAGGTAGAGGTAGTCGACGAAGCGAGGTGCCCAGCCCGGCTCTGCGAGCGCCGGCACGGTCATCTGGACAAAGGCGAAGTCCCGGGGCCCGACCGGGTTCGAGCGGCGCCGGGGTGGGCCGCCGCCGTCGAGCTCCCAGTACCAGAGCCCGAAGGCGATCACGTTCGTCGTCCAAATCTGGCCGGCCGCAAAGAGCAGCTCCGAGCCGCCGATCGTCCCGTGAAGGAGGCGTCGCACGAGGAACGCAAGTGCGAACAGGTTGGCAACGGAAAGCAGTGCCGTCAGCGAGATCGCGAGCTTGTGTCGTGCGGCCACGACGCGCTCAACGCACGAGTGTGCCGCTGCCTCGAACGACACGCCAGATCCCGCCGAACTCGGGCACGTTCTGACAGAGGACCTGGCCCGGCTTACGGTCGCCGATGTAGTAGTAGAGCGGCTTCCCGGCGTAGGTCACCAGGAGCTTGCCGTCTGCACGTCGCGTCACGCCGAGCAGCTTGTTGACGACGTCCACTCCGGCGGTTGCCCGCTTCGTGACGACGAACGGCGGCCACGCGGCGGCGCAGGCGCCGCTGCACGTGCTGCGTCCCTTCGGGTCCTTCGTGAACGCATAGAGCGCGAAGCCCTTGCCGTCGAACAGGATCTTTCCGTATGCGGACGCATGAACGCCGATCGTCGATCGGGCGGCGTACCGGAGATGGCGGCGAGCGCCGCACCGAGCATCAGCAGAGTGCGCATACGGCTTTCGTCGCGCGACAGCTCGATTCGTTACGTAACGAACTCGGTGGAGCAGCGACTACGCGGAAAGACCTTTTGTCGCGACCAAGGAGCGTCCCGTGGAAGATCTGTTCGACGTCATCGTGATCGGCGCCGGTCCGGCCGGCGAAGTGTGTGCCGGCCGGCTGGGCGAGCAGGGCCTCACCGTCGCGGTCGTCGAAGACAGGCTGATCGGAGGCGAGTGCTCGTTCTTCGGCTGCATGCCGTCGAAGGCACTGCTACGTCCCGCGGAAGCGCTCGCCGAGGTGCGACGCATCCCAGGTGCGGCGGAAGCGGTGACCGGCGATCTCGACGTGGACGCCGTGCTCCGGCGCCGGAACGAAGTCGTGCACGACCTCGACGACTCGACGCAGGTGCCGTGGCTCGAGGCGCGCAACGTCACGATCGTGCGCGGTCGCGGCCGCATCGCCGGCGAGCTCGAGGTCGATGTCGACGGACGAACGCTCCGCGCGCTGCGGGCCGTCGTGCTCGCAACCGGGAGTACTGCTGCGATCCCGCCGATTCCCGGCCTAGCCGAGGCCGACCCGTGGACGAACGAGCAGGGAACAACGTCGAACGAGATACCGAAGCGCCTAATCGTCCTCGGCGGCGGTGTCGTCGGTGTCGAGCTCGGGCAGGCCTGGGCGACCCTGGGCTCGCAGGTAACGATCGTCGAGGCGTTGCCGAGGCTGCTCGCGCGCGAGGAGGACTTCGCCTCCGAGCTCGTGCACAAGGGACTCGTAGAGCGAGGCATCGACGTACGCGTCGGCGTTCCGGCGACCGCCGTGGAGCGGGCGCAGAACGGCGAGGTGACGCTGACGCTCGCCTCTGGCGAGACGATCGTCGGCGACGAGCTGCTCGTCGGCGTCGGGCGCCGCCCCGCCACGGGCGACCTCGGCCTCCAGACGATCGGGCTCACGCCCGGCAAGCCGGTCGAGGTCGACGACGCGGCGCGGGTTCCCGGCAAGCCATGGCTCTACGCGATCGGCGACGTCAACGGCCGCGCACTCCTGACGCACATGGGCAAGTACCAGGGACGGATTGCCGCAGATCAGATCCTCGGCCGTGACATCCGTATCGACCCGCTCGCCGACGGCGCTCTCTCGCCGCGTGTGGTGTTCACCGACCCGCAGGTCGCCGCCGTCGGGCACACGCTCGAGTCGGCGCGCGCAGCCGGGATGGACGCGGGCGCAGTCGGTCATGAGACTTCCGGTGTCGCGGGCGGCAGCTTCTACGGTCGCCTCGCCCCCGGCCAGTCGCGGCTCGTCTTCGACCGTGACCGCGAGGTTCTCGTCGGAGCGACGTTCACCGGAGCCGATGTCGCCGAGTTTCTCCATGGCGCGACGATCGCGATCGTCGGCGAGGTGCCGCTCGAGCGGCTCTGGCACGCGGTGCCCAGCTTCCCGACGCGGAGCGAGGTGTGGCTCCGGATGCTCGAGCTTTACGACGTGCCGGCGACCGCGGCCGCCCGTCGCGCGTCGTTGCGGCGCGTCGCCGTCTGAGTCTGCGCGGCTACGGCTTAAGGCTCATCCGCGGAGCGCTTCCGAACCGCGTCGATGCCTCACCGATGATCTCGAAGCCGACCCGCTCGTAGAAACCCAATGCGTTCGGGTTCGCGATCACATCGACGAAGCTCGCGCCCGCGGCGTTGGCGCGCATCGCGATGTCTGCGACGAGCAGGCGTCCAACTCCCTGCCGCATCGAATCCGGCTCCACGAACAGATCATCGAGCTCGCATCGACCATCCGTGACCGGCAGAACGACCGAGAGGCCGAGTAGTCGGCCCGAAGCGTCGACTGCTACGCGCACCCTGCCCTCCGCGATCGCCTGGTGTGGCGGCTCGATTGCATCCGGATGAGCCGCCAGCTGCGCTTGGTTTCCTCCCACACGTCCGACGAGCGGCGCTGCAGCGCCTCGAGGGCAAACGCCTCTTCCGGGCGGGCATCGCGAATCGAGTCAACCATCGAAACGCCCACCGGGCCAGGCCACGCCTGAATACCGCTCTACGACCGGCCCGGGCGGTGGAACGACACGGCAGAACAGGTCGCTCTGCACGACCACGGCGGGGAAGCTCCGGGCGAATGGGTCGTCGGCGAACCGCGAAGCGTCCGTCGCCACGGTGATCGCGCCGACGCAGTGCACCGAGTCCAGCGCAAGCGTGGTCACGCAGATGAGTGTCTCACCGAGCAGCCCGATCCACCACGCAAGCACATCGCGGCGCGCCTGCTGAATCTCCGGGGAGTCGTAAGGGATCGGCTCGCCGACGGAGACGTGCGCGAAAGCACCCGGGACTGGCTCGCCGCGGATGCAGTGCGGATCCGGGCGCACGCGCAACCCGGAATCCAGCACGAGCGTCGAGCCTTCGCGTCTCAGTCGAGCTCCCAGTCCGGCCGGATCGCAGACGTGATCGCCCTCATGTCCTGACGAATCTCCTCCGTGGTCGGCCGACCCCAGTACCAGTAGCCGTTGTACGCGCGGTGGACACGCAGATCGGGATACAGCGTGAAGGCGGCGGGACGGTATGGATGGTGCACGGTGTCCGTCGTCTCGCGGAGCCCGAGCTCGTCGAGATACCGCCGGCCGGAATCCGAGAGGAACGTGAAGCGGGCGCCGAGGCCGGCGCGAAAGGCGGACTGCACCTCGGGCGTGTCGATGCTGACGACGACGAGCCTCGAATAGGCGACCTCGAACTCGTCCTGCAGGGCCACCATGCCACGCAAAAAGCGCTGCTCCTTCGGGCACCACCAGCCGCGCGAGAAGAAGAGCGCGAGCGGATCGCCGCCGGCCAGTTCCGAGAGCGTGCGAACGCGGCCGGTGTGATCCGGCAGCTCGAGATCGGTGAAAACCGTCGCGACGCTGCTCATGCGTGCGCCGGCGCGGCGGCGGGCGCAGTGCGTCCGCGCAGCAAGGTCAGGGCAACGAGCGGGAAGATGATTACCGAGAGCAGCCCTGCGGCGACGAGCGCAACGTAGTTGGTCGGCCTGATCAGCCCGAGATCGACGCCGATCTGCCCTGCGACGACCGGGATGCTGAGCGACGTCGCTTGCAGCAGGCCGCTGGCGACAAGCTGGGAGCTCCGCTCAGCGAACGGGCGATAAAGGAACGCCGGAATGCCGCGCACGACGAGGAGCGCGACAAGGAAGAGCGGCACTTTCGCCACCGCGGAACCGCTGTTGAAGAGACTCGCCACGTCGAGCTTGATGCCGGTCGAGACGAAGAAGAACGGCACGAACACGCCGAAGCCGATCGCCTCGAGCTTCCCGTGGAAGAAGGCGTGCGTCATCGCCTCGTCCCGGTCGACGAGCTTGAGCGTTGCACCGGCGAGGAAAGCGCCGAGGATCGCCTCCAACCCGAACCGCGAGGCGAGCACCACGAAGACCGCGAGCAGGAGAAACGCGCCCCGGACCCGGATCTCCGCCGTCGTGTCTTGCAGGCGCAGCAACGTCTCCGAAACGCGCATCGAGCGCTCGAGGCCGAGAATCGCGAGCCCGACGGCCAAGACGAAGACGACGAACCCGACGAGCAGGACGACTTTCGCGCCGAGCGAAGACGACTCGCCGGAGAAGAACAAGGACAACAGCACGATCGGGCCGACCTCGGCGATCGAAGCACCCGCGACGACGACCTGGCCGAAAGAGGTCCGAGTCGTTCCGGCGTCTTTGAGGATCGGGAGGATCACGCCGAGCCCGGTCGCGGACAGCGTGATCGCGATGAGGAGCGGCGACCGGACGAGCCCGCCCGCCTTCAAGAGGAAACCGACGACGACCGCGAGCCCGAACGACAGCACATAACCGGCCGCGGTCAGGCGGAGCAACCGCCCGCGCAGCCGGGTGAAATCGATCTCGAGGCCCGCGAGGAGGAGAAGGAAGGCGAGCCCGAACAGGCTCATCACCGCCACCGGCTCATCGTTCGATGCCCAGCCGAGGCCCTGCGGGCCTACCGCGATGCCGAGGAGAATCTCGACCACGATCGCCGGCAGGCGCAGTCCGCTGAAGGCGACGCCGAGTGGGGCGATCAGCGCAATTGCGGCGACCACCGCGACCGAGGTGAACGAGATGTCCACGTCCGGGTAGTCGGCGGAAGCGCCTCGGCGTTACACGTGTAACGCGGCGTCTCCTCGCCAGTCTACGCAGCGTGCAGGTTGAAACGCCCTTGACGTGGTGGCCGTCTCCCTTCGGAGCCGAGGACGAGTTCGGGATGCTCAACCACATCACGCCGGCCAAGCGGCTGGAGGCGCTCGCGCTCGTCCGCGAGGGGCGCCTCTACGACCTCGGCCACACACTCGACGAGCACGTTCCCGTCTTCCCGGGCCGCGCGTTCCATCAGACGCTCGTCACAACCGCGCACCACGCGAACATGGGCGGCGTCGGGGAGAACTGCGTCAACTGGATCACCGAGGTGATCTCCGGGACGACGCAGCTCGGCACGCATCTCGATGCCCTGAGCCACCTACAGATCGGAGACCGCGCCTACAACGGGCACCGCGTCGACGACATCGCTGCGCCGGCGGGCGTGACCGCGCTCGGAATTGAGCGCGTTCCCCAGATCGTCACCCGAGGTTTCCTCGTCGACGTCTCGGAGCGCGCGCTGGGGCAGGGCGGCGTGATCGGCATCGACGATCTCGCCGGTCTGGAGCCGGAAGCGGGCGACGCTGTGTTCTTCCACACCGGCTGGGGCGAGCATTGGGACGACGCGGATCAGTACCTGAGCGGCGAGCCCGGCCCCGGCCTCGAGCTCGCCCTATTTCTGGCAGAGCGGGGCGTCGCGCTGACCGGCTGCGACACCTGGAGCTATGGACCGGTGCCCGCCGAGGATCCGGCGCGCCCGTTCGAGGTGCCGCAGCTCCTCAACGTGCGCCACGGTGTCTTCGTCGTCGAGAACCTCGATACGAGCGAGCTTGCCGCCGACGGCGTCGCTGAGTTCGCGCTCGTCCTCTCCCATCCGAAGCTTCGCGGCGCCACAGGCGCCTGGACATCCCCGATCGCACTCGTCTGACAGGAGGCACGACATGCGCGACGACGACTACGACGTGATCATCATCGGAACCGGCGCGGGCGGAGGCACGCTCGCCCACAGGCTCGCACCGAGCGGGCTCCGCATCCTGCTGCTCGAGCGTGGCGACTTCATCAAGCGCGAGCTCGAGAACTGGGACAGTCGCGAGGTGATCACGAAGGGCCGCTACAAGACGGACGAAAAGTGGATCGACAAGACGGGTCAGCAGTTCCACCCCGGTCAGCACTACTACGTCGGCGGCCAGACGAAGTTCTACGGCGCGATCCTCTTCCGCCTGCGCGAGCGCGACTTCGGCGTCGTGCGCCACCACGGCGGAACCTCACCGGCGTGGCCGATCTCCTACGCCGATCTCGAGCCGTACTACGCGGCTGCGGAGCGGCTCTACTACGTCCACGGCGAAGCGGGCGAAGACCCGACCGAGGCGTGGCGCTCGTCGCCGTTCCCATATCCGGCCGTCAGCCACGAGCCGCGCATCCAGACGCTGCACGACGACTTCGCGCGGGCCGGGTTGCAGCCGTTCCACCTGCCTGTCGGTGTGATGCTCGACGAGGAGAACCCGGAGCGGAGCGTGTGCATCCGCTGCAGCAAGCTCGATGGCTTCCCATGCCTCGTCGAGGCCAAGGCTGATGCGGCCGTCTGCGCCGTCCGGCCCGCATTGCGCCACGACAACGTGACGTTGCTGCGAAACGCGCGTGTCGAGCGGCTCCAGACCGACGAGAGCGGGACGACGGTGACAGACGTGATCGTCGACCGCGACGGGGTGCCCGAGCGTTACCGGGGCAAGATCGTCGTCGTCTCGTGCGGCGCGGTGAACTCGGCTGCGCTTCTCCTGCGGTCGGCAAGCGATCGCCATCCCCGAGGGCTCGCAAACTCGTCCGACGTCGTCGGTCGCCACTACATGGCGCACCTGAACTCGGCGCTCGTAGCGGTCTCGAAGGACCCGAACCCGACACGGTTCCAGAAGACGCTCGGAGTGAACGACTTCTACGAAAGCGCGCCGGACTTCGACTTCCCGCTCGGCCATATCCAGATGCTCGGCAAGAGCGACCGCGAAGTGATCCGCGAGGGCGCTCCGCTGCCGGCGCCCGGGCTCATGCTGGATTACATCGCAGATCATGCGGTCGACTTCTGGCTGACCTCTGAAGATCTCCCGCACGACGAGAACCGAGTCACGGTCGACCGCCAGGGACGGATCCATGTCGCGTACACCGACCGGAACACCGAAGGCCACAAGCGGCTCATCGGCAAGTTGAAGCAGCTGCTACCGAAGCTCGGGTGCCGCGACACGCTCGTCCCGCACCAGCTCATCCGCGACGGCCGGATTCCGCTGGCGGGCGTCGCGCATCAGTGCGGCACCGTTCGCTTCGGCGACGATCCGGTTTCCTCGGCGCTCGACCCGAACTGCAAGGCGTGGGATCTCGACAACCTGTACGTCGTCGACACGAGCTTCTTCCCCTCGGCGAGCGCCGTGAACCCGGCTCTGACGGCGATGGCGAACGCGATGCGCGTCGGCGATCACCTGCTCGAGCGCCTCGACGCGACCGAGCTGCAGTCCGACCTCGAGGAGGCATTGACGCGATGAACAGGATCACGAGAATCGCCGAGGCGATCGGCAAAGGCGTCATCGCCGGCGCGGTCGGCACCGCAGCGATGACGGCGTCGAGCACCGTCGAGGCGAAGCTTCGCGGCCGGGAGTTCAGCACCGCGCCCGCGAAAGCGGCAACGAAGGCACTCGGCATCGAGACGTTCGACGACGGGATCGCGTACGACCGGTTCAGCAATCTCGTGCACTGGGGTTACGGCACCGGCTGGGGCGTCGCCCGCGGCATGCTGCGCGCATTCGGCTTCTCCCCCGCCCTCGCGACGCCGGCGCATTTCGCCGCACTGTGGGGCAGCGCGCTCTACTCGCTGCCGAAGTACGAGGTTGCTCCGCCGGTCACCGAGTGGGCGCTCGAAGACATCGCAATCGACGTCTTCCACCACCTCGTGTATGTCACCGCGACCGCGAAGGCGTACGAGCTACTCGAGCGGGCCTGACCCGCTCGAGTAGCAGGCGCCCAGGTCTGTGACCGGACGGCTCTCATCTGATCCGCTTGCACCCGGCGTGTCCGCGCCGGACGAACCGCGGCCCGTCAACGAGGTGATGCGGGAGCTCACGTCGATCCTCCAGGGCGTTCACGTCCCCTGCTGGATCTTCGACGAGGACGGGATATTCGAATGGGTGAACGACGCCTTCGTGGCGACGTTCGGTAACCAGCGCGGTGAGCATTACTCAGTGGTGGTCGCACCCGAGAATCTGGAGACGGCTGCACGACATTTCGAGCGGATGCACAACGAGAATCCCGTGACTGAGGAGGAGCTCGACCTGATGCTGCCCGACGGCCGGCGCGTGCGCACCGAGATCAGCAGCGTCCTCCTGGAGGGCGTCGGTCTCTGCTGCGGCGGCTTCGGCGTCGCCGGTACGCCGGCGCGGCCGCGGCCGGCTACCCGCACCGACCTAACGCCTCGTCAGCTTGAGGTCTTGCTCCTGTTGTCGGGTGGTGCATCGACGGATCAGATCGCGAGAGAGCTGTACCTCAGCAAGGAAACGGTGCGCAACCACATCCGCAAAATCCTGCAGGCACTGCGCGTTCACTCGCGGCTGGCAGCAGTGGCGAAGGCCCGTCGCGAGGGACTCGTTGACGACTGAAACACGGGGCCGCGCTGACCGCCGTTTAGCGCGATCGCCGCTGCGAGATCGATGTCCGACTCGAGGCGCTCCGCACGGGAGCGCGCTCGACGGTTCAGCCGGTGCCGAAAATGCAGAAGGCTGACAGCAGCGCGAGTAGGTGTCGTGCTTTCGTCATCTCGTCACAGTAGTCGCCGCGACTAATAGCTGAGCTGCGGACTCGCGACGCCGTCGAAGTGCGCCTCGAGCGCCGCGCGGCAGCGCGACCGTGCGCGATGCAGGAGCACGCGCTGGTTCGCCTCCGACAGCTCGAGCATGCCGCAGACGTCGTCCGGCGACCAGCCCTCGACGTCGCGCAACACGATCACGCGACGCTGCATCTCCGGCAGCGCCTCGATCGTGCTCCACATCACCGACAGCGTCTCGTGGCCGCAGAGCGCGTCCTCGGGGAGCTCGTTCCAGCGGTTGAGCGGCGCAGCCCAGTGGCCGGGCCAGCGCGCGTGATTCTCATCGAGGAATCGCGACGGCTCGACGGCCGGCTCGTCATCGTCGTGGACGTCGAACGTCGACAGCGGCACCGTCCTGCTCTCGCGCTCCGCCCGCGACATCGCGTTGTTGACGAGGATCTGGAAGATCCAGGTCTTGAGCGAGGCGCGGCCCTCGAAGCGCCCGATCCCGCGGACGACGCCGAGCCACGTCTCCTGGACGACCTCGTCCGCCACCGCCGCGTTCCGCACATAGGTCATCGCAAAGCGCCGGAGCGGCGCGTGGTAGCGCTCGACCAGCTCCTCGAACGCACGCTCGTCACCGCGCTTGAGCGCGGCACACAGGGCGGCGTCGCCGCGTTGAGCCGCTACCTGCACAGCGTCTCCACGCGGACGAGCTCGAGGCCGAGCGAGCGGATGCGCTCGAGGATCCCGAAGAGATGCGACTGGTCGTCGACTACGCCGACGATCGCCGTCCGGCCCTCGCCCGCCTCGATCGCCATGCCTGCGAAAGCGGCGGCGAAGCGGTCGGAGAGGCGCCCGTTGACGACGATCCGGTAGCTCTCGGGCTTGCTCATGACGGGAGCTTCCCGCCGAACGCGTGGCCCGACTTCACCCCGCGGGCCGATTCACCCGGGTGAATTAGGCGGGTGACTCGCCACGCCAGCCGCGAAATGCCTGGACGAGCGCGTCCTTCACCTCGGGATCGAGCCACTCCGCGCGGAGACGGCCGGACGCAGCGATCGTCACCCGGATCTGGTCGAGATACGCGACGCAGTCGGGGCATTCCTCCAGATGCGCCTCGATGCGAAGCCGGTCGCGGCGGCTCAGGGCGCCCTCGAGGTAGTCGGTGACCAGCTCGACGAGGTGCACGCAGCTGAGGTCGCGGGGATCGCCCATCAGAAGCTCTGTCCGGGAAGGGGCGAAATTGTTACGCGGTCGGCAGCGGCACAGGAGTGACCGAATCATCGGCCACGCCGGTCCGGGCCCGGAGCTCGCTGCCGATTCGAGCGGCAAGGCCGGGGACCGCCCAGACCGAGGCGAGGCCGACGGCGAGCCACCCGGCGACGATGTATGGGAACAGGTCGAACGGGTGCGGCGGGACCGGCCAGACGTTCTTGTAGATCGTGTAGATCGCAAATGCGATCCCGCCGACGGGAAGCACGACCTCCCACCGTGGTGCGCGGCGAGTGCCGGAAAAGAAGAGGTACCGCAGGGCGCCGAGATTGGTGATGACGTACATCACGAGCAGGTTCAGGATCCCGATCGTCGCGAGGTAGAAGAACGTGTTGGTTGCGGTTGTTCCGGCGATCGCGAAGCCGACGACGAACGCAAGCGAGAAGCCGAGTTCGAGGGCGAGCGCGGTGGCGGGCGCACCGGTCGAGGCAGAGACGCCAGAAAGCCCGCGGCTCAGCACGCCGTCGCGGCCGAGCGCAAACAGCATCCGCGCTGCCACGGAGGCGCAACCGAGGCCGGCACCGACTGCGCTGAGCACCGCGACGAGATCGAGGACGTCCGCCATCGGCGACCCGACGTAGCTGCGCGCGAGATCGCCGAGCGGCGCTCCCGAGGAGCCGAACGCGTGCACGCCTGCGGGGTCGGTCCCGAAGCCGAGCGTCTGCGCGATCATGCACACGACGTAGAAGACGGCGCCGAACGCGATCGCAGCGATGATCGACCGTGGGATCGACACCGTCGGACGCTCGGACTCTTCGCCGAACGATCCTGCGGCTTCGAACCCGGCAAAGGACAAGAAGCCGGCACTCGCTGCGAAGACGATCGTCGAAAGTCCGATCCCGGACGGGATGTGCAGGAACGCCCCGTTGTAGCCGAGGCCGCGGGGCGCGGTCCCTGCCGCGAGCTTCACGAGGATCACGACCACGAGTGCAAGGATGAGCACGACCGCGACGAGTTCGACCGCGAGCAGCGACCGTGTCGTCGTCTTCGTGCCGCGGGATGCGAGCAGGCCGACGACGGCCCAGCCGAGCAGCGCGATCGGCCACCACGGCGGCGACGACGCAAGGCCGGTGCTCTCGAGGAACGCGGTGCCGAAGATCGCGATGCCCAAGATCGAGACCGTGGGAAAGACGATGTACGTCCCGAGCAGCGCCCAGCCGCTGAGAAAGCCGGCGCGCGGTCCGAGCGTCAGGCCCGTGAAGGCGTACACCGAACCGGCGTGGCTGAAATGACCGGCGAGCCGAATGAAGCCGTACGCAACGAACGCGACGCCGATCGCCGCGAAGACGAACGCAAGCGGCGCAGCCCTGCCGATGAGGCGCGCCGCCTGCCCGCCGGTCGCCGACATCGCGAGCGTCGGCGCCATGACTCCGACCGAGAGCGAGATCGTTCCCAGGAAGCCGATCTGGCGGCGCAAGGGACGGTTCCGGGGCAAGGGCCAGCTTAGAGTTGCCCTCATGGCGTCCGACGCTAGTCCGGAGGTGCCCGGCGTTCAAGGCCGGATGCACGGGAAACGCGCGTTCGTGACGGGAGCGGCGAGTGGGATCGGGCTTGCGGTTGTCCGACGCCTCGCGGCGGAGGGCGCACGAGTAGCCGGGTTCGATCTGGTGGCTCCGGACGCGGCGGCGTTGCCCCTTGTCGGCGACGTCACGCGAGAGCCGGAGGTGCAAGCTGCGGTGGAGCAAGCGATGAAGGAGCTCGACGGCCTCGACGTTGTGATCGCGAATGCCGGAGCCCAGCTCGTCGACTCCGACGCACGGGTCGACCGGTTGGATCTCGACACGTGGCGACGCACCCTTGACGTCAACCTCACCGGCATCTTCTTGACCACGAAGCACGGCGCGCGCGCACTCCTTGCGTCAGGGGGAGGCGCGATCGTCTGCACAGGGTCGGCTGCCGGCGCCTACGGAATCGCCGGCGGCATGGACGCGTACTCCGCGAGCAAGGCCGGCGTACACGGGCTCGTGCGCGTGCTCGCCGCCGACTACGCAGCCGACGGGATCCGCGTGAACGGCGTCGTTCCCGGCTTGACCAACACACAGATGAACGACTGGTGGCGTCACGACGACGCACAGGTTGCAGAGGCACTGCGCGCCGTCCCGCTCGGCCGCATCGGTACCGCCGACGAGGTTGCCGCCGTGATCGCGTTCCTTGCGTCGGACGACGCGTCCTACGTCACCGGCGCACTCTGGCCGGTGGACGGCGGGCTCACGGCCGTGTAACGACACGGCGCGTCGCGTGTCAAAGCGGCATGGCATTCGAATGGATCAAAACTCAGGCATGGCGGCGGGAGCAACTCGCGCGCGCCGGTTACTCCGAACAGGATGCTGCCGCGCTCGCCGAGCACAATCACGTCGACCTGCACGCAGCGGTCGCGCTTGTCGCCGGCGGGTGCCCGCCGGCCCTCGCGGTGCGCATCCTCCTATAGGAGGCCGAGCTCGCGTCCGCGGACGACCGCCTGCTCGCGGCTCGTCGCCCCGAGCTTGCGGTAGATCGAGCGCGTGTGCGTCTTGATCGTGTTCTGCGAGAGGTAGAGGCTCTGCGCGATCTCGCGGAGCGACGTGTCCGACGGCATGAGACGCAGCACGGCCAGCTCGCGGTCGCTGAGGTCACCCGCGATCTGGCGGCGCGCACCCGATCTCCGGCCGCGAAGGCCGAGCTCGGCCTCTTCGATCAGCTCCGGCAGGCGTCCGGCGTCTTCGCACTCGGCGAGCGTCGCACGTGCCTCCTGAAGGGTTGCTGGATCACGAAGGAACTCGCCCAGGGCGAGCTGCACCGCGGCGATCTCGACCGGCGCCGCGCCACGGCGGGCGAGTGCGAGCGCCTGCTCGAGCTGCTGCTGGTCCGGTGAGAGCCGGGCGTCGGCCAGGAGGGCCATCGCGAGGACGAAGTGCTCCATTAGCGGCGGCACCGATGCCACGGAGAGCGCGTCGTCGACCAAGACTCTGGCCGCGTCGGGGTCGGACTGTCCGATCCGCACGAGCGCGAGATAGCCGAGTGCATAGATCCGGGCAAGCGCGTTCTCGCCGCGGAGGCTGAGGCGGATTGCCTCTTCGAGCGCTTCTGCGGCGTCGTCAAGCTCGTCGAGGTAATAGCCGGCAATGCCGAGGATGCATTGCGCGACCGGAAGCCCGAGCGGGCTGCCCGGTGTCGCAAGCTGAACCGCGTCGCGGGCGACCTGCTTTGCGTGTGTGACCTTCCCGAGCTTGAAGCACAGGACAGCGTGGAGCACCGCCGCCTCTCGGGACGCACTGCGTGTCGCACCTGTCAACCAACGCTCGGCCTCTCGTGCACGTCCGCGATCCATCGCCACCCATGCCCGCGCTAGCGCGAGGTCGGCCTCACGTGCAACGGTTGCCTCCGGAAGCCCGTCGAGCCAACGATCGACGGTGGCGAGCTCGCCCCGGTTGAACGCTGCGCGCCAGTTTGCGACCACGAGCTCGGCGCCAAGGTCCAGGTCGCCGGCGGCGGAGGCATGGTAAATCGCGTCATCGATCGATCCCTCCGCCGCGAGCCAGGCTGCGGCCCGTCGGTGGAGATCCGGAACGGCAGCGGCATCGACGTGGGCGAGCTCATGGCGAAGGAGCTCACCGAAGAGATGGTGATAGCGATACCAACCGCGTCGGGCGCCGAGCGGGACGAGGAACAAGTTCGCGCGTTCGATCTCCTCGAGTCTTTGCGTGCCGTCGCTCTCCCCGGTTACTGCGTCGCACAACGGCCCCGATAGCCGTTCCAGGATCGACGTGGCGAGCAGGAACGAACGCGTGCCGTCGTCGAGCCCGTCGAGCACCTCGCCGCCGAGGTAGTCGACGATGTGCCGATCACCGAGCGCGAGCTCCTCGACCAAGCCGCTCCGGTCTGCGCGGCCGGCGAGCGACAGCGCGGCGAGGTAGAGGCCCGCGGCCCAGCCCTCTGTCCGCGCGACGAGCAGATCGCGCTCGTCGGCCGGAAGCGCCTCGCCGAGGACGCCGTTCAGCAGCACGTCCGTCTCCTCCGGCGAGAACGCGAGCTGTGCCGCGCGGATCTCCAGCAGCTCGCCGCGGGCACGCATGCGAGCGAGGGGCAGCGGCGGATCGATCCGCGTCGCCATCGCAATCTCGAGCGTCGCAGGCATGTGCTCGACGAGGAACGCGACGGCAGCGTGGATCTCCGTGCTGTCG
Organism: Gaiellaceae bacterium; assembly: GCA_036496545.1. Classification (GTDB taxonomy): domain Bacteria; phylum Actinomycetota; class Thermoleophilia; order Gaiellales; family Gaiellaceae; genus Palsa-739. The sequence continues at coordinate 148,785 of DASXKX010000004.1, read as the reverse complement.
ACCAGGTGGTAGTCCTCGAGCACGAGGACGAGCTCCTCCTCGATACCTGCGAGCTCGTTGATGAGCTCTGGAAGGACGATGTCGCGCGGGTCGGTGCCGCTCACACCGAGCGACGCCTCGGCTCCCGCACCGATCGCGGGGACCGCGGCGCGAAGCGCTGCGATCGCGTACGCCCAGAACCGAACCGCATCGTTGTCCGAGCGGTCGACGGTGAACCACGCGAACCGGCGGGTCTCGCGCGGGTCTGCGACCCACTCGGCCAACAGCATCGTCTTTACCCACCCGGGCGGCGCATCGACGAGCGTCAGGCGCCGTGGCCGTTCGGCGACGAGGCGGTCGACAAGCGCCGCCCGCGAGACAGGCATTCGCGCTCCGGACGGCGGCACAAGCTTCGTCCCGAGCGGGACGCCGGTCGCGGACTCCATCGCACGAGCATAGAACGCCCGTCGCGCTGTAACGAAGCCGCTCGTCGGCTGTCAGTAGCGGCATGAAAGCGATTGCAGTTCATCCAGGTACTCCCGACTCGATTCACCTTCGGGAGATCGCCGAGCCGAAGGTCACCGATATCCCCGACGGTCGCGGCGTCCTCGTGAAGGTGCTACGCGTCGGTGTCGACGGAACGGACAAGGAGATCAATGCAGCCGAGTACGGCGCGGCTCCCCCCGGCGACGAGTACCTCGTCACGGGCCATGAGAGCTTCGGCGTCGTCGTCGATGTCGGCCCGAATGTCCCGACAACGATTCGTCCCGGGACGTATGTGGTCGCGAGCGTGCGCCGTCCGGGCTCGTCGATCTACGGAAAGATCGGCCTTCAAGACTTCACGACCGACGACGTGTACTACGAGCGCGGGATCAATCTCCTGCACGGTTATCTCACCGAGTACTACGTCGAAGATCACCAGTATGTCTTCCCGTTGCCGGCCAATCTCGCCGAAGTCGGCGTGCTGCTCGAGCCGACGACGGTCGCCGAGAAAGGCGTCAACCACGCGTACGAGATCCAGCGGCGCCTCAAGGTCTGGGAGCCGCGCAGCGCCTGCATCCTCGGCTCGGGCACCGTCGGGCTGCTGACGGCGCTTGCCGCCCGGCTGCGCGGCCTCGAGCTCACCGTGTACTCGCTGCCGCAGAAACCGAACCGCAACGCTGACCTGATCGAGCAGCTCGGCGGCGTCTACGTGTCCTCACAGGAGCGAACGCTGGCCGACGTCGCCGCCGAGCGCGGCCCGTTCGACCTGATGTTCGACGCAACCGGGTTCAGCCCGATCGTGTGGGAAGCCGCCGAGGTGCTGGGAAAGAACGGCGTGCTCGTGCTGGCATCGATCACCGGCGGCGACCGCAAGGTGCAGATCAACTCCGACCGGATCAACCAGGGCTTCGTCCTCGGCAACAAAGTGATGGTCGGCACCGTCAACGCGTCGCCAAATGACTTCCGAACGGGCGTCGACGACTTGATCAAGGCGGAAGCCATCTATCCGGGCTGGCTCAAACAGCTGCTCACGACCCCGATCAACGGGCTCGAGAACTACGAGCAGATGATCCGCGAGCTGACGGAGAACCGCGACGCGATCAAGGTCTTCGTCGAAGTTGCGCGAAACGGATCGTGAACGGGTCGGCGTGAACGGGCTGTACGACCCGCTCGACCCCGGCCTCGCCGCGGCTCGCGCCCGCGCGAAGCGGCTGGTTGCCGAGTACAACGCGACGAGCGACGCAGAAACCGAGCTGCGCTCGCTGCTCCTGCGCACCCTGCTCGACCGCGTCGGCGAGGACTGCTGGATCGAGCCGCCGTTCTTCTGCGACTACGGCACGAACGTCGTCGTCGGCGAGCGCTTCTACGCGAACACCGGCTGCGTCTTCCTCGACTGCGCACACATCGAGATCGGCAATCGGGTTCTGCTCGGACCCGGCGTCCAGCTGCTTGCGGCTACCCATCCGCTCGACGCGGCCCTGCGCGCGGAGGGTCTCGAGTATGCGCTGCCGATCACGATCGGCGACGACGTGTGGCTCGGCGGTGGCGTGATCGTGCTGCCCGGGATCACGATCGGCGAGCGCGCAGTCGTCGGCGCGGGAAGCGTCGTGACGCACGACGTTCCTGCAGAGACCGTGGTCGTGGGCAACCCCGCCCGTGTTCTCCGCACGGCCGTCGCCGCATGAGCGTGCTCGCCGCGCACACGCTTACGAAGGTCGCGGAGATCGACGCGCACGAAGGGCCGGTGTACGTCGCCGAGGAGGACGCGCTGTACTTCACGACGGTACCGCGAGATCTCCGAGTCGCGATCAAGCGCCTCTCGCTCGCAACCGGCGCGGTCGAGGTCGTGCGTGCGGAGGCGAACATGGCGAACGGCATGACGCTCGCACCCGATGGGCGATTGCTCGTTTGCGAGCAGGGCACGCATGTCACGCGGGCCTGTATTGCGGCGATCGATCGCACGACCGGTGACGCCGAGACGCTGGTCGAAGCTCCATTCGGCCTTCCTCTGAACTCGCCGAACGACGTGGTCGTCAAGAGCGACGGCACGATCTGGTTCACCGATCCCTCGTACGGTTTCCTCCAGGGCTTCCGCCCTACGCCGTCGCACGGCGATTTCGTCTGGCGGTTCGATCCGTCGACGGGCCACGCGACCGTTGTCGCAGCGGACTTCGACAAACCGAACGGGCTCGCTTTCTCACCCGATGAGAGCGTCGTCTACATCGGCGACAGCGGTGCGAACCACGAGGCGGGGTCGTTCGACCCGCGGCGGCCGCACCACATCCGCCGGTTCGATGTCGCCGATTCACGGCTCGTCAACGACCGGCTCTTCGCAGTCACGACGCCTGGCTTTCCCGACGGGATCAAGGTCGACCCGGACGGCCATGTGTACGCATCGTCGTTCACAGGCGTGCAGATCTTCGACGTGACGGGCGAGCTCCGCGACGAGATCAGCCTGCCCGGCGCGATCAACTTCACGTTCGGCGGAGCCGAGCGCAACACCCTGTTCATCACGACCGATACGGCCGTCTGGGCCGCGAAAGGAGCGTGACCGCGATGTCGGCGGTACGCATGCGCAAGATCATCAACGACGCCGGCGCGGACTCCGTGCTCGAAGCCGCGCTCGAAAAGGCGAACGACGCGGGCAGTCGCGTCGTCGTCGCGGTTGTCGACCCGAGCGGCGAAGTCATCGAGCTACGGCGCACGCCGGGCGCGCAGATCGCCAGCTCGCGCGTTGCTGTCGACAAGGCCCGCACGGCGGCGATCTTCGTCCGCCCGAGCAGGGAGATCGAGGATCAGGTATCGGGCGGCCGGCTCGGCGCGCTTGCGTTGCACGGCGCGAAGGCCCTGACCGGCGGCGTGCCACTCGTCGTCGACGGTGAGGTTGTCGGCGCTATCGGCACGAGCGGAGAAACCCCAGATGAGGACGAGGCAATCTCCTACGCCGGCAGCGCAACGTCGCTGTCGACGAGCGATGTGCCGGAGCTGACCTACGCCGGCGCGCGCCTGGCCGCCGAAGCGGTGGCCGCCGAAGCGACGGCGCGCGGTGTCTTCCCGGTCGCAGCCGTGGTCGATTCGAGCGGTGAGCTGCTCTATCTCTGGCGGCCGGACCGCGCGCAGGTCGCAAGCGTCGGTGTGGCCACCGACAAGGCACGGACGGCCGCGATCTACCGCCGGCCGAGCAAGGACTTCGAGGACCAGGCGTCAAACGGGCGCCCTTCGGCCCTGCATCTAGCTCGCGCAGTCCCGCTCCAGGGCGGCATCCCGATCACGCACAACGGCGAAGTGATCGGCGCGATCGGCGTCAGCGGCGCCTCGTCTGCCGACGAGGATCAGGAGCTCGCCGTCCTCGGCGCAGCGGCGATGCACGCCGCGCCTGCGGCCGAGACGTACTTCTCCGCCGCCGACGTGGAGGCGAAGTTCGCCACCGGCGGCCTTCTGCTCGAGACCCGGCGCTACGCGCTCGATGCCGGTCGCCGCGAGCAGCCGGGCGCGGTCGAGCTGCACGAGAACACCACCGACATCATGGTCGCGGTCAAGGGAACGGCAACGGTGGTCACGGACGGGACCCCGCACACGCTCGAAGCAGGCGACGTGCTCGTCATCCCGCACGGTGTCGCGCACGAGTTTGTCGCAGTGTCGAAGCCGTTCCTCTACTTCGTCGTGAAGGTCGAGCGCTGACATGGCCGCCGTCGAGTCGCTCGTCGTCGCATCGTCGCTGCCGGGGCCGCCGGAGCTCTTCCCCGGCCGCCCCGACGCGGTCGTCGACCTCCAAACCGACGCAGGCGTCGCACTCGTCGGCGGTGGTTGGCGCTACGCGGACGCACGGGTCGACGAGATCGCTTTCGTCGAGCTCGGGTCACCGGAAGATCCGCTCGGGCCCGGCATGGTGCCGAACCGGACGTACGACATCGTGCGGGACGGCGACTGGCGCGATCTCGCGCCGGTAGAAACGATGCTGCGGCTCGCGAACGGGCGCGTTTGCTTCAACTGGTACGCGATCGACGTCACGATCCCGGAGCGGATCGGCGACCTTGATCCGACCGGCGCGACGGTCGTCTTCGAGGTCGTGATCGACGACTACGCCGAGGTCTGGGTGAACGGCGAGCTGCCGCACATACTCGGCGACGTCGGCGGCCCGGTCGTCGCCGGCTTCAACGCGCCGAACCGCGTCGTGCTGACGCGAGACGCGCGACCAGGCCAGACGTTCGAGCTGCAGGTGTTCGGCATCAACGGCCCGCTATCGAGCTCGCCCGCGAACTACATCTGGATGCGCACCGCGACACTCGATCTGTACGCGCGCGAACGCGCTGTCATCGCCGTCGAGGCACCGCTCGAGATCGAGGGCGACCTCGCGGGCATCGTTCCCGCCGCCGCGCAGCTCGAGCGTGTCGCCGGCGGCTTCGAGTTCACCGAAGGGCCGGTGTGGACGCGTGACGGGGCGCTGCTCTTCAGCTCCCCGAACACGAACTCGATCTACCGCTGGGCAGACGGCGTCGTGTCGCTCCATCGCTCGAAGAGCGGCTACACAGGGGTTGACATCGGCCGCTATCACCAGCCCGGCTCGAACGGCCTCACGTTTTCGCCGGACGGCTTGCTCACCCTTTGCCAGCACGGCAATCGGCGCGTGATCCGCGTCAACCCCCACGGCGACACGACCGTGCTTGCCGACCGGTACGAGGGCAAGCGGCTGAACAGCCCGAACGACCTCGTCTACCGCAGCGACGGGACGCTGTTCTTCACCGATCCGCCGTTCGGCCTGCCCGACCCCGCGGAGAGCGAGCTCGGGTTCAGCGGCGTCTATCGCGCCCGGGACGGCCAGGTCGAGCTCGTGACTGATGAGCTCGACGGCCCGAACGGCCTCGCGTTTTGCCCCGACGAGCGTTGGCTCTACGTCGGCAACTGGGCTGACGACCGCAAGGTGGTCATGCGCTATGACGCGGATACCGGAGCTGGCTCGGTGTTCTGCAACCTGACCGGCGAGCCCGGTGACGACGCGATCGACGGCATCAAGGTCGACCGCGACGGCAACCTCTACGTCTGCGGCCCCGGCGGCATCTGGGTCGTCTCACCTGCGGGTGAGACGCTCGGCCTTCTCCGCCTGCCGGAGGCGCCACACAACCTCGCCTGGGGCGACGCCGACGCGCGAACTCTCTATGTCACGGCGCTGACAAGCATCTATCGCCTGCGCCTCGAGATCCCCGGCATCAGGCCGGAGTAAAGGAGACGACGATGAGCAAGATCAAGGTCGGCACGACCCTTCCCGACTTCGAGCTGCCGGACGAGAACGGCGAGCTGCGCCGCCTCTCGGACCTGCAGGGTGACGACATCCTCGTGCTGATGCTGGGCCGCGGCGAGCACTGCCCGCGCGAACGTCAGCAGCAGCGCGAGATGCTGAAGTTCTACGAGTGGTGCTCGGTGGCGTTCACGCAGCTCGTAACGGTGCTGCCGAACGAGCTGCACGACGTCTTCAAGCTGAAGATCTCTACGGGCGCGCACTGGACGTTCCTCGCTGATGCTGAGCTCGAAGTCCAGAGCACGCTCGATATCAAGGAGTACACCGACCCGATCCACGACGCCACCGTTCCGCACACGCTCGTGCTTTCCCCCGGTCTCGTAATCGAGAAGGTGTACGTCGGCTTCTGGTTCTGGGGCCGGCCGTCCCCGTACCAGCTCTGGGAGGACCTGCAGGAGCTGTCGCGGCGGATCAAGCCCGACTTCGACCCGACCACGCCGCGCGCGAAGGCCGCCTGGAAAGCGGCGACCGCCAACGGCAAGACGCCCGTCCATCACTGAGCTCACCGGAAGGAGCCGGAAACGATGAGTACCACGACCGAGTCATCCGAACCGCGAGTGCACGATGCGAATGCCGCCCAAACGGCGGAGTTTCAGCCGATCGCCGAGTACGGACTGCTCGCAGACTGCAACTCCGCGGCACTCGTCGACCGGAATGGCTCCATCGACTGGCTCTGTCTACCGCGCTACGACAGCCCCGCCGTGTTCGCACGGATCCTCGATCCCGCGGCGGGGCATTGGTCGATCCGGCCCACGGGAAGCTACGTCTCCGAACGGCGCTACCTGCCGGGCACGCTCGTCATCGAGACGACCTTTACGACCGATTCTGGAGTCGTCCTCCTACGGGACGCGATGGCGTTCGCCGCGGGACAGCGTGGACACGACCTCGGCTTCGACGCGCCGCACGAGCTGCTGCGCAGCGTCGAGTGCGTGCGTGGAAGCGTCGAGCTCGCGCTTGAGCTCGCTCCGCGCCCGGAGTACGGCCTCGTCAGCCCGCTCTTCCGGATGACCGAGGACGGCGGCCGCACGTTTGGCGGGCCAAATCGCATCGCCGTGGCTGCCGGCGCGCCCGTGACGGTCGAGGGATCGACGATGCTGTCGACGTTCGCCGTGGAAGCAGGTGAGAGCGTCGGCTTCGCGATGCGCTGGGCGCCTCCCGAAGGCGCGGCGCCGATGCCGACCCCGGCTACGCAGGTCGCGACTCGCATCGACGACACAATCGAGGGCTGGCGCTCCTGGGAAGCCGAGCACGACATCTACAAGGGGCCGCACCGGGAGCTCGTCCGCCTGAGCTCGCGCGTCCTGAAAGGGCTCACCTATCGGCCGACGGGCGCGATCGTCGCGGCGCCGACGACATCGTTGCCGGAGACCGTCGGCGGCGAACGCAACTGGGACTACCGGTACGCGTGGGTTCGGGACGCAAGCCTGACGCTGCAAGCGCTCTACATCGGTACGTGCACGGACGAGGCGGTCGAGTTCGTCTCGTTCATGACCAGCTCCGCCGGCGGACGGCTATCGGGCGACAGCCCGCTGCAGATCATGTTCGGAATCGGCGGCGAGCACGATCTCACCGAGCGCACGGTGCCCCATCTCCGCGGGTGGCGCGACTCAACCCCTGTCCGCACCGGAAACGGCGCATGGACGCAGGAGCAGCTGGACGTCTACGGCGAGCTGCTCGACCTGCTGCACCGCTATCGCGAGAAGCTCGGAGATCTGCACCCCGAGATCCAGAGCTTCGTCGCAGATCTCGCGGACGCGGCCGCACGCCGCTGGCAGGAGCGTGATGCAGGGATGTGGGAGATGCGCGGGGAGCCGCGCCACCATCTCTCGTCGAAGGTCCTCTGCTGGGTCGCGCTCGATCGCGCGGTCGCGTTGTCGCCGCAGCTCGGTGCGTCCGCGAAGCCCGAGCAGTGGGCCGCGGAGCGCGATCGGATTCGCGAGGCGATCCTCGCGCAAGGGTGGAGCGAAGAGAAGCAGGCATACGCGCAATCGTTCGGCTCCGACGAGCTCGACGCCGCTGCGCTGCTGATGCCGCTGCTCGGCTTCCTACCGGCGACCGATGCCCGGATGCGCTCGACCATCGAGGCGATCGCCTGCGAGCTGACGGAAGACGGGCTCGTCCTCCGATACCGCAACGAAGAAGGCTTGAACGCCGACGGCTTGACGGGTGAGGAAGGAACCTTCGTCATCTGCTCGTTCTGGCTCGTCTCCGCGTTGGCGCAGGCGGGCGAGGTGGAACGTGCCGAAGAGCTCTTCGAGCGTCTCGTTGGTTACGCCAACGACCTCGGCCTCCTCGCAGAGGAGATCGACACCGCAACCGGCGAGCTGCTCGGCAACTTTCCGCAAGCGTTCAGTCACATCGGCCTGATCACGGCTGCGGCCGAGATCGACAAGGCGCGGCCGTGAATGCAGACTCGACCTCGTCGACCAGCCGTTCGTGCAGGTCGAGGTGACGCTTGAGGAAGTCGTTGATCAGTTGCAGGTACTTCTGCCAAACCGTTATCCGTCGTTAGGCGGATCGAGGGTTCCCCTCCCCCTCCGCCTCACGCGCGCCGGCGCTCGACTGGAGCAGTCACAGATGCCCGGCGGTACGCTGCGCCTCCCACGGAGAGGTGTCCGAGTGGCCTAAGGAGCGCGACTGGAAATCGCGTACGTGCTGAAAGGTGCGTCGCGGGTTCAAATCCCGCCCTCTCCGTTCGTGCCAGGAGGCCCGGCCCCAGTGACCGGGCCTCCTCTCTGCGTTTCCTCCTACTCGGCAGCCCCGAGAAGCGGCCACGGCGATTGAGCGGTTTCGAGAATGCGCTCGAACGGGATCTCCGCCTGCTCGGCTGCGCGCCGAACTGCAACGGCGCCGCCTTCAAAGCGGCAGAGCACGACCTCGTCCTCACGCAGAAGGATCGAGCCGAGATACCGGACGTCCTCGCCTACACCGCCGGCCGCCGCGGCGGCCGCCTGCGCGCGCTCGTCGAGCTCGTGCAGGTCGGTCTCGCGCACCCCGGGCCAGAAGCACTCGGCGACGAAGCTCAGAATCTCGGCGTCGACCACAGGTCCGAGGCTAGGACCTGGGCGCCGCCCGCGAAAGCGGGGAAACCCTACGGAATGAGCTCGGACGACCGGGCGTCGAGCGCGTGCGCGAGCTGCGCGCGAGAGCGGATGCCGAGCTTGCGATAGGCGCGGGCGAGATTTGCCTCGACCGTCTTCTGCGTGACGAAGACCTCAGCGGCGATCGCCGTGTTCGTGAGGCCGGACGCGGCGAGCTCGGCGATCCTCAGCTCGGTCGGGCTGAGGTCGTCGGGCGCCGTGCGACCGCGCACGCGCCGCAGCTCCTCGCGCGCGCGCTGTGCCCAGGGCTCAGCGCCGATCTGCTCGAAGATCGCAATCGCTTCCTCGAGCGCCTCGCGCGCGCGGCGCCGCTGCTTCGAGCGGCGCAGCACCTGACCTTGCGCAAGCAGCGTACGCGCGCGTTCGAAAGGCATGGGACAGTCGACGTGCGCTTCGAGCGCTCGGTCAAGCGACGCCTCCGCCGCATCGAGGTCGCCGTTCGCCGCTTCAAGCATCGCGCGACAGCGCGCGCTCACCGCGAGGCTCCACGGGATCCGCGACCGCGTCGCCTGGGCCTCGAACTGCTCCACCCACGCCGCGGCCCGCGTTGTCTCACCGACGGCGAGCGCCGCCTCGATCGCATCGCCGTGCACACGCCAGACGGCGGGCTCGAGGAAGCCGATCACGCCGAGCTCGGAGAGTGCCTGCGAAAGGCACGCGTCAGCCTCAACCGCATGCCCGACCGTCAGCTCGGCGAGGCCGATGGTGCGGAGCCAGAGCATCCGCTGCACCGGCTCGTCGATCCCGTATGCAGGTGGTGCAGCCTGACGGACTGCGTCGAGGCGACCGAAATGAGCATCCACGTATGCCCGCCAAAGGTTCGGCGCCCGCTCCCCAACGCCGACCTGATTGAAGCTCTCGTGCGAGCGGTCCGCAAGCTCCGATGCCTCGGCCCAGTTTCCCGACCAACATTCGAGCAACGCACGATTCAGGAAGACGTTCGGGAACGACGACTCGTCACCCTCGTCGTGCGCAAGCTGCTCCGTCTCGGCGAGACGCATTCGCGAACCGTCGAAGTCGTCGGTATAGCGCAGCCACTGTCCGAGCTTGAAGCCGAGGCGCGTGTCCACTGCCGCCGGCGGTGCGTGAGCCTCGAGCTCGCGCGCTCGCTCCGCTGCTTCCAAATCGAGGCCGTTCCCGAGGAAGAGATCGGCACGGACAAGGGCCGAGAGCGCAACCGAAATGAGCGCCGGGTCGCCTCCGAGGCCCTCGAGAAGCTCGAGCGCGTCGCGCGCCGCCTTGGCAGCGCGCGGGACTTCGTGCGTGCCTAATTGCTGTGCGATCGTCGCCATGGCACGCGCTTGCAGGAGCGGATCCGTCGCAGAGGCGAGGGCACGCTCGCTGAGCTTGAGCGCGGCGGCCTCGCCGCTCTCCCAGTAGACAATGTCAGCGCGGGTGAGCAGTGCCCGCGCGCGTAAGTCGCCGTCCATGGCTTCGGCAAGCTCTCCGAGCACCTCGCTGCTGCGTTTGAAGTCCCCCGCTAATAGCAGCTGCTCACCAAGCTCGAAGCGCCGTTCGTCGAGCTGCAGGTCGCCCGGCGGCGTGAGCTGCAACGCGAGCTCCTGAAGCTCAGCCGCCGCATCCGACGCGCCGCGAAGACGGGCGCGGCGGGCAGCTCGTGCGACGGCTCCCGCCGCTTCCCCGTCAGGCCCGTCGCAGGAGAGTGCGAGATGCCGCGCGCGCTCTTCGGGGTCTGCGACCTCGACTGCGAGCACGCGGTGGACGTCGCGCCGACGTGCCTGCGGTGCAGCCGCGTAGACCGCGGACGCAAACAGCGGATGCACGAAGCCGATTCGCCCTCGCGCGTCGATGCGAACGAGGTCGGCCTCCTCGGCCGGCGCGAGCGCGCGTTCGTCGACGAGGTTCGCGTCAGGACGGGCGAGCGATGCGGTGCGCAGCAATGCTTCGCGCGTTTTCGCGGGCAAGGCGGCAACGCGGCGCGCGACGAGCACGCGAACATCCTCGGGTACCGGTAGCGACGCGCCGCCCTCGCCACTGTCGACGAGCCGCGCGATTTCGAGCGCATACAGCGGATTGCCGCCCGACGCTTCGGCAATGCGCACGAGTATGGGACGCGGGAAGCTTCGGCTGAGCCGGTCGGCGAGGATGCGGTGGAGGGACGCAACCGACACCGGGCCGAGCTCGACGCGCTGCACACGGTCGCGGAGTGTGGACATAGGATCGGCGCCGGCGCGGACGGAGACGATCAAGCGGACCGGCTCATCCGTGAGGCGACGAACGGCAAACTCGAGCGCCGTCCGCGACGCCGGGTCGAGCCACTGCAGGTCGTCGATGCCGATCACGACGTCGGTGCTCGCGGCGACGTGCCGCAGCAGCGTGAGGAGCGCCGTCCCGACAGTTCTGCGCTCAGGCGGTCGTCCGGCGACGCGGGCTCGGAGCAGCGCAACGTCGAGTGCCTGCTGTTGCGGCTCAGGCAGCGCGTCGAAGGCGTCGACGTCGATCGCCGACACGAGATCGGAAAGTGCCGCGAACGACAGCTTCGCCTCGGCCTCGCTCGGCCGCGCGACGAGCGCGAGTGCGCCTCTTTCCTGCGCGCGGCGAAGCACCTCGTCCCAGAGCGTCGTCTTCCCGATGCCGGGCTCACCGACGATCGCGAGCGCCGCGAAGCCTCCCTCCGCGGCAAGGAACGAGTCGGCCGCGGCGAGCTCGAGGTCACGACCGACGACCGTCGCCACGCTCAGAGCGTAGGACGTCGCCCGCGAGTCGTACAGGCGAAGTCGTAGGACGGAGGACTCAGGTGCGTGCGTGCGAACGACCTCACTGTGCGACGCCGCCTGTCACCGGCTGCGGCCGTCCTCGCTTGTCTCGCGGCGGCCTTCGTGGGCGCCGCCTTTGCCGCCGCCACTCGTCATCCCGCGTCGGCTCGCGCCCAGGCCGCCGAGCAGCCGATCATCCTGCGCAGCGTCGTACCGGCATGGCGTGCGCCCGGCGTTCGAGTGCCGCTGATGGGCTTCGCAGACCCGCGTGAACCGGTATCGCTCAGCGTGAACGGCCATGTTGTGGACGCCACCGTGGCGGGTCAACTCGGCCGCTTTCGGCTCTCCTTCACGACGGGAAAGCCGGGGCGTTACCGGCTCCGGATCGCAGCCGGAGACCGTGTCAGCACGATCGAGACGTTGAAGGTTCGACCGGTTGTTCTCGAGGCAGTCGGCGACATCACCTTCGGTGAGCAGGTCGGCCCCGCGATGAGCGCCTACGGCGGCTCCTATCCCTGGCGGTACGTCGCCTCGACCCTCAGGCGCGCCGACGTCACGGTGGGCAACCTGGAGACCTCTGTCTCAGAACGCGGCATTGCCGCTGCGAAGGAGTACACGTTCCGCGGATCCCCGTCGGCGCTGAAGCCGATGCATACGGTTGCCGGGTTTGATGTGCTCACGCTCGCAAACAACCACACGGTCGACTACGGGAAGGACGCCCTTCTCGACACGGTGAACGCCGTCCACGCGGCCGGGATGATGAGCATCGGCGCGGGTGCGACAAGCGCCCGAGCGCGGCGGCCCGCGATCGTGGTCGAGGGTGGACTGCGAGTTGCGCTGCTCGGCTACTCGGATGTGAACCCGCTCGGCTTTTCAGCGACCGAATCGAGTCCGGGCACCGCGAGGGCGGACACCGCCGCGATCGACGCGGACGTGCGCTCGGCTCGCCGCCGTGCGGACGCCGTGATCTGTTTCTTCCATTGGGGAACGGAGCTCCATCCCGATCCGGACGAGCGGCAGCAGATGCTCGCCCAAGCGTGCTTGCGGAGCGGAGCGTCCGTTGTCCTCGGGGCACACCCGCACGTTCTCGGCCCCGTGTCTCGGCCCACGCCGCGCACACTCGTCGCGTGGACGCTCGGGAACTTCGTGTTCCCGTCGGCCGGGATCACCGCACGGACGGCGATTCTCCGCATCGAGCTCGGCGCCGCAGGTGTGACGGGCTACCGGGAACTGCCGGTCGTGATCGAGGGCTTCCGGCCACGGCCGGCCGGCTCGCAGTAGAACGGAGAAGGAGGGATTCGAACCCTCGAGGCAGACATTCATCCACCTAACGCCTTAGCAGGGCGCCGCCTTCAGCCACTCGGCCACTTCTCCGGGATCGCGCGAAAGGTTAGCGCACCTCCTTTCGGCCTCCCGTGTGCGGAATCCCCCTTTTTCGGGAGGTACAACACCGCGCGTCCGACGCACAATCGGTGTGCCGGCTTCCCCCCTCCCGGCACCCTCATGAGCCCGCTGCGGCCCTCCTCGGCGGGCTTTCCCCTTTTATAGAGCCGCTAGCCGATCGTCAGCTTCGCGACCATGCCCGCGGCGCGATGGCCCGGGACGGTGCAGTAGAGCGTGTACGTGCCTGCTTTGAGCGCGACGTTGAGCTTCGCCGTTCCGCCTGCGTTGATAATCGGCGTCTTCGGCGTTCCCGCGATTCCGGCGCCGGTGACGGCGAGGTCGTGGCCGATCTTGCCGGCGTTCTTCACGGCGAACGTGTAGTTGCCGGCCTGGAGTCCCGACTCCGCGGGAAGAGCGATCTTGAACTCGCTCTCGGTGACCGGGATCGTCTTGGCCGGCCCCGAAGGAGCGCCCCCGGCGGCCTTCTCGCCGCCCTTCGCCTCCGCCTCGACGTCGAAGACGGAGACCGCCGTGAGCATCCCGGCGAAGAGCGCGATGCTCACGATGATGAAGACGCTCATCCCGTTCTTGCCCGGATAGTCGGGGTGCCGTCGCGGGATCACGAAGGACGACGTCAGCGCAAAGCCGATGAAGATCGCGCCGACGACGGCGAGCCCGATCTTGTTCCCGGTTGAGAGACCCGCGAGCAGCACGGGCGCTATTCCATCAGATCGTCAGGCTGCCAGGAGCCGGTCTACCGACCTGCGCCGCCAGAGCCAGATCAGGAACGCGACGAGGGCGACCGGGCTCGCGACGATCAGCGCGAACAGGACGACGATGCCCTCGAGCGCGAGGAAGCCGACGGCCGAGTGGAGCATCCGCCCGATCCTGCCTCTGTGCGGCGGCGCGACGATCGACTTCTTCGTCCCGATCTGCAGCGCGACATGCGCCATCGTGCCCGCCTTCACCGTGCCCTGACGGGCGTGCAGCCGCTGCGAGAGTGCCCGCCTCGACTCCGCGAGCTTGATCTGCAAGAGGACGCGCTGCGCGTCGGGCAGGGACGGATCCTTCAGCGCGGTCTGCAATGCGGCGATCCGCCGGCGCAGCTGCGCGATCTCGTCGGACTGTGTCGTCAGCCGGTGCTGGAGATCCGTGATCGAGATCTTCTGCGAGACGAGCGTGCCGAGCGCAGACAGGCGCGCGATCGCGGCCTGCACGTTCTCCGCCGGGATGCGGAGATCGAGGATCGACGTGCCGTGCGACGCATAGTGCACCGACTGCGCGTAGCCGCCGAGTGACGTCGCGACGCGGGTCGCGCGCGTTGTCGCGTTCGCGAGGTCTTTGTCGTTTCCGACCTGCAGCTCGAGCGACGCGTCCGTGTGCTGCAGGCGGCCGGACGATCCGGTGACGACCTGCGCCTTCGCCGAGGCTGCCTGGTCGAAGTTCTTCGGTGCCGGGACGAGCGGGGAGCTCACGGCACCTCGGGCAGTGACCGGCGTGGTCGGCTGCGCGACCGGCTGCTTTCCCGAACTCACGAACCCGTGCACGAGCGCAACACCGACTGCAGCAACTGCAGCTGCGCCAACGGCGACGAGCGTGAACCGGCGCGCGGAACTGCGACGCACCGGCTCGAGCGCGAGCACGCGCTCGCGGAGCAAATCGGGCGCGACGGGCGCGTGTGCGCGGAGCAGCGTCTCGACGGTCATCTCATTCGCCGGCATCGGTCATCCTCTCCTCGAGTCGTCGCAGCGCGCGGCTCAATCGCGTCGAGCACGCGGTCTGGCTGATTCCAAGCACCCGCGCTGCGCTCGGGCCGTCGAGCTCGAGCAGCACGCGTAGGGCCACCACTTCTCGTTCCGCAGGAGACAGCTCGCGCAGCGCAGCCTCGAGCTCGGCCGGCAAGCCGTCGCCGAGCTCGTGCGTGACCTGCTGGTCGCGCGAGTACGTCTCCTCACGCCTGCGGCGGCGCGTCTCCGCGCGGAACCAATCGACCGCGACGCTGCGCGCGATCCGGCAAAGCCAGGTGCGCGGCGATCCACGTCGTGGGTCGAAGCGCCGCCACGACCGGAACGCCTTCTCGAACGTCTCCGCAGTCAAGTCCTCGGCGGCGGCGCGGTCGCCGGTCAGGTACACGAGATACCGGTAGACGGCGTCGAGCTGCTCGGCCACGACGTCGGCGAAGCCTGGGCGGCCGGCCAGACGAGGAGCCTCGAGCGAAGACGTCACCGCGTTCACGTCCCCTGATACGGCGCGGGGCCCGCGAATCGTCACATCGACAGCCTAAACCGGGCTCAGCACGGGCCCGGCTCGGCCGCGCCGCCGGGGCCGTCGAGGTGCTGCGTGCCGGACTGGAGGCAGTACGACATGCCATCGGCCCGTGCGAGCACGACGTCCGACCCAGGCGGCAAGGTCGCGCCGGCGTACGTCGCGTTCTCCGCGTACCACGCCTGGAGCACGGGAAGCACGCCGTCGAAGTTCGTCGAGGCAACGTCCACCTGCGCCTGCGTCTCGGCCCGTTGGGCAACAGACGAAGTCGGGCCGGAGGTCTGCGCATCGCGGACGAAGAGGAACCCGCCGACGGCCAGCGAGATCAGGAGCAGCGGCAGGGCGAGCGAGCGAGTCATGCGCCAGATATCGGCAATGCCGGCAGGTAGCGTGAGTGGCCGTGCGCCGGCTGCTGATCCTCGTTGCAGTCCTCGTCTTTGTGGACACGATGCTCTACGCAGCGCTGACGCCGCTGCTCCCGCATTTCGAGCATGAGCTGCACCTGTCGAAGGCGGGCGCGGGCACGCTCGTCGCGGCGTACGCCGCGGGCGCACTCGTCGGCGGGCTGCCGGGAGGCTGGGCGTCTGCGCGCTTCGGCGCACGCCGCGCCGTGCTCGCAGGGCTCACCGCGATGGGGCTCGCGAGCCTCGGCTTCGCGTTCGCCGGCAGCTTCACGACGTTGTTCCTCTCGCGCTTCCTGCAGGGACTCGGGAGTGGGTTCACGTGGGCCGGCGCGTTCGCCTGGTTGCTCGCGATTGCCCCGCGGGAGCGGCGCGGCGAGCTGATCGGCAACGCGATGGGCGCCGCCGTCTTCGGCGCGCTGTTCGGGCCGGTCATCGGTGCCGCCGCAGCGATCGCCGGCCGCTCGGTGGTCTTCACTGCGCTGGCGGGGCTTTCGGTCGTGCTCGGCGTGTGGGCGCTGCGGCTCCCACCGCCCTCGATGGAGCCCCAACCGTCGTTCGCGGTCGTCCGTCGCGCGTTGCGCGAGCACGAGCTCATCGTGGGGCTCGCGCTGATGGCGCTCCCGTCATTGCTGTTCGGGATCCTGTCGACGCTCGCACCGCTGCATCTCTCGCATGCGGGCTGGGGCGCCGCCGCGATCGGAGCGGTCTGGCTCGCGGGTTCCGCCCTCGAAGGCGTGCAGGCGCCGATCGTGGGGCGGATCAGCGACCGCCGCGGACCGTTCGCGCCGGTGCGCGTTTCGCTCGCGCTCGGTGTGGTCGTGTCGCTCGGGCTTGCTGCGGGGTCGCGCCCGCTGCTCTACGTGCCGCTGATCGTGATCGCGTCATTTGCGTACGGGATCCTGTTCACGCCGGCATTCGCACTGATCGCGAACGGCGCGGAGGCCGCGAGCCTGCCGCAGAGCATCGCGTTCGGCGTGATGAACGCTGCGTGGGCGCTCGGCGCCGTCACTGGGCCGGCAGCAGGCGGCGCGATCGCAGGCGCCACGGGCGACTGGGTCCCCTATCTGCTCGCCGCGTGCGCGTGCGGCGCCGCGCTCGTCGCCGTCCGCCCGCGCGTTGCCCGTCGTGCGGCCTCACTCGGCCGCACGACGGGCGCCTAGCGTTAGCCGTGCTTCACCGGAGTGAAGAACCCGGTGACAGAGCCCTGAATCGTCGCGGTGCCCTGAGGCCCGGAATCGAGCGTCTGCAGCGGGATCGTGCACGACGTCGTTCCGCGATGCGTCGGGGACGCCTTCTGGACGTTCTGCGTGTCCGTCTGAGGCGTTCCGTTCGTCGGCGTGAAGGTGAACGTCAGACTGAGCGCCGTCGGGATGAACATCTTCGTGCTGCCGACGACGTGCGCCGGCGTGAACTTGCCGTTGCCGTTCACGACGACATTGACGGTCTGCGTGCCGCAGATCGCCTGGATGTGTCCCGCGTTTTTCGCGTGGCCGGGATCGGCCGTCGCCGGAAGCGCGAGTGCGCCGGCCGCCGCACCGGCCGCGAGCAGCGTAAGCAGATGTCGTTTCACTTGGTCTCCCTCCTCTTGAGTAGCCGCAGGTGCTCCTATGACCGGTACCCCGGCGGCTGGAATGAACGCCTGCCTGCGTAAGAGCCGTGTAAAGCTTCAGCTCGTGCAAGACACCGTCATCAATCGCATCCTTGCCTGGGCCGAACGCGAGGAGGCGGTTCGCGTTGTGGCGATCACGAGCACGCGCGGGCGTGACGAAGGGCCGCCGGATGAGCTCTCCGACTACGACATCGTTCTCGTGCTCGAGGACTTCGATCGCGTCGACCCCGCCGAGGCATACGCGACTCCCGCGGCACGATGGAGTGATGAGTCGGAAGTCCACGATGCGAAGTCGTTCTTCCGCGGCGTTGTGTACGAGGACGGCACCAAGATCGACTGGTCGCTATGGCCCGCGCAGGCGCCCGAGTTGATCGCGCAGCACGGCCTGACCGACAACCTCGACATGGGGTATCGCGTCCTCCTCGACCGGGACGGCAGTACGGCGCAGTGGGCGCAACCGACCAGTACCGCGCACATACCACGGAGGCCGACCGAGGCCGAATACGTCGCGCTGGTGGAGGAGTTCTGGTGGAGCGCAACGTACGTCGCCAAGGCACGGGTACGCGGGGAGCACTTCTTCGCCCGGTTCGTCCTCGACGTCGACATGACGTACGGCGTGCTTCGCCGAATGCTCGAGTGGCTGATCGAGACGGATCGCAGCTGGAGCTGGAGCCCCGGGGCGTTCGGCCGCGGAATCGAGCGCGAGTTGCCGCCTGATGTTGCGGAAACGCTGGAGGCCGCGCACGACTCGTTCGACGCGACCATCGCCCTGTTCCGGAACGTCGCGCGCGATGTCGGTGGCGCACTCGGCTACGCGTATCCGCATTACGCGGATGATGCCGTCACCGCGTACATCGACAGGCTCCGATAGCGCCGTGCGACCACTCCTTTGCCGCAGTTCGAAAGGGGTCAGTCATGCACAGCGGGCACGCCGTGGTTCTTTTCGCGGCATCGATGCTAGCGCGGGACTCCGTCGCGAACGGCCAGGCTCGCAGCGTGTTCCAGTTCCGCAATCTCGCGAGGCTCGAGACGCGAGCGGAGGTGTTCGCGAGCGGACGGATGCTCGAGACGGACTGGCGTCGGTCCGTGCTCGATCCGCACTTCGCGCCGTGCCTTGCGGCGTCACTCCCGGCCGGCGGGAAGCTCATGAGTACGAAGAGAGATCACGCTCGAACAGACGGCCGTCATCACTGATGCGGGAACCGCCGCTGGCATGCGGATCGGCGAGGTTCGGCTCGCGCGCTCCTTCGCCTCGCGGTTGAAGGTGTAACGCGGTGCCCGACGCCGCAGACAACGACGGCGAAGGCCGCCCCGAGACGTAACGCCGCTCGGGCACCGATCGGCGGCAGCCGCGCTCGGCGTTCGTCGAGTGGCTTGCGAAGGCGTTTCGCACGCGCTTCTTTGAGCGCGTCACGCAACCATGCGGAAGGTTCGGAGAGCTGTGGGTGTCAAGATGGGTGTCGATGAGAGGCGGCGCTCGTGGCTAGGTGATCGTGAACACGCCCTTCATTCCAGCAGCCGCATGTCCGGGAACCGTGCACTTGTAGCTGTAACTGCCTTTACGTAGGAAGGTGACGCGGAGCGTGTTCGACTTCCCGTGCGCGAGCAAGGGTGTCTTCCGACCGTTGATCTCGAAGTCGTGCTGGACCGCGCCGGCGTTTGTGACCTTGAAGATGACAACACCGCGCTTCGCGGACTTCCGGCTGAGCACGAACTTGAACTCGCTCGCGACGACATTCACCCTGGCAAGAAGCTGCATGCGAGCCGCGGTCCGCGCGCTCGCCGGAAGGCGCGCGGCTGACTGCGCGGCGGACGCCGAAGCTGCGACCGCCACCACGACGGCCATGACGCCGAGCATTCGTCTCATCGTTCCTCCTATCCGCAACTGATCTGGTCAATACAGACCGTCGCAGAACGGACCTGGTCGCTTCGTCATCCGATCTGGATTACCGACCGCCGAACGCGCCCGAGCCGACACCCCGCTCAAGAACGTCCTCCCTCCCCGCAGGCGCAAACAAGACGACCAGCGACACGAAGCGGCGCCGACCCCTCACCTCAGTCGAATCGGCAGATCGGCATCACGGCTTGATCGCCGGAGCACCGAAGGGAATCGAGTAGAAGCTCACTCTTCCGGCCTCGGTACGACATGCGGGAGGGACGCTGTCGGGAGCTGTAGCCATTCGCGCGCCGCGTCGAGTGAGGTGAAGAGGCGCGTCTGGAAGGGGACTTGCCAATCCAAGCTCAGGCCGACAAGTCGTGCGACGTGATAGCTGGCTGAGTCGCGTGCGACGTGGGCGATCAGCTGTGGCCCGATCTCAGCGGCCATCTCCTTGATTCGTGCCGCTCGCTGCTGGATCTCGCTCACCGTCAAGTGCGTCCAGTCGGAGCCTTGGTAATCGAGAAGCACCTTCATATCCTCATGCCAGCGCGGATCTGACACGGCCTCACGCCACAGAGCGTCGAGATCGGATAGTTGCGCGATGCCGCTTGTTGTCAAGCAGACATCCTCGGGATCGCCTTCCCAGGTGACTGTCCACTCCATCCGATCAAATCATGCGCGCTCAGAAGCTCTCGGAGCAAGCGCGCGCCTTCCGGTTCGTCGTCGTGGACGACTACAAGACTGCATTCAGGTCGAGAACGCGGTTTGGGTTTTAAGTCGAGGCAGTCCGGCGTTCGTGTCCTCTATCTGCCTGACGAACAACGCTCAAGCTAGTTCGCAAGGGACTCGCTGCTGCGCTGTAGCAACGAGTCGCGCCGTACCAAGGAACCATGAGCTAGGCGCTGGAGCGTCGAAGGTGCGCCACGGCCAGACGCAGCAAGTTGGCTGCCTCGGTAGCGGTTCTCCCGGTCGCTCCCACGACGAACCGCCCTATCGCGACTGCTCGCACACGGAAGAGGCTTCCGCCGTCTATCTTCATTTCGGTCTGCGCGAAAAGTGCAGCCGCCGCCTTCGTCTTCATCAACGCGTAGCTCTCTGACTCGGTCGCGTGCGCGTTGATGAAGTCAATGCGCACTCCACCAAGCGTGCTGAGTTTCTGGTTCGGCGCAAGCCGGACGATCTTGAGGCGGTTGAAACCCGGGGGGATCTCGGATGCCAGGACAGGCGTTGTCGCGAGCCTTTCCAGCGATGGCGGGAGGGCCTGCGCTTGAGCGAACATCGAACCTACTTCGGCGGGACGCGTTCTTCGGATTTGACTCAAAAGGGGGACCTGTTCCTGTGCGTTCACACAGCTTCGGCGGCGGTAGGTAAATTGCGCTCCTCGGGCGCGTAGCTCAGCGGGAGAGCACTCGCTTCACACGCGAGGGTGACGACTCAGCGAGCATCGCCTACGACCCTCGCGCCTAGTAGTTACGGCCGCTGAGAGGCGCGGATGGGGCTGTGAGAGTCAGCATGTGTCCTGGCAGGTTGCCAACGCCTTGCCAATGGCGCGCCCGAAGCTATCCGGGAATCGCGCGAAGGAACGTTTCCATCGCGTCCGTCTGCGCGAAATCCGTGAAACCTCCTGGGAAGACCATCTCCTCTGTCGGCGCGAACCCGAGCTCTCGGCTAAACGTTTCTACTGTCGCCCACCCGCCCTCTCGGTTTCCATTTACCACCAAGAGAGAAGCAACTTGGCGACCGCCCCAAGCGAGAAGCGACAACACCTCCTGGTCGATACCGCTGTAACCGATGACCAAGATGTTCAGACCTTCGGGTGCGTTTCGTTGAACCTCTCTGACGTGCTCCACGTGGTCAGGTGGACAGAGGATCTCATCTGCAGGGCCTAGGGGAACTGCGATCGCAGGAAAGTACAGCTGCGCATATCGGCCAGGGCCTATTAATGAGATCGCACCACGCGCCGGCTCATCCCGCCATTCCGCTCGCATCTCTTCAAGGGTGCTACCCGTCCTCAGCTCGATGAGTTCCGAAGTGAGCTCCCCGATCGGCTCTCCAAGCTGCGCAAAACTTGCCGCGAACGTCGACCGCTTGCCTCCGAGGTCGGCGATTGGTGAGAATGGAATAAGGCGGCTCAGGGTGGTTGACCTCGCGTCCCCAATTTACGGAGCCGTGGAGCTTCACGAGAGACCATCGCCTTCGCTGGGATACGTAGTCGTCCATTGACTCAATCGGAGCGTCGATGGCCAGCCGATCATCGAGGAGCGAGTCGTAATTGAGGTTATGAACGTGACGCGCTCGAACCTGAGCGCTTCGGTGAACCCAACCCGAAGGTACAGCCGCCAGATTGATGGGACGCTGCAACGCATGCATGGATAGGCAGCAGACCCGGCCGTTTACCGAACTCTTACGACGCGACTTCGAATGGGCGCAGTTAGGTCAATCTTGCGGCCGCAGCTAACGGCGCGACTCGCCCCACGCAACAGCGCGCCGGAGCTCAGCTCGGACGAAGCGTTCTGACCACCGGGGAGAGGGTGGTCTGAGAAGACCTCGCGGTCGTGGACTCCGGCGCGCCGAAACCTGCTCCCAAATATTCAGTTGCCTGGGCAACGATTACCAGCACATCGCCGCTCGAAGCTCTAAGCACCGCCGGAAGATAAGAGGCGACTGCCCAGAGCCATCCCTCTGACCTGGGCAGCCGCCCGGTGGTTGTGCGAAGGAGGCGGCAGCGTGGCGAACGCTTTACCGATCCGGACTGCGGGCGATGCGATCCGGGCGGGACAACCTCCTGTTGCCATGAGTATCGACAGAACCGGACGGGCTACCTACCCCAGACGGGGGAGTCGTGATTCGCAACGCGCCGGAGCACCATCGCTCCCCCAAGTCGAGGGATTGGAAGCGTGCGCCCTGGCCCGAAGACAAGACCTGGTCCACAGTGCGAGCACTGGTGACGATTGAGGGGGTAGATGTTTTGCGCCGCATTGCTTTCTTCGCCGCATGCGCTTCGTTGGTTGCGGTCTCGTTCGTCGGTTCAGCCGCAGCGTCGGCCCCGCCGGCAATGAAGGTTCAAGTTTGCGTGACAACAAGCGGTGACTTGCTCGTGACGACGACCTGGCGGAACGAAGCACCGGACGGGACCCAAGGGACGCTCAAGTTCGACTATCGGTTCACCGCCGCCGACCCGTCTTTCAACCAGGCGACCACGAGATTCATCTTCGATACCGCGACTCCGAGCGGCTCGTACGGCCTGGAGTTGCCGCCGTTCCAGACGGCAGCCGGCCCGACCGCATGGGACGAATACACGAGCGTGTCGGTCTTGACCTCTGGGCCGTCATTCCATCCCGACTCAGACGTCGTGAACAGGCCTAAACCCGGCTGGAGGACCTGTAAGTAGGCCACGCTCGGAGAGCACGGTGCCTGAACCCGGCGGAAGGCTCGGCCGCCCGAGCTTTCCGCCTGGACGCCTTCGTCTCTCTGGTCTGTAGGGACGGACCGAGACGCCTACCGAGCCGATACGGTGAGCGTTTCGGCGTTCTGCGTCCGTTTCCGCCCGACAGGTCGAGATCTTCAGCCAACTTCCCTGCGGCTGCTGTTCTGCGGTCACGGTCTCGGATTAGAAACTTCTCGCTAAGAGCGGCTAGTTCGCCAGTAGTGCCTTTGAGAAGTAGAGCGCGGCCCGTAGTGTCCTCGCGACCCGCCGCGAGCAATCTGGCGGGCAGGCTGCTGCACCGAACCTCTGCGGAACGCGCCATAGGGGTGAAGATGATCGAAGACATCGACAGGATTCGGACTGCTCTAATCGCACGGCGAGAGGCGTGCTTTGAACGCCTTGAGGACGCCGTCAGTGAGCTCGTAGCCGTGCACGAGATGGATGGAGACGTGATCGTCGATCGCGTACGGGCGACGGTTTCCCAGGAAGACCGACACCTACGGCAGCGCTAGCGGCGCAGATCGAGAAACGCTCACCTGCAGGAGGTGGAAGAGATGAGCGCGAGCGCCTCAGCAAGTCTCTCTGCGGCTGCGGTCTCGCCGGCTCTGTCTGACTTGTCACCCTGAACGTGGAAGCGTTCGAGTGCATCGAAGTCCTTGCGACTCAGCATCAAGAGCGCTGAACCAACCTGGCGCTTCTCTCTTTCGGGGAGTCCGCTGTCGCACCAACTGAAGTAGAGAGAGCGTGCGGCGGTCAAGCTCAACTGCGGCAAGAAGGAACCTCGTTGTCGTAGGGCGGGCTCGCTGCGGGCGGCTCAGATGTGACCTTGACAGGCGAATCGCTCTGCGTTTTAGATGCCAAGTGGGCAGGCGCTCACCGAATTCCGAGGGAGAGGGGTTAGAGATGAGAAGGAAAGCCGTACTGGCTTGTTTTGTCGTGGCCGTCGTGGCCGTCGCGGCGGTCGTCGCTGTTGGAACAGCGGTCGCCGCGCCGGGTGGCACGGGTCACACGGTGACCCAGACCGACAACTTCCATGGGACGCAAGTAACCACCGACATCAATCCATGCACCGGAAACACCATCGACCTGAGCGAGACCAGCAACATCGTTCAGCACGTGACGTTCTTCCCCGGCGGTGACGAGACCTGGGGAACCTTCACCGAAGAGGACAAGGTCGTCGGCACCGACGAAGGAACCGGCGTCGTCTACACCGGCCACTCGACGGAATGGGGCAACTTCAACGTAAACAACCGCAACGCGAACGACACGTTCACCGCCTCGATCCACGTCGCAGGCTCGGACGGAAGCTCGATCTCCTATCACGAGGTTGCGCACGAGTCCTGGGACGCAAACGGGAACCTCACAGTTCAGTTCGACAAGCCCAGCCTGACCTGCGGCTAAAGCCCGACCCGAGACTCAGCCCCGCCTGGTTTCTTACCGGGCGGGGCTGTCCGACCCTCGTCCAAACCGTCCCCGCGTTTACCCGGAATTTCTTAGTGAGGTAGCGCTCGCATGCGCCAGCGTCCACGAATGACCCCTGAGCGTGCGACGACAGACCCCTGAGCGCGCGCAGACAAAACTTGTTGCCGCGTTGAGCGCGACACGTCATCGGGTTTAGAGTGGGCCATCCCCAACGCTAGGGAGGCATGCATGGCTGTCGTACTCGTTCATCAGGGGCCTGACGTGACGCGCTCTAGTTACGAGCAGGTCGTTCGCAGCATGACGGGGAAAGACCGCCCGGAGTCCCCCTCAGACTGGCCGGTAGAGGGCCTGCTGGTTCATGCAGCCGGAGAAGGCCCGAACGGCTTTCGCGTGGTCGACGTGTGGGAGTCCGAAGAAGCAGCACAACGGTTCGGAGAGAAGCTCGCTCCGCATTTGCAAGAAGCTGGGATCACCGCGCAGCCGGAGGTCTACCCGGCGCACACGTTCGTTTCGGCCTAAGCCGGACACGGACGGCCCGTCAACCCAGAACTGCGGTGTAGCGGCTTCCTGCGCCGGCTTCGGGAGCCGCTATGGCCGCTGCCGTTACGAGCGCCGTCGGGTGGGCGAGCGTCCTTTACGCCTGAAGCAATAGGAGCCTTCCTAGGGCCCTGAAATCACCCAAAAACGCGTACGCAGGGTGCAACTCATCCTCGGTGTTTCGACACCCCTGAAACCGCATGGTTGAGCCAAGTTTTTTGCGGCTTAGCGGAGGGGCTGAACGTAGAGCCGTTGTTTCGAGCTACGCAGCGTCACGAAGGAGCTCTTTCACCCTTCGATCACTCAGATTGAGCGTGTCCGCAATCGCTGCCGGCAGAGCTCCTCGCCCGTGCAGTTCAAGAACCTGAGCCTTCACGGTCGGGCCTGAACGACGCTGACGCTTTGGCTTCTCAACCGCGAGACGTTCCAGCTTGACGCCGTACTGCGCGGCCGTCTCGTTGACGCATTCAGGGCCGAACTTCTCCGCGTGCTTGAATAGCTGCGCGGCAGTCGGTGGGGCAAGCGGCGAGCGCCGGCCCTTCGCGTCTACATGCTTAATCGTGTCCCAATACGTGCGCTGCATGGTCACGTTCGAGAGCGCAGAGTTGAAGTCGTACAGATCTGAACCGTCGTACACGGCAACGTTGCTCAACTTTCTGTTTCGTAGGAACGTCGAAGACAGGACGCGTCCCTACGACAGACGCCCTGCCTTCAACCTGTGTGATTACTGCTAGCGCAGGTCGTCTTAATGACCTGGGCCTCGTCTATCCCGTTGGGCGAGTAGCCGGTTGCGGAGTCCTTCGATCTCTTCGAGCAAGGCTCGGAGCTTGGCGTGGTCTTGGTGTTTGCGCAGGATCGCGATGAGTTCTTCGGTCTTCCGAAGCAGCGCATCGCTCCTGCGTTCCATACTTCCCTCTTGCGCCGAACGGTGGGTTGGGAATCAGCGATGAGCAACTTCAGAGCTACCCTGTTCGAGACCGAAACGGCCTCACCGAGTGCCCTACGCCAAGCGTCAGTCGTTGACGCGGAGTGCCCGTGGTCTTCTTCTTCGGCCTCATCGACGTATCGCCCGAGGAGGGAAAATGGCGGATGATCTAAGCCAGGCGCGTCTTGCAGAGAACGAGGTTCTCTACCGCACCGTCAACGAGCACATCGAGGACGTCAACATGGCGTTCGAGGAGTTGACTTCACTCGCCGGAGAATGGATCTGTGAGTGCGCCGACACAAGCTGCACAACCCCGGTCTCTGCGACGATCGAAGAGTACGAATCTGTCCGCGCAGACCCACACACGTTCATCGTGGCACCGGGCCACGTCAACCGCGAAAGCGAGCACGTCGTGCGAGGGAATGAACGCTTCACTGTTGTCGAGAAAGAGGGGGAAGCGGCAGAGGTTGCCGAGCTCCACGACGCTCGCAAGCACCTGTGAGGCGAAAGAGCGTAACCCGCGATCCAATCGAAGCGTTTGCGGCTAGATGATCTTGCTTTGGAGACTCATCGGAGTCCGCAAGCTGCTAGGCGCTTTTCTACTGCGCCGCGTATGGCGCGCGTATCGCTCTCGCAACACCAGCTAGCCCACCGCGTTAGCCGTTTGCGTTCGCCAGGTAGCGGGCGAGTGCGTCAGGCGCAGCAGTCGCCTTTGGCTTCGGAGTCGGGATTCTGCGGGCCATAGCCCTGGTTGCCCGCGTCGCGGTCGACGCTGTCAAGTCCTGTTGTAGGTCACTTTCTTCTGTCGCTCCTTGGTCGATTGAAAATCTGTGGAATGCACTTCGGGGTGGCTCAGTCAGGTTGTCGCGAACGTCGGAGGCCCCAACCCCACCGGCACGGTTTGCCCTGGCCGGCCAGGCATCGACTCCAGCAATGCAGCATTCGAGCCTCTTGAGTTGGTCCATCAAGAGGCGTTGGAACGGGAGGGTCAGCTAGCGGGCTGAAGGCATTGCCAATCGCTTGCCAAGATCGCGAGCGGCAGGCTTCTGCTTGACGAGAGCTGCGACCCCTCGCGGGTCAAGCGAGGGCAAGAACGCGACTCTTCCTCGCGTGCGCATACGGGGCGTGTGAGCGGTGAATGCGCGAGTGCTGCGTTAGATAGTAGATAGACGAGTCGATCGTAAGCCTCTGCCCTGACCAGGGCAGTAGCTCGCTCGGTCAAAGTCCCGCGAGGCGGCGGCCCCCCTCTCCGAGGGGGCCGAGCTTCGCG
The DNA here is from genome assembly GCA_036496545.1 of Gaiellaceae bacterium. Taxonomy (GTDB): domain Bacteria; phylum Actinomycetota; class Thermoleophilia; order Gaiellales; family Gaiellaceae; genus Palsa-739. The sequence goes on along the minus strand of DASXKX010000004.1, from coordinate 122,088 downwards.
TAGATCGACTGGACCAACACCATGACCACGTCGCGCGGCACTTCCAAAATCTGCGCGATCTCGTCCAGGCTGAGGTGAGTCGTGAGCAACGGCAGCAGGCGAAGCTCCGCCTCTGTCAATGCGGCCCCATGCGGAACCCCTGTCCGATGCCCGCCCACTTGGACAAGTGTGCGACAGCACCGCTTGCCTGCCAAGGGTGTGTGCACCTGTTTCGTAAACGCCGGCTTCAACCAAACACTCTTGTTCTCAGCTTCAGAGCAAACTTGTCTATCCGACGAACTACTTCGTCCTCGACCGACTCCAACGTCTTGGGATCAGCCTTGGCCGCGATGGCCGCGAGCTCTTCTGACTTCAGCGAGCTAAGACGAGTATCTGGCTTCTTAGTCATTGATCGAGTCGATGAGGTCTTCAACAGCCTCGGTCACTTCAGCGTTGGTCGGGTGCGTCAACCGAAGCCGCTCGACTAGTTCAGCCAACATAGGCGTATGCAGTTCAAGCTGAGCCTCGATATGGGTAAGGCGTTCTGCGACGTTCAAATCTGTCTCTCCGTTGGTCGTCTGGTCTTCAGTGTGGGAACGAGAGGAAGAAGCCGGTGGACTCACTTCCTCCCGCTGGACTTGACACCTGGCCCTGGTGTTCCCACTGGAGGACGAGCCTCCAAACTTGTTCGGCCGACCACGAAGCACGAACACGAACACAGGCTCCGGGTTGAAATCCCAGTGAACTTCTGGCCGGCATTCGACAGTGAGCGTCTTCTGCCCCGTCCGGTTCATCAAGGCGACAACTTCCGGCTTGGTAACGAACCCTGATCGCTTGCGACTCGAATACGCCACAAGTGCATCCGGGTGCTTCTTCGTCAGATGGTCAACGAACCACGTCTCCTCTGTAGACGCTAGAGCGCGTTCGCGTTCAGCGATCGACCTTTTCGGAAACGCGTTCCGCCAAGCGTTTACGCAACGACTGACGTAGCTCGTCTTCGACGAGCCATCCCGCGAGAGTGCCTCGGCAATCGCGTTCTGCGGATAGCCCTCGTAATGGAGATACGCGACCATGCACGCCACGAGGTCAGAGACGGAGCCGTTCGCTTTGCGGCCACGCTTCGATGATGGGTACACGTCATCGACGCCCGTGGCTTCAGAGACAAACTTCAGAACAGCGTTTACAGCGTCTCGCGTATCGAGCCGGCCGCTGTCCATTCGCTCACCGCAGAGCGCACAACTGGGCGTCATCGGATTGCGGTGCCACTTGCGCTGAGACCGCTGAAGCTTGTGCCTACGTTCGCCTTCTCCACGCGAACGTCGGAGCTCGACATCGCCACCCTGAAGATGAGATTGGCGAGCTCGTTGTCGCTACGGACGACGGCTGCGCCGATCTCCACCCGCTCGTCCTCGTCATTGAGGATCATCGAGACGACGTTCGGGTGAATTGCGGCTAGGTGGTTCTCTTCGTTGCCTTCGTGTGCTGCGCTATCGGGTGTAAACGCTGAAACGTCTTCATGCTGCAATCCGTTGAAACTCCACCGGGTCGTGATCGGGAGTCCAGTCCCGATCTGGTTTTCCTGCCTAACGTCGGTACCGAAAAATCCCAATTACGCGGCCACTTGATGCGCCGCAATCGGCGTGAAGGTCGTTCCAGGAAGTGCCAGCACGTCGTCCGCACCAAGGGACAAGAGGTAGCCCGCAAACTCTCGGCACGTCTCGTCCGGGTGAGTGAGATCGACGGTCTTACCGCGATAAGGCACGCGCAGACGCCGCAGAGGCACCGCCTGCGCGGGTGCTTGAGGAAGAGCGTCTAGAGAGCTTTTGTCTTTCGGCTGCTGAATAGGGGAGGCCGGCGAATTGGCCGACCTCGCTTCGAAGATTGCTGTCTCCTCACTCCGGTCAAAAGACGTCTCTTCTTTTCTTGTTCTCTCTACTTCACTACTTGTTCGTACCTGCCCTGAGTAGGTGGGTCGTCGATTCAAAGCAGGTGGGTTCTCTCTCAAAGCAGGTGGGTCACTCCGAATACCCCCTGCCCGGAGCAGGTGGGTATTAGGGCTTGATAGATCGCGGTCTTGCCCGCGCGAGGCTTGATCTTGAGAAAGCCGAGACCCTCTGCCGCTTTCAACTCGCGACTAACGATGTCCGGGCCTGTGTACTTGTTCAGCTTGCACCCACGAGACAACGTCGTCAGTCCGGGCCAACACTCACCGTCAGCAGACATGTGCGTTGAGAGTGTGTGAAGTACCAACGCGCCGATCGACGAAAGCGCCTCGGAATCGCGCACGGCTTCACGCCAAAGGATGACAACGGGCCTGCTACTGTTCGTTTAGTAAGACGTCACTGCCTCTTTCACGGCTCGCCCTAGTGGCGGGCCGTTTTCCTTGTGTAGACACGTTCTGCCTTCCCTGCTTCTCTCGCGGACGTATGGATTAGGGAAGGCAGCCCCGCTCCGCGAGAAGACGGGGCATGCCTATGACATCGCCGGGGATCAGACCAGCGAAATTTGAAAAGCGCGGCAGCGTACTCACCGCGTCGGCGGGTAGTTGCAAACGAGAAAAGCCGACTCTGTTCCGGGGACATCTCTGTACCCATTCCTGAGCTGAAAGCAGAAGGGGCGACACATGGCCGCCCCTTCGCGTTTGAGACGTGCAGCTCCGCTACGTCCCCGAGTTGGTCACCACCGGGACGTTGCCGCCGAAGTCGCTGACGGGAAAGCACAGCGCCCACACCGCGAGGTTCGTGTCGGCGGTGCCGACGTGCGCGAACTGCACGATCCACCCGTCGGTGCGACCGGGCAGCGGCGTGAACGTGCCCCAATCCATCCGGCCGGGGAACGACGCGGCGACCGCGACCTGCGAGCTGCTTGCGGTCATATCGGTGGCGTTGTCGGTGTCCTGCACGCCGCCGCTGATCGCGACGTAGTTCTGCGAGTTGGTCGCGTCGTTCGGGTCGCACGCTGCCGTGGCGATCGCTCCGACGCCGATCTGCTCGGTGTACGTCTCGACCGAGTAGAACGCTCCCGCGAAGCCGGACGCACCGGCCGCACCCTGCGGACCCGCGGGACCCGCGGGTCCCTGCGCGCCCGTGTCGCCCTTCGGCCCCTGCGCTCCGGTGTCGCCCTTGTCGCCCTTCGGACCGGCTGGCCCGGCGAGGCCGACACCGTTCGTGCCGTTCGTGCCCGCGTCACCCTTCGCGCCGTGCAACGCGTTGCGCGCCGACGTCGACAAGCCTGAGTCTCGTTACGACTACACGCCGCTCTTGCGGCTCACGTCGAAGCTGGGCCTACGGATCGGTGAAGTGCTCGGGCTGCGCTGGGAAGACTTCGCCAAGGCCGAAGCGACGCTGTCGATCGAGCGTCAATGGTTGCGCTCAAGCGAGTACGGCCCGACGAAGACAGCGGCCGGCGTTCGGGTTCTCTACTTGCCCGACGACGTTCGAGAGGAACTCATCGCGCTTCGGCTTGCAAGCAAGTTCAGCGGCGACGACCACCCGATCTTCGCGTCACACAGGGGAACGCCGCTCGGGCATCGCAACGTCGCGCGGAGAGGCTTCGAGCCTGCACGCAAGATCGCGGGTCTGGACGACGTGGACTTTCACGACCTGCGCCATGCGGCTGCTTCGCGGCTCATCGCAGCGGGCATTGACGACGCCCTCATTGCCGACCAGCTAGGGCACGAGGACTCCAACATCACGCGCCGCGTATACGCACACGTCTACGACCGGAAGAACAAGGCCAAGGCTGTACGCGAGGGACTCGCCGCTGCTCTCTAGTAACCCAGAACAGGTGCCTATAGCTCGCCTGCGCCAGTGTTCCGGATTGACGCCTGAACGAAGTGCTTACCATCAGTCTTCTGCTCGATCGGGTAAAAGACGCTCGGGAACGGCGACGACCGTGAAGCCTTCGTGCGTTTCGATTACGTCCTCTAGCTCAGGGTCGATGTGGCCGGACACAACGATGAACCAGGCCTTGTTTTCTCGGATTCGCCGGTACTCGGCAGGGGCGATAGAGATCGGCTCGATGCATCCCAGGTCGGGACATTCGCAGACGAAATGAGCGTCGAGGTCAAACTGCGCCGAGAAGTCCTCATTGAGGTCGCGGATTCGCTCGTTGACGCTGCGGAACACCGTCTGATTGGCGACCCGCTTTGAGTCCATCCTCCGAACAGGCATCCCGGTCCCCGCAGTTGAAGTTGACCTGACAACGAGCTTAGTGGGGACACGCTAGATGTGGCAACGCGACGCGGAGACGGCCGCTCGGTCATACTCGGTCGGTGGCAGATGAGCTCGCGACTTTGACGCAGGCGCGGAGTCTGTTGATCCTCCTGCTCGCGACCTGCCACGAGACGGTCCTCGCACTCGAAGCTGCGGCAAACGTCCTCGACACCGACCTGACGGCAGACCTTCGTGCGATGGTCAAGCGGTCAGAGAGCGAATTAGTGGCGGTGACTGCGAAGATCGCGGAGCTGTCTCACTGAGCCTGACTGCTCGACCGACGCAGTAGCGACGCCGGCTATCGCCTGGGCCAGCGTCCCTTACGCCTGACTGATACCGGCGGTGGCCCAACTACTCCGTTTGCTGGGATCGAACCTGCCTGACTCGCGCAGCGATGTCAGGTTGCCAATCCTTGCCAATCAGGGGCTTTGCGCTCACCCAGCTCCGACGAGCAATAGGTAAATTGCAGCCCTCGGGCGCGTAGCTCAGCGGGAGAGCACTCGCTTCACACGCGAGGGGTCGCTGGTTCGATCCCAGCCGCGCCCACTAGAAACCCGCCGCTGACGACGGGCGCCGCGCGCCCAGAGCTCATGAGTCCGAGTACAGGTTCGTCAACTCGGCGGTTACGCAGTGCCACGTTCCCAGCCACGGCCCCGGCATCATCCTGACCGGGTGATGTAACACCCCTGTCGGAGCGGAAGGTTTCGATTGGTTGCGGACCGCCGCCGCGCCGCCGGCGGGGGATGCTGCGGCGGACTCGGTTGCTCAAGCTCCTCGAGAACGACGCCACGCCGGTCACACTCGTCGCGGCGCCGGCCGGCTACGGCAAGACGACGTTGGTCAGCAGCTGGAGCGACGACCAGACAACGCCGGTGATCTGGAGCACGCTCGATGCTGAGGACCGCGAACCCGTCCGCATGTGGACCCACCTCGCGGCGGCTTCCAGCAGAGCTCGCCGGGGACTCGGCAGCAGCGCCTTGGAATAGCACGCCTACCGGCACGACTACTGCGCCGTGACTTTCAAGTCGTCCCGGCGACCCGCCGGTTCCGGTTCTCCGACCGCTCGACCGTCCGCAGAATCACCTCGTCAGGCGCCGCTTCGAAGACAAGTCGCGGTGCAAAGGACGATCGCAGCAGCGGCGTAAGCAGCGACCAGCTCGGAGGTCGCGGAACGAGCACGCGCTCCACCCTGTATCCCGCCCGGGTGAGGAGATGCGTCATGGTTTCCTGCGTCCACTGGTGGTAGTGCACGTCCGCGTCGAACGGCTGCTTGCCGCGCGAGCGTAGGACTCGCCGGGGCAGCCGGGCAGGTAAGACGCTCGTCTGCAACAGGAGCTTGCCGGTCGGCTTGACCGCTTGCAGAAGCCGCCTCAGGAGCAGGCGTGGTGCCTCGAGGTGTTCGAGGATGTCGGAGACCCAGATGTAGTCGAACCGGCGGCCGCCGAGATCGAACTCACCGTCCACATCGATCTCTTCCACCTTCAGACCGAGCGCCGTACAGAACGTGACAGCTTCGGGGTTGTTGTCGAGCCCCAAAGAGCCCGGCCCGAAATGGGCAAGGCTCGTCCCACACGAACAGCCGACGTCGAGGACGGAGGCCGAGCCGAGCGGGTACTGCTCGAGTGCGTACTGCGTCCGCAGCGGCACGCGCCGGAAGTAGACGTCGAGGAGTTCTTCGGTGCGAGCAGCAGGCAGGGGCGACTCTCGCCGCGCCAACTCTCGGAGTTCGTCGAGGTCTCTCACTGAGGGCCGATCCTAGGTCTGCCGAGGAGGTCAGGGGACATGGACCGCGTTGAGCGGCGAGTGAGCGGCTTCGGGCACAGCGGCATCGCGACCCCGCCGAGCCGAGCGAGGAGCGGAAGCTCTTGATCCAGCGCTACATGATGACTGGCTCGAAGGCGCGGGACGGGCACGAAAGCCGGAAGAACCGGCGCCTGAGGATTGCTGCGCGCTGCCAGCCTCTTCGGCACGCAGCAGAAAGCCTTGATTGCTGCCCTGCACGCGCTCAACGAGGTGCTCGAGCTGCGCGATGAGGTCGACGTCCTCAGGTCGAGCTAGTCAGTGCGTCGTACGGGTCTTTCGCCGACCGGTCGTCTGACAACGACTCGCGCGAGCGCGTCGTGAGTCTTTCGATCGCGTCCGCGAGATGCTCGCGGTCGATGTTGTAGTCGCCGCGCTCGATGCGCAGCTTGTGCGCCTCGAGCAGAACCTCGGCGTGCGAGAAGCCGGCCGGCGGCTCGAATCGATACGACGCGAGCTCGATCAACAAGCCGAGCGGGTCGTCGAAGTAGATCGAGTCCATGAATCCCCTGTCCTTGACGCCGCTGTGCCGGATCCCGCGTTCGTCGAGCCGCTCGACCGTTTGCGCGAACGTCGCCTGCGAGACATTGAACGCGACGTGATGCACGCGGCCGACCTCGGTTGACGTGCGCGCCGGGTCGGGCGCGCGGTCCTCGTTCGTGAAGACCGTGATCAGCCGGCCGTCGCCGGGATCGAAATACAGATGGCTCTCGGCCTCGTTGTCGAGGTTCGGCTGCTCGAAGACGAACGGCATGCCGAGCACGCCTTCCCAGAAGTCGATCGAGGTCTGCCGGTCCGCCCCGACGAGCGTGATGTGGTGGACGCCCTGCGCCTGGATCTTCCGCATAGGCGAATCATGCCGTGTCAGCGCTTGACGCTGAATGCGAGCGAGTACGTCGTGTTACGAACGCCGTTGCCGGGCCGCACGATCACGTAGGCGGAATGGCCGGTCTTCGTGGTGTTGCGGAGCGACGCGGTGAACGCCTTCCCGCTGCGGTTGATGCCCCCGGCGTCGACTGCGACTCCGTCCGGGCTCGACGCCTTCACCACAACCCGCCGCTTGGCCGGCAGCCAGATGCGAAGGACGTCGAGTGGATCCTCGTGCGTCTCGACGCGACCCACGATCGTTCCCGCGGGCTTCGCGCGTGTCGTCGCGACGGACGCCGTGCCGATCGTGTCGTTCGGCTCGACCGTGTCGGCCTGGGGCGTCGGCCAATTGAGGGCCGCCTGTACGTCGAGGATCCCGTAGCCGGTCGCGTTGTCGTAGCCGGGCGGACCGACGTCGCGCGCGGACTCGCGGAGGATCTCCGCGACCTGGCTCGCGTCGAGATCGGGCCGGGCCGTCCAGAGCCACGCTGCAGCGCCGGCCACCATCGGAGACGAGAAGCTCGTGCCGTCCTCCATCTGGTAGCTGTTGTCGAGCGCCGACGCGACCGGGATGTCGACGCCGGGCGCGGCGATGTCGACGTACGGCGACTCGGTGCTGAAGTCCGCAACCTGGTCGGTCTCCGTCGTCGCGGCAACCGTGAAGACGTGCGGGTCCGCGGCCGGGTACGTGAGCCAGTCGCCCTGCGAGCCCGAGTTGCCCGAGGCGGCCACCACGAGGCTGCCGCCACGCACAGCGCGGAGGATCGCGGAGTCGATTACCGGGTCGTCCTCGGGCCCTCCGAGGCTGAGGTTGATCACCGACTTGCCCGCCTTCGCGGCGGCGACGATGCCGTTTGCGATCTCGCTCGACGGCAACTGCGTGCCGTCGCCGAGCGACGCGTCATACGACCGGATGATCGACTGCGGATAGATGCCGACGAGCCCGACGCCGTTCTGCGGCGCTCCGACGACGGAGGCGACCGCGGTGCCGTGCACACCGCCGATCGGCTGCGGCTGCTGGTCGTCGAGCGCGACGAAGGGACGCCCGACGAACTCCTGATGGCTGAAGTCGACGCCCGTGTCGACGAGCGTGACCGGCATCCCGGGACCGGGTGGCGTCAGCGTGTCGATGTGGATGTCGGCGCGCCACCATTCCTCGTTTACGAGCGGATCCGTCGGGACGTCCGCCGTTCTTGCGGTCACGGCCGGGATGCGCCAGACGCGCAGCCCGGACGCCGCGAGCGTCGTCGCTGAAGCTGCGTGCTTCTGCCCGCCGAGCGAGAGTGCGGCGAGAGCCGCAGCCCCGATTCCGAGCAGCACGACGTAGCGGCGTCGACCTTGCAACAACACCATGAAGCCTGATTCTCCTAAGATTTCGCTGAGAGGTGACTCTCGATGGAGTTCGCGAATCCGTCGACGTCGGATTCATCGAGAGGCACGCTGAGCGCCACGAAGCCGCGACGCGCGTACGAGTAGCCGTGCTCGAGCAGATCGAGATGCATGAGCGCGCGCTGCTCCGCGGCGGCGGGACTGTCGGTCGACCGGCGGATCGGACCGCGCGTGAAATGCAGGCCGATCATCGACCCGTAGCCCGTCGCGCGGAACTCAAGCTCACACTCGGCAGCAAATGCGTTCAGCCGGTCGCGCAGGCGGTCGCCGAGCGCATTCAGCCGCTCGACCTCCGCACCCGTATAGACCTGCGTCAGCCCGGCAGCGCCCGCGGCCATCGTGAGCACGGCGTTGTTGAAGGTGCCGGCGTGCGGCAGCGGCTGACGCTGTGTCGGGTCGAAGCGCCGCATCAGGTCCGCGCGGCCGCCGAAGGCGCCGAACGCGAGCCCGCCGCCGATGTACTTCCCGAGCGTCGTCAGGTCCGGCTCGATGCCGAGCACCTCTTGCAGACCGCCGGTCGAGAGCCGCGATGTCATCACCTCGTCGAAGACGAGCAACACGCCGTGCTCCTGCGTCGCGTGGCGCAGCGTGCGCAAAAACGCAGGTTCGGCCGGGATCACCCCGCCCGAGCCTTGCATCGGCTCGACGATCACCGCAGCGAGCTCGTGCGCGTGCTCGGCGATCGCACGGGCTGCGCCGTCGGCGTCGTTGTACTCGGCGAGCACGAACGGGAACGGCACGTTCAGCGGCGAGCTGTCGTGCACGAAGTAGAAGACGCCGCCGTGGTAGCCGCCGCGGAAGACCATGACCGCGGGGCGCCCGGTGACGACACGCGCAAGTGAGAGCGCTAGGAGATTCGCCTCGGTGCCCGAGTTGCAGAAGCGGACGAGATCGACAGACGAAAAGCGCTCGCAAATCGTCGTCGCGAGCTGCGTTTCGTAGCGGTTCGGTGCGCCGAGCACGATGCCGTCTTCGAGTGCGCTGCGGATCGCCCCGAGGATCACCGGGTGCGAGTGGCCATAGAGCCCGGCCGTGTACTCGCCGAGGAAGTCCGTGTACGTGTGCCCATCCGCGTCGATGATCCGCGCGCCCTCGCCGCGCACGATCGTGAGCGGGAACGGCGGGACGTGGATGACGCTGCGCGTGTTCCCGCCCGGCATGACGAGCGCACGCTCCTCGTGCAGGCGGCGCGACTCGGGGTTGCGCTCGATGTAGCGCGCGTCGGCCGCCTCGAGCGCAGATCCGACGGCCTCGATCACGGCGTCGGGGCTGCCGCGTAGATGTGCACGCCGTACGGCACGAAGCTGTCGCGGAAGATGAGCTTCTTCACCGGCTTGATCGTACGACCTTCGCCAAGGACTGTCAGCTGCCGGCCGGCGAGCCCCGCGACGCTGAAGGGAACGTTCGTCGCAGTCGGGCTGCCGTTCACGGCGATCACGTAGAGCGCTCCGTTCAGCTCGCGGCTGCTCGCGACGACGGTGCCGTCCCACGGCGTGACGACGTCGCCGTAGGTGCCGTCGCAGAGCGCGGGTGCGAGCCCTTGCACGCGCGAGACGATGCCGGGCAGCGCCTCCTCGACGCCCGGGTCGAAGTCCCAACGGTTCCAGAGCGGGCCGGTCCAGCTATTCGTGAAGTAGCCGATGCCGCAAGCCCCGCCGGCGACCGCGAGCCACGTCTCCGCGTTGACGATCGCAGGCGTGATCGCGATCGTCGGGCACTCGCCCGTCATCCCGCTGGTCTCGACCCATTGAAACGTCGGCTTCCCCGGCGCGTAGATGGTCATCAGCTCGCGCTGCGCGTGGAACATCGCCGTGATCGGCACGCGGCCGCAGAACTTCACGATCGGGTAGACGTCGAAGGCGACGACATCGACGAGCGCAGTGAATTGCTTGTACGTGTCGCGGTCGAACTGCGGGTTGAGCGGCGCGAGGCCGCTGTAGAAGTGCTCTGAGATGTTGAGGACGCGCAGCAGGCCGGTGTCGGTCGCCGCGGGCAGCTTTGGCAACTGAGCGGGCGTGAGCCCCCAGCCGTCGGGCTCGTCCGGGAGGTACCAGCCGGCTCCCTGCTGCTTGTCGTAGGTGTCACCGAGAACGTAGGGCGGTGTCACGCCGGCCGGCTGCGTGCAACCCGTGTACGGCACCTGCACGAAGGTGTTGATGCCGACGGCGAGCGCGCGGGCGATCGTCGCGGCACATTGCTCGTACGACAGGACGGGGAAGAAGAGCGAGCCGTTCTGGGTGATGCGCGTGCCGGCGGTGCCGAAGCGCGCCGACGCCGGCGCGGCGGCGGTCGTCAGCGAACCGCCCACCGATCCCACCTGGTACGCGTATGTCGTCGACGGAGCGAGGTCGGTGAGCGTCACCGAATGCGACGTCGACGGCGTGGTCTCCCGTTGTGTGTAGAGATAGAGACCCCCGACCCCGTACGCCACGCGCTCTCGGACGGGCGACGACGTCGTCCAGGTCAGCGTGGCCGACGCCGAGGTGACGGCGGTGACCGCGGCGCTCGCCGTGCCCGCCCAGATCGCGGCAGCAGCGATGACGGCGAGCACACGCACGGCCTGAAGCAAAGCAGGGTGCGCGGAGGGTTCGCCGGTCGCTTCATCCAGGAAGGACGACGCAGACCGTTTCAACCGGACGAATGCTGCCTTCTGGTGGACGACTCCGACGGTTCCGATACTCGCGCCGACGGCCTTGGCGGGGCGGTGGGACGAGTGGGGTCTGCGACGGGTCGGCTCGCGCTCCGCCCGTTCAAAGCGGTCGCCCACGCAAGCAGAGATGCGATCGTCGACGAAGTAGACCGCGCGATCGACGCAGTGATGGCAGGCCCGGCGCCGGAAGCCGTCGGGCACTCGCTCGTCGAGCACCGTGTTGTCGAGCGTCTCCTGGCAGCGGCGTTACAGGCGCGAGCGGAAGGAGTAGGCGCCTCGGCACCGAGGCTCGATCTCGACCAGCTCGAAGACCTTCTCCGTCGCGCGCGCGACAACCCGGAGCTCAAGCGGATGCTCGTCGAGACGGTCCACAGCGGGGTCGTGCAAGACCTGGCCGACGAAATTGCGACAAGCGCGGCGTTCAAGCAGGTTCTCGCGAACGTGCTGAGAAGCCCGGAACTGCGGCACGCGCTCCAGGAGCAGACCGCGGGTTTCGGCAGCGACGTCTCTAAGGCCGCCAGGCGAAAGGCAGTGCGGGCGGACGGCAGGGTCGAGACGACGGTCCGCCGGTGGCTTCATCGTCCGCCGGCTTCGAGCACGACGTCGCTCTACGCCGGGTTGGGAACGCGCGCCGTCGCGCTCGCTGTGGACGCGGTCCTCGTGCAGGTCATCTTCCTCGTCGGCGGAGCGCTCGTGCAGCTCGTTGCGTCCCTTTTCGGTGGGCTCAGCTCCGGGTGGCTGGTCGGCCTACTTGCAGGGAGCGGATGGCTGCTGCTCGTCGTCGCCTACTTCGTCTGCTTCTGGAGCACGGTGGGACAGACGCCAGGGATGCGCCTGATGCGGATCAGCGTGGCCACCCGATCCGGCGCAGCGCCGTCGGCCGGCCGCTCGTTCGTACGCCTCATCGGGCTCGCGCTCGCCGTCATCCCGATGTTCGCCGGGTTCCTGCCGGTGCTGTTCGACGCCCGCCGGCGCGCGCTTCAGGACTATCTTGCCGGGACGTCCGTTGCCTACCGCGACGTCTCGACAGAAGAATGACCGGCACCTAGAGCATGGAGACACAGCACGTCGAGCTCGACGGCCGGACTGTCACGTTGAGGAGCGCAGGGCACGGCGTCGACCTCGTTGCCGTGCACGGTCTCGCCGGCTCATGGCGATGGTGGTTGCCGCTCGTCGAGCCGCTCTCCGAACGATGCCGCATCCACCTCGTCGAGCTCCCGCGCCTCGGCCCTCTCCTCGGACGCGACCTGTCTGCATGGCTCGGGCGGCTGCTCGACGCAGCCGGCTTCGGAACCGTGCATCTCGCAGGCCACTCGCTCGGCGGCCTCGTCGCGGCCGAGTTCGCAGCGCTGCAGCCCGGCCGTGTGCGACGCCTCGTGCTCGTGGCGCCCGCCGGGATTCCGTGCCAACGCAGCGCGTCCATCCGCGTGGTCGCCTTGCTCGCCGAGCTGCGGGCGCTCCGCGCGCACCTCGGGACGATCGTCGGCGACGCAGTACGCACCGGGCCTGCCGGTCTCGCACACGGCATCGCCTATGTCTGGGACCACGATCTACGCGCAAAGCTCGGCGCTGTGGAGGCTCCGACGCTACTCGTGTGGGGCGACCACGACCGCCTCGTACCCGGGCGGCTCGCCGAGAGTTGGCAGCAGTCGTTGCCGGGGTCGAGGGTCGTCCGATTGCGCTGCGGGCATGTGCCCATGTGGGAGTCGCCGCGCGAGCTCGCGAGCTGCGTGGTCGCCTTCCTCCATGAGGTCCCAAACGATGCCGGCGACGAGCTCCGGCTGCGTGAACGGGATCGCGTGCGGCTCTCCGGGGACGACTACTAGCCGCCCCTGCGGTAGCAACTCCGCTACTTCCGACGCCCAGGCACGGCTGACGAAGCCGTCGTTGCCCGCATGGATGACGACGCTCGGCTGTTCGATCAACGGCAGCCGCTCCTCTATGCGATCGGCAAGGGCCGAGCGGGCAGCGGCGAGGAGCTCGCGCGTATCCCGGCAGACGCCTTCGCGGGCCGCGAGGGCGACGAGCAGTGCCGGCTCATGGGCGGCGTCCCGAAGCGCCCCGAAGATCTGATGGCGCGCGCGACGCTTCGCCGGGTCGACGGTCGGGCCGATCAGGACGAGCGGCCCGACGCGCTCCGGACGGCGAACCGCCAACTTGGTTGCAATCTGGCAGCCCATCGAGCTCGCGACGAGCACCGGCCGCTCGAGTCCGACCGCATCGAGCCACGCGCCGAGGACCGACGCCAGCTCACCGATGCCGGACGCCCCGCGCCGCCGTCCGCTCCGCCCGTGGCCCGGCAGGTCGACGACGAGGACGGAGCACCGGGCCGCGAGCGCCTCTGCCAGGGGCTGGAGGTACCTCCCGGAGACGCCGTAGCCGTGCACGAGGACGACCGCAGGTCCGTCCCCGCCGGCAAGGGCGTGGACTCGCACACCGTCGACATAACTCCATCGGCTCACGAGCATGTGCAACGACGGAATCACACAAGCTGCAAGGCCACGTCGTCCCATTCGGAGGACGGCGGCCGCAGAGGCACGTCGTACCGTGCCCTGCATGGCGTCGGCCGACCGGGCAATTCTCGACGTGAAACGCGTCCTCGTACTCGCGCCGCGCGGGTTCTGTGCCGGCGTCGAGCGCGCCGTCGAGGCCGTCGAGAGGGCGCTTGCCGAGTACGGGCCGCCCGTCTACGTCCGCAAGCACATCGTCCACAACGAGCACGTTCTCCGTGGGCTTGAAGCCCAAGGCGCGATCTTCGTCGAGTCGGAAGACGATGTGCCTGAGGGGGAAACGCTCGTGCTGGCCGCCCATGGTGTCCCGCCCGAGGTGCATACGCGCGCCGCTGAGCGCGGCCTGCTGACCATCGACGCCACCTGCCCGCTCGTCTCCAAGGTGCACGCAGAGGTGCGCCGCTACGCCGCCGGCGGCTCGCACATCGTCCTGATCGGCCACGAGGGCCATGACGAGATCGTCGGGACGCGGGCGGAGGCGCCCGGCGCCGTCGTGTTGGTCGAGACGGTCGAGCAGGCACAGACGCTCGAGCTCGACGGCTCGCGCGCCGTCTCGTACGTGACGCAGACGACGCTCGCCGAAGACGAGACCGCCGACATCATCGCCGTTCTCGAGGAGCGGTTCCCGACAATCGTCGGCCCTCGCAAGGCGGACATTTGCTATGCGACGACGAACCGCCAGCGGGCCGTCAAGGATGCACTCGCGCACATCGATCGACTGCTCGTGATCGGCTCAAAGGAGAGCTCGAACTCGAACAGGCTCGTCGAGGTTGCGCGCCGAGGCGGCATTCCTGCGTACCTGATCGGGGACGAGGGCGAGATCGAACCCGCAATGCTCGCCGACGCAGTCACCATTGGGGTCACCGCCGGCGCGTCTACTCCCGAGGTGCTCGTCCGTCGCGTCTGCGACTGGTTTCGGCAGCGAGGCGTCGTCGAGATACGCGAGTTCGGCGAGGTCAGCGAGAACGTCTCGTTTGCACCGCCGAACACAGGCCGCGCCCGGACACTGCCGGGCGCGGCCTAACAGTCCTCGTTACCGGCCCTGAACGCGCGAAAGCGGTGGTGCAGCGTTCTTTGCCTTGGCCAGCGGCCGTGCCTTCACCGCAACCGACGCCGGCTTCGCGGAGATCATGATCTCCTCGCCCGTCGCCGGGTTCCGCCCTGGGCGCGCCTCGGTAGCAGGACGCACGCGCACGTCGAGCTGCACGACGCCGCCGATCTTCACCTTTTCGGCACTGCCGATCTGGTCGAGGACAACTTCCTCGAGCGCGGCGATCGCCTTCTTCGCGTCGGCGCGCGAAAGACCGGCCTTCTCGGCGACGGCGTCTGCGAGCTGCGTCTGCGTCATTGGCATTGAAACCTCCTGAGGATGACGTGTCAGCGGTGGATTCAAGCGTAAGCGGAGGACGGAGGGGGCCGGAAACCATGCAAACTGCCAGGGATGGACGATCTGGAGGAGCTCCGCGGTGAGATCGAGGAGGTCGATCGGGCCCTGCTCGGGGCGCTCAATCGGCGTCTCGAGCTCGTGCTTCGTGTCAACAAGTACAAGCGTGAGACCGGGACGCCGGTGATCGACGCCGAGCGTGAGGCGACCCTTGTGCGAGAGCTCGTCGACGCCAACGGCGGCCCCCTCTCTGAGGCCGCTGTGCAGGCATTTTTCGCTGCAGTGCTCGACGTGACGAAGCAGGATTCGCGCCGGGACAGCAGGCCTGCGCAGGCCGCTTCGACGGCCCGGGCGGCGGCGGTGGCGTCCATCGCCGTCGTCGGAACCGGCCTCGTCGGCACCTCTGTCGGGCTTGCGGCCAAGCGATCGGGGAGCACCCGGGTGGCCGGGTGGGACGCCGACCCGGCGATTCTCGGTTCCTCCGGGCTCGAGGCGGCCGGCTCGCTCGCCGAGGCGGTCTCCGGGGCCGAACTCGTCGTCGTGGCGGTCCCGGTCGGATCCTTGGTCGAGGCGACGCGTGCGGTGCTCGACGTCGCGTCGGACGACACGACGGTGACCGACGTCGGGTCGACGAAGCGCGCACTCGCGCAGGCAATCGACGATCCCCGTTTTGTGCCCGGGCATCCGCTCGCCGGTGGTGCGACCGGCGGGCCGGGTCGCGCGTCGGCCGATCTGTTCGACGGCGCGCTTTGGTTCCTCACGCCGACGCCGGCGAGCGAGGCGGAGCGGATCGCGCTGGTCGAGCAGTTCATTTCGACGCTCGGCGCGCGGTCGGTTCGCTTGGATGCGGCGACACACGACCGCCTGCTCGCGGTGACGAGCCACGTTCCGCACGCGCTCGCGAACCTGCTGATGCAGAACGTCGCGACCGCCGGCGACGAAGCGCTGGGCTACGCGGGCGCGTCGCTGCGTGAGATGACACGCGTCGCGGGCGCGAACCCGACTGTATGGACTGACATCTTCCTCGAGAACGCGGATCTGATCGCCGACGCGCTCGGCACGCACCGGCAGGGGCTCGAGGACGTCGAGCGGGCGCTGCGTGAAGCCGACCGGTCGTTCTTCGAGCGGTGGATCGCAGAGGCGGCGCAAGCTCGCAGCCGGATGCTCGAGTACGCGTACCGCACGGAGGCGCGCATGCTGAGCCGCATCCGCGTGCGCATCCCCGACAAGCCGGGCGTCCTCGCGCGGATCACGCAGACGCTCGGCGCGGCGGGAATCAACATCGAAGACTTCGAGCTGCGGCACGTGTCGCCCGAGTACGGCGGGGTGCTCGTCATCCTCGTCGCAGGCAACGACAGCGCCGAGCTCGCGCGCGCGCTGCTACGGCGCGACGGCTATTCAGCTGCTTAGTAGCCGCCGTTACCCGGGTCGCCGTAGCCGGGCGTAGTCGTCGTGGGCGGTGGAGGTGTCGTCGACGTCGTCGCCGATTTCTTCACCTTCGCGCCGGACGCGGCTAGCGCCCACCACGAGCTCTCGTAGCCCTGGCCCTTGAGCTGGCCGCCCTTCGCGTCGCCGGAGTAGAAGTAGAGCGGGTGGCCGGCGTAGGTGACCTGCAGCTTGCCGTCCTTCCGCTTTGTCGTGCCGAGCAGCTTCGCCTTTGCGCCAATGCCGGTGATCGGCTTCGCACTGGTGAGGAACGGCGGCCACAGGCTTGCGCACGCGCCGTAGCACGCGGGCGTGCGGCCTTTGTCGTCTGCGTAGGAGTACAGCGTGTGCCCGCGGGCATCGGCGAGCACGCCGCCGACGCTCGTCACGCGGACAAGGACCTTCGCGCGAGGGGATGCGGCGGAGGCAGAGGCCGTGACGAGCGCGGCGGCGAGGACGAAAAGGGCAAGCGTGCGCATGCCCCTGTGTACGCACCCCTCGGTCAAACGGTTTTCTCGGAGGGGCCTTCGCCGCGTCGGCCCCTCCGATCGCGCCCGAGTATTACCGATTTGCAGATTTCTTCAACCGTAATGTGCTACGCGGGCGCAGCCGCGAGACTGCGCTCGATCCGGCTCCGCATCTGCGCGATGGTGAAGGGCTTCGTCGTGGAGATCACCTGGAGCCCCGCAGCATGCGTGCCCGGCTCGGCAAGCAGAAGATCCCCGCGAGGCGGAACCGAGACGTTGGGGTCGATGACGACCGCCTCGTGCCCGAGCCGCCGAACGAGCACGATGAGAAGCCGCCGGACGTCAGGGTCCGCCTCGCTGACCAGGATCTTCGCCATTGCCACTGCGCAGAGCCTGCACGCCGGCAGGAAGAACGATGGGGCGTTCGCCGTATGAAGCCGGAATGATCAGACCGGCCGGCGCAACGCGCCCGCGCACCTCGGCGAGCCCGCGTCCACGCAGCACGATCTCGTCCCCGTCGGCGAGAAAGCGCTCGTTTTGCGTCAACTCGATCAGCGAGCCGCCCGTGCCGGGCTCCGAGCCCGAAACCGTCCCTGAACCGAAGAGATCGCCGGTTCTGAGTGCGGCGCCGTTCGAGGTCGCATGTGCGAGCTGCTGCGGCATCGTCCAGTAGAGCGTGCGCACGTTGCTCCGCGAGATCACCTCGCCGTTCAGCTCGATCTCGAGCGGGATGTCGAGCGCCCAGTCGCGTCCGCCGTCGAGATATGCGAGCGGCGGCGGCTCCTGCAGCGGCGACTCGACGCGATGCTCCTCCAGCAGCGCGAGCGGCGTCACCCATGCAGCCATCGACGTCTGGAACGACTTGCTGAGAAACGGGCCGAGCGGCACGTACTCCCACGCCTGGATGTCGCGCGCGCTCCAGTCGTTCAGGAGCGCGACCCCGAAGACGTGGTCAGCTGCGTCGTCGACGGTGACCGGCTCGCCGTGTGCGCTCGGCGTCCCGATCACGAAGCCGAGCTCGAGCTCGATATCGAGCCGCTCCGACGGTCCGAACGTCGGCGTGTCCCCCGTCTTCCGCTGGCCGTTCGGTCGCCGAACGTCCGTGCCGCTCACGACGACGCTGCCGGCGCGGCTCTGGTAGCCGATCGGCACCCAGCGCCAGTTCACCGGCAACGGGTCGCCCTGCGGACGGAACATGCGGCCGATGCTCGAAGCGTGCTCGAGCGACGAGTTGAAGTCGACAAAGTCGCCGATCTGGACCGGTAGCTGCGCAGTGACCTCGTCGATGTGGAACCGCGGCCCGTCGTGCGCGCGCGCCGGCGCAAGCAACTCGGCCGACGCATCACGTCCAAGCGCCATCAGCGCGTTCAGCGACGGCTGCATGAAGACGTCGCCGAGCGCGGAGAGATCCGTGACCTCGTCGCCGTCACGCCACCCGACGCGCGGCGTACCGCCGCCTACAGAGAAAACGCCGTAGCCGAGCACGGCCGTTACACTGCCATCGGGTCGGGCTCCGTGCAGTGGGAGCTTTGCGAACCGCGTCAGGTCCGGGAGGAAGCAGCGCTAAGTAACTGCCTCCTTCGTGCGCGATCAGCCCGGCCCGCTTATGGTGTCTGACCCCGCCGTTCGAACCGCCTGGTTCTGCGTGTCGTCGGCGATCAAGAACAACGGTCGCTGCTTCACGTCGTCGTACATGCGCCCGATGTACTGGCCGAGAATGCCGAGGAAGACGAGCTGCGCGCCGCCGAGGACGAGCACAGCCGCCGTCACCGACGTCCAGCCGGGAACAGCCCTGTCCGTCAGGGCCCTCGTCGCAAGCACGTAGACGAGATAGAGCCAGCCGAGCACCGACACGAAGATGCCCAAGACGCTCGCAATCCGCAGCGGGAACGACGAGAAGCTGACAACCGCGTCCCACGCGAAGAGCAGCATGCGGCGCAGCGTGTACTTCGTCTCCCCCGCCTCGCGCGGGCTGCGGTGGTACTCGATGAACGACTGCTCGAAGCCCGCCCAGCGCACGAGCCCCCGCAGGAAGCGATGCCGCTCCGGCATCTCGAGCACGACGTCGACGACGCGCCGCGACATCAACCGGTAGTCGGCCGCACCCTCGGGCAGCTCGAGCGTCGACAGGCGATTCAGCAGCTTGTAGAAGACGCGCGCGGTGAACCGCTTCCAGAAGCCGGCGGAGTCCTGAGAGCTGCGCACGGCGTACACGACGTCGAACCCCAGCCGCGAGGCGGCGAGCAGCGCCGGAATGACCTCGGGGGGATGCTGAAGGTCGGAGTCGAGCGTGATCACCTGGTCGCCGCACGCGACGGTCATCCCCGCGGTCAGCGCGAGCTGGTGCCCGAAGTTGCGCGAGAGCCGGATGCCGCGAACGCGATCGTCGCCGGCGGCCGCGCGCTGGATCGCACCCCACGTGTCGTCGCGGGAGCCGTCGTCGACGATGATCGCCTCCCACTCCTCGCCCGTCTCTTCAAGCGTCGCAACGAGCCGCCCAATGAACGTCGGAAGCGCGGAGGCCTCGTTGTATGCAGGAGCAACGACGCTGAGCATCACGCGAGACGCGCGACGACGAGGATGCCGTCGGCGAGGTTCGGGCGCCACCGGAACAGCGGCCGCGCAAGCACCTGATAGCCGTTGAAGACGAGCCGAGGCGGGAGTGCGCCGCCCTCGACGCGCGGGAAGCGGTAATACGCGAGGCTTTCGATCGTCCAATCGTGCCGGGCGAGCAACGTCGCGAGCGTGCGCCACGAGAGCCATGCGACGTGATCCGGGTTCACGAGCTCGCGGCCCGCAAGCGCGCCGAGGACGTTGGTGAGCGAGTGCGCGTTCGGCGTCGTGAGAACGAACACGCCTCCGGCAGCGACGAGCGCTTTTACCGCCTCGAGGAAGTCGCCCGGCCGGTCTAGGTGCTCGACGAGCTCGCCTGCGACGACGACGTCCGCCGGCTCGAGCGCGAGGTCGGCCACCTCTACCCGGCTCTCGACGTCGGCGGCATACGCCTCGTAGCCGTGCGCCCGCGCGCGCTCGACGCCGTCGGCGTCCGCGTCAATGCCGACGAGCTCGCGCGCCTCCCCACCAAGCGCCTCGTGCAACCAGCTGCCACGGCTTCGCTTCGAGTCCATCTGTCCCTCGTCGACGAAGCCAAGGTCGATTACGCGCCGGCCGCGAGTCAGCCGCCGCAACTCCTCGACGCGGTCGACTAGACGAGCGCGTGGGACGCGATGCACGGACGGCGGCCTCAGCGCAGGCAACGTCGCGCTCATGTTCGCCCAGCATACGGCGGTAAGGTGACGGCGGTGACGCGGGCGCGGGTCCTCGGAGCGATCGCCATCGGAGCGATCGCACTCGCGTACGCACTCCCGATGCAGTCGGTCGGCTGCGCGCAGAATGCGCATTACGCCGCGGTGCGCGCTGTCGCCGACGGCACGCCGCGGATCGACAAGTGGGCCGAGGAGACATGCGACCTCGTTCGCGTGAACGGCCATTACTACGCAGCGAAGGGCCCGGCGCTGGATTTCTGGACGGCGCCCTGGTACCTCCTGCTGCGCACGCTGCACGCGGTGCCGCCGAACAAGAACATCGGCCTCGGCTACCCCGACGCGATGGCCGGTGTGCCGCTGCGGGCGATCTGGCAGATCGGGCTTTGGGCGGTCGTGCTGCCCGCACTCGGCCTGTTGCTGCTCGTGCGGCGAATGGTCGAGCGCATCGAGCCCGGCCTTGGGACGGCGGCTGCCGCCATCCTCGGCCTCGCAACGCTCGTCCTTCCGTTCTCGACTCTCTTGTTCGCGCACGTGCCGGCGGCGGCGCTCGCGTTCCTCTCGTTCTCATTGCTGTTCGGCGACGTCTCTCTTCGGCGCGTCGTCGCCGCCGGCGCCGCCGCGGGCCTCGCCGTCGCGGTCGATCTGCCGCTCGCGCTCCCGGCGGTCGTGCTCGGGCTCTATGCCGCGTGGCGCACGCCGCGAGTGCGGCGTCTCGTCGCGTTCGGGCTCGGAGGTCTGGTCGGGCTCATACCACTCTTTGCGTTCGACATCTGGGCGTTCGGCAATCCGCTGCACCTCGCGTACACCGGCACGCCGGGACAGGGTGCGGCCGGCGGCTGGCAGCAGACCGGCTTCTTCGGACAGACGGCGCCGAGCGGCCACATCCTCGTCGACTTGCTGCTGAGCCAGCGCGGCCTGCTCGTCCTGACGCCGGTGCTCGCCGCCGCCGGCGCCGGCGGAGTGTTGCTTTGGCGGCGCGGGCTGCGCGCGGAAGCGGTGCTGATCGCGGCGCTGGTCGTCGTCGAGCTCGTGTGGAACGCCGGACGCCATCCGTACACGTTCGCGCTCGGCGGCTGGTCGCCGGGCCCGCGCTTCCTGATCCCACTCCTGCCGTTCCTCGCGTGGGCGATCGCGCCGGCCCTGCGGCGAGCGCCTGCGACCGTGACGACGCTCGCATTCATTTCCGCGGGAGCGATGTCGGTCGCCACGGCCGCCGAGCCGCTGCTCCAGGACGACGACACGCATCACTGGATCGCGCGGATCGTCGACGGCAACTTCGCGGCGACGATCGTGAGCCTCAGCGGGGTCGGCCACGGCTGGATCGCCATCGTTCCGTTCTTCCTCTTCGTCCTGCTCGCGATCGTCGCCACCGTCCTGGCGACGCGGCTTCCGCTGACGCGGCGCGATCTGCTGACGGCGCTCGGCGCGGTCGTCGCATGGATCGTCGTCGAGCACGGAGCGCCGGAGCTCCTCCGCGTCGACCGGCTCGTCCATCAAAGCTGGGGCACCCTCGCCGCGGTGATCCTGGCGGCTGTGGCCGCCTGGGCCGTGATCGGGCGGCGGCTCGAAGGCCTCCTGCTGCTGCCCTTCGCGACCGTTCGGTTCGACGACCACACGAAGTTCGCGCTGCTTCTGGCCGTTCTGACCGCGGCGGTCATGGCTGTCCGGGGCCGGATGCTCCGGTCTGCTTGAATCGTCCTGTGGCCGCCCTTTACCGGAAGTACCGCCCGCAGAACTTCGACGAGGTCGTCGGCCAGGAGGCGGTTGTCCGGACGCTGAAAAACGCGATCGCGGGCGGGCAGGTGCGGCAGGCGTACCTCTTCGCCGGTCCGCGCGGCACGGGCAAGACGTCGATGGCGCGCATCCTCGCGAAGAGCCTCAACTGCGAGCACGGCCCGACCGCGACGCCGGACGGCACGTGCCACGTATGCCGCACGATCGCGGCGGGCACGTCGCTCGACGTGATCGAGATGGACGCGGCGTCGCAGCGCGGCATCGACGACATCCGCGAGATCCGCGACCGCGTCGTCCTACAGCCGGTCGAGGGCCGCTACAAGGTCTACATCCTCGACGAGGCGCACCAGTTGACGGACGCCGCCTGGAACGCGCTTCTGAAGCTGATTGAGGAGCCGCCGCCGCATCTCCTTTTCGTTTTCTGCACGACTGATCTCTCGAAAGTGCTGCCGACCGTTCGCTCGCGCTGCCAGACGTTCATCTTCCAGCGGCCGCGGCTGCATGACCTCGTGACCGTGCTCACGCGGGTGTCCGAAGGCGAAGGCATCGATGCGCCGCAGCCGGCGCTGTCGTTGATCGCGCGGGCGGCGCGCGGCTCGTTCCGCGACGCGACGTCGACGCTCGACCAGCTCGCCGCAGCGACGGAGAAGGCGATCACCGTGCAGTCGGTTCTGCAGCTGCTCGGTACCGTCGAGGAGGACGCGCTCTTCCGCCTGTGCGACCTCGTCGTCGACCGCGACACGGCGGGGGCGCTGACGTTCATCGAGGAGCTCTCCGAGCAGGGCCACGATCTCGGCCGGCTCGTCGGCGACCTCATCGAGCATCTGCGCCACCTGATGCTCGTGCAGCACATGGGTGAAGTGCCCGAGTCGCTGCCGGTCACCGAGGAGACGCGCGAACGGCTCCGCGCGCAGGCGAACCAGCTCGGCGCGCCGACCGTCGTGCGGCTGCTCGATCTGCTCGCGGTCGCGGTGGACGACATGCGGCAGGGCGGCGACCCAAGGCTGCCGCTCGAGCTCGCGCTCGTGAAGGTGACGCGTCCGGCCGCCGATCTATCGCGCGAGTCGATCGCGTACCGCCTCGAGCAGCTCGAGACGCGTGGCCCTACGCCCGGCCCTTTTGAGCCGCTCGCTGTGCTGCCGGTCGAAGAGCGCGAGCCTATCCGCGTCCCCGTCACCGCCGGAGGCGGCCCGCCGGACATCGAGCTCGAGCAGCTGCAGGAGGCGTGGGCGCGCACGATCGTGCCCGCTGTCGCGGAGAAGTCGATCCCGATCTCGGCAGTGCTCGGCGAGGCGCGGCCTGCGGAGCTCGAGGACGACACGCTGACGGTCGCGTTTCCAGCGAGCGCCGGCTTTCACCGCCAGCTCGCCGAGGATCCGAAGAACGTGACTCTGCTGCGCGATGCGCTCTACGAGGTCACGGGACGCAAGCTTGCGATCGCTTTTGCAGTCGGCGACGACGAGGATTCCGATGCTGAGTCGGAGGGGCCGGCCGGCGAGGAGCGGATCCTCGAGTTGATGAAAGAGACCTTCGACGCGCGCGAACGAGAGGATCCCGAATGAGCTTCGACATGAACAAGCTGATGGAGCAGGCCGCCGCGATGCAGGCGCAGGTGGAGCAGATGCAGGAGGATGCGCGCAAGGAGACGGCCGAGTCCTCCGTCGGCGGCGGCATGGTGAAGGTGACCGCGAACGGCGCGGGCGAGGTGCTCTCGATCACGATCTCGCCGGATGCGATCGACCCGTCCGACCCCGAGTCGCTCGGCGACCTCGTGCTCGCGGGGGTGAACGAAGCGCTGCGCTCTGCGTCGGCGAAGGTCGAGGCCAAGGCACAGGCGATGCAAGCGGATCTGCTGGGCGGCCTGGGGCTGCCCGGGCTCGGCGGTTAAACAGCGTCAGCTGGCAAAGTCAAAAGCCCAGCCCCAAACGACCAAGCCCGTCAGGGCGAGAAAGAGGACTGCCCAGACCCAGTTGGAGACGGCAGCGCGCGTCCTCACGCTTCGCACCGTAGCCAGGATTCGCAGGGATGTCCGTAGCGGACGGCTACGCTCCGCAAATGCTGAGTCCCGCGGTCGAGAACCTCGTCGCGCAGCTCACGCGGCTGCCGGGGATCGGTAGCCGGACGGCGCAGCGGCTCGCGTTCCACATCCTCCAGACGCCGCGCCAGGAGGCCGACGCGCTTGCCGACGCGATCCACGTCGTCAAGGAACGCGTCCGGTTCTGCCGCGAGTGCGGCAACCTCACGGAGGACGAGGTGTGCGCGATCTGCCTCGACACGCGGCGCGACCATTCGATCATCTGCGTCGTCGAGCAGCCGGTCGACCTGATCTCGCTCGAGCGGACGGCCGAGTTCCGCGGGCTCTACCACGTGCTCGGCGGTGCGCTCTCGCCGCTCGACGGTGTGGAGCCGTCGAGCCTGCGCATCGACGAGCTGCTGCACCGCGTCGACCGCAACGGCGTGCAGGAGGTCGTGCTCGCGACGAACCCGAACATGACGGGCGAGGCGACCGCGGCATATCTCGCCGACCGCCTGCGCGGCCGCGTACGTGTGACCCGGCTCGCGAGCGGGCTCCCTGTCGGCGGCGATCTCGAGTACGCCGACGAGGTTACGCTCGGCCGCGCGCTGGTCGGTCGTCGCGAGATGAGTTGACGAGCGACGCGTAGAGCGCGTCGTACGCCTCGACAATCGCGCTCCAGCCGACGTTCGTCTCGGCCCACGCTCGGGCAGCGCGACCGAGCTCGGCGCGCCGCGACCCGTCGTCGAGCAGCGCAACGATCGCGTCCGCGAACTCGTCGTCGCCGTCCGCGACGACTACCTCTCCGGCTCCCGCGGCGATGCCCTCCAGCGCGAGCGGCGAAGCGACTACCGCCTTTCCCGCGCCGAGCGCGTCGAGCACCTTCACCCGCATCCCTCCGCCCGACGTGAGCGGAGCGACGACGACTGCAGCCGCATCGAGCACGGGATCGAGGTCGGCAACTCGACCCATGACGACGACGTTGTCGCAGGACTGCAGCGACGCCGGCGAACCGTCGCCGACGATCACCAGCCGGGCGTCCGCGCGGCGGGCGGCGACCCGCGGGAAGATCGACTGCACGAGGCGCTCGGCTGCTTCCACGTTCGGTGGATGGATGAAGTTGCCGACGAAGAGCACGTCCCGCCCGCTGCCGGCAGGGTCGAGCGGCGTATCACGGAGGTCGACCGCCAATGGAATCCGCTCGATGCGGGCCGACGGAACGAGCGCCGCGAGCGTCGCCTGATCGCGCTCGGTCAGCGCGACGACGGCGTCCGCATCGCGCAGCACCCGTGCGCGAAAGCGGCGCATCGCCGCCGACGTGTCGGCAGCGTCCTGGTCGACGACGACGACCGGCACGGGTCGAAGCCCGCCCGCGTGCTGCGCCATGACGAAAGACTCGACGTGCGCGACGTCCGGCTGCCAGGTGGCGACGACGCGCTCGAGCTCGCCGCCGACCGCGCGCACCGAGAAGCCGACCGCCCAGCCGGGGGCACCCGAGGCGGCAAGGGCGAGCCGCTGCCGCTCGCGCCACACGTTCGCGAACGAGGCGCGAGCCGTGCGGCGTTCGACCTCAACTACAAGGTCGCAGACCTCGCGGATCCGCTTATCCACGCCGTCTTCGCCCGGCCCGCGCAGGGTGACCAATGCGACGGAATGCGAGCGCGCGAGCGCTGGAACGAGGCCCGCGATCCACCGCGACCCGCCGTGCGGCGCGTCGTGTCGGGGCGGAAACGGCGACAGCACGAGGACTTTCATACGGCGAGATACCGGCTCGCCGTCACTTCGCCGCACGCTCACGCAGTCGTAGCGATGCTCGCCGCACGACCTGCACGATTAGTTCAAGCAGGCCGGCAGGATGCCATCGCGCCAACGTGAGCAGGTTCTGACCAGCATCCTTGAGCGAGCCGCCCACTAGCAACGTGAGCGTTTCCTCCGCAAGGTGTCCGCCCCAATAGGACCGGGCAGCTAGCAGGCCTTCGCGGTAGTCGGTCTTGTAGACCGGATGCCGGTCGACATACGCCCGCTGCCTCCGCTGCGCGGCGACCGCGTCCACAAGGCCATGCCGCCAACGACGTGACAGAGACCGAACCGAGTCGTGAAGCCGCTGCTCTAGCACTAGACGGTCGTTGCAGCAGATCGGGTGACTGCGCGCGAGCCGCATGTTGAGATCGAGATCGTCTGTTGTCCGGAGGTCAACCGCGAACCCACCCATGCTTTCCAGGACACGACGGCGGTAGAGCACTGCACCGGGAATACGCAACGGACTGTTTGTACGAAGCATCCAACCGTACGGATCAGCCTCACCGAGGCACCCCGGCGGTGCGGCGCCACGGTACTGGGCGGGGCCGGAGGCGTTGAACTGCCTGACGTGGCCGTAGGCGAAAGCGCAGTCCGGATGCGCCTGGAGACACGCGACCAAAGACTCGATTGCTTTGGGAACCAGCTTGTCGTCCGCATCGAGGAATAAGACGAATTCTCCGGCGCTCTCCGCCAGGCCGTGATTGCGCGCCACGCCGACACCGCGGTTTGCACGGGGCACGTACTTCACCGCCGGATAGTCGGCGACGATGCGACCGGTGTCGTCCGTGGACTCGTAGTCGACGACGATCAGCTCGACCCCAGCCTGGGTCTGAGCGAGCACGCTCTCGATCGCCTCGCGCAGGAAACGCCCGTAGTTATGGCACGGAATGACGACTGAGACGGCTGTCATCGAAACCGCGAGCCTAACGTCACCCTAAGATGCGCCGATGCCGCGCGTCTCGGCCGTCGTCGTGTCGTTCAACTCGCGGCCGCACCTCGAGCGGTGCCTCGATTCTGTCCTCGACAGCGTCGACGACACGATCGTCGTCGACTCCGGGTCGACGGATGGAAGCGCGGAGCTCATTCGGCAGCGCTTTCCGTCCGTGCAAGTCCTCGAGGTCGAGAACCGGGGCTTCGGCGCAGCGATGAACGCCGGTGTCGCGGCGTCGGACGGCGAATACCTCCTGCTCCTGAACGCCGACACGTGGGCCGCGAACGGCGCCGTTGCAGCGCTCGTCCGCTGCCTGGAGACGGGCCCGCGCATCGCGGTGGCGGGGCCGCGGCTCCTGAACCCCGACGGGTCGCTGCAGCGTTCCGTGCGCGGGTTCCCGACGCCGTGGCGGCTCGTCACGGAGTACTTCTTCCTGCGCTGGTTCGCGCCTCGCTCCCGCGCGCTGAATGCGTTCTACGGCGCAGGATTCGATCATCGCTCGCAGCGAGACGCCGAGTTTCTCGTCGGTGCCGTCCTCCTCGTCCGGCGCAGCGCGTTCGAGGAAGCAGGCGGCTTCGACACCGACTTCTTCATGTTCAACGAGGAAGTCGACCTCTGCTACCGGCTGACGCAGTCCGGGTGGCGGATCGTCTTTTGCCCCGAAGCGGAGTTCACGCATGTCGGCGGCGCATCGACGACACCGGTTTGGAGCAGCATGTACCGGGAGCAGCTGCGCTCTCACCTGCGCTTCCTCGACAAGCACCGCGGCCCGCGCACCGCCGAGCGGATGCGCAAAGTCCTCATGTGGTCGATGCGTCTGCGCGCGGCCGTCTTCCGCGGCGAGCGCGGGCGACTCTCCCAGAGCACCGCGCAGTGGCTCGCATCGGCTCACGCCGCGGAGCTCATCGCGCAACCGCACGCACGAAGAGAGACCGCCCGCGACCCCACGTGAGTCCCGCACGCTCGAGCGGGACGGTGAACGCAAGGACTGATGAAACCGCACCCCGCAGACGGGGCCGCTGCGAGGGGACGCGATCGCGAAGCTCCTGCGCCGCCCGAACGAGGCCGCGCGACGTCTCCTCGACGCGTATGTCGACTAGGCCGAGTGCGTGCAGTCGTTGGGCAAGCTCATCGGCGTCGTAGCCGTGACGAACCTCGTGCCGCCACGTCGGGTCGCTCCCGGGAAGCACCGGCTTCCAATTGCGCTCCGGGACGTGCGCGACGAGCAGCCCCCCGGGACGTAACGCCGCAACCATCGAACGGAGTGCCGCTGTGTCGTCGGGAATCTCCTCGAGCGCCTCGATCGACGCGACGGCGTCATAGACCTCGTTGCCGAGGCCCTCGGTGACGTCGGCGTACAGGAGCTCGACGTTCGGCATCCCCGCTGTTGCCGCCCGCCCACGCTCGAGCAT
This sequence comes from Gaiellaceae bacterium, assembly GCA_036496545.1. Classification (GTDB taxonomy): domain Bacteria; phylum Actinomycetota; class Thermoleophilia; order Gaiellales; family Gaiellaceae; genus Palsa-739. Next base: position 94,246 of record DASXKX010000004.1, on the reverse strand, counting down.
GCTGTCGGCGACATCGACGCCCACGACCGACCAGCCCGGCTGCCGGCGCGCGATCGCAGCAGCGAACGCGCCGTCTCCGCACCCGGCGTCGAGAACGTTCAATGCCCGACCAGCCGCAAAGCGCTCGAGCGCCTCCGCGACGAGTGCGAATCGAAGGCCTCGAGCCGGTGGTATCGCTTGCATCAGCCGACGTCGACGAGCACGATCGTCCAGGGCAGCGGCGATCGTCGCTCCACGACCCGCCCGTAGCGGGCGGCAAGCGTCTGCAGCCCCCGAGCAGACCAGTGGTTGAGATGTCCCGGGGTGTTTCCGAGGGATCGCCAGTACGCCCCGCGCACGAGATTGAGCGCCCGCCACAGCGGCTCACGGGGCACCGACACGAGCAGGAACCGACGGGCAACCCGCGCCATTTCCTCGAGCGCCGCGTGAGGATCCGCGACATGCTCGAGCACCTCGATCGCACAGACGAGGTCGAACGCATCTGCTGCAAACGGAAGCGCGGTGGCTTCGGCAGCGCAAAACTCCAAGTTGGGCGCCGTGCGCCGCTCCCACTCGCTCCGGAGCGCCGGATGTTCGAGATCCACGCCGACGATCCGCTCGAACCGCCGTGCCCACTGCTCGGTGAGCACTCCCTCGCCACAGCCGACGTCGAGGACGGATCGCGGTGCCGCGCCCGCGAGCAGATGGTCAAGATCCGCCGTGAAGCCCTGCATCAGCCGGCGGGCGACTGGGTTCGTCGAGCCGTACTTGTCGTACGTGTTCCCGACCGGAACGGACGCGCTAGCCCCGAGGGGATCGTGCACGGCTGCCCGTCGTCGGCGTTAGCTCCTCGTCCAGTGCGCGTTGCCCGGTTTCATAGTGGGACGGCTCGACGCCGATGTGAAGCTCGAGTCGCTGGATGCGCTCGAGGCTGCGCTGCAGGAGTACGCGCATCGCGGCCAGCACGTCGGCGAGCACTCCGAGGGCCGCCAGCTGGACGGCGATGATCAGCATCGTCGAGCCGAGGATCAGCGACTGCACGTGCCCGTGCCCGTCGCCGGTCGCGAAGTAGTAGATGAACCGCGCCCAGATCGCCGCGCCGACGATTGCCACGAGCCCAGCCGCGATCGCGAACACGCGCAGCGGCTCGTACATCGTGTAGATCCGCAGGATCGAGAGCGTGTTCCGTCGCACGTACATCCAGACCGACGAGAACAGGCGCGACTCGCGCGTCTTCGGGTTCGTCGAGACCGGCACGCTGTCGATCGCGACGAACATCTTCCCCGCCTGGATGATCGTCTCGAGCGCGTACGTGAACTTGGAGACGACCTGCACCTGCAGCGCGGCTTCGCGGCTGTACGCCCGGAAGCCCGACGTGACGTCGGGGATCGTCGTATCCGAGAAGCGGCGCACGACTGCGCTGCCGACACGCTGCAGGCTCTTCTTGACCGGCGAGAACTCGTCGATCTGACCGACTCGGCGATCGCCGACGACCAGGTCGGCAGTGCCGGCGATGATCGGCTGCACGAGCTTCGGGATGTCCGAGCCGCGGTACTGGTTATCGGCGTCGGTGTTGACGATCACGTCCGCCCCGAGCTTGAGGCACGCGTCGAGGCCCGCCTGGAACGCTGCGGCCAGACCTTTGTGCGCGGTGAGGCGGACGATGTGATCGACGCCGTTCGCGCGCGCGACCGCGACCGTGTCGTCCGTCGAGCCGTCGTCGATGATCAGCCACTCGAGCTCGTCGACGCCGGGGATCTCATGCGGCAGATCGCGCAGCGTCGCGGGCAGCTGCTCGGCCTCGTTGAAGCACGGGATCTGGATGATCACCTTCATCCAGCACAGCGTAGAGCGTGCTCACCGGCGCCGACTCGCGGCGTCCGGGCGGCATCAACCCCCCCGTTCGACCCGGAAAAGCCCGGCGTCCCGGCTCGGATCGGCCCAGAGGGCCTTGGGATGGAGCGCCCGGTGTGCGGCCGCCCACTCGGGCGAGCTGAAGACGAGGCGCGACGACGGCCCCTGAGCCTCGCCGCTGAAGAGCACCAGGTGAGCCTTCGGAGCAAACCATTGGTAGACGAAGACGTTCCCTGCTCCATCGGTGTCGAACGAGATGCTGCGGGCATCTCCCGCCGCCCGCTCCGGGCTCGTCCAGCCCGACGGATAGAACACTGACTGCGCGCGCAGGACGGGATTCCGCTCGATCACAGCCGTCGTCGGCACGAAGAGGAGCAGCACGAGCGGCGCGACCGCGAACGAGCTGCGACGCCGCGCACGCAGCACCGCGACGATCGCCACGACGGCAACGCCACCCGCAAGCAGGAGCACCTTCGGGCCGAGCTGGAACGTCGGCGCCGGCAGGCTGGCGACGTTCCAGCGGTTGGCGAGACCGGGCGGATCCACCGTCGTGCGCAGCAGCACGGTCGCCGCGGTTGCGATGACGAGAGTCGCCAGGACGACGCCGACGCGGACGCGGCTCCCTGCCGTCAGCCGTACGAGTGCGAGCGCGAGCAGCGGCGGCACGACGACGTCGGTGTAGCGGCCGTAGATCAGCATGTCGGGCCGGTCCGTCGTGCGGAACGAGAGCGCGGACTCGACGAGCAGACCCAGGGCGGTGAGCACCGCGAGCGCGAGCACAGTGCGTGCCGGAGTGAATCGCAGCCGCACGCCTCTCCACTCGACGGGCAGCGCCGCCGCCAGCAGCACGCCGAGCGTCGCTACCGCGAGGTACCAGCTCTGCCCGACGAAGTTGCGCAGGAAGGCGCCGACACCACCGACGCTCTCGACGGTCGACAGGCGCCCGCTGACTTCGCTTTTCGCATGGCCGCCCCAGTTCCGCGTGACGAGGAAGTGATCGAGCAGGTGCGCGGCCACGAGCCCGACCGCGACGACCGCGAGGCCGACAAGCGCGGGACGCACCGATTTGCGCCGCCAGAGCATGACGGCAAAGAGAGCGATCGTGAGCGCGATGACGACGATCATCCGTCCATGCGTGGCCCAAAGCCACGCTGCGCATGCAGCAGTCGCCGCGGCGAACGCGAGCTGCCCGGTCGAGCTCTCGGCCTGCAACATGCAGCCTGCGCAAAGGAGCCAGAGCACGACGAGCGGCAGGAGCAAGTTCTCCGACATCGCGACCTGCGTGAAGATGGTCACGCTCGGATAGGCAGCGGCCGCGAGCGCCGGCCAGACCGCCGCTTGCGGCCGCACCGAGAAGCAACGCGTGAGCAGTAGGTAGACGAGCGGCGCCAGTGTCGCCGCAAGGACTGCGTTGAGCACGAGCACGAGCCGGTAGCTCGTCTCTGGATTATGGAAGGCGGCAACGATCGGCGCGAGCAGCAGCGAGTAGCCGCCGTGATAGAAGGGCGCGGTCGACAGCTGGCCGTCAACGCCGCCGGCAAGCACCCGCGCGTTGGCGAGGTATCCGAGCTCGTCCGCAACCACGACCGGCCCGGTTCGCGGGATCGTCAGCGCAAGGCGGACCACGAGGAATGCCAACGTGACGGCAAGCAGCTGCCGAGCCGGTGTGAGGCGCACGCCGACCCTCGTCACCGGTCGGGAACCGCGCGCTTCATGTACGAGTGGCCCGTCTGCCGCTCCAGCGCCGCGAGCCGCCGGGCCGCAAGCCGCGGAGCGATGGCGGCTGCAAGCGCGCGTGCACGGGTGCCCGCGGGCAGATCCGCGGAGACGGCGAGCTTGAGCGAGCGCCGCCTCGCGTCGGGCCGGTGAGCGCGGAGCGCATGCTCGGTCTCTGCGAGCAGAACTTGGCGTCTCCGCAGCCGGAGGTACCGCTCGATCGCCTGCCGTTCCTCCGCGGGGGGCTCGAGCAGCAACGCACGCTCGAGCATTCGGACCCGGTCGCGCAGCGCCTCGATGCGGTTGTCGGTCAGGCTCCCGCTGCCTCTGATCCGGTACCGCATGAGCGGCTCATCGACGGCGCCTGCTCGGCTGCCCGCGAAGAGCAAACGGAGATAGCACTCCCAGTCATGGGCGATCTTCAGCGACTCGTCGTAGCCGCCGAGCTCGAGCAGCGTTGACCGCCTGACCGCCGGCCACGCGATGAAGCACCGGTCGACGATCTCGAGCGTCTGCCGCTCGCTCGCGAAGGGCGTCGCCTCGTAGAACCGCGCGGCGACTGTCCCGTTGGCCTCGAGGTACGCATCGGTCGCGAGGATGTCGAGGTCAGGCCGAGCCTGTGCGAGCTCGGTGAGCGCGGCGATGCGCTCGGACTCGTAGACGTCGTCGGCGTCGAGGATCGAGACGAAATCTCCGGTGGCCGCCCGTGCACCCGCGTTCAAGGCGGCAGGCGTGCCGCGGTTCTCCTGGCGGATGTAGACGATGCGGTCGCGGTACGGCGCGAGCAGCTCCGCCGTACTGTCCGTGGAGCCGTCATCGACGATGACGATCTCGTGCGCCGGGAGCGTCTGCGCGAGCGCAGACTCGACGGTCTCGACGATCGTCGCAGCGGCCTGGTACGCGGGTGTGACGATCGAGAACGTCGGCGCCGGACCCGGCTGCAAATCGTTCGGCGGGGCAGGTGCGAGGATCGGCCTCATGCCCGCTTCCGAAGCTTGCGCGCGAGGGTCTTGCCCGTCTCGCCGGCGAGGACTTCGATCCGCGGGAGCGCGTAGCGATCCGGGAGCCGGCGCACGCCGCTGCCGGCGACCGTGAAGGCTCCGCGATAGCCGGCTCGCGCGACCGCAGCCGCAAGCGCCGGGCTCCACTCGCCGTGCGGATACGAGAACACGGACGGCCTCGGAAGCGCGATCGACTCGAGCGTGTCCGCGGAGCCCTCGAGCTCGGCTGCAAGCTCTTCCTCCGGAACCGCGACGAGCGGCCGGTGCGTCGCACCGTGCGAACCGATGACGACGCCGTGCTCGGCCGCTGCGCGGAGCCCCGCCGCATCGAGCAAAGGCAGCTCGATCGCATCGGCACGGCGCCAGACGTTCGTCCCGCCGATCTGGTTCGTGACCGCAAACGCAACGGCCGGCAGCCGCCGCTCGGACAGGATCGGACACGCCGCCGTGAGCAGGTCGACGTACGCATCGTCGAACGTGAGCAGGATCGAGCGAGGCGGCAGCGGCGCTCCTCCCGACACGGCGTCGAGGAACCGGTCGAGATCCACGAACGACCAGCCCTCGCCGGCGACATGATCGAGTTGCTCGGCGAACGCCTCCGGCGCCACACCGTACGGGGCGAGCCGTCGATTCCCGGAGAGATCCGAGATCGCGTGGTAGGCGAGCACGGCGGCGATCGGCGTCCGCAAGGCGTGCACCTCTTCACGGGCGCCGCGCTGCCGCTCCATGGTCTGCACCGCGAAGAAGAAGCGATAGCTCAGCCGGTCGGGCTCGGGACGCGAGAACACGCGTACCGCAAGCGATCGGAGCGGCTCGCTCAGCGCACGCGGGAGCCGGACGAGCGGACCGAGCGTGAGCTTCGCCAAGAGCGAGTCGAAACGCGGCTGCCACAGCTCGCCGGCGATCTCCGGATACCGCGCGGCGAGGATCCGGTCTCCACGCGCTCCGTTGCGCGAGCGGCGCGTGTACTCCGCGGCGTCGATCTCGTAAAACTGATGGCTGATTGCGTCCGGGTTGAAGACCGTCTGCAGCCCTGCTCTCCTGGCGCGATAGCCGAAATCACGGTCGGCTCCGGGAACGAGGCCGCCCCGCGTAAACGCCGTGTCGAAGCCTCCCAGCTCCTGGAACGCCGCGCGCGACAGCGACATCTGGCCGCTGATCAGCTCCGGCATTGCCACCGTCGGCGCGGAGCGCACCAGGCGGTCGCGCCTGCGCTCCGCCCATCCCCCGACCCGGGCTGCGACGGCGGTCGACGGCGAGGCAGGATCGAGAGGCAGATGACCGAGCACGAGCTGCGCGCCGGCGCGATGCGACCGGTCGTGCTCAGCGAGCAACGCAGCGTCAGGCGCCATGTCGTCGTCGAGGAACAGCAGGATCTCACCGCGCGCGGTCTCGGCTCCCGCGTTGCGGGCGGCGGCCGCTCCGCGGTGCTCCTGCTCGAGCACCGTCAGCGTGAACGGAAGCTCGAGCGCGCGCAGTCCCGCGGCGGTTCCGTCGTCGTCTGCACCGTCGACGACGACAACGACGTCGAAGTCCTTGAGTTCCTGATCGCGTAACTGCTGCACGAGGCGCAGGACGAGCTCGCGACGGCCGCGGGTGGGGACGATCACGGAGAAGCGGGGCGCCGCGTTCAGGCCGGCAGCCGCCATGCGTGATCGATCACGACGTCGCCGTCCGAGCCCGACACCGGCATCGGTCGCTCGCCGAGCACGCCGGGCTCCACGTCGAAGAACCCGGCGGCCAGCAGGCCGTCCTGGATCTGGTTCCGCCCTTTGAGCAGGATGTCGATGCGATACCGGCCGGGAAGGAGCGGCAACGCAGAGAGCTCGCACTCGATCCGCGGACCGAGCTCCGCATCTCGGATGTCATGACGTGACGGCAGCTCCGTGTCCAACGTCGTGATCGGCTGACCGAGGCTGTTCACGATCGTGAGCCGGCACTGCGTCTCGGGCAGCACCTCGGTCACGTGCACTGTGATGGTGGCCGGCCGGCCGCCGACGACGACATCGGGATGCGTGCCGCTCTCGTCGCGGATCTCGACGGCCGAAATGCGTGCGAGCTGCCAGCCACGGCCGTCACGGTCGGTGCGGTCGAGGAGATTCGAAGCCGCGCTGCTCTCGAAGGCGCGAAGATACTGATCGATCGCGTCGGCGACCGGTCCGTCCGCGACGACCTCACCGCGGCTGAGCAGGACGGCGCGACGACAGAGCGCCTGGATGATCGCGAGGTTGTGCGATACGAAGAGGACGGTCTTGCCCTCGCCCGCAACCTCGTTCATCTTCCCGAGCGACTTCCGCTGGAACGCGGCGTCTCCGACCGCGAGCACCTCGTCCACGAGCAGGATCTCCGGCTCGAGATGCGCGGCAACTGCGAACGCGAGCCGAACCGACATGCCGCTCGAGTAGCGCTTGACCGGCGTGTCGAGGAAGCGCTCGACCTCGGCGAACGAGACGATCTCGTCAAAGCGCCGACGGATCTCCGGCCGGCTCATGCCGAGGATCGAGCCGTAGAGGTAGATGTTCTCGCGGCCCGTCAGCTCGGGATGAAAGCCCGTGCCGACCTCGAGCAGCGAGCCGACGCGCCCTGTGACGTCCGCGTGGCCACAGGTCGGCTCGGTGATGCGCGACAGGATCTTCAGGAGCGTCGTCTTGCCCGCGCCGTTGTGCCCGATCAGGCCGACGGCCTCGCCTTGGGCGATCGTAAGCGAGACGTCCTTGAGCGCCCACAACGTCGAGTCGACCCGTTGCGGCAGACGGCGCGTGGCGCGTTGCACCTGGCGGCGCGCGTTCTCGACGATCGCCTCGCGGAGCGTGTCGTAGCCCCGGCGGCGCACGCCGATCGCGTAGCGCTTGCCGAGGCCGGAGATCTCGATCGCAGCGGTAGTCATCTCAGATGATGTCGGCGAAGCGGCGCTCGACCCGGTCGAAGTAGAAGAGCCCGAGCAGCAAGACGACCACCGCCGACGCCGACGAGACGCCGATCAGCGTCCACGGCGCGGCCGGGTTGCCGAGCACGGCCCAGCGGAAGCCTTCGACCACGCCGGTCATCGGGTTGAGCGCCGCGACGATGCGCCAGTTGTGACTGAGTAGCGAGCTCGGGTACGCGATCGGCGTGGCGAACAGCCACAGCTGCATGGAAAAGGGAACGACGTAGCGCACGTCGCGGTAGCGGACGTTGATCGCAGAGAGCCCGGAGCTCACTCCGAGCGCAGCCGCGACCGCGATCGCCACGAGGAGCGGGACCGCGAGGATCGCGATCGAGAGCGATGTTCCCCACGCAACGGTGACCACGACCAGGATCACGAATGCAATCGCGAAGTCGATCAGCCCTGCTCCGACCACGCCCGCCGGAATGAAGATGCGCGGGAAGTAGACCTTCGAGACGAGCGGCGAGTTCATGACGAGGCTGTCCGACCCGAGCAACACCGCGTTCGAGAAGTACGTCCAGGGGACAAGACCGGCGAGGGTGAACAGCGCGTACGGCGAGCCTTCCGACGAAAGGTGCGCGAGGTGGCCGAAGAAGATCGTGAAAACGACCATTGTCCCGACCGGCTGGAGAATCGCCCACGCGGCGCCGAGCACCGTCTGCCGGTAGCGCACCTTGACGTCGCGCGCTGCGATCTGCCGCGCGACTTCGCGAAAGCGCCAAAGCTCGCGCGGATTGAGCAGCCGGCCGAAGCCGTGCGTGCTCGCGATCCGGAACGTCTCGACGCGGCGCGGCGCGGCCGGGCGGGCAGCCAATTGCCTCGTTTCGAGCGGCTCTTCCACAGTCTGAGGATACGGTGCTCTTTGCAAGAATCCCCCTGCAGAGCTCTTATCGGCAGCCGAGCTCGGCGCGCCAAAGAGCAAGGAACACGCCGCTTTCGAGCTGATCCGGAGACGGCGCGCCCGCTGCGTCGAGCTCGAAGCGAATCGCCTCCGAGCGGGCGTGGATCGTCCAGCAGAGCAAGCGAAGCGTCGGGAGGAGCGCTTCGTCGAGGCCCGTGCGCTCGCAGTAGCGCGACGCATGCTTCGCCAGGGTGCGGAGCGACTCGAGATACCCCGGCGCGACAGGGCCTGTGTCGAGAACGCCGTCCGCGACCAGCGCGGCATTCGCCAGGAAGTAGATGAGATCGAGCGCCGGCAGCCCGCTCGGCTCGGCCGACTCCCAGTCCGCGACCGAGACCGTGTCGCCGTCGAGCAGGACGTTCCACGGTGCGCAGTCGCGCTGCTCACAGGTGATGTGCAGAGCCGGCAGCGATGCGAGCTCGGCACGCGCACGTTCGAGCTCTTCCGCGGTGACGACGGACGCGTAGTCACGCGCAAAGCGCTCGAGCGGCTCGTCGATGAGCCGGCGGCGCCAGTCACCGTCGTGTGTCCGCAAAGGGTCGACGAGGCCGACGAGCCAGTCGGTGACGAGCGCGCAGAAGGGATCAAGTTTGCCGCGGTCGAGCCGCCAGATGAGCGGCTCGCCTTCGAGCGCGGTCTCGCCGAGCGCAATCCGTCCGGCGCGGCGTTCGAGGAACAGCGCCCTCGGAACGCCCCGCTGGTCGGGTCGCGCCGCAGCAACGGCACGCAGCACGTCGAACTCGTGGCGAAGCGGCTCGTCCTCAACCGCACTCCGCGCGAACTTGACGACGAGCTGAGGTCGCTTCGCAGGCTCGACGACGGGAAGGCCAACGACCTTATTAATGGTGCGGCGGCCGCCCGAGAGCAGGATCCACGAGACGCGGCCGCCAGCCGCGTGGAGGCGCACCGCCTCGTCGACTGGGTCGGATATGCCACCCGGCTTGCGCGAAACGGCGCAGACCGGCACGAGCAGGCCGAGGCGCCGCACGATCGGCCAGATCGCGGTGGGGATACGCCGCCGCAGCGATGCCGAGCGATGGCGCTGCGCGAGGAAGAACGCGAGTGCGTCGGGAGCGTCGAGTGGCAGCCAGAAGGTCGGGGACTTGCTCGGCCGCGGCCACGGCCAGTACCAGCGCACATCCGTCAGCCCGGTGCGCTCGAGCTCACGCGTGAGGCGCCTCCGGCCGCCGAGCCGCGGGCGGTACCACTCGACGTAGAGCGTGCCGCCGGGCGGTAGCGAGGCGGCCGCGGCTGCGAGCTCACGCGTACTCGGGTCGACCAGCACCGCGAGGTCCGGCTCACCGCCGGCCGACACGAGTGCGAGTGAGTCCGCCATCGCGTCGGTAGGCGCGGAGACGTGCAACTCGTCTGTCGACTGCACGAAGAACCGCCAGTCGATACGCCGGAGCAAGACGTTGCGCGCCTCCTCGGTGACGCTCATCGCAACAACTCGTCATAGACGCTCATGACACGGAGCGTGCTCGCGTCCACGGCAAACTCCGTCTCGACCCGGCGCCGCGCGCTTGCAGCAAGGCTCTGACGAAGCTCCGGTTCGGCGACGATCCGCTGCGACGCTGCCGCGAGGGCATCGGGATCGCCTGGCGCGACGAGCAGCGCCGACTCATTCGCCGTCACAAGCTCTTCGACGCCGGCGATCGCGGTCGCGACGATCGGCTTCTTCGCGGCCATCGCTTCGAGAAGCGCGAGCGGCGTGCCTTCGAAAAGCGACGGCAGCACGAACGCATCGGCAGCGGCGAGGAGCGCACCCACATCGTTCCTGGGACCGAGGAAGACCACCCTCTCGCTGACACCCAACGCCGCGGCCTCCTGCTCGAGCCGGTCGCGCTCGACGCCGCCGCCTGCGATGACGAAGCGGGCGCCGTCGACCGAAGCCGCCGCGCGCAGCAGCACATCAAGGCCCTTCTGTGCATCGAGCCGGGCGACGGTGAGAAAGACGAAGTCGTCCGAGCCCCCGCTCAATTCGCGGCGAAGCTCCGGGTCGCGCCCGCCCAGGTACCGGTCGACCGGGATGCTGTTCCTGATCACCTCGATCTTGCGTCGCGGCCAGCCGAGTCGTTCGACAAGCGCAGTCGCAATCGCATCGGACACCGCGATTCCCCGTCCGACCCCGCAGGCGAGCAGCCGGCCCTGTAGAGGCGTTGTCCGGCCGAACGAGCCGGGCGGAAAGAGCTGGTACGTCGCAACAACAGCGGGAACACGGGCGACGATCGCCGTTGCGAGTTGCTTCCTCGCGGCGAGCGGCCACGAGAGATGCGCGTGGAACACGCTCGGTCTCTCTCGCCGCAGCACGCGCAAAAGCTCGCGCACGTGCGGCACAGGGTGCACGGCGACGCCGAGCCGCCGTGCGTCCTCGGCAACCGACTCGAGCGGCTCGCACGGGACGTAGAGGAGCGTCGGCTCCCACGCCGTGCGGTCGAGATGCTCGAGCAGCAGGAGCAGCGCCGCCTCGGCCCCACCCCGCTGCCGGCTATCGCTGAAGTAGTGGACGGATCGGGCCATCACGAAGGTCCGCGGCCAGCTCTGCCTGCACGCCGACCCAATAGAAGTAGTCGAGCAGGAGGACGTAGAAGAGCGGCCGAGCGGCCGGCGTCCGCTCGACAAGGCGCGCGCCCAGGAGAACTGCGGCCGAGACACGCTGCCCTCCACGCAGCAAGACGTTGCGCACCGCCCGCCAGGCCGGCCAGATGTCGTCGAAGCGCGCGAGCTGCAGCTGATCGAAGGCGTCGGGATACGAACGCGCGAGCTGCACAGCCGTCTTTCCCTTCTCGACCGTATCGCCGACGAGCCCGCGCAGGTCCTTCTCGTAGTGCTGCTCTGCGAGCGCATCGCCGTCGTAGACGAGCTCGACACCCGCCGCGCGCAACCGCAACGAGAGCTCGAGGTCCTCGTTCCCGTACATCGTGTACGCCTCGTCGTAGCCACCGGCGCCGACGAGTACGTCGCGACGCAGCGACGTGTTGCCGGAGTAGAAGTCGCGCAGCGCAAACTCGTGGCCCGCCTGCGCAAGGTTCGCGAGATGCCGGTCGAACTTCCATGCCATGTAGCGCGTCGCCGAGGGAGACGTGCGGTCGGTGCGAATCGGGACGCCGCCCATCACGCACAACCTCGCGTCGCCGGCGTGATGCGACCGATGGATACGGAGGCAGCCCGGCGCCGGCTCCATGTCGTCATCGAGAATCACGAGCACGTCGCCAGTCGCGCGCTCGATCGCGGCGTTGCAAGCGCCCGCCCGCCCGCGGCGCGAACCCGTCGCGACACGCAGCGCGTAAGGCGCACGATACGACTCGAGCGCCTGCACGGTCTCGTCGCTTGGGCCGTCGACCGAGACGACAACCTCGAACTCCCCGGGCGGGATGTCCTGGCGCGCGAGCGCGTCCAGCGCCCGAAGGACCGACTGGCGCCGCCCGACGGTCGGCATGACGACGCTGATCACTCCGAAGCGCCCACAGGCTTGCGCCGCGGACGGCGCAGCAGCGGCAGCACAATTGCAGCCGCTGCACCGGCAAGGTCGATCGCACTCAGCACGAGGCGCGACGCCGCGGCGAGCCCGATCGCGTGCGCCTCGCCGAGCCGTCCGCTGAGCAGCGCAACGAGCACCGCTTCGCGCACGCCGATCCCGCCCGGCGCGAACACGACGACGTAGCCGGCCACCCACGCGATCGCGAAGGCGCCGACGTAGTGCAGGAAGTCCGACGCCGGCACCGCGAAGAGCGAGTGCGCGGTCAGCCAGAAGGAGGTGCCGTAAAGACCCCATGCGAGGATGTAGAGGCCCACAGCGACAGGCTCGGCCCGGAGACTTGCTGCGACCGTCGTGCGATCGACACGTGCGAGCGCAGGCGCTGCAAGGCGCTCAGCAGCCGACGTGATCCCGCGGCGGAAGACGGACGCGATACCGCACAACAGCACGAGCGCTCCCCAGGCCGCGAACGCGTACGCAAGCGGCAGCGCAAGCGCGGCGACGATCGCAGCGGCGATCAGCGACCCGACGACCTCGACGGCGATCGACGCGAGCCCGGTCTGCACCGAAATGCCGCGACTGCGGCCAAGCGTCACGCGGCCCGCGTACTGCCAAACGCTCCCCGGGAGATACTTCCCGAGCTGGCTCTTGAACCAGATCCCGACAAAGCTGGGCCGGGCGTTGACGCCCAGCCGCCGGAGAATCACCGTCCACACGAGCCCGAATGCGGTGACGGCAACCGCCGCTGTGACGACGCTGAGCGCGAACACGCCGGCGTCTGCCGTGTGGAAGTCGATCGGATGCCGGTCCCAGAGCTGCCAGAGGCGGACACCGAGGTACCCGAGGAGCCCGGCCGCGAGCAGCCTGCTTGCCGCACGCAGCAGCCCGGTCTTCGACCGCAATGCCCGGATCCAGCCCACGACTCTGAGTAAAGCCGACGGGGTCGCCGTCGTACCCCCCATCCGTACGGGTTCGAGCGAAGCGCTGCCTACACTCTTGCGGTGGCTACGACCACCGAGCAGTTCGAATCAGTCCCCGAAGTCGCGACCGACGCTGAGCGCCCAGGCCGGAATCTCGTCGTGATGAAGTTCGGCGGTACGTCGGTCGGCGACACGACGAAGATCAAGGATGTCGGCCGCCGCCTGGTGGGCGCACGCGAGGCCGGGAGACGCGTGATCGGCGTCCTCTCAGCGATGGGCGACACGACTGACGATCTGATCCGGCTTGCCTACGAGATCTCGCCGCAGCCCCATCCGCGCGAATACGACATGCTCGTCTCGGTCGGCGAGCGGATCTCGAACGCCCTCTGCGCGATGGCGATCCGCGACCTAGGGCATGAGGCGGTGTCGCTCACGGGCTCGCAGGCCGGGATCGTTACCGACACGGTCCACGGCAAGGCGAAGATCGTCGAGGTTCGGGCGCGGCGGCTCCACGAGGAGCTCGACAAGGACCGGATCGTCCTCGTCGCGGGCTTCCAGGGCGTGTCGACCGACCTCGAGGTGACGACGCTCGGCCGCGGCGGTTCCGACGCCACCGCGGTCGCGCTCGCGGCCGCGCTCGGCGGCGCCTGCGAGATCTACACCGACGTAGAAGGGGTCTTCACGGCCGACCCGCGCATCGTCCCGGACGCGCTGAAGCTCTCCACGATCTCCTACGAAGAGATGCTCGAGATGGCTGCGACGGGCGCGCGGGTGATGATGGCCCGGTCGATCGAGATCGCCCGCCGGTACGGTGTGCCGCTCCACGTCCGCGCGGCGTTCAGCGACACCGATGGGACGTGGATCGGCGAGGAAGGAGACCTAGTGCTCGAGAAGGCGATCGTGTCCGGCGTCACCCACGACGTCTCGGAAGCAAAGGCGACGATCGTGTCGGTGCCCGACAGCCCGGGGATCGCCGCGCGCGTCTTCCGCGCGCTCGCGGACGCCGGCGTGAACATCGACATGATCGTGCAGAACGTCTCCGCCGGCGGCACCACGGACATCTCGTTCACGTTGCCGAAGACCGACCTCGCGATCGCGAAGCCGATCCTCGACGGCCTCGCCGCCGACATCGGCGCCACCTCGGTCAATCTCGACGACGCGATCGCAAAGGTTTCCCTCGTCGGCGCTGGAATGAAGAGCCATCCGGGTGTGGCGGCCGACATGTTCGAGGCGCTGGCAGAAGCAGGCATCAACATCGAGATCATCTCGACGTCGTCGATCCGCGTCTCGTGCGTCGTGCGCGCTGCGGACGTCGAGGAGGCCGTCCGCGCGGTGCACGCGAAGTTCCGCATGTACGCCGAGGAGCGCGTGAATGCGTGATGCCCGTGTTGCTGTGATCGGCGCGACCGGCGCGGTCGGCGCGGTCACGATGCGGATCCTGCGCGAGCGCGGGTTCGACAGCGTGCGCGCGTTCGCGTCGTCGCGTTCTGCCGGGTCGACGTTGGCCGACGGCACCGTTGTCGAGGAGACGACGCCCGAGGCGCTCGCCGCCGGCGGCATCGACGTCGCTCTGTTCTCGGTTGGGACGTCGGCTTCACGTGAGCTCGTCCCCCACGCCGTCCGCGGCGGCGCGGTGGCGGTCGACAAGTCGTCGGCCTACCGGCTCGAGCCGGGCATCCCGCTCGTCGTGCCCGAGGTGAACGGCGACCGCGTCGCCGATCACGACGGCGTCCTCGCGAACCCGAATTGCTGCACGATCCCGCTCACTTGCGTGCTCAAGCCGCTCCACGAGGCGGCCGGGCTGCGCAGCGTCCGTGTGTCGACGTATCAGTCGGTCTCGGGCGCGGGAGCGCAGCGGATGGAGCAGCTTCGCAACGAGCCGCAGGAGGAGCACGACCTGCGGATGGACTGGACGTGGGACGGCGATGAGACCGATGAGGAGTCGAAGATCCGCGCCGAGACGCAGAAGATCCTCGAGCTGCCGGAGCTGCCGATCAGCGCGACGACCGTGCGCGTGCCGGTGCTCGTCGGGCATGCCGAGGCCGTGTGGGTCGAGCTCGACGATGATCTCTCGCCGCAGGAAGCCGAGCGTGTGCTCGGCGCAGCGCCGTCGGTGCGCCTGGTCGACGTGCCGACGCCGGGTGCCGCCGCACAGACCGACGAGGTGCTCGTCGGGCGCGTGCGGCGCGATCGCGCAGGCACGAACGGGCTCGTCCTCTTCCTCGCCTGCGACAACCTCAACAAGGGCGCTGCGCTGAACGCAATTCAGATCGCGGAGAGGGTGCTCGACGCTGCATGGCGTCCGTTGACGTCGGCGTAGGCCTGCTCGGATACGGCACGGTCGGCGCCGCCGTCGCGCGGATGCTCTCCGAGAGCGGCGACGAGATCGAGCGGGCGACCGGCCACCGGCTACGCGTCGTGCGCGCGCTCGTGCGCGATCCGCGCAAGGATCGGAGCTTTGCGGCCGAGGACGGCGTGCTGACGGACGACTTCGCGACGCTCCGCGACGATCCCGCGATCGACGTCGTTGCCGAGGTGATGGGCGGCCTCGACCCGGCAGGGAGCTACGTGCGCGAGCTGTTGCGGGGTGGGAAGCCGGTCGTCTCGGCGAACAAGCAGCTCGTCGCTCGTGAGGGCGCCGACCTGTTCGCGATCGCCTCGGCGGCAGGCGTGCAGCTTCGCTTCGAGGCGTCGGTCTGCGCCGCGGTGCCGGTCGTCAAGGTGCTGCGCGAGTCGCTCGTCGCCGAGAACGTGCACCGGATCCTCGGGATCGTGAACGGCACGACGAACTTCGTGCTGTCGCGCATGGAGCGCGGCGGAACCTATGCCGAGGCCTTGGCCGAGGCGCAGTCGCTTGGCTACGCGGAGGCGGATCCAACCGACGACGTCACCGGCGCAGACGCCGCGGCGAAGATGGCGATTCTCGCGACGGTCGCGTTCGGCTCGCGTGTGCTGCTCGACGACGTGCAGTACCGCGGCATTGATGCAATCGAAACGTCGCATGTCCGGGCGGCAGCCGAGTTCGGCATGGCGGTGAAGCTGATCGGCATCGCGACGCTCGTCGACGATGCCGTCGACGTGCGCGTGCAGCCGGCGTTCGTCGAGCGCGGGCATCCGCTCGCGGGTGTCGACGGGAGCTCGAACGCTGTCGTGCTGCAGGGCGATGCGATCCGCGAGGTGACGCTCGGGGGCCCTGGTGCGGGCGGGCTCGAGACGGCGTCGGCGGTCGTCGCCGATCTCGTCAGCGTTGTCGGCACGTCGGGGACTGGCTTTTTGCAGAACGACGCCTGCTGGCGCGAGCTGCCACGCCTCGATCCTGCGCGGTGGAGTGCGCCGTTCTACGTGCATCTCGACGTCGCCGACCGCCCCGGCGTGCTCGGACACGCTGCGACAACGTTGGCGAAGCACAACGTCTCCGTCGCGCAGCTCGTGCAGCACCTGGAGCCGGGCCGCGCCGCGCTCGATCTCATCCTGCACGAGTCTGCGATAGGCGACGTCGACGCGGCGTTGCAAGAGCTCGCGTCGTCGCCCGAGGTGCTCGGGCCGCCGTTCGTCGCGCCGGTCATCCCGGCATGACGATCACGCTCGGCGAGGGCAACACGCCGCTCCTCCGCGCGCCGCGGCTCAGCGAGCGCTACGGCTTCGAGCTCTGGCTCAAGTGGGAAGGCGCGAACCCGACCGGATCGTTCAAGGACCGCGGTATGTCGGTCGCGACAACGCGGGCCGTCGAGCGCGGCGTCACGCGGCTCGTCTGCGCCTCGACCGGTAACACGGCGGCGTCGTGCGCGGCGTATGCGGCGCGGGCGGGGATCGAAGCGGTAATCGTCGTGCCCGCAGGAGCAATCGCGTCGTCGAAACTCGTTCAGGTGCGCGCCGTCGGCGGACGGGTAGTCGAGGTCGACGGCTCGTTCTCGGATGCGTTCGCGCATGCGGAGCAGCTCGCGTCGGAGCCGGGCTCGGCGTTCGTCAACTCCGGCGGAAGCGACGACCGCATCGAGGGGCAGATGAGCGTCGCCCGCGAGATCGTCGACCAGCTCGGCGGCGTGCCCGACGTCGTGACGCTGCCGTACGGCGGCGGTGGGAACACGCGCGCGGTGGCGCGCGGCTTCGAGGAACTTGTCGGAGAGTTGCCGCGCCTGCATCCGGTGGAGGCCGCGCAACGGCCGGACACGTTCGCGTCGGCGATCCGCATCACCGAGCCGGTGCACGCGAAGTGGGTGCACGACGCGATCGAGCGCTCAGGCGGCTCGATCATCACCGTGAGCGACGATGAGATCATCGAGGCGTGGCGGGCGCTCCGCACACTCGAGGGCGTCTTCTCCGAGCCCGCTTCTGCGGCCGGCATCGCCGGCCTGGCGAAGTCGGCGGCGTCCGGCGAGCGCGTCGTCTGCATCGTCACCGGCCACGGGCTCAAGGACCCGGCCGCAATCGATCGATGAGCGCGCGCTTTCGGGCACCGGGGACGACAGCGAATCTCGGCCCCGGCTTCGACGTCGCGGGCGCGGCGCTCGATCTCTGGAACGAGCTCGAGCTCGAGGAAGGCAGTGGCGGCGACGAGGGCCATCTCGCGGTGCGCGCCTTCGCTGTCTTCGCGTCGCCGGCGTCGTGGTCGTTCACGTTCACGGATCGAATCCCGCGCGAGCGCGGACTCGGCTCGAGCGCCGCGGTCGTCGCTCTCGGCCTTGTGGCCGGCGCGCACGCGGCCGGCGTCGAGCCGAGCGTCGACGAGCTGCTCGCAGCGGGACTCGAGCTCGAGGGCCACGCCGACAACCTCGCGCCCGCGCTTGCCGGGGGCGTGTGCCTCACGTGGGACGGCCATGTCGAGCGCGTCGCTGATGATGTGCCTGCAGTTCCGATCGCCGTCATCCCCGAGACGCGCGTCGCGACCGCCGAGTCGCGCGCGGCGCTTCCGACGTCGGTGCCGCGCGAGGACGCAGTCTTTACCGTCGCGCGCGCCACGCTGCTCGGCGCGGCACTCGCGTCGGGTGATGCGTCGCTCTTCGCCGCAAGCGCCGCCGACCGCCTGCACGAGACGTACCGCAGTGCAGCCGCACCGCATCTCGCCGAATTGCGCGCGGACCTGCCGGACGGTGCGCTCGGCGCAACGCTCTCCGGCTCTGGCCCGACGGTGATCGTCTGGGCAGAGCGCGACATCTCGGAGGAGCTCCAGGCCCGGTATCCACAGCACGAGGTCGCCGTGCTGCCGGTGACTCCACGCGGCGCCTCGCGTGCCTGAGTCCTACTTCGCCGCGAGGATGTCGACCGTCCGGATGTCCGGATCGGATGCGAGCAGATCCGCTGCCACCTGGCCGAGCGCCTGCGGGATCTCGCCGTTCAGATGCGCCTGCCGTGCCTCCTCGGTCTCGAATGTGTCGAAGATCCCGAACCACGAGTCGTCGATCTTGAACGCGTACCACGTCACCGTGCCCTCTTCGCGTTCGGCGATCTCGCGGCCGCTGCGGAGGAACGCGGCGAGGTCGTCGCCCTTGCCGGGCTTCGCTTCGAGTCGAGCGAGGATGCCGAGTGTCACCGCCACCGGTGCTCCTTTCTGGATTGCCAGGATCTTGACAAAACCACCACGACCAACGCTGAGTAGTCGATGACATGACCATCTCTAGACGCATTCTCGGAGCGCTGCTCGTGGTGACCGGTGCCGTGTGGCTCGGGCAAGGGCTCGATCTCATCCACGGCTCGTCGATGACAGGCAGCACGTTCTGGGCAATTGTCGGCGCTCTGTGCGTCGTCGGCGGTCTTGGGCTGCTCGGCTGGCCGTGGCGCCAGCCGCGCGAGCAGTAGGGAACGTGGGCTGACGTCTTCTAGTAGGTGGCCTGGTCCGCGGTTTCGATGATGGTGGGCGGGGTCTTGACGTTGGAGCGGCTGAGCGCACCGGAGTCGAGGAGTTGCTGCCGGACTTTCTTCGCGTCTTCGACGGACTTGTACTCGGTGCGGATGAAGACGTCGTTGGGGTTCTCGACGTTGCGGGAAACGGTGTGTCCGGTGGCGATGCCTTTACGGCCGCCTGGGTCGGAGTCGAAGAGTTTTTTCCATTCGTCGTAGTCCTCTACTTCGAGGTTAAGAACCATTGCGACCATGTCGCTCCTCTCGTGAGACCGTGGCCGACCGCACAGGGTCGGAGAACCTGTCAGCGATCATCTCAGCCGGCGCCCGGACGCTCAAGCTGCGCAACCATCAGCACGTACCCGTCGGGGTCCGTGAGCCGCATCTCCTCCTTGGGGCCAGGTGTGCCGTCGACGATCTCCCCGACGTCGATCCCGCCGGCAAGCAGCTGCTCGCGCAGCGCGGGCAGGTTCTCCGAGTACAGGTAGAACAGGACTCCTTGGCCGGCCGGGTCGATCGAGTCGCCGTCGGTGCTGACCATCAGCTCGGCCGCCCGGCTACGGAGCTCTGCCCATACCGGGGTTCCTCTGTACTTGTAGACGGTCGCGACGACGAACCCGAGGTGGTAGTAGAAGGCGATCGAACGCTCCACGTCCTCGACATGAACGAACGGAACCAGCCCCTCAACCCGGTGCTCAGGCGGCGACGGAACTGACTCGGGCGGCCCCGGCCCCTCGATCAGCGGCTCGCTCATCGCCTCGATTGTCGCCCACCCGCCGTCGGCCGCGTCGAGTAACGGGAACGTCGGGTCTACGGCTGCTGTGGTGCCGGCGCGGGCACGAACGCCTCGCGCACCACACGGAGCACGCGCTCGCGCTTGCCCTCGACGACGGGCAAGAGACCGCCGAACTCCAGCCGCGCGAGCTCGACTCGGCCGTGCATGCGCACGGTCATGAAGCCGAAGTCGGCGAGGAAGTCGCGGGGGAAGATCGTCTTGTGCACCTGGAAGCGCTCGAACGCTGAGTCGTTCGCGTCGTAGCGGTACGCAAACGCCTCGAGCGCACGCGCGCCCTTGTCGCGCGCGTCGCCGATCGCGGTCAGGAAGAGCGACTGCATCACCCACGGCTTCGACAGCTCGACGAGATACGCGCATGTGACGAGCACCGCGTCCTCGCTCGGCGGCCCCGCCGGCAGCTCGGCCGCACGCGGAAACAGATCCGACGGGCCGTACTGCATCGAGCCGAGCAGGCGCCCGTCGTCGTCGTAGTACACCGTCCCCCACGCACCCCACTCCTCCTCGGTGCCACGGATCCATTTGCGCTTGTCGACCTCCCGGTTGCTTGGGGTCTGCCAGAAGATGCACTCGTGGCAGACAGTCGGCGCCGTCTCCAGCGTCGCGCCGGTGAGACCGACGATGCGCGTCACCGCATCGGACCAATCTCATCGACGATCACGTCGACGCCCGCCGGCTCCAGGTCCGCCATGTGACGAAGATATTCCCGCACGCGCTCTTGCACACGCCTCCCGACTGCCGGGATCGAGGCGCCCCAGTCGACGTCGAGATGGAGCTCGACGCGCCCGTCGTCGTGGACGCGCGCACCGCGACGGCCGGAGAGACCGCGCACGCCCTCGACCTCACGCGCCGCGTCGCCCGCATAGCGCGCAAGGATCTCGGTCGAAATCGACGCCTGCCCGTCCGTCACTGCGGCGAACGTAGCACCAGCTCCGTCGCCTCCGGCCGCGCCCCGAAGCGGAACGGGAGGAACGTCGTCCCGAGGCCAGGCGAGACGTGCATGACCGAGTCTTCGCGCCGGTAGACGCCGACGGGGTATCGCGCGCTTGGATGCGCGAGCCGCACCTTGCCGCCCGGATAGGGAAGCGTGATCTGTCCGTCGTGCGTGTGACCGGCGAGCACGAGCTCGAAGCGATCGGGCTCGAGCCGGTCGAACCCGCGCGGAAAGTGGTTGAGCAGGATGCGCAGATCCGCGTCGCGCGACAGCGTGTTCGGGTCGCGCCGCTGAAGCGACCGCTTCGGATCGGCACCCGCGATCCACACGGAGCGCCCGCGCAGCTCGAGCAGCTCGCCCTCGTCGAGCAACAGCCTTGCCGGCTCGAGCTCGCGCAACCGTGACGCACGCGCCATCGGGTCGCGTGCAATCGCGTAGTCGTGATTCCCCAGGATCGCGAACACCGGCTGTGGCAGGCGCTCGACAAGCTCGCGCAACCGCCGCTCGCCGCGCGGATGCGTCAGCAGGTCGCCGGTGATGCAGATGAGATCCGGCTTCCGCTCGATCGCCCAGTCCACGCCGCGCGCGACCGCCCGCGTACCCGGAGACGGCACGCCGAGATGGAAGTCCGACAGATGCACGATCCGCACGCCGTCGAGCTCCACCGGCAGCCGCGGCACCTCGAGCTCGAGCTCGCGCAACCTTACCCAGGACGCCTCGAACAGCCCCCATCCCGCAAGAGCCCCCAAAAAGGCTCCGGCGCGGTACCCGAAGGCAACCGCGCCGGATTCCGCCCCTCCATGCACTAGACGCCCGGCACAGGGAAAACCTGCGTTAGGAGGCTGCGACGAAATAGTGGTTGAGTCGCGCGGCCGCGCTGGATCGCCCCCGCGCAACGAACACCATTCCGCCGCACCCTCCTAGACTTCGAGTCGCTCGAGCGCCGGCCGCGGATCGACGATATGGCGCTTGAACTTGAGCTCCGACTCGTGCAGGCCCGCGGCGACGCCGACGAGCTGCGAGAGGTGGAGGATCGGCATGCCGAACTTGCGGCCGGTCGACGCCTCGAGCTTGCTCTGCCAGGCGTCGAGCGAGAGGTGGCACAGCGGGCACGGCGTGACCATCACGTCGGCGCCGGCTTCCATCGCCTGCTCGACGGGCTGGATCAGCTCGCCCATCGCGGTCTCTTCACGCGCCTGGATGATCGGGAACCCACAGCACTTGATCTTCGCGGGATAGTCGATAGCCTCGCCGCCGCACGCCTCGATGATCCGCTCGAGCGACCACGGGCGATCCGGATCCTCGAACTGCATGATCTTCGAGGGCCGCAGGATCTGGCAGCCGTAGAACGGCGCGACCTTGAGCCCACGGAGGCCCTTGTGCGCCGCCACTTTCAGCTTCTCGTAGCCCTCGCCCTCCGCGATCTCCCACAGGAGGTGGCGCACGTCGACGGTACCGCGGTACTCCGGCACGCCGACCGACTTGAGGTTCTCGTTCACGCGGTCGAGCAGGTTCGCGTCGCCCTTCAGCATGAAGTTCGCCTGGCGCAGGTTGAGCGTGCAGACGTTGCAGACCGTCATCAGCGTGTCACTGCCGGTCGCCTCGGCGTACGCGAGGATCCGCGCATTCAGGTGGAGGTAGTAGTCGGGCTCCGCCTCGTGGATGTCCCCCGCTCCGCAGCACGTGACCGATTCGAGCTCGACGAGCTCAAGCCCGACCTGCGGCGCAAGCGCCTGCGTCGAGGTGTCCAGCTCCTTCGCCGAGAGCGAGGCAAGGCAGCCCTTGTAATACGCAACACGCTTCACTTCTCTTCAGCACCTCCGTTGGACGACGGTTCCTCACCCGGTAGATACGGCCTCGGGAACGAACCGGGCCCGTACGGATCGCGGCCGCCTTCCTCGTAGCCGTGTGCGAGCTTCGCGAGGGCGTGCTCGCCCTGCACGTGCCCCTCGTAGCCCAGGCGCCCTTGCGCGTGGACGATCTTGTGCAGGAACCGAGCCTCGTCGACGTCTGCCGCGATGTCCGGCGGGAATGAGAGCCCCGCCTTTCCGTGCTTGAGAAGGCCCATCGCGAACTTCATCTGCTTGACGCTCGAGACGACGCCCTGCGTCTTCGGCACGAGCTCGGTCTCGCGCAGCCAGCCCGTCGTCTCGGTCGAGCGGATGAACCACTTTGCGTGCTTCGCGCCCATGTCGCGGTCGATGCCTTCCTTGATCGCCTCGGCGCCGAGCTTCGCGATCGCGTCGCGCGGGTCGACGCCCTTCGGGCAGCGCTCATTGCAGAAGAAGCAGCGCGTGCACTCCCAGATGCCGTGCTCGCCGCTGTACTCCTCGAGGCGCTCGACCTTGTGCGCGTCGCGCGGATCGCCGACGAACCGCATTCCCTTCGCAAGCGCCTGCGGACCGAGGAACTCGGGATCCGACTCCATCGCATTGCACTCGGAGACGCAGCAGCCGCAGTTGATGCAGAGCGCCTCCTTGTGGACGGCATTCATGCGCTCCTGCGAGATGCGGTACTCCTTGCCGTCAGCCGGCCGGTCATAACCGGGCTGCAAGTACGGCTTCATTGCCTTGAACTTGTCCCAGAACGGATCCATGTCAACGACGAGGTCCTTCACGATCGGCAGGTTCCCCATCGCCGAGATCACTGGGATGTGCCCCGACTGCGCGATGTCGTGCATGCGCATCTTGCACGCGAGCACCGCGGCGCCGTCCATGCGCATGCCGCAGGAGCCGCAGATCATCATCCGGCAGCTCTTGCGATACGCGAGCGTGCCGTCGAGCTTGTCCTTGACGATGTCGAGGCAGTCGAGGAGCGTTGCCTCGTCCGGCGCATCGAACTCGTAGTCGCGCAGCACGCGGTCGCCGGTCGACGAGTCGTACCGCCAGATCTTGAGCGCGACCTGCATCAGTACTTCCTCTCCTCGGGCTCCCACTTCGTCACGCGCACAGGACTCGTCGACAGCTCCACGCCGTCGTCGCGCCAGCGCGTGATCGAGTGCACCATGAAGTTCTCGTCGTCGCGCTTCGGATAGTCGTACGGCCGCGCGTGCGCGCCGCGCGACTCCTTCCGCCAGATGCCGGCCTCGACCATGCAGAGCGCAGTGTCGAGCATGTTGCCGAGCTCGATCGCCTGCGTGAGATCGCTGTTGAAGACCTCCCCCTTGTCCTCGACGTAGACGTGCTTGTACCGCTCGCGCAGCTCGAGCAGGATCTCGCGTTGGCGGACCATTTGGTCCTCGCGGCGAAAGACGGCGAAGTTCTCGAGCATGGAGCTGCCAAGGTCCTCGCGGATCTTCCACGGACGCTCGCCGGAGCCCCGGTCGAGCAGCTCGCGTAGGCTGCGCTCTGCGTCGCGCTCAAGGGATTCGGGCACCTCGATCGTCGTGTGCGTGAGCGCCCACTCCGCGGCAGCTGTCCCCGCCCGCCGGCCGAACGTGATCGTCTCCATCAGCGAGTTGCCGCCGAGACGGTTCGCGCCGTGCACCGACACGCATGCGCACTCACCCGCTGCGTAGAGACCGGTGAGCTCCGTCGCGCCTTCGTTGTCGGTCTCGATGCCGCCCATGTGGTAATGCGCGCCCGGTCGCACCGGCACCGGCTCGTAGATCGGGTCGATGCCGGCGAACGTCATCGCGAGCTCGCGCGACCCCGGTAGGCGCTCGATGATGCGCTCGGCCCCGATGTGGCGCATGTCGAGCATGACCGAGCCGTTGACGCCGCGTCCCTCGTCGATCTCGGTTTGCTCGGAGCGAGAGACGACGTCGCGCGAGGCGAGCTCGAGCGCGTTCGGCGCGTAGTTCTTCATGAAGCGCTCGCCGTCCTTGTTGAGGAGGTAGCCGCCCTCGCCGCGGATCCCCTCCGTCAGCAGCACACCCGACGGGTAGAGCGTCGTCGGATGGAACTGCATGAACTCCATGTCCTTGAGCGGCAGCCCGGAATGGAGCGCCATCGCCGTTCCGTCACCGGTGCACGCGTACGCGTTCGTCGTCACGCGGTACTGCCGGCCGGCACCGCCGGTCGCGATCACGACTGTCTTGCCGCCGACGGTCTTCAGGCCGCCGTTCAGCAGGTCCCAGCAGATGACGCCCTGACAGCGCTCGTCGTTAAGGACGAGCTGCCACGCGAAGAACTCCTCGTAGACCTTGATGTCGCGCTTCACGACCTGCTCGTAAAGCACCTGGATCAGCACATGGCCGGTGATGTCGGCCGCGTAGACCGTGCGTGGAGAGCCGGCGGCGCCGAACGGCCGCTGCGCGAGCTTGCCGTCCTCACGCCGCGAGAAGAACGCGCCCCAGTGCTCGAGCTGGTAGATGTCGCCGGGCGCCTCGGCCGTGAAGATCTCGATCGCGTCCTGGTCGCCGATGAAGTCGGAGCCCTTGACGGTGTCGTAGGCGTGGATCTCCGGCGAGTCCTCCTTCGCATTCCCGAGCGCCGCGTTGATGCCGCCCTCGGCCGCGCCGGAGTGGCTCCGCGTCGGGTGCAGCTTCGAGATCATGGCGACGTCGGCACCCGCGTCGTGCGCAGCAATGGCCGCGCGCATGCCTGCGCAGCCGGCGCCCACTACGAGGACGTCGTGCTCACCAATCACTCCAGATGGACGCTACCGAATCCGCGTGAATCGACCGCACTAGACCCGCGGGCCTACCTCGGCCAGCTCCGGGTCGTCGAACCGCTCGAAGTTCTCCCGGAACATCGTCGCGAGCTCGCGCGCCTTCAAGTCGTAGGCAGCCGGGTCGGCCCAGGTCGAGCGCGGATCGAGCAGCTTCGCATCGACGCCCGGCACCGCGACCGGTACCTCAAAGCCGAACACGTCGTCCACCCGGAACTCCGCGCTCTCGAGCTCGCCCGAGAGCGCCGCGCTCAGCATCGCGCGCGTCGCAGCGATCGGCATGCGGCTGCCGTCGCCGACGGGGCCGCCCGTCCACCCCGTGTTCACGAGCCACACGGTCGAGCCGTGCTCGTCGAGCTTCGCGCCGAGCATGCGGGCGTAGACCGTCGGCCGCTGAGGCAGGAAGGGTGCGCCGAAGCACGTCGAGAACGTCGGCTGCGGCTCGGTGACGCCGATCTCGGTGCCGGCAAGCTTCGCGGTGAAGCCGGATAAGAAGTAGTAGAGCGCCTGCTCGCGCGAGAGGCGTGCGATCGGGGGCAGGATCCCGAACGCGTCGGCGGTGAGCATCACGACGGCGCTCGGATGACCCGCGCGCTTGTCGGGATGCGCGTTCGCGATCTGCTCGAGCTTGTACGCCGCGCGCGTGTTCTCCGTCTTCGCCACGTCGTTCAGGTCGAGCGTGCCGCGCTCGTCGATCGCGACGTTCTCGAGAATCGTCCCGAACGTGCGCGTCGTCTTGTAGATCTCCGGCTCGGCTTCGGCAGAAAGGCGGATGACCTTCGCGTAACAGCCGCCCTCGAAGTTGAAGACGCCGCTCGTGCCCCAGCCGTGCTCGTCGTCGCCGATGAGCGCACGCTCGGGATCCGCGGACAGCGTCGTCTTGCCGGTACCGGAGAGGCCGAAGAACACCGCGGAGCGTCCGTCGTCGCCGACATTCGCAGAGCAGTGCATCGGGAGTACACCCTCGAGCGGCAACCGGTCATTCATGATGGTGAAGATCGACTTTTTGATCTCGCCGGCGTAGAACGTCCCGCCGATCAGGATCTCGGTGCGCGACGGGTGCAGAACGATGAACGTCCCCGTGCGCGTCGCGTCCTCGTCGGGGTTTGCCTCGAACGCGGGCGCGTGCAGCACGAGTGCCTGCGGCTTGAACGACGCGAGCTCGTCGGGCGTCGGGTCGATGAACATCGTCTGCGCGAAGAGGGCGTGATACGGGTGCGTCGTCACGACGCGCACACCGATGCGATGCGCGGGATCGGCGCCGGCGAACGCGTCGATGACGTACAGCGTCTCCTCGTTGCCGAGGAAGCCGGTCACTTTGTCGCGCAGCCGGTCGAACGCGACGGGCGCGAACTCCTTGTTGCCATCCCACCAGATGCGCTCCTCGGACGCCGGTTCGCGCACGATGAACTTGTCCTGCGCCGAGCGTCCCGTGTGCTTGCCCGTGTCGACGACCATCGGGCCGCCGTCGGCGAGGCGCGCCTCACCGCGGGTGATCGCCTGCTCGTACAAGACCGGCACCGACGGGTTCCAGATCACGCGCCCAGTGGCGGTGATGCCGTGGGCCGAGAGGTTCGAGCGCCCGCGTACGTCGATCGTCGTCATCAAATCGCCTCCCTTTCCACTGTCTCCCTATCGTATGCAGCATGGCCGATTTGTCGCCGTCGGATGGGGTCGTCAGGCTCCGCGCCTGGCGTAGGGATGATTCGGAATCGCTCGTCGAATGCCTTGACGGCGACGCAGAGATCACGATCTGGCTCGACCAGGTGCCCCAGCCGTACACGCGGGCGGACGCGCTCGCCTACATCGGCGGAATCGGCGAGAGCGCGTTCGCGGTTACGGACTCGAAGACCGGGCGGATCCTCGGCTCGATCGGGGTTCGCTTCAGCGAGACGGGTGACGTGGGCGAGATCGGCTACTGGATGCGGAGCGACGAGCGCGGGCGCGGCGTGATGACGCGCGCCCTGCGCCTCGCCGCGCGATGGGCACTCGACGACGGCGCGGCGCGCGTGCAGCTGCGCGCGGACGTCGAGAACCTCGCGTCGAGACGGGTCGCCGAGAAGGCGGGGTTCAAGCTCGAAGGCGTGCTCCGCAGCGCGCACTGGAACGCGCGACTCGGTCGCCGGCAGGACTGGGCGATGTACTCGCTGCTGCCCGGAGAGCTCTAGCCGGGTTCCACGACTGGGATTGGCTCTACCTCGAGGACGACCTCGCTCTCGCGGCGCACAACGATCGCAACGCACGCCAGCACGAGTGCGGCTCCGATGCCGATCGTCCACGTGAGCGACTCGTGCAGCACGATCGCGCCGAGCGCGATCGCGACGACGGGGTTGACGTACGCGTAGGTCGCGACAGTGCCGATTGGCGCGTTGTCGAGCAGCCACACGTACGCCGTGTAGCCGACGACGGAGCCGAACGTGACGAGATAGAAGAAGCCGCCGATCGAGCGCGCGGAGAACTGGGAGAAGTGCGGGTGCGTCGTCGCGAGGCCGATCGGGAGCAGGATCAGCCCGCCGCAGAGCATCTCGTACGACGTGGCGGCGAACGAGTCCGCAGGCAGCGGAAGCTTCCCCGAGAGGAATGAGCCGCTCGCCCACATGACCGAGGAGCCGACGACGATCAGCAGCGCCCACAGCGGCGCTCCGCTCTCGGGACGAACGAGGAGCACGAGCCCGCCGAAGCCGATCACGACGCCGACAAGCGCTGCGCGTGGCGGCCGGTCGCCTGTCAGCACGCGCAGCACGACCAGCCAGAGCGGCACGGCGCCGATGATCAGAGCGGCGAGCCCGGTCGGCACGTGACGCTCGGCGACGAAGAGCACCGCGTTCGCTCCGGGAAGCAGTCCGCCGACGACGGCGCAAGCTGCGAGCTCGCGCGGCTGGATGCGCAGGACGCCCCAGCCGCGCCGCCAGGCTGTGAACGCGAACAGGAGGCCTGCGGCCGCGACGAACCGGACCCCGACGGCGAAGAGCGGCGGGATCGTCTCGCCGGTGAGCTCGATGCCGAGGTACGTCGAGCCCCAGATGACGTAGACGGTGCCGAGCGCGATCCAGACCTTCGCGGGCAGGTTCATCTGCTCAACACTGCCCGTTCGGGCAAAGGCTGCGCCGGCGTGCCGTCGAATACGAGCTCGTGGACATGCACACGGCCGCCGCACGCTTTCTCGACTCGCCGTCGCTCTCCGAAGGGACGCGGCGCGCGTACCGGTTCGACGTGCACGAGTTCTGCCGCTGGCTCGAGGCCGAAGAGACGGCGCTTGACGACGTCGACGTACGGACGCTCGTCGCGTACGTCGGGTATCTCGGCTCGGGACGCCGCCGGGGCGGCAAGCTCGCGCCGGCGACGATCTCGCGCAAGCTTTCGGCGGTGCGCGCGTTCCTGCGGCACGCGCTCGGCCCTGCGCGCGTGCCGGACGCGCGCCTCGCGCCACGGCGAGGGCGCCGGCTGCCGGATGCGCCGAAGAGCGCCGAGCTCGAGCGGGAGCTCGAGGCGCTCGAGGGCGATGGGCCACTGCCGTTGCGGAACCGCGCGCTCGTCGAGCTCGTGTACTCGGCCGGGCTGCGCAGCGCTGAGGCGGTCGCGCTCGATCTCGGCGATGTCGACTTCGAGCAGGAGCTCGTGCATGTGCGAAGCGGCAAAGGCGCGAAGGATCGCGTCGTCCCGCTCGGCGAGGAGGCGGCGTACTGGGTCGCGCTGTACCTCCGCGACGCACGTGCCGCGCTGGCACGCGGCGCGAACGACGCGCTGTTCCTGTCGGCGAC
This sequence comes from Gaiellaceae bacterium, assembly GCA_036496545.1. Lineage (GTDB taxonomy): Bacteria > Actinomycetota > Thermoleophilia > Gaiellales > Gaiellaceae > Palsa-739. The sequence continues at coordinate 65,534 of DASXKX010000004.1, read as the reverse complement.
CGGCAACCGCCTCGACACGAGCACGCTGCGGCGGCTGGCGCCGCATCCGCACCGCCTTCGGCACGCGTTCGCGACGCACCTGCTGGAGGGCGGGGCCGATTTGCGGACGATCCAGGAATTGCTCGGCCACAGCTCCCTGTCGACGACGCAGGTCTACTCCCACGTGGACGCGAAGCGGCTCCGGAAGGTCTACGACTCCGCGCACCCGCGGAGCTGAGAAGGCAAATGGCTTCGTCCGCCGTCGAGTCCTTCCTGGCACTGTCCGCGGCGCGCCTCGCGCCGCGCACCGTCGATGCGTACGCGCGCGACCTGCGCGACGTCGAGGCCTGGCTCGGCGGCTCACCGGAGGGCGCCTCCACGGACCAGCTCGCCGCCTACGTCGCACAGCTGCGCGCCGACGGCCTCGCAGCGACGACGATCGCGCGCCGCGTCGCTGCGCTCCGCTCGTTCTATCGCCACCAAGTGCTGATCGGCGCCCGGCCGGACAACCCAGCGGCCGAGCTCGACCTGCCGAAGCGCCGTCGCGCGCTGCCGAAGACGCTCTCCCCAGGCGAGGTCGAGAAGCTGATCGACGCCGCGACCGGCACGACGCCGCGCGCGCTGCGCGACCGCGCGCTCGTCGAGCTCCTCTACGGCGCCGGCCTGCGCGTGAGCGAAGCCGTCGGCCTCGAGCGCGCCGCGATCGATCTCGAAGGCCGCCTCGTCCGTTGCATCGGCAAAGGGTCGAAGGAGCGGATCGTCCCGATCGGGCGCGAAGCCGTCGAGTCGCTGCGCCGTTATCTCTCGCGCGGACGGCCGTACCTCGACAGGCGCCACCGTACTGAGCTGTTTCTGAACGCACAAGGCGGAGCGCTCACGCGCGCCGGTGCCTTCCTCATCTTGCGACGGCTCGCCGAGAGCGCCGGACTGGAACCCGAACGCGTTCATCCGCACCTGCTGCGCCACTCGTTCGCAACGCATCTGCTGGAGGGCGGCGCCGACCTTCGATCCGTTCAGGAAATGTTAGGACACGCCGATCTCGCGACCACCGAGCTCTACACGCACGTATCCGATCGGCGTCGCCGCGAGTTGTACTTCCGAGCGCATCCACACGCTCGGAAGAAGGTTTGACCACTCGCCAAGCGACAGAAGGTTAATTCGATGATGTTCGATCCTCATGTGATCACGCTTGCGGCAGCGACGCTCGGCGCAGGTTGGCTGATGACGAAAGCAGGGCTGGCGAAGAGCGCGCTCGAGCTCCGTGAGCGCAGGCGCGTGTGCCCATCCTGCGGGCGCCAGATCGAAGCCGGCGTCTGCAGTACGTGCTCTTAGCGCTTCGTCTGTCTCGGCGCACGACGCTTCAACTGCTGAGCCACGCCGGCTGCAGTCCGGCGTAGCTCGGCATCCGCTTCGTCGTCGTCGCCGAGACTTTCGAGGAGCACGATCGTCTCGCGCTGGGGCGAGCCGTTCTTCAGGGAGAGGATCGCCAGCCGGCGCACCGCCGCGTTGCCGTCGGCGGTCGCCGTCGTGTGCAGGAGCGAGCGGACGCCGTTGATCGTGCTCGGGTGATCGCGGGAGAGGAGCTCGAGCGAGAGCAGCGCCGAACCGCGCACCGCCGGGCTTGGGTCGTCGAGGCCGCGCCGCAACAGCTCTTCCTTCGCGCGCCAGCGGAACTGCCCGATCGCGCGAAACGCAACGGCGCGCTCGCGGTAGTCCTGCGCGCGCGCGGCCGCTTCGAGCTCGTCGCCCCACTGGGCGCGGAGGTCGGCGAGCTCGCGCTCCGATCCCGCTTGCGCGAGCGCATCGGCCGCGACGGCGGCCTCCGCGAGCGTCATGCGGTCACCGCTGCGGCGGCGAGGATCGCCGCAGCCGAGCGCTCGACATCTTCCTCGGTCGTGCGCCAGTTCGAGACCGAGATGCGCATCGCATGCTCGCCGAGCCAGTCCGTCCCGCTGAGCCAGCATGTCCCGTCCCGCTGGACGCGCGCAATCGTCTCGCGCGTCGACTCGCCGTCGCCGAAGCGCACGAGCACCTGGTTCAGCACGACATCGTTCAGAACGGTCGCACCGCCGGCTTCGAGCAGTTCAGCGAACTGTCGCGCGCGCACACACGAGCTGTCGATCATGGCCGCGATCCCGCTGCGACCGAGCTCGCGAATCGCGGCGTACACCGCGAAGCCACGTGCGCGCCGCGAGAACTCCGGTGTCCAGTCCAGGGCGTCGCGCTCACGGCGGTCGTCCGCGCGAATGAGATACGAGGCGGTGACGCCGATCGCCGCGCGATGCGCATCAGGATGCGCGCAGAACGCGAGGCCCGAGTCGTACGGGACGTTCAGCCACTTATGGGCGTCCGTCGCCCAAGAATCCGCCCGCTCGCTGCCGCGAAGCAGGTCGCGCAGCCTCGGCACCGCCGCGGCCCAAAGCCCGAACGCGCCGTCGACGTGGAACCACGCGCCGCTTGCGTCGGCGGCATCGGCGATCGCGTCGAGATCGTCGAATGCGCCGGTATTCACCTCGCCCGCCTGCCCGCAGACGATCGTCGGCCCGTCCCCGAGGTGAAGCTCGTCGACGTTCATTCGCCCTTGATCGTCCACCGGGACCACCTCGAGCGACTCCGCGCCGATACCGAGCAGGCGCAGCGCGCGATCAACCGTGACGTGACGCTTCGCGCCGACGACGACGCGGATCGGCGGCGACCCTGCCAGCCCTTTCTCCGCGACGTCCCACCCGGCCTGCACGAGCACATGCTGCCGGGCGGCGGCGAGCGTGGTCACGTGCGCCATCTGGCAGCCGGTCACATATGCGACCGAGATGTCCGCCGGCAGGCCGAGCAGCTCGGCGAGCCAGCCGCGGCCGACCTCTTCCACGACGGCGGCGGCCGGGCCGGCCGCATAGAGGCCTGAGTTCTGGTCCCAGGTCGACGTCAACCAGTCGGCGGCGAGCGCACTCGGTAACGAGCCGCCGATGACGAAGCCGAAGAAGCGCCCGGACGGGATCCCGACAATCCCGGGCGACGCGTTCTCGACGAGCGACGCAACGACCGCGCGTGGATCCATCCCATCCTCCGGGAGCGGGCCGCCGAGCGCACTCGTCAATTCATCGACGTCAGCCTCGGGGCGGATGGGACGCTCGCCGAGCGTTTCGAGGAAGTCCGCCGCGTAGTCAGCGGTCGCGTGCAGCAGGTCACGTTCGCTCACTGCCACGACTCTATCGACCGCGCAGGTAGATTCCGGCCCCGTGGCCCACCGCGTTGTGCTCATTCCCGGTGACGGCACCGGCCCGGAGTTGACCGAGGCCACGCGCCGCGTTCTTGAAGCGACCGGCGTCGAGTTCGACTGGGAGATTCGCGAGGCCGGGGCCGACGTGATGGATCAGTACGGCGGCAACCCGCTGCCGCCGGACGTCCTCGACGCGATCCGCGAGACGGGTGTCGCGCTGAAGGGGCCGATCACGACCCCGGTCGGCGGCGGCTTTCGCTCGGTGAACGTCGCGCTTCGGAAAGAGCTCGACATGTATGCGCAAGTGCGGCCCTGCAAGAGCTACCCCGGCGTGCGCTCGCGCTTCCAGGACGTCGACCTGATCATCGTCCGCGAGAACACCGAAGACCTTTACGCAGGAATCGAGTACGAGCAGGGCAGCGCCGAAGCGGAGGAGCTCATCGCCTGGATCAAGTCGAAGGGCGGCACGCTCCGCCATGACGACGCGGGTATCTCGATCAAGCCGATCTCAATCACCGGCACGCGGCGCATCTTCGAGTTCGCATTCGACTACGCGCGCAAGAACAATCGCAAGAAGATCACTGCGGTGCACAAGGCGAACATCATGAAGTTCAGCGACGGCCTCTGGCTGCGCGTTGCGCGCGAGGTCGCCGCCGAGAACGGCGACATCGAGTTCGACGATCGCATCGTCGACAACATGTGCATGCAGCTCGTGCAGCGGCCCGAGGAGTACGACGTCCTCGTGCTGCCGAACCTTTACGGCGACGTGCTCTCCGACCTCTGCGCGGGGATGATCGGCGGCCTCGGCATGGCGCCGGGTGCGAACTACGGCGAGCACGTGGCGGTATTCGAGCCGACCCACGGCTCGGCGCCGAAGTACGCGGGCCAGAACAAGGTGAACCCGATGGCCGAGCTGCTGTCGGGGATGCTGATGCTCCGCCATCTCGGCGAGCAGTCGGCGGCACAGCGGCTCGAGCGCGCGATCTCCGACGTGATCGCTGAAGGCGAGAACGTGACCTACGACATGAAGCCGACCCGCAACGACCCGACGGCGGTCGGGACGAGCGAGGTCGCGGACGCCATCATCGAGAAGCTGGAGGCCGGAGTCACCGTATGAGTCAGCGTAGGAAGGTCACCGTCGTCGGAGCGGGAAACGTCGGCGCGACGTGCGCGCAGGTGCTTGCGACGCGCGACTACGCGGACGTCGTCCTCGTCGACATCAAGGAGGGCCTCCCGCAGGGCAAGGCGCTCGACATCAACCAGATGGGCGCGGTGCTCGGCTACGAGCCGAACGTCACGGGCTCGAACGGCTACGAGGAGACCGCCGGCTCGTCGGTCGTCGTGATCACCGCCGGGCTGCCCCGCTCGCCGGGCATGTCACGCGACGACCTCGTGCAGACGAACGAGAAGATCGTCGGCGATGTCACCTCGAAGGTGATCGCGCAGAGCCTGGACGCGATTCTCATCGTCGTCTCGAACCCGCTCGACGCGATGTGTCACGTCGCGAAGAACGTCTCCGGCCGGCCGAAGGAGCGTGTGTTCGGCATGGCAGGGATCCTCGACACCGCCCGGTTCGCGACGTTCATCGCCTGGGAGACCGGCGCGTCGGTGAAGGACGTCCAGGCGATGGTGCTCGGCGGCCACGGCGACCAGATGGTCTCGGTCGTGTCGGCGACGACCGTCGGCGGCGTGCCGCTGCGGAAGCTCGTCGGCGAGGAGCGCATCGCCGCAATGGTCGAGCGCACCGCGAAGGGCGGCGGCGAGCTCGTGAACCTGATGGGCACCTCGGCGTGGTACGCACCGGGCGCAGCGGCCGCGCAGATGGTCGACTCGATCATGCTCGACGAGAAGCGCGTGCTCCCGTGCACCGCGTATCTCGAGGGCGAGTACGGCATCGACGGCCTGTACATGGGCGTCCCGTGCAAGCTCGGCCCGAGCGGGATCGAGGAGATCATCGAGCTCGACCTCTCGGACGACGAGCAGGCTGCTCTGCGCGCTTCGAGCGAAGCGGTCAGAGACGTCGTCGGCGTCTTGACGACGTAACCGAAGTGCCGGCATGAACGCGCTCGTCACCGGCGTGTCGCGGCGCGTAGGGATCGGCTTCGCGATCGCCGAGCGGTTGCGCGCGGACGGCGCAACAGTCTTCACCCACGGCTGGACACCCCACGACGCGGCGCAGGAGTGGGGCGCCGACGATCTCGAGCCAGACATCGAGGCCGACTTCGCAGAGCCCGACGCGCCGGCGCGCGTCGTCGCGGCCGCGCGCAAGAAGCTCGGTCCCCTCGACACGCTCGTCGTCAACCACGCCCGGAGCGGCGACGGCCGGCTTGCCGACCTGACCGCGGAGCACATCGATGCGTTTCTGCATGAGAACGTCCGCGCGCCGCTCCTTCTGGTCAAGGAGTTCGCGCAGCGGTTCGAAGGCGATCGCGGCGCCGTCGTCCTCCTGACTTCCGGCGGGCATCTCGAGCCGATGCCGACCGAGGTCGCGTACGCCGTGTCGAAAGGCGCGCTGGCGATCGCAGTGACAACGCTGGCCGAGGAGCTCTCAGACCGTGGCATCCGCGTCAACGTCGTCAACCCCGGCCCAACGGACACCGGCTGGGGCCTCGCGGACGCCGACCCCGCTCGCCGCATGCCGTTCGGGCGCTGGGGCGAGCCCGAGGATGCGGCGCGCCTCATCGCCTGGCTCGCGAGCGACGACGGCCGCTGGGTGAGCGGCCAGGTGATCGATTCCGAGGGCGGCTTCCGCCGCTGGTAGCGGCCTGCCGCACTACCATCCGCCTCTCGTGGATCTCGGACTGAAAGGGCGGACGGCGCTCGTCTGCGGTGCGTCGTCCGGGCTCGGGCTCGCGACGGCGGAGGCGCTTGCCGAGGAAGGAGCGAACGTCACGATGTTCGCGCGGCGGCGCGACGAGCTCGAGCGCCAGGCAGACCGCATCGGCGCGCTCGCAGTCCGCGGCGACGTCACGCTTCCCCAGGACACCGAGCGCGCGGTCGCGAAGACGATCGAAGCGTTCGGGGGCCTCGACATCCTCGTCTGGAACGCGGGCGGCCCGCCGCCCGGCACGGGAACCGACGTGAACCCGGACTCGGTAGAACAGGCAGTGGAGCTGATGATCCAGCCGGCCGTGCGCCTCGTCCAACACGCGTTGCCGCACCTCGAACGCAGCGAGGGCGGCCGACTGATCGCAATCACGTCGATCGCCGCAAAGGAGCCGGTCCGGCATCTCGCGCTCTCGAACATGCTGCGCCCCGCGATCACCGGCTGGTTCAAGACGCTCGCGAACGAGCTCGGCCCGCGCGGCGTCACCGTGAACTGCGTCGCCCCCGGCCGCGTTGCAACCGCACGACTCGAGCACCTGTACCCGGAAGGCGCGACACCGGAAGAGCTCGCGGAGATCCCGCTCAGACGTTGGGGCACACCGCGTGAGTTCGGCGATGTCGTGTGCTTTGTCGCTTCCGATCGTGCTCGCTACGTATCGGGCCAGACGATCGTCGTCGACGGCGGCCTCCAAAAGGCGCTCTTCTGATGCGGCGCCGGCTCTTCTCGCCGGCCAAGCTCGGGGGCGCTGCCGTGTTCCTGCTCGTCCTCACGGCGCTCGTGCTCTACGCGGTGCCGTCGCACAACTACCTCCTGCTGCCGGACAAGGCGCATCCCGTCGGGCCGCTTGTCTCCGTCCAGGGCGAGCACAAGGACTCGGGCGCCGGCGGCATCTACTTCGTCGATGTCTTCGAGCGGCGCGCGAGCGTGTTCGAGTCGCTCTTCCCGTGGATCCACAACGGCTCGACGCTCGTGCCCGCGAGCCTGATCGTCCCGCCGGGGGTGAGCGACCAGGCGGCACAACAGGCCGACCTGCGCGCGATGTCGATCTCCCAGAAGGTCGCGGCGGCAGTCGCGCTGCGCCGGCTTGGCTACAACGTCGTCGTGCGCCCGAGTGGCGTGATCGTCGCGGAGCTCGAGAGCACGAGCCACGCCGCCGGCAAGGTGCAGTCCGGCGACGTGATCGTGAGCGTCAACGGCGCGCCGACACAGACGATCGCGCAGCTCCGCGCCGCGATGGCGAAGGTGAAGCCGGGCGCGGTCGTCTCGCTCGCCATCGTGCGCGGCTCACAGCACGTGATCGAGAACGTGAAGACGATGCCCGATCCGACCAACAAGGAGCGCGCAATCGTCGGCTTCGCGCCGGAGCAGGCCGCGCAGATCAAGCTCCCGATCAAGGTGCACATCGACACCGGCAATGTCGGTGGCCCGTCCGCGGGCCTCGCGTTCGCGCTCGAGGTGATGGAGAAGCTCGGACACGACGTCGACCGCGGCTACCGCGTCGCGGCAACGGGCGAGATCGAGCTGAACGGCGCGGTCACCGCGATCGGCGGCGTGAAGCAAAAGACCGTCGGCGCCCACTCCACCGGGGTCGACGTCTTTCTCGTCCCGGCCGCTGGGGATAACGCGAAGGAGGCCAAGCGCTACGCGCATGGCCTCAGGATCATCCCTGTGAAGAGTTTTGCACAGGCGTTGCACGCCCTGGCAACACTGCCCCCGAAGCACTAGAAAACGGCAGGTTTCTGGAGGCTCGAAACTGCCGGAAAATCGTCAGTTTTCGTGCGCGGCAACGCTTGAACGGCCCGTCAGGACGCCTAGTATCTCGCCGCGTAGCACCCCACCCATCCGCAGAGCACAAGGACAAATGAGCAAAAAACCAAAAGCAAACTGCAGCGATTGCTACTTCCGCCGCGCCGGCCTCTGCGCCCTTCCCGGCGAGACACCCTGCCCAACCTTCCGGCTCTCCGCGGGGACCAGGATGGCCCCGCCGCCACAGCCGCGCCTCGTGCCGCGAGCGCTTCCCGCTCACCTGACGGCATAGGATCGCGGCGTGCGGTTCAGACGCCGCCCCTCTATCTCGACGAAAGAGCTCCAGGAGAACTGGCAGCCGCTGCTCTACCTGCGCGTCGCCGTCGTCGTCGCGGTCGCGGCGTACGTCATCGCGTTCATCCTCGAGAACCGCAAGGGCGTCAAGCTGCACTTCGTGCTCGGGTCAGCGCATGTGTCGCTGGTCTGGCTGATCCTGCTGAGCCTCGTGCTCGGCTTTGTGGTCGGGATTCTGCTGTCGCAGCTAGAGCGCCGGCGTCGGCGCCGTCGCTCCACGAAGCAGGCCGGCTAGCCGTGTCACGCCGTCGGAGATCTCCTCCGGCGAGACGAAGCTGAACGCAAGCCGCATCGACTGTGACCCGCTGCCGTCCGCAAAGAAGTCCGTTCCCTTGACGAACGTGACGCCCGCGGCCCCCGCCCGCGCGAGGTCAGGCGTCGCTTCAGGAAGATCGAGCCAGATGAAGTAGCCGCCCTCCGGCCGGCTCCAGCTCGCGCCTTCGGGCATGTCGCGCTCGAGTGCCTCGAGCATCGCGTCACGCCGCGCGCGCAGCAGTCCCTGCACGCGCTCGAGATTTGGCTTGAAGTTTCCGCGCCGCAGGAACTCATGCACCGTCGCCTGTGTCATGAACGGCGGCGAGATGTAGGTGGAGACGGCGAGCGCCTCGATCTTCGCCGCAAGCTCCTCGGGCAGTACGAAGTAGCCCACACGCACGCCGGGCGCAATCGTCTTCGAGAACGACGATGCGTACGCGACGTGGTCGCCGCCCTCCAGCTCAAAAATCGTCCGCGGCGCCTCGCCCTCGTAGCGCACGAGCCCATACGGGTCGTCCTCGAGTACGAGCAGGTCGTGCTCACGCGCGAGCTCCGCGATTCGCTGCCGCCGCTCGGTCGCGAGCGTGCGGCCGCTCGGGTTCTGGAAGGTCGCGATCGTGTACAGGAACGCGGGCCTGTCGCCGTCGGCGAGCGCCCGCTCGAGCGCGTCAACCTGGAGGCCGTCGTCGTCCATCGGCAGTCCCACGATCTCGGCGCCGAGCCGTCCGAGAATCTTCAGCGGCCGATCGTACGTCGGCGCCTCGACGAGCACGCGCGAGCCCGGCCGGACGAGCTGCTCCGCGAGGAACACGAAGCCCTGCAGCGAGCCGCTCGTGACGACGACGCGCGCGGGCTCCACGCCGTGCCGCGACGCGATCCACTCGCGCAACGGCCCGTAGCCACCGCCCGGCCCGTAGGAGAGCACCGACGTCCCGTCCCGCTCGATCGCTGCGCGCGCGCAGTCCGCGAGCTCTTCGACAGGCAAGCACTCGGGCGCAGGCACGCCCCGCGCGAAGGAGATGACACCCACGTCTTTGAGCCTAGCGATCAGCGCGGCTTGAACGAGTAGAGCAACCCGCCCTCGTCGCCGGCGATCAGCCGGCTACCCGCTTCGATCATCGGGCCGAGCGTCGCGGACGGCGTCGGATAGCGCCAGATGACCGCCCCGGTCGCGGCGCGAGAGACGACGAAGCCGCCGGAGTAGCCGCCGGTCGATGCGACGAGGTCGCCCGCGACGAGCGGCTCCGGCATCGAGCCGTTGCCGGTCGGAACGAACCAGCGCGCGCTGAAGCCGCATTGCGGGTTCACCTGCAGCGCGATCGTGCCTTGCAGCCGCTTTCCGTTCTCCTGCTCCGTCACGCCTGCGTCGTAGAGCATCTGCGTGCGCGGTGACCAGCTCGGCGAGCCGACGAACGCGTAGATGCCGTCGCTCAGCGGGATCCGCGCATGCAGCGTCATGCGATCCTGGCGCCAGACGAGGAGCTCGCCCGACTTCGAGTTCGCGGCAAGGAGCGCCGGGCACCGGGGCGGCTCGAAGAGCACGGGCGCCGCGCCGATGTCCGTGTCCTCGCCCGGCGTCGCACTCGCCGGCCGAGCCGATGCGAAGACCTCCGTCAGGTCGGTGCTCAGCTCGACCATGCTGTCGCTCGTGCCGTCGTCGACGTCGGGCTCCGCGTTGCCGACGCCGGTAAAGAGGGCGGTGCCGGCCGGATTGACCGCGACGCCGCCCCAACCCCAGATGCCGCCGAGGTTGTCGGGGCCCGGAACCGGGTCGAAGACCGCCGGCGAGCTCGCCGGCGCGGTGACGTTGACCGAGACGAGCCGCCCTTCCGCCGGCACGCCGCGCCGGTCCGGGGCGTCGCAATAGGAGGCGATCGGGACGTAGAGATTGCTACCGAGCAGCCGCAGCCCGCCCCAGACGTACTCCGTGCGCCGGCGCATGACGATCTGCACGGGCCAACCCGGCGCGTCGGTGCCGTCGGTCAGGCGCAACGCATGGAGCATCCCGGTCGAGCCGACGACGTAGAGGACGGCGCGCTGCGTATCGATCACGCCGGTCGAGTCGATGCCGTAGACGCCGCAGCCGCCGTTCGTCGTCTCGGTGCCGAGCGAGCGCTCCCAGAGCACGCGCCCCGCCGGCCCAACCGCGTACACAGTGCCTTTGTCGGTCGACGCGAACGCGACGAGCCCGCGCCCGGCAACCGGCGCAGCGAGCGGCGACGCCGTGATGCCGCCGTCGAGCTGGTTCTTCCAGGCGAGCGAGAAGCCCTTCACCGAGGTCGTGAACGCCTTCGCAGCCGTGAACGCGTCGATCTGCCCGTCATGGCCGAACGACGTCCACGACGTGTCGGCGCTCTCGACGTAGGCGTGCGAAGCGGGCGCACCGATCAGCGCGCTGGCCGCAACAGCGAGAAGAACGGCCCTCCCAGTCCGCACGCAGCGAAGCTACGGGCCCTGAATAAGCTCGGATTAAGAGCGAACGTGCTCCGCCACGAGCTGCGCGACTTCGGTCGGCGTCGTGCCGACGCGGATGCCGCGCGCCTCGAGGGCTTCCTTCTTGGCGGCCGCAGTCCCGGACGAGCCTGAGATGATCGCCCCCGCATGTCCCATCGTCTTGCCGGGCGGTGCGGAGAAGCCGGCGATGTACGAGTACACCGGCTTTGTCACGTGCTCGCTGATGAATGCGGCCGCCTTCTCCTCCTCGTCGCCGCCGATCTCGCCGACCATCACGATCAGCTCGGTCTCGCGATCCGCCTCGAAGCGCGCGAGGACGTCGATGAACGAGGAGCCGACGACCGGGTCGCCGCCGATGCCGACGATCGTCGAGTTGCCGAGGCCGAGCTGCGTGAGCTCGTGCCCGATCTGGTAGGTGAGCGTGCCAGAGCGCGACACGAGGCCAACGGCGCCTTCGCTGAAGATCTCGGCCGGGATGATCCCGACGTTCGCCTTCCCGGGCGAGAGCACGCCCGGGCAGTTCGGCCCGATCATGGTCACGCCTTTCGTGCGGAAATAGGTATAGGCGCCCAGCATTTCGTGCACCGGGACGTGCTCGGTGATGCAGATCACGGTCCCGATGCCGGCGTCGACCGCCTCGTAGATCGCGTCCGCCGCGAAGCGCGCGGGGACGAAGATGAGCGATGTATTCGCGCCCGCCTTGTCGACCGCCTCGACGACCGTGTCGAAGACAGGAACGCCCTCGACATCCTGGCCGCCCTTCCCCGGCGTCACGCCCGCGACGAGATTCGTCCCGTACGCCTTGTTGCGCAGGCCGTGGAAGCGGCCTTCGCTGCCGGTCAAGCCTTGGACGACGAGCCGCGTGTCGTTGTCAACGATGATCGCCACTACTTGACGCCTTTGATGACGAGGGTCGGCAGTGGCATCCAGCCGTCCTTGATCCGATCGCCGAGCAGCACGCGTACGCGCACCTGATCGTGCGGCGGCGTCTGCGTACGGTCGAGCCACGACTGGATCTCGAGCGGCCGGTGCATGAACTGCTCGTCCGCGACCTCGAGGCCCGCGAGCTCGAAAAAGCTGTGCCACTCGGGCTGCGAGTAATTGCGCACGTGGCTCGGGTCACGCGCACGGTCGGCTTCTTCCGAAGCTTCGGAGACGAACGTGTTGTCGCAGATCACGACGCGGCTCTTCGCGACGCGTGCCATCTCCTTCAGTGCGGACACGACGTCAGTGAAGTGATGCGCGGCGAGGCGGCAGACGACGGCGTCGAAGCTTGCGTCGGCGAACGGGAGGCTCTCGGCGGTCGCGGTCGTGTCGGCGCGCATGCCGGGCGCAGGATCGACGGTGACGACCGTCGCGCCCTCTTCGCGCAGCCGCCGCGCGACATGACCGCCGCCGGTGGCGACGTCGAGCACCGTCACGCCGAGGCCCGGCTCGCACCATTCGACGACGAGATCGAGATCCTCACCCTCCGAATGGATCGCGCTCGTGCGGTAGGCGTTCGCCCGGTCGCTCCAAAGATCGCTCATCTTGCGAGCTCCACCGCGCGCTCAGCCCCTTCGAGCATCGTCGCCTCCGGGTAGATATTCGGCTTGCCGGCGTCCGCGAGGATCTTGCGGCCGTCCTCCGCGTTCGTGCCGTCGAGCCGGACGACGATCGGGTAGCGCGACATGTCGAGGCGTTCGAGTGCCTCGAGGATCCCGCGCGCGACCTCGTCGCAGCGCGTGATGCCGCCAAAGATGTTGAAGAAGATCGACTTCACCTGCTCGTCGCGCGTAATCACCTCGAGCGCGTCGACGACGCCCTGCGCGTTGCCGCCGCCGCCGAGATCGCAGAAGTTCGCCGGCTTGCCCCCGACGTGGGCGACGACGTCGACCGTCGACATCGAGAGGCCGGCGCCGTTGCCGCAGATGCCGACGTTGCCGTCGAGCTTTACGTAGGTGACGCCCTTCTCGCGCGCGAACGCCTCGAGCGGGTCTGCCGCGGCAGTGTCGCGCATCTCCGAGATGTCCGGATGCCGGAAGAGCGCGTTGTCGTCGACCGTGAACTTCGAGTCGAGCGCCTTCACCTCGCCGTCAGGCGTGACGATCAGCGGATTGATCTCGCAGAGCATCGCGTCGAACTCGACGAACGCGCGATAGAGCTTCTCGACGATCGCGGCGATCTGCTTTTGCTCGCTCGGATTGTCGACACCTGCTCCGTAGATCAGCCGCCGCGCGACCCAGGGCTGGAAGCCTTCGGACGGGTCGACGTGCAGCCGGATCAGCGCGTCCGGGCTCTCCTCGGCGACCTGCTCGATCTCGACGCCGCCCTGCGTCGTGAACATGAACAGCGGCTTCTTCTCACCGCGGTCGAACGCGATCGAGAGGTAGTACTCCTTCTCGATGTCGGACGCCTTCTCGATCCAGAGCTTGCGGACGACGTGGCCACGGATGTCGAGCCCGAGGATGCCGCGCGCCTTCTGCTCTGCGTCGGCGGCGTCCTCGGCGAGCTTCACGCCGCCCGCCTTGCCGCGGCCGCCGGTCAGCACCTGAGCCTTCACGACGACGGGGCCGCCGAGCGACGACGCCGCCGCACGCGCCTCTTCCGGCGACACGGCGAGCCTGCCGTCCGAGACCGGGATGCCGACGCGGCGGAAAAGCTCCTTGCCCTGGTACTCGTACAGATCCACGGCGGCGGACTCTAACGATCCACCTTCGACGCGCCGATCACTTGTCCATGGGACGTTCTGTGATCGGTCTCTGCGGCGGCTTCGGCATGTTCGTGGGCGGCTACATCCCCGCGCTCTGGGGCGCGAGCTCGTGGGGCATCGAGTCGCTGCTCTTCGGCGGCCTCGGCGCGGTCGCGGGCATCTGGCTCGGCGTTCGCGTCAGCGAATAATGCGCCGCTAGCATCGCGCACGTGGACGCAATAGTCGTCGAAGATCTGCGTAAGCGGTACAAGGACATCCAAGCGCTCGACGGCGTCTCGTTCGCAGTGCGCGAAGGTGAAGTGTTCGGGCTCCTCGGGCCCAACGGCGCCGGCAAGTCGACGACCGTCCGCACGCTGACGACGCTGACGCAGCCCGACTCCGGCCGCGCGCTCGTCGCAGGCGAGGACGTCATTCGTCATCCGAACCGCGTCCGCAAGGTCATCGGGTACGTCGCGCAGGACTCCGGCGTCGACTGGGAGGCGACCGGCCGCGAGAATCTCATGCTGCAGGGCCGGATTCACGGCATGGCCGGCGCGCAGCTGCGCAAGCGCGTGGACGAGCTGCTCGAGCTGGTTGGGCTGCGTGAGGCCGCCGACCGCGTCGCGCGCGGCTACTCGGGCGGCATGAAGCGCCGCCTCGATGTCGCCATCGGGCTCGTGCATCGCCCGCGCGTGCTTTTCCTCGACGAGCCGACGACGGGCCTCGACCCGGAGGCGCGCGCGGCGATGTGGGTCGAGGTCGAGCGCCTCGCAGAGGCGGAGAGCCTCACGATCCTCCTTACGACGCACTACCTCGAGGAAGCCGACCGGCTGGCAGAGCGCGTGGCGATCGTCAGCCGCGGCAAGGTCGTCGTCGAAGGGACGCCGGACGCGTTGAAGGCCAACCTCCGCGGAGAGCTCGTCACCGTCGAGCTGGGGAACGTCGACGGGCGCGCCACCGAGGCCGTGGAGCTCGTGAGCGCGATCGACGGCGCAAGCGAAGTCGCGAACGACGGCCGCTTCGTCCGCGCGCGGGTGCCGAACGGCGCGCAGGCGATCCCCGTCATCCTCGGAACGCTCGACGCCTCGGGATTTCCAATCGCCGCCGTGACGACGTCACGCCCGTCGCTAGACGACGTGTATCTGCACTACACAGGGCGCGACTTCGCCAGCGAGGACGAGCAGGGCCGGCCATGACGCAGACGCTTCGTCACACCGGCTGGATGGTGGTGCGCCAGGCGCGCAATCTCACGCGCGAGCCGATCTGGATCGCGATGATGATCATCCAGCCGATGCTCTGGCTCGTGCTCTACGGGCAGCTCTTCTCGAAGGTCGGAGCTCAGGGCCGCGTCACGGGCAGCTACATCGAGTTCCTCACGCCGGGCGTCGTGTGCATGAACGCGTTCTTCGGCGGCACCTGGGCAGGCATGGCGATGATCGCCGACCTCGATCGCCATGTCGTCGACCGCTTCCTAGCCGCGCCGTCGTCGCGGCTCGCGATCGTTCTCTCACAGGTGGTGCGCGCCGGCATTACCGCGGTCTTGCAGGCGATCATCCTCTTGCTCGTCGGGCTCGCGCTCGGCGTGCGCGTGCACGGCGGGTTCGCCGGCTGGCTCGTCGTCCTTACTGCCGCGGCGCTGCTCGCGATGGTGTTCGCCGGCTTCTCGAACGGTCTCGCGCTGCTTCTCCGGAAACCCGCATCGATGATCGCGCTCGGAAACTTCGTGAGTCTCCCGCTGATGTTCCTCTCCTCGATCCTTGTGTCGGTGGCGCTCATGCCTGACTGGATCAGGATGATCTCGAAGTTCAATCCCGTGAACTGGGGAACGCGCGCCGCGCGGAATGCCGTCGTGCTCGGCGGCCAGTGGGGCCCCGCAGGGCTCTACCTGTTGTTCCTCGCCGCTGCAGTCGCGGTCACGTCGCTCTTCGCGACGTGGTGCTTCAGCGCCTATCAGCGCTCGATCTAGGTCACACGGACGTTGAAGATCGCCGACGCGTAGGCCTTCGCGGTCTCGCCGCGCGTCAACCCGTACGCCACCTTCACCGAGCCGCGGCCGGTCGCGCGGTAGATGACGACGACGTTGGAGCCGACGTTCGCCTCGGTCACCTCGACGAGCACCTTCGCGTTGACCGCACGCGCGAGCCGCCACGACTTGCCGGCCCGCGAGGGCAGCGCGATCGAGACGAGCGAGCCTTTGGTCGTCGAGATCGTCGTGACCGGGCCTTTGGGCAGCGGGCCGACCGGCGGCGCGGCGGCGTGAACGGGCACGACGAGGACGAGAGCCGCGACGAGCGCGGCGAGGACAGTTATCCGCTTCAACGGGTACCCCCGGGGAGTTGGCCAGTTGAGCAACCCTAGATGTCAGGTGAGCACGCAGATGACCTGACCGGCCGCGACCTGCCCGCCGGATTCGACCGAGAGCTGCTCGACGGTGCCGGCGTGCGGAGCGCGGACCTCGTTCTCCATCTTCATCGCCTCGACGATGCAGAGCACTTGCCCGCTCTCGACCTCGTCGCCGTCGGCGACCGCGACGCTGAGCACCGTCCCTTGCATCGGCGACACGATCGCGTCCGTCCCGTGCGCGCCGCCGACGCGCGCGCGGTCGTGGCGCCGGCGTGCCAACTCGCGCCAAGGCTGCTCCGGCTCGAGCACGCGCACTTCGAAGCGCTTGCCGTCGACCTCGACCGAGCGGACGCGCTCGACCGACCGCCCGTCCGTCGCGGCGGAAGCGGCGACACGCACCGGCTCGAGCTCGGCCGCACGTGCCGCAAGCTCCTTCGACTCGACCAGCCCGTGGCACGTCTCGCCGCGCACGAAGCACTCGTGCTCGAGCAATGCCTTGTGGAAGCCGAGCAGGGTCTTCGGCCCGGCAATCACGAACTCGTCGAGCGCGCGCAGCATGCGGCGCCGCGCGTGCTCCCGGTCGACGCCGTGGACGATCAACTTCGCGATCATCGGGTCGTAGGCGCCGGAGACCTCGTAGCCGGCGGCGACGCCCGAGTCGACGCGCACACCCGGGCCGCCCGGCTCGCGGTACGTGGTCACGAGCCCCGGCGACGGCAGGAACCGTTGCGCCACGTCCTCGGCGTTGATGCGGCACTCGATCGCGTGGCCGCGCAGCTCGACGTCCTCCTGCCCAAGTGACAGCGGCTCGCCGAGCGCGATGCGCACCTGCTCGCGCACGAGGTCGAGGCCGGTCACCTCCTCGGTCACGGTGTGCTCGACCTGGATCCGCGTGTTCATCTCCATGAAGTAGTAGGCGCCGTCCCTCGTCAGCAGCCCCTCGATCGTCCCCGCGGAGCGGTAGCCCGCCGCACGAGCAGCGTTGACGCCGATCTCGCCGATGCCCGCGCGCAACTCCGCGTCGACGGCGGGCGACGGCGTCTCCTCGACGAGCTTCTGATGGCGGCGCTGGATCGTGCAATCGCGCTCGCCGAGGTGGATGACATTCCCGTGCGCGTCCGCGAGGACCTGCACCTCGACATGGCGCGGATCGACGATGAGCTTCTCGACGTACACCTCGGCGCTCGCAAAATACGACTGGCCCTGCCGCTGCGCGGTCTCGAGCGCGCGCGACGCGTCGCCGGCCGAATGCACTTCTTCCATGCCCTTGCCGCCGCCGCCCGCGGCCGCCTTGATCAGAAGCGGATAGCCGATCTCCTCGCCGAGCTCGAGCAGCTCGTCGACGGAGCCGACCGGATCGGTCGTCCCCGGGATGATCGGGACGCCGGCAGCCTGCATCGCCCGGCGCGCGCGCGTCTTCGAGCCCATCAGCTCGATCGCGTCCGGCGGCGGGCCGATCCACATGAGCCCGGCGGCCTCGACCGCGCGCGCGAAGCCGGCGTTCTCCGCGAGGAAGCCGTACCCGGGATGGACGGCGCCGGCGCCGGCCCGCGCGGCGGTCTCGACGATCGTCTCGATCTTGAGGTAGCTCTGCGCAGGCGCCGCCGGACCGATGAGGAACGCCTCGTCGGCGTAGGAGACGTGCAGCGACCCGCGATCCGCCTCCGAATAGACCCCCACGGAGCCCAGGCCGAGCTCGCGAAGCGTGCGGAAGACGCGAATCGCGATCTCCCCTCGGTTGGCGACGAGGACCTTGTCGAACATCGGTGGGCCGTATTCTCCTCACTCGATGGCACCGGCCGACCAGTTGACCGTCGCTCGCGCGCTATCCGTGCCGATCGTCGTCGTGCTCTACGCGTGGAACTTCGAGAACCACGCGTATTGGGCAACCGCCGTCTTCTGCCTTTCGATGACGACGGACTTCTTCGACGGCAAGCTCGCGCGCCGGCACGGCCGCTCGTCGGCGCTCGGCTCGCTCCTCGACCCAATCGCGGACAAGGTGCTCGTCCTCGGGACGATGGTCATGCTCGTCGGCCTCGATGTCGTGCCCGCGTGGATGATTGCCGCGATCGTCGTGCGGGAGGTGCTGATCACCGGCCTGCGTCAGGCGGCGATCGAGCGCGGCATCGTGATTGCCGCGCGCGATCTCGGCAAGCTGAAGACGTGGGCGCAGGCGGTCGCCGCGGCCGTCGGCGGCTTCGCCGCCGCCGGGGCGTGGAGCGATCACGTCGCGTGGTGGGCGATGCTCGTCGCCGTCGTCCTGACGTGCGTGTCAGGGCTCGACTACGCGCGCGCGGCGCCGTCGCTCTTCAAAGGGCGCAGCGCGACCGTCTGAATTACGCGGCCGCAGGGCCGCGGGCGTCGCACCAGTCGGTGAACTGCGCCCACGAGCGCAGGTATTCGCGCAGCTGGTAGAAGCCCTCCTCGATCTCCGCGCGTACGGCCCAATGGCAGTGGCCGCAGTAGCCGAGATCGTCCACGGCGGGCGCCTCTCCGCAGCGAATGCATTCGTCGAACATGCCCGGTGAACGCATGGGCGAAGGGGACGGTTACGGCCTGACGATTTCCTCACAATCGCCTGCGTCGACCTCGTCCCAGGGCTCAGTGTGTGTTTGCGTTTCCTGCACGAGTGCCGCGGCGATCGCCTCGCGCTCAGCGCGCGTCGGCTCGGGCGTGATTTTCAGTTTCATAACGGCACAGGCTAAAGTCGGGGCCCACCCGAGTCGATGGGAGCCACGAATGGGTCGCCGCCTCCTCGTCGCATTCGCCGTGGTCCCCGTGCTCTTTTGCGCGGCGGCCGCAACCGCGGGCACCTCGAAGCCCGCGCAGTCCTGGGCTGCGCCGCAAATCAAGCTGGTGACGACTGCCGGCTTGTTCGACGCGAGCACGATCGCCTCCTTTCACCCCGACGACGCGCTGACCGCGCAGGCGCTCGAGGATCTCTCCTTCGAGCTGAAGCAGCGCCTCACCGAGGCTGAGCCGCCGACGGAGCCGCTCATCCCGACCGATCCGACGACCACAACGACCACCACACCGACGACCACGGCGACCACGACGATCGTCGGGACCACGACGACCGCCCCGACCGTGACGACCACGCCGACGGTCACGATCCCCTATGCGCCGAAGCAGGTGGCGAACCCGACGAAGCCGGTGACGATGACACAGCTCGACCAGCGACTCGTGCAGGCACTCGAGCTCGGCAAGGCGGCAACGGAGTTCGCGCACGGTGCGAAGTTCGCGGGCCTGAAGGTCCCCGCGCGGTTCGGGAGCGAAGTCGTCGCGCGGTTGCTCGGGCTGCGGCTGAACCATCCGGCAAGCCTGGATTCGCTCGAGCTCCTCCCGAACAGTTCCGCCACGCGCGCCGAAGCCGCGTACTCGGCGGCGCAGATCCTCGACTTCCAGGGCTGGGAAATGCCGGCGGTGCAGCAGCTCGCCGACACGTTCGCGCTCCCGTCCGACCTCACCGACTGGCAGAAATCGATTCTGACGACCGCGTTCGCGCGCATCGGCATGCCGTACATCTGGGGCGGCACGAGCGACGGCCCGGAGACCGAGTTCGGCGTCTCGTCGCGCGGCGGCTACGACTGCTCAGGCTTCGTGTGGCGCGTCTACAAGCTGCAGAGCTATCCGAACGAAGGCGATCTCGCCTCGGTGCTGCAGGGACGCACGACGTACCAGATGAGCGGCGAGATCCCGAAGGCGAAGCGCATCACGCTCGCGAACCTCGAGCCGGCCGACGTCATCTTCTTCGGCGACAAAGGTCCGAAGTCGCAGCCCTCGCAGGTCGGACACATGGGCATCTACGTCGGCAACGGGTGGTTCGTCCACTCATCCGAGTACGGCGTCGCTCTGGCCCAACTTACGGGGTGGTACGCGAAAGAGTTCGCGTGGGCCCGCCGGCCGCTTGCAGAAGCCGGCCTCGAGTAGGCCTAACTCGATCGAGGGATAAAAGAGACAGCGCGCACGATCACCCCTTCGGGTGATTCCTCCACGGCGCCTCGACTCGCAGAATCACGACTGTCTGGCGTCCGAGTTCTCTGGAGGGAAACGCATGTTGGAGTGGAAGCCTCGCCTGATTGTCCTTGTGGTGGTAATCGCCGTCATCGCGGCAAGCCTCAACGGGATGTTCGCCCTGTTCGCGCCGGGCAACTTCGGTTGGGGCGCCTGGTAGTCACCAGGCCTCACTTGGGTGGTTGGGGAACCAAACGTGAATCGATCACGTCACCGCATGTTTTCGGGGTGCGCGCCCGCACCTGACCTTCGGCCATCTGCGGCCGAGGCGGGGCGGTGAAAGCGCCGAGCTCCGTCCCTCCCAGAGTTCTCGCGATCGTGGCCCCTGTCGTCACGGCGGGGGTCGCGACGATCGTCGCGGCTGGCTTCACGTACGGCCGCACGTCGCACACGACCTCCGACCTCGGCGCGATCGCCGGCCTCTTCGTCGGCATGGTGCTCGCCGAGCGGTTCCCGGTTCCGGTGGAAGGCGTCGACGCCGGCGGTGTCACGCTCGGCTTCGTCTTCGCCGTCGCCGCGACCGTGCTCTTCGGCTGGCAGGCGGGTGTGATCGTCGCGGCCGGGGGGCCGACGGTCACACACCTCATCGGCCACCGCCCGCCGCTTCGCGTCGCGTACAACGGCTCGATGTTCGCGCTGTCGGCGCTCGCCGGCGGGCTTGCGATCCAATCGATTCATGAGACGTCGGTCGGCGCGCTGATCCTGCGCGTCGCACTGTGCGCGTTCCTCTACAACTGGGTCGTCAACCTGCTGCTGATCAGCGCGGTGCTCGCAGCGAGCTCCGGCAAGCCGTTCTTCAAGCTGATCTGGGACAACGCGAAGCAGACGACGGCGCCGTTCGCGTTGATGGCGTCGGCGGCTTTGATGCTCGTCGTGCTGTGGGAGCGGTCGCCGTGGCTCTCGATGGCACTCGTCGGGCCGTTGCTCGCGATCGCTCTGTACCAGCGCTCGACATTCGCTGCGCTGAAAGCGATGCGGCTCGCACTGACGGACCCGCTGACGGGCCTCGGCAACCACAGGCACTTCCACGAGCGCCTGCAGCGCGAGCTCGCGGACGCGGAGGCGGGCAACCGGGCGCTCAGCCTCTGTCTCGTCGACATCGACGACTTCAAGCACATCAACGACAACTACGGGCATCCCGTCGGCGACCGCGTGCTCGGCCAGGTTGCGGCGCGGCTGCGGCAGGGCGGCGAGAGCTTCCGGCTCGGCGGCGACGAGTTCGCGGTGTTGTTGCCGCGTCTCGACGCGCACGAGGCCGTCGCCGTCGCACGCTCCATCGTCGAGCGCGTCGGCGCGGCGCAGCTCGAGCAGGTCGGCGAGCTGACGGTGAGCGCGGGCGTTGCGACGTACCCGGTGCAGGGCGTTGGCCGCGACGAGTTGATCCGCCTGGCCGACAGCGCGCTGTACTGGGCGAAGGAGGATGGCAAGAACCGGGCGCGCGCGTACGAGCCGGCCTACATCGAGCTCAAGCAGCTGCAGCAGCTCGCGGAGAGCACCGACCGCGCCGCGCGCTATCGCGCAGCCGCGAGCCTCGCGAAGGCGGTCGACGCGCGCGACGCGTACACGGGCAGCCATTCGGAACGCGTGGGCGACCTCGCCGCGCGCATCAGTCGGAGGCTCGGGCTCGACGAGGCGCAGATCGAGCTGACGCGCCTCGCCGCGAGCCTGCACGACCTCGGAAAGCTCGCGATCCCCGAAGAGATCCTGCGCAAGCCGAGCGCCCTTAACGAGTCCGAGTGCCTCGTGCTGCAGCGGCACCCGCAGATCGGCTTCCGGATGCTCGAGAGCCTCGGCGTCGAGCCGATTGCGGAGTGGGTGCTCCACCACCACGAGCGGTGGGACGGCGCGGGCTATCCCGACCGGCTGCGCGGCGAAGAGATCCCACTCGGCGCGCGCATCATCTTCGTCGCCGATGCGTATGACGCGATGACGTCGGAGCGGGTCTACCGGAGACCGTTGTCGCCGGAGGAGGCGCTCGAGGAGCTCGAGCGCTGCAGCGGCTCGCAGTTCGACCCCGCGATCGTCGACGCGTTCAGCGAAGAGCTCGGGCTGCGGGCGCGCGAGATCGAGCTCGCGTCGTAGCTACAGCGGAATGTTGCCGTGCTTTCGCGTGGGACGGGGCTCACGCTTCGTCAGCGCGGTCTGCAGAGCGTCGATGAGAACCGGCCGCGTGCGGCGCGGCTCGATCACGTCGTCGACATAGCCGCGCTCGGCGGCGGTGTACGGGTTCGCGAACCGCTTCTTATAGTCCTCGATCAGCTCCGCGCGCTCTCCGGGCGAGCTGTCGCGGTAGATGATGTTGACGGCGCCGTCCGGTCCCATCACGGCGACCTCGGCCGTCGGCCACGCGAAGTTGAAGTCCGCGCGGATGTGCTTTGAGCTCATGACGTCGTACGCGCCGCCGTACGCCTTGCGCGTGATCACCGTCAGCTTCGGCACCGTCGCTTCCGCGAACGCGTACAAAAGCTTCGCTCCGTGGCGGATGATCCCGCCCCACTCCTGCGCCGTCCCGGGCAGAAAACCCGGAACATCGACAAACGTGATGAGCGGGATGTTGTACGCGTCGCACGTCCGCACGAAGCGCGCGGCCTTGTTCGACGCGTCGATGTCGAGCACGCCGGCAAGCGAGCTCGGCTGGTTCCCGACGACGCCGACCGCGTTTCCGCCGAGCCGTGCGAAGCCGCAGACGATGTTCGTCGCGAAGCGCTCCTGCACCTCGAGGAACTCGCCGTCGTCGATCACGCGGCGGATGACATCGTGCATGTCGTACGGCTTGTTCGGGTTGTCCGGGATCAGCGTGTCGAGCTCCGCGTCCTCGCGGTCGCTCGGATCGGTCGGCGTCGTGAACGGCGGCCGCTCCCGGTTCGACTGCGGCAGGAACGAGAGCAGGTAGCGCGCGTCCTCGAGGCAGGCGTCCTCGTCCGCAGCCGTGAAGTGCGCGACTCCCGATTTCGCGGCGTGCGTCGCCGCGCCGCCGAGCTCCTCGAAGGTGACCTCCTCACCGGTGACTGTCTTCACGACGTCGGGGCCCGTGATGAACATGTAGGAAGAGCCCTCGACCATGAAGATGAAGTCCGTGATCGCGGGCGAGTAGACGGCGCCGCCCGCGCACGGGCCCATGACGAGCGAGATCTGCGGGACAACTCCCGAAGACTGCACATTCCGCCAGAAGATCTCCGCGTAGCCGGCGAGCGACACGACGCCTTCCTGAATGCGCGCGCCGCCCGAGTCGTTGATGCCCATGATGGGGCATCCGTACTTGACGGCGAGATCCATCACCTTGCAGATCTTCTCGGCGAAGACCTCGCTCAGCGAGCCGCCGAAGACCGTGAAGTCCTGCGAGAACAGGAATATCCTGCGGCCGAAGATCTCGCCATAGCCGGTGACGACCGCGTCGCCGTACGGGCGACGATCCATCATCCCGAAGTTCGACTCGCGGTGGCGGACGTAGCGGTCGAGCTCGACGAAGGTGCCCGGGTCGCAAAGCTTCTCGGCGCGCTCGCGCGCGAGCAGGCGGCCCTCCTCGCGGCGCTTTTGCACGCTCCGCTCACTGCCCGCGTGCAGCGCTTCCTCCCGCAGCTCACGCAGCCAGTCGAGCTTCGCCTGCGTGGTCTCGTGGCTCTCCGGCACCGCCGGAGCCTAACCTGCCGACCGTGAGGCGCAGGCTTCCTCCCGTTCTGCAGGAGCGCGACTTCGCGCTCCTCTGGGCGTCGCTCGTGACGCAGGGGCTCGCAGCGCAGATGCTCGCCGTCGCGATCGGGTGGCAGGTGTACGAGATCCACCACAACCCCTTCGACCTCGGGCTGATCGGGCTGATGGAGTTCCTGCCGCTACCGGTGCTGGCGCTGCCGGCCGGCCAGGTTGCCGACCGCCTGCCGCGGCGAGCGGTGACCGCGGCGTCGTACGTGCTCACGATCGGGATCGCGGTCGCGCTGATCTTCGTGACGCTGGGCGGTGCGCGCCAGTTGTGGCCGTACCTCGTGCTGGCCGGCGTGGCGGGGATCGCGAGCGTGGTCGGCAACCCAGCGGCGCGCGCGATCACGCGCGAGATCGTGCCGGAGGAGATGATCGCGAACGCGATGGCGCTGCGCAGCCTCGCGGGGCAGATCGGCGTCGTTGCGGGACCTGCGCTCGGCGGCGTGATCTTCTCCGTCGAGCCGGTCGCGGTTTACGTGGTCGCCGCCGGGCTGCTCGTCGTGTCGCTCATCGCGGTGATCGCGATGCGGCCTGCGGTCGCGTCGTTCGTGACGACGGAGGCGCCGGGTTGGGACAGCCTCGTCGCCGGCGTGAGGTTCATTCGCCGGACGAGAATGCTGCTCGGCGCGATCGGGCTCGATCTCTTCGGCGTGTTGCTCGGCGACTCGATCGCGCTTGCGCCGGTGTTCGCGAGCTCGATCCTGCATACGGGGCCGGTCGGCCTCGGGCTGTTACGCACGTCGCCGTCGGTCGGCGCGCTCGCAGCCGGGCTGCTGCTGACGCGCCGTCCGTTGCAGTACCCGGCCGGACGAACGCTGCTGGCGGTGGTCGCGACGTTCGGCGCCGGGATGATCGTCTTCGGGCTGTCGAAGTGGCTGCCGCTCTCGATGGCGGCGCTCGCGGTGACCGGGTTTGTCGACGCGATCAGTGTCAACATCCGCTCGACCGCGGTGGCGCTGCTGACGCCGCCGCACCTGCAGGGCCGCGTGGCGGCGGTCGAGTGGGTGTTCATCAGCGCGTCGAACGAGCTCGGCGCGTTCTGGTCGGGCTCGTTCGCACGGCTGATCGGCACCGTGCCGTCGGTCGTCGCCGGCGGCGCCGCGATGATCGGCATCGCCGGCTCGTGGACGAAGCTCTTCCCCGCGCTCGCACGGATGGGCAAGCTCGAGGACCTGCGACCGGAGCCCGCGGTCTGACGGCTCCGGACACGTCCGGCGCCAGGCGCTGTGACGTCTTTGCAACGAATTCGTCACGGCGACCATGATTCGCCTGCATGGGCGGTGACGAAGTCGTGACGTTCCTGTAGCCGGGCCTGGCCCCGGACGTGTCCCGTAGAGTCGGACAGTGCCGCTTGACCGCTCAACGATCTGGCCGTACGACGAGCGTGGCGAGCCGCGGGAGTTCTACTACTCGCGCTACGCAAGCCCGACGGTGGCCGAGGCGGAACGTGCGCTCGGCGCGCTCGAAGGCGGCGAGGCGCTGCTCTTCCCGTCCGGCACCGGCGCAGCGACGGCGCTCGTCCTCTCGCTGCTCGGCCCGGGCGACACGATCGCGCTCGCGGAGGGCGCCTACTTCGGCACGGCGGTCACGTTCCAGACGCTCGCCAAATGGGGTCTCCGCTACGTCGAGTTCGACCAGACCGGCCCGCCGCCCGACGGCGCGCAGCTCGTCTGGCTCGAGGCGCCCTCCAATCCATTCCTGACGATGCCCGACCTCGAGGCCGCGGCCGCGTACCCGGCGCCCGTCCTCGTCGACTCGACCGTCGCGACCCCGGTTTACCTGCGCCCGCTCGAGCACGGCGCCAACTTCGTGCTCCACAGCGTCACGAAGTACCTCGGCGGCCACGACGACGCGCTGCTCGGCGCCATCGCCGGCAAGGATCTCAGTGAGCTCCGCACATTCCGCACGCGCACCGGCATCTCCCCCGCGCCCGATCCCGCGTGGCTCCTCTCCCGCGGGCTCCAGACGCTCGACGCACGCGTCCGCCGCCAGACCGAGACCGCGACGACGATCGCCCAGCGTCTCGCCGACCACGCAAAGGTCGTCGCCGTGCGCTATCCCGGTCTCTCCGGCCTCATCTCATTCGACGTCGCCGACGTCGATGCAGCCCGCACCGTCGAGACCTCCACCGAACTGATCGTCAACGCGACCTCGCTCGGCGGCGTGACGAGCGTGATGGAGAGCCGCCACCGCTGGGAGGGCGACCGTGTGCCGGGCGGGCTCCTCCGGCTCAGCATCGGCCTCGAGGACGCGGATGCGATCTGGGCCGACCTTGTGCAAGCCCTGAACAAACTCTAGGACCGGGGTCTTGCAGCTCTAGGCCGACCGGCCTATGCTTTGACCGCCGTTTCGGGCTTTTCTCGTATTGGGGGTCGTTTTACAAGACCGAATCATGGCTTCTAACTCCGGTGGAATCACTCCGTGAAACCGGAAGTCCTATTGCGGCGATGACCAAGACCTAGCAGAGCGAACACTGGGGGACTCTGTGGCTGTCGGACACGAAGTCGAGCGAGCGAAAACCACCCGGACAAAGAACGGCGCCGAGGCCGTCTCCGCCGATGAGCTGAAGCAGCTGCTCACTGCGCTCGAAGCGGCGCGGGACGGCGACTTCAAGGTCCGGCTTCCCGTCTCGGGCAAGGGGCTCGGTGCGGACCTCCGGCGCGCATTCAACGAGCTTGCCGACCGCCGCGAGTCCTTCAGCAAAGAGGTCGTCCGCGTCGGCCGCGCGATCGGCCGCGAGGGCCGGCTGAACGAGCGCGCGCAGGCGTCGGACCTCACCGGCCACTGGACGCAGACCGCGAACGCGCTCAACACGCTCATCGACGACCTCGTCCGCCCCACCACGGAGGTCGCGCGCGTCATCGACGCGGTCGCGAACGGCGACCTCGGCCAGAAGATGCAGCTCACGATCGAGGGCCAGCCGGTGAAGGGCGAGTTCCGCCGGATCGGCACGACCGTGAACACGATGGTCGACCAGCTCTCCTCGTTCGCGGACGAGGTGACGCGCGTCGCGCGCGAGGTCGGCACCGACGGCAAGCTCGGCGGCCAGGCCAAGGTGAAGGGCGTCAGCGGCGTCTGGAAAGACCTGACGGACAACGTCAACACGCTCGCCGACAACCTGACGACGCAGGTGCGCAACATCGCCGAGGTCACGACCGCTGTTGCGAACGGTGACCTCTCGAAGAAGATCACGGTCGACGTCCGCGGCGAGGTCGCGGAGCTGAAGAACACGATCAACACAATGGTCGACCAGCTCTCCTCGTTCGCCGACGAGGTGACGCGCGTCGCGCGCGAGGTCGGCGAGGAAGGCAAGCTCGGCGGCCAGGCCCAGGTCAAGGGTGTGAGCGGCACGTGGAAAGACCTCACGGAGTCGGTCAACGGGCTCGCCTCGAACCTCACGACGCAGGTGCGCAACATCGCGACCGTCACGACGGCCGTCGCGAACGGCGATCTCTCGAAGAAGATCACCGTCGACGTCAAGGGCGAGGTGCTCGAGCTGAAGGAGACCGTCAACACGATGGTCGACCAGCTGCGCGCCTTCAGCGCCGAGGTGACGCGCGTCGCAAAGGAAGTAGGCACCGAGGGCAAGCTCGGCGGGCAGGCGAACGTCGAAGGCGTCAGCGGCGTGTGGAAAGACCTCACCGACAACGTCAACACGCTCGCCGGCAACCTCACCGACCAGGTCCGCAACATTGCCGATGTCACGACCGCGGTCGCGAACGGCGATCTCTCGAAGAAGATCACCGTCGACGTCCGCGGCGAGGTCTTGCAGCTCAAGGACACGATCAACACGATGGTCGACCAGCTGCGCGCGTTCTCCGCCGAGGTGACGCGCGTCGCGCGCGAGGTCGGCACAGAAGGCCGCCTCGGCGGCCAGGCGAACGTCGAGGGCGTCAGCGGCGTCTGGAAGGACCTCACTGACAACGTCAACACGCTCGCCGGCAACCTCACGACGCAGGTGCGCAACATCGCACAGGTGACCACTGCCGTTGCGAACGGCGACCTCACGAAGAAGATCACGGTCGACGTCCAGGGCGAGATCGCGGAGCTCAAGGACACGATCAACACGATGGTCGACCAGCTGTCTGCGTTCGCGGCGGAGGTCACCCGCGTCGCGCGCGAGGTCGGCACCGAGGGGAAGCTCGGCGGCCAGGCTCAGGTCGAGGGCGTCAGCGGCACGTGGCGCGGCCTCACCGAGTCGGTGAACTTCATGGCCGCGTCGCTCACCGAACAGGTGCGCAACATCGCCGAGGTGACGACGGCGGTCGCGAACGGCAATCTCTCGAAGAAGGTCACCGTTGACGTACGCGGCGAGGTGCTCGAGCTCAAGAACACGATCAACACAATGGTCGACCAGCTCAGCTCGTTTGCCGCGGAGGTGACGCGCGTCGCGCGCGAGGTCGGCACCGAGGGCCGGCTCGGCGGCCAGGCCGAGGTCGAGGACGTGAGCGGCACGTGGCGCGACCTCACCGAGAACGTCAACCAGATGGCGGACAACCTGACGAATCAGGTCCGGAACATCGCCGAGGTCGCGACGGCGGTCGCGAAAGGCGACCTGACGCAGAAGATCACGGTCGACGCACGCGGCGAGATCCTCGAGCTGAAGAACACGCTCAACACGATGGTCGACCAGCTGTCGACGTTTGCCGACGAGGTCACGCGCGTCGCACGCGAGGTCGGCACCGAGGGACGGCTCGGCGGCCAGGCGGAGGTCGAGGGCGTGAGCGGCACATGGCGCGGGCTCACCGAGAACGTGAACCACATGGCGAACAACCTGACGGGCCAGGTGCGGAACATCGCGCAGGTTGCGACCGCAGTCGCGAACGGCGACCTCTCGCAGAAGATCACGGTCGAGGCGCGCGGCGAGATCCTCGAGCTGAAGAACACGCTCAACACGATGGTCGACCAGCTGTCCTCGTTCGCCGACGAGGTCACGCGCGTCGCACGCGAGGTCGGCAGCGAGGGCCGGCTCGGCGGCCAGGCGCAGGTCGAAGGTGTCAGCGGCACGTGGCGCGGCCTGACGGAGTCGGTGAACTTCATGGCGGCCTCGCTCACCGAGCAGGTGCGCAACATCGCCGACGTCACGACCGCCGTCGCGAACGGCGACCTCTCGAAGAAGGTCACCGTCGATGTGCGCGGCGAGATCGCAGAGCTGAAGAACACGATCAACACGATGGTCGACCAGCTCTCCTCGTTCGCCGACGAGGTCACGCGCGTCGCGCGCGAGGTCGGCACCGAAGGGCGCCTCGGCGGGCAAGCCGAGGTCAAGGGCGTCAGCGGCGTCTGGAAAGACCTGACGGAGAACGTGAACACGCTCGCGGACAACCTCACCGACCAGGTGCGGAACATCGCTGACGTCACGACCGCAGTCGCGAACGGCGACCTGAGGCGGAAGATCACCGTCGACGCGCGCGGCGAGGTCCTCCAGCTCAAGGACACGATCAACACGATGGTCGACCAGCTCTCCGCATTCGCCGACGAGGTGACGCGCGTCGCGCGCGAGGTCGGCACGGAAGGCGTGCTAGGCGGCCAGGCGAAAGTCGAGGGCGTCAGCGGGACGTGGCGCGACTTGACCGAGTCGGTGAACGGCATGGCCTCGAACCTCACCGGCCAGGTGCGTAACATCGCCGAAGTCACGACCGCGGTCGCGACGGGCGACCTCTCGAAAAAGATCACCGTCGACGTCAAGGGCGAGGTCGCAGAGCTGAAGGAGACCGTCAACACGATGGTCGACCAGCTGCGCGCGTTCAGCGCAGAGGTGACCCGCGTCGCGCGCGAGGTCGGCACCGAGGGACGGCTCGGCGGTCAGGCATCGGTCGAGGGCGTCAGCGGCGTGTGGGGCGACCTGACCGACAACGTGAACTTCATGGCGAACGCGCTCACCGAGCAGGTACGCAACATCGCACAGGTGACGACTGCAGTCGCGAACGGCGACTTGTCGAAGAAGGTGACCGTCAACGCGAAGGGCGAGGTGCTCGAGCTCAAGGACACCATCAACACGATGGTCGACCAGCTCAGCTCGTTCGCCGACGAGGTCACGCGCGTCGCGCGCGAGGTCGGCACCGAGGGCAAGCTCGGCGGCCAGGCGAACGTGCGCGGCGTCAGCGGGACGTGGAAGGACCTGACGGACTCGGTGAACGGACTCGCGTCGAACCTCACCGATCAGGTCCGCAACATCGCCGAGGTCACGACGGCCGTCGCGCGCGGCGATCTCTCGCAGAAGATCACCGTCGACGCGCGCGGCGAGATCCTGCAGCTCAAGAACACCGTCAACATCATGGTCGACCAGCTGTCGTCGTTCGCGGCAGAGCTCACGCGCGTCGCGCGCGAGGTCGGCACCGAGGGCATCCTCGGCGGCCAGGCGAACGTCGAAGGCGTCAGCGGCGTCTGGAAGGAGCTGACCGACAACTTCAACCAGCTCGCGACGTCGCTGACGACGCAGGTGCGCGCGATCGCAGACGTGTCGACCGCGGTGACCGAGGGCGACTTGACGCGTCAAGTCACGGTCGAGGCGAAGGGCGAGGTCGACGCGCTCAAAGAGAACGTCAACCAGATGATCGCGAATCTCCGCGAGACGACCGCGCGGAACGCCGAGCAGGACTGGCTGAACTCGAACCTCGCTCGGTTCAGCGGGATGATGCAGGGCCAGCGCGATCTGCAGACGGTCTCGCGGCTGATCATGTCCGAGCTGACGCCGCTCGTCGGCGCCGGCTACGGCGCATTCTTCCTCAGCGAAGAGATCGAGGAAGACGCGCCCGCGCTGCAGCTCATCTCCAGCTACGGCTACAAGACACGGAAGAAAGTCGCGAACCGCTTCAAGCTCGGCGAGTCGCTCGTCGGGCAGGCGGCGCTCGAGCGCCAGTCGATCCTCATCACCGAGCCGCCGGACGACTACGTGAAGGTCGCGTCCGCGCTCGGCGAGGCGACGCCCAAGAACATCATCGTCATGCCGGTTCTCTTCGAGGACCAGGTAATGGCGGTGATCGAGATCGCCGCGTTCCAGCCGTTCACCGACGTGCAGCGCGGCTTCCTCGACCAGCTCGGCGAGACGATCGGCATCGTCATCAACACGATCCAGGCGACGATGCGGACGGAGGAGCTGCTCCGCCAGTCGCAGGGACTGACGCTCGAGCTGCAGGAGCGCTCGGAGGAGCTGCAGTCGCAGCAGGAGGAGCTGAAGCGCGCGAACACCGAGCTCGAGCAGCAGGCGCAGACGCTCAAGGCGTCGGAGGAGCTGCTGCAGACGCAGCAGGAGGAGCTGCAGCAGACGAACGAGGAGCTCGAAGAGAAGGCGGAACTGCTCGAAGAGCAAAACCGCCGCATCGAGATCAAGAACTCGGAGATCGAGCTCGCACGGTCGGCCTTGCAGGAGCGCGCTGAACAGCTCGCGCTCTCGTCGAAGTACAAGAGCGAGTTCCTCGCGAACATGAGCCACGAGCTGCGCACGCCGCTCAACTCGCTGCTGATCCTCGCCAAGCTGCTCGCGGAAAACAGCGAGCAGAACCTGACCGACAAGCAGGTCGAGTTCGCGTCGACGATCCACCAGGCGGGCGCCGATCTGCTCAGCCTGATCAACGACATCCTCGACCTCTCGAAGGTCGAGGCCGGGAAGATGGACGTGAATGCGGCCGAGGTCCCGCTGGCGGACATCCGCGACTACGTCGAGCGCACGTTCCGGCCGCTCGCGGAGGAGAAGGGACTCGAGCTGAACGTCGAGGTCGCGGGCGCGAACATCCCGCCGACGATCCAGACCGACGAGCAGCGGCTGCAGCAGGTGCTGAAGAACCTGCTCTCGAACGCGGTGAAGTTCACGGAGAGGGGCGCCGTGACGATGCGCATCGAGACGGCGCCGCACGATGTGGCTTTCGCGACGCCGGACCTCGCCGAGAACGATTCCGTGTTCGCGTTCTCCGTGATCGACAGCGGGATCGGCATCGCCGAGGACAAGCTGCGACTGATCTTCGAGGCGTTCCAGCAGGCGGACGGCACGACGTCGCGCAAGTACGGCGGCACGGGGCTCGGCCTGTCGATCAGCCGTGAGATCGCGCGGCTGCTCGGCGGCGAGATCCGAGTCACATCGGAGCCGGGCCTCGGCAGCACGTTCACGCTGTATCTGCCGGCGACCTCCAACGGAGCCGGCATGGCAGAGCTCGAGGAGCGGCTCAACGCGCTCGTCCGCGAAGGCGAACGGCTCGTCGATGAGGGAACGACACTGCTCGTGCCGCCGCCTGTGCAGGAGCTCGACCCGGCCGTGCTGCTGCGGAGTGAGGTCGCCGACGACCGCGAGGACGTACAGGAAGGCGACCGCGTCGTGCTTGTCGTCGAGGACGACACGACCTTCGCGCGCACCGTGCTTGACACCGCACGCGAGCGCGGCTTCAAGGGCATCGTCGCAGTGCGCGGCGATGTCGGCCTCGCACTGGCGCATGAGTACCGGCCGGACGCGATCGTGCTCGACATGCAGCTGCCCTTGATGACCGGGTGGGACGTGCTCGAGCACCTGAAGCGCCATCCGGCGACGCGTCACATCCCGGTGCACATCGTCTCGGCGGTCGACGGCGATCGCACGAGCGTCCTGCGCGCCGGCGCAGTCGCCTACCTCGAGAAGCCGCTCGAGAAGGACGGGCTCGACTCGATGCTCGGCGAGATCTCGTCGTTCATCGACCGCGACGTGCGGCGCCTGCTCGTCGTCGAGGATGACGACATCGAGCGGAGCTCGATCGTCGAGCTCGTCGGCTCCGACGACGTCGATATCACCGACGTCGGCTCGGCAGAGGACGCGCTCTCAGCGCTGCAGTCGCAGCAGTTCGACTGCATGGTGCTCGACCTGAAGCTGCCGGAGACGACCGGCTTCAAGCTCCTGGAGCAGCTCAAACGGGACGACCAGTTCGCGAAGCTGCCGGTGATCGTCTACACCGGCAAGGAACTCACGCGCCGCGAGGAGACGCGCCTGAAGAAGTACGCCGAGACGATCATCGTCAAGGATGCGCGCTCTCCGGAGCGGCTCCTCGATGAGACGTCGCTGTTCCTTCATCGCGTCGAGGCACGGCTGCCGCAGGCCAAGCGTCACATGCTCGAGCAGCTGCATTCGACGGAGGGTGTCTTCGACGGCAAGAAGGTGCTGATCGTCGACGACGACGTGCGCAACGTGTTCGCGCTCACGTCGGTGCTCGAGGCGAACGGGATGGACGTTGTGTTTGCGGAGAACGGCCGAGACGGGATCAAGACGCTGCGAGAGCACCCGGACGTCGATCTCGTCCTGATGGACATCATGATGCCGGAGATGGACGGCTACGAGACGATGGTGGCCGTCCGGCAGATGCCCGAGTTCCGGCAGCTGCCGATCATCTCGCTCACGGCGAAGGCGATGAAGGGTGACCGTGAGCGGTCGATCGAGTCCGGCGCGTCGGACTACATCACGAAACCCGTCGACACGGATCAGCTGCTCTCGCTGATGCGGGTGTGGCTGTACCACTGAGCACGCCGCCCGACCCGGATGCCGTCGCGCCGGAGCGGGAGCTGGAGCAGCTCGAGATCGAGCTGCTCCTCGAGGCCGTCTACCGCCGGTACGGCCTCGACTTTCGCCAGTACGCACAGGCATCGCTCAAGCGGCGGCTCTATCGCCGACTTGACGCGGAAGGGCTCGAGACGCTGACCGAGCTGCAGAACCAGCTGCTCCACGACCCGCCGTGTATGGAGCGGCTGCTCGTCGATCTCTCGATCAACGTCACGTCGATGTTCCGCGATCCGACGTTCTACGTCGCGTTCCGCGAAAAGGTCGTCCCGATGCTGCGGACCTATCCGTTCACGCGCATCTGGTGCGCGGGCTGCTCGACCGGCGAGGAGGTCTATTCACTGGCGATCCTCCTGCACGAGGAAGGCGTCTACGAGCGGACACGGATCTATGCGACCGACATCAACGAGCACGTGCTGCAGACCGCGCGCGCCGGCGTCTTTCCGCTCGACCGGATGAAGCAGTACACGCAGAACTACATCCGCGCGGGCGGCAAGGACGACTTCTCGGAGTACTACACCGCTGCGTACGACAGCGTTGCGTTCTCGCGGACGCTGAGCGAGAACGTCGTCTTCGCGCAGCACAACCTCGCGATGGACCGGTCGTTCAACGAGTTCAACGTGATCGTCTGCCGCAACGTGATGATCTATTTCGACAGAGCGCTGCAGGATCACGTGCACACGCTCTTCTACGAGAGCCTCGACACGTTCGGGATCCTCGCCCTCGGCCACAAGGAGTCGATGAACTTCACGCGGTACGGCGGCCGCTACGAGGAGATCGACCTCGACGAGCGGATCTACCGCAAAGTCGGATGAGGTGTACGAGCTCATCGTGATCGGGACGTCCTGGGGAGGATTGGACGCGGTGAGCCGCCTGCTCGACGGCTTGTCCGACGACGTCCATCAGCCGATCGTGGTTGCGCAGCACCGGTCGGTCGAGTCCGAGGAAGGCGGCCTCGCGCGGCTGCTCGCTCACCACACGCGCCGACTCGTATCCGATCCCGACGACAAGACGCCGCTCAAGCACGACCATGTCTACGTCGCGCCGCCCGACTACCACGTCCTCGTCGAGAACGGCCACCTCGCACTCTCGACCGACGCTCCGGTCAGATTCGCGAGGCCCTCGATCGATGTTCTTTTCGAGTCGGTCGCCGACGCCTACGGCCACCGCGCCGTCGGCATCGTTCTCACCGGCGCGAACTCGGACGGCGCGCACGGGCTCTCGCTGATCAAGGAGCGAGGCGGCGTCGCGATCGTGCAGGACCCGGAGACGTCCGCGAAGCGGACGATGCCGGACGCGGCGATTCGCGCGACGCACGCCGACGCCGTGTTGCCGCTCGAGGAGATCCCACTCTTCCTCTACGGGTTGTGCGCATGAGCGAGATCGCACAGCTGCTGCTCGTCGACGACTACGAAGAGAACCTGCTGGCGCTCGAGGCGATCCTCGAGCCGCTCGGCCACCGCTGTGTCTCCGTCACGTCGGGCTCGGCGGCGTTGAAGCAGCTCCTGCTCGACGACTTCGCGTGCATCCTGCTCGACGTGCAGATGCCGGAGCTCGACGGCTTCGAGCTCGCGGAGCTCATCAAGCAGCGCGAACGGTCGCAGCACATCCCGATCATCTTCGTCACCGCGCTCTCGAAAGAGGAGAAGCACGTGTTCCGGGGTTACTCGGCGGGCGCGGTCGACTACATCTTCAAGCCAATCGAGCCCGAGATCCTCCGCTCGAAGGTCGCGGTCTTCGTCGAGCTGTGGGAGAAGAGCCGGCAGCTTCAGGAGCAAGCCGGGCAGATCCATCAACAGGAGCTCACCGCGCTCGAGCAGGCGAGCGAGGAGCGGTACCGCCAGCTCGCGGATGCGATGCCGCAGATCGTCTGGACGTCGGACGCGCAGGGCACGGCGACGTACTTCAACCGGCGCTGGTTTGAGTACACCGGAATGGCCGCCGAGGATGCCGGGCCGAACGCATGGCACCTCGTCGTGCATCCGGACGACCTCCCGGTCGCCGTCTCGCGGCGTGAGCAGACGCTGCGCAGCGGCGACACGTTTGAGGTCGAGTACCGGTTCCGCGATGCCGGCGGCGGGTACCGCTGGCACCTCGGGCGCGCGGTGCCGATGCGCGCCGGTGACGGATCGATCGATTTCTGGATCGGCACCGCGACCGACATCCACGACCGCAAGCGGATCGAGGACCAGCAGCGCTTCATCGTCTCCGCCGGCGACGAGCTCGCGCGCTCGCTCGACTACCGCGAGACACTGCGCCGGGTCGCAGAGCTCGCTGCGCGCGAGATCGCGGACTGGTGTGCCGTCCACATCGTCGAGACCGACGGCGCCGTCGTGCAGATCGCGATCGTGCACCGCGATCCGGCGAAGGTGACCTTTGCACGGGAGCTGCAGGACCGGTACCCGCCGGAAGACGAGACGACCGGCCCTGCCGCGGTGATCCGGACGGGCGAGCCCGAGCTCGTGCCCGAGATCACGCCCCAGCTCGTCCAGGCGGCGGCCCGCGACGAGCTCCACCTCGAGCTGCTGCAGGAGCTCGGCCTCGAGTCCTACATCTGCGTCCCGCTCAAGGGCCTCGACGCCGCGCTCGGCGCGATCACGCTCGTCTCGTCGGACGCGGGACGCCGCTTCGGGGCAGAGGATCTCGTGCTCGCCGAGGAGCTCGCGCGCCGCGCGGCTTCGGCGATCGAGAACGCGCGGCTCTACCGCGAGGCCGAGGAGCGTGCGCAAGCTGCACGCGTGCTCGCGACGATCGGCGACGGCGTCGCGCTTGTCGATCGCAGCGGGCGGATCCGGTTCTGGAACGCTGCGGCCGCGGCGATCACCGGGCTCCAGGACACCGACGTGCTCGGGAGGCAGGCGCCGGCTGCGATCCCGGGCTGGAGCGCCGTTGCCGAGCTCATCCCCGTCGCCGCGGGCGGCGAGTCGGCACGCGCCGAGAACGTGCCTTTGCAGCTCGGCGAACGCGAGCTCTGGCTGTCGATCTCGGCGGTCGGCGACGAAGAGGGAACGGTGTATGCGTTTCGGGACCTGACCGACGAACGTGCGCTCGAGACGATGCGGCAGGACCTTGTCGCGACCGTTTCGCACGAGTTGCGCACGCCACTTGCCGCGATCTACGGCGCAGCGCTCACGTTGCGGCGCAACGACATGGAGCTCGAGGACCAGCTGCACGACAAGCTGCTCGAGGTGATTGCGGAGGAGTCGAACCGCCTCTCCGACATCGTCAACGACCTGCTGATCGCGAGCCAGCTCGACACCGGCACGCTGCGCGCGACGATCGAGCGATGCGACCCGCGCGAGATCGCGCGGCTCGAAGTCGACGCAGCGCGCACGCATATGCCACAGACGATCGAGCTCGTGCTTTCGGTGCCGGACGATCTGCCCGCAGTCGCCGCCGATCCCGGTCAGCTGCGGCAGGTGCTTGGGAACCTGATCGAGAACGCGATCAAGTACTCACCCGGCGGCGGGACGATCGACGTCTCCGTCGAGCCGGTCGACCGGCACGTGCGGTTCGTGATCCGCGACGGCGGTCTCGGCATCCCGAAGAGCGAGCAGCGGCGGATCTTCGAGAAGTTCTACCGCCTCGATCCCGACATGGCGCGCGGCATCGGCGGCACCGGGCTCGGCCTCTACATCTGCCGCGAGCTCGTGCGGCGCGTCGACGGCCGCATCTGGGTCGATTCCGACGGCCACTCGGGCTCGACGTTTGTCGTCGAGATCCCGCAGGAAGCTGCGGTTCCGGCGGTGGTGGCGCACCGGCGCGTCACGACGCCCGTCTGAGGTTGCTACGGTCCCGGGGCGGCTGCGGGAACCCGACGTGGAGGTGGTCATGGCGGTGACGCGGTTCGAGGGCGGGGGTCCAGTGGCGCGGTACTGGCTCGCACATTGCGAGGGCTTCGCCGTGAAGGGCGGCGCGCGCGGCGTCGTCGAGGAGCTGCTGCACGACGTGAACCCGCATCTGACCTCACGACTGCTTGTGCGCACGCGGCGCGGACGGATGCGCGTGATTCCGGTGAGCGCGGTCGAGACGGTCTTGCCCGCGGAGCGAACGCTCGTCGTGCACGAGCGGCGCCGGAAGCCGAAGGCAAAGGCGACGAAGCAGAAGACGTCCTCGCGGCGCGTGCGCCGCGCAGCGAGCCGCACGAGCGCAGCCGTACGGTCGCGTGTGCGCTCAGCCGCGAACGCGATCCGACCGCAAGTGCGCGGCGGAGCGGTGGCGGTCTGGCCGCTCGTCCATGCGACCGTCGTCGTCCTTGGCGGATCGTTCCGGCAGCTCGCGACCGAGTTGCGCGCGACCGCACGCGGGCTCTTGCGCTCG
Organism: Gaiellaceae bacterium; assembly: GCA_036496545.1. Taxonomy (GTDB): domain Bacteria; phylum Actinomycetota; class Thermoleophilia; order Gaiellales; family Gaiellaceae; genus Palsa-739. The sequence continues at coordinate 28,144 of DASXKX010000004.1, read as the reverse complement.
GCTCAGCCGCGGACCTTGCGGTTGCCGAGACGACCCCGCAAGAAGCCGTGATCGAGCGTCAGCGTTCCCTGCGCTGCTGCTGAGCCCGCAATCTTGACCGCGCCGGTGAACGAGACCGGCGGCCCGAAGTCGCGCATGGTGAGCTTCCCGCTCACCTTGACGCCGCTCGCGACCGTGTAGTTCGTCAGCGTGACACCCCTTGCCGTGGCGACGGCCTTGCCGCCGTAGAGCCCGTCCACCGTGTTCGGCGAATCCGCCATCGCGCCCGTCGCGAGCCAGGCGGCCTCGGCCTCCTGCACGGTCTTGGTCGCGACCACGAGCGTTTGGGCGGGGCTCAGGTGCTTCGCGAGCTTGGTCGGAAACGCGGTAAGCGGCGGGAGGTACGCCTTCGCACGCTCGCAGTTCCTCGGCGTTGCGCCGGTGAGGATCCAGTCGCGGAGATCCGTTTGCGCGCAGAGCGACGGATCGGCGGTCAGCACGCTGTGGCCGACGCCGGGCACGACGACGAGATGCCCCTGTGCGAACTGCGCCATCAACGCGGTCGCGCCGGCTGTGGGCGTGCGCAGGTCGAGTCCGCCGCTGAATCCGAGCACCGGGACGTTGGGCAGCGGTCCCGCCGGCGCCGTGATGTCGCTCGTCGGCGTCGGCCATCCGGCGCACGTCCCCGCGTTGCCGAGGGACGCGGCCCAGATCCCGAACGGGCCGAGCGACCCGGGCGGCAACGCAGCGAGCGCCGCCTTGATCGCCGCGGACCGGTCGGATGGTGCCGTCGTCGGCGACCACGGGAACGGACCGTCGTCGCAGACCGTCGCGACGTAGAGCGCTTCGCTGAAGTCCGCCGGTCCCGACCCAAGCTCGCCCGAGTCGAGCAAGAACGCATGCAGGAGCGGGAGCATGTCGCCTCCGCGGGCGGCGTGGAACGCCGCGGGAAGCTCGGCTGCGAGGCCCGGATTGAGGTCGGCGTCGACAACCACTCCGAGGAGCCTGGCGCCGAGTCCGCTACCGAGCCTGTTCGCGACGGCGACGACGTCTCCGGCAAAGTTCTTCGTCGCGCCCGCGCACAGGCTGCCGGCGCAGTACTGGCTGAGCGTGCCCGGCATGGCCTTGAGCGTGTCGGACTCGAAGGCCGAGTCCTGGTCAGGCGGCACGATGGAGTCGAGGACGAGACGGTCGACGTGTTGCGGATAGGCCGACGCGTACGCGAGCGCGAGCCTCGTCCCGTAGGAGACCCCCATCACCGCGATCCGCGGGAAGCCGAGCGCCTGGCGGACCGCCTCCAGATCCGCTGCATGGTCGGCGGTGCTGTAGTACGACGTCCCGGACCCGAGCTCCGCGGCGCACTCCGCCGCGATCTTCGCCTCGTCACCGGCGACGTCCGGGCCGTCGAGCGCCGCGCAGTCGAGGACGTTCGAGGCCCCCGTTCCGCGATCGTCGTACGCGACGAGGGTGTAGCCGGGGAACAGGAACTGGAAGTACGACGCCTCGCCCGGGTCGCTCAGATCGAAGGTGTGTGCGGAGCCCTGGCCGGGCCCGCCCGCGACGAGGAAGACGACGCCACGCGGCGTGCCCGCGGACGGGACCATCTCGACGTGGAGCGGGATCGTGCCGGAGACGACTCCGCTGCGGTCGAGCGGCACGTTCACGGTCGAGCAGAAGACAGGCTTGCCGTCGCAGGCGGCCGCGCGGCTGCGCGCGGTGACATGGCGAAAGAGGAGGTTGCCGCGAATGCCGGGACCGGCTGACGCGGCAGCGGCAAGCGTGCCGACACCGACCGCGCACATCGAGAAAACGAGCGCGGCGCGCCCGGCCAACCTGCCTGTCCTGCTCAATCTGACGACCCCCTTACACAGCTTTGTTGTCATCAGTCTCGGCCCCGCTCGACGAAGAGGCTATCCCTCCAATGCGGGAGCGGCCAGTCACCGAGTTGTCACCAGAACCCCGGAAAAGCTTAGGGGTCTGTTCAGGGGTGTCCCGGATACCCCAGCGGCGCGCCCGTCCGCAGACTGGCTGGAAAGCCTCACGTACCTACGCCATCCAAGGGGAGCAACGATGGAAACGAAGCGAAATCTCGCAGCGCGCGCCGGGCGGTGGAGCGCGGCGCACTGGAAAACGGCCACCGTGGCCTGGATCGTGTTCGTCGTCGTCGCGATCTTTGCCGGGACGCTGGCCGGAAACGTCACGCTCAAGGACTCCGAGCAGGGCACGGGCGAGACCGCCCGCGCTCAGGCGATCCTCGAGAAGGCCGGCTTCAAGACGCCGGCGAACGAGAGCGTCCTCGTCAAGTCCAGGACGCTGAAGGCGTCCTCGCCTGCGTTCAGGTCGACGGTCACCGACGTGCTGGCCGGCCTTCGCACGATGCCGCAGGTGACAAACCTCCGCACCGGGCAGCCGGGCGAGATCTCGAAGGACGGTCACGCCCAGCTCGTGCAGTTCGACATCAAGGGGGACATCAACCGCTCGGACAAGCACATCCAGCCGGTGATCGACCGGGTCGCGAAGCTCCAGAAGGCGCACAGCTCGTTCACGGTCGCAGAGTTCGGCTTCGCGAGCGCGAACAAGGAACTGAACGACACGGTCGGCAAGGACTTTCAAAAGGCGGAGAAGCTCTCGGTCCCGATCACGTTCATCATCCTTCTGATCGCGTTCGGCGCGTTCGTCGCGGCCGGCGTGCCGGTGTTGCTCGCGTTCACCGCGGTACTCGGCGCGATCGGCCTCTCGCAGCTCGTCAGCCACGTCGCACACGCCTCTGATGCGACGCAGTCGGTGATGCTGCTGATGGGGATGGCAGTCGGCGTCGACTACTCGCTCTTCTACTTGAAGCGCGAGCGGGAGGAACGCGCCGCGGGGCACGAAGGGCACGAAGGCCTCTTCCGCGCCGCGGCGACGTCGGGCCAGGCGGTGCTGATCTCGGGCGTCACCGTGCTGATTGCGATGGCCGGAATGCTGCTTGCGGGGACGAAGATCTTCACGTCGATCGGCATCGGCGCGATGCTTGTCGTGTTCGTTTCGCTCGTCGGCTCGCTGACAGTGCTGCCTGCACTGCTCGGCAAGCTCGGCGACCGCATCGAGCTCGGCGTGCGGCAGGTCTTCGCCGCCGGTCTGCTGCGCATCGTGCCGGGCAACCCGCGCTGGCTCGTGTGGCTGCGCGACAAGCCCACACTGATCCGTCGGATCAAGGGCGACCGGCAGGAGTCGCGCGTGTGGGGCTTCGTCCTGAAGCACTCGATGCGCCGGCCGCTGACGGCGGTCGTCGCGTCCGCCGCCGTGCTCGTGCTCCTTACGGTGCCCGCGTTCTCGATGCACACGAAGCTGCTCAGCTTCAGCGACCTGCCGAAGAGCCTCGGGATCGTGAAGACGTACGACGAGATCCAGAAGTCGTTCCCAGGCTCGCCCGCGCCCGCCCATCTCGTGGTCGCGGCGGACAACGTGACGACGCCGCAGTTCCAGCGCGCGTACACGGAGTTCAGGCAGCGCGCACTCGCGACGGGCCAGGTCCACCAGCCGATCCAGGTCGCCGTGAACCCGGCGAAGACGGTCGCGCGCATCGACCTGCCGCTCGCGGGCAACGGCGAGGACTCGGCGGCATACCACGCGCTGAATGTCCTGCGCAATGAAGTAATCCCGCCCGTGTTGAAGACGCTGCCGGCCGGGACACAGGCGGGCGTCACGGGTGACACCGCGGGCTCGTACGACTTCAACCAGACGATGAAGCACCGTGTCTGGTACGTGTTCGCGTTTGTCCTCGGGCTCGCGTTCCTGCTGCTCCTGCTGACGTTCCGCTCGATCGTGATCCCGATCAAGGCGATCGTGCTGAACCTGCTGTCAGTGGGCGCTGCGTACGGCGTGCTCGTGTGGATCTTCCAGGAAGGCCACCTTCAGGGCTTGCTCGGGTTCCACTCGAACGGCGGCATCGTGACGTGGTTGCCGCTCTTCCTCTTCACCGTGCTATTCGGCCTCTCGATGGACTACCACGTGTTCATCCTGAGCCGGGTGAAGGAGCTCGTCGACCGCGGCGTCCCGACGGACGAGGCGGTCGCACGCGGCATACGCTCGACCGCATCGACCGTGACGAGTGCAGCCGCCGTGATGGTCGCGGTGTTCGCGATCTTCGCGACGCTGTCGACGCTCGACATCAAGCAGATGGGCGTCGGCCTCGCAGTCGCGGTGCTGCTCGACGCGACGCTCATCCGCGGCGTCTTGCTGCCGGCGGCGATGAAGCTGCTCGGCGACTGGAACTGGTACCTGCCGCGGTGGCTCGAGTGGCTGCCTCGGATCACGTCCGAGGCGGAGCCGCCGCGCGGTGAGCGTGCTCCGTCGGCGGGTGCCGTCCCGGCGCTCGACTAGACACGAACCGATCTCCACGGCGGGTAGCGTCCCGCCGTGGAGATCGTCGAGCTTTCGCCCGACGAGGTGCGCGCGGCGGCGGACGAGCTCGGCGGGTTGCTGCTGGACGCGCACGGGGCTGGGATGGCGCTGGGGCTCGCCGGGCCGCTGACGGCCGCACATGCTCGCGAGGTGTGGCTCGAGACGGCGTCGAAGCTCGATCCTTGGCGGCGCGTGCTGTTCGTCGCCTTGGAGGGCGACACTGCCGTCGGGACGGTGCAGATCGTGAGGGCGGAGTCGGAGAACGGGCAGCACCGCGCGGAGATCCAGCGGCTCGCGGTACGGGCGGACCGGCGCGGCACGGGCGTCGGCCGGGCGCTGCTGGAGGCCGCCGTCGAGCGGTCGCGGGCGCTCGGGCTGCGCCTGTGTGGCTCACGACGCACGAGGACACGGGTTCCGACCGGTTCTACGAGGCGGTCGGCTGGACCCGGCTCGGGACGATGCCGCTCTACTCCGCGAGACCTGACGGGACACTTGCGGGCGGGGCGTTGTACTACCTCGTGCTTTGAACAGCGGGGCCGGGCCGCGTACGGCGCCTGGCCCCGCCTTCGAGGAGCCGGAGGTCGGATTCGAACCGACGACACCCGCCTTACAAAAGCGGTGCTCTAACCAGCTGAGCTACTCCGGCACGGCGGACATAGTACCGTCCGATTCGTATGCAATTCTGACAACATGGCTCACCCGAAAGATGTTGGGGATCGGTCAACCCCGGCGATCATGCTCGCCCTCCAAGACGCCGGACAGCTGACCTCTTCGCGGTCTTCTGTGCCGAGACAGGGGCTGTTTATCTCGTGCCGATCGAGGATGTCCCACCCTTGAACCAAGCCTCGCTACGCGTCGAGCCGACCAGAAACAACCAGCGCCACGGCATTCGGTTCGGCGCCGATTACTTGATCGGCCGAGTGACTATTGAAGGACTTCGCGGGTTCTCTGGTGCGTGATGATCTTGCGCTTCACGCGCTGGAGCGCGTTGTCGATCGTCTTCGTGTCGCACCCGAGGCGGTCGGCCATTTCTTCATACGACGAGCCTTCGAGGTACAGGCGGAGCGCGTCGGCCTCGAGCGGCGACAGGCCGGTGCCGAGGCAGCCGACGAGGCTCTGCAGCTCCTCCGTCGAGATCACCATCACCGACGGCTCGTGCACGGCGGGGCCGGGCAGCGCATCGCCGAGGGTGCACTCGCCGTCGGAGTCCTGGCCGGCCGGCGTGTGGCTGAACGAGACGTACGTGTTGAGCGGAGCGTGCTTGAAGCGCGTCGCGGTCTTGATCGCGGTGATGATCTGCCGCGTCACGCAGAGCTCCGCGAAGCTCCTGAATGACGTCTCCTTGTCCGCGCGGAAATCGCGGACCGCCTTGTAGAGCCCGACCAGTCCTTCCTGGACGAGGTCTTCCCCGTCGCCGCCGGCGAGGAAATACGAGCTCGCCTTCAGCCGGACGAAGCCGGTGTACCGCCGAATGAGCGCGTCCATCGCGACACCGTCGCCGTTGCGCGCCTTGAGGACGAGCTGCAAATCCTCAAGCTCTCGTTGAGCTTTCTGTGGTGAATACGCGTGTGCGGGACGAGCGGCCACGATTTCCCCCAGCTGTCGGTGGTGAAGTCTCACCCTAAGGTTGAGGGCGAAGATAGCAAGCGGTCCAAAGAATTACAAGTCCATTTGCACTGGACCCAACGTGACACGAACGTGTGTTCGGCGGCGAATAGCGCCGTGAAATGCGGCGCGGAATGGCGGGCGTCAGTTCTGGCCGCGGCGGAGCCGCTCGAGGCGCGCAAGCGTCTCGGGATCGAGCTTGTCGCGTAGGTCGCCGCGGGAGCGGTCGGTATGCGCAGGCGGCGCGAGCTCACTGAGGAACCTCCGCGACGAGAGCTTCCGCACCTCGGCGCCGGACGTGCCCCGCACGGCCTCGTCCGACGAGACGACCGCCACCTGCTCTCCACGCCGATGCTCCGCCGCGAGCCGCTCGATCGCGGCGTCCGCGTCGGCCGCCCAGCGAACGAGCAGCGGGCCGTGCTCCGAGTCCGCGCCCTGTCCGTCGAAGACAAGCACGCCTCGCGCGCCCTTCGACGCGACCCAGCTTGCAAGCAGGTCGCGCAGCTCTTCGGGGGAGTCGAAGCCGCCCGCGTGCAACAGGTTGAACCCGTCGAACAGATAGAGCGTCGGCTCAGCCACCGCGCTGCCGCCGTGCTTCGTAGAGGAGCACGGCGGCGGCGACGCTCACGTTCAGAGACTCGACCCGGCCGAGCTGTGGGATCGATACTTCGAAGTCGCACGACCGCCGCACGAGCGGACGCAGACCCTTCCCCTCGGCGCCGAAGACGAACGCAACCCCGCCTTTGAGGTCGGCCTCCCACATCGACGTCTTCGACTCGCCCGTCCCGCCGACGACCCAGAGGCCTGCGTTCGCCTTGATCTCCTGAAGGTACCGCGCGAGGTTCGTCACGACCGCGACCGGCAGATGCTCGACGGCACCGGCGGACGCCCGGCAAACCGCAGGCGTGACGCGCGCCGACCCATGCGCCGGGACGACGACGCCGGTCGCCGCCGCTCCCTCTGCGCTCCGGCACACCGCGCCGAGGTTCCGTGGGTCGCTGACCTGGTCGAGGCAGGCGAGGAGCGGCCGCTCGCGGGCGGCGAGCTCGTACGCGTCCGCGTACTTGTACGGCTCGCACCAGGCGAGCACGCCCTGGTGGTCGCGCGTCCCCGCTGCGTCGGTGATATCGCGCTCGAGCTTCGTGACGACACGGGGCTGAGTCGTCCCACGAAGCCAGCCCTCAGCCTTGATCGCGCGTTCGGTCGCCCAAAGCTCGAGTACCTCGCGCGGGCCGCGCAGGGCCTCTCGCACAGGCCGCCGGCCGTAGACCTGCTCTCGGGTCACGCCGCGTGAAGCAGCTCGAAGCCGCCGGGCACATCCCTGACCTCCCAGCCGAGGTCGGCAATCTCCTCGCGCAGCCTGTCAGCCTCGAGGAAGTCCCTGGCGACCCGGGCCCGGTGCCGAGCCTGGGCCAGCGCGACGACGTCAGGCGGTGCCTCTTCACGCTCAGCCAGCGAGCCGAGCCCGAACAACCCAAGCCCGACGGCGAGGTCGCCGGTCAGCCCTCGGGCGCGCCAGTCGTGGAAGAGCGCGAGCGCGTCCGGCGTGTTGAAATCGTCGTCGAGGATCTCGACGAGCCGCTCCTGCTCCTCCGGCTCGCGCGCCTCTGCGCCGACGAAGACGTTGCGGAACGCATCGAGCTGCGCCTTCGCCTCCTCGAGCGTCACGTCACTGAAGTCGATCGGCTTGCGCCAGTGGCCCCTCATGTAGAAGAGCAGCACGACCTCTCTCCCCCACGTGTCGATCACATTCCGGATCGAGCGGTCGTTGCCGAGCGACTTCGACATCTTCTCCCCGCTGAACTCGAGCATCCCGTTGTGCGCCCAGATGCGCGCGAAGCCGTGGCCGAGCGCCGACGACTGCGCAAGCTCGTTCTCGTGGTGCGGGAAGACGAGGTCGAGCCCGCCGCCGTGGATCTCAAATTCGTCGCCGAGCTCTTCTTCGGCCATGACCGAGCACTCGATGTGCCAGCCAGGCCGGCCACGGCCCCAGGGTGAGTCCCAGGACGTGTCCTCGCCCGGCTTCGTCGCCTTCCAGAGCGCGAAGTCTGCCGGCGCCTCCTTCAGCGCGTTGTGCTCCTCCTCTTCCATCTGGTCGACCCGCTGCCGCGACAGGCGACCGTAGTCCGGCACTGTCGACACGCGGAAGTAGACATCGCCGCCGACGGGATACGCGTGGCCGCTCTCGATCAACCGCTCGATGAACGCAACGATCTGCGGGATGAACGCAGTCGCGCGCGGTAACGCATCAGGAAGCCCGAGCCCGAGGTCACCGACGTCCTCGATGTACCAGTCGCTCGCTCGCGCGGCGAGCTCCGCGCTCGCCCCAGGCGCAGCGTCGTAGATCTTGTCGTTGACGTCGGTGATGTTGTGGACGAACTTCGCGTCGTAGCCGCGATGACGCAGCCACGTGCGCAGCCACATGCCGAGGATGAACGGCCGCGCGTTCCCGATGTGGGCGCGCTGGTACACCGTCGGCCCGCAGAAGTACATGCGGACGGGACCGGCCGACGGCGGCGGCAGCTCTTCGACAGTGCGCGTCAATGTGTCGTAGAGACGCATCGTCCTAGCGTAGAGGCTTGATGCGCATTGGCGGCGCGTCCGAAATACACATCAAACCTCTAGGCGGGCAAGCAGTTCCTCGCGCGGCAGCGCGGCGATGACAGCGGCGAGCTCAGGCCCGCGCTCACGTCCCGTTAGCGCAAGCCGGACTGCCTTCAGGTTGCCGCCGACCGCTTTGAGCTCGCGAACGATGCCCTTCGGGTCGACCCCGCCCTCGACGAGCTCACGGAACCGCTCGAGCGTCTCCGGGGCGTCGACGGCGACATGCTGAGGCGAAAGCACCTGCTCTGCGTATTCGCGCGCTTCGCGCAAGTCGCGGGCACCGCGCAGCACGGGCGCAACCGAGACGGGCACGCCGACGCGCTCGGCGAGCTCCTCATCCGACAGACGGCCGAGCGTCTCGATCGACAGCCGGCGAAGGCGCGACAGGTCGAGGTTGACGTCGTGGCGCGGCAGGCCGAGCTCGTCGAGGTAGGCCCGCACGGCCTCGGCAGGAATGCCCGCCTCGCGGAGATCGGCGAGCGACGATGCACCGTGCCGCTTCGACAGCTTGTGGCCGTCCTCGCCGAGCAGGAGGCCGTGGTGGACGTACTCCGGCGGCGTCCCGCCGAGCGCGGCGATCAGCGCGGCCTGCAGCTCCGCGTTTGCACGATGGTCGGAGCCGCGGATGACGTGCGTGATGCCGAAGTCCAGGTCGTCGACCGCGGAGGCGAGCTGATACGTCGCGCTCCCGTCGGGACGCAACAGTGTCGTCCGCCCGAACCGGAGCGCCCCCTCCGCGTCGGGCTCCCCGATCGTGTGCGCCGCCTCGCGGTGCCGCACGGCTCGCTCGCTCTGCAGCAGCGGCCCTTCGTCGAAACCGACGCCGAGCCAGGCGAGCTCGTCAAGGATCGTCTCGACACCGCCTTCGACGTTGCGCGCCTCGTCCGTATCGTCGATCCGGAGCAGGAATGAGCCACCGTGCTCGTCGGCATAGGAACGGTTCGCGACCGCGCTGAGCGCGTTACCGAGATGGAGCGAGCCCGTCGGGCTCGGGGCGAAGCGAACACGGACCACGGGAGACCACGCTAACGCGTCATGCGCCCATTGCCGGCGCAGTCTGCGCGGCCTCCTGGATGCGCTCGACGTCTTGCTTACGCAGTAGCCCGAGCAGCACTACCAGGCCGCCGACCAGGAACACGGCGCTCCCGGCGAATGCCCAGTGGAACCCGTGGACGAGCCCGGCCTTCTGGGTCGCTCCGGTCGAGTGGCTCGCGGCGATGGTGGCGAGGATCGCGAGGCCGAGCGCGCCGCCGACCTGCTGCGAGGTATTGAAGATGCCGGACGCGAGGCCCTGATCGGTGTTGTCGAGACCCGTTGTCGCGACGAGCGTCAGGACGACGAAAACGAGGCCCATCCCGAAGGACGTGAGCAGGATCGGCGGGAGGACGTCGTTCACATACGTCCCGTGCACAGGGATCTGCGTAAGCCACAAGAGGCCGATCGATGTGATCACCAGCCCGATGCTCGCGACGAGGCGGACGCCGAGCCTGGCTGCGTACTGCGACGCGAGGCCTGCGGAGACCATGATCCCGCCCGTGAACGGAAGGAAGGCAAGCCCTGCCTTCAGCGGCCCATAGCCGAGCACGCGCTGGATGTACAGCGAGTTGAAGAAGAACATCGCGAAGAGGCCCGACGCGACGAGCAGCATCACGACGTTCGCTGCGGTCAACGAGCGCACGCGGAAGATGCTGAGCCGAACGAGCGGCGCGGTGGAGCGCAACTCGATCAGGACGAACGAGACGAGCAGAATTATCGCAACGGCGAATTCGCCGATCGTCCGCAGTGACGTCCAGCCCTGGCCCTGCGCCTTCACGATTGCAAAGACGAGCGTCATCAGGCCTGCCGTCGCGGTCACTGCGCCGGCGACGTCGAAGCTGCGCGCCGCCGTCTCATCCTTCGACTCCGGGATCAGACGGAACGACAGGATGAAGGTGAGCACGCCGACCGGGACGTTGATGAAGAAGATCCATGGCCACGAGAACGCCTGCGTAAGGACGCCGCCGAGCACGAGGCCGACCGCAGATCCGCCGGACGCAATCGCGGCCCAGATGCCGAGCGCCTTCCCACGCTCCTTCCCCTCCGCGAACGTCGTGCTGATGATCGAGAGCGCGGCCGGCGAGATGAACGCGGCGCCGAGACCCTGCAGCGCGCGCGAGCCGATCAGCATCCCCGAGTTGACGGCGAGCCCGTTGAGCAGCGAGGCAACGGTGAAGACGACGAGGCCTGCGAGGAAGAGCCGCTTGCGACCGAGCAGGTCGCCGGCGCGCCCGCCGAGCAGGAGGAAGCCGCCGAAGAGCAGCGTGTAGGCGTTGACGACCCACTGAAGGTTGTTCTCGCTCAGCCCGAGGTCTTTCTGAATCGACGGGAGGGCGACGTTCACCACCGTCGCGTCGAGGATGACCATGAACTGCGCCAGGCAGACGAGGAGCAGGATGATCCAGGGGTTCGTCGTGTGCTTCATCGGCTTCCGCGATCGTAGCGGCGGTCTGACGCCGGAACCCGCGGTGTCAGACGCCGCTGTCGCGCCGCCGAAGATACGCCCGGACGAACGGACACAGCGGCACGACGCGCAGACCGGCAGCCTCCGACTCGGCAACGGCATCGCGTACGAGCCGTGTCCCGAACCCGCGCCCTTCGCAGGCCTTGTCGACCTCGGTGTGCGTGAAGGCGACCGAATTGTCGTGGAGCTCGTACGCGACCTCACCGATCACCCGATCGCCGACACGGAGCTCGTACCGGCTCTCAGCCGGGACGTTGACGACGTCGGCATCCTCGGGGCCGGCTTCCACCGGCGGGCCGGCATGGTCCCGCCGGAAGCGCGACAGAAGCCTTCCGGCGACGTCGCGCTTGCGAGCCGGCAGGTGCTCCTCGAAGCGCCGCCGGTGCTGCGCCGCCTCGGAGGGCGACTCGAACGATTCGAGGTACTCGAAGATGCGGCGCGTGCCGATGTACACGGAACCGTCGCCGGTGACGAGCGTGGGGATCCGGTCGGTGCCGAGCTCCTTGCGCAACGCGGCGCGGTTCTCGGGCCACGCCTCGACCTGCTTCGCAACGAAGTCGAGGCCGAGCTCGGTCAGCACCTCGCGCACCGCCGAGGAAAACGGGCACCACTCGGTCTGGTAGAGCGTGAGCACGGCCGAACGCTAGCGACCCTGCTCGATCCGCCATCGCCGAAGAGGGGAGCGGGCGCCGAAGCGCCCGCTCGCCAGTCGGCTTCTAGTCGCCGCGATCGTGGAGCACAACCTCATTCGCACCGCCGGCGGTTGGCGCCTGGACGCCCGCGGCGGAAGCGGCGCTCGTCGCCTGTGCCGCCGTCGCGACGGCGAGGGGCGCCGAGGGCGCGTACATCGCCTCATTGAACGTCGCGCCGGTGTGTCCGAGGCCGATCGGGAACAGCGTCACCGCCTTGCCGCCCGAGAAGGAGGTCGAGATGTAGTCGCCGACCATCGGCCCCTGCGAGGTCGCAGCAATGTCGGTCAGCGACATCGGACCGGCCAGCTGCGTCTGCGAGCTCCAATGAGCGCCGCCGTCCGGGGACGAGACGTATCCAACGTCGAGCTGGCAGGTCGCCGTCGTGCAGGCGCCGTCGGGGTAGTAGTAGTACGTGAGCGCGAGATGTGCGCTCGAGCCGGACGTCACCCGGTCAACCGCGAGGCCGGGGATGAAATGGTCCACGCCGCTCGTCACGGGGTCGATCGGGATGCGCTCGACCGCGGACCAGTCGAAGCCGTTCGACGATGTGCTGAAGACGATGTCATTCGTCGCGCATTTCGCGCGGAAGCGGCAGTCCTCCCACGCGACATACACGGTGCCGGCTGCATCGATCTCGGCGGAGGGCAGCGGACTCGTGCGCAAGTTGCCGCCCACAAGACGGAACGCAATCTTCGCGATCTCCGATTCATGCGACCACGTCAGACCGCCGTCGGAAGACTCGAACGCTCCGATGTTTCCCTTGAGGCTCTCGAACGGGACGATCACTGTTCCGTTGGGCTGTACGACCGGCTGCCCGCCGAGCCCATGCGGATTGCCTGCGGGCGAGACGGGCGCCGACCACGTGAGCCCCCCATCGGACGAGGTACTCATGTACTCGAGGTCGCCTTCTGCGAAGTTGTCGAACTCGGTGTAGCAGTGGCCGTAGAACGGACTCGACGGGGTGTCGTCGCACGCGGTCCAGTTCTTGTCGAGGTCGAGTTTCTTCCCTCCCGGAGCCGGGATGTTGACCGTGCTGGGGAACGTTCGTCCGTCGTCGGTGGAGCGGCTGACGTCGATCGTCGGAACAACGACACTCGGCAGGATCGGGATCGACGAGATCAGCCAGACCGCATGCTTTGCGTCATACGCGACCGAGGCGTCGCTGACCCGCTGGAACGGGCTGCTCTGGTCGGCAAACGCGCCCGCGTCGTAGGTAAGACCGGGCACGAAGCTCGAGGTCGACCAGGTTCCACCGCCGTTCCCTGACCGCGCATAGCCGACGTCGGTCGCGCCGCCGTCGAAAAAGCGCCCGACCTGGTACGCAGCGACAACCGTCGCGCCGTGCGCGAACGTGTCGGGCTCGACCTCGGTCGCGTGCTGGCTTGTCGTGTTCGTGAACGGATCGACGCTCACCTGCGTCAGCGAGATCGACCCCGCGGCCGTCGCTCCGGTGACCAGGAACGCTGCCAACGCGAACAGCGCACCCGGAATCCACCTGCGGCGGCCCAAGAAATCAGCCATTTCGGCTCCTCTCGTCTCCCTCTCGCGCGACCGTGGCGAGGCGGCCGCCTCGCACTAAGCACGTCCTCCCAAGGATCTTTGATCGGGGGGCAGGGCGACGTCAAGGCGGCCATCGGCCGCCGCCACGGCTAGCGGCCGTGGTCGACCAGCTCGACGTTGTTCCCGTCAGGGTCGAGGACGAAGGCGCCGTAGTACCCCTCGTGATAGACCGGGCGTTCGCCGGGGCCGCCGTTGTCGCGGTAGCCGCCCGTCGTCGCGGCCCTGTGAAACTCGTCGACCACATCACGCGTCGCGGCCGGGAACGCGACGTGAATACGCTCGCTCGGCGTGCCTCGAACGAGTGAGAACGACGCGCCCGACTGAGCTCTGAAGCGCGCGAGTGCGGGGCGCTCGTCGTCCACGAGCGAGAACCCCGTGTACGCGGCGATCGCCGCGTAGAAGTCCAGCGCCGCCGACACGTCCGCGACGCGCATCCAGATGTGATCGATCACGCCGCGCTTGTTCACGCTGTCGTGCGACACAGCTTCGACGCTGTTCCCGTCCGGGTCGAGCAGGAACGCGCCGTAGTAGTCCGGCGAGTATCGCGGGCGGATCCCCGGTTCGCCGTCCGACCGGTACCCCGCCTGCGTCCCCGCCTGCCAGAACGCGTCCACCTCCTCGCGCTCGGGCGTGAAGAACGCGATGTGCAGCCGCTGAGTCGGCGGGATCTCCGAGGACGCCGCGACGACCGAGTAGTCACCCCACTCCGCGAAGTCGTCACCGCTGTAGGTCTTCTCGACGCCGACGACCGGCAGCACGATGTCGTAGAACGCCTCAGACGCGGGGCGGTCGGCGGCCCGAATATCCACATGGTCGAACATCAGGCCTCGGCCCGCGTCGGGAACACGAACTCGAAGCGCGCGCCGCGCCCGCCGTGGTCGTAGATGACATCGCCGCCGTGCGCTCGTGCGTACGCGCGCGCGATCGCGAGCCCGAGGCCGCTGCCTTCTCCGCTCGCCGCGCCGCGCTCGAACCGCTGGAACAACCGGTCGTGCAGCGCGTCCGGCACGCCGTCGCCCTCGTCCTCAACGGTGATCCGGACGTGCGTGTCCGACCGCCGCGCACTCAGCGTCACCGGTGCGCGCCCGTAGCGGTACGCGTTCGAGAGGAGGTTCGACACGACGCGCTCCACAGCGACAGGGTCCGCGCGAACTGTGAGGCCCTCCTCGGCGTCGACCACGGTCGCCGGGCCGGTCCCGACCGCGCGGACGATCTCGTGCAGGAGCGTGTCGAGCCGGATGACCCGCGGCTCGACCTTGATCGTCTGCGCGTCAAGCCGCGAGAGATCGAGCAGTTGCTCGATCAGGCGCCTGAATCGGAGCGCCTGTTCCCAGAGCGTCTCCTCGAGCTCGGCTTTAACCGTCGGCTGGAGCGAGCCGCCGCGGGCACGCAAGGTCGCGAGGATCCCGTATACCGACGTCGCCGGCGTGCGGAGCTCATGCGATGCAACGGCGACGAAGTTCAGCTTGAGCGCGTCGAGCTCGACGATCTCCTGGTGCAGCTGAGTGCGCTCGATCGCGAGCGCCGCACGCTCGGCGACGAGTTGCAGCAACTCCGTGTCGTCGCGGCTGAACATACGCGGCGTCAGCGAGCCCACGTGCAGCACGCCGATGACTTCGTCGCGTGCCATCAGAGGGACGCCGAGCAGCGACTTGATCCCCTTCTCATGAAGGATCGGGTTGACGACGTCGGCATGCTCGACGTCAGGAAGAAACACCGGCGTCTTCGCGGCCGCAACGCGCCCTGCGAAGCCTCTGCCGATCGGGATGCGCACACCCTGTTCCACCTCTTCCTCGATTCCGACTGCGGCGCGCGCCACGAGCTCGCTCTTGTCTCGGTCCACGAGGAGGATCGCGACCGTGTCGACGTTGAGGATGCTGCGGATCCTGACGAGCAGCTCCGCCAGCAGCGCGTCGAGCTCCAGAACGGAGATGGTCGCATCGGTGACCGTTTGGATCTGTTCGAGCCGCCGGCGGCCGGCCCGCTCTGCCTCGAATGCGCGCGCGTGCTCGATCGCGAGCGCGACCCGATCGGCTGCGAGCTGAAGCAGCTCGACGTCGGCGGGCTCGAACTCGCGAGGCGTCAGCGACCCGACGTGCATCACGCCCAGCACGTCGCCATAGATGAGCAGCGGCACGCCGAGCAGCGACTTGATGCCCTTCTGCCGCAGGATCGGGTTCAGCACGTCGGCGTGATCGACGTCCGGGAGGATCACCGGCGCCTTCCTCGCCGCGACGCGGCCCGCGAAGCCTCTGCCGATCGGGATGCGCACGCCCTGCTCCACCTCTTCCTCGATCCCGACGGCGGCGCGCGCCACGAGCTCGTTCGTGTCGCGGTCGAGCATGAGGATGGCGCAGGTGTCCGCCAAGAGGGCATCCCGGACACGCACGAGCAGCTGGGCGAGGAGCTCCTCGAGCTCGAGGTGCGCGAGCGCGATGTCCGTGACCGCCTGCAGGCGGTGGAGCTGGTCCGTGGAGTCGGGCGTTGTGGGCATGCAGTCCCGGCCGGGAAGTCTGTCGGTTCCTCGTTTCGTCGGAGCGCAAACGGACCGTGGGCCGCCCGTACTCGAAGATCCCCGTCCGGGGGATGCGTTGGAGTGCGGGGATACCGATTGTTCAACGGTGAGCTTGCGGCAGCTCTTCTGTTTCGTTGCGGGTCATACGCCTGTGCAGGTGGTCTTGGCGCGCGGCGGCACCGTGCAGTACTGCGCGTGCTGCAGCCGGTGCCTCACCGAGAGCGTGCGGCGCATCGCGCCGGATCTGCAGTCTGACCTTCGCTAGGACGCGACGCGCCTAGCCTATGCCGGGTGGAGGAGCTGCTCCTCGCCTGGTATCGCGAACACGTGGGTGAAGCTCAGCTGCCTTCGCCTTCGCAGAGCTGTGGGGGCGTGGTCGAGGGGAGCAGGCCTTGCAGTCCGCCGAAAGCAGCCGTTTGGCCGCAGGCCACGGCGGCGTGCTCGCTTGGGTCGATCACCTTGATGACCATCAGGTAGCTGCCGCGACCCGCGCGCAGAGGTACCCAGTCCCACCAGCGATGTGTGTTGGTGTCGGCCGTCGGGGTGACGGTAAAGTCGCGAGCCTCCCCGATCACGTTGCCGGTGCGGGCGTTGACGACTTGCCGTTCGATCATGAGATGTTTGCCGCGGTAGCCGGTGATTTGGATGCGGGCGAAGGTTGAGGCGCCCATTACCGCGAGCTGGCTCTTAGTGAAGCCGAGCTTGGATTGATCGGAGTAGTCAAGGAATTGGCTGCGGGTGGTGTGGTGGTTGACGACCATCCCGGTGATCGAAGCCGACCGGTTCGGCGTCGGCTGATGGCCCAGTGGTCTGAGCTGTGGGAAGACCAGCAGGACGAGGCCCACGATGCTCGAGATAAGTCCAACAACGACTGCCACTTGTTTTACGAGCGTCATTCCGCGCCCATCGGATCGCCGTTCGGCGGGCGGCTGGTTCGCAGGAGACTGCTTGGTCGGCTCGGGAGAGGCGGGTTGGTCCATGGAACGTGTTAGCGGCCGATCCGCACGGATGTGGTGATTGTGCGTTGGATCGCACCGGTTGCGAACTTGAGCGTCAGCAGGTAGAGGCCGGCGGGTGCGGTCGCTGGAACAGGCAGTCGGAGCGCGCTGCGGCGAACGGGGGCGTTGAGGGATCGAGCCACGATGGTCCTGCCGTGTTTCTGCAGACGCATCGATACGTGCGCAGCCCGGTTGAGAACAATGGTCGCGATAACGGTGCGGTGCCTGCCCTTTCGGTCAACCTTGACGCCGGCGAGTCGGCTCGTGAGAGCACCGGTATGCGGGGGAGTGGTCGTTGTTGTCCGACCGGTGGTAGCGGTTGTCGTAGTCGTCGGTGTGCGCGTCGTCGTCGTCGTCTGTGTGGTGCTTGGGGTCGCGGTGGTGGTCGGGGAGGCTTGGGTGTCGAAGCGTGCCTCGATGAAGGTGGCCGAGCCGGCGGCGAAGCTGCAGGTCGGGTCGTTGGAGCAGACGCCTACCCAGCGGATGAACGACGACCCTTGGCCTGCCTGCGCCTTTAGCGTCACTTTCGTCTGGTAGCCGACGTCGGCGGAGCACTGGGTGCCGCAGTCAATCCCGTTGCCACTCACTTTGCCCTGGCCGGAGCCCGTCGTCTTGACGCGGATTCTCGGGGTGATCTGGAACGGGAAGTCGGGTGGATTGGCGCCGGCGAATCCGACGGAGGCGAAGGTGCGGATATTGCTCATCGTGACCGTGCAGCGGGCGCTTGCCGGCTTGCCGTCTTCGGGGTCACAGCCGCTGCCCCAGGTGATCGAGTCACCTGCGGCCGCCGGATTGGCAACGAGCACGAGGGTCGCGTCAGGCGGGAAGGTCCCGTGGCAAGTGGTGTCGCCGAAGCCGAGGTCGGGGTTGCCCTGCTGGGTGTTGTCGTTGCAGGGGAAGCTTCCGCCGCCTTGGATGCTGACGGTGCCGTGGCCGTTGATGCCGACCTCGAGCTGCAACGGCGTGAACAGCGCAGTGATCCAGTCGTCGTTGTCTGTGGTGTCTGGCGTGAACGTACACGTGGTGGCGGCTTCGCAGCCTGCGCGACTCCAGCGGGCAAACGAGACGCCGCTGGCGGGAAAGTCGGGGAGGCCCTTGAGTCCGGCTTTCTGCGCGTCCGTCAGGCTGGGCTCGGCGATCGCGGTGAGCGTTACGGGCTGCCCCGCGGTGACTTGGACGCGGCATTCGGACGAGTCGAGGATGGTCACGAAGTCGCAGAAGGGAAGGCTTTCCCCGTTGTGGGTGACGGGTACGGCGCCACCGTTCTGGCTGACCTCGATCCGTCCCTGGCCCGCGGGCCAGAGCCGGAGCTCGACGGTGTCAGTGGTCGCCGCGTGCGCGCTGAAGCGGACTGCCGCGAACAGGCCGAGCAGGAAGACGGCGATCAGAAGGACGCCGACTCGAGCGATCCGCTTCGGAACGAGTCCGCGTGGTGTTGGTGCGCCGGTGCAAAGGCGTCGCTCGCGCCGCAGTCGATCTTGCACGGACACCGGCACTCCTCCGGCTCGATCAACAGACTTCGAGGCTACGCCTCGCCCCTGGAACGGTCAAGCTCAGGCGCTCCTGGTCGCGTTGTCCCGTTCGTGCCGCAGATCGTGAAACCGCTTGGGTGAGCTTGGCCAGATCGCGGCGGGGTGGCGTTTGTCGTCGCGCACAACCTCTAGGCTGGCGGCCGTGGAGCAGCTGTTACTGGCCTGGTTCCAGGGAAATCGCCGGGATCTACCCTGGCGGTCGACGCGTGATCCGTATGCGATCCTCGTCAGCGAAGTAATGGCGCAGCAGACGCAGGTCGATCGCGTCGCGCCGCGCTGGGAGCGCTGGCTCATGCGCTGGCCCACAGTCGATGCGCTCGCGACTGCAACGGCCGGCGACGTGATCCGCGAGTGGCAGGGGCTCGGCTACAACCGGCGCGCGCTCAACTTGCACCGCGCGGCACAGCACGTCACGGCGCACGGCTGGCGGCACGATTTGACGCTGCTGCCCGGTGTTGGCCGCTACACAGCCGACGCAGTCGCGTGCTTCGCGTTCGGACGCGACGTGCTGCCGGTCGACGTCAACGTCCACCGCGTGCAGGAACGAACCGGGCACGCGTTCGACTCCCGCTCGGCGCAGGCGCTGATGGACCTCGGCGCGACGATCTGCCTCGCGCGCATCCCGCGCTGCGAGTCGTGCCCGCTCGCCGAGCTCTGCCCCTCACGTGGGCAGCGCTACGAGCCGCTGCGGAAGCAAGGGCCGTTCGAGGGCTCGTTCCGCCAGCGGCGCGCAGACACGCTTCGGCTCGTTGCCGCAGGCAAGCGGCCTCTCGCCGAGCTCGACGCCGACGCCGTCGCGTCGCTGGCGCGGGACGGGCTGGTCGTCCTCGCGGACGGCACCGCCTCGCTGCCCTCCTAGTACCATGCCTGTCGCCGTGGTGGTCGCCGACCTCGTCACCCTCCTCATCCCAGTTTGGATTCTCCTGGGCCTGCTCGTCCTCCTCGGATCGTTCGCGCTCCTCGGACGCGTGCAGAACGGCCGCTACATCCGGCCGATCGTGACGACGGTCGCGAAGGTGCCGATTCTGCGCCGCGGGATGGAGAAGGCCTCGAACGCAGCACTCGAGCGCTCGAACCCGGAGCTGGCGAGCGCGATGAAGAAGATCCAGCGCCATGGTTCCCGCCTCAACGACCCGCAGCAGGCGCAGCGTGCGATGTCTCAGCTCACGCGGAACGAGCGCCGTGCGCTGATGGAGATGCAGGAGCAGCAGGGAACGGATGCCGTCGCGCCCGAGGCGATGAACCGCCAGATGAAGCGGCGCCTCGAGCGCGCGCAGAAGAACACGCGCCGCCCCCGCTAGGCGGCGAAGCCGCGCACGATCTCAGCAAGCCGCGGCTCGAGCTCGTCGGCGAGCACGTCGGCCGTCCCCCGAAGCGCACGGAGCAGCTCGGCGTCGTCGAGCGACGATGGAAGCGTCTCGCCTAACCGCTCGCGTAGCTCCGCCGGCAGCTCGTGCGCGCCTCGCGAGTACGCCGTCGGCAGCCCGAGGCGCAGACAGGCGAGCTCGATCGCCAGCTCGCGCGCCGCGTCGAGCATGTAGAGCGCGGCGAAGGGCCTCCCGCGCGCGATATTCGCGCGCGCATGACGGATGTGATGCCAGCCGAGGCCCGCGAGGTTGTCCGCGTCCGGACGCGGCGCCTCCTCCACCAGCCCGCTCTCGCCGAACTCGACGCTCCAGCTCGGCCCGCGCGCGCCGAAGTCGGCGCGCGGCACGAACGCGAGATCGACCTCGAGCAGGCTGTCGAGCAGGAACACACGATAGAGCGACGTTCGGAATGGGAGGTCCCAGTGCTGGACGACACCGAACTCGCGCGAGAGCACGTTCGTCCAGTCCTCGACGATCCGTTCGACCTCGACACCGTCGTGGAGAGCGAACGCAAGGTCGATGTCCGACCACTCGTCGCCGCTGCCTGCGCCGAGCGACCCGGTCAGCGCGGCGGCGACGATCCGCTCGTCGGCTTGGGCGAGCTCGACGAGACGAGCGTGGACGCGCTCGCGTTCCGCCTGGTCGAACAATCAGGCGGCGGCGGGGTACCGCTCGTCGTACAGCGCGGCCCAGAGCTGGAGCAGGCGCTCACGGTCGAGCGGCCGCAGCTCCTGCCCGATCTTGCGCTCGTGGATCGCGAGCTCGTCCTCGACCATCTCGTGCGTGAACGTCTCGTCCCACGCGCGGCCGCGAACCCAGTTCTCGCAGGCGCGCACGACGTCGACGCCCTTCTTCGTCCCGGCCGTCGTGGCGGTCACGCGGCGGGCCAGCTCGTCCACCAGGCGTGTCACTTCGGCGCGAAGCTCTTCAGGCGTCCAGTCCTCGACCGGCTTGGCCACGACTCAAGCGTACGGCTCAGATCGGATGCCGCATCCAGACGTTCGGCTCGACGTACGTCCCGCGACCGCCCTCGAACCGCACCGGCACGAGACCACCCGGGATGACGTAGTCGCCGTCCTCCGGGAACTGCAGATCGGTCCACTCCTCCCACTCTGCGCGTGTCCCGGTGACCGTCATCGACTTCGGCGCGGGCGACAGCACTTCTGCTCCGACATGCTCGTGCGTGCGGATCCACGGGTCGTAGTGGAAGCCGTCCTCGCGGCGCCAGCGCACGTAGCTCTCGATCGGCGTCAGCGGGTACCGCTCCTTCCACGTCGGGCGTACCGGCGCGATCAGGCAGTCGAGACCGTGCGCCGCTGCAAGTCCGGCCATTCGCTGCAGCACGACGGGCGCAACGCCGCGGCCGCGATACGCCGGGAGCAGCGAGGCCACGATCGCGCACAACGTCGTCGGCTCGCCGGAAACGCCGTTCGTCATCGCCCAGTCGACGCCACGCTGCTCCGGAACGCCGTCCCACTTGACGGGGAGCGTGCAGGCGTAGCCGATCACCTGGCGCTCGTCGAGCACCCAAAGCTGGAAGTCCGGATAGACGTCGTATAGGCGCGGCCAGAACGTCGCGACGATCTGGTCGTGGCCCATGAACTCCGGCCACAAATCTGGCAGCTTGCCGCGGAGATCGCGCTCGGCATGCGTGACGAGGCGGAGCTTCATCGCCGCAGCAGCGCGACGGCCTGTGCGGCGAGACCCTCGCCGCGGCCGGTGAAGCCGAGCTTGTCCGTCGTCGTCGCGCGCACGGCGACGAGTTCAGGCGAGACGCCGATTGCCGACGCGAGCCGATCGCGCATCTCGTCGCGGTGCGGGGCAAGGCGCGGCTCCTCACCGATGAGGACGACGTCCGCGTTCGCGAGCTCCCACCCGAGCGCACGTACACGCGACCACGCTTCGCGCAGCAACTCGACGGAGTCGGCGCCGGCGAGTGCCGGATCGTCCGACGAGAAGAGCGCGCCGATGTCCTCGAGGCCGGCTGCGCCGAGCACCGCGTCGGTGAGCGCGTGCGCGAGCACATCACCGTCCGAGTGTCCGGCGAGGCCGCGTGGATAGTCGATGCGCACGCCGCCGAGCACAAGTGGAACGCCTTCCGAAAGCGCATGCGCATCGAAGCCCGTGCCGACGCGGTATTCGGTCACAACCACGCCGCGATCTTCGCGAGGTCGTCGGCCGTCGTCACCTTCAGCAGACGCGGATCACCCTCCACGACCTTCACGCGCCCGCCCGCCGCCTGGACGAGACCGGCGCAGTCGGTCGCCTCTCCGTCTGCCGCCCGCCGCAGCACATCGGCGAGGAAGGCCTGCGGCGTCTGCACCGCATAGAGCCCGTCGCGCGCGACCGTGTCGAGCACCGCACCGTCGTCGCCGACGCGCTTCAGCGTGTCGGAGATCTCCAGCCCCGGCACGGCGCCGTCCCAGCCTTCCGACAGCGGCGCAAGCACGCGGCCGATCACGTCATCAGAGACGAGCGGACGTGCAGCGTCGTGCACGAGGACGACGAGGGCATCGGGCCCGACCTCGGCGAGCCCGGCGCGCACCGACTCGCTGCGCGTCGCGCCGCCGGCGACGCACGAATGAACCTTGCTGCACGCAAGCTCCTCGGCGAGCAGGATCGACGGCTCCTCCCACGCGGGAGGAGCGACGATCACAATCCGCTCGATCCAGTCGCTCTCGTCGAGGCGGCGCAGCGGCTCTGCGAGCAACGGGTCATCCCCGAGCTTGGCGAACGCCTTCGGCTGGTCCAGCCCGAGCCGCTCGCCCCGCCCGGCGGCGACGAGGATCGCCCAAACCCCGGAGGCAGGGCCTGACATCGGAGGAAGGCTACGCGGGTGCGGCGACGGCCTTCTTCTTGGCCGTCGGCGTCTTCTTGCCGTTGCCGCCCGTGGCCAGCACTTCCTCGAGCCATTCGGCGCACTCGTCCTCGTCCATCGACTTCGCGTACATGAGCTCGGAGGCGAGGATCTTCTTCGCCTTCACAAACATCTGCTTCTCGCCTGTCGAGAGACCCTTCTCGTGATCGCGAAGCGCCAGGTTGCGGACGACCTCGGCGAGCTCCAGCACGTCACCGGTCTTCATCTTGTCGCGGTTGTGCTTGAACCGGCGGTTCCAGTTCTTCGGCATCTCGGTCGATCCACCGGTAAGAGCCTTCAAAACGACGGCGACTTCCTTCTCGCCGATGACCCTGCGGAGACCGACGGCGTCGGCGTTCTCGCACGGCACCTGCACGGTCATGTCGTTGTGGAGGATCTTGATCGTCAGGTATTCGCGCTTCTGGCCGAGTACCTCTCGGGACTCCTTCTTGACGATCGTCCCCGCCCCGTGGTGCGGGTACACCACCTTGTCGCCGACCTTGTACAAGCCTGAACTCCCCTCTTGTCGCCGCTTATCCGCCAAAGAGCCGGCGCGGTAGGGCGCCGGCCCAGAAGTCACCACTTTATCAAAAATCGCCTGGAAACGCGATCATTTCCGGAGCAACTAGACCTCTGCGTGTCCGTCAAAGCTGCAAATAGCGGTCAACGAGATTGTGCTCCTGCAGCCTCCGCAGACCCTCGCGGATCTCCCGAGCCCGTACGGCCCCCACGCCGTCCACGGCCTCCAGATCGCGCTGGGACGCCCTGACGACCGAATCCAGGCTGCCCAGGTCGCCCACGACCCGGCCGATCACGGGCTCCGGCAGCCGGGGGATATGCGTGAGGATCCGGTAGCCGCGCGGCTGGACCGAGTGGTCGAGCGGGTTTGTGCCGTGGGGATAGCCGAGCAGCTCGGTCAGCCGGTCGAACTCGAGGAGATCCTGGTAGCGAAGGGCCTTGAGGCCCTCGAGAGCCAGGGTCGCCTCGGGGCCGTGGCCCGCGGCGTGGTAGTCGCGGACGATCGCGTCCCGCTCGCGCGGGACGTCGCCGACGAGCTCCTCGAGCTGCAGGCGGATCAGCCGGCCCTCGCTGCCGAGCTCGGTGCAATCGCGGCGGATGCGCTCGGCCATGCGCGACGTCATCTCGGCCCGCTGCAGGGTCACGAGGACATCGTCGAGGACGACCGCGTTCTGGAACTCGAGCGCGGTGAGGCGCGTGAGCACCTGTTCGAGCCGCTGGCGGTACGTCTCGAGCGTCCCGAGCGCCTGGTTCGTCTTCGCGAGGACGTCGGGGACGGGGACGAGCTGGTAGCGGGTCGGGCCGACGAACACGGTCACGGTCTCGCGCTGCTGCGACACGGAGATGACGATGACTCCCGTCTGCTTCGCGACCCGCTCTGCGGTGCGGTGCCGTGTGCCGGTCTCGTCCGACGGGATCGTCGGGTCCGGCATGAGCTGGACGTTTGCCCACGCGAGCCGCTTGACGCCCGCGTCGACGATGATCGCGCCGTCCATCTTGGCCAGCTCGTAGAGCAGCTGCGGGCGGAACGGCGCGTCGAGGCGGATGCCGCCGGAGTAGAGGAACGAGAGCTCGACGGGATCGCCGATCACGATCAGCGCACCCTCGTGCGAGCGGATGATGTCGTCGACCGCCTGCCGGAGCAGGGTTCCGGGAGCGATCGTCTGGATGGCGGCGAGCAGGTGCGGATCGCGCCGCGGATCGTCCTCGGACGGCGTCCGCGTGAAGCCCAACTCAGGCGGCTGCTTCGTCGTCTCCTTCTGAGGCTCGCTCGGCGGCATCGAGTCCGATCGTGATTGCCCGGCGCAGTGTCTCCGCCCCGGTCACTGCCAGTTTGCCACGCGTCGGCGTGCCGCTCGGGGCGACGACCCGTGCGAGGCCGAGCTTCGCGCACTCCTCGAGGCGACGATCGGCCTGTGTGGCTTCGCGGAGGCGGCCCGTGAGGCCGATCTCGCCGAAGGCGGCGGTACCCGCCGTGACCGGGAGGCGGCGCGCGGCCGACGCGATCGCGAGCGCGATTGCGAGGTCCGCCCCGGGCTCGTCAATTCGGACGCCGCCGGCGACGTTGACGAACACGTCGGCCTGCCCGAGCGAAATGCCGGCGTGCCGCGCGAGCACGGCGACGATCATCGCGAGGCGCTTCGGGTCGACGCCGGTGGCGACTCTCCTGGGCATCGCGAGGTCCGTTTGCGCAACGAGCGCTTGGATCTCGAGCAGGATCGGGCGCGTGCCCTCGAGCGCGCACGCCACAGCGGCACCGGGCTCGCCGTCGACGGTGCGGCCGAACACTTCGGACGGATCAGGCACGCCGACGAGGCCCGCGCCTGTCATCTCGAAGACGCCGAGCTCGTTCGTGGAGCCGAACCGGTTCTTCACGGCGCGAAGTACGCGGTGTGCGCGATAGCGGTCGCCCTCGAACTGAAGGACGCAGTCCACGAGGTGCTCGAGTACGCGCGGGCCGGCGACCGAACCGTCCTTCGTCACGTGGCCGACGAGGATCGTGGCGACGCCGTTTTCCTTCGAGACGCGGAGAAGCCGGCCTGCGGCTTCGCGCACCTGCGCGACGGAGCCGGGCGCGGAGCCGAGGTCGGCGGAGTAGAGCGTCTGCACGGAATCGATGACGCAGACGTCAGGC
Organism: Gaiellaceae bacterium; assembly: GCA_036496545.1. Lineage (GTDB taxonomy): Bacteria > Actinomycetota > Thermoleophilia > Gaiellales > Gaiellaceae > Palsa-739. The sequence goes on along the minus strand of DASXKX010000004.1, from coordinate 2,896 downwards.
CGCTCTGACTCGAGCGTCTCGCAGACGGTGTCGAGCTCGGTCTCGGCGAGGATCTCGACGTTCGCGGCGCCGCCGAGACGTTCGGCGCGGAGCTTCACCTGGGCGACGGACTCTTCGCCGGTGATCAGCAGGACGCGCCGGTCGCGGCTGATCGCCTGGAGGGCGGTGAGGAGGAGCGTGGATTTTCCGACGCCGGGCTCACCGCCGACGAGGACGAGCGACGCCGGCACAAGCCCGCCGCCGAGCACGCGGTCGAGCTCCGGCACGCCCGTCGGGATGCGTTGTGCCTCCTCCACCTTGACGTCGACGAGGCGGAGCAGCGGCTTCGGCGGGGCTTTCGCACGGCCCACTTGGCCGACGACCTCTTCGACGAGCGTCCCGAACGCGTTGCAGCCCGGGCACTTCCCGAACCACCGCCCCGACGAGTAGCCGCACTCGGTGCACGCGAACTGGACCGCAGGCTTTGCCACGCGGCCAGCCTATGGCCCGCGGCGGACGCGAAGGTCACGGCGGACGCGCGGCTCTGTCACAGCGGTGTCAGACACCCTCACGGGCGTCTGACACCAAGACGGCGGAGGGGGCAAGCTGCGGCCTCCTCGCCCCGCTCCGCTTTCGGACTGTGGGTCCTTGCGGCAACTCGGGCCACCCCGGAATGGGTGAAGCACTCGTGAGAACCACCCGAAAGGGGACGAGTCAAGTGTCAACACTCGGCCAGACTCTTGAGCAGAGGCAATCACCTTAGGGCCCCGATGCGGCGGGGGCCTCAGGCGCCTCAACTCCCCCCTCACGAAGAAAGCGGCCCTGCGGCGGGGCCGCTTTTTTCGTCGGCGGAATGCAAAGGGCCGCCCTGCGGCGGCCCTTCGATCACTCTGCAGGCTCTTCGGAGGCCTGCGGTTCCTCGGGCGGGACCGTCACCTTCTCAGGCGTGACCTCGCCCGGGATGAACGTGATGTCGACCTCGTCCCCCGGCTCGCCGTCCTCTGTGTGCTTGCGGCCGACGAGGATCGTCGAGCCCGGCTCGAGCTGGCGTCCGAGCACGTAGTCGGCGAGCGGGTCCTCGATGAAGCGCTGGATCGCGCGGCGCAGCGGCCGTGCGCCCATCGCCGGGTCGTAGCCCTTGTCGACGAGCAGCTCCTTCGCCTCGTCCGTGAGCTCGATTGTGACGCTGTGCGTCGCCATCTGCTCGCGGAGCCGCCGCAGGATGAGGTCGATGATCGTGGTGATCTCTTCCCTTGTCAGCTTGTGGAAGACGATGATCTCGTCGATGCGGTTGAGGAGCTCGGGCCGGAAGACCTTCTTCAGCTCGCCCATGACCCGCGACTTCATCTCGTCGTAGGAGAGACCGCCCTCGTCGCCGACGGAGAAGCCGAAGCCCTGGTTCTTCGAGATCGACGAAGCGCCGATGTTCGACGTCATGATCACGATCGTGTTCCGGAAGTCGACGCGGCGCCCCTGGGCGTCCGTCAGCTTCCCCTCCTCGAGGATCTGCAGGAGGATGTTGAACACGTCAGGGTGCGCCTTCTCGATCTCGTCGAGCAGGAGCACGGAGTACGGCTTGCGGCGCACCGCTTCCGTGAGCTGGCCGCCCTCGTCGTAGCCGATGTAGCCCGGAGGCGAGCCGACGAGCCGGGACACGGAGTGCTTCTCCATGTACTCCGACATGTCGACCTGGATCATCGCGTCCTCGTCGCCGAACAGGAACTCGGCGAGCGTGCGCGCGAGCTCGGTCTTGCCGACGCCTGAGGGGCCCAGGAAGATGAACGAGCCGGTCGGCCGCTTCGGATCCTTGATGCCGGCGCGTGCGCGGCGGATCGACTTGGAGACGGCGACGATCGCCTCCTCCTGGCCGATGACGCGCTTGTGGAGCTCCTCTTCCATGCGGACGAGGCGCGCGGACTCGGCTTCGGTCAGCTTGAAGACCGGGATTCCCGTCCACATCGAGACAATGTCAGCGATCTCTTCCTCGCCGACCTCCGGCTGCTCGTCGCCTTCTTCGGAGTTGCGCCAATCGTCCTCGAGCTCGCGTTTCTTCTGCGTGAGCTTCCGCTCCTTGTCGCGGAGCGATGCGGCCTTCTCGAACTCCTGCGCCTCGATCGCGTCTTCCTTCTCCTTGCGGACGCGGTCGATCTCCTCTTCCAGCTCGCGGTAGCGCGGCGGTGCGCTCATCGAGCGGATGCGGATGCGCGACGCGGCCTCGTCGATGAGGTCGATCGCCTTGTCGGGCAGATGGCGGTCCTGGATGTAGCGGTCGGCGAGCTCCGCGGATGCGTGGAGCGCCTCGTCGGTGATCTTCACGCGGTGATGGGCCTCGTAGCGGTCGCGCAGGCCGCGCAGGATCTGCACGGTGTCGTCGACCGTCGGCTCCTCGACGCGCACCTGCTGGAAGCGCCGCTCGAGCGCAGCGTCACGCTCGAGGTACTTCCGGTACTCGTCGAGCGTCGTCGCGCCGATCGTCTGCAGCTCACCGCGCGCGAGCGCGGGCTTCAGGATCGACGCGGCGTCAATCGCGCCTTCCGCGGCGCCCGCACCGACGAGGTTATGCAACTCGTCGATGAACAGGATGATGTCGCCGCGCTGCATGATCTCCTTCATGACCTTCTTCAGGCGCTCTTCGAACTCGCCGCGGTACTTCGAGCCGGCGACGAGCGCCGCCAGGTCGAGCGTGTAGATCTGCTTGTTCTTGAGCAGTTCGGGAACCTGGTTCGACGCGATGCGCGACGCGAGCCCTTCGACGACGGCGGTCTTGCCGACGCCGGGCTCGCCGATCAGCACCGGGTTGTTCTTCGTGCGCCGCGACAGGATCTGCATCAGCCGCTCGATCTCCGTCTGGCGGCCGACGACCGGGTCGAGCTTGCCCTCCTGCGACTGCTTCGTCAGGTTGCGGCCGAACTGGTCG
>DASXKX010000003.1:0-256647 GCA_036496545.1 Gaiellaceae bacterium | reverse complement strand
ACGGCTTGATCTCGTAGCCCGGGCTCGACGAGAGCACGAGGAACGCGAAGAACAGGATCAGCGCGGCACTCGTGACGAGCTTGCCGGTCCGCGCGAGCCCGAGCTCGATGGCGTGCTCGGTCGAGCCGGTCTCGTCGTACGCCTCACGCATCCGCGAGAGCATGAAGACCTCGTAGTCCATCGAGAGTCCGAACAGGAACGCGAAGATCATGATCGGGATCCACGCGGTGATCGCGTGCGTCGCAGAGATCGACCAGAGCGACGACCCGTGGCCGAGCTGGAAGATGATGACGACGATCCCGAACGCACTCGCCAGCGAGAGGAGGTTCAGCAGCACCGCCTTGATCGGCAGCACAATGGAGCGGAACGCCCGCGCGAGCAGGATCAGCGTCAGGACGAGCACGAACGCGAGGACGTACGGGAAGTTCCCGTACACGGCGTGCACGAAGTCGCGGTCGGCCGCGGCCTGACCGCCGAGCGTCGCGTCGGTGCCCTTCAGCGTCGAGTGGACGCGATTGATGATCGACTGGATGCCGCCGGCCGCGCCGTCGACCGACGGGAAGGCCTCAACGAGCGTCGTTCCGTCGCGCGACCAGCCCTGCGGCACCGACGCGCCGACGATCCCGTCGACCTGCTTGAGCTTCGCCACGACGGGCGCGGGGTTCGCGCCGTTCTCCACAAGCACGTCGAACGGCTTCAGGACGCCCGGGCTGATGCCGGCGGCGGTGAGCTCGTCGCGGCCGATGATCGCGTCGCCCTTGCCCGGGAACGACTTCATCTGCGCCTCGTTCGGGTTGAGCTGCGTCCCGAAGGCGGCGAGCACACCGACGATCACGAGACCCGCGATCGCGACCGGCCATGGGCGGCGATTGACGAAGCGCGCCCAGCGGCCCCACGCTCCGTCCTCCGGGTGGCCGCTGTCGACCCAGCGCTTCGGCAGCATGCGCACGTTGTTGATCCGCTCGCCGAGCGTCGCGAGCAATGCCGGGAGCAGCGTGATCGCGGCGAGCACGGAGACGGCGGGGATCAGCATGCCGCCGATGCCCATCGAGCGGATGAAGGGCAGCGGCAGGATGACCAGCGACAAAAGGCCAACAGCGACGGTCGAGCCCGACACGATCACGCTGCGCCCCGCGTGCGTCATCGTCTCGACGAGTGCGGTCTCGACGTCATTGCCTTCGCGCAACTCGTCGCGGAAGCGGAAGATCATCAGCAGCGCGTAGTCGATTGCGACGCCGAGGCCGACGAGCGCAATCAGGAACTCGACGATGATCGAGACGTTCGTGATGTAGGTCAGCAGCCAGACGAGCGTGAACGTGTTGAGGATCGCGGCCCCGGCGACGGCGAGTGGCATCGCGATTGCGGGCAGCGTCCCGAAGACGAACAGCAGAATGATCAGCGCGCCGAGGCCGCCGATGAGCGCCTCGACGAGCACACCAGGGCCTCCCGACGAGCCGTTCGAGCTCGCTTCCTCGAGCGGGTCGTGGCCGGTCACGTGGACCGTGACGCCGCTCGGCAGGCCGGCGCGCGCCGCCTTCAACGTCTCCTTCGCGCCGCTTGTCGTGCTGAACGACGCCGTACCAGGCGGATAGATCTCCATGAACGTCGTGTGCCCGTCGCGCGACACGTACGCGGCGCTGCCCGTCGTGAAGTACGAGCTCGTCAACGCGCCGGGTGTGGACTTCGCTGCGCGCGCCATCGCCGCCCGGATCGCGTCGCTCCTCGTCGCGTCGCCGTCCGTGTGGAACACGACGACGTTCGGCGGGCGCATGCCCGTGCCGAAGACGTGCATCGTGCGCACGTTCGCCTCGTAGGCGGAGTAGCCGGGGATCGAGAACGACTGGAACCAGCGTTTCGACACCTGGCTGGCGGCGAAGCCGCCGAAGATGGTCAGGACGAGCCACACGCCGATCACGGCTTTGCGGCGGCGGGCGATCACGTGTGCGAGGCGGGCAAGCATCGGGCTCCCTTTCATGAGTATCAACTCGGCTGCTCTCTCTGTCAGACGTTCTCTGTGAGACGGGCGTGACGGCGAAAAGTCATCGCTCGTGGCATCATACGAACATATGTTCGTATCGGGAAGTGCGTCGATCCTCCACGCCGACCTGGATGCCTTCTTCGCTTCGGTCGAACAGCGAGACAATCCTCGACTCCAGGGACACCCGGTGATCGTGGGCGGCGGGGTCGTGCTCGCCGCGAGCTACGAGGCGAAGGCATACGGCGTTCGTACTGCGATGGGAGAGCGCCGTGCGCGGCAGATCTGCCCGCACGCGATCATTGTCCCGCCGCGCGTCTCCGCGTACTCCGAGGCGAGCAAGGAGGTGTTCCGCGTCTTCGAGGATGCCAGCCCGCTCGTCGAGGGCCTTTCGATCGACGAGGCATTCCTCGACGTGCGTGGGATGGAGCGCAGCATCGGCTCGCCGCTCGAGATCGCGGCGCGGCTGCGGCGGTCCGTGCGCGACCGTGTCGGCTTGCCGATCACCGTCGGCGTCGCCCGGACAAAGTTCCTCGCGAAGGTCGCGAGTGCCGTCGCGAAGCCGGACGGCTTGCTGGTCGTCCCGCCCGGGCGCGAGCTCGCGTTTCTGCATCCGCTCCCGGTCGAGAGCTTGTGGGGCGTCGGCCCGAAGACGGCGGACAAGCTTCGGGCGCGCGGGATCACGACCGTGCGCGAGGTCGCGGTGCTCCCGCAGACGCTGCTCGTATCGATGCTTGGGCAGGCCTCCGGACGGCATCTGCACGCGCTTGCGCACAACCTCGATCCGCGGCCGGTCGACGTCCACCGCCGGCGGCGCTCGATCGGCTCGCAACGCGCACGCGGCCGGCGGCCGTGGACACCGGGCGACGTCGACGCCGACGTGGTCGCGCTTGTCGATCGCGTGACGCGGCGGCTGCGCGCGGCGCGGCGCGTCGGGCGCACCGTCGTGCTGCGGCTTCGCTTCGACGACTACTCGCGCGCGACGCGGTCGCACACGCTGCCGTTAGCGACGGCGAGCACCGAGACGATCCTGATCGCGGCGAGGACGCTCCTCGCGCAGTCGCTGCCGACGATCCGCGAGCGCGGCATCACGCTCGTCGGCATCTCGGTCGCGAACCTCGACAACGCAGATGCGCTGCAGCTCCTCCTCCCTTTCGACCGGAGGCACCAGGAGGCCCTTGACCTAGCGCTCGACGAGGTGCGCGACCGCTTCGGCTCGGCGGCGATCACCCGTGCGGTACTGCTCGGCCGGGATCGCGGCTTCTCGATGCCGCTGCTGCCTGATTGAGCCGCCAAAATATCGCGGCGGCGATGACGATGATCCCCCACGCGATCGTAAGTCGCGGCTCGAGCACGTTTGGGATCGGCCACGTCGTCCAGCCGCGCTTGAAGATCTGCTCGATCCAGAAGTCGTTCGCCATGTTGCCGAGGCCGTAGCAGAGCATCAGCGCGAGGTATGCGGTCATGACGCTTTGGAGTCCGCGCCCGCGGATGCCGGCGAGCGCGCGCGAGAGCAGCAGCGCAGAGAGGACGAGGAGGAGGCCGTCCATGCCGTGGTGGTGGCCGTGATGCACGGCCGGCGGAAACGGCGGCAGCCCAGCGCGGTCATGGAGGTAGTGCCCGGTCTCGAAGAGGCGGCCGAGCAACGGCACGCCGTCGAGGAAGAAGCCGAGCTCGGCCGCGAACCACGGGAGCGACACGATGACGAGCGGCACTGCAATCGCAACACGGGCGTTGTCGCCGGGCCGCCTGCCGCTGCGTTCGAGCGGCGCGGTCGCAACAAGCAGGCAGGTGAGCAGCACGCCGAGCGCCGCCGCGGCGTTGATCGGCCGCGCATCGAGGTCCGCCTCGTCGACGACGCCGGGCCAGAGGACGAACGCGCAAAGCACAGCCGCGACGATCGCGACTGCGCGGTAGCGCAGGCGTTCGTACGCGATGCCGAGCACTGCCAGTGCGACGAGCGCAACCGGAAAGTTCGAATAGACAAGCGCTCGACTCAGCCCACCCTCGAGCCCGCTGCCCGACACGTGATACAGCTCGCGCGCAGGCAAGCGGCTATAGGTCACGAGGATCTCAACACCGACAACCGCGAACGCGCCGAGCGCGATCGCAGCCTCGACGGGGAGCTGTTCTCGGAGGCGCACGCAGCCATCGTGACTGGGGTTTGACCCCCGCGCCAGCGGGTGTCTGACCCCGCTGTTCGACTCAGCCCGCCCCCGCGACGATCGCCACTCCAGCAAGCGCGAGCCCGACGCCGAATCGTTGCGGCGCGCTGATCCGCTCGCCGAGCAACGCATGCGCGGCGAGCAGCGTCACCACCGGGTACAGCGAACCGAGCACCGACACGACCGCGAGAAACCCGCCGGCGCTCGCAAGCACGAACAGCGCGTTGGCGCCCGTGTCGAGAAGCCCGACAGCGGTAACGCCCCGCACGTCGGCGCGTTCGACTCGGCGGGGCATGCGAAGGAGCACGGAGCCCACCAGGAGCGGCGACAGCGAGCCGACGCGGGCGCCGAGCAACGCGGACAGCGCAGTCCCGTGCTTCGACGCAAGCCCGAGGAAGTAGATAAACAGCCCGATCGCAACCGCAGCGACCACAGCAAGCACCGCCCCACGCCGACGGTCGCCCTCCGCACGCCGCTCGTCCAACGACGCGAGCACCGCGCCCGCGAGCGCGATCACCGCGCCGCCGATCGCACCAGCCGCCGGCCGCTCGCCGGTCGCGAGCGCGATCCCGAACGGCACGAGCGCACCGCACGCGGCGACGGGTGAGACGATGCTCATCGTCCCGATCGCGAGCCCCTTGTAGAAGGCCGACAGCCCGATCGCGCCGCCGATTCCGCCGACCGCGCCGAGCGCGAGCGCAACTCCGCCGACGCGAAAACCGGAGCCGGCGAGCCAGACAAGAAGCGCAACGAGGCCTGCGGCCTGCGAGATCAGCGTGACCGCGGCGAGCGGGAGGCGACGCGAGAAGAGCCCGCCGAGGAAGTCTGCGCATCCCCAGACGAGCGACGAGCTCAGCGCATAGACGACCGTCACCGCACGACTATGCCCGGCGCCGCGCAGCAGACCCCGCGTTCACCTTCCGCGAGCACCTGCGCGCGATCTCGTCGCACATCAAGGCTTAGTTCAGCCTCGGCTGAACTATGGGTGCGTTACGCTCGAGCCAGTGACGGGCCAGGCGGACATCGCGTCGATCGGCAGCCTGCTCGCGGACGATGCGCGAGCCTCGATGGTCCTCACGCTCCTCGGCGGCGAGGCGATTCCCGCCGGCGAGCTCGCTCGGCGGGCAGGCGTGTCGCCGTCGGGTGCGAGCGCGCATCTGCGGCGACTACGCGAGGGCGGCCTCGTCACGGAGGAGAGCGTCGGCCGGCACCGCTACTTCCGCCTCGCGAGCCCCGAGCTCGCGGAAGCGCTCGAGTTGCTCGCACGTGTCGCACCGGTTCGTCCCGCGTCGAGCTTCCGTGAGTCGGAGGGAACACGCGTGCTCAAGCGCGCGCGAACATGCTACGACCATCTCGCCGGCGAGCTTGGTGTCGCCGTCGCCGATTCGCTCGTCGACCGCGGCATGCTGACGCGGACTGACGATGCGTTCGCGGTCACCCCTGACGGCACGCGCTGGTTCACCGCGCTCGGGATCGATCTCGAGGCGGCCGCCGGCTCCCGCCGCAGCTTCGCCCGTGCGTGCGTCGACTGGAGCGAGCGGCGACCCCACCTCGCTGGGTCCCTCGGCGCCGGCGTCGCCGATGTCTTCTTTGCGCGGAAGTGGATCCGGCGGCTACCCGGCGGCCGTGCAGTCGCCGTGACGCCGGACGGCCGCGCGTGGCTCGCGCGCGAGCTCGGGCTGAACGCCTAGCGCGCGCGGCCGCGTCCGCCAGGCCTCGAACGCAACGACGAGCGCCAGGGCGGCGACGACGCTGCCGAACAGCTCGAATGTTGAGTTAAGTCCGAGGTGCGTGACGACGACGCCGGCGAGCACAGCCGGAACCGACAGCGATGCGTACGCGACGACGTAAAACGCTGCCATCGTCGCGGCGCGGTGGTCGGGCGGGATCACCGCCACGAGCGCGCGCAGGCCGCCGAGAAACGCGATGCCGAAGCCGGCGCCCGCGACGATCGTCCCGATCAGATACGCGGTGCTCGAGTCCGTCTTCGTCGCGGCAACGATCAGCAGCGTCCCTGCGGCGAGAGCGATCGAGCCGGCGCTTGCGCCGACCCACGGCGCCGTGCGGCCGAAGATGACCTGCGAGAGCGCCGCGGCGCCGGTGAGCGCGACGATGCCGCTCCCCTCGACGATCGCGTTCCCTGACGCAAACAGGTGCGCGCCGAGCTGCGGCCCGAGCGAGAAGAAAAGACCGCCGATCGACCACGACGACAGTACCGCGAGCCCCGCGAGCACGAAGCGCCGGCGCGCGACCGCAGGCACGGTCGGCCGCTCGAGGGTGAAGCGGAAGCCGCGCCGGTGCTCGACCGGCTCCGGCATGAAGTAGACGCCGACGAACGCGAGTGCGAAGAGCGTGAACAAGACGACGTACGGGAGGACCCGCGTCGCATAGCCGAGCTGGACGAGCGAGGACGTCGTCAGGATCCCGAGCCCGAGCCCGGCAGCGCTCGCTACGCCGTTCGTCAAGCCGACGCCCGCCGGATCCCGGCGCGGATGAAGATCGAGGAGCGCAGCACTGGCCGCGCTGATCGCCGCCCCGGTCGCCAGCCCCTGCAGACCGCGCGCAACAAAGAGCCAGGCGGCCGAGCTCGCGAGCATGAAGAGCACCGTCGACGCCATCAGCAATCCGAGCGCGCCGAGCAGCACCGGGCGCCGCCCGGCGTCGTCAGACGCGCGGCCGGCGAGCAGCAACGTCGCGAGCACGCCGAACGCATACGTCGCGTAAATCAGTGTCAGCGTGAGCGGCGAGAAATGCCAGAGCGCGCTGTAGGTGTGGTAGAGCGGCGAGGGCGTCGTCGACGCGAAAAGGCCGAGCCCGATGATCGCCGCAGACAGCCGGTAGGCGTTCCGGTCCGTGAGCACAAGTTGCGTAACGCAACTCTCGCGACGGCTATTCCCTTACACGAATCCCTGCCTCAAGTGAACCGAACGAGTGAACCACCACATAGGTGATTCCCAAAACCGACCGATTTCGACGATGATGCGACGCAGTTCGGGCTTCTCTGCGGCGGGGACCCGAGCTATGCGACGAGCCGGCCGCGTGCCGGCTCGTCGTTCTTTGGCGAGCGATATGCGGATCAAAATCGACGACCCTGCGGCCCTGCCCGACCTCGTGGAGGAGCTGGCGAGCCGCGTTGACGCGGTCGTCACCGACGTGACCACCACGGGCGAAGTCGAGCTCTGGCTGCTCGGCTCACGCACGGCCGCCGGCGACCGCGCCGAGATGGAGCGCCGGCTCGAGCGCCGAAAGACGGCGCTCGACGCGCACGTCTGGATCCTCCCCGACTAAAGCCGCGGCGGCAGGCGTGACTCGAGCGCGAACAGCCGCTCGCGCAGCGAATCGAGCTCGCGGGCGATCTCCTCGAGCGCGTCGGCGATGCCTCGCCCCCAGCCGTCGAGCTGGATCGCGAGCCGCTGGTGCACGTCGTCCACCGGCAGCTCGTCGAGGATCTTCTCGGCCGCCACGACGGGCGCTTCGAGCGCCGAATGCACGCGGTTCTGCAGGCTCATCAGGCTCCTCGTTCTCTCGCACGCCTTCCGTCAAACTCGAGCAGGCATGCCGTACAGCTGGCCGCTGAAGCCGTTCGACCGAGCGCATCCCGTGCGGGCGAACTTCAACGATCCGCGCATCAGCGGAGCGTCTCGCGCATTTCACTTCGGCGTCGACATCTCAGCGCCGAACGGAACGCCGGTCTACGCGGTCGCAGGCGGAACGGTGCACCTGGAGGATGCGCGCGCGATCTCGGTCGCCGCGTCCGGCGTCGACTTCGGCTACTGGCACGTCGTCCCGGCCGTCAAGCACCTGCAGCGGGTGACGCGTCACCAGCTGCTCGGCCACGTCGACGCACCGTGGCTGCACGTTCATTTTGCAGAACGGAGAAACGGCGAGTACCGCAATCCGCTGCGAAAGGCCGGCCTCGCGCCGTGGCGCGACACGACGCGCCCGCACGTGACCGCTGTCTCGTTCCTCGTCGACGGTCACGAGCTCGACCCCGATGCTGTCCGCGGGGCCGTCGACGTCGTCGTCGAGGCGTTCGACCTGCCGCCGCTCCCGGTACCGGCGCCGTGGCACGGTCTGCCCGTCACGCCCGCGCGCATCCGTTGGCGCGTATTGCGGAACGCGCGAGTCGTGCGCACATGGCATACGCCGATCGACTTCACCAAGGGCCTTCTGCCGCAGGATCGCTTCGGCGCGATCTACGCACCCGGCACGCGTCAGAACCACGCCAGCGAGGCGGGCCGCTACTGCTTCTTCCTCGCGCATACGTGGAGTACGCAGCGGCTCCCTGACGCGTCGTACGTGCTCGAGGTCGAGGCGTCCGACCTCGGCGGCAATGCCGACGTCCATCGGCAGGAGTTCACGCTCGCGAACGCGCTATAGCGCGAACGGTGGCCCCGGCAACCCGGGATCGCCCAGGACCGTGTGCGCATCATCGACCGAGCGGAGCCACTCGTACGTGACGCCCTTCGCGTGATTGCGCTCGACGCCGGCGGCTGCAAGGCGCCCGAGCCCGCGGAGGTGCATCTCGCCCGGTGAGAACGTCGCGTCCTCGACGACGACGCACGCGAACCCGCGCTCGACGAGGCCGATCGCCGACTGTGCGACGCAGACATCCGTCTCGCAGCCGACCAGCACGGCCGTGTGACGCCCCGTCTCGCACACCGCAGCGAGGATCTCGGGCGTGTTCGCAAGCCCGAACGTCGGCTTGCGGAACACCGGCGTGCCGCCGGGCAGAACGGTGGCGATCTCGCCGGCGGTCGCGCCGTGCCGGTCGGGCTCCTCCTCGGTCACGACGACCGGCAGCTCGAGGCGCGCGGCCACTGCGACGAGCCACGCCATGCGCGCGAGCGCCGTCCGCGCGGCTGCCGTGTCGGCGTCCGTGAACGTCTCCTTCGCGAGGAACCCCGGCTGCGCGTCGACGACGACGAGCACACTGTCCTCTCGCTGCACGAGGCCTGCCACCCGCCCATCATCTCCGACACCGCACTCCGCGCACGCCGGACGCGGCATCGTGATCATGGTGGTCGTCCTGTACCGGCACGAAGGGATCGCCCATGGAGATCACGAGGAACAGCCTCGACACGAGTCCGGGACCCGGCGAGTGGTTCACCGGCTCGGTCTACATCGACCCGGTGGCGACGCCGTCCGGCTCCTCCCGCGTCGCGTCGGCACATGTGCATTTCGCGCCCGGCGCGCGCACTGCCTGGCACGCGCATCCAAAGGGACAGACGATCTGGGTCACCGAGGGCGTGGGCTTGTGCCAGCGGCGTGGCGGCCCCGCCGAGGTGATCCGGCCCGGCGATCGCGTCTTCTTCGAGCCCGGTGAGGACCACTGGCACGGCGCTGCACCGACGCGGTTCATGGCGCACGTCGCGATCCAGCAGGCTGACGACGAGGGCAACACGGTCACCTGGGGCGAGCATGTGAACGACGAGGAGTACGCGCAGGCTCCGCCGATCGAGTAAACGCGTCGCCGAGGAATGCCGGCGGTCAGGGCGTTGCGGTGGTGGAGCCCGGTGGAAGCACCGTGATCCAGCCGCGATTCGGCACACGGTCGACGCCGCCCTTCCAGCGCGCGAGCACGGCCACGTCGATCGGCGATGTGGTGAGCATTCCCGCTTCGCCCGAGGCGTCGTAGAAGACCGAGGCGTCGCGGGCCACCGAGATCGTCGTGGGGTTGCGCCGGGTCACCGTCGCGACCTGGACGCCCTGCCCGAGCGAGGAGATCCAACTCGTGATCCGGCCGCGGAAGAGAAAGACGACGTCGCGGCGGTCGGTGATGCCGTCATCGTTCGAGTCGTAGAGGATCGAAAGCCTGACGCGGCCACCGCGGAGCAGGGAGTCGTGCCACGGCCGGCCGGCGACGATCGTCGTCTTCAGGATGTCGCCGCGACGGACGGAGACGACGCGGGTGAGGTCGAGCAGACCGCCGTCGCGCGGGTCACGCGCGGAGCCAAGGTGGGCGCCGTTGACCGCTACGACGTGGTCGACCGTATCTATGACCGTCGTCGTCTTCGACGAGCCTGACCCGGTCACGCGCCCGGTGATGAAACCGGCGAGGAGCGCGACGGCGCAGGTCGCTGCGACCCCGGGACGCGACACAGGTCGACACTAGCAAAGCTCTTTTGCTGGTGTCGGGGGTCGCTTACCGCGTCGTGATCGATTCGATGACGTGTGCGTAGCTCTGGTCGTCGTCGATCCAGCTTCCGAGCACGAACCAGGCGTAGATGATGCCCGGCACGAGCAGAAGGATGGTCACGATCACCGTCCCGACGACCGACCAGAGCTCTGCGTCAGATGATGCGAGTATTTCCATGTCCATTAGACGAGGTGGGTCGGGTCGCTGTGACAGCGAGCCGGCGAAGCCACCTGCTGCATGTCACCTCCTTGTCATTGACGCTGGTGACTCAACGCAGCGAGCTGAACGCTGCCCTGAGCTCGGTCGCTGGACACCTGATCCTCGTGAATCGTGTCGCTAGGACCATGCGCCGTATCGCCCCCAATCGCACCCGTGAAGCACACTGGCGTGCTCCCTGGATTCGTAACTCAGGGGCAGCGCGCGAGGCCCTTCGTTCGGGCCTCGCGCACTGCTGAACCATCGCGGCCCCTATGGGACGATGATCCCGTCGATGAGCAGCTGAACGGCGCCTGCCGCCAATCCGCTGTGGTCGACGGTGTCGTGGCCCGCGAGCGTGTTGATCTCGAGCCGGTCGTTCGCGGCCTCCGAATGGAGGACGTCGACCGTCGCGGCGAGACCGCTCACCTTCACGCCGTTGCTGACGGCGATGTGGTCGTCGCCGTTCGTGCCGTTGACGACCACACGATCGGCCGCGGCGTCACCCGTCGACCCGCCTAGCGCGCCGGCGAGATCGACTCGCACGTTCGTCACGCCGGTGCCGGCGAGGTCGTTGACGGTCACCACGTCGGCTCCGCCGAGCGCGTTGAAGTCGATGTTCTCGACGCTCCGCGTGTCCATCGTGATGTTCCCGGGATTGCGGAAGAACGTGACCCGGCCGCCGTTGGCCGACACCGCGACCTGCTCAGCGGCAGCAGCGCCGTTGAAGAGCATGGTGTCGTTGCCGTCGCCGCCTTCGATCGTGTCGCTGCCGTCGCCCGGGTCCCAGAAGAAGGTGTCGTCGCCGGCACCGAGATCGGCCACGTCGTTCCCGCCGTTGCCGTCGATCGAGTCGTTCCCGTCGCCGCCGATCAGCTTCTCGACGCCCTGGCTGCCGGCGATGCGATCGCCGCCTGCGCCGCCGTCGAGCGTCGTCGAGATCGTCCCGGCCGCAAGCCCGGTTGCCGAGATCGAGTCGATGCCGTCGAGCCCGTTGACGTCGAGCTCATCGGTCGGCTCTGCGTGCTGAATCGCAACGCGAGCGGCCGCGCCGGCCACTGCGACACCGGATGCATCACCCGTGACGTTGACGATGTCGTCGCCGTTCGTGGCGTCGACCGCGACGCGATCGGTTTGACCGTCGCCCGCCGCGCCGCCTAGCGCGCCGGCGAGATCGACGTTGACGGCCGAGACGCCCGTGCCGGTGAGGTCGTGCACGGCGATCGAATCGGCACCGCCGAGCGCGTTGACGTCGACGTTCTCAACGCCGTGGGTGTCCATCGTGATGTTGCCGGGGCTGCGTGCAAACGTCAGCCGGTCGCCGTTTGCCGCCAGATCGAATTGCTCGCTCGCGGCGGCACCGTTGAAGACCATGGTGTCGTTGCCGTCCTGGCCTTCGATCCTGTCGCTGCCGTCGCCGGGATCCCAGACGAAGCTGTCGTCGCCGGAGCCCAAGAACGCGAGGTCATTGCCACCATTGCCGTCGACCGTGTCGTTGCCGGACCCGCCGATGAACAGCTCCCGGCCGGATCCGCCGAGCAGCGTGTCGTTCCCGTCGCCGCCCGCAATAGTCGTCGGGATGCTGTTCGTGAACGCGCCGTTCGACTCGTCGATCCGCACGAGGTCGTCGCCGGCGCCGGCGTCGACCGTGATCGCGTCGACCGGCTGAAGATGGAACCTGAAGTCCGCCGAGCCGTCATCGCCGACGTCGACCTCGAGCACATCACTGCGGCCCGCCGCCAGCCGAAGCGCGATTTTGTCGCTCGCGTCCGTCCCAACGATGACGAGTCGACGGTGTCGCAACCTCGGCCGTTCGAAGAGGTGCCTGTGTGTGTGCGAAGAGGCGTAGTGACGCTCTTCGCGCGCGGCCGCAGTGCCGGCGACCGCCAGGGCTCCAACGATCGCGGCCGCCGAGGCGGCCAGCCTGAAATGAACGCGATTCTTCACCTGTCGTCCTTTCGGAGGAGATACGTGTCGGGTGGTAAGACACCGGCGCACGTCGTCTATTCCGACGGGAAGAAATTCGGCCGAGTGGTGTCTCTTAGGTTGTGCGCACTTGGTTACGCTTTGTTGGTGCAATGCCGATGAGACGTCGTCGATCTGACAACGCATCCGATGACGAGCCGTTCGAGCTCGCAGCGCTCGCTGACGGCTCGCTTTCGCAGGAGCGCAGGTCGCAGCTCGAGGCTCGTGTTGCAGCCTCGGCGGAGCTGGGCGAGCTGCTCGCCGAGCAGCAGGAGGCGGTTGCCCTCACGCGCAGCGTCGTCGCCGAGGTCGAGGCCCCGGCGGGGCTGCGGCAGCGGCTCGAAGCGCAACGCCAACCGCGGACGACCAGCGCGCCCCGCCGCCTCGCGATCGCGGGGGCAACCGCGGCGGTCGTCGCAGCCGCCGCGATCGGCGCGGTCGCTCTCAGCTCGGGCGGCTCCGGTTCCGCCTTCCGTGCGGCGCTCGCCCCGACGAGCCTCGCGCCGGAAGCCCACGGTAAGGCGACGCTCACGAGGCGGCCGTCGGGATGGCAGGTCAAGCTCAATGCGGCAGGGCTACCTCGCCTTGCCAACGGAGCCTTCTACGAGGCCTGGCTCCGGAACGATGCCGGCGTGCTCGTCCCGATCGGGACATTCAACGACGGGCGCAACGTCACGCTCTGGGCCGGCGTCGCACCCACGCAATTCACGACTCTGACCGTGACCCGCGAGCAGGCAGACGGTGACCAGAGCTCGTCCGGCGAGAAGGTGCTCGTCGGAGCCGTGACGCACGGCTGAGCCAAGGTCAGTCGGCTCGATCGCCGACCATGCGCACGACCTGCTGTCGCGCACGATAGAGGCGGCTCATCACCGTCCCTTCGCGAATCCGCAACGCGCGCGCAGCCTCCTTGTACGAGAGGCCGACGACGTCGACGGCGACGAGAACGTCGCGAAAGTCATCCGGAAGCCCCGACACGGCGGCAAACAGCTCGGCCGCCTCGAGCGCAGTCTCCGGCTGCCGCGCGTGGACGTCGGGGACGAGGTCGAGCTGGTCGGGCAGCGGCGCCGGGCGGAGCCGGCGACTCTCCGTCCGCCTGTGGTTGAGAAACGTGTTGCGTAGCGCCCGCAACAGATAACCGAGGTCGTCCTCGTTGCGAAGAACGCGCGGCCGCGCGAGCAGGCGCGCGTACGTTTCCTGTACGAGGTCCTCGGCGTCCTCACGCGAGCCGCAGAGCGCCCAGGCCGCGCGGTAGAGGCGGTCGAAGTGGTCGCCTAGCCGGCCCGAATCGAGCAGACGTCCCGCGTTACGGCCCTCGCCAGGAGCCGGCCCGATGAGGGCTCGCCGCTCCACGTTCACTTGGCTGCAAACGGAGACGCTGCCGCCGGAATTCCATCGCGCCGGAATATTCGCGGCCGCTCGGAGTCCTTGCTTCGTGACAGCAACCAATGCGCGGCCCCTGGGTCGCGGTCACGACAAAGGAGCACCGTATGAAGAACCTGCGTTTCAGCCTAGGCATAATCGCCGCAGCCCTGTCGCTCGGGATCGGTACCGCCGTGGCCTCGGCAGCGAGCACGTCGACGAACGCCGCCGCCAAGGTCTCGGTCGCGAGCACCGGCATCGGCCGCATCCTCGTCGACGGCCGCGGGCACACGCTCTATCTCTTCGCAAAAGACACACGCGGGAAGAGCACCTGCAGCGGAGCATGCGCCGGGTTCTGGCCGCCGCTCATCGCGTCCGGCAAGCCGCTCGCAGGTGCGGGCGCGAAATCGAAGCTGCTCGGCACGACGAAGCGCTCAGACGGTCGCCTGCAGGTCACCTACAACCATCACCCGCTCTACACCTTCGCGAAGGACGTGCGGAAAGGCGACACGAACGGCGAGGCACTCAACGTCTTCGGCGGCAAGTGGTATGCGCTCTCGGCTGCAGGCAGCAAGGTCGGGCACGACAGCCCGGCGGCAGGCGGCAACGGGTACGGGAACGGCTACGGCTACTAGACAAGGTCAACCGAGGAGAGGGCAGCCGAGCTCGAGCGCCCTCTCCTCAGGCGCTTGCGAAAGGGAAGAGAGATGACGGACGAATTCAGCAACGACAGCTCGCTACGCGAGCTTGCTCACCGCGTCAGCGGCGGCATCGAGGTAACGCTCTACTGGAGCGCCGACGACGACAGCACAAGCGTCGAGATCTTCCACGCCTCGACCGAGCAGACGCTCCACTTCACCGTCGCGCGCGAGCACGCGCTCGACGCCTTCTACCATCCCTTTGCCCATCTGCCGGGGCCTGTTACACGGGTGGCCCTGGGGGCTGCAGGATCTCAACCCCGGCAAAGATGAGCAAGCAAGCTCCGACTCCGACGAGGCCCCAACGGACGCCCGCGAGCGGGAAGTGGCTGCTGAGGCCGACGAGGAACAGCACGCTCGCGAGGATGACCGTCACGCGGATGTAGCGGTCAGAAACCGAAGCAGCGTGCTCTCCGACCGAGGCGTGCGCGTCCGCTTGCACACTCAGAGTCTTCGACTGCGCCAGCCCGGTGGGAACGTACTGCGGCATGTATTGCGGGCCCTTTGGCGCGTTTGGGTTCGTAAACGGCTTCGTCGCAAGCCAGGCCCGGAATGCGACGTCGTATTGCTGTCGGAACCGCTTTTCGGCAGTGCGCTCACCCTGCTCGTTGCCTGCGAGGTATGCGTAGAACCAGGCATTGAAGTTCGACGCATCTTGCGAGCGCAATGTCAACGACTGGAGGTATGCCTGGTTCGCCTTCGTGTGGAATGCGGACGCCTGCGCGAGATTGAGCGACGACTCCGTGTTCCACTTCGCGGCCGCGTAACCCGACCAGGCGGCTGTGATCGTCACGATTGAGAGCAGCACCGCCTCGACGATCGAGATCAGCTTGCCGTGACGGCTGATCGCGCCCTCCACATGTCCCGCGGCGTGTTCCGCGTGCTCGTGGATCTCCTTTCCGACCTCAGTCGCCGAAAGCCCCTCGGGCATTCGGTGATCGTCCTCCCGTCGCAGGGACCGGTCTTCACCTTGATCGCACGATCTCGGCGAGCAGCGGTGACCCGACACGCCGACACGGCGGACACCCGAGCCGCGTGAACGCAGACTCCGCGTATCGTGTTCGCAGTGGAATACGCGATCGAATTCGGCGGCGACCCCCAGGACGTGACGATTACGCAGCGCGGTGCGGCCGACCTCAGAACACTGCGGCAGTTCAACGCCGAGCTCATGGGGCACCCGCGCTATCGCGGCGGCATGCTGATCCTCTTCGAGAATTCCTCTCTCGACCTGTCGGGACTTTCAGACATAGAGCTCGAGCAGACCGCCATCGACGTTATCGAGCGCGAATGGAATGCATCGCCGAGGGCCGTCGCGATCATCGCACTCGACCCGGAGACACACGCACGCGAGCGCCAGATCGTTGCTCATCTCGGCGGATCGCGATCACGCCGCCGCATCTTCACGTCGCGTGAGGCTGCCGTTGCGTGGCTGAGGGAACAGCGGGACTAGAGCGACGAAAACGCCGTGTCCGGTGGACGCGCCTGCGGTCGAGATGGATCTGCGGTTGTGCGAGAGACCGGCCTGTCAGGTCAGGTCGTGGTCGTGCGGGCCGACGGCTCGGCGCCCCGTGTGCTCGGAAGCGGCTTCGACCCGAGCCTTGGCGATCCGAATCCGTGGTCGCCGGACGGGAAGCGGCTCGCTTGGGGTGGCTGCGGCGGACTGTGCGTGTTCGACTTCGCGTCGTCCCGTCGGACGCGCATCTCTCTCGGCAGCGACGCCGTGGGTCTCGCCTGGTCGCCGGACGGGCGCAGGCTTGCAGCCGTCGACGTGAACCACCGTCTCGTTATCGCCGAAGCGGCCGGTCGAACCTTCAGGGTTCTCTCGACGGCAGCGCAGTTCCCGGCGTGGTCGCCGAACGGCAAACAGGTCGGGTTTCTCTCCGGCACCAAGCTCGAGCTGATGCCCGCCGCCGGAGGGCGGGCACACGTGGTCGCGAGGAACGCGGACAGCGGGCCACAATGGGCGCGCGACGGGCGCCGGCTCCTCTACGCGGAGTTCATCCGCCGCCCTTTCCGTAGCGACGTCCGCGTCGTGAACGTCGTGACGCACACGAACACAAGGATCGCCGACACGGACGGCGGCAAAGCGCGCTGGTCTCCGGACGGCTCCGCGATCGGGTACACGCGCCGCCCCGTTCCGTTCGGGATAGGTGAGGACGTCTGGGTCGCAGCGGCGTCCGGCGGCGTGCACCAGCTGACCGACGAGTTTCCCACCGGTCTCGGATACACCGACTTCGATTGGGCGTCCGGGTCGGTTCCGGCCGTTCCGCCGACAACCGTGACCACGGTCACACTTACCTCGACGGCCGAGCTGAAGCTCGACGATCTTGCCTACCAGATCGTCCGCGCCGGAACGCCGGACAGCGTCGTCTACGAGACAGAGCTGACCTGCGACGCCGACGCGGAGACCGTGTCGGAGAGGTTCAACGTTTGGACGCCCTCGGTGGCAGGCACCGTGACGACCGGCACCCCCTGCCAGGATTTTGATGCGGACTCGGGCGCGGCCAGCTCGAACCTTGACGCGTGGGTCTCGCAGTCCGACCTCAACGGGAACGACACCTTGGCCGTCGCCCGCCCCGGCACGACAGAAGCGCCGGTGATCGCCAGTTGGACTTCGGGTGAGGAGGCCGCCGACATCGGCTGGCGATCCAGCATCGGCCCGCTCGTCGGCAGCGGCTCGCTGATCCTGTTTGAGACCTGGACCAGCGACAACACCCGGCAGCTGTGGCGGATCGTCGATGGTCCCGTCCCGCACGCGGTCCTCATTCCGCTCCCGCCCGACGCAACCGGCCTGGTCGACGCGGACGGCAGCCGGATCGTTGTGCGCACCGACGCCGGCTTCGCAGTACTGAACGCAGATGGCACGGTGCTGTCGCGCGTCACGTCCCCAGGGACAACGCGCATCGGCGGCGACCTTGTCGGCGTCGCCGCCGGCACCGCACTCCGCGTCTACACGGCAGACGGCGGCACACTCCGCTACCAACTCCCGCTCGCGCACGCGTCCGGAGTCCCGCGCCTCCTCACGATCGGAGCCGACTACGCCGTCTATTCGAGCGGCGTCGAGCTCCACCTGCTGCAGCTCGGCAGCGGCGCCGACCACATCGTCGACCTCCCTGGGCAAGCCGGCCCGCTCCAGGCGCTCCTGACCACGGCGGGGCTGTTTGTCGCCTACTACCACGGCTACGACCCGCAGCGGCCAGGCCGCCTCATGTTCGTCCCGGCCGCGAACCTGCCCAACGACTGACTGACAACGAGTGACTTGGGCTGTACCTCGTACGCGTAGCCGAGATCGGTACTGCGAACGTCCCCTGAAAACGTCGGGCGGTACGCTCATCGGGATGAGCGATATTCACGCGGCCTATCTCGCCGACCTGGGGCATCTCATTCGGGAAGCGGGCGAGGCGGCAAAAGAGGATGCTGCGTCGGCGGCCGACGAAGATCGCGTGTTCCAGCAGGGCCGTCAAATGGCGTACTACGAAGTCCTGTCACTCATGCAGCAGCAGGCGATCGCCTTCGATCTGCCTTTTAGCGAGGTGTCACTGCAGGGATTCGATGCCGATAGGGACGTGCTCTAGAGGGAAGTCGCTCGGCTGCGAAGGCGTTGGCCGGGGCGAGTCCTCGCCATTGTCCCATGAACTCGCTAGGAGCGGCGGGTCGCTACTCGTAGCCGGCTTTTCATCGGAATCTACGAGAGCACACTCACGCCCCGCAAGGCCCTCGTCGTCCACGTCAACCCCGAACTCCCTCGACACGGCATCGATGTCGTTGACATACAGATGCACCAGCGTGTTCGGAACTGCATCACCCGCATGTTCGGACAGATAGAGCCGTACGCGCCCCCTTACAACGGAGACGGGAGTCCGGCCGGCTACGCCGACGAATTCGCGGACGAAGCCTCGGCGTCGATCGCGGCGGCCATTTCCGCGGCCAGCTTCTTCTGCGCTTTCTTTTCCTGCTTCAAGGCGCGCTTTTCCTTCAGCTCGCGCTCGCGGTTCATCTTGCTCATGGTCTGGCGCTTGGCTGCCGACATCGGGTCGTCCTCTCCTCGTTTGCGGAATCCTCGCGACGTCCGCCCAGGCTCGGGCAAAGGCTCTGACGCCGCTCTCTGCGCGGGCATCAGAAAAGCCCCGTCTCCGGGGCTCTTCCAGTAGCGGGGGCGGGATTTGAACCCGCGACCTCCGGGTTATGAGCCCGGCGAGCTACCTGGCTGCTCCACCCCGCGTCGCGGTGGCGATTGTAGCACCCTGGTGACGGCGGCTCAGCCGCCGATATGCGTGTTCGTGAGGGTCATTAACTGGCGAATCAGTGCTGCCGTCAGCAACGCCAGCGCGGCCAGGAGGCTCCCCCCGGTCAGCCCCAGAGATCGGTGGGATAGCGCGCGCGCTCTCGCGCGGCAGCGACGCATGCTCCCCGATCGAAATCGACGAACGCGGCGCGCACGCCGTCACGCATCGCCTGCGACCCGCACACGAAGCGGTTTACAGTGGCGCCCGTGGACTGGGCCGTCTATGCCGCGCTGATCGCGGGGGGGCTCGCGATCGTCGCTGCAGCGGCGGTCGTCGTCGTCCGCGCGCTCCGGGCCTGGCGCGACTTCAAGCGGTTCCGCCGGCAACTCGGGCGCGAGCTCGACTCCCTCGCAGACGCCGGCGAGCGCACCGCCCAAGCCGCGGACCATGCGACACAGTCCGAGGAGCTGACCGCCTCGGTCGGACGGCTGCGCCGTTCGCTCGGACGCCTCGCTGTCCTGCGCTCGGCGCTCGACGAGGCGACCGGCACGGTCACGCGCTTCACTGCGCTCTATCCGCGGAAGTGAGAGTCGCCGCAGTCGATCTCGGCACGAACACGACACGCCTGCTCGTCGCAGACGTCGACGACGGTCGCGTCGCGGAGGTGCACCGTGAGTCGCACGTCACGCGCCTCGGCGAAGACGTCGACGCGCGCAAGCGCCTCCTTCCTCTCCCGATCGCCCGCGTGCGCAACGTGCTCTCCGACTACCGCCGCACGCTGGAACGCCTCGGCGCAGAACGCACACTCCTCGTGGCGACAAGCGCCGTCCGCGATGCGGAGAACGGCGAGGCCTTCCTCGGCGAGATCGAGTGGAGCTACGGCTTTGCGACGCGGCTCGTGAGCGGCGACGAGGAAGCGCAGCTCACGCGGCGCGGCGTCGAGCCGCAGCCGGGGACGCTCGTGCTCGACATCGGCGGCGGCTCGACCGAGCTGATCGCCGACGACTTCCATGTGAGCCTCGACATGGGCTCCGTTCGCTACACGGAGCGCTTCGTGCACACGGAGCCGCCGAGCCGCGACGAGCTCGAGGCGTGCCGCCGCGCGGCGCGCGAGGTGCTCGCCGCGCATGCGCACGTGCACGCTGCGCGCGCCGTCGGCGTCGCGGGAACGGTGACGACGCTCGCCGCGCTCGATCTCGGCCTCGAGCGCTACGAAGGCGAGCGCGTGGACGGGCACCGACTCACGCACCAGGGAGCGGCCGCGCAGCTCGAGCGCCTCGCCGCGCTCCCGCTCGCCGAACGGCGCGAGCTGCCGGCACTCGATCCGGAACGAGCCCCGGTGATCGTGGCGGGCGCGGTGATCCTGCTCGCGGTGCTCGACACTTTCGGCCTCGACGCGATCGAGGTGAGCGAGCGTGACATCCTCGACGGCATCGCGCTCGCCGCGGCGGAGCTGCCTGAGCCGGCTGAAGGCGACGCTCCGCCGGGCGCGTACACGTGCTGCTGACGCGTACGATCGCCGCATGGAGTTCGACCACTTCAGTCTCGTCCTGCTCGAGACGAATCCCGCTGCGCCGAAGCTCGACGAGGTGACGAGCGTGCGCGTGTTCGATGCGCACCTCGCGCACCTCGCTGCCGGCCACGACGCGGGTCATATGATCGGCGCGGGACCGGCGCGCGACGGGGCGGCGCTGCGAGGGCTCTGCCTCACGACGCTTCCGCCGGACGATGCACGAGCGTGGAGCCAGACCGACCCCGCTGTGCAAGCCGGCGTCTTCACCGTGCGCGTCGTGCCGTGGCAGGTGCCGGCGGGCGCCGTCGCACACGCGGACGCGCGCTTCCCGCACTCGGTCGCAGAAGCCTCGGGCTAAAGAACGACGGACCCGGGATCCGAGTCGGGCTCCGGCGGCTCATCCTCGGCGAGGCGGCGCTGCAGCACGGCGCGGGAGAGGACGCCGACGAGCCTGCCGTCCGTCTCGACGACCGGGACGCGCTCGAAGTCGTGCTCCTCGAGCTGGTGGAAGCCCGCGTCGAGCGGCAGATCGGCGGAGAGCGTGAAGCGCGGCGGCTCTGCGATCTCGCGCAGCTGCACCTCGGCCGGCGGGCGGCCCGCGGCGACGACCTCACGCACGAGCGTCTTGCGCGTGATCACCCCGGCCAGCCGGCCGTCGTCTTCGACGACGAACACTGCGCGGACGTCCTCCCGCTCCGCGAAGCAGGCGCCTACGGCCTGCGCGCTGTCACTGACCCGCAACGTCGTCGGCTCCGGCACCATCGCGTCGCGGATCGTCTGGTGCAGGTTCACGGGTAGATCCCCCGTGTCTCGAGCGCGCCGCCAACCTCGCGGATCGCCGCGACCATCGCCGCCTGGCGAAGCGTGATGCGCTTCTCGTCCGAGACGTTCCACACGCGGTCGAACGCGTCCATCATCTTGTCGGCGAGTCGGCCACGAATCTCGTCTCGGTCCCAGAAGAGACGGCCGAGGTCCTGCACCCACTCGAAGTAGGAGACCGTGACGCCGCCCGCGTTCGCGAGGATGTCGGGGACGACCGGAATGCCGCGCGCGGAGAAGATCGCGTCGGCCTCGATGGTCGTCGGTCCGTTCGCACCCTCGACGATGACCGTTGCCTGTACTCGGTCGGCATTCTCGCGAGTCAGCTGATCCTCGCGCGCGCAGACGAAGAGCACGTCGCATTTCAGCTCGAGCAGCTCTTCGTTCGTGATGCGAATGCACTTGTCGTACCCCTCGAGCGAGCCGCGCTCGGCGACGTACGCGTGTAGCTCCGGGATGTTCAGCCCGTCGGGCGCATGCACGCCGCCGGAGATGTCAGAGACCGCTATCACGGTCGCGCCCTTCTCGTGCAGCTCGGTCGCGGCGACCCCGCCGACGTTGCCGAAGCCCTGCACGACGCAGCGCTGATGCGGGAGCGGCATGTCAAGGCGCTGGCACGCGCGCTCTGCGGTCATGACGACACCGGCGCCGGTCGCCTCGCGCCGGAAGATCGATCCGCCGACAGAGATCGGCTTGCCGGTCACGACCTCCGGGACCGCGTGCCCCTGCAGCATGGAGTAGGTGTCCATCATCCACGCCATCGTCTGCTCGTTCGTCGCCATGTCAGGCGCGGGAATGTCGGTCTGAGGCCCGATCTCCCGGACGAGCTCCGATGTGAAACGCCGCGTCAGCCGCTCGAGTTCACGCAGCGAGAACGAGCGCGGTTCGCAGCGGATGCCGCCTTTTGCGCCGCCGTACGGCAGCCGCAGCAGCGCGCACTTCCATGTCATCCAGGTCGCGAGCGCGGCGCACTCGCCGAGCGACACTTCCGGGTCGTACCGGATGCCACCCTTCGTTGGGCCGAGCACCGTCGAGTGCTGCACGCGGTAGCCGGCGAAGACCTTGATCGTGCCGTCGTCGCGCCGCAGCGGCACCGCGACGATGACCGCGCGCTCTGGGAAGTTCAGGCGTTCGGCGACGAGCGGAGAGACGTCCGCGTACGGGAGCGCCTGCTCGAACTGCGCGCGCGCCATGAGAAAGAGCGGCGAGTCCCATTCGAGGGGCTGCTCGGCGGGAGATACCTCCACGTGAGCCAAGGCCGACGCAGTCTAGGCCGAAGGTTCGCCGACGGCGAGGGCCAGCCTGTCCCTGAGGCCGGCCACCGCCGACGAGACGAGCGGCTCGCCGAGGATGCTCGCAGTCAGCTCGTTCGCCTCCCGAATGACCGCTTCGCGCTCGCCGACGAGCTTCGAGTGCTCGAGCAGGAGCGCTCCGCGCGCGCGTGACGCCCACTCGAGCGCGCCGGCGAGGCCGTCGCCGGGCGGCGGGACGTCCCGGACGCCCGACGCGAGCTCGCCGGCGCGCGCGGCAAGGCGGTCTGCATCGGCGCGGTGCTGCTCGGCCTCGGTTCGGGTTGCTTCGAGCGCCGCGCGTGCCTCGTCGAGCCACCGGCCGGCATCGCTCATTGCATCGAGCGCCTGCTGCCGCTGCCGTTCCGCCTCGAGGCGCTGGTCGTCCTTGCGCGTACGCGCAAGCGCCTCGTCCGCAGCTGCCACCCTTGCCTCCCCGTCGGCATGCGCCGCGGCGGCCGCACCCAGGTCACCCTCGCGCCGCGCGACGAGGTCGGGGAGCGCGTCGAGAAACGAACGCGTTGTGTTCGCGTGCGTTCGCAGCTCCTCGACGTCGGCCTGCGTGCGCTCGACGTCTGCGAGCGAGCGCGCCAGCTCAGCATCGCGGCGCTCGAGCTCCGCGGCAAAGACCAGAGTCGATTCCACATCCGGGATTGTGAGGGATACGGTTCGGCTGTCGGATCGACTAGATGGGACCGGGAGCTGGCGTGCATCGCCGTCGTCGCCGCGTCGGCGCTTTTTGCTGCGTTCCCCGCCCCCGCGGCCGGGTCACCCGCGCTCACGCTTGCACA
Source organism: Gaiellaceae bacterium (assembly GCA_036496545.1). Taxonomy (GTDB): domain Bacteria; phylum Actinomycetota; class Thermoleophilia; order Gaiellales; family Gaiellaceae; genus Palsa-739. The sequence continues at coordinate 233,513 of DASXKX010000003.1, read as the reverse complement.
GCGTTACTCGCCTGTCGTCCGGCTGGTCGCACAGCAGGAGCCGTGCTCCCGTGGGGAGGCGTTCGAGCCAACTGACGTCGACCTCGTTCTCGGTAATCCGGATGTCGCGCTCCGCGGACCGTGGGACAAGAACAACATCGTCAAGATCGCTCCGACGGCAGACGATCTCTCGGCCGGACTGTTCGAGTACCACCTCGACTTCCCCGGCGACGCGCTCGAACCAGGCTGTACGTACGACGACTGGTCGCACCGGCTCACGCGTCGAGCGATGCCGCGCGTCTATGCGCACATCGTCGCGCAGGGCGGGCAGCTCGCCTTGCAGTACTGGTTCTTCTACGTCTTCAACGACTTCAACGACAAGCACGAAGGTGACTGGGAGATGATCCAGCTCGACTTCGACGCCGCGAACCCGGCAGCCGCGTTGAGGAAGCAGCCGGCCCTCGTCGGGTACAGCCAGCATGAGAGCGCGGAGAGCGCACATTGGGGCGATGCGAAGCTCGAGCGCGAAGGGACGCATCCGGTCGTCTATTCGGCACTCGGCTCACACGCGAACTACTTCTCCTCCGAGCTCTTCCTCGGCCGCAGCGCTGCGGAGGGCGTGGGCTGCGACGACACGGTCGGGCCGTCGCGCGAGCTGCACCCCGCCGTGTCGCTCGTCCCGACGACGAAGGCGGCGTACCTTCGCGCGTTCCAGTGGCTCGGGTACGAGGGCCGCTGGGGCGAGCAGCACCGTGGCTTCTACAACGGTCCGACCGGGCCGAATACGAAGTCGCAGTGGGCGAAGCCGATCACGTGGGCGAACGACACCTGGCGCGACCGCAGCTTCGTCGTTCCGACGGGCTCGTCGATCGGACAGACGGCGACAGCTTTCTTCTGCGGCGCCGTCGCCGCCGGCTCGAGCGTCCTGACCATCCTCGTCGGCAATCCCTCGCCGCTCCTGTTCGCGCTCGCGGGACTCTTGATCCTCGTGCTCTGGTTGTGCTCGCGCACGCGCTGGCATCCATCGGCGCCCTTGCGAGTCCGCAGGCGACGGAGCTGGGGCGCGATCGTGACCTCGGCGTGCCGAATGTACAGAGCGCATTTCCGGCTCTTCGTCGGGATCGGGCTGCTGTTCTTCCCGCTCGCGGTCGTGATCACCGGGGTGCAGTACCTGCTGTTCCGTGTCGGGTGGCTCGCACCCCTCGTCGAAACGGTCGGGCGGACAAACGTGGCCGTGGACGGGCCCGCCTTTGCGCTCGGCGTTCTGTTCACGCTGCTCGGCTTCGTCATCGTCGAGGCGGCGACGGCGCTCGCGATGGTCGAGCTTGACGAAGGCCGTCCGGTGACTGCACTCGGCGCGTACAGGCTCGCACGTCCGAAGGTTGGGTCGATCGTCGGCGCAACGGCGTTCATCGGCGTCGTGCTCGCGTTGTGCTCCCTCACCGCGATCGGCGTCGTCCTTGCCGCGTGGCTCCTCGTCCGCTGGACGCAAACGACACAGGTGATCGCGCTCGAAGGATTGCCCGCGCGCCCTGCGCTTCGGCGCAGCACACAGCTCGTCCGTGGCAACTGGTGGCGCGCCGGCTCGCTCACGCTCTTCGCGAGCACCATCGGGCTTCTGCTCGGGCCTTTGACCGGGACGATCCTCCTCTTCGTCACGAGCGCGTCGTTCAACTTCGTCAATCTCGTGTCGGGCGTCGTCTACGCGATCGTCCTTCCGCTCGTCGCGATCGCGAACACGTACCTCTACTTCGATCTCTACGTCGCCGGCGAGCGCGAAGCGACGGAGCGGGACCCGGGAGCGATCCTGCCTGCCGAGGCCTGAGCGGTCGGCCCCGGCCATACCGCCGGGGCCGACCAAACTGACGCTACGAGCAGGTGACCGTGACGTTGGTGAAGTTATTCGTCGGAGTACCGCTGTTGTTCGTCGTCGAGTGCGCATCGAGGTGGATGTCGACGCTTCCGGCGGAACCGCTCCCGTGGAAGTGCAGCGTGAACCCGTTTTCGCTTTGGTTCAGCGGGTCCCCGCCGGGCTTGGAGTTCTGCCCACCGCCGCCCCACTCGGTGGCGTGGCCGAGACGAACGGCGGAGGCGGACCCGTCAAGAGCGGGTTCACTCCGCAAGCCGTGGGGCCGTCTCGGCTCCAACGTTAAGACGGGATGAAGCAGGCAGTGCCGGGGGCGGGACTTGAACCCGCATGACCCGGAGGGTCACCCGATTTTAAGTCGGGCGCGTCTGACCAGTTTCGCCACCCCGGCGGGGGTGAGCGTAGCGGGCTGCTTAGAGACCGGCCGGGAACTTGTACGACGCGGGGACCGGCGACGGCGCCTTGCCCGTGGCGATCACGATCTCCTGGTGTGCCTTGAGAATGAGCTGGGCCGGGTTGCCGACCATGCGCTTGCCGTTGACCCACCACTTCAGGTTCCCGCAGTACGTCCCGAGGCAGCTCGGCGTCAGCTTCACGCCCCACTCGCCGAAGAACTGGCCGAGGACGTAGTCCCGCTTTGAGGCCGACTCGACGTGGAGGACCCCGGTCGTGTCGTGCGTATGCAGCTCGGTGAGGAAGCCCGAGGTCGTGTCGATGCCGACGAGCGCCGGCACCTGCACCTTCTTGCCGTTGACGTAGATGTTGAGGTGCTGGTGGATGTGGATGGCCGTGCCTTCCTGTCCGAGCGCAGACAGGCCGAGGAGCTGCAGGCGGTCGGGGAGGACGGCGGAGCTGTTGTTCCACGGCGGCGCGCCGGTCTGCAGGCCCGGGATGCTCGCCCACGGAATCACTTTGGAGCTCGTCGCCGCCGACTTGTTGCCGCCGCCGGTCAGGACGATGCCCAGGACGATCGCGAGTACGACGACGACCGTGACGAGCCCGCCGATCAGCCACGTGCGCCTTTCGAGTTGCCGAGGAGCCCTCGACCCCTTCGAGCGCACGGGTGGCGCCGGCTTGCGCGAAGGCGGCGGGCCGAGCCCGGCCTTGCGTCGTGCGGATGCCTTCGCCATCGGCGGCCAAAGGTAGCAGCGGGTTCCTAAGAAGTTTCTGTGTGTGCAAATAGCGGCCTTTTCATGCTTGACCCCCCGAGCCGCGTCGTATTACTGTGCGCGAGCCAGATCCGATGGACTCACGGGTTCGTTGGATCTGGCGTTTTCCTTTTAAGGGAACCGAGGGGCGCCGTCGCGACCGGAAGTTGATCCATGCGTGTCATCGACAAGATGCGCCTCGTCGCCAACGATTCGAGGATCTGAGCGGTCGCATCTCTCTCTCCGACCCGCCAGACGCCAAGCAGGGCCGCGATCTTGCCTCCTGGCCCGCCGACTGAGAGGCCATACCACCCTGGCCCCTCAGTCGCGTCGGAACAAGCCTTAACGCCATCGCAACAGGCTCCATGCGAAGGTGCGAGACCGAAAAGGTTCGCGTTGCCCGAAGGCCCCGGCGGCGCGAAGCGAGATGCCCGGGTCGGACCGCCTGCCCCGGCGCGGGCATCTCTATTTCTTTTGCCGAAATGCTCCGTCCGACGGCCGCTCTACCGTTCGTCGGCCCTATGGTCGTCGGAGTCCTCATCGTCGTCGTGCTCGCCGTCACCGCGGCGGCATTGCTGCTCCCGCGGCTGCTCCGCGGAGAGCTCGGCGCGCTCCGCGAACAGGCTGCGTCCGAGCTCACCGCGCGGAACGCCGATGTCGACCGGCGGCTGCAGGCCGTCGTCGAGACGATGGACCGGCGGCTCTCCGAGTTGGACACGAAGGTCGACCGGCGCCTCGCAAACGCGCAGCAGACGACGACCCAGATCCACGAACGGCTCGGCGAGATGACGAAGGCGACGGCCGAGATCAACGAACGCGCGAAGGAGCTCGGCCGCCTCGAGCACGCGCTCCGGCCGCCCAAGGCACGCGGCGGCTTCGGCGAGCTGCTGCTCGAGAACCTCCTGCGCGACCGGCTGCCGCCCGACGCGTACGACGTGCAATACACGTTCTCGACCGGCGAGCGTGTCGATGCCGTGATCCACGTCGGCGAGCAGCTCGTCCCCATCGACGCGAAGTTCCCACTCGACAACTTCGAGCGGATGGCGTCGGCGGACACCGACGCCGAGCAGGAGCTCGCCGCGAAGATGTTCGGCCGCGACGTCAAGGGTCACATCGACGCGATCGCGGGCAAGTACATCCGCCCGGGCGATGGAACGTACGACTGGGCGTTCATGTACCTGCCGGCGGAGGCGATCTACTACGAGCTCGTCTCCGGCAAGACCGGGGCGCTGCTCCAGTACGCGCACGAGAAGCGCGTGTTCCCCGTCTCCGCGACGACGTTCACCGCGTACCTGCAGGTGATCGCGTTCGGGCTCAAGGGAATGCAGATCGAGCGAAACGCGCAGGCCGTCATGGACTATTGCGCCGACCTCGCGAACGACTACGACCGCTTCCGCGAGGACTTCGACCTCGTCGGCAAGCACCTGTCGAACGCGCAGAGCAAGTTCGCGGGCGCCGAGAAGCGCCTCGACAAGTTCGAGGTGAAGCTCGAGCAGGCGAGCGAGCAAGAGGCGGAGGAGCTCGTCGTATCGGAACCGCCTGCGCTGCCGCGCGCACTTGACGCGGCTTAGCTAAAAGCGCAACAACGCGCCCATTCCTCCGACCGGCCGCAGGTCGTCACGGTCGCGCACCACGTGGACGGTCCCGCCGTGCGCCAGTGTCTTGTGCACCGCCAAGTCGAGGCCGTCGTCCCGGCGCTCGAGCGAGGTGCCGTCGATCGGGCAACGGCCGTTCGTGAGCTGCGCGCGACCGCATTCCGGGCACTGGTACGCCTTCTGGTCGACGCCGCTCTGGACGAGGAGCAGTTCGACACGTCCGTCGGAGGCCGCTTCGAGCGTCGAGTCCCAGCCGCTCGTTGCTCGTCCGTTCCGGCCGGCCTCGTCGCGCCACCGCTCGAGCAGCTCCTGCTCGCGCTGCCGGCACCACTCGTCGAGCACGGGGCGAACAGCGTCGAGCAGTTGCGCGGCATCCGCGTGCGCCTCGGCAGTCGTCCAGCCTGCGATACGCGCCCGCGCCTCCTTCGAGAGCAGCGACTCGAACTCCGAGCGGACGTCCTCCGTGCCGACGAGCACGAGCGGCCCGACGCGCAGTCGTCGAACGCCGCGCTCGAGCGTGTCCGCCACGACACGCAGGTGCCGCTCGACAAGCTCGTCGATGTGCCGTTCGTAGCGCGCCTGCGACCAGCCGCCCTGATCGTGCCGGCCCGGCACGTCGTCCGTCTGGTCGGCGATCTCGACGAGGACGCCGTCGCGGAGGCGGAAGACCCGTCCGCGCTCGCGGCCGACGGCGGCGACGAGCGCCCCGTCGCGACCCACGTGCGAGGCGAGCGGGGCGAGCGCGAGCTCCGTCCCGACGTGCGCCTCGTCGGCGAGCGGCTCCGGAAGCCGCAGGGTGCTCCAGAAGTTGTCGAGCGACGCGGCGAAGACCGCCACGCCTCGGGTGCCGTGACGGTCGAAGCCGTCGTCGAACCACCGGCGGATCCGCTCGAGATCGTGCCGGACTGCCACGAGCTGCTCGTGCGACATCGACGCGCGCCGTTCCTCGGCGAGCCGGTGGGCCTCGTCGAGCTGCGCGTGCACCCTTGTGTCCGCCGCCGCCGGCGTCGGCGCCTCGCTCGGGTCGAATCCGACGAACAGGCTGACGGCGTACCCTTTCTCAGAGCGGAAGCGGGCAAGCTCCCGCAGCTGATCCCAGGACACTCCGGCCACTAGTCGCTCCTTGCCCGAGGCGGGCGATCTTAGTCCTGGGCCCCTGGCGGGATGGGGAACGTCCCGCCGACCTGAAACGTTTAATAGGACAGTAGAGACTGTACGGAGGAAGGAAAAACTGAATGACTGACGTTCGCGACCTGATCATCATCGGCGGAGGCCCTGCCGGGTACACCGCTGCGCTCTATGCGGCGCGCGCGAACCTCGCCCCCCTCGTCATCGAGGGCTTCAACTGGGGCGGCCAGCTGATGATCACGAGTGACGTGGAGAACTACCCCGGCTACGCCGACGGCGTGATGGGGCCGGAGATGATGGCCGAGTTCCGCCGCCAGGCAGAGCGCTTCGGCACCGAGTTCGTGACCGACGACGTCACGAGCGTCGACTTCTCGGAGCGGCCGTTCAAGATCACGGTCGACAAGGAGGAGTACCTGGCACGCACCGTGATCATCGCCACGGGCGCCAACGCGCGGTGGCTCGGCCTGCCCGGCGAGCAGCAGTTCCAGGGGCGCGGCGTGTCGGCGTGCGCGACCTGTGACGGCGCCTTCTTCAAGGAGAAGGAGCTGATCGTGGTCGGCGGCGGCGACTCCGCGATGGAGGAGGCGAACTTCCTCACCCGCTTCGCGACCAAGGTGACGGTCGTCCATCGCCGCGACGAGTTCCGAGCCTCGCAGATCATGCTCGACCGTGCCCGTGCCAACGCCAAGGTCGAGTTCCTGACGAACACGGTCGTCGACGACATCCTCGGCGACGGCAAGGTGGAAGGCGTTCGGCTGCGCAACATCGAGACCGGCGAGTCCTGGGAGCAGCCCGTCGACGGCGTTTTCGTCGCGATCGGCCACGACCCGAACACAAAGCTGTTCGTCGACCAGCTCGCCCACGACGAAGGCGGCTATCTCCTCACCTCGCCCGGATCGACTGCGACGAACGTCCACGGCGTCTTCGCAGCCGGCGACGTGCAGGACCACGTCTACCGGCAGGCGATCACGGCTGCAGGCTCCGGGTGTATGGCGGCGCTCGACGCCGAGCGTCTCCTCGCCGAGGAGGAAGGCCACGAGGGGACCACGTTGACGGATCCTCACGCTGAGCCGGCAGAGGTCTCGGCGCGATAGCGTCGAATCCGCGGCCGTATGGCCGCGAACTGGGTCGACCTCCTCGACCCGACTGAAGAGGAGCTGAAGTTGCACTCGCCGCGTGCGCTCGAGGAGACCGCGCTCGAGGTGCTCCTCGACCGGCCGGAGCACGATGACGAGCCGCGCCCGACGCTGCAAGGCCACGGTGACTACGTCTTCGGCAACTTCCTCGCCGCCAGTGCCAAGACAGACGAGGACGCGATCTTCTACCAGGAGGTCGGCCTGGTCATCACCTGCGAGGCGATCCTCACGGTGCGCAAGACTCCGGCTGGCAATTTCCCGCCGTTCGACATGGACGTCGTCCGGAGCGTCGTTCGCGAGACCGACTCGACGGGCATGATCGCCTACCGGATCGTGGACGCCATTGCCGAGGCCTACCTCGACCTCGTCGACGACGTCGACGGCGAGATCGACGAGCTCGAAGACCGAGTCGACGACCAGCCGGCGGAGGTTACCCGTCAGCGGATCTCGGAGTTGCGGCACGACCTGCTGCACATCCGGCGCACGCTCACGCCGATGCGGGACGCCGTGCGCCGCGTGGTCGACGATGTCGTCGAGGTAGACGAGGGCGAAGAGGTCTTCACACACGACGTCGAGATCGCGTTCAACGGCGCCTACGACAAGCTTCAGCGTGCGATCGACGGCCTCGAGTTCTCGCGCGATCTGCTTGCGAGCGTACGCGACTACCAGCAGTCGAAGATCGCGAATGACCAAAACGAGGTGATGAAACGGCTCACCGTTGTCGCGGCGCTGCTCCTCGTCCCCACCTTCATCGTCGGCGTGTACGGCCAGAACTTCGTCGACATCCCGGAACTGCGCTGGCACTGGGGCTACGCTTTCTCCTGGGGCGTGATCATCGCCGCGACGCTCGGCCAGCTCTTGTACTTCCGCCGCAAGGACTGGCTATAGCGCTCGCCGGGTACCGGATCCCGTTCTCGACCAATGTCGAGCGGGTCGCGCTCGCGGCCGGCCACAAGGGTGTCGAGATCGACTGGATCGACGTCGATGCTGCCGATCGCTCGCCGGTCGAGGTCATCAGCGGGCAGTCGCTCGTCCCGGTGCTCGTCGACGGCGACGAGGTCATCAGCGACTCACCGGTGATCGTCGAATGGCTCGAGGCGCGCGTCCCCGAACCGCCGCTCTACGCGCGCGATCCCGCGCGCGCGGCCGAGGTGCGCACCTTCGTCGACTGGTTCAATCTGGTCTGGAAGCGACCGCCGAACCTCATCGCGGCTGAGCTCGAGCAGCCGCAGTCCGACGCGGTCCGGATCGCGGAGCTCTCGGCGCGCATGCGCGCTGCATTGCCGCGCTTCGACGCCTTGCTCTCCGGCCGCCACTACCTCTACGGCGACTTCGGTGCGGCGGACGTGATGGCATTCCCGTTCCTCAAATACGCCGTCCTCGGCTTGCCTCCGGACGACGACGAGCTCTTTCACCGCATTCTCGTGGAGCACCAGCCGATCGCTGCGGACTCTCCGCTGCACGCATGGGTCCGGCGCGTTGACGCGCACCCACGCAGCTAGCCTTGCCCGGTGCCGTACTTCATCTGCCCGAACTGCAAGCAACGGTCGGTTGACATCGACCGGAAAGAAGGTCTCTACGACGAGCCGGTGGCATGCCACCACTGCGGCTTCGGCTTCCTTTTCGAGCTGATGGACGACTACTACCCTGCGCCCGACGCCGGCTTCGTCGTCTGCGACAAGGACGGGCGCATCCTCGCGATCGGCCGCGGCATCTTCGAGCTCACCGGCCGCCAGGAGGGCGATCTGCTCGGCGTGGATGTCGTCGAGGGCCTCGGCCTCAGCGGGTTCGACGATCAGAGCAATCCGGCGAAGCTCGCGCTCGAGTGGGGCGTTCGCCGGCTGAACCAGCCGCTGCACCTGCGGACGCATTCGGGCCGGGAGATTCCTGTGAACGGGGACTTCTTCCCCGCCTACGACGACGACGGCGGCCTGCTCGTCGCGCTCGCTCCGCAGCGCGCCTGAAGATCGCTTCAATGTGAGCATGGACTCGCTCGAGGGCCAGCTCCTGATCGCCTCGCCGTCGCTGCACGACCCGAACTTCCGGCGCACGGTCGTGCTGGTAACGGAGCACTCGGAAGAAGGAGCGGCGGGTCTCGTGCTCAACCGGCCGACGCCGAGCCCCGTCTCCGAGCTCGTGCCGTCGCTCGAGCCGCTCGTCGACGACGAGGAGCCGGTGTGGTTCGGCGGGCCGGTGCAGCCGAACGCGGTGCTCGTGCTCGGCGAGTTCGTCGATCCGGACGACGCCGCCGTGCCGCTCTTCGGGGCGCTCGGTTTCCCGGCGCTCGACGAACCGGAGGACGTCGTGCCGGCAACGACGCGCCGGCGCGTATTCGCCGGCTATGCCGGCTGGGGCTCGGGACAGCTCGAGGACGAGCTCGGCCGCGAGGACTGGATCCTCGAGCCGGCACAGCCGGACGATCCATTTACCGAGTCACCCGACCACCTCTGGGCAGACGTCCTCCGCCGTAAGGGCGGCGTCTACGAGCTCGTCGCACGGATCCCCGAGGACCCGTCCGTCAATTAGTCGCGCGGCTCTCGTGACCAGGGACTGCGCCCGGAATCCCTGCATAGCAGGGAAATGGGGAGACTCCCCGAAACGGCTTCGTCAAGCCTTCGCAAAACCGAGATAGAGCTGGGTCATGACCAGGACTGCGCCCGGAATCCCTGCATAGCCGGGCAATGGGGAGACTCCCCGAAACGGCTTCGTCAAGCCTTCGCAAAACCGAGATAGAGCTCGGTCATGTACGGCAGGCGGATCGGCGACGCCGTGTCGTCGACGAGTGCGCGCACGCGCGCCTCGACGTCGGCTCGCACGCCCGGCGGAGCAGCGGCGATGAAGCTGATCGACACGACGCGGTCGACAACGCCCTGCTCGTCGAGCAGCTGCGCGTGCTCGAAGAGCAAGCGCTCGGTCCGCTCGAAGACGCCGCTGTCGGCGAGCAGTGTCTTCCAGTTCCGCTGTTTGCGCCGCGGCGTGTCGCCTTCGAGCGGGTCGATGATCTCCGACAGCGCCGCCTGGAGCGCGTCTCGCTCGTCGCGCGCGTTCCAGATCAGCGCGATCCCACCGCCCGGCTTCAGCACGCGATGGATCTCGCGCAGCGCAGCATCCGCGTCGAACCAGTGGAACGCCTGACCGACCGCGACTGCGTCGACGTAGCGATCCGCGAGCGGGATCCGCTCGGCCGTCCCACCGAGCGCAGCGACGCCGGGCACCCGCCGTGCGAGCTCGGCCCGCATCTCCGGCACCGGCTCGACCGCCAGCACCGCCGCGCCGGTCGGCACAAGCAGCCGCGTCAGCTTGCCGGTGCCTGCACCGAGGTCGAGCACCGTCCGTCCCGGTCGGAGCCCGCACCGGTCGGCGATCGCATCGATCGCGGCCGCGGGATAGTCCGGCCGCCCACGCTCGTACCGATCGGCAGCCGCAAAGCCGCGCGTCGCCGGATGCAGCTCAGACACGGCTCGACGGACAGAGGTCGTTGATCACGCAGTCCTCGCAGCGCGGTCTCCGCGCGATGCACACACGCCTGCCGTGGGAGATGAGCAGATGCGGAAACCGGCCCCAGTCTTCACGAGGTACAAGCCGGACGAGGTCGCGCTCGATCTTCACCGGATCCTCCTCCCGCGTAAGGCCGAGCCGCTGGGAGAGCCGGCGGACGTGCGTGTCGACGACGATGCCCTGCGGATTGCCGAGCTCTGCCGCGACGACGTTTGCGGTCTTCCGCGCGACGCCAGGCAGACGCATGAGCTCGGGCAGCGTGCGCGGGACGACGCCGCCGAACTCGTCGAGCAGCATCTGCATCGTCCCGCGCAGCGCGCGAGTCTTCTGACGGTAGAAGCCGGTCGCGTAGATGTCCCGTTCGAGCTCCTCCTGCGGCATTGCCAAATAGTCCTCCGGCCGTCGGTACTTCTCGAAGAGCTTCTCGGTGACGCGGTTGACGTTCACGTCCGTCGTCTGCGCCGAGAGCATGACGGAGACGAGCAGCTCGAGCTCGCTGCGAAATCTCAGCGCGATCGTCGCGTCCGGGTACTCGACCGAGAGCCGCTCGATGATGGGACGGATGCGGAGCTTCTTGGGCCCGACGCGCTTGCGCGCCTCGGCGACAAAGCTCCTAGGCACCGGCGACGGCGTGGGCAACAGCGGGGTCAGACCCGTGGAAGGGATCTGACCCAAGGCGCGGTCCCGCGCAGACGAGATCGAGCGCGGGACAGCCCGCGCACGCGAACTCGCTCGGCGTCGGCACGAACTCGCCTGCATGAATCCGTGCAATTCCGGCCGAGAGCTCCGCCTCCAGCTCGCCGACCTGGTCGCGCGTGAACGTCGTCGACACGATCGCATCGGGACGCTCGAGGAAGTGGTAGACGACTTCGACCTCATCCGCGCCGGCTCGGAAACACGCGAGGGCATAGACAAGCCGCTGCAGTGAGTAGTCGACCTCGACGATCTCCGCCGGCGACGCCTCGCCGAGCAGGTTCGTCTTGTAGTCGACGACGAGCGCGCGCGGACCGTCGAGATGCATCGCATCGACGAAGCCGTGCAGCAGCACTCCGTCGTGCTCGAATGTGAAGTGGCGTTCTTTCTGCACGCCGTCGAGCGACGAGACGCGCCTGGCGAGCTCCGACTCGCAGTACGACGCGACGTATGCGCGGATCCGCTCGAGCTCGTCCTCGTTCACCGTCGGATACCAGACGCGCACCTGCTCGATGTCCGGCAAGGCAGGCACCGCGAGATCGACCTGCTCGAGCAGCTTGTGCACCGCGTCGCCGATCTCGGTCGCGCGCAGGCCGCCCTCCCCGGTCCCGACCGGCTTTCGCTCCGGCATGCCGGCGACATAGCGCGCGTAGTAGCGGTACGAGCACTGCTCGAATGTCGACAGCGCGGTGAACGAAAGGCGCCGCAGCCGATGGAGCGGCGGCTTGGCTGGAGCGACGAGCACCGGCAGCACGGGCGCGGCTGAGAGCGGCTCGAGCGCCTCGCCGACGGCGAAGAGCTCGAGTTGGCCCTCCTCGGGCGGCTCGTCGAGCACCACCGACGCCTCCGGCGCGAAGCGGTCGACGCGCAGGAGCAGCCGCGCGCTGCCACGCTCGATTTCGACCGGAGCCTCGCCTGCGGCGTCGAGCTCCTCGTCCGCCCCGAGCCGGCCCAGCACCCAGCCGATCGGTGTCGACGCATCGGCCTTCTTGTCTCGGTCGATCGCGCCGGAGACGATCAGCCGCTCCTTCGCACGTGTCATCGCCACGTAATAGAGGCGCAGCTTCTCGGCCTCTTCCTCGGCGCGGCGCGCCTCGCGTACTTCCTCGTAGTCGAAGGCGCCGCGGCGCTTCGTCGTCACTGGGTCGGCGACGCGGAAGCCGAAGCGGCCGTCGGAGAGCGCCAGGATCTCGTCCGGCGAGGGCGGCGCTTTATCGCGGCCGGCGTCGGCGACGAAGACGACCTTGAACTCGAGCCCTTTCGCCGCGTGGATCGTCAGCAGGCGTACGGCGTCCGCGCCCTCCTCCTGCGCGACCGCTTCGAGCTGGTGCGCGCCGACCGCCTCCTGCTCGGCGACGAACCGGACGAAGCCTTCGACGTCAGGCCCGCGCAGCTCCTCGTACGACCGCGCGAGGCGCGCGAGCTTGCGCATGTTCGCGTAACGGCGTCCGCCGTCCCATTGCGCCAGCACGGCGAGGTCGTAGTCGTGCTCGGTGACGATGCGCTCGCACAGCCGTTCGAGCGAAACGCGCGTCATTGCCTCTGCGAGCCGGTCGAAGCGCTGCCGGAACGCCCGCAGGAGCCGCGCGTCGCGCTCTCCCAGAGTCGGCGGCGGCGAGTGCTCGATGCCCGCGAAGAGCGGCCGCTTGGACGCGGCTCGCCGGACGAGCGCGAGCCCGTCGTTCGAGAGCCCGACGAACGGTGACGCGAGCACCGTCAACAGCGCAACGTCGTCGTAGCGGTTGTGCAGCAGCCGGAGATACGCGAGCAAGTCGACGACCTGCTGCTGGCCGAAGTACCCCTTGCCGGTCGCACGGTAGGTCGGCAGCCCGACCTTGCGCAACTCGTCCTCGTACCACTCCGCATCCGTGCCCGCGGCGAACAGCAACACGATCTCGCCCGGCGTGGCCGCGCCGGTGTCCACGAGCTCGCGCACGCGCCGCGCGACCGCCCGCGCTTCCCCGCGGCGCCAGTGCAGGCCGGTGTCCGCATAGCTCTGCTTATCGGTGACGAGCAGCTCGACCGGCTGACCGAACACGGGATCCGGGAAGTCGGCTGCGGCGGTGAGCGGCTGGAACTCGTCGCCGAAATGCGCACCAAAGAGCTCGTTCACCGCCGCGAGCACCTCCGGCCGCGAGCGGTAATTCAGCGTCAGCGGCAGCAGCTGGGTCGCCTGCTCGCGGCGCTCGCGGAAGATGCCGACGTCGGCGTGCCGGAACCCGTAGATCGACTGGAACTCGTCGCCGACGAAGAACACCTCCGTTGCCGGTCCGCGCAGAAGGTCGACGAGGTCGCACTGCAGGCGGTTCGTGTCCTGGAACTCGTCGACCATGATCGAGCGGAAGCGAAGGCCTTCCCGCTCGCGGATCTCCGAGTGGTCGCGCAGCAGGTCGCGTGCCTGCAGCTGCAGGTCCTCGAAGTCGAGCGCCGATTCGCGTGCCTTTGCCTCTGCATAGGACGCGGCGAACCGCTCGAGCAGCTCCTGCAGCAATGCGTGGTCGCGAGCGGCCGCAGCATCGAGCGCGGCGTGCTCGGTCGCGCGGCGCGCCTCCTCGTAGGTCGCCGCCCGCTCGCCCAACGCACGAAAGCCCGAGAGCTCGAGCAGCCGGTCTGCCCGCGTGTCGCGGTCGAGCAGCGCGAGCAGCTGCGTCGCAGCGGACCGCTGGTTCACCGTCGCGCTGAAGTCGTCGACAAGGCAGCGCGCGGCCAAGCGCAGATCGTCGATGCGCTCGTGCAGATCCGAGCGGCCCCGGAGCTCGAGCGTCAGCTCGCGCCCGGCCGACCGTAGCGTCTCGTACACACCGGTGAGCATCCGCCGAAGACCGTCCGCGCCGTAGGTCGCAAGCAGGCGCAGCCGGTCGGGATCCCCTTCCGCGCAGAACTCATCAAGCGCCTGCCGGAACGCCTCGCCCCTCAGCACGGCGCCTTGCGCGTCGTCGAGCTCGCGAAACCTCGGATCGAGCCCGGCCGCGAACGGGTACGCCTTCAGGAGCCGAAGGCAAAAGCCGTGAATCGTCGAGATCCACGCACCGTCGAGCTCTCGGGCGAGATCCGCGCGCCCGCGCTCGACCAGGGCCGAACGGATGCGCGTTCGCAGCTCGCCGGCCGCGCGCCGCGTGTACGTGATTACAAGAATCGAGTCGACGTCGAGCCCGCGCTCGCAGACGGCGCGCACGAAGCGCTCGACGAGCACCGCGGTCTTGCCCGTCCCCGCCCCAGCGGAGACGAAGACCTCGCCCGTCGCCTCGACCGCGGCCCGCTGCTGCTCGTTCATGCGCGCGGGATCCTGCAAATGGTCCAGAGGTCGCACCACTGCGGGCAATCGCCGCCCTTCGGATCGTGCTTCACGTCGCCCTCGCGGATCCGCCCAGCGAGGACGCTCGCCGTTTCGCGCGCACGGTCGACGGCCGCCCAGAACGCCTCTTCTTCGAGGTAGTCGTTGCGCGAGAAGCCCATGAGCGTGTCGCCCTCGCTCGCTCGGAGCAGGCCCCGCGCCTTCCGCTCCCCCGCGAGCGGCCGGTAGAGCCCGCCGAGCGGCTCGAGGCCGACGAGGTCACGGAGCACGAGCATGTAGAGCGGGATCTGCAGCCGTAACTCGCTTTCGATCTCGCGTGCGGAGTGCGCGTGCTTGCCTGACTTGTAGTCCTGCACGATGCCGCGCGCACCGAACGGATCCTGGTCGATCCGGTCGATCTTCCCCGACAGGAAAAGCCCGTCGCCGAGGTCGAGACCACGCTGCAGCTCCGGAGCAGCACGCTCACCGCCGAACAGCACCTCGAACCGTCGAGGCACGAGTGTCAGCTCGGACTCGCATTCCGTACGCACCACCGCCTCGAGATCACGCCAGAGCGTCGAGTCGAGCTCGCGCGCCTGCATCTCTGTCATATCCATGCGCACGCCCTGAACCGCCTCGTCCAGGCACGCACGCATCAGGCGCACGGCGTCCTCGACGATGCGCTCGTCGAGCCGCTCCACGCCGAGCTCCTTCGGCAACCGTGTGAAGAACTTGTAGAGCGCGTTGTGCGCAACCGAGCCTCGCAGCTTCGCGTCGACCTCGGCATCGATCGTGCGCGGTGAGAGGAACCGGTCGACGAACCACGCCGACGAGCAGTCCGCGAAGCGTTCGAGCTCCGTGACGTTGAACGTCGTCCGCGAGCCGAGCTGCTCGAGGACGAGCGGATGCGTGATCCGCGTCGGTCGCTCGAATGCGCCGAGCGCGCGCTCGAGCCTGCGCTCCCACGCGTTCGCGCGTGCGAGCGCACCGGCCGCCGGCTCGTCCTCGGCGGCAAGGCGCGCGAGTGCGCGCAGCCGTTCTCGCTCCGTCGGTGCGTCGTCCAGCGTCCAGGTGAGCGCCGAGAGCTTCCGCCGGCGCGTCCAGAGACGGACGTCGTCGGCGTCAAACGCAGCCTGCACCTCGTCCCAGAACGGGCTCGGCTCGCGCGGCGTGCCCTCGTCGGTCGCCGCCTCGCGCACGAGATACAGGCGGTCGAGCGTGCGCGTGCACGCCGTATAGAAGAGGTACCGGTCGCGGCTGACCGGATCGGGACGCTGCAGGCGCGCGCCGCGCTCGTCGAGGATGCGCCGCGCGTCGTCGTCGAGAAACGGCGACGACGCGCCGCGTCGAGGCAGGCTCCCCTCCTCGAGGCCGAGGATGAACACGACGTCGAACCGCCGCGTGCGGGCGCGTCCGAGATCGAGCACCGCAACGCGGCCCGGCTCGTCGCCGCGGTATGGGCGGAGCGTGTGCCGCTCGAGCACGGCGATCACATCCTCGCGCGAAAGCTCTCCCGCGAGGCTGCGCCAGCGCTCGAGCTCGGTCAGCACACGCGAGACGCGGTCGTACGCGCGCAAATCGAGCCGCGACGCCTCACCGACCGGCGGCGAATCGAGGCCGTAAGCGGCACGCAGCATCCGTGCGATCAGCGCACGCGCCGCGTCGACTGGGTCGTCGGCGTCACGCAGCTCGGCGAGTCCGGGGAATGGGCGTCCGTGCAGCTTCTCGCCCTCCTCCACGACGCGCTCCGTGTCCTGGACGGCGCGGCCGCGCAGCCGTCCCTCGACGAAGTCGACGGCCCGGCGCTCGACGCCGGAGAACGGCGAGCGGAGGAACGTAAAGAGCTCGCGGCGCGAGCCGCCAAGCCATGCGAAGCGGAGCAGCGACGTAAGCGCCTGACCGAACGGCGTCTGCGCGACGCGCACCTCGCCGTCGACCGAGTACGGGATGCCGAGCGTCGCGAACGCCGTCTCGAGCGGCGCGCGCACGCGCTCGACGCTCGGGCAGACGATGCCGATGCGCTCGGCGGGAGTCCCGGCGCGCAGGAGCGCAAGCAGCTCTTCGCCGACGAGCTCGAGCACGCCGCGCATTCCGGCGCCCTCGAAGAAGCGGACCGCGCCGTCGATCGCGACCGGCTCGGTCGGCGCGTCGCTGAAGAGCACGCGCTCGAGATGCGTCAGCGCAGGGTGCGCCTCACCTTGCGGCGGAAGCTCCTCGATGTGCCCGCTCGAGACGCGCTGCAGGTCCTCGGCGGTCCGGCGAAGCGAGGCGAACGCGGGCCGCCCGGGCTCGTAAGGGACAGACACCGTGACGTCGGCGCGGCCCGCGAGCGCTTCGAGCAGCGCCCACTGCGCACCGGTCAGATCCTCGAACCCGTACGCGAAGACGGGCTCACCGCTCCACGCAGAGAGATCTGAGCGCACGCGCTCCGCCGCGCGGCGGCGGAGCAGGTCGCGGTCCCAGAGCCTGAGTCGGTCAAGCTCATCGCGGTATGCGGTGTAGAGCACACGCAGATCGCCTTCGAGATCGTCCGGGTCGAGGAGGCTCGACTCGAGCTCACCGACCGTCCGCATGAGCTCCTCCGCGAACCCGCTGAAACGCGCGGAGGCGGAGAGCCCATTCAGCGCCGCACTGTGCACCGCGCGGCGGGTCAGCAGCGTGCGCTGCGTGTCGGAGACGATCGAGCGCGCATCGCCGGCGCCTTTCGCGATCCGCTCGAAGACGTCGTCGAAGGTGCCGATTGTCCCAGCGAGGAGCGCCGGTCGCTTTGCGAGCAGCTCGCGCTCGACGCTGTCGACGTCCGACCTGTTGGGCACGATGAGCACAGGCTCCCGGTCAAGGGCGGCCAGATAGCGGTCGAGCAAAAGCTCGACCTTGCCCGCATTCGCAGGCCCGGCGATGAGGCTCAGGGCCATCGCTCCATCGTAAAGCGGGGTCCCGACGACTCCAGATGCCCGATTGGGACGCGCCCGCAAAGAGCGCGAAAACGCGACCGACTTCGGGTGCTAGCTCGCCGCCGAGGCCGACTTCGGCCGGCGGCCGCGCCGCGCCGCGGGCTGCCCTGGGCTTGCGTCGGCACACTCGCCGCAGAGATCTGCCTGCTTTGCGCCGCGCCGCGCGTCGGAATACGTGATCCGCATTACCGCCCCGCGTGCCTCGTCGACCTCTTTGCCACAGTTGTCGCAAACGAGAATTGTTCTCCGTGCCATGGGAGAAATGCTAACGGAAATGTCAAGGAAAATCAGGCGGCCGCGCGGGCCCGCCGAATACGCCACGATCGAAGCAGGCTGAGGAGCGCCTGTTCTTCCGGATCGAGCCCCGGCTCGCGGGCGCCGACGACGCGCAAATGGCGAGGTCGGAAATCGTCGAGCGTTCGGCCGTCGAGATACTGCTCGACGACGGCGGGCGAGACGTATGAGGCCCGGCAGACGGCCGGAGTGTTTCCGAGCTGCTGCGCGACCCGGCGCATTACCGCCGCCACGGAGCGCTTCTCATCGGTCGCCGTCTCGGGAAAGCCGTCTCGCTCCACTCGCTCGGCGAACGCGATCGCGGCGAGCAGCGTGCCTCCCCAGGTGCGGAAATCCTTTGCCGTGAACTCCTCGCCGAGATTCGCCCTGACGTACTCGTTGAGGCGCGCGCTCGAGAGGTTGCAGAGGCCGCTCCCGTTCGAGCGGTAGCGAAAGACACGAGCGCCGCCTCGCAACGCCAGCAGCTCTTTGAGCGCTGCCGCAAGCTCGTCGTCGACGAGCTCCGTCCGCGCCTCGATCGAGTGCTTGCCCTTGAATGCGAGGCGAATCCTGCGGCCGCGCACCTCGACGTGGCGGCGCGTCAGTGTCGTGATCCCGTACGTGCGCGACTCCTTTGCGTATCGCTCCGAGCCGACGCGGAACCAGCCGAGGTTGATGAGCCGGAGCGCGATCGCCGACACGCGGTCGCCGTCGAGCTCTTCGCGGTCGAGATCGTCCGCCATCGCCCTCCGCAAGGCAGGCAACTGCTCGGCGAAGCGGACGAGCTTGTCGTACTTCGCCCGCTCCTGCGCGGCGCGGAAATCCGGGTGGTAGAGGTACTGCTTCCGCCCCGACTTGTCGTAGCCGGTCGCCTGCAGCTTCGCGCGCGGCCCGGGCGCGATCGAGACGTCGCGCCAGGCCGGAGGAATCGCAAGCTGTTCGATCCGCTCGACCTTCTCCGGGTCTCGGATCAGCCGGCCGCGCTGGTCGAAGTAGCGAAACGCACCCTTCCGCCCTCTGCGAGTCCACCCCATCCCGCCTCTACACTGCCCACCCGATGCGAGACGAGAACACGATCGTCGTCCTCGAGGGCGATCAGACCGGCCAGGAGCTGCTCGAGGAAGCCCTGCGGACACTCGCCCCCGACGTGATCGGCGTCGAGCTCGACTTCCCCCGGTTCGACCTCTCGCTGGCGTCGCGCGAGGTGACGGACAACAACGCTGTGCACGAAGCTGCGGCGGCGATCCGGGAGCACGGGCTCGGACTGAAGGCGGCGACGATCACTCCCGAGGGACGAGGGAGCGTTGGCTCGCCGAACCGCATTCTCCGGGAGGAGATCGGCGGCAAGGTGATCGTGCGCACCGGCCGGAGGATCCCCGGTGTCGTGCCGATCGGCGGCGTCTATGCACCGATCTCGATCGTGCGCATGGCGGTCGGTGATGCCTACGGCGCGAAGGAATGGCGCGAGGGCGAAGGTGACGAGGAGGTCGCGTATCGCACCGAACGCATCGAGCGCCGTATCTGCCACTCCGTCGCGGAGTTCGCGTTCCGCCAGGCCGCGCGGACCGGCGCGAAGGTCTTCGGGGGGCCGAAGTACACGGTCAGCCCGACGTACGAGGGAATGCTCAAGGAGGAGATGGATGCGGCCGCCGAGCGACATCCGGATGTGCCGTACGAGCCGCAGCTGATCGACGCGACGTTCGCGCTGCTCCTGTCGTCAACCGGCGACCCGCTCGTCATCCCGGCGCTGAACCGGGACGGCGACATCCTCTCCGACCTCGTCCTGCCCCTGTTCGGTTCGATCGCGGGCTCGGAGTCTCTGCTCGTCGCGTTCGAGGACGATTTCGAGCCGGCGGCGATCATGGCCGAGGCCGCGCACGGGACCGCGCCGTCGCTCGAAGGCAAGAACGTCGCGAACCCGATGGCGATGATCCTCGCCGGCGCCGCGCTCCTCTCCCATGCAAGCGGCGCCGCTCAGCGTGCGGGGCGCGCGATCCGCGAGGCGTGTCTCGAGGCCGTCGGCGCCGGCGAGCGGACGTCGGATCTCGGCGGCCATTTCGGGACGAGCCAGTTCGTCGACAGCGTGATCGCGCGGACGAAGTCGAAGCTCGACGTTTGGGCTGCGCTCTAGAGCCTGCTCTCGATCCGCTTCTTGACGAGATGAACGGCGAGCCAGCCGCCGACCGTCAGGACGGCGATACCGATTCCCGCGTAGATGCCGTACCGTGCGATCGCGTCTGCCGCCGCCTTGCCGCCGTAGTAGGCGACGAGCGACACGAGCGTCGCCCACGCAATGCCGCCGGCGGCGTTCCAGAAGAGGAACTTCCACCAGTGCATCCGACCGAGACCTGCAACCCACGCTGCCGTAAACCGGAGAATGGCGATGAAGCGCCCGAAGAAGACGGTCGCGGCGCCGTGTCTTCGCATGAGGTGCTCGGCCCGTGGAATGACGGTGTCCGCGTAGCGCTGAAGCCAGCGGTTGCGACGGAAGAGCGCGCGGCCGCCGAGCCGGCCGATGACCCAGTAGCCGAGGTTGTCGCCGATGATCGCAGCCGTGGTCGCGACTGCGATCACGGTGACGATGTCGTAGTCGCCCTTCGACGCGAGCAAGCCGAAGAAGATGAGCGCCGTCTCGCCCGGCAGCGGGATGCCGAACGACTCGAGCATCACGACCACGAAGAGGACCGGCAGCCCGTGATGCGTGAAGAAGTGCTCCACTGCACCAGTCTAGGAACCGTCGAATAGAGTCTCCGCGATGAGGGTCGGCGTTACGCGTGAAACGGCGCCCGGTGAGCGCCGGGTCGCGCTCGTCCCGGAAACGGTCGGGAAGCTGTCCGCCGCCGGCTTCGAGATCGTCGTCGAGCCCGGCGCGGGCCTTGCGGCGTCGTTCCCGGACGACACATATGCCGGCGCCGGGGCGACGCTCGGGTCGCCGTGGGACGCCGAGGCCGTCGTCAAGGTGCGGAAGCCGAGCGATGCCGAGATCGGTCGGCTCGGCGACGGACAACTGCTGATCGGCTTCCTCGATCCGCTCGCGGATCCCGACGGTGTCGGACAGCTCGCTGCGCGTGGCGTGACTGCGTTCGCGATGGAGTCGATCCCGCGGATCACGCGGGCGCAGTCGATGGACGCGCTGTCGTCGCAGGCGACGGTCGGCGGCTACAAGGCTGCGTTGCTCGCCGCGGAGCACCTTCCCCGGTTCTTCCCGATGCTGATGACCGCCGCCGGCACGGTTCCGCCGGCAAAGGTGCTCGTGATCGGCGCCGGCGTGGCCGGCCTCCAGGCGATCGCCACGGCGCGGCGCCTCGGCGCTGTCGTAACGGGCTTCGACGTGCGCCCCGTCGTGCGCGAGCAGATCGAAAGCCTCGGCGCGAATTGGCTCGATCTCGGCGTTGCAGGCGCGGAAGCCGAGGGGGGTTATGCGCGCGAGCTGACGCCGGAGGAGATGCAGGCGCAGCAGCGCGCCCTCGAGGAGCGCATCTCCGACTTCGATGTCGTGATCACAACCGCCGCGGTCCCGGGACGCGCGGCACCGCGGATCATCCCGGCCTCCGCCGTCGCAGCGATGCGCGTCGGCTCCGTGATCGTCGACCTCGCGGCCGACACGGGCGGCAACTGCGAGCTGACCCGTCCGGGTGAGATCGTCGACCACGACGGCGTCACGATCGTCGGCACGACGAATCTGCCGTCGACGATGCCGTACCACGCATCCACCTTGTACTCCCGCAATGTGCAGGCGTTGCTTCTCCATCTTGCACCCGGCGGCGAGCTCTCGCTCGACTGGTCGGACGAGATCACGAGCGGTGCGTGCGTCGCCGGAAAGCAGGAGGTCCCCGCTTGAGCCATAACACGCTGCTGGTCTTCGAGATCACCATCCTCGTGCTGGCGATCTTCCTCGGCGTCGAGGTGATCTCGAAGGTGCCGGCGTTGCTGCACACGCCGCTGATGTCGGGCACGAACGCGATCCACGGGATCGTGATCGTCGGCGCGATGATCGTTCTCGGCCAACCGCACAAGAGCGCCTTCACCTGGATCGTCGGCTTCGTGGCCGTCGTGCTCGCCTCGGCGAATGTGGTCGGCGGCTTCGTTGTCACCGACCGCATGCTCGAGATGTTCAAGAAGCGCGAGCGGTCGCCTAAAGAATCGTGAGCACCAATCTCGCGAACTTGCTCTACCTGGTCACGATTGTGACCTTCATCCTTGCACTGCGCTTCCTTTCGAGCCCCGCCCACGCGCGGCGCGGCAACCAGATCGGTGCGGTCGGGATGGCGGTCGCGATCATCGTCACGTGGATCAAGATCGGGACGACGAGCTGGTGGGCGCTCGTGATCGCCATGTCGATCGGCGGCGGGTTCGGTGCGGTCGCAGCGCGCAAGGTGAACATGACCGCCATGCCGCAGATGGTGGCGCTGTTCAACGGCGTCGGCGGCGGCGCGGCTTCGCTGATCGCGCTCGCAGAGCTGCACCGGATCCTGCCGGAGCCGGGTGCGCCCAAGGTGGACATCTCTCTGGCGATCGTCCTCTCCGGCCTGATCGGTGCGATCTCGTTTTCGGGCTCGATGATCGCGTTCGGGAAGCTGCAGGAGCTGATCAGCGGCCGCCCGATCACGTATCCCGGCCAGCAGTTCGTGAATGCCGGGCTTTTCCTCTCCTGCCTCGCCGCCGGCATCGCGCTCGTCGCCGGCGTGCAGGACGAATGGCTGCTCTGGGCGCTGATCGCGGGTGCAGCGGTCTTCGGGCTCCTGTTTGTGCTGCCGATCGGCGGCGCCGACATGCCCGTCGTGATCTCGCTGCTGAACGCGTTCACCGGCCTCGCGGTGGCGCTCGGCGGCTTCGAGCTCGAGAGCAACGTGCTGATCGTGAGCGGCATGCTCGTCGGCGCGTCGGGGACGCTGCTCACGCTGATGATGGGCCGCGCGATGAATCGTTCGATCACGAACGTGCTCTTCGGCGCCTTCGGCCAGGTGAGTGCTGGCGCCGCTGCCGTCGCGGCAGGCGACGGCGGCGCTGTGCGGAGCGCGACCGCGGAGGACGTCGCCGTCATGCTCGCCTACGCGCACAAGGTCGTGTTCGTGCCCGGTTACGGGCTCGCGGTCGCGCAGGCGCAGCACGACGTGCGGCAGCTTGCGGATCTGCTCGAACAGAAGGGCGTCGAGGTCACGTATGCGATTCACCCGGTCGCGGGCCGCATGCCCGGGCACATGAACGTGCTGCTCGCCGAGGCGAACGTGCCGTACCCGCAGCTGAAAGAGATGGACGACGCGAATCCCGAGTTCTCCCGCACAGACGTGGCGGTGGTCGTCGGCGCCAACGACGTCGTGAACCCCGACGCGCGCAACAATCAAGGCAGTCCGATCTACGGCATGCCGATCCTGAATGTCGACGACGCACAGGCCGTCGTCGTCCTGAAGCGGTCGATGAATCCCGGCTTCGCAGGGATCGAGAACCCGCTGTTCTACAACCCGAAGACGGTCATGCTCTTCGGCGACGCGAAGGCCTCGATCGACGAGCTCATCTCGGACGTGAAGACGCTCTGATGCCGATCGTGGCCGCGCACATGCTCCTGTACGCGCCGGAGGCCGACGCGGTGCGCGCAGTGCTTCGCGATGTCCTCGGCTGGGAGAACGTCGAGGATCATCCCGGTTGGCTGATCTTCAAGCTCCCACCGTCCGAGATCGGCGTCCATCCCTCCGACGGCTCGACGAAGCACGAGATCTGCTTCATATGTGACAACCTCGACGCCACGATGGCGGAGTTGCGCACAAAGGGGATCGAGTTTGACGGCGAGCCGAGCGACGAAGGCTTCGGCATCACGACGACGATGCTGCTGCCCGGCGGCGTGCGCGTGCTTCTTTACGAGCCGAAGCACAAGTCGCCGCTGGACCTCTAGACAAAGCGCGAGGGATCGAACAGCTGCAGCTGCGGCGAAGATGCGTCGCCGAGGATCGCGTCGGCGACAAGCTCGCCGCACGCGAAGCCGAGGACGTTGCCGTGGCCGGAGTAGCCGCCGGCGACCCAGATGCCCTCGCGGCCGGGGACGCAGCCGACGAGCGGAAGCATGTCTTGCGTCAGCCCGAAGATGCCGGCCCAACGGTGGGAGATCCGCGGCGTCTCGCCGATCAGCTCGCCGAGGAACAACTCGAGTGAGTCTTGGACAGCCGGCGTCATCTCCTCGACGTCGGTCAGCTCGTCGAGGATCGACACGTCGCGGAACCCGCCGAGCAGGACGCGGCGGTCAGGCAATTGCTGCCAGTAATCGAAGCCCTGGCGCGCGTAATGCGGGCGGTCGTAGAGCACGCGATCGAGGGGCTCGCTGACGATCACCTGGCCGCGCGTCGGCCAAACCACGTCCGCGAGCTCCGGCACGAGACCGTGCCCGTAGCCATCGGTCGCGACGAGCACCTGCTCGGCGTCGAGCTCGGCAATGTCGTCGATGCGATCGTGCTCGCGGATCTCGACGCCGGCGTCAGCGGCGTGCGCCGCGAGTCGCCGCACGAAGCGCGCAGGCTGGAGCGCAGCGTCGTGCGGATGGACGATGCCGCCCTCGAAGCGGCCTGCCAGGTGGCCCGGCAGGTCGTCCACCCACTCCGCCTCGATGCCGTCCGCGCGAAAGGCCTCGTACTCTCCACGGATCTCGTCGCGCTCCTCGGCGTCGGCAGCAAGCCGAAAGCTGCCGTTGCGATGGAGTGCATCGCCCGCAAGGCCGGCCATGCGATCGAGCGCGCGTTCTGTCCAGTGCCAGAGGTCGCGTGCGCTCTCGACACCGTAGGTCTCACGTGCGACGTCGTAGCGGGACGCTCCGCCGCGCAGCGCGAAACCGCCGTTGCGGCCGCTGGCTCCCTCGGCGACACCGCGCGCGTCGTGCACGCGCACGCGCTTGCCGTTCTGGGCGAGCCGGAGCGCGGCGGCGATGCCGGTGATTCCTGCGCCGACGATCGCGACGTCGACGGTGGTCTCATGCCGCGGCGCAGCGCGCGGCACCGGCTCGTCTTCGAGCCAATACGGGTTCATCGGAGCGGTAGCGATCGGAGGCACGCGCCGATCTTATGGTCACTGCACGCGGTACACGCCGTCGAACGCGGCGGCCGCCCCGGCCAGCTCGAGCTCGACGAGCGCTTGTGCGATCTCGGACGACGGGCGGCCGGTCTTGCGGACGAGCTCGTCCGCGGTCGCCGGAAGCAAATCGAGCAGACCGTCGCGCTCTCGCGGCGCTTCGATCTCCAGCCCGAAGCTCGCAAGGACGTCGGCTGCGCTCGTCAGCGGCGTCGCACCGAGTTTCAAGAGCGCGTTGGTACCGCCGGAGAGGGCGGACGAGATCTCCCCCGGGACGGTGAAGACCTCGCGTCCCTCCTCGAGAGCCAGGTCGGCCGTGATGAGTGCGCCGCTCCGCTCGCGCGCCTCGACGACGACCGTCGCAGCACACAGGCCCGCGACGATGCGATTCCGCGCCGGGAAGCGCCACGGTGCCGGCTCCACGCCGGGCGCGTACTCAGACACGATCAACCCCGTCGCCGCAATGCGCCGTGCGAGCTCGGCATGCGCGGCCGGATAGTCGCGATCGATGCCGCACCCGAGGACTGCGACGGTCGGAGCGTTCGCGTCAAGTGCGCCGCGGTGCGCCTCGGCATCGATGCCCCGCGCGAGGCCCGAAACGACGAGGAGCCCTGCGGCCGCAAGCTCACGCGCGACCGAGCGGGCAACGGACGCGCCGTAGCCGGAGCAGGCCCGCGCACCGACGATGGCGACTGCCGCCGATTCGAGGAGCCCACCGTCGCCGTCGCCGCGGACGAACAGGCCCGGCGGCGGATCGTGGATCGCGCGGAGGAGCGGCGGCAGCTGTGCGCGAGGCACAAAGCGAAAGCCGCTTGCGGCGAGACGCGCTTCGTAGGCATGCCGATCGAACGTGCGCAGGTGCTCGCTCCAGCGCCGGTTCGCCGGCGGCTCGATCAGGTGTGTGCCGGTCTCCGACGCGAAGACGGCGAGCGCGAGCGTGTTCATGCGGTGAGCTCCCGCGGCGAGCGGTAGGCCAACGCCTCTGCGACGTGCTCGCTCTCGACGATGTCCGACTGCGCGAGCGCCGCGATTGTCCGGGCTGTTCGCGCGACGCGCGCACGACCGCGGCCGGAGAGCGGCAGACGCTCGACCGCGCTCGAGAGCAGCGTGTCGGCCGCGGCGGTTCGCCGCGCTGCCGGACGCTCGCGCGCGGCCGCGATGCGCGTGGCCACCACCGCGGACGGCTCGGATGGTCCCGCCGCCAACTCCGCGGCGCGCGGCCTCGGCATCGTCACGACGAGGTCGAACCGGTCGAGCAGCGCATGCGAGAGCTTGTCGCGGTAGGCGTTCAGACGTTGTGTCGAGCAGGTGCACTGCAGCTCCGCGTCGCCGCGCGCGCCGCACGGGCACATGTTCATCGTCCCAACCAACAGGAAGCGAGCGGGAAAGATCGCGCGACCGGCCGCTCGCGCGATCGAGACGACGCCGTCCTCGAGCGGCTGGCGCAACGCCTCGAGCGTCGGTCGCGCGAACTCGGCGAGCTCGTCCAGCAGGAGCACACCCCGGTGCGCGAGGCTCGCTTCGCCCGGGCGGATGCCCTGGCCGCCGCCGACGACCGCCGCGGTGGACGCACTGTGGTGCGGGGCCCGAAACGGCGGCCGGTCGACGAGCGGCTGCTCCGGCGGCAGGAGCCCGGCGACCGAGTGGATCCGCGTGACCTCGAGCGCCGCCTCGAGGTCGAGCGGCGGCAGCAGCCCCGGCAGGCGCCGGCCGAGCATCGTCTTCCCCGTCCCCGGCGGGCCGACTAGCAGCAGGTTGTGCGCGCCGGCGGCCGCGATCTCGAGCGCGCGGCGGGCGCGCTCCTGTCCGCGGACGTCGGCAAGGTCCGGCTCGGGCGGCGGGTCGTGCGCGCGCGGGGGCACAACCGGATCCGGCTCAAGCTCACCGCGCAGATAGGCGACGGTGTCTGCGAGATGGCGGAAGCCGATGGGCTCGACGCCGGCGAGTGCCGCCTCGGCCGCCGACTCAGTCGGACAGAGCACACGCTCGAGGCCCATGCGCCGCGCTCCCTCGGCGACGGCGAGCACGCCGCCGACGCGCCGCAGCCGGCCGTCGAGCGCGAGCTCCCCGACCGCGGCATGGCGATCGAGCTCCTCGTGCGGCACCTGCCGCGACGCAGCGAGCACGGCGAGCGCGATCGGCAGGTCGTAGCCTGAGCCCTCCTTGCGCAGCCCGGCCGGCGCAAGGTTGACGGTGACGCGTCCGCGCGGGAACTCGAGCTCGGCCGACGTGATCCCCGCCTTCACGCGCTGTCGAGCCTCCGCGCACGCACGATCCGGCAGGCCGACGATCACGAACGCGGGCGTGGCGTTGCTCTTGACGTGTGCCTCGACCTCGACGCGGCGCGGCTCGAGACCGACAAGTGCATGGGTGACTGCCCGTGCGAGCACGACACCGACGCTACGCGGACAACCCTCACGACTTCGTCACAGGTTCCTGGAGAAAGCCGCGCACGCTCCGTACGAAATGGTCACGGCGACACCACCGGTCCCCGCGCCACTCGCCGGCTTACGCACAACGCCGTCTTCGACGGCAACCCCGCGCTCTCGCCCGAACGAAGGCGCGTCGTCTTCGTGAGCGCGCTGTCGTCGCCCTTCCAGCGGTACGTCGTCAAGACCAACAAGGCGACGGCCGGCAACGACCGCTCCCCCCGCATGGTCGCCGGACGGCGCGACGCTCGCGTTCGAGTGCGACCTCCATATCTGCACGCTGAACCTGCGCAGCGGGCACGTCCACCGGCTCGTCAGCTGCCTGATGCCCGACTGGTCGCCGGACGGACGCTCGCTCGCCTTCACGCGCGACGGACGCAGCTACGTCATGGGCAGCGACGGGACGCGCGTCCGAGTCCTGCCGAGCGGCCGGCCGCTCTCCGCTGAGCGGCCGCGCTTCTCACCGGACGGGCGCGAGCTCGTCTACGAGCGCGGCGGCAGCTCGTACTGCTCGCCCTCGCGAGCGGCCGCCGAAGCTCCGTCACGAGCGCGGCGACGGGGACGAATCCCGATCCCGATTGGTGAGCCGGCTCACGCGCGAACGACCAGCACGTCCTCGAAGTACTCGCCGGCTCGGCGACCGGTACGGCGGTTCACATGACGTCGCAACCGATCGTCGAGCCGCAACCCTGCACGGTCGAGGATCGCGGGATAGAGGGTGCGCCGGTCGTTGACGACGATGCAGATGGGCGCGCCCTGGCGCAGCGCGGCTGCCGCGTTCGCGAGCGCTGCGGCGATCCCCTCGCAATACGCGTCGATCGCCGCGCGCGCAGTCCCGGCTTCTGCGGCGCCGAGCTCGAGCTCGCGCGCGTCGTCCAAGCCCAACAGCTCGTACGCGTACCGGTGCTGCTCGTGGTAGTCGATCAGCCCCGGATACGGCGGCGACGTGATCACGCCGTCGTAGACGTCGCCGTACGCGACGGTACGCGCATCACCACGGCTTACCCGCGCGCTTCGTTCGTGATCTCGCATCTCATCGAATGCCTCGATGCGCGCAAGCGTGTCGAGCGTGTAGCGGCGCAAGAAGCCGACGGCCGACTCGACCGGGCGGCACAGCCTCTTGTGCTTGTGGCACCAGTACTCACCGGTCTGCGGCTCGCGCGGCGCCTCGAGGTCGAAATGCGCTGCACGCCGCGCCGACCTCGCCGCGCGCGAGAGGATGACACGCAGCACGTCGACATGCTCGTACTCCGCGATGAGCTCCCGGAACGCAAGCAGCTCGGCGATCGCCTGCGGCGCGTACCACGCGCGCACGTACTCGCTTGTCGCGCGTCTCCGCGACTGCAATGTGTCGAGTCGCGCGCACACGTCGCGTAGCTCACCGCCGAGCGTCTCGACGTCGTACGGCGCCGTCTTGACGCCGATGAGCAGGCAGTTGAACGCAGCCAGCTCGACGCCGGTTGCGTCGAACCCGGACTCGAGCGCCTGCACGAGCGTCGTCCCCGAGCCCGCAAAGGGATCGAGGACGTGTGCGCCACACTCGAAGTACCGGTCGAGCAGCACCTCGACGAGCTGCGGGATGAACTTCCCGTGGTACGGGTGCAGGCGGTGCACGTGCTTCGTCCGCACGTGCTCGGGCAGCGCGCGCTCGGACCACGAGAGCTCGAGGTCGAGCCCGGCGTACAGCTCGTCCTGGGTGACGGCCACGGACCGTCACCTTCGCTACCCGGAGAGGAACTCCTCGCGGAAGGCAACGCCCGGCGCGGGCCGCGTGAAGCGCGCGTAGGCCTCCTTCGGGCTCGGCGTGTCCTGCTCGACGCCGGCACCGTGTCGCAGCGCCGTCTCGTCGCGCGGGTACAAGGTCTCGTCCGGCCCGAGCCGGTTGCCGACCGCGAGGACGAGCGACGCGCCGTCACCTGCGCCGACGATCGCGTGCGCGGTGCCTTTCGGACAGTGGAAGTAGTCCCACGCACGGAGCGGCACCTCCTGCCCCTCGACGACGAGCAGGCATTCGCCGCGCAGAATGAGAAAGCCCTCCTGATAGCTCTCGCGGTGGTACATCGTCATCGGTTGGCCCGGCTCCAGCACCGTGAGGTTGATGCCGAACTCCGGGAAGCGCTCGCCGTCCTTGTCGAACTCGGTCGACGCACCGAGCTCGTTCTCTTGCCAGGGCATTTCCCGCACGCCGCGCACCCACCAGCTCATGACACGAACTCCTCGTCGAAGGGCACTTTGACGCCGGCCCCGCACTTCGCATACGCCGCGCGCGCGTCGTGGTCGTCGTCCGTCGACGCGCCGTAGGGCGCCGCAAGCGGCTCCGGCGGGTATGTTGCGCCGCCGCCGCCGACGCGGCTGCCGACCGCAACCACGAGCGCAGGCTCGTCGCCGGCGCCGACGATCACGTGCGGCACGTCGACGGGGCAGTGGAAGTAGTCCCACTGCCGAATCGGGTGCGACTCTCCCTCGACGATCAGCTCGCACTCGCCGCTCAGGACGAGGAATCCCTCCTGATGCGGTTCGTGGTGATAGAGCGCCATCGGCTCACCCCGCGCGAGGACGTTGAGATTGATCGCGAACTCCTCCGCCGCGTCGTCCTCGCCCTGGAGGAGGTCGCAGTAGACGCCGAGGCCGTTCTTCTCCCATGTCAGATCGCGGACGTTGCGCACCGACCAGTCCGTCATGGGCGGATCCTAGAGTGGCTCTGTGCGCTATGCGCTGCTCTTCCTGCCCGCGCTCGTGGCGATCGCGTCCGTGTGCCTGCGGCCTCGTGCGAAAGCGCGCGTGCTCGCCGAAGCAGCGCCGCCGCCCGCGACGATCACAGGCGACGTCGACACGATTGCCGCGCTCGACGCGCTTCTCACCGAGCTGGAGGACGCCACGGTACGGATCGGCGGCGCGGACGAGCTCGACGAACGAGCGGTCGTGGAGCTCGAGCAGCTCGCCGAGAAGCTCGAAGCCGCGGCGGCGTCACTCGAACGCGTCGCCTAGACGCTCGAGCCGACGCCCGCGGACCGCGACGACGTCGAACGCGACGACAAGGCCGTCGAGCTCAGGTCTCCCCGCCAACCACGTCTCAGCCGCACGTCGCACGCGTCGCTGCTTCTCCTCGCTCACCGCCTCGACCGGATCACCGTAACGCGGGCCGCTCTTCGACTTCACTTCGACGAACCGCAGCTCACCGCCGCGCCGGGCGATCAAGTCCAGCTCGTTCCCGCCCGCCCAGACGTTCGCGCCGAGGATCCTCCACCCATGGAGCCGGTACCACCAGGCAGCGCGCCGCTCCGCGTCGTTCATCACCGGACCGTACGCGACGAACCCGCACGGAACCGTCACGGAACCGTCAGGCCAGCTGGTCGATCAGGAACGACGCGGCGAAGCCGAGAGTCGTGACGACGCCGACGAGCTTCCCGCCGTGTGCGTATGCCTCGGGCATCATCTCGTCGGCGAGCATGGTCAGGATCGCTCCGGCCGCGAAGGCGAGCGTAAAGGCCACGGTGTCTGACGACGCGCCCCGGAAGGCGAGATATCCGACGAGCGACGCGAGAGCCGACACGATCGCGATCAACGTCCACATTCCGAGAATGCGCCGAGAGGACCACCCCTTGGCAACAAGCCCCGCGGTGGACGAGAGAGCCTCTGGGACATTCGAGACGAAGACTGCCGCGAGGTACGCGGCGCCGACCGCGCCGGACTCGTAGATCGTCAGGCCGATCACGAGTGACTCGGGGATCCCGTCGAGGACCGTGCCAAGGACGATCGCGAGCGGCGAGTCAGTGTCCTCAGGAGAGCGGGCGCTCTTGCGGTTTGCGCCGCCCGCACGGTCGATCAAGAGGTCGCCGATGAAGAACACGCCGCAGCCGGCCAGGATCCCGGCAAGCGAAGCCCCGTGGCCGGTCGCCTTGCCGACGGCTTCCTCGATCAGGTCGAACGCCACCGCGCTGATCAGGACGCCTGCGCCGAAGCCCATGATCAAGCCGATCACCCGCAGGCGAATGTGAACCCACAGCGCGAGGGCAGCGCCGAGCAGGAGCGAAGAAGCCCCGAGCAATCCCCACGCAAAGGCCTCAGCCGTAGCACGCTCCGTGGGGCACGAGCGCAGAGTCCCCGTGGGCTACCCGAAGCGGATCGCCCGCACCGGACGATGCGTGCTGATCGCTACTGGTAGCAGAGCGCTTGGAACGACAGGCGGTGCACAGCGCACGGACCGCGCTCGCGTACCACTGCCGAATGCGCAGGCGTGATGTAGCCGACATGCTGCGCGAAGCCGTACGCCGGATACAACGCGTCGAGTCGCCGCATCAGCCGGTCGCGCGTCACCTTCGCGATGATCGACGCGGCGGCGATCGCCGCGCTCTTCGTGTCGCCGTCGACGACCGCTGTGTGCTCCGGCGCGAGCGGCCCAAGGCGAAAGCCGTCGACGAGGCACGCTTCCGCCGGCGGAGCGAGCGCCTGCAGCATCGCGCGCAGACCGGCGAGGTTCGACTTGTGGAGCCCGTTGCGGTCGATGTCGCCCGCCGGAATCACGCGCACCGCCACCTTCTCGGCGCACCCGAGTACGGCGTGGAAGAGCTCCTCGCGCTGCTCCTCACTGCACTGCTTCGAGTCGTTCAGATACGTCAGCGGGCGCACGCGATGCTCCTTCAGGCACGCGTAGTCGAGCAGCACGCCCGCAACGACGAGCGGTCCCGCGAGCGAGCCCCGGCCTGCTTCATCGGTGCCCGCGACAAAGCGCGCACCGAGCTTCCGGTCGAATCTGAGGAGCTTCTGGCCGGTCGCCTTCACGACCGCCGACACTAGCGAAGCTACTGGCCGGAGCCCACCGGCTCTTCCTCAGGAGCCTCGGCGGCTTCGGGCTGGGCCGTATCGGCCTCGGGCTCCTCGGCCTCCGCGACCGGAGCCTCCGCGACCGGAGCCTCCTCAACGGGCGCCTCCTCAACCGGCGTCTCGAGCGTCGCCTCCGCAGCCTGCTCGAGCGTGCCACCGTGCCCGTAGCGGCGCTCGCGGACGCGTGCCTTCTTACCGACACGACCGCGCAGGTAGTACAGCTTCGCCCGGTTCACGTCGCCGACTGCGGTGACCTCGATCTTCTCGATCTTCGGCGAGTGAAGCGGGAACGACCGCTCGACGCCGACGCCGAAGGACTGCTTGCGGACGGTGAACGTCTCGCGGGCGCCGGAGCCCTGCCGCTTGATCACGATCCCCTCGTAGACCTGGACGCGGCGGCGCTGGCCCTCGATCACCTGGAAGTGGACGCGGACCGTGTCGCCGGCCTTGAACCGCGGCACCTTGCGCAGCTGCGCGCGCTCGATCGACTCGATGACGTTGCTCATAGGAAGAAGGGCCCGGTTGGGCCGAGGGGCCACATTAGCGGAAACCAATCCGAGACGGTGGCCAGTAGACGAAGAAGACCTCGCCGATCAGATCGCTGCGAGGAACCGTCCCCCAGACGCGGGAATCGCAGGACTGCGAGCGGTTGTCGCCCATGAAGAAGTAATGATCCGGGGCAATCCGGGGGAAGCTCCGGGGCGGCTCGTGGTCGCGCCGGTCGGGCGCGATGTACGGCTCGTGCAGGAGCTTCCCGTCGATGTAGACGAAGCCGTCTCGCTCGCTCACGACCTCGCCGGGCAGGCCGATCAGCCGCTTCACGAACGTCCCGCCCGCGCCGCATTTCTGCTCGACGCCGGGCGGCGTCTTGAAGACGATGATCTCGCCGCGCTTCGGGTCCCGGAAGTGGTAGATGAACCGGTTCGCAAGCACTCGGTCGGAGCCGCTGAAGAAGCCGCCCGCCGCCTCGCACCCGGGCGCCGGCTTCGCGCAGTGCAGCGTCGGCTCCATCGACGACGACGGGATGCGATACGGGTTGACGATCCACGCCTTGAGCGCGAAGACGATGACGATCGCGCCGCCGATCGTGAGGATCCAGTCGAGCGCGACACGGACCTCCCGCGGCGCGCGGGGAAACAGACGGCCGAGCGGGTCTCTCATCGCACGCGCTCGCGGCGCCAGGTTTCGATCTTCGCGTGGTCCCCCGACATCAGCACGTCGGGCACCCTCCAGCCGCGGAACTCCGCCGGACGGGTGTAGTGCGGGTACTCGAGCCCGCCGCCGAGCTCCTCGGAGAAACTCTCGAGCTCGCCCGATCCCTCCGCAAGCGCCCCCGGCAGCCGCCGCGCGACCGCGTCGAGCAGCACCATCGCCGGCAGGTCGCCGTTCGAGAGGACATACGGACCGACCGATACGGTGTCGGTCGCGAGATGCTCGACGATCCGCTCGTCGAAGCCCTCGAACCGCGATGAGAGCAGCGCGATGTGCTCCTCCTGCGCAAGCTCTTCAACGAGCGGCTGCATCAAGGGCTGCCCCTGCGGCGACAGTGCGATCACGCGCGGCGGCCGGGTGTCGCCATACATCGCGTCGAGCGCGGCCGCGACGACGTCGACGCGCAACACCATCCCGGCGCCGCCGCCGTACGGCTCGTCGTCGACCTGGCCGGCCCGCAACGGTGTGGTCTCGCGGTAGTTGACAAGGCGCAGCTCGAGCTCCGTGCCGAGCACTCCCGCGATCGGCTGCTGCTCCGTGAGCCACGCAAAGGCATGCGGGACGAGAGTGAAGACGTCGATTCTCATTCGGGCTCGGCGAAGCCTGCCGTGACAACGATTCGCCCGCTCTCGAGGTCCACCTTCCGGACGCAGGCCTCGACGAGAGGGAGCGACAGGCCCGAATCGAGCTCGAGCACGTCGTTCGCAGGGTAGTCGACCACGTCCGCGACCCGCCCGAGCAAGCGTCCGCCCTCCTCCTCGACCGTGAGCCCAAGGAGCTGAAATGCGTAGTACTCGTCAGCCCCGAGCTGCGGCAGCGAGTCCCGCGGGACGGCGAGCGTCGCACCGCGCTCGACGCGACGCTCGAGCCTGATGACCGGACGGTTCTGCGAACCGCGTTTCGATGTGACGATCTTCACCGGCTCGCCGTCGGCGTAGAGCGTCGAGCCGGACGCGAACGTCTCGGCGCGCTCGCTCGGCCCGTCGACGAAGAACGAGCCGTCGAGGCCGTGCGGCTTGCCGACCCGGCCGACCGGAACGAGCTCAGAGCCCACGTTCGGTGTAGTACGCGACGACCTCGTCGCGGCTCTGCTCCGGCGCAGGCGCGCCGTCGTACTCCGTGCGCCGATGCTCGAGGTCGAGCAGCCAGTACGCGCCGGGCTCGTCCTCGTATGGGATGCCGACGCTGCCGGCGTTGAGGACGCGCTTGCCGGCGATCGTCCGGTCGAACTGCATGTGGGTGTGCCCGCAAACGACGACATCCGCGTCGACACCTTCGAAGATCGGTATCAGCGGCTCGTCCGGTGTCCGCTCCGTGAAGATGTCGAGGTCGTTGCGCGGTGTCGCGTGGCAATACAGCACGCGCCCGATCTGCAACGTCGGCGGGTTTGCGTAGAGAAACGCGATCTGCTCGTCGGTCAGTGCCGCTCGCGTCGCGTCGAACACTCCCTCCGGAGCGAGCCCGGGCTCCCCCGGCATGAGCTCGCGGTCTGCGTTGCCGCGAATCCACTTGACTCGGTCACCCAATGCCCGCAACCGCTCGAGCGTCTCCGCAGGCTGCGCACCAACCGCGACAACGTCGCCGCCGATGACGATCGTCGCGTCTTCAGGAACCTCCGCCAGCACGGCTTCGAGTGCCGGCAGGTTCCCGTGGATGTCGTAGAGCGCCGCGACCGCCATCAGCCGACGATGTCGAGCTGCAGCCGGCGTCCCGCGTGCGGGCCGCCCGCGCGCACAACCGTGCGCAGTGCACGGGCGATGCGGCCCTGCCGCCCGATCACCTTGCCGACGTCGCTCTCGGCGACGTGCAGCCGGAAGACGAGCGAGCCGTCGTCACCCTCGACCTGCTCGACGTGCACGGCGTCCGGCTCGTCGACGAGCCGGCGCGCGAGCTCGGCGAGCAGCTCGGCCATCTCTACTGGATGCCCTTGGCCTTCAGGAGCTTCGAGACCGGCTCCGTCGGCTGCGCGCCCTTCTGGAGCCAGCCGCGAACCTTTTCCTCGTCGAACTCGATGAGGGACGGCTCGGTCTGCGGGTTGTAGCGGCCGACGATCTCGATGAACTTGCCGTCGCGCGGCGAGCGCGAGTCGGCTGCGACGACGCGGTAGATCGGATTCTTCTTTGAGCCGACCCGCGTCAGCCTGAGCTTCACTGCCATTCGTTACCTCTTGGCTTTCTTTTTTCGTTTGCTGGAGGACTTGCGAGTCGCGCTCGGGCGCGGCTTGCCGCTCGGCATGGTAGGCGCTGCGCCGGGAAGCGAGGGCATCTTGCCCGATCCCATCGCCTTCATCATCTTCGCCATCTGCTTGCGGCCCTCGATCAGCTGGTTCACCTGCTCGACGGTGGTGCCGCTGCCGGCCGCGATCCGCTTGCGCCTGGAGCCGTCGATCACGTGCGGGACGCGGCGCTCGTGCGGCGTCATCGAGAGGATGATCGCCTCGACCTGGGCGAGCTGGCGCTCGTCCACCTGGTCGAGCCCCTCCAGCTGTTTCCCCAGCCCCGGGATCATCTTCAGGACGCCCTGGAGCGGCCCCATCCGGCGCAGCATCTTGTAGCTCTTCAGGAAGTCGTCGAACGAGAACTCGCCCTGGAGCATCCGGCGCTCAAGCTCTTCCTTGTCGTCGTCGGCGACCGCCGCCTCCGCGCGCTCGATCAGCGTGAGCACGTCGCCCATGCCAAGGATGCGCCCCGCCATACGGTCCGGGTGGAACCACTCGAGCGCGTCGAGCTTCTCGCCGACCGACGCGAGCTTGATCGGCTTGCCGGTTACGGCTTTCACCGACAGCGCTGCGCCGCCGCGCGCGTCGCCGTCGAGCTTCGTCATGAGGACGCCGTCGAAATCGATGCGATCCTGGAACGCCTTCGCGACGTTCACCGCCTCCTGGCCGGTCATCGCGTCGAGCACGAGCAAGACGTTCGTCGGCTTCGCCTCGCGCCGCACCGCAGCGAGCTCCTCCATCAATGCCTCGTCAACATGTAAGCGACCCGCCGTGTCAAGGATCACGACGTCGCGGCCGTCCTCGC
Source organism: Gaiellaceae bacterium (assembly GCA_036496545.1). Taxonomy (GTDB): domain Bacteria; phylum Actinomycetota; class Thermoleophilia; order Gaiellales; family Gaiellaceae; genus Palsa-739. The sequence goes on along the minus strand of DASXKX010000003.1, from coordinate 197,427 downwards.
GTGCGCGCTCGATGCCGTCGTGCACCGCACGCACCGGATCCTTGCGCTCGTCCGCGTACACCGGCACGTCGACCTGTGCGCCGAGCTGGATCAGCTGGTCGACCGCGGCCGGCCGCTGCAGGTCGGCGGCGACGAGCGCGGGCTTGCGGCCGTCGTTTTTCAGCAGGAGCGCGAGCTTGCCGGCGGCGGTCGTCTTGCCCGAGCCCTGCAGTCCCGCGAGCAGGATCGTCGTCGGCGGGCGTTGCGAGAACGCGATTTGCGACGAGCCGGAGCCCATCAGCTCCGTCAGCTCCTCGTGGACGATCTTCACGACCTGCTGCCCCGGCGTCAGGCTCTTCTGCACGTCGGCGCCGATTGCACGCTCTCGCACCTGCGCGACGAATTGCTTCACGACGTCGAAGTTGACGTCCGCCTCGAGCAGCGCGAGCCGGACCTCGCGCATCGCGCGCGAGATCGCTTCGTCGTCGAGCGTTCCGCGCCCCTTGAGGTCGCCGAGCGCGCTTTGGAGCTTGTCCGCAAGGGCGTCGAACATCGGCCGCTCAGTGTAGGGATAGGCGCACGGCCTTTGCGCGTCCGCAGGCCGAGAGGGACACTGTCGGGATGACCGGCGCCGCAGCCGCTCGCAAGACGGTCACGATCCTCTTCTGCGACCTCGTGGAGTCGACGAGGCTGGGCGAAGGGCTCGACCCCGAGTCGCTCCGCGACCTGCTCGGCCGGTGGCACGCCGTGATGCGCGAGCCGGTCGAGCGAAACGGCGGCACCGTCGAGAAGTTCATCGGGGATGCGCTGATGGCGGTCTTCGGCGTCCCGCAGCGGCACGAGGATGATGCGCTGCGCGCGGTACAGGCCGGCGTGCAGATGCGCGAGGCCCTCGAGCGCCTGAATGCCGACCTGCACGCGAACGGTCGCAGCCCGCTGCACATCCGCATCGGCATCAACAGCGGCGAGGTCGTCGCGGGCGACGGCGCGACGACCCTCGTCACCGGCGACGCAGTGAACACGGCGAAGCGACTCGAAGAAGCCGCCGCGCCCGGCGAGATCCTCATCGGCGATGCGACGCGACGCCTCGTCGCCAACGCCGCGCTGCTCGAGCGCCGGGACGCCGTGCAGGCGAAGGGCAAGGCCGAGCCGGTCGACGCCTGGCTCATCCTCGACACGATCGCCGGCGCGAACGCGTTCGCGCGCCGTCTCGACGCGCCGCTGATCGGTCGCCAAGGGGAGCTGGCCTTCCTCCGCGAAGAGCTGGACCGCGCGGCACGCGAGCGCTCGTGCCGGCTCGTGACGGTGTTCGGCGCCGCAGGCATCGGCAAGTCGCGACTTGCCGCCGAGCTGTCCGCCCAGGCGCGCGACCACGCACGCGTGATCACAACCCGCTGCCTCCCCTACGGTGACGGCATCACGTTCCTGCCGCTCGCCGAGCTCGTCCGCTCCGCAGGCGGCCAGGCCGACGTGCTCGCGACAGCGGCGAACGAGCCGGACGGCGCGTTGATCGTCGAGCGGATCCATGCCCTGCTCGAGGCCGACCGCGTCACGGCGTCACCGGAGGAAACGCTCTGGGCGATCCGCCGACTGCTCGAGTCGCTTGCCCGCCCACGCCCACTCGTCGTCTGCATTGAGGACGTGCATTGGGCGACCCCGATGTTCCTCGACCTGCTCGAGTACATCGCTGCTTGGTGCCAGGACGCCCCGATCCTGCTGCTTTGCCTCGCGCGACCAGACCTGCTCGACGAGCGCCCACGCTGGCCGGGCGCCGCGTTGTCGCTCGAGCCGCTCGATGACGCGTGCTCACGTGCACTGGTCGAGGCACTCGAAGAGGAGTGGCCGATCCCGCCCGAGCTGCGCACGCGCATTGCCGACGCCGCCGAGGGCAATCCGCTGTTCGTCGAGCAGATGGTCGCAATGGTGTCCGACACCGGCGAGGCCGAGGTCGTTGCGCCGCCGACGATTCACGCGTTGCTCGCTGCGCGGCTCGACCGGCTCGAGCCGCTCGAGCGCGACGTGCTCGAGCGCGCAGCGGTCGCGGGGCGCGAGTTCTCACGCAGCGCGCTCGCTGAGCTGTCACCGGCCGACGAGGTCGGCACGCTGGCCACGACGCTGCTTTCGCTCGTGCGCAAGGAGCTGCTCCGTCCCGCGCGCACGCCGAAGCCCGGCGACGATGCGTTGCGCTTCAGCCACGCGCTGATCCGCGATGCCGCGTACTCCGAGATCCCGAAGGCGTCGCGCGCAGAGCTGCACGAGCGCTTCGCCGGTTGGCTCGAGTCGGATCGCGGCAAGCCGGAGCTCGTCGGCTACCACCTCGAGCAGGCGTTCCGCTGCGGTGCGGAGCTCGGCGCGCCCGACGATCGGATCGGTGAGCGCGCAGCACGCCTGCTCGCCGGCGCTGGACAACGCGCACACGAGCGGGGCGACGTCGCCGCAACCGCGAATCTGCTTGGTCGGGCGCTCGCGCTCGCCGATCTCGGCGCGGAACGCGGCGAGCTCCTGCGAGAGCTCGCGAGCGCACAGTGGCGCCTCGGCGACGTTGCCGCAACAAACGACGCGATCGCAGAAGCGATCGACCGCGCCCGCAGCACAGGCGACGTTCGCCTCGAATGGTCGTCACGGCTCGAGGAAGCGGCGAGACGGCGACTGCTCCGCGCGGGTAACGACGACGTGATCGCCGTCGCGACCGAGGCAATCGAGGTCTTCACGTCGCTCGGCGACGACGCCGGTCTTGCCCGCGCGTGGCGGGGCCTCGCGCTCGCCTCCGTCACGGAGTGGCGATTCGCGGACGCAGCAGCACAGGCAGAGCGCGCGCTCCAGCATGCCGTGCGCGCAGGCGACACCACCGACGACGTCGCGCTCGCCGACACGTACTGCACTGCGCTCTATTACGGCCCGGAGCCGGCCTCGGCCGCCGCGCAGCGCTGTCGCGAGCTGCTCGAAAGCTTCGCCGACAGCCGGATGGTGCGGGCGGTGATCGTGAGCTCGCTCGCACCGCTCGAAGCGATGCAGGGCGCGTTCGACCAGGCGCGCGCCCACGCCGAGGAGGCCGCCGAGATCTTCGACGACCTCGGCGCGCTGATGGTGCGCGCCGGGCTTGCGGAGGTGAGCGCCGACATCGAGCGGCTCGCCGGCGACCTCAACGCGGCCGAGGACGAGTTGCGCTTCGCGATCTCCGTGTTCCATGACGCGGGCTCGCCGGCACTTGCGGCTTTGCGATCGGCAAACCTCGTCGGCGTGCTCGTCGAGCAGCAGCGCCTCGCCGAGGCGGAGCGCGTCCTCGCTGACGTCGACGCCGCAATCCGCCACGACGACATCGACGCCTCTGTCGCTCATCGGGTCGCGAGAGCGCATGTCGCGCTCGCCCGTGGCCGAAACGACGACGCCCGGCGGCTGGCAGACGAAGCGCTCGAAGCACTCCGAGGAACGGATGCGCTCTCCGTCCGTGCCGAGGTGCTTGCGATTCGCGCAGCTGCCGCGGGTGAGCAGCCGGACGAGGCGATCGCCGTCCACGAGCAAAAGGGAAACGTCGCGGCGGTCTCACGCCTGCGTGGGGTAGTCAACGCACGCGCGGCGAGGTAACGTCGCGGTTCCCCGACCAGGAGGAATCGCATGGCGGATCGGATCCTGAAGCCGCGTCCGGTAACCGGAAAGTGGACACCGCCGAAGCGTGAGCACGTTCGCTTTTCACACTCGGACGGGTTCAACGCAGCACTCGACAACGCGCTGAGCAAGACGCACTGGAAATCACCGGACGGAAAGAACGTGTTCGAGAACGTTCATGTCGAGTTCAGTGCCACCGTGCGCGTCGAGAATCCCGGCTCGATCATCGCGTACTTCGCAATGCTGACCCCTCCGCAGGGCAGCTAGAAGAAATCCACCGCGGGCCTCCCGCGAGTAGGACCAGAAGATGCGATTCGCCGTCGCAGCCGTCGCGGCCGCAACCGCTGTCGCTGCGTCCGCCGCGCACGCAGGCGTGCGCACGCTGACGTTCACCTACCGCTCCGCCGCCGGCTCGGAAGCGACGGCCTATCTCGTGCTGCCGTCGTGGTACGGGCCGGCTCGTCATCCCGCAGTGCCGTTCGTGATCTCACCGCACGGCCGCGGCGTCAGCGGGAGGTACAACCTGCGCTTCTGGGGCGCGATCGCGGGCCGCGGCCCGTTCGTCGTCGTCTCGCCCGACGGCCACGGGCGCAAGCTGCCGTTCTACTCCTGGGGCTGGAGCGGCCAGATCGACGACCTCGCGCGGATGCCGCAGCTTGCACGTGCGGCATTCCCGTGGCTGCGCATCGCGGGCAACCGCGTGTACGCGATCGGCGACAGCATGGGAGCGCAGGAAGTGCTGCTGCTCGCGGCGCGACGTGACATTCGCCTCGCAGGCGTCGCGGCGTTCGATCCTGTAAGCGACATGGCGGCGCGCTATCGCGTGTGGAGCGTGACAGCGGGCGAGCAGCAACTGCCGGCGCTCGCACGCATCGAGTTCGGCGGAGCGCCGGCGGGCGCCCCGGCGCTCTACGCCGCGCGCAGCCCCATCGACTTCGTCGGCGCGATCGCACGCAGTCACATCCCGATCCAGCTCTGGTGGAGCCGGCGCGATGCGGTGATCACCGACCAGACCGTGCAGTCCGAGCGCTTCTACGAGCGCCTCGTCGGGCTCGGCGCGCGCGTTCGGCGCGTCGTCGGCGACTGGGCACACGGTCACGCAATGCACCCGCAGACGCACCTCCCCGCGGCGCTTGCCTGCTTCGGCTTGATTCCGGCTCGCGGCGTCCGCGTGCCGTTCGGCCGCTCGTTCTGCTCGTCTATCCGCTGACGAGCGCGCGCGCGTAGTCGTGCGCGTCGAACGGGCGCAGGTCGTCGAGCTGCTCGCCGACGCCGATCAGCTTGACCGGCAGGCCGAGCTCGTAGGCGATGGGGATCGCGACGCCGCCTTTCGCGGAACCGTCGAGCTTCGTCAGCGCGACACCCGTAACGCCCGCCGCGTCCTTGAAGAGCTTCGCCTGTTGCACGCCGTTCTGTCCTGTCGTCGCGTCGACGACGAGCAGCGTCTCGTGGGGCGCGCCGGGGAGCTTGTTCTCGATCACGCGCCGGACCTTCGCGAGCTCCTCCATCAGATTCGTCTGCGTATGCAGACGGCCGGCCGTGTCGACGATCACGACGTCGCGGCCTCGCGCCTCGGCGGCCTCGATCGCGTCGTACGCGACGGCGGCCGGATCGCCGCCGCGCTCGCTGCCGACGAAGTCGGCGCCCGCACGCTGCGCCCAGATCTCGAGCTGCTCCTCCGCCGCCGCGCGGAACGTGTCGGCGGCAGCGACGACGACGGAGCGCTTGTGCTCTGCGAGGCGCGACGCGAGCTTGCCGATCGTCGTCGTCTTGCCCGTGCCGTTCACGCCGACGACGAGGATCACGGTCGGGCGGTGCTCCACGTCGAGCGTCGGCGGCTCGCCGAACAGCGTCGCGACTTCCTCCGCAAGCGCCTCGTTCAGGTTCGCGAGCTCGCCGCGCAGCTCGAGCCGTTGCACGAGCTCGGCAGTCGCCGGCACGCCGACATCGCCCATGATCAACGCCTCCTCGAGGCGCTCCCAGTCCGCGTCGTTGCCCGGGTCGAACGTCGCGGCCGCGAGCTCGCCGGTCAGCGCACGCCGCGACTTCGAGAGCGAGTCCCGCAGGCGCGCGAACATGCCGCCGCGCTCGGCTTCTGCGCTGCCGCCGTCGTCCGACTCGCCGAGAAGTTGCGCCCAGCTCCGTGCCATCGGCGGCACGGTAACGATCAGCGAAGCGGCAGGATCGCGCCTTCGTGCTCGAGGAGGAACCGCTTGAGCGGGAGCCCGCCGCCGAAGCCGGTCAGCGAGCCGTCCGCGCCGATCACGCGATGACACGGCAGGACGACCGGCAGCGGGTTCTGGCCGTTCGCGGCGCCGACCGCCCGTGCCGCTGCCGGGCCGAGCCCGAGGCGGCGTGCCTGCTCGCCGTAGCTCACGGTCTGCCCGTACGGGATCGTCGCGAGCGCGAGCCAGCACTCGCGCTGGAAGTCCGTGCCCTGGAGGTCGAGCGGCAGCTTGAAGTCGATCAGCTCGCCGGCGAAGTACGCATCGAGCTGCGCGGCGGTCTCGTCGAGGACTGCGCAGGACCCGGTCGTCTTCGTCTGCCGTGCGTGGAAGCGCACGCGGCTGAGGCCGGCATCCGATCCGACAAGCCCGAGCTTCCCGATCGGTGTGTCGACCGCGCGCTCGGGCATCACGCTGCGGAGACGGCCTCCGCCTCGTCGCGCGGCAGCCGCCGCGAGACGATCTGCGACACGCCGTCGCCGCCCATCGTGACGCCGTACAGGATGTCGGCCGCTTCCATCGTGCGCTTCTGGTGCGTGATGACGACGAACTGCGCGCGGTCCGAGTACTGCCGCAACAGCGCGACGAAGCGGCCGATGTTCGTGTCGTCGAGCGCCGCCTCGACCTCGTCGAGCAGGTAGAACGGGCACGGGCGCGCGAGGAACAGCGCGAACAGGAACGAGATCGCGCCGAGCGCCTTCTCGCCGCCCGATAGGAGCGACAGCCGCTGCACCCTCTTGCCGACCGGACGGAGGTGCACCTCAATGCCGGGTTGCGACTCCTCGTCTTCAGCCTCGATCAGCTGCAGCCGTCCTTCGCCGCCGGGGAAGAGCGTCGCCGCGACCTCGGCGAAGTTGCTCTGGACCGCGTCGAAGGTCTCCGCAAAGCGGCGCTCCACCGTCTCGGCGAGCTCGTTGCGCAGCTTCTCGAGCTCGGCGAGGCTCTCCTCGAGGTCCTTGCGCTGCGCCGTGAGCTCCTCGAGCCGCGCCTTCTCCGCCTCGTACTCCTCCTTTGCGAGCGGGTTCACCTGCCCGAGCGACTCGCGCCGCCGTTCGAGACGCTCTGCGCGCTCGGCGAGCTCGTCGCGGTCGTCGCCCTCGGCACGCTCACCAGTGCCCGCGCGCTCGAGGCGGCGGCGCGCCTCGCCGGCCTCGGCTTCGATGCGCGCGACCTCGACGTCGATTGTGGAGACGCCCGCCGACGCGTTCGTCAGATCCTGGCGGAGCTCGACCTCGGCCGCGCCGAGACGGCGTAAATCCTCGCCGAGCGTGCCGGTGCGTGCACCGCCGGCATCGACGCGTGCGCGTAGCGGCGCTTCGAACCGCTCGGCGGCTTCGACCGCGCCACCGAGCACGGCATCGAGGCGCTCGGCGCCCGCGAGGACGCGTGCCAGCTGGTGCGGGCGGGCGCGACGACGGCCGGCGCGGACTGCTGCGTCGATGCGTGCGGCTTCGGCTGCGCGGGCTTGGTCGTTCAGCGTTGCTGCTTCGGCGGCTGCGGCGTCGGCTTCCTCCACCAAGGTTCGTGCTTGCATGCGAAGCGTCTCGGCGTCGCCAAAGGCGGGGTCAGATACCTCGTTTCGCGAGGAGTCAGACCCCAGGCGCGTCAGGTCGCGCTCGGCGGCGGTCAGGCCTTCGGCATGCGTGGCGACAGAACGGCGCAGCGACGACTCGGTCTCACCGAGCTCGCGAAGCTGCAAGCCGATCGCGGTCGTGCGCTCCGCACCGGCCTCGCCGCGCGCGCGCAACGGTGCTTCGACGACGTCGACCGCGCGATCGAGCGTCTCGAGCGCGTGCTCGAGGCGCGACGCCGCCGCAAGGAGCGCCCTGAGCGTTCCCACGTCCGCGCGGCGGATGTGCAGCCGCGGCGCTGCCGCTGCGAAGGCCGCCTCCGCCTTCACCGCCTGCTGCTCGGCAACCTCTGCCGCGCGCTCGGCCGCGCGCGACTGCTCGGAGAGGGACTTCGCCTCCGCCGCAAGCGCGACGCGGCGTGCTTCGAGCTCGAGCAGCACCGCCTCTGCCGTCTCGCCCGCGAACCAGAGCTCGCCGCGCTGCGGGTCGAAGCCGTAGCCCTCGCGCGTGACCGACGGCACCGACACGTCGAGCAACTCCGCGCGATCGACCACCGGCAGCTCGGCCACGAGGTCACGCGGATTGCGTCCGGCAAGCACGCGCAGCGACCCGAGCCCGGCGGCCGCCGCTTTCTCGAGCAGTTCGAGCGCGGCCTCCGCGGTCGGGGCGACGAGCGCAGACGCGCGCGAACCGAGTGCAGCCGCGACTGCGCGCTCCGACCCCGGCTCGACGTCGAGCAGCGACAGCGCCAACCGCTCGCCCTGCTCCGCGAGGGCGCGCGCCGCGGGCGGAATCCCCTCGCGCTCGGCGAGGGAGCGCTCGAGGGTCGCGAGGCGCTCATGCACCGTGAGCGTCCGCTCCGCGAGCGTATCGCGTGCGTGCGCCGCGTCGCGTGCCGCCGCGCGCGCCTGGAGCGCCTGCTGCTCGAGCAGCTCCGGTGACGGCCCCGGCCGTGCCGCGTCCGCCTCGGCATCCGCGAGCTCGCTGCGCAGGCGCGCGATCATCCGCGTCGCCGTTTCGCGCTGCACGGCGAGCCGCGCGGCGCGGCTGCGGAGCTCATACGACACTGCCAGCGCCGACTCGCGCTCGCCGGCTGCCCCGGTCAGCTCGTTCTCGATCTCCGCGCGCTGCACGAGCAGCTCGTCGAGCTGCCGCTGTGCCGTGTCGTGCAATGCGCGCTCGGCGGCGGCGAGACGCGCAAGCACCTGCCGGGCGCGCTCGAACCGTGCCTCGCGCTCGACGGCGGCGATACGCGCAGCCTCCGAAGCAACAGCGGCCGTCCGCTCGAGCTCCGCGACCTCGACGGTCGGATCACCGGCGTCCGATTCCGCGCCGGCGAGCTCGGCGCGCACGCCCTCGAGCAGCGCAGTCGCCGACTCGCGGCGGAGCCCGATCCGCTCAGCGGCGCTGCGCAGCCGGTAGAGCGCCTGCATCGCCTGCTCGCGCTTGCCGGCCGCATCGGCGAGCTCCTCCTCCGCCCCGCCGCGCTCGGCGAGCACGGCCTCGAGCTTCTCCTCGGCCGCGCGCCGCGCGAACTGTGCCGCGGTCTTGCGCTCGGCAGCCTCGGCGAGCCGCTCGTCGAGCGACGCGAGATCGAGCTCGGCAATGCGCGCGTGCAACGTCGCGATCTCGCCGCGGAGCTTCTCGGCGCGCTCGGCCGCGGTCGCCTGCAGCGCGAGCGGACGCAGCCGCTTGCGCACCTCTTCCTCGAGATCGCGTGCGCGCTCGACTTGCGTCGCGACGCGTGCGAGCTTCAGCTCCGCGCGATGCTTGCGCGCCTTGAAGCGTCCGAGCCCGGCGGCCTCCTCGATCAGCGCGCGACGTTCCTCCGGCTTCGACGCGAGGATCGCCTCGACCTTGCCCTGTCCGATGATCGAGTGCATGCCCTGGCCGAGCCCGAGGTCGGCGAGCAGCTCGACGAGATCCATGCGGCGGACGGCGGTCTTGTTCACGAGGTACTGGCCCTCGCCGCCGCGGTGGAGGCGGCGCGTGATCGACAGTTCCGCGTAGTCGACGTCGATGCCGCGGTCCGAGTTGTCGAACAGCAGCTCGACCTCGCAGAAGTCCGCGGGGCCGCGGTTCGCCGCGCCGGCGAAGAGGACGTCGTCGGGCTTCTCTGCACGGAGCTCGCTCGGGCTGAGCGAGCCGGCCGCCCAGCGGATCGCGTCCGCCACGTTCGACTTCCCGGAACCGTTCGGGCCGACGATCACGCCGACGCCCGGCTCGAGGCGCACCTCGACGGTGTCCGGGAAGGACTTGAAGCCACGCAGCTTGACGGCGCGGAGATGCACCGGGGCGCAGGCTAGCTTGCGCCCCGGCTGGCAGCGGCGTTAGCCTCGAAGCGACAGGCCGCTAAAGCTTGCTCAGCGCTTCCCGCGCGGCTTCTTGCTCGGCCGCCTTCTTCGAGCGGCCCTCACCCACACCGAGCTGGTCCCCATCGACGACGGCCGCGCACGTGAAGTGCCGCTCGTGCGGCGGCCCCTCAGCGGACAACACCGTGTACGCGACCTGGCGGCCGCTGCGCGCGAGTGCCTCCTGCAGCTCCGTCTTGTGATCGACGTGCGTCGTCAGCGCGTAATCGATGCGCGCGGCGAACGCGCCGACGATCGCGTCCTCGATCTTCGCGAACCCGTGCTCGAGGAACAGCGCGCCGAGCACCGCCTCGAGCAGCGCGGCGAGGACGTTGCGGTTCTTTGCGAGCCGCTCGATCTCCTCGGGTTGCAGGCCGGCGGCGCCGTGGCCGCCGAGCCGCTTGCCGAGATCGAGCTCGCGCGCGACGACCGCGCAGCTCGCGCGCGACACGACGTGCGAGCGGATCTTCGCGAGTCGTCCCTCCGAGAACTCGGGGTAGCGGTCGAAGAGCTCGTGCGCAATCGCCAGCTCGAGCACACTGTCGCCGAGGAACTCGAGCCGTTCGTACGACTCGGTGCGATCGCTCGCCCACGACGAATGCGTGAACGCCGTCGCCGCCCGCTCCGACGGCAACGCCTCGATCAGCGTGCCGAGCGGTTCGTTACTGGTGTGACGAGACGTAGTCGACGGCCTGGCCGACAGTCGTGATCTTCTGAGCGTCCTCGTCCGAGATCTTGATCCCGAACTGGTCCTCGAGCTCCATGATCAGCTCGACGAGGTCGAGCGAGTCGGCGTCGAGATCCTCCTGGAAGGACGCCTCCTCAGTGATGTCGGATTCCTCGATCCCGAGCTGCTCGGTCAGGACTTCCTTGACCCGCTCGAAGACTTCCTCGCGCGACGCTGCCATGTCACCTCATCAAAGGTCGGGGGTTTTAAAGGCCGGTGGCCGTAAGCGCGCCGATCATACAACCTCGGTCCGCTGGGGCAGGCTGGCCTCTAGGCGGCCGACGACGTCGTGGTCGACCCCGCGCGCCGCGAGCCTGACCGCGTTCGCGATCGCGGTGCGCGACGAGTTGCCGTGCGCGACCACGGCGAGCCCGCGGAGGCCGAGGAGATACGCGCCGCCGTAGGTGTCGGGATCGAGCTGGTGGCGAAGCCGCCGCGCAGCCGGGCGGATCAGCAGGCCGCCCAGCCTGCCGCGCGGGGTCGCGGTGATCTCGGCGCGCAGGGCATCGAGGATCGTGCCGATCGTCCCCTCGAGCGTCTTCAGCACGACGTTGCCGGTGAAGCCGTCGGTGACGACGACGTCGGCGGCGCCGCGGAGGATGTCGCGGCCCTCGGCGTTACCGACGAAGTCGAGGTCGCTCGCGGCGAGCAGATCGTGCGTCTCGAGTGCGAGCTGGTTCCCCTTCTCGCGCTCCTCCCCGATCGACAGGAGGCGGATCGTCGGGCGCTCAACACCGAGGATCTCGGCGGCGAAGACGGCGCCCATCGTCGCGAACTGGAGCAGGTGCTCGGGGCGCGCATCCGCGTTGGCGCCCGCGTCGAGGAGGACGGACGGGCCGCGCTCGGTGGGGATCGGCACCGCGATCGCGGGGCGCATGACGCCTGGGATACGTCGCAGCTCAAGCAGGCCCGCGGCGAGCATCGCACCCGTGTTCCCGGCGGAGACGACGGCGTCGGCTCGTCCCTCGGCGACCGCGCGTACCGCCGCGACGAGCGAGCTGTCCGGCTTTGTGCGGACGGCCTCCGCCGGCTTGTCGTGCATCTCGATCACGTCGGCCGCAGGCACGAGCTCGAGGCCGTGCGTCTCGAGGAGGGGTTCACCGACGATCACGGGCTCAACGCCGTTGCCGCGCGCTTCGAGCGCACCCGCGACGATCTCGTCGGGGCCGCGGTCGCCTCCCATCGCGTCGACCGCGATGCGAGCCATTGCTACGGGGCGTCGATACGGAGCGGCTCGACCTCGCGGCCCTTATAGGTGCCGCAGGTCGGGCACACGCGATGCGGGCGCTTCGGCTGCCCGCACCGGGGGCAGACGTTCACTTTCGGCGCGCTGATCGCATGCGTCGCGCGGCGCTTGTCGCGCCGTGCCTTGGACGTTTTTCTCTTCGGTACCGCCATACGCGAGCGGCCACTATAGCCAGAACAGCGGGTCAGACCCCGGAGGCATCCGACCCCGGAAAGAGCTCGCTCAGCGCCGCCCAGCGCGGATCCCGCTTGAGCTCCTCGTGCGTGTGCGGCTCGTCGTTCAGGTCCTTGCCGCACACCGGGCAGAGGCCGGCGCAGTCGGGGCTGTGCAGGATCTTGTCCGGCAGCCCGAGCGCGAGCGCGTCGCGCGCCCACGCAGAGAGATCGAGCCCGTCGTCCCCGAGGTACGGCGTCTCCAGCTCCTCGTCGCCGTTGGGGTTCGTCGCCTGGTACTCGCGGGCGTCAACCGACTCCGCAACCACCGTGTCGCGCAGGCAGCGGAAGCACGGACCGCGGAGCTCGGCGCGGAACGACAGCTGGTAGACACTGCCGCTCGTCGCCTTGGTGATCGTCAGCTCCGCCGGGACCTCCGCCGGTACCGGCGTGTACTCCTGCCCACCGAGCACGAGCGGCTCGAGCTGCACCGTCACGGTGTCGCGGTACTGCTCGCCGGTTCGAAGCTTGACGTTCCTGAGGCTGAACGTCGTCATGCCTTCACGGTAGCGCCGCCTATGCGATGCGATGCAGATCGACCAGCCTCGGCACCGTCGGCATCGGCGCGACGCGCGCCTCCTGCTCCCGGATGTAGGACGGGAGCGACTCCGCGATCGGCGCCGGGCCCTCCTTCGGCTCGCGCGCAAAGACGAGCATCGCCACCGACGACAGGATCACGAGGCCCGCTGAGATCTCCCGGCCGCCGACGTGCTCCCCCGCGAATGCCCAGCCGAGGAACACGGCAACCGCGGGGTTCACATATGCGTACGTCGAAAGCAGCGTCGTCGGCGCATGCTTCAGCAGCCAGCCGTACGCGGTGAACGCGATCAGCGACCCGAACACCACGAGGAAGGCGACCGCGGCGAGCGATGCCGCGGAGATCCCGCCGAAATGGATGCGCTCGCCGCGCGTGATCCCGACTACGCCGAGCATGGCGCCCGCGCACAGCATCTGCATCGCGGCGGAAACGTACGGCGACCGCGGCAGCGGCGCGACCCGCGCGTACGTGGACCCGGCCGCCCACGCCAACGACGCAAGCAGCAGCACGGCCGAGCCCAGCGGGTCGATCGACCCGCTCGGGCCGACGAGGATCCCGACGCCGAGCAGGCCGGTCGCTATCCCGGCCGCCCCGCCGGCGGGCATACGGATGCCGAAGACCGTGCGGTCGAAGATCGCCATGAAGAGCGGCACGCTCGCGATCAGGAGCGCGGCCATCCCGGAGCTGACGCGCAACTCCGCCCACGCGACCCCGCCCGTGTCGAGCACGAGGAGCGCGCCGCCGACAACCGCCGCCGCAGCCCACTGGCGCCGCCCCGGACGCTCGGCCGCGAAGTCGCCACGGCGGGCGGACCACGCCCACATGAGCGCCCCTGCGAGCAGGAAGCGCACCGAAAGCATGAGGAACGGCGGGAGCGAGCGGTCGGCGACCGCGATCGCCAGGTAGGTCGATCCCCAGACGACATAGACGATTCCGAGGGCAGCGGCTAGCTTCATTTGGTAAAGCGTGCCTAGCTCATCCCATTAGCACAAATCGAGATACTATTCGTATTGATTATGGAACGTGATAGATGGCTAGGCGTCGAACTGCGCCATTTCGCGGCCCTCGAGGCCGTCGGACGCACGCGCTCGTTCGGGCGCGCGGCCCGCGAGCTCGGCTACACCCAGTCGGCGGTCAGCCAGCAGGTCGCCCAGCTCGAGCGCGTTGCCGGCCAGAAGCTCGTCGAGCGGCCAGGAGGCCCGAGGCCGGTCGACCTGACCGACGCCGGCCGGCTCCTGCTGCGCCACGCCGACGCGATCGTCGCCCAGCTCGACGCGGCGCGCGCCGATATGGACGCCTTCGCCGAGGGGGCGGCCGGCCCGCTCCGCGTCGGGATCTTCCAGAGCGTGGGCGCGCGCATCCTCCCCGGCCTCCTGCGCCGCTTCAAGCAGGACTGGCCGCGCGTCGAGGTGAGCGTGCGCGAGGAGACCGACGCCGCCGACCTTCTGCGCCTGCTCGAGCACGGCGAGCTCGATCTCACGTTCGCCGACCTACCGCTTCCGGAAGGGCCGTTCGAGTCGGAGGAGGTGCTCACCGATCCCTACGTCCTGCTCGTCCAGTCAGGCTCGGAGCTCGCCGAGCGCGAGAGCGCTCCGACACTCCGCGAGCTCGGCGGCATGCCGCTCGTCACTTGGCGGCACATCGGCGAGCCGGAGACGTTCTTGCGCGGCCGCGTCCCCGATCTGAACATCATCTTCCGAAGCGACGACAACGGCACGCTCGTCGGGCTCGTTGCCGAAGGACTCGGCGTCGCCGTCGTCCCGCAGCTCGTCGTGAACCCGCGCAACCCCGCGTATGTCGCGCTCCCGTTCGGCAACCGGATCCCGCCGCGGCGCCTCGCGATCGTGTGGCACCGCGACCGCTACCGCAGCGACGCTGCGATAGCGTTCGCGGAGCTGGCTCGAGAGCTCAGCGAATCGTCCAGCGAGTCGGCGGCCAATAGGTCGCCACAACCGGCCCGATGAACGCGCTCCGCGGCACCGTCCCCCACGTGCGCGAGTCGCACGAGCCGAGCCGGTTGTCGCCCATCATGAAGTAGTGATCAGGCGGCACGCGAGGCCACGTGTGCGTCACCGAGTCGCGCTCGTAGAAGGAGAGATACGGCTCTTTCAGCTTCTTCCCGTCGTCGTAGAAGACGCCCGCCTTCTCAGAGATCACGTCGCCGGGCAGCCCGATCACGCGCTTGAGATAGGTGCCGCCCTCGCTGCACCTCGTGCGTGCGAGTGCCGGCGCATGAAAGACCGCGATCTCGTAGCGGTGCGGGTCGCGGAACTTGTAGACGATCTTCGCGACGATGACGCGGTCGTTCAGCGACGCCGTGCAACCGATGCCCGGCTTCGCGCACAGAAGCGTCGGCTCCATCGACGAGGTCGGAACGCGAAACGGCTGCGCGACCTCCGCCTCGAACGCGAGCACGAACAGTGCGGCGACGGCAAGCGTCACCAGCCACTCCACGATCGTGCGCCACACGGGCGGGAGGAAGCTGAGGTGCCTAGTAGCCCAGCTCGTCGCTCAGCCCGTCGCCGCTCGGGCCGATGCCGGCGCCGACGACGCTCTCCTGTGAGCGCTCGTGCAACCGCTCGCGGCCGCGTCGTACTGCGGTGAGGAAGCGATCGAGGTTCGTCTCGAGCGACGCGAGCATCGAGTCGGCCCAGTCCTCCATCTCGAGCCGCGCCTCGCGTGCCTCGCGCCGCGCCTCGTCGACGATGTCCTGCGCCTGACGCTCCGCGATCTTCACGATCTCCGTCTGGGACGCCTCGCGCACCGCCTGCTCGCGTGCCTCGGCGAGCAGCCGGTCGACCTCGCGCTTCGCCTCAGCAAGCATCTCCTGCCGCTCTTTCACGATCCAGCGGGCCTGCTTGATCTCCTCGGGGATCGTCGCGCGCATCTGGTCGAGGATGTCGTAGATCTCCTCACGGTCGATGCGCACCTGATCGGTGAGGGGGACGGCCTTCGCGTTGTGCACGAGGTCGTCGAGCTTGTCGATAAGAACGAGTACGTCCATGCCGTAGAAGTCTAGCTTCGGCTCCCGTCGGATCGATGCCCGAGCAGCCAGGCATGGATCTCGGGGATCGCATGCTCGTAGAGCGTCAGGTGGCCGTCGTTTGCCGTGATCCGCACTTCCGCGTGCGGAACGTGCGCTCCGAGCCAGCGGCTGTGGTCGGCCGCGACGAACTGATCATGCTCCCCGTGCCGGATCAGCACCGGGATGGAGATCGTCTCGAGCCCGAAGCCCCAGGGCGCCACGAAGGCGAGATCGTCGTCGAGCCAGCCGTCGACGCCGCCGGTCTCGACGATGCCCTCGTGGAGGTACTCGGCGAGGCCGCCTGAGAGGGCGGCGAGATCGGCGGCCCCGAGGAGCGACGCCATCTCGTCCCGCATCCCTTCCGCGCCGCCCGCATTCATCGCGCCATGCCACTGCTCGAGCAGCGGCCGAACTGAGGTCTCGCCCTGCAGCGCGGCGTTGAACTCGACCACGTTCATCTCGCCCCCGCCCGCCATCCAGTCGAGACCATCGGCCTCGTACGGCGCGGGAGACGCCACCGCAGCTGCTGCGAAGACGCTGTCCGGCAGCAACGCGGCGCAGGCGAGTGCATGCGGCCCGCCGCCGGAGATCCCCCAGGTCGCGAACGACTCGAGCCCGAGCGCATCGGCGATCACGCGCACGTCCGCCGCGACCGCCGCGATGTCGCGTCCGCGGTCACGCATCGAGCCCCCGTAACCGGCGCGGTCGAAGCCGATCAGGCGTATGCCGTCCTCGAGCCACGGCGGGTAGAGCGCGCCGACCCCCGGCGTGCCGTGATGCACGATGACGGCTGTGCCATGCGGGTCGCCGTCGTCGTGGACTTGCAGCGTGCGCCCATCGGGCGTCTCGAGAATCACTCGCCCGGGTTCTCCGGTGTCCCCGGCCGCCCGTTCGGGAAGAGCTCCTTGAAGCGCCGCGCCACGGGCTCGGGCACGAGCGCGGACACGTCGCCGCCGAACGTGGCGATCTCCTTCACGCCGCTCGACGAGACGAAGCTGACGCTCGGGCTCGCCATCACATACACCGTCTCGACGTCGGGCGCGAGATGCCGATTCAGCTGATTCATCTGGAACTCCCACTCGAAGTCCGAGATGACGCGCAGCCCTTTGACGATCGCCTTCGCGTCCCACCTGTGCGCAAACTCGACGACGAGCTCACGAAAGACGTCGATCTCGACGTTGTCGAGGCCTTCGAGCGCGCTGCGGAGGAAGTCGACACGCTCATCGATCGTGAACATCGGCTGCTTGTGCGCCGGGTTGCCGACCACGCCGACGACCACGCGGTCGAAGATGCCCGCGGCTCGTGTGATCACGTCGACGTGCCCGTTTGTCACCGGGTCATACGAGCCCGGGCAGATCGCCGTGATCATCCGTACACCGTGATGCGCGCCGCGCCGTAGCGGCGCGACGTCCGCTGCTCGAGCGGTAGCCCCGGCTCGACGCGCGCATCCGTCTCCACGACGACGACGCCGTCGTCGGCGAGCAGCGCGGGGAGATAGCGGGCCAGCTGAGGTTCGATGTCGCTGTACATCTCGTAGGGAGGGTCGACCAGCACGAGATCGTACTTCCTGCCGGACCCCGCCTCCGCGGCGAGCGCCGTCACGACGTCCTGGCGCAGCACAGTCGCCGAGAGGCGCAGCTTGTCGAGGTTGCGCTCGATCGCGCGAACCGCGTCGCCGTCGCGCTCGACGAAGACCGCGCGTCCCGCGCCGCGCGAGAGCGCCTCGAGGCCCATCGCGCCCGAGCCCGCGTAGAGATCGAGCACGACGGCGCCCTCGACCGCGCCGAGGATGTTGAAGACGTTCTCGCGCACCCGGTCGGACGTCGGCCGCGTTTCGCGGCCCGTCGGCGCGTAGATCGTGTGACCGCGATGCGTGCCGGCGATGATGCGCATGAGAGGATCGTCGCATGGCGACGTTCAGCCTCGTCCACGGAGCATGGCACGGCGGCTGGGCGTGGGATCGGGTGCGCGAAGAGCTGGAGGCACGCGGGCACGTCGTGGCGACGCCCGATCTGCCGTGCGACGACATCGGCGCGGACATCCGCGCGTACGCGCGGTGCGTGCCGCGGGCGGACGTCGTCGTCGGTCACTCCCTTGCCGGACTCACGATCCCGCTCGTCGATGCGGACGTGCGCGTCTATCTCTGCGCGTTGGTGCCGGGCTTCGACCGGAGCGACGCGTTCGTTCCCGGGTTCGGCGACGCGCGTATCCGCGACGAGCTCGGCCGGTCGTACTACCCGGATCCGGACGACGGCGCCCGCGAGCTCCAGTATCCGAACGGCGATCGCGAGCTCGCCGGGCTGCTGCGCAGGCAGGCGCCGGTGGACTCGGCGGAGCGATCGGGTGGACGCGCCGCGTACGTCGTCTGTGCTCGGGACGCCGTCATCCGGCCGACGTGGCAGCGCCGCGCCGCTGGGGTGGTAGGCGGCGACTGCCTTGAGCTCGATGCGGGCCACTCGCCGATGCTCACGCACGCCCGCGAGCTCGCGGATCTGCTGGAGCCCTACGCCGCGTCGTGACAGGACGGCGCGATCCGCGACCGGCGTAGCAGCACGCCGGCGGCGTCGAGCACGCACAGCGACCCCTCGTTCAGCGACGGAGTAAGCACGCGACCCGAGCGGAACTGCACGTTGTACGAGCCGACCGGGATGCGTGTCACGCGCAGCAGTCGGGCGGTTTGCTCGTCGTAGACGCGGAGCGTCCCGTCGGCACCGCTCGTCACGAACACGCGGCCGTCGAGGAACGTGACGTGCTGCGGTGCGCCGTCAGCGGGAAGCATGCGGCCGTGCGCCGAGATCGTCCGGTCCTCGCCCGCCGTGATCCAGAGCCGACCGCTCGGGGCAACGCCGACGTCGTGCGCCGCGAACGGCGGAGTGACATAGCGCTCGAGCCGCGGCCGCCGCGGATCGCGGACGTCGACGATCGCGAGCTGCGGCGACGCTGTCCCGAGCGAGACGTGAAGCGTCCGGCCGTCGGGAGCGAGCGAGAGATGGCGCGGCCAGAGCTTCAGCTTCACGCGGCCGACGACCGTCCCGCGCGCGAGGTCGACGCTCAACAGCTCGACGCGCGTCGCATCGGTGACGAACGCATGCCGGCCGTCGCGCGAGCCGGCGGTGTAGCGCGGCTCCTCGAAGCCCTCGACCTCCCGCCGCACACCGAGCTCGTCGACGATGCTGACTGCGCCGACGGCCGTGTGCGCGACGACCGCAACGCCGCCGACACGCTCGACGCTGCGCGGCCCCGGCTTCGTCGCGATCCGGTGCAGAACGGCGCCGGCGCGCAGGTCGACGATCGCGACCTTCGCCTCGGTGTCCTCCGTGACGTACGCGAACGCGTGGCCGCGCAGCGCGAGCGGAGCCCCCGCCGCGGCGAGGAGGAAGCTGCGCCGGTCCATGCCGGAGATACGTCACGCGAGCGCGTCGGGGTCCGTCTCGGCGAACAGCGCGTCGACGGCGTCTTGCAACGGCCCCTCCTGCACGTCGAGCTCACGTGCCACGGTGCGCGCGCGCTCGAGCAGCGGGCGGTCGTTCCGGATGTGGGCGAAATGGAGGTCGGTCGCCCCGTGCTGGCGCGTGCCGAGCAGCTGGCCGCCGCCGCGGACGTCGAGGTCGACCTCGGCGAGCTCGAAGCCGTCGGTCGTCGCCACCAGAGCGTCGAGTCGCTGCTGCGCAGTCTCGGTCAGCTCCTCCTTCGCACGCGACACGAGGACGCAGTACGACTGCTCGGCGCCTCGCCCCACGCGGCCGCGCAGCTGGTGAAGCTGTGCAAGCCCGAACCGGTCGGCCTCCTGCACGATCATCACCGTCGCGTTCGGGACGTCGACGCCGACCTCGATCACCGTCGTGGCAACGAGCACGTCAAGCTCACGGGCGTTGAACTTCGCCATCACCTCGCGACGCTGATCCGGCCTCAAGCGGCCGTGGAGGCAGCCGACGCGGAACTCGCGCAGCTCGGCGCGGCGAAGGCGCTCCGCCTCCTCCTCGGCGGCGCGCGCGAGCGTCGTCTCCGAGGCCTCGACCAGTGGGCAGACGACGTACGCCTGGCGGCCCTCGCGCAGCAGCCGCGTCAGCCGCGTGTACGCCTCAGATGCGCGGCCCTCCTCGATCCAGCTCGTCACGATCGGCTTACGCGACGCGGGCGGCTTCGCGATCTCGGAGACTGCGAGATCGCCGTAGACCGTGAGCGCGAGCGTGCGCGGGATCGGGGTCGCCGTCATGTGGAGCACGTGCGGGGCGCGCCCTTGCGCGAGCGCCTTTCGCTGCTCGACGCCGAAGCGATGCTGCTCGTCGACAACTGCGACGGCGAGGTCGCGCAGCTCGACCCCCTCTTGGATCAGCGCATGCGTGCCGACGACAACGTCGGCGTTGAGCGCGGCGTCGCGCGCCTTCTTCGGCGACGCGCTCGTGAGGAGTCCTGAGGTCACGCCGAGACGGGTGCAAATCGGTTCAACGACGAGGAAATGCTGTTCGGCGAGCGTCTCTGTGGGCGCCATCAGCGCGCCCTGCCGTCCGTGCTCAACCGCGCGTAGAAGCGCGTAGAGCGCGACGACCGTCTTGCCCGACCCGACGTCGCCCTGCAGCAGCCGCTGCATCGGCACCGTTCGCAGGAGGTCTGCGTCGACCTCCCGCAACGCCTGCTCCTGATACGGGGTGAGCGCGAACGGCAGCGCCTTGCGGTAGCGCTCGATCAGCTCGCCCGGTTTCCCGAGCGACGGCGCGAGCGTGCGCTCGCGCTCGGCCGCGCGGCGCGCGATCCCGATCTGCAAAAGCAACAGCTCCTCGAAGGCGAGCCGCGAGCGCGCGACCTCGGCCTCCGCGTCCGACTCCGGCTTGTGCAGTGCGAAGAGCGCGTCGCGCTTGAGGGGCATCGCCTCGGCGTGGCGGAGCTCGGCCGGCAGCGGATCGGGATAGTCGATGACGTGGCCGAGGGCGTGGCCGACGAGCGTGCGCAGCCGCTTCGGCGGCACGTCCTCGCTCGCGGGGTAGACCGGCGCGTAGTCCGCCGACGCGTCGCCGTACGACTTGACGTCGAAGCCGTAGCGCCCCTGCTTGCCGCGCAGCCGCACGTGCTCGCCGGGCTTGAGCTGGTCGGCGACCCACGGCTGGTTGAACCACGACGCCGTGATCGTCGCCGTGCCGTCGTCGATCCGCGCGTTGACGAGCGTCCGCCGGCCGCGCAGCGGGCGCTTCGTCACGTTCAGGACCTCGCCGACGATGACGACCTCGTCGCGTCCCGACAGCTCGGCGATCGCGACCTCGTCGGCCGCAGACTCGTATCGGCGCGGACGGTGCTCGAGCAGGTCGCGCACCGTCGCGAGCCCGAGCTTTGCGAGCTTCCGCTTGAGCGCGACTCCGACGCCCGGCAGCGCATCGAGCTCGATGTCGAGCCGTTCCGGCCGCGGCCGCCCGCGCGTCGCCGGCCACTCGGTGGGCTGGTCCACGGCTGCGAAAGCCGTCTGTCGTCGCGACGGTGTCATCGTGCTCGGCGCCAGAGCGTCCGAAATGTAGAACGCGCGTCAGACGTCGTCGGTGAACCAGAAGAAGCCGACAGTGCCCGGTCCGGCGTGCGCCCCGATCACCGCGCCGAGCGAGGTCTCCATCTCGATCTGCGCATTCGGCCGCAGGTCACGCACCATCTTCTCGAGTTCGGTCATCCGCGCTGGAGCGTCGGCGTGAGCGATGCCGACACGAAGCTCCGTGGCGTCGCTCGTCCGGGAAACGAGTGCGTCGATGAACTCCTGGAACGCTTTGCGGTTCCCGCGCACGCGCTTGACCGGCAGCACCTCGCCGTTCGAGATCGAGAGGATCGGCTTGACGTTCATCAGCTGGCCGGCGAACGCCTTTGCGCGACCGATGCGGCCGCCGCGCGCGAGGAACTCGAGCGTGTCGACGGTGAAGAGCAGGCCGTGCTCGGCGAGGTAGCGCGCGACGAGCACGTCGATCTCCTCGTCGGTCGTACCGCGGTCAAGGCGCCGCTGGATCGCAAGGGCGAGCATCGAGATCGCGACGGACGCCGACTCGGAGTCGATCGTGCGCACGCGGTCGCCGCCGAGCTGCGCGGCCGCGGTACCGGCGCTCTGGAACGTGCCGGAGAGGTTCGACGCGATGTGCAACGAGAGGATGCGCTCGTACTGCTGCGCCAGCTCCTCGTAGACGGCGAGGAAATCACCCGGCGTGGGCTGCGACGTCGTCGGCAGCTCGGGTGAGGTGCGCAGGCGCTCGTAGAACTGATGTGCGGTCAGATCGACACCGTCCTTGTAGCTTTCGGTGCCGAAGTTGACGTAGAGCGGCACGACACGCCAGTTCGCGTGTTGCTGCTGGGCGTCCGCGAAGTCGGCAGTCGAGTCGAGGACGATTGCGGTGTTTTCGGTCGTGAGATTCATCGGACGCCGCCCGCCGCGCGCGTGATCGCGTCGACGATCACGTCGAGCTCCTGATCCTTCGTGAGGCAGGTCGTCGCGCCGGCTGCGTAGAGCGCGTCGACCTCGCGTGCGTTCGCCGATGCGGTCAGGCAAACAACTGCGATCTCCGGATGCGCCTGCTTGACGGCGGCCGTCGCCTGCACGCCGTCCATACCGGGGAGCCGGTAATCCATCAGGACGACGTCCGGCCGGTACGTGTCGCACGCGGACACGGCATCGCTGCCGTCCGCGATCGCGGCGACGACCTCGACATCGGTGCGCAACCCGAGCAGCAACTCGAGCGCCTCACGGAAGACCTGGTTGTCCTCCACCAGCAGGATCCGCGCGGGCTGCCCCATGACGGGACCGACTCTACTCGGCCGACAGAAGCAGGTTGTAGTGCGGCTGGCCGCCCTGCTGGACGTCGACCTCGACGCCGGGATGCATCTGTTCCAGGTGTTGCAAGAGGTCGTCGAGCTCGGCGCCGTCGCGGCCGACGAGCAGCGTCAGGAGGCCGCGAGGCTCGGCGAGCAGGCGCGCGACCACGGCTTCTGTCACCGCGGCGAAGTCGTCGCCGCCCGCGATCGGCTCGCCCTCCGTGAGGCCGAGCCAGTCGCCCTTCGTGATCGCAAGACCGTTCAGCTGCACGTCGCGCGACGCCCGCGTGACCTCGCCCGTCGCGATGTTCGCGATCGCCTCGCGCATCTCCGCGGCGTTCTCCGCGGCGGTCCGGGAGCCGTCGTAGACGAGCATCGCGGCGAGGCCGGCGGGGATGGACGTCGACGGGACGACCTGAACGGTGCGGTCGGCATTCGCTGCGGCGTGCTCGGCAGCGAGCAGGATGTTCGAGTTGTTCGGGAGGATCAACGCCTCCTCCGCGTCGAGCGACTGCACGGCGCGCAGGAGATCGGCAGTCGACGGGTTCATCGTCTGGCCGCCCTCGATGATCATCACGGGGCCGAGCGCGAGGCTCTCGAAGAGCGCGCGGTTGCCGTCGCCCGCGACTACCGCGACGACGCCGGACTGCGCAGCGGGCGCATCCGGAACGATCGAGAGCAGCCGCTCTTCGCGCTGGTGCGTCTGCTCGTGCATGTTCGCGATCTCGATGCGGTCGATCGTTCCCGCGCGCGTCCCGATCGAGAGTGCGGCGCCGGGGTCATCCGTGTGCACATGGACCTTGATCGCGCTGTCATCGCCGACGACGAGCAGCGAGTCGCCGAGCTGCTCGAGCTCCCCTTCGAGCCGGTCGCGATCGAGCTCTTGGCCTTCGATCAGGAAGACCGTGCAGTACTTGTACGTCGAGAGCTCCTGGTGCACGGCTTCGAAACCGAGTGACTCCTGGATCTGGGCGATCTCTGGGATCGGCTCGCCGCTCACCGCGGCCGCGACCCCGCGCACCAGCTCGACGAGGCCCGCGCCGCCCGCGTCGACGACGCCGGCGTCCTTCAGGATCTGCAGCTGCTCGGGCGTGCGCGCGAGCGCGTCCTCGCCGCGGCGGACGAGATCGATGAGCAGCGCGGGCAGAGCCGGGTGCTCGACGGCACGTGCCTCCGCCTCCTCCGCGAGCTCGCGGATCACCGAGAGCATCGTCCCCTCGACGGGGCGCCGCACCGCGCGGTACGCAGCGTCGGACGCACCGCGGAGCGCACGCGCCGTCGCGTCCGCGTCGATCGCTGCGTCTTCTTCCTGGCCGAGCACGTCAGCTGCGCCGCGCACGATCTGCGAGAAGATGACACCGGAGTTGCCGCGCGCGCCCATCAGCGCGCCGCGGGCAACGTCGCGCGCGAGCGACTGCCGGCTGGCGGCGGTCGTCGAGTCGACGGCCTCCGCGACCGCGCGCACCGTCATCGTCAGGTTCGTGCCCGTGTCGCCGTCCGGCACGGGGTAGACGTTCAGGTCGTCGATCCGCGCGCGGTTCGCCTCGAGCGATGCGAGCGCCGCGTCGACAAGCTTCTCCACTACTTCGCGATCGCCGTTCAGCGCGGTCACCCAGTCGTCCTCACGTCTTCGATGTGTACCTCGACGGCCTGTACGTGCAAGCCGGTGAGCCGCTCGACCTCATAGCTCACCCTGTTGCGGATCGTGCTCGCCACTTCGGCGAGATTCAAGCCGTATTCGACCACGACGTGAAGGTAGACGGTGACGCCGGCTCCGTTGCCGCCGATCTCGATTCCGCGTGCGGCGCGGCCGGGCAGCCACTTGCGCCCGGCCATGCCGACGACGCCGTAGCACTCGGCGGCCGTCTCGCCGACGATGTGCGCGATCGCGTCGCTCGAGATCGAGATGCGCCCTAGCGGTGACGGAAGCAGGTGCTCGGTGTCCATCGTGTCGTTGGACCGTCGGGCCTTGATCAGGGTTGCGCGGCGAGGAGCTGCGCCCAGCCGGACTCGTCGGGCCGAGTGACGGAGACCGTCGTGAAGCCGGCGTCGCGCGCAAGCTGGTGCAGCTCGTCGTCCGTGTAGAAGTGACCGCGTGTCGCGAGCGGATACGGCGCGGCCGGGGAGCCCTTCGCCTCCGGCGAGGTCGTGCAGATCGCGATGCGGCCCCGTTCGGCATCGAGCACGCGGTAGATCTCCTTGAGCGCGTCGACCGGTGTCGGAAAGAAGAAGAACGCCGCGATCGACGAGATCGCCGTGAACTCGGCGTCGGCGAACGGCAGCCGGTCGGCTTCGCCGAGAACGGCGAGCGGCCGGGCGAGCCGCACCATCGCGCCGCTGTGGTCGATGCCCCGTACGGCGCAGCCCGTCGTATCACGCGCGTGGCGGAGGAAGACGCCACCGCCGCAGCCGACGTCGAGCAGCCGGTCGTCCGCCTGCAGCTGCAGCGACTCGAGCACCGTCGGCCACATGAAGTCGTGGACGTCGGGCGCGCCGTACGTCTCCCGTGCCTTGCGGCCGTGGGGCCGCCGGGCGATCCGGTCGGTCATGCGGTCGATGCGCCACTCGCGGAGCCGCTCGAGCGGACCCATGCGGACAGTCTCGCGGACGGCCACGTCCGGCGCCAGGCGCTGTCACTGAACCGTCACGACTTGCGCACCGGACATGGCCGGCGCGGAGAGGTCTGGCTCAGACGGCCTTCTGGACCTTGCCGGCCTTGAGGCAGCGCGTGCAGACGTACGCACGCTGCGGCTTGCCGTTCAGGATCACCCGCACGCGCTGGATGTTCGGGTCGAAGCGCCGCTTCGTCGCGACCATCGAATGGCTCCGATGGTTGCCGAACCCGGGCTTTTTCCCGCAGACCGAACAGACCTTGGACATCGACGGCCGATGGTAGCGGAACGCGCCTAGTTCCCTTGCGCTGCGGCGCGGACCTGCGAGAAGAGGTCGGCCATCTCGAGCGCTGTCCGCACGGCCTCGGCGCCCTTGTCGACCCGCGCCTCGGCCTGCTCGGTCGTGTCCACGGTCAGCACGCCGAAGGAGACCGGCACCCCAGTCTCGAGCGCCGCGAGCTGGATCCCCGACGCCGCCTCGCCGGCGATGTACTCGAAGTGCGCGGTCTCACCTCGGATCACGCAGCCGAGCGCAACGATGCACGAGTAGCGACGCGTCTTCGCAAGGGCCATTGCGCCCACCGGGAGCTCGAACGCACCCGGCACCGCCATCACGGTGATCGATTCCTTCGGGACGCCGACCCGGTCGAGCTCGGCGAGCGCCGACTCGAGCAGCTTGTTCACGATGTCGCCGTTGAAGCGCGAGACAATGACACCGACGCCGCGGCGCGCGTTGCGCGGCTCGCCCTCGAGCACGTCGATGTCGTCCGGGATGTCGAGCTCGCCCTCCGCGTGTTGGCCGGCAACGCGCAGCTGCGGCTCGGCGACTGCTTCTTCGGCGAGGTTGTCGTCCGTCGGCTCGTCGTCGTCCGGCTCTTCGGCTTCCTCGGGCTCGTCCGGCTCTTCAGCTTCCTCGGGCTCGTCCGGCTCTTCGATCTCGTCCTCGTCTTCGGCCGGCGACTCGCCGGGCCAGACCTCGTGCTCCGTCATTCGCCCTCCGCCTCGAACTTCAGACCCTGGTGATGCAATCGATGGCCGAGCTTATCCCGCTTTGCGGCTAGATACCGCCGGTTCTCGTCGTTCGGCTGCACCTCGATCGGAACCTGCTCGGTCACATCCAGCCCGAACGCCTGCAATCCCGACACCTTCTTCGGGTTGTTCGTCAGGAGGCGGATCGTCGTCAGCCCGAGGTCGGCGAGGATCTGGTTGCCGATCCCCCACTCCCGCTCGTCGGCCGCGAAGCCGAGCGCAAGGTTTGCATCAACCGTATCGAGGCCGCCCTCCTGCAGCTCGTACGACCGGAGCTTGTTCAAGAGGCCGATGCCGCGGCCTTCCTGCGCCATGTAGAGGAGCACGCCGCGATCCTCGGCCGCGATCAGCGCGAGCGCCGCCTCGAGCTGCTCTCCGCAATCGCAGCGCAGCGAGTGGAAGACGTCGCCGGTAAGGCATTCCGAGTGGACGCGCACGAGGACGTCGTTCGTGCCTTCGACTGTGCCGCGCACGAGCGCGACATGCTGCTTGCCGGTCAACGTCTCACGGAAGAGCACTGCATTGAACTCGCCGTACGCGGTCGGGAGGCGAACGGACACCTCGCGCTCGACAAGCCGTTCGTGCCGCCGGCGGTGCTCGATCAGGTCGGCAACGGTGACGAGCTTCAGCTCGTGGCGCGCGCAGAACTCGATCAGGTCGGGAACGCGCGCCATCGTCCCGTCGTCCTTCATCACTTCGCAGATCACACCGGCGGAGTTCAGGCCGGCGAGCCGCGCGAGATCGACAGCAGCTTCGGTCTGGCCCGCGCGCTCGAGCACGCCGCCTCGTCGTGCGCGCAGCGGGAACACGTGCCCGGGCTCGACGAGATCGCCTCGACCCTTCGAGGGATCGATGGCGACCTGGATCGTGTGCGAGCGGTCGTGCGCCGAGATGCCGGTGCTGACGCCCTCTCGGGCCTCGACGGAGACGGTGAACGCGGTGCCGAACTGCGTCTCGTTGCGATCGCTCATCATGCGCAAGCCGAGCTCGTCGCACCGCTCGGCGGTCAGGCACAGGCAGATGAGGCCGCGGCCTTCCTTCGCCATGAACGCGATCGCCTCGGGCGTCGCGAACTGCGCGGCAATCGTGAGATCGCCTTCGTTCTCGCGGTCGGCGGCGTCGACGACGACGACCATCCGCCCCGCGCGCATCTCCTCGATCGCCTCCTCGATCGTCGCGAAGGCTGTGGTGGGAACGCTCATCGCCACATCGTAAGGCGCTCGACGTACTTCGCCAGGACGTCGACCTCGAGATTGACCGCGGTACCCGGGCCGGCGCTGCCGAGCGTCGTGACGGCGAGCGTGTGCGGGACGAGGGCGACGGCGAAGCCGGCATCGTCGAGCGCGGCGATCGTGAGCGACACGCCGTCCACGGCGATCGAGCCTTTCTCCACGCAGTAACGCAGGACGTCGAGCGGCGCGTCGATCCAGACCGGCTCGCCGACGCGACGCACGCGCCCGACCGCGTCGACGTGCCCCTGGACGATGTGCCCGCCGAGCGGCTCGCCGGCGCGCAGCGCCGGCTCGAGGTTCACCGCGTCGCCGGCGGCGAGCCTGCCGAGCGTCGTCCGCGCGAGCGTCTCCGAGACGACGTCGAACGAGAGGCCGTCGTCGTTCGCCACGACGGTGAGGCACGCGCCGCTGATTGAAACGGAATCGCCGAGGCCTGCCTCTATGTCGGTGTCGACGATCAGCCGCGTGCCGTCGAACGACGCGACGCGGCCAAGGTCACGGACGATCCCGGTGAACATCGGCGACAGGGTACGCCTCGACCAGCACGTCCTCTCCGCTCCTCGTCGCGGCCACGTGTTCAAGCCTGAACGGCGCGTCGCCGATCCAGCGCGGCCCGGCGCCCGAGATGACCGGTGCGATGAAGAGGAGCAGCTTGTCGACGAGCCCGGCGCGCAGGAACGCGGTGGCGAGCGTCGGGCCACCCTCGAGTAGCAGCGACTGCACCCCTTCGGCTGCGAGCGCCCGCAGCTCCGTCTCGAGCGGGCCGCTCCGTACCTCGAGGTGGTCGGACTCGCCGTGCCCGAACACCAGACGGCGCGGCTGCTTCGTCGCGCCGACGTCGCGCGCATCCAGGCGCGGGTTGTCGGCGCGCACGGTGCCCATCCCGACCGCGACCGCGTCCGACGCCGCGCGCAGCTCGTGCACGCGGCGGCGCGACTCCTCGCCCGATACCCAGCGCCGTCCGGGAACGACGACGCGGCCGTCGAGCGACACGGCGACCTTGTAGGTCACGAACGGCCGGCCGAGCGTCTTCCACATGCGCCAGACCTCGTTCTGCACGAGCGCGCGCCGGTCGTCGAGGAGCTCGACCGTGACACCTGCGTCGAGCAGTCTCTCGATGCCGCCCGCCGCCTTCGGGTTCGGATCGCGCGCACCGATCACGACGTGCGCAATCCCGGCCTCGATCACGGCGAGGGAGCAGGGCGGGGTGCGGCCGTGGTGGTTACATGGCTCAAGCGTCACGTAGAGCGTCGAACCGCGCGCACGCTCACCGGCCTGCGCCAGCGCGATCGGCTCTGCGTGCTCGACGTTCGCGTACTCGTACCAGCCTTCGCCGACGACGCCGCCGTCCCGAACGACGACCGCGCCGACGAGCGGATGGTCCTCGACCTTTCCCCGGCCTCGTTCCGCGAGCTCGAGCGCCCGCTCGAAGTGCGTCACGCGAGCTCGTGCACGAGCTGGCCGTACGCCTCGCGCAGGTCACCTCGCGCGAAGATTGCGCTGCCGGCGACGAAGAGGCGCGCGCCTGCGTCGTAGACGTCGCGGATGTTGCCGGCATCGATGCCGCCGTCGACCTGGATCGGAGTCTCCACCGGAAGGTGCGCGCGCAGTGTGCGAATGCGGCCCAGCGACTCCGGCATGAACGCCTGCCCCGAGTAGCCCGGATGAATGCTCATGCAGAGCACGATGTCGGCGCCGTCCGCGACCGGAGCGACGTCATTGGGATCCGTCTCGGGATTGAATGCGAGCCCGACGCCGAGGCCGAGCGCGCGCGCCTCCGCGATCGTCGCGCCAACATCGTCGACGGCCTCGTAGTGAAACGTCACGCTGTCGCCGCCCGCTTTCGCGATCTGCGGAAAGTGATGCGTCGGGTTGTCGACCATCAGGTGGCAGTCGATCGCCGCGCCCTCGACGGCATGGATGCGCGGCGAGATCGACTGCAGCACGATCGGCCCGATCGTCACAGGCTCGACGAAGTGGCCGTCGCCGACGTCGAAGTGAAAGACACGCGTACCCGCATCGAGGAGCACGTCGATCTGCTCGCCGAGGCGGTTGAAGTCCGCCGCATACAGCGACGGCTCGACTTCCACCGTCCTGATCCAGTCGCCCCAGGCCATCGCTCGACTCTATGCCCGCAGACGGCCGATGAAGAAGCCGCTCGTCCCGTGCACGTGCGGCAGCGTGAGCAGGAACTCGGGGCGGCGTGGATGCGCGAATTGCGGCCACTCGTCGCCGAGCGGCACGGTCTCGAACCCGCTCGCGTCGACGACAGCCTCGTTCTCGTCGGCGTTGATCGTGCAAACGGCGTAGACGATCGTGCCGCCGGGCTTGACGCGCTCGGCGGCCGAGCGTAGAAGCGCGAGCTGGAGCTCAGGCAGCGGCGACGCGCGCCACCGAAGGTCAGGGCGCTGCGCGAGCACGCCGAGCCCGGAGCACGGCGCGTCGACGAGTGCGCGGTCGAACGCGGTGAGCTCGGGAGGCAATTTGGTGCCGTCGGCTTCGACGACCCCGACGTTCGTTCGGCCGAGCGTCGCGAGGTTCGCG
The DNA here is from genome assembly GCA_036496545.1 of Gaiellaceae bacterium. Taxonomy (GTDB): domain Bacteria; phylum Actinomycetota; class Thermoleophilia; order Gaiellales; family Gaiellaceae; genus Palsa-739. The sequence continues at coordinate 167,753 of DASXKX010000003.1, read as the reverse complement.
CGCAGCTCGCTTGCTCTGTTCGGGTCGACCTCGACGGCGGTCACGTCGCCGGCGAGCTGGCTCGTCTTTCCGCCGGGCGCCGCGCATAGATCGAGGACGCGCTCACCGTCCTGCGCCCCGACGACGAGGCCGGCGAGCTGCGAGCCGCGACTCTGCGGCCAGATGCGCCCCTCCGCGACCGCGAGGTCGTCGACGCGGTCGACACGGTACGCGCCCGGGACGTCGGTCGGGTCGGCGCCGCGCGGCGGCTCGCCTCGTACGAGACGCACCACGGTCTCGAGCGGCTCGTTCATCGCGCGCATCAGCGCGAGCGCCTGCTCGCCGCCGAGCTCTCGCTCGAACGTCTCGGCGATCCAGTCGGGGTACGACTCCTTCAACGCGCCGTCGGGCAGCTCGTCAAGCAGCGGCTTGATCCCTTCGGTGAGCCTGCGCATCACCGCGTTCGTGAACGGGACCGCGCGCTCGAGCCGCGCGCCGCGCACGAGCTCGACGCTCTCGTTCGCGGCGGCGTGGGGCGCGGTATCCGTGTAGCCGAGCTGGTACGCGCCGAGGCGGAGCGCCGCGCGCACCGGCGGGTCAAGCTTGCGCGCCGGCCGCTTGCCGAGCGTGTCGATCGCGTAATCGAGCGCGCGAACTCGCTGCACGGCGCCGTATGCGAGGCGCTGCGCGAACGCGCGGTTGCGCTCATCGAGGTCGCGCGCCGCTGTGCGGAAGACACGGTCTGCGTATGCGTCCTGCTCGAAGACGCGCAGCAGCACCTCGTATGCTGCGCGGCGAGCCGGCGAGACGGGCATCAGCGCAGTCCGCGCAGGTACGCGTCGTAGGCCATGCGCGTGCCGCCCTGGGGCTGAACCTCGAGCGGCTCGAAGGAGCCGTCGTCGCCGACGCGCGCACGCCAGACGAGCAGCCGGCGGCCGTTGAGCTCGGCGCGCGCGCCGATGTGCGGCGAGAGCGCCCGCACGACGTTGACGAGCTCCTGCGCCGGCCGCGACAGGTCGAGCTCGCGGTCGGCAGGCGTGATCTTCTCGGCGTACGTCACACCGTCGTCGGGCTGCGGCTCGAAGTGCGGGTCGGCGATCACGCCGTCGAGCAGGCGCGCGGCAATCTCCGCCGAGCGGGCGAAGACCGAGCCTGCGTCGTCGTCCGGCGCGACGTCGAATGCCTCCTGCGCCGCAATCGGCCCCGCGTCGAGCTCGGCGGTCGTGCGATGAATCGTCACGCCGGTGCGTGCGTCGCCCGCCATCAGCGCGCGCTCGACCGGCGCTGCGCCCCGCCAGCGCGGCAGAAGCGACGGGTGCACATTCAGCCAGAGCGCCCGCTCGAGCAGCGGATCCGGGATCAACAGCCCGTACGCCGCGACGACGACCGTGTCGGCCGGGAGCTCGATGCTCTCGCCGAGGCGCCCGGGCTGCGCGACCGGGATCCCGAGTCGCTCAGCGACGACCTTCGCCGCGGTCGGCTGCATGCTCCGGCCGCGGCCCCGCGGCTTGTCCGGCCGCGTGAGCAGCAGCTCGACCTCGTGCATCTCCGCCAGGCGCTCGAGCACGTCGGCGCCGAACGGCGCGGTTGCCGCGACGGTCAGTCGGGCCACTACGTGAGGACGATGCGCGGGCGCAGCACGCCGAGCGCCTCGCGCCGCGCTTCGGGCGTCGTGCGGTCGATCATCAGGACGCCGTCAAGATGATCGGTCTCGTGCTGCACGCAGCGCGCCTCGTAGCCGTCGAGCTCGTAGCGGACGTCCTCGCCGTTCTCGTCCTTTCCCTCGATCACGACCTGCAAGGACCGCTCGACGGGGACGGTGACGCCCTGGATCGAGAGGCAGCCTTCGTCCGCAACCTCGCTCTCGTCTCCCCGCTCGACGATCTGCGGGTTGACCATCGCGCGAACGTCGTCCTCGTCGCGCTGGAAGACGAACACGCGGCGCAGCACGCCGACTTGCGTCGCCGCAAGGCCAATGCCGTGCGCGTCGACCATCAAGAGCTTCATCCGCGCGACCAGGTCGCGAAGCTCGTCGTCGAACTCCTCAACGCGACGCGCCTGCATCTTCAGCGCGGCGTCCGGGTACTGGCGGATCTGCGCGAGCGCAAGCCGTCGCCGAGCTTCGCGCTCCGGATCGAGCGGCTCGTCGATTACTTGGCCTTCGATGTGCTCGTCGTCTGTCGCCATGCAGTGGGCACACTACCCAGCGATGGATCCGCGAGAAGCGAAGGCGATCATGAGCCAGGGCGCGATCAGCCCTGAGACGCCGCGCGACCGGGAGGAGCGGCGCGTGCTCTCGGAAGAGATCGCCGTGAGCCCGCTCAAGGGGCGACCGCTCGAGCAACGGCTGCGCAACTTTCGTCCCGACGCCGACGCGGCGATTCGCGGGCTCGGCGGTCCGGCGTTCTGGATGCGGCGTCTACGCGCGATCGAAGACGAGATCGACCGGCACGAGGCGCAGCTCGCCGAGGCGTGGCGCACGCTGGCGGAGGAAGCCACTGACGCGAAAGAGTTCGAGCGGCTCTGGCGCGAGATCGCGCAGCGGTGGAGCTTCGCCGAGGTGAACGAGCTGATCGAACGGCACAACCGCAACTTCCCCGCGGAGGCGCGCCTCGCGATGGATCCGCGGACGAGGGACTTTGTGAAGGTGAACGGGCGCTCGTACGAGCGTGAGCCGCTCGACGCACAGTGGATCCTCGAGCGCTGGCCGGCCGACCTCGGGGCGGCGTGCCGCGCAGCGTAATCCGGCCGCTGGTGCCGGCCGACGCCGAAGAGCTCCCCGCCCTCTATCGAACGAACCGAGCGTTCCTGCGCCCGTTCGAACCAACCCGCCCTGAAGAGTTCTTCACCGCGGACGTCCAGCGGCAGCGCATCGAAAACGTCGGCGGCGACCGGTGGCGGTGGGCGATCGAGGACGAGGGACGGATCGTGGGCGTGATCACGCTCGGCGATGTGCTTCGCGAGTCTCTCCAGCTCGCAAACGTCGGTTACTTCGTCGCGCAGGAGTTCAACGGCCGCGGACTTGCGACGCGCGCGGCCGCTGACGTTGTTCGCTTCGCGTTCGGCGACGCCGGCCTGCACCGTCTCGAGGCCGGAACGTTGCCGGACAACCACGCGTCGCAGCGCGTGCTCGAGAAGAACGGCTTCGTGCGGTACGGCCTCGCACGCGGGCTGTTGATGATCGACGGCGCGTGGCGCGACCACCTGCTGTTCGAACTGCTGAACGAGTAGTTACAACGACTGCGGATCGACGTCGACGACGGCCGCGAGGCCGGCTCGGCGCATCGGGACGGCGGCGGCAGAGAGCAGCTGGGCGGCGCGCGCTGCGAGCGCACGCGGACGATCGGTCTTGCCGACGAGCTGCGCACGGTGGCGCGCGCGCAGGCGAAGCAGCGGCGCCGGACCGAGCAGCTCCGCGTCGCCGAGCCCGTCGCGGAGCTCCTCGAGCGCCCGCAGCGCGTCGCTTTGCTCCGGGCCGCTGACGACGATCCGCACGAGGTGCGCGAACGGCGGGTAGCCGAGCGCGCGGCGGCGCTCGAGCTCGCTGTCGAGGAACCCGCGCACGTCATGTCGTGCGGCGAACGCGACTGCGCGCGCGTCGGGCTGGAAGGTCTGGACGAGCACGCGCCCCGGCGCATCGCGGCCGCTGCGGCCGGCGAGCTGTGTGAGGAGCTGGAACGTCCGCTCCTCGGCTCGGAAGTCCGGCAGGCCGAGCCCCGTGTCTGCGTCGACCACTGCGGCGAGCTCGACGCCGGGGAAGTGATGACCCTTCGCGACCATCTGCGTGCCGACGAGGACGGCGCGCTCGGCGCGCGCGAATCGCTCGAGCACGTCACGGAGCTGCTCCGGCCTCTCGACCGCGTCTGCATCGAGGCGGATGACCTCGAGCTCGGGCACCTGCTTCGCGAGCTCGCGCTCGAGCTTCTGGGTTCCGGCGCCGATGCGTGCAAGCTCCGCGGAGCCGCATGCCAGGCACGTCTCGCCGAGCTGCTCGACCAGGCCGCAGTGGTGGCAGCGGAGGGAGTCGTCGCCGTGCAGCGTCAAGGCGACATCGCAGTTCGCGCAGCGGCGTGTCGTCCCGCACGCGCGGCAATGGATCGCGGGCGCGATACCCCGACGGTTGAGAAGCAGGATCGCCTTGCCGCCACGCTCGGCGATGCCGCCGAGCTCTGCAAGCAGCGGGGCCGAGAGCGGATAGCCGCCCTCGCGGCGCAGGTCAACGACCTTCACGGCCGGCAGCGGCGCGGCGATGCGGCCTCCGAGCTCGAGCCGCTCGAGTGTCGCCCACGACTCAGGACGCGGCGTGGCGGAGCCGAAGACCGCGACGGCTCCTTCGAGCGCGGCGCGCTTTGCGGCGACGGTGCGCGCGTCGTAGCGCGGGTCGGACTCCTGCTTGTACGACGAGTCGTGCTCCTCGTCGACGCAGATCACGCCGAGCGACGGCACGGGTGCGAACACCGCCGACCGTGCGCCCACGACGACGCGCGCCTCGCCGGAGGCGATGCGCTCCCGCTCGTCACGCCGCTCGGCCTCGCTCAGCGCAGAGTGGAGCACCGCAACGGCATCACCGAAGCGCACCCGGAACCGGCCGAGCGTCTGTGGCGTCAGCGCGATCTCCGGCACGAGGACGATCGCGCCTCGCCCTTGCGCGAGTGCCGCCTCGCACGCCCGGATGTACACCTCCGTCTTGCCGCTCCCCGTTGCGCCGTAGAGCAGCACGTTCCCGCCGTCCCCATGGAGCAGGTCATCGATCCGGGCAAGCGCGTGCGCCTGCGAGTCAGACAACGCCGCGGGCGGAGCCTCGGCTGCGAGCGCGCCCGCGACCGAGGCGTCCCGCCGCTCGCCGCGACGCTTCGAGTTGTACGGCGCGACGAGCGCGAGCGCGCGCGCGGGCGTCGAGCCGTAGTACTCCGCTAGCCACAGGGCGAGGTCGACAAGTGCGGGCGGCAGCGTCTCCGCGACGCGATCGACCGCAGCCGTCGCGATCCCGTCCGGTGCCGCGACGCCGACCTCGGTGACGACGCCACGCCGCTTCGCGTTGCCGAAGCGCACCTCGACGATTGCGCCCTTCTCGGCCTCGTCCGGCACCTCGTAGGTGAAGGGCCGCGCCACGGCGCGCGCGGTCACCAGCGGATACACGGACGCGAAGCGGCTCACCGAGCGAGCGTAGCCGGGGCTATGGTCAACGTCGGAACGTGGCCGACTATGAGTGGAACCCGGACGCCTATCTCGAGCAGATGGTCGAGGAGGTCCCGGGGTACGCGGAGCTCGAGGACGCCGTCGCCGCCGCGACCGACGGGCTCGAGATCACGCGTGTGCTCGAGCTCGGGACCGGCACGGGCGAAACGGCTGTCCGCATCCTCGCGAAGCATCCCCGTGCCCACTGGACCGGCATCGACTCGAGCCGGGCGATGCTCGACCGCGCGCGCGACCGGCTGCCGGACGCCGACCTGCTCGAAGCGCGCCTCGAGGACCCGCTGCCGGAGGGCCCGTTCGACCTCGTCGTGTCTGTCCTCGCGGTACACCATCTCAACGAAGACGGTAAGCGCGATTTGTTCACGAGAGTCGCGCAGCTTTCGCACACCTTCGTCATGGGCGACGTGATCGTCCCGGAGCGCCGGGAAGACGTCGTAATCGAGATCGACGGCGTCTACGACACGCCGTCGACAATCGCGGACCAGCTCGCCTGGCTCGACGAAGCAGGCTTCACGACGACGGTCACCCAGATCCGCACGGACCTGGCCGTCTTTACTGCTAGACGCCGCTCGCGCTGACGACGAAGTCCGTCGCGAAGCCGGCGACGATCCCCGCGAAGACGAGCCACATCACGAGCTTCGTGTGCCCGTACTTGCGGTTGACCGCGAAGAGCTCTTGCACGACATAAAGGATCGAGCCCGCGGCGACGGCGAAGAACGCGACGGACACCGCCTCGCTCGACCACGCCTGCCCGAGCGCGGTTCCGAGGAACGTCGGGCCGCCGCCGATCAGGCCGAGCGCGGCGAGGAAGCCCCAGGTCGGCTGCGTCCCCTCCCCCGCCATCGGCCCACAAATGCCGAAGCCTTCCGTCGCGTTGTGCAGTCCGAACCCGATGATGAGCGTCACCGCGAGCGAAATCTCGGACGCGGCCGCAGCCTGGCCGATCGCGAGGCCCTCGCCGAAGTTGTGCACGCCGATCCCGACGGCGATCAAGAGAGCCAGCTGCTTCCCCGGCGTGAGCGAGTCGAGCCATGTGCGGGCGCCGAACTCGTCCGCGGCAGCCGCGCCCGGGCCGACAAGCGTCGACGCGCGCCTGCCCGCACGGGCCTTCATCCATTCGGCGTAGTAGACGAGCGCCATCAGCCCGAGGGCGAATCCTCCGGCGCCGAGCGCCGCCAGCCAGGAGAACCGGCCCCAGTGCCGGGCGTCGAGCGCGCTCTCGATCGGCTCGACCGCGCCCGTGAGGACGTCCCAGATCAGGAAGATGAGGATCCCGGTCGCGAACGCGCTCAGCGCCGCGCGCGCCGCCGGCCCGAGGCGCATCCGCCCGATCGGCATGCCGAGGAAGATCGTCCCGCCTGCGATCGCGCCGAGGATGAGAACGTGGCCGGTGCTCATGATGTAAGGCTCACCTTACACACGTTCGCCCGGCAGAATGCGCAGCATGGCCGACCGCCACTCGATCGACGAGTACCTGGAGACGATCTACTTCCTCGCCTTCCCGATCGGGGAGTACACGCCGAAGGGCGCCGGCTCGCCTCCGCTCGCCTCCCGCGTCGCGGAGATGCTCCACGTCTCGCGCGCATCGGCCGGCGAGATGCTGAAGCGCATGGAGGCCGAGGGCCTGATCAAACGGGGCGCGCGCAAGGAAGCGCTGCTCACGACGAGCGGCCGCGCTCGAGCCGAGCGGGTCGTCCGCAAGCACCGCATCATCGAGCGTCTGCTCACCGACTTCATGGGATACACCGCGTACGAGGCGCACGAACGCGCGGACGAGCTCGGCGACACGTTCAGTGACGAGATGGTCGAGCGGATCGACGACAAGCTCGGCCATCCGGAGCGCTGCCCGCACGGGTGGCCCGTCGACACGGACGTCGAGCAGGAGGAGAACGCCGGCCTTGCGCCACTTGCGGCGCTCGCGCCGGGGACCCGCGCGACGATCGTCCGCCTCGCCGAGCACGACGGCGAGCTGCTGCACTGGTTCTACGACCAGGGCCTCGTCCCCGGCCAGGAGATCGAGGTCAGCACTGCAGAGCCCGCCGCGGATCAGTTCACCGTGCGACTGAACGGCGGCGAGCGCGCCGTGAGCGAGAAGGCCGCCGCCGGCCTCTTCGTGCGCCCGTCCGCCTAGAGCGACAGCCCGCGCCGCGCGAGCTCACCCGCCGCGTCCTCGACGCGATCCTCCGCAACCTGCCCCGCGAGCCACCTGCCGAGCCGTTGCATGCCCTCGTCAAGGTCGACCGCCGGCTCGTAGCCGAGCCGTTCGCGCGCAAGCGAGATATCCGCGAAGCAGTGCCGGATGTCGCCGACGCGAGACTCGCCTGTGATCTCCGGCTTGACGGGCCGGTCGAGGATGCGTGCGAGCCGCTCGGCGATCGCAAGCACGTCGACGCTCATGCCGCTCCCGACGTTTACGGCCTCGCCGTCGGCACCGTCGTGGTCGAGGGCGAGCACGAACGCGCGCGCGACGTCGCCGACCCAGACGAAGTCGCGGCGCTGCAGCCCGTCTTCGAAGATGCGCGGTGCACGATCGTTCAGGAGGCGCGATGCAAAGATCGCGAGCACACCGGTGTACGGATTCGAGAGCGCCTGGCGCGGGCCGTACGTGTTGAACAGCCGCAGCGCGACCGTCGGTACGCCGTAGGCCGGCCCGGCGATCAGGCAGGCGCGCTCCTGCTCATATTTGTTGAGCGCATAGATAGAGGACAGCCCCGGCCGCTTCCGCTCGGGCGTCGGTACGGCCGTGAGTCCGGCGAAGTCCCAGTCGTGAGCGGCGAGCCGGCCGCGCGTCCGCTCGGGCGGCTCAACCGGTTGCCCGTCTGCGTCCACGTAGAGCCCCTCGCCGTAGATGCTCATGCTCGATGCGACGACGAGCTTCCGTACCGGACGTTCCGCGATCACCTGCAAGAGCAACGCAGTCCCGAGGGAGTTCGCCGACGTGTAGTCCGCAAGCTCGTACATCGATTGCCCGACGCCGACGCGCGCCGCGAGATGCACGACCGAGTCCACACCGTCGAGCGCCGAGCGAAGCGCATCCGCATCGCGCACGTCGCCGACGCGCAGCTCGACCTCGTCGTTCAGGTACGGCGGTCGGGTGCCGTTAGCGTGCACCTGCCCGACGAGCGCGTCGAGCGCCCGCACGCGGTCGCCGCGCGCGAGCAGCTCGTCGGCGAGATGCGAGCCGATGAAGCCCGCACCGCCGGTGATGAGAACGGTCTCAGGCGTCGACGCCCGCCGGCTCGACGAGCCCGGCAGCCGCGCGAAGCGCGTCGGCCTTGTCCGTGCGCTCCCACGTGAACTCGCGGTCGTCGCGCCCGAAGTGGCCGTACGCAGCCGTCTTCGCGTAGATCGGCCGTCGCAGGTCGAGGTCACGGAGGATCGCCGCCGGCCGCAGGTCGAAGTACTCATCCACGAGCTCCTCGATCCGCACAACCGGAATCGCCTCGGTGCCGAACGTCTCGATGAGCACCGACATCGGATGCGCGACGCCGATCGCGTACGCGACCTGGATCTGGCAGCGCTCGGCGAGCCCGGCCGCGACGACGTTTTTCGCGACGTACCGCGCCGCATAGGCCGCGGAACGGTCGACCTTCGTCGGGTCCTTCCCGGAGAACGCGCCGCCGCCGTGCGGAGCAGCGCCGCCGTACGTGTCGACGATGATCTTGCGCCCGGTCAGGCCGGTGTCGCCCATCGGGCCGCCGATCACAAACTTGCCGGTCGGGTTGCAGTAGAAGAAGTCCTTGTCCTCGAGCCGCCTCGGGTCGTAGAGATCCTTCGGGAGGATCGGCTCGACGACATGCGCGGCGAGATCCGGCTTGAGCAGCGACTCGATGTCGATCCCTTCGCGGTGCTGCGTCGAGATGAGCACGCGCTCAATCTCCACCGGCCGCCGCTTCCCGTGTGCGTCCTCCTCGTAGCGCACCGTCACCTGCGTCTTGCCGTCCGGTCGCAGATAGAGCAGGTCGTCCGACTTCCGCACCGCCGCGAGCCGCCGCGCGAGCCGATGCGCGAGCATGATCGGCATCGGCATCAGCTCCTCCGTCTCGATGGAGGCGTAGCCGAACATCATCCCCTGGTCGCCCGCTCCAACCTGGTCGAGCGGGTCCTTGTCGCCGTGTTGCACCTCGAACGATGCATCGACACCCTGCGCGATGTCGGGCGACTGCTCGTCCAGCGCGACCATCACGCCGCATGTCTCGGCGTCGAAGCCGTACTTCGCGCGCGTGTAGCCGATCTCGCGAATCTGGTCGCGCACGAGTCGCGGGATGTCGACGTACGTCTCGGTCGTGATCTCGCCCGCGACGACGACGAGCCCCGTCGTGATCAGCGTCTCGCAGGCGACGCGGCTCGCAGGATCGTCCGTGAGCACCGCGTCGAGGACGGAATCCGAGATCTGGTCGGCGATCTTGTCCGGATGGCCCTCGGTGACCGACTCGGACGTGAAGGTGAAGGAGCGACTGGACATGGCGGGCAGGCTAGCCGACGCCGAGGAATGCGGTAAAGGTGGACTCGTTCTTGGCTGCATCGCCGTACGCGAAGAACGTGCTCAGGCTCGGCATGTCCGACGGCAGCTTGACGCCCGCGAGCTCGAGCAGCGGCAGTCCGTCTTTGACGTTCGCGTACACGAACCCGGTCGAATCCTCCGCCATGCCGGCTTGCTTCGTGGCCTGGTTGAACGTCGAGTCGTTCGAGAGCTTCGCACCGCCGCCGCGGAACGCGTCGATGCCGGCTTGCGACGTCGAGATGACGAACTGCCCGCCGATCGTTGCCTGCACGAGCCTCATATCGTGCAACGGGCTCGAGTCCGGAACCGCCTTCAAGATCGCGTCGAGCGCCTGCCCCGCAGAGACTGTGTCGGTCGGAGGCTGCGTCACCACGGTGATGGTCGGGATCGGCGCGCCAGGCGTGACGAAGACCCCGGTCTCGCCGCCGAAGATCTGATCGAGCTCCGTCGGGAGGATCGTCTTGAGCTTTGTGCCGAGCAGCTGCTGCAGCGGCTTCGGCACGCCGTACCACTCGAACATCCCCGGCGGCGCTTGGAAGTCGGCGACGAAGAGCGCGCCGGACGGGATCTCGTCGACGAGCGACGAGCGATACGGCGTCATCGGGCGTTCGATGAAACGCGGCGGGCCGGGAGCGACGAGGCCGCCCGTCTTGACGAACGCCTGTGCGCGGAGGCCGTCGCTCTCGCTCGTCACGGCCGCCGCGAGCCAATCGATCGCCGTCATGCCGACGTTCTGGCCGCCGGTCTGGCGTGTCTTTCCCTGCCGGAACGGGATGCCCCCGGGTGCGCTTGTGCTCTGCATCGCGCCCGGGATCGCGAACATGATGTTCGCCGCCTCGTCGCCGTTCGCGTACGCGCGAACAAGCGCCTTGTCAGGCAGCTTCGCCATCGCGTCAGTGAACGCGGTCGAGCTCGCGAGATGTGCTGTCGCGTGCGCAACCGTGTCGAGTGTCGCACGCGTCTTCGCGATCGCGGTCCAGTCGCCGATCTTGCGGGTCTGCTCGCCTTTTTTCGCCGCGAGAGCGTCGAGCTTCTGCGCGTCGGACGGTTGCGTCAGGACGACGATCTCCTTGCCGGGAAGCTCCGCGACGTCGACCTCGCTGCCGAGCGCCGGCTGGTACTCCTGCACATCGCGCAGGAATGGCTTTGCGAGCCCGTGCCACTCGGACGAGCTGAGGTCGGTGCTCGCCGCGACAAACGACACCGCATTCTCAGGCACGATCGCCGCCGCACCATCGAGCGCGCCGGGGTCGGTCGCCCGCGCGCTCGCGCAACCTGCCGTCAGGATCGCCGCCGCTGCCGCCACAGCCGCCGCCGGAGTCAAGCACCGGGACATGTCACTCCTCTGTCGGCTCGCGCCCCATCAACCCAGAGACCAAGGCGGAGAGGCTCTCGCCTGAGAGTACCGCGCACACTCCCTCGGTAATCGGCAACTCCACGCCGAGACGGTGTGAGAGCGCAAGCAGCGCGGGCGCGGTCGTGATCCCTTCCACCGTTTGACCGATGTCCGCGATCGCCTCGTCCGGCGTCCGTCCCTGGGCGATCAGCTCGCCGGCACGACGGTTCCGGCCGTGCCGGCTCCAGCAGGTGACGATCAGATCGCCCATCCCTGCGAGGCCGGCGAAGGTTTCAGGCCGCGCCCCGGCGGCCTCCCCGAGGCGCGCCATCTCCGCGAGCCCGCGCGTGATCAGGGAGGCCTTCGCGTTGTCGCCGAGGTCGAGGCCGTCGACGCCGCCGGCCGCCAGGGCGATCACGTTCTTCGCAGCCGCGCAGAGCTCGACGCCGATCACGTCCTGGTTCACGTACGCGCGAAAGACGGTCGAATTGATCGCGTGCTGGAGCTGCCCGGCGAGATAGCCGTCCTCGCTCGCAACCACTGCCGCGGTCGGCAGTCCGACAGCGATCTCCTCCGCCATGTTCGGGCCGGAGAGGACGGCGACAGCGCGGCCGCTCACGCGTGTCGAGAGGCGCTCGCCGGTCGCAGGGTCGAGTCCTTTCGTCAGGCTCAGGATCGGGGCGTCGCCGGGAAGCGTGTCGACGACGCGCGCGAATGCGCGGCTCGGCACCGCGACAACCGCGACGTCGACGTCGGCAGGCGCGTCCTCGAGCCCGACCGTCGTGGCCTCGCGGAGGTCGACGACCGGGAGCGAGCGCGGGTTTCGTCCCGTGCCGGCGATCGCGTCTGACTGATTGCGCGAGCGGCAGGCGAGCACGACCTCGTGACCGCGCTCGAGCAAGACATGCGTAAATGCCGTCCCCCACGCTCCGGCGCCGACGACGAGGAATCTCATGAGCGCTTGACGAAGTCGATCGACACCGGCACGCCTTCGAGCTCGAAGCGGTCACGTAGCTCGTTCTCGACCCAGTAGCCGTAGTCGCGCGTGACGAGGCTCGGGTCGTTCACGAAGATCCGGAAGCGCGGAGGTCGTTGGTGGATCTGGGCCGCGTAGAGGAGATTCAACCGGCGGCCGTTGCGCGAGGGCGACTGCCGTTTCGCGCGCAGCTCCTCGACAGCTTTGTTCAACTCAGGCGTCGGAATCTTCACGACGTAGCGGTCGAAGAGCTCGGCGACGGTGTCGAGCAGGCGCTCGAGCCCGCGGCCCGTGTTCGCGGACACGGCGATGAAGCTCGGCCGCTGGCGCAGTCGCCTGCGGAGGTTGCCGCGCACGTCTTCGATCTTCACCTCGCTGATGTCCCATTTCGAGAGAACGATCAGCGTCGCGCAGTCCGCCTTGCGCGCGACATCGGCGACGGCGAGATCCTGGTCGACAACGCCTTGCGACGCATCGATGAGGACGAGTGCGATGTCCGCGCGCTCGGCCGCCTCGAGTGCACGCAGTTCGCTGTAGTACTCAATGCCCTGGCGGTGCCGGCGCTTCCGTCGTAGGCCCGCGGTGTCGACGAGGACGAAGGTGCGGTCGCCGCGTTGCAGCACAGTGTCGATCGCGTCGCGCGTCGTGCCTGGGATCTCGCTGACGATCAGGCGCTCCTGGCCGAGCAGCTTGTTGACGAGGCTCGACTTGCCGACGTTCGGCCGCCCGACGATCGCGACGCGGATTGCATCATCCGGCAGCTGCGGGCGGCCGGTCCCCCCGTGCACCTCGAGGTAGTCAACGATCTCGTCGAGCAGGTCGCCGGTGCCGTGGCCGTGCAGGCTGGAAATCGGGATGGGGTCTCCGAGGCCGAGACGGTGCAGCTCGAGCGTCAGCGCTTCATGGCGTGGGTCGTCGATCTTGTTGCCGATGACGAGCACGGGCTTGTGCGACTCGCGGAGGATCTGTGCGACCTCTTCGTCGCCCGGCGTGATGCCGACCTGCGCGTCGACGACGAACAGGACGAGATCGGCGTCGGCAACGGCTTCGCGTGCCTGGTCGGCAATCGAGCGCGTGATCGCGTCGTCGCCTGCGATGTCGACGCCACCGGTGTCGATGAGCAGGAACTCCTTGTTGCGCCACTCGCAGACGAGCTCCTTGCGGTCGCGCGTGACGCCCGGCGTCTCGTGGACGACGGCGGCGCGTGTCCCGGTCAGGCGATTGACGAGCGTCGACTTCCCGACGTTCGGGAAACCGACGATCGCCACGGTGCCGATGGTCTCAGCCACCGGCGTATGGTGCTTGATCGCGCGAAGGAGTGCCTACGCCTCGCCGTGCTTCCAGGCGGCAAAGACCCTGAGCAGCTCGTCTGCCGCTTCCCTCGAGATGTCCTGCTCGCGGAGCGTGCCGGTGAGGCGAATCGTCTCCCTGAACTGCGCGACGTACTCGCGGCAGTTCGTGCAGCCGTCGATGTGCTTCTCGAAGCGCTTGCGGTCGCGCCGCGAGAGCGAGCCCTCGAGGTAGTCCGTGACGAGCTCGACGAGCTCTTTGCAGGTCAGATCAGCCATCGTCGTTCAGATACTCCTCGAGCGCCGCGCGCACCTTCGAGCGTGCTCGGTGGAGAAGCACTCGCTGATTGGTCTCGGAGATGTTCAGAACGTTACGAACCTCCTCGGAGCTCCAGCCCTCGATGTCACGAAGCTCGATCACCTGGGCCTGCAGCGGCGGGAGCCTGGCGATCGCGGCGTCGATCACACCGCGCGCCTCGGCGTCGACGACCCGGCGCCACGGCTCGATCGGGCGACTCCAGTGGCCTTCGGCGACGAATCGGTCGGGATCGACAGCTGCTTCGTCGTCACCGGCATCCGCGGGAGCGAGCGATGAGAACGGCACGCTGCGCGCCTCGCGCACGGCGCGGGTGCGCGCCACGTTGGCGACGATCGTGTAGATCCAGGTCCTGAGCGAGCTGCGACCCTCGAAGCGGTCGAGCCCCTTGAGCACACCGAGCCAAGCTTCCTGCACGACCTCGTCGGCGAGCGCCGGTGTGCGGACGTACGTGAGCGCGAGCCTGCGCATGCCCGGGGTGTACTCCTCCACGAGGTGCATGAACGCGCGCTCATCGCCCGCGCGCAGTGACGCGACGAGCGCGGACTCGTCAGGCCTGCGGGACCGCAACGCGATGCCCATCACCTCGATCTTCGCACTCCGTGCGCGCGCAGCACCGTCTAGTCGTGGCTCGGCTGCGGGCGTCACAGCGCCGAATGGGGATTACCCCCCGAACATCCGTGTGCCGTCTTTCGAACATCTCGTCCACCGGCGTTTTGCCTGCTCAGCGGGCATTCCAGGACGTCACCACGCCCGAGCGGACGTGACCGGGGGAGTATCCCCTACGGCAGGGTGACGGGCGCTCGCAGAGCCTCCGGCGCGCGTGGCGGCAGAGCGTTGCGCGGCCGGCCGGCCGCGTGGATGTCGCGGAGCCATTCCCACTGCCGCCGGATCTCGCGCTCGATCTCCGTCGACGCTTCGCGATAGCCCCTCGCACCGCGCGGCAGACCTTCGAATCGAAGCGGCTCGCTCCACGCGATCGATACTGGCGCAAAGTTTCCGAGCCTCCACTCATACGAGCCGTAGATCGCACCGCAAACGAGCGGAACATCCTCCTGCAATGCGACCATCGCCGCGCCCGGTTGTGCAACTCCGGGGACGCCCGAGCGCTGGCGCGTCCCCTCGACGAAGACGCCGAGGACGTTCCCGTCGTGCACGACCTCGCGCATACGCCGCACGGCGTCGCGATCGGACTCGCCGCGACGGACGGAAAACGAGCCGAACGCGCGGATGAACTGCCCGAGCCCGGGGATCGTGTGCGCCTCCACCTTCGCGACGAAGTACGTGTTACGCGGGTTTGCGAACGCGAAGAGCGGGATGTCGATCCACGAGAGGTGATTCAGCGCGACGACGACGCCGCCGTGCCGCGGCATCCGCTCGCTCCCGTAGACGTGCAGGCGAGCGGACGCGGCGGCAAGCAAGCCGAGCGTCCACCGCCCGAAGGGCCAGAGTGCGTCGATGCGGTTCACGCCGCGGTGCGGGCGCGGACCATCTGCTCGATCTGCTCCACGACCTGCTCGACCTCGAGGTTCGTCGTATCTATCTCCGTCGCGTCCTCGGCCGGTTGCATCCGCACCGCGTCCTTTTCGTCGCGTGCGCGCAGATCGGTGGCGAGCGCGTCGGCGCCGATGCCGGGCCGCTCGGCCATGCGCCGCTTCGCGCGCTCGCCGCGGTCGGCGACGAGATAGACCTTGACCTCCGCGTCCGGTGCGACGACCGTGCCGATGTCGCGCCCCTCGATCACAACGTCGCCCTCCTGGCCGAGCTGGCGCTGCCGCTCGCGCATCACCCCGCGTACGGCCGGATGCGCGGCGACGACCGGAACCATGCGGTCGATCCGGGCGCCGCGAATCGACGCCGTGACGTCAGTCCCCGCGATCCACACGCGACCTTCGTCGTCGAACGTCACCGGCTCGGCGCGCGCAACGGCGGCGAGATCGTCAGCGGCACTGAGGTCCATGCCGCGCTGCATCCCAAGCCAGGTAAGTGCGCGATACATCGCGCCCGTGTCGAGGTAGCGGAAGCCGAGCCGTTCGGCGAGCGCACGCGCCACCGTGCTCTTACCGGCACCAGCCGGCCCGTCAATCGCAACGATCATCGTCGTGTCACAGAGTCGAGAAGCTCGAAGAAGCCGGGGAAGCTTATAGCGACCGTCTCGCCGTCCAGAACCTCCACGCCTTCCCTGGACGCGAGCCCTGCGATCGCGCCGAGCATCGCGATCCGGTGGTCGCCGCGCGCGTCGACTTTGCCGCCGCGGAGACGCGTTGGGACGCCCGTGATCTCCCAGCCGTCCTCACGGGCACGGATGCGCGCGCCGCACGCCCGGAGCCCCTCCGCGACGGCGTCGATCCGGTCGGACTCCTTGACACGCAACTCCCAGGCTCCACGCACGACGCTCGTGCCGCGCGCGTGTGACGCGAGCAGCGCGACGAGCGGGAGCTCATCGACGAGCAGCGGCACCTCGCGCGCGCCGACCTCGACGCCGACGAGCTCGGCGTGCTCGATCTGCACGTCCCCGACGGACTCGCGGCCCGCGCGGCGGCGGTTGAACACGGCGACGCGCGCGCCCATCCGCTCGAGCACGTCCAGGAAGCCGGTGCGGCGAGGGTTCAGTCCGAGGTCGTGAATCGTGAGATCGCTGCCCGGGATCAGCGCAGCGGCCGCGAGCAACGGCGCGGCTGACGAGAAGTCGCCCGGAACCTCGACCTCGTCAAGCCGCAGCGACGATGCACGCTCGATTGTCACTGACGTCGGCCGCTGCCGGACGTGCACTCCGGCCGACTCGAGGATGAGCTCGGTGTGATCACGCGTCGGGACAGGCTCGACGACGGTGGTCGGGCTCGACGCCGACAGGCCCGCGAGCAGCACGGCTGACTTGACCTGCGCGCTCGCGACCGGCAGCTCGTAGTCGATACCTCGAATGGACTCGGCTGGACGGATGATCAGCGGTGCATGCCCGTCCGTCGTCGCGATGTCGGCACCCATGCGGCGTAGAGGCTCGGCGATGCGCTCCATCGGACGCGCCGAAAGCGACTCATCACCGGTCAGTTCGATCAGTCCGGCCTGGTTGGTCAAGCTGGTCTGACCAACAAGAAGCCCTGCAAGGAGCCGCATTAGCGTCCCTGCGTTGCCGCAATCGACAACATGACTTTCGGACCTGGACAACCCGATTTTGTGGACTACCAGCTCGTCGTGGCCGATTTCGTCCACGGCCGCACCGAGCATGCGCACCGCTCCGATCGTCGACTCCGTGTCCCCCGCGCGGCCGAACCCGCGGACGACGGTCTCCCCCTCGCTGACCGCACCGATCAAGACAGCGCGATGCGAAATGGACTTGTCTCCCGGCACCGCGACGTGCCCGGTGACCTGCGCCGCGGGCTCGATCTTCACTTAGCCGATCGTGCGTCCCATGAGGGACGCGAGCGCGCGAATCTCTGCGGCGAAGTCGGGGAACTCGGATGTCGGGATCTGTTGTGGCCCGTCGCTCAGCGCCTCCTCGGGCCTCGGATGCGTCTCGACGATGATCCCGTCCGCGCCGGCGGCAACTGCTGCACGCGCGAGCGGCAGGACGAGGTCGTGCCGCCCCGCCGGATGCGACGGATCGACGATCACCGGAAGGTGCGTCTCCTGCTTCAGCACCGGGATCGCGCCGATGTCGAGCGTGAAGCGCGTCGCGGTCTCGAAGGTCTTGATGCCGCGCTCGCAGAGGATGACCTCTTGGTTCCCTTCCTTCACGATGTACTCCGCCGCCATCAGCAGGTCCTCGACGGTCGCCGACGGCCCGCGCTTCAGCAGCACCGGCTTCGACGCGCGCCCGACCTCGGCCAGAAGTGAGAAGTTCGACATGTTGCGCGCGCCGATCTGGATCACGTCGGTCGTCTCCACGACCTCCTCGACATGGCGCGGGTCCATCAGCTCCGTCACGAGCGGCAGGCCGGTCTCCTCGCGCGCCTCGCGGAGAATGTCGAGCGCCTCCGCTCCGAGCCCTTGGAACGCATACGGCGACGTGCGCGGCTTGAACGCACCGCCGCGAAGCATCGTCACGCCCTGAGCAGCGACCGCACGCGCGGTCTCGAGCGTCTGCTCACGCGACTCGACGCTGCACGGCCCGGCGATGAAGCCGAAGTAGCCGTCGCCGATCCTGCGCCCCCGCGCCTGGATCACGGTCGGGTCCGGCGAGAGCTCGCGCGAAACAAGTTTGTACGGCTTCAGGATCGGCAGCACCTGATCGACGCCCGCGTACCCCTCGAGCGGCAGCGCCGCAAGGAGCTCCCGCTCACCGATCGCACCGATCACGGTCGCCTCGCGCCCGGGAGTGACGAGGGCCGCGCAGCCGGCCTCCTCGAGCCGCGCGACGACGTCGTCGACTTGCTCCTGGGTCGCCGCGGCGCCCATGACGATGAGAAGCTCAGGTGCGCCGGTGACTGCCATCGCCCTCAGTCTAGATCCAGCTATTCTCCGAGCAGTGCAGTCGTCTGCGAACAGTTCCTCGTGGTGGCATCCCGAGCGGTAGCGCGCGCTGAGGCCTGCCGCTCGTCCGTAGACCTCCCGCTGGGAGGTCTTTTCGTATCGTCCTGGAGCCCGACATGACCGCAACCGAGCAAGAGCCCCAGATCAAGCTTCGCGTCTTCTCCGGCATCCAGCCGACCGGACGGAAGACGCTCGGCAACTACAGCGGCGGCTTCCGCCAGTACGTCGAGACCCAGGAGACGGGAGATGCCTTCTTCTGCATCGTCGACCTGCACTCGATCACCGTCGAGTACGACCCGGCCGAGCTCAAAGGCTCCACGCTCGACCTCGCGGCGATGCTCTTCGCGACCGGCCTCGACGCGGAGCGCTCGACCGTCTTCTGCCAGAGCCACGTCACGGCGCACGCAGAAGCGGCTTGGCTGCTGTCGGCCGTGACGAGCTACGGCCAGTTGGGACGCATGACGCAGTTCAAGGACAAGTCGGCCGCGCACGAGTTCATCTCCGCGGGTCTTTTCACCTACCCCGTGCTGATGGCGGGCGACATCCTGCTCTACCAGACCGACCTCGTGCCGATCGGCGACGACCAGCGCCAGCACCTCGAGCTCGCGCGCGACGTCGCCGAGCGCTTCAACTACCGCTTCGGCGAGACCTTCCGCGTGCCGGACGGCCAGTTCCCGAAGATCGGCGGCCGGATCATGGACCTGCAGGAGCCGACGAACAAGATGTCGACGACTCTGTCGAGCGAGCAGGGCGCCGTCTACATCACAGACCCACCGGACGTGGTCCGGAAGAAGTTCAAGAGCGCGGTCACCGACTCGGAGCGCGAGATTCGCTACGACCCGGCAACGAAGCCGGGCGTCTCGAACCTGCTCGAGATCATGAGCGTCGCAACCGACGAGCCGATCGAGACGCTCGAAACGCGCTTCGACGGCGCGGGCTACGGCGACCTCAAGGAAGCGGTCGGCGAATCGGTCGTCGAGCTCCTCTCGCCGATTCGCGAGCGCTTCGAGGCACTGCGTGCGGATGAGCGCGAGCTGCAGCGGCTGCTCGCCGTCGGCGCCGAGAAAGCGCGCCGCGCGAGTGAGCCGACGCTCGAGCTCATGTACGAGCGCATGGGCTTCGTACGCGTCGAAGCCGGACGTTTCTTCGGCGCCGCGCGTCCGCGCGGGCTCTAGTACGGTCCCCCGGACCGTTCCCGGACGGTCACCACTTCGGCGCCCACTGGGACAGTGGGCACGGAGAAGGTTCGACGGTCAATCGCAAGGTGGTCACCTACTACGGGGAGGGGTAAGTGAGAAAGCGAGTTCTTCTCGCTGCGACAACGCTCGCAGCGCTCGCCGCATTCATGGTCGTACAAGGTGCAGGCGCCCGGACCGACGCGCAGCTCGCGCCGTCAACGCCCTCGTCGGGCTGCCAGCTCGGCGACGGCGTCAAGCACGTGATCAGCATCGTGTTCGACAACGTCCATTTTTCGCGCGACAACCCAAACGTGCCGTCCGATCTCGAGCAGATGCCGCACTTGTTGAACTTCCTCAAGTCGAACGGCACCGTCTTCTCGAACTCGCACACGCCGATGATCGCGCACACGGCCGACGACAGTCTCTCGATCTACACTGGGCTCTACGGCGACCGGCACGGCCAGCCGGTGACCAACAGCTACTTCACCTACAACGCCGACGGATCTACCGATCCGGCGACCTCGTTCGCGTACTGGACGAGTCCCGTCGCCGACACAAAGGCGGCGCCGACGACCGGCCACGACGCGACTCCGACGATGAGCTACTCGCCGTCCGTTCCCGCGAACGGCCCGACCGGAGCGGTGACACCGGCGCCGTGGGTGCCGTTCACCCGCGCGGGCTGCTCGGTCGGTGACTTCTCGACGGCCAACATGGTGCTCGAGAACACCAACCCGGACCTAGGCACGGTCTTCGGTCAGAACTCGCCCGAAGTCGCGCAGAACAACGCCGATACCGACCGGTTCAAGGACGCCGAGGTCGCCGACTACATCGGCGTCGCCGTCCACTGCGCGAAGGGCGACACGATCTGCGCGAATGCGCAGGCAGTGAGGGGCAACGAGACAACGGTGTCGCCGACGGCCGTACCGGACGCGCTGCCCACTGAGCCGGGCGGCTACACCGGCTTCCAGGGCCTGTTCGGCGCCCGCTACGTCGCGCCGCAACTCGGTGCCGGCACGCCAAATGTCTTGCACAACGGCTTCGAGGTCACGAACGCCGCCGGGAACCTCGTCGACCTGGACGGCGCCCAGATCAACGGTGCCTTCCTGTCGCCCGCCCACCCGGGCTTCCCGGGCTTCAGTCCGACGGCATCGCAGACGCTCGCCTACCTGGCCGACATGCAGGAGGCGGGCATCCCGGTCACGTACGGCTACATCTCCGACACGCACGACAAGAAAGGCGGTGCAACCGGCTGCACCTCGCCGGGCAACGCGCTCGGGCCGGGCGACGCCTGCTCGGTCGCGGCATTGAAGAGCTACGACAACGCGTTCAACACGTTCTTCCTGCGCCTCGCAGCGGACGGCATCACGCCGGCCAACACCGTCTTCGAGATCAGCGCCGAGGAGAACGACCAGTTCGCGGGTGCGAACGTCGGCCGGGCGACTCAGCCGACGCCGGCCGGTTGCGACGGCGTGACGACCGCTTGCAACTACAGCTCCACTCAGGTCGGTGAGCTCGCGGCCAACGTCAAGGGCCTGCTCTCGACCACCGCGAGCGCCGGGACGCAGTACGACGTCGACGCGCAAGGCGCCTCGATCTACGTGCATGGCCAGCCGGCTGCCGACAACTCGACGGTTCGCCAGCTGGAACGCGACACCGGGGCGATGACGGCGAACAACCCGTACTCCGGCAAGCAGAACGAGAAGATCGCGCAGTACCAGGCAGGTGCACTGGAGCAGCGGTTGCTGCACATGCAGACGAACGATCCGCTCCGAACGCCGACCTACTCGATCTTCCCGGTGCCCGACTACTTCTTCACCACCTCCGGGGCCAACGTGTCGATCAACAACGGCTTCGCGTACGACCACGGCTACTACAGCCCGAACATCGACGTCACGTGGGCTGCGTTCACCGGGCCGGGCGTCGCTGTCCGAGGACTCGACGGTCCGCAACCGGCGGACGGGAACCAGCCTCATGACCCGAACAGCACCAACACCGTGCCGGAGGCGAGCACCGTCGGCACATGGGTCGAGGAGGCGGACATCAGACCGACGCTGCTCCACCTCGCCGGGCTGAGCGACGACTACCAGTCCGACGGTCACGTGATCACGCAGGCGCTCTCGTCGGTGCCGCCGGCACTCGCGGCGACCGCCGACCTGGCCGCCGGCTACGACCAGATCAACTCGAGCGTCGGTCAGTTCGCAACCGACACGCTGATCGCCGACACGAAGGCCCTCGCCTCGGGCTCCGGCTCGGACGACAGCGCGTTCGCGACCGAGCAGTCAACGCTCCGACAACTCGCAGATGACCGCGATCAGGCAGCGCAGCAGATCAAGAACACGCTGTCCGCGGCGGCGGCGGGGAAGATGCCGAACCACGGCCAGATCACGAGCGGGCTCGCGCACGTGCGAGAGCTGCTTCGACGAGCCGGCCAGCTAGCCGCCTCGTCGTAGACGTTCGACTTCGGAGGGCTCGAGCTCGCGCCACGCGCCGGGCTCGAGCCCTTCGAGCGTCAATCCCGCGTACACGCTCCGGTGCAGGTGCGTCGCCGGATGGCCGACCGCCTCGAGCATCCGCCTGACCTGCCGGTTCCGCCCCTCGTGGATCGTCAGCTCGATGCGCGCGCGCCCGAGGCGACGCGCCCGAGCCGGCGCCGTCACGCCCTCCTCGAGCTCGACGCCGCTCGCGAGCTGGGCAATCGCTTCGTCGCTCGGCTCGCCCTCGACGTTGACGACGTACGTTTTCTCGACGCCGTAGCGCGGATGGGCGAGCCGGTGTGCGAGCTCGCCGTCGTTCGTCAGGAGCAAGGCGCCCGTCGTGTCCACGTCGAGCCGCCCGACAGGAACGACGCGCGGCTCGCGCGGGACCAGCTCGACGACCGTGCGGCGTCCCTGCGGATCGCGCGCGGTCGTGACGACCCCGACAGGCTTGTACAGCAGCAGATGCGCGAGCTTCTGCTTCGCGACGGCTTCGCCGTCCACCTCGACCCGGTCGCTCGCCTGCACGAACGTGTTCAGCTGCCCGGGCTCCCCGTTCACGCGTACGCGTCCGGCCTTGATCAGCTCATCCGCCTTCCGCCGCGACGCCACGCCCGCCCGGGCAAGATAGGCGTTCAGTCGCATCGGATGACAAGATTAGTGCCGTGCCGCACTACGTCTCGCTGATGCGCTGGACGTCGCAAGGACGGATGGGCCTCCCCGCGTGGCGCGACCGGGTCGAGGAAGGCGAGCGCGAGATCGAGGAGGCCGGCGGCAAGCTCGTCGGCGTCTGGGTGACGCTCGGCCAGTACGACGTGATCGAGGTCTTCGAGGCGCCCGACGACGAGACGGCGCTCGAGATCATCACGAAGCTCGGCCGCCACGGCGCCGAGGAGACCGAGACGCTCCGCGCGTTCACCCGCGACGAAGCGGAAGAAATTATCCGGAGGCTCTAAGCGCTGCGCTTCTCAGCGACCTCGTGCAGCCGGTCGCGAATCGCATCTGCGGACTCGCCGACGTCATCGAGCCGCGGCAGCTGCGAGAGGCTCTCGAGACCGAAGACGCGCTCGAAAAGCGGCGTCGTGCGGTAGCGGATCGCGCCGCCGAGCGAGGCGTCGTCGCGTCCCGCTTCCGAGATCAGCCCGCGCTCCGACAGGTTCGCCACCGCCGAGTCGGCTGCGACGCCGCGGATCCGCGCAATGTCCGGACGCGAGCAGGGCCCGAGATAGGCGACGATCGCCAGCGTCTCGAGCGCCGCCTGCGAGAGGTTGCGTTGCGCCGGCTTTTCGAACAGCCGTGCGCATGCCTCCGCTGCCTCGCGTGAGGACCGGAACGCCCAGCCGCCGGCAACGTGCTCGAGGACGATCCCGCTCCGCGCCTCCGAATACCGCTCGCGGACGAGCCCGAGGGCCGCCTCGACGCGCTCGGGTTCGTCGTCGGCCGCCTCGGCGAGCTCCTCGACGGTCAGCGGCGCGGAGGCGACGACGAGCAGTGCCTCGAGCGTGCGTGCGAGCTGGTCGAGCGGATTCGATGCGATCAGGCGGAGCGGACTGTCCATGAAGCCTCTCTTTCGACGTCGGTGCCGGAAATCCTGATCGGCGCAAAGGGCGCCGCCTGGTCGATCGTGATCTCGCCCACACGCCGCATGTCGAGCAGCGCAAGGAAGGCGACGGCCTGCTCGACCCGCGTCAGCTCCCCCACCTCCTGGTCGAAGTCGAACCGAGATCGGCGGCGAAGCAGCGAGCGGAACCGCTCGAGGAACTGCGAAACGGGTGGGAACCGCAACGCCATGTGCGCGAGCGAGACCTGCGGAGGCTCCTTCGCGAGCAGCCGGATCACCTCGGCGAGCCGCTCGGGCTCCTGTGGGGCGAGCGGCGTCTCGAGCTTCGGCGCGAGCGGCGCCGGCCCGAGCCGGAAGAACCGGTCGCCTTCGCTCTCGAGCCGCTCGCGCAACCAGGCGGCGGCGTCCTTCATCCGCCGGTACTCGGCGAGCCGTCGAGCCAGCTCTTCCGCCGCCGCCTCGGGCTCGAGGTCGGCGAGCTCCGCCGCCTCCTCCGGGAAGAGGCCGCGTGCCTTCAGCTCGAGGAGCGCCGAGATCAGGACGAGGAACTCCCCGCACGCCTCGAGGTCCAGCTCGTCGCGCTCGGCGAGCCGCTCGATGAAAGCGACCACGATCCCGGCCACGTCGAGCTCGCGCAGATCGAGCTCGTCCTTCAGCACGAGCGTGAGCAGGAGGTCGAAGGGGCCGGCGAACGCGTCGAGGTCGAGCTCGAGCTCCCGGACGATCACCGGCTCAGATTATCCGCGTTGCCGGACGCGGCCCCGCGGGACGGCCATCTTCGGGCCGGTCGGGATCGCCCGCGGTCGCGCCTTCGACGACTGGCCAGCGCCCGGTTTCCGGAGGAACTGCCACCAGACGAAGAAGAGGACGCTCGCGATGAAGCACACGAGCGAGACCCAGAAGTTGAGCCGCATGCCGAGGAAGTGGTGCGACGGGTCGATCCGGAGCGTCTCTTCGTAGCAGCGGAACGCGGAGTAGATCGCGACGTAGAGCGCAAATAGCGCGGGCCGGCGCAGCTTGTAGCGCCGGTCGATCCAGAGCAGCGCGGCGACGCCGAGCAGATCCCAGATGAACTCGTAGAGGAACGTCGGGTGGTACTCGTTGAGCGGTCCTTTCCCGTGGATCTCGAGCGCCCACGGCAGCGTCGTGTGCTTGCCGTACAGCTCCTGGTTCCAGTAGTTGCCCCAGCGGCCGATCCCCTGCGCGAGCAGGAGGCCCGGCGCGACCGCATCCATCATCAGCCGGACGCTGTTGCCGGAGCGCCGGACGAC
This sequence comes from Gaiellaceae bacterium, assembly GCA_036496545.1. Classification (GTDB taxonomy): domain Bacteria; phylum Actinomycetota; class Thermoleophilia; order Gaiellales; family Gaiellaceae; genus Palsa-739. The sequence continues at coordinate 143,203 of DASXKX010000003.1, read as the reverse complement.
CCAAGCGCCGGCGGCCACGCCAAACGGGATTGCGCCCCAGATGCCGAGCCCGCCCGACCACACGGCGAAGGGCCCATACCAGTGATCGTGGATGGCCGAGTCCTGGTTCCAGCTCGTGATGTCGTGGTAGATGCGCGCGCCGATGATGCCGGCGATCACGCCCCAGATGGCGACGCGGAAGATCAGGTCCCAGTCGCCGCCCCATTGAACCCACCGCTTGCCGGTCAGGTAGATACAGGCGGCAATCGCCACGAGCAGCGTCACGCCGTACATGTGGATCGTCAGCGGGCCGACGTGATAGACGCCGGTCGGAGGCGACGGAATCGACGCAAGGACGGCGCTCACCGAGCGCCATTCTGCCGACTACGCCGGAGGGTTAGAGGAGGATCTGTACAGCCAGTTCGGCCGGGCAGCCGCGCTCGAGCAGCTGGATCGCGCCGTGCAGGTCGACGTCGGGGCGCGAGGCGAGGTCATGTGCCGAGGCGGGGTCGTAGCCGGCACGCATGAGCTCCTCCGCACGCCACCGCTCGACGCGCTCCTGCTCCGTCTCGATGATTTCTTGAACCGCAGTCATCTCGCTCACCTTACTGACAGCTACTTCGGGAAAACCGGCCGATCGGTTCACCCCCTTCGGAGTGACTCGGCGATCGCAATCGCCTCCGATTTGCCGAGTTTGCGGCCCTCGAGGCGGTACGTCGTGGAGTCGGACTCCCAAAGAAGAACGTTTCCGGCGAGCCGCGGGGAACGCTGCGGTGTAAAGAAAACGTGTGGGCTTCCTGAGAGCCACAGGCCCGGCGCGTCCCCGACGCGGACGCCGACGATGCCCGTACTCCCGGCGGCGAGCTTCTTTAGATAGACGCCGCCCCCGCCGACGAGCTCCGACAGGAGCAGCGGCTCGCCCTCGTGGACGAACACGAGCGAGAGCACGTTGCCGTGCGCGAGATACAGCGCCGGGACGGCCGCGGTTGCCGGCAGCAGGATCCCTGGAACGTCTGCACGCGCTTCTTCGAGCGACACGCGCTTCCCGAGGCCGGCGCTGAGCGGACGCTGCTGCGCCGGCGGCAGCGTGTCGACGACGCGCACGTGAACGCGACCGATTGCAAAGAAGTGCAGGATCGATGCGCGGGACTGCGGAACGGCGAACGCGATTGCGATCGCTGCAAGGGCAATCGCGACCGCGAGTGGCCAGCGGCGGCGCCGTCGGCCAAGCTGCAAGGCGAAGCCCGGCGTCGCCGGCCACTCGACCTGCAGCGCGCTCAGCTCACGCTCGAGGTCCATACCCCTCCTTCAGCCGGTCGAGGGCGCGCGAGGTACGCGACTTGACGGTTCCGACAGCGACGTCGAGCGCGGCGGCTGTCTCCTCCTCGCTCAGGTCGAGCAGGTAGCGGTACGCGAGTACCTCGCGCGCCGCGTCCGGCAGTTCGTCGAGCGCGCGCAGCAACTCGGCTCGCTCCGCGCGATCGAGCGCGGTGTCCTCGGGGGAGGGGGCCGCCTCCCCCGAGCTCGCGGCGGCGCGCAGCACGAGCCGCTCGCGGCGGCCGGCGCTGCGCCGCCGGTTGCGCGCTTCGTTCGCGACGATGCGGAGCAGCCAAGGGCGCAGCGGCTCGTCGGGACGGAAACGGCCGAGCGCGCGCCACGCCTTGACGAGCGCGTCCTGCGTCGCGTCCTCGGCGTCGGCCGGGTTGCGTGCGATCACGTACGCCACTCGAAATGCGATCTCCTGGTGCGGACGAACGAGGTCCTCGTATGCATGTGCGTCGCCGCGCTGCGCGCGCAGCACGAGCTCCCGCTCTCCTCGTGGACGGCCCTCCACACGGGTACTACACCGGGATTGGCGCGGGAGTTCCAGCAATACACTCCCTGCCGAGGTGCTCGCAGTCCATCCGAGTCCGGCACAGTTCCTGCGCGTCGAGGCACAGCGGCGAACAGCGCTCGTCACACTCGTAGCGGGATATAACGATGAGAACAACGGCTTCAACTTCGACGGTTACGGTCGCGGCGAGCTTCTCGTGAGCGTGCCGCGCGGCTGGCGCGTCCGTGTCACGTGCACAAACCGCGGCGCGCTGAACCATTCGTGCGCAGTCGTGCGCCGCCCGATGACGATCACGCCCGCGTTCCACGGCGCCACCGTCCCCGATCCGACCGTCGGCCTCCGACAGGGAGCAACGATGACCTTCTCCTTCGTCGCGTCGCGGACTGGCTCCTATCGCTTCGCGTGCCTCGTTCCGGGGCACGAGGAAGCACGCATGTGGGACGTGCTCGAGGTGACGCGCGGCGGGAAGCCGACGATCTCCGCGAGGCCCGGGCCCTAGACGAGGGGGTCGAGCGCGGCGGCGACGAAGAGCAGCGCGAGGTAGAGCAGGGAGTAGTGAAAGAGACCGGCCGCGCCCCGTCTTGTGGGAGACCGTAGAAGCCGAACCGCGAGCGTGACGAACAGCAGGCCGAGGACGCTCGCCACGATCAGGTAAAGATTCCCGAACGTGCCGGTCGCGGCAGGCACGATCGTGGCCGCGACGAGCAGGAGCGTGTACGCGACGATACGCCGGACCGTCACGGCCTCGCCGCGAACGACGGGCAGCATCGGTACGGCCGCACGGGCGTAGTGATCGCGCAGGAGCAACGCGAGCGCCCAGAAGTGCGGCGGCGTCCAGAGGCACACGATCACGAAGAGCCAGATCGCCGGCACGGCGACGCTGTCGGTCGCGGCGGCGTAGCCGACGAGCGCCGGCACTGCCCCGGCGACGCCTCCCAGGACGATGTTGGTCGGACCGCGGCGCTTGAGGTACCCGGTATAGACAACGACGTAAAAGACGTTGCCGGCGAGAGCGAGGAGAGCGGTGAGCAGGTTCGACGTCGACGCGAGAAGCGTGAAGGACGCCGCCGAGAGAGCGAGCCCGAACTCGAGCGCGCGGGGCGCGGAAATGCGTCCCGATGCGACGGGGCGTGCGGCCGTACGTGGACCCATCAGCCTGTCGATGTCCCGGTCGAGAACGTGATTCAGTGCGGCAGCGCCTCCGCACGCAAGCCCGAGCCCGAGGAACGTCGTCGCCAGCAGCGACGCCGAGGGGTGGCCCCGTGCACCGACCGCCGCGCCGCAAAGCCCGGTCAGGAGCAACAGCGTCATGATTCGCGGCTTTGTGAGCGTGACGTAGTCGCGCCAGACGCCGGCCGGCACCCTCGTCCCGCGCCACGTGAGCGCTGCGAGCACGGCGGCGGACGCAAACGCAGGCGCAGCCAGCGCGAGGTGTGCCGCGCCGGGTGTTGAGGCTGCTGCTGCGAGGAGAAGCACGGTCGCGGCGGTCGGCGCGAGCAGTCCACGGTGCGCGACAAACGCCGCGACAAGCAGCGCTGCGAGCGGCGGGCCGGCGAGCGCGGCGACGGCACGGTGGGCAGAGTCCGCTCCCTCGGCGCCGGTGACGACGGCCAGCCCTGCGGCAGCGGCCGCCACAAGTGCGCAGGTGCGCAACCACCCGCCGGGCGCGTCCGCTGTCCTCATTTCGAGAGCGTCTTCAAGTCGCCCTCGACGAACGCCGGCGCGAAGGGGAACGTGTATCCGGTGCGAACGTCGCCGCGTCGATCGACGAGGAGCAGAACCGAATGTCCGCGCACGACTCGCCGCACCACGAGCGGGCGAAGCCGTACCGGCATCTGGTTCAGCGTGAACCGCAGCTCAGCGAGGCACTCTGCGCAGCCGCGGGCGAGTAACGCGATAACGGCGGGATGCCCCCGCGGAATGCCCGCCGGCGCGGGCCGCGCTCCCAGCGGCCAGGTCACCTGCCCGTGCAGCTCGGGCAGCGTGAGCGCCGCGCGGCGTCCCACGACGGCGTGCGCGAGGGCAGCGCCGACCGCACCGAGCACAGCAGCGCAGAGGATCGCGGCGATCGCTCGGGTCACGCGTCTCCGCCGGGTCGGCGCCGACGCAGGATCGTCCCCCACCAAATGAGCACCGCGGCGAGGACGGCGAGCGGGAGCACAAGGCTGAGGACCGAGCCGGCGAGGAACGATGCGATCACGTCCATGACAGCTCCTCGGGTCGAGGCTCGACGCCGGACGGCTCGAGCCAACGGTAGAAGGCGACGAATGCGGCGACGGAGTAGGTCAGCGAGCCTGGTACCCACATCACACCGGCGGCAAGCTGCTGATCGGTGAGCGAGCGATACGACGCGTACACCGGCACGTTCTCGAATGCGAGGACGATCGCAAGGATCCAGCCCGGGACCATCGCTGCCGCGAACCAGATTGCACGGCGCAGATCGTCGATGCGTGCGCGGACGGGCGGCGCGTCGAGCAGCGCGCCCCAAAAGACGAGCGCGGGCGCAACGAAGCAGACGTGCTCGAACAGATGCACCGACTCGTCGCGCACGGCCGCGTCGTAGAGCCGCGGCACGTGCCAGACGGCGACGGCTGCCGACTGCAGGGCCAGCGCGACCGACGGTCGCCTCAGCACTCCGCCCGCACGGCGAAACGCCGCCGATCCGGCGAGCGCACGCGAGACGGCACGGCGGTGCCGAAGCGGAAACACCAGCCACATCCGCGGCCATGGGCGGCCGAGGACGATGAGAGGTGGAACAACCGTCATGAGGACGACGTGCTGCGCCATGTGCGCCGCAAGCCACGTGTCGGCCCAGCCGTCGAACGGCGGCTCGAGGACGAGAAGCGTCGTCGCGACGCCGGCGTAGAACGAGGCCTCGCGCCAGACACGCGTCCGTCCCCGCCGTCCGAGCGCGTACAGAGCCGACGCCCCGCCGCACGCGACGAGAGGCAGGATCGACACTAGACGAGGTAGAGAACGATCCAGGTCACGACGGCAATGCCGGCGAGGAACGTCCAGTAGAAGCTGAGCGCGGCGAGCTCCGCACGGTTGAGGTCGACCGGGTTGCGGATGTCGTGCGCCGTGCGGTGCGGGTCTCCGGACGCATGCCCGGGCTCGACGGCTGCGGCGCCGAACGGCTCGCGCCGGTAGCGAAACGACGTGGCGAGCGACGTCTCGAGCCAGAAGAGCGTCCCGAGGACGAAGAGCCACAGAAACGCCGTCCATCCGAAGTAGACGCTCGCGTAGCCGCCGTCGGCGGGGCCGAACCCCTGCTGCGTCCAGGCCACGACCTGCAGCACGAGGGCGAGAAGGCCGAGCGCCGCAGCCGCGAGCTCCAGCGCGCGAAACCGCTCTCGGCGCTCCGCGGCCTGGTTATCCCGCGCGACGCGCACGAGCACTGCGCTCGCCACGATGCACGCCGTCACGATCGTTCCCCACGTCACCGATGCGTCGACGTGCTTCGGCTTCCAGAGGCCCGCGTTGTTCACGGAACGCAAATAGAAGTACGCGAAGAGGAAGGCAAGGAAGAAGAAGGCTGTGGCGCTCGCGAGCAGCTGCCCGGCGGAGACGAGATTGCGCGCAAGAACATCCGGCTCCTCGCTCTCGACGATCGCGTAATCGCTGCCGTGTTGCGCGAGCTCCGTCATCAGCGCATCCCTGCGGGGGCGCCGGCCGGCACCGGAGTCGGCCCGGTCGCCTCGCCATACCCGTAGGGATCACCCGAGAAGACGGGGATCCGGTCGAAGTTGTGCACTGGGACCGGTGACGGCAGCTGCCATTCGATCGATTTCGAGCCCCAGGGATCGGCCGGCGCGCGCACGCGGTCGAAGACGAGCGATTTCACGAAGTTGTAGAGGAAGAGGAGCATCGACCCACCGAGCAGGAACGCCGAGATCGAGACCCAGACATTGATGAAGTGGAGGTTCTGCGCGTATGTAACGGCGCGGCGCGGCTGACCGAGGAAGCCGGCGATGAAGAGCGGGAAGAAGGTGAGGTTGAAGAAGCCGAACATCGTCCAGAAGTGGATCTTCCCGAGGCGCTCGTCCAGCTGGAAGCCCGTCATCTTCGGCACCCAGTAGTAGATGCCCGCGAAGAACGTGAAGACGAGCCCCCCCATGATCGTGTAGTGGAAGTGCGCCATCGAGAAGAAGCTGCCATGCGTCGTCGTGTCACTGGGCGTGTCGGAGAGGAAGACACCCGTGAGGCCGCCGATCAGGAAGTTGAAGAACCACGCGAGGCAGAAGAGCATCGGCACCGAATACCGGATTCGGCCCCGCCAGAGAGTCATCATCCCGCAGAGGAACGTCAATCCGGTCGGGATCGAGATCAGCTCGGTCGAGAGCATGTAGAACGGGCGCAGATCGGCGTTAATGCCACTGACGAACAAATGGTGCTGCCAGACGAGGAAGGAGAGCAGCGTGACGCCGAGGAGTCCGCCGACGGCAAGGCGGTAGCCCCACAGCGGCTTGCGTGCGAACACCGGAAGGATCTCGAGCACGATCGCGAAGCCGGGCAGCGCGAGGATGTAGACCTCCGGGTGCCCGAAGAACCAGAAGAGGTTCTCGTAGAGGTAGCCGCTGCCGCCCTGCGCAGGCACGAAGAAGTTCGTCTGCGCCGTCCGGTCGAGGACTGCCATCGAGAGCGTCGCGATCAGCACCGGCGCTGCAAGGACCATCAGCACGGCGGTCGACAGCACGCCCCAGACGAAGATCGGCAGGCGCGTCCAGGTCAGGCCGGGCGCCCGCATGGTCACGACGGTCGCGATCATGTTCAGGCCGAGCAGCGTCATCGAGATGCCGACGAGGGCGAAGAAGAGGTAGTAGCACTCCATCCCCGGGTTCGCCTGCGTTCCGAGCGGCTGATAGCCGGTCCACCCTGTCGGGAAGCCGCCGAAGAAGATGGTCGTCTCGAGGATTGCGCCGGCGGCCATCAGCAGCCAGAACGTCAGCGCCTCGATGCGGGGAAACGCCATCCGCCTCGCGCCGATGAGGATTGGGATGAGGTAGTTACCGAACGGGCCAAGGATCCCGCTCGTCATCATCCCCATCATCATCGTGCCGTGGATGCCGACGAGCGTGAGATACGTGCCGGCCGGCCAGACCTGGTGATTGGGGCGCAGCAGCTCCGTGCGGATCAGCATCGCGTTGAGGCCGCCGATGAAGAAGAAGAAGCCGATGCCGACGAGGTACTGGATGCCGACGACCTTGTGGTCGGTGCAGAGCCCGAAGTAGCGGCCGATCCCGCCCGTCTCCTTCTCGCGCAACGACGGCGGGTACCCGCGGAGACGCGCGACCGGATAGTTCAGGAAGCCGAGCCCGACGAGGAAGCCGAGGACGCCGCAGAGGTAGCCCATGACGATCGACAGCTCGTTGAAGTCGACGTCGCCGAAGTACCCCAGGCTCGGGCCGACGATCCCGTGGGCGGCGAACCAGCCGACGTACCAGCCGCCGACGCCGAGCACGCAGGCGGTGAGGAGATTGAAGCCGACCAGGCGGCGGGCGACGCTCATCCTGCCCTCCTTTGCGGATCGGGGTAGTAGACGTCGGCGTACTTCGGCAGGTACTTCGCGACCGGGGCGAACGCACGGCGCTGCGCCTTGATCCACGCGGTGAACTGCGACATCGGCACAACCCGACCGTTGTTGAACATGTAGCCGTGCCAGAGCCCGCAGAGCTCGGCGCAGCGAACGTGGAACGTTCGCGGTCCTTTCGTCTTCACGTACGCGATGTTGTCGACGCCCGGGTTCGCGTCAGCCTTCACGCCGAGCTCGTACGCCCAGAACGAATGGATCGCATCGAGCGACGTGACGTGGAGCTCGATATAGCTGTCGGCCGGGAGGACGAGCTCCGGCGTCTCAACGCCTCCGAAGCTTGGGTACCGGTACGTGAACTGCCACTGCTGCGCGATCACCTGCACCGGGATCTTGTGCCCCTTCGGGATCGCGATCGGGTCGGGTCCCTGCCCTCCACCCGAGCCGTTCTGCAGCAGCTGGTAGGTGCCAAAGCCTGCGAGGAAGAGCACGGTCACTGAGCTCAGCGAGATCCAGAAGACCTGCACGCGGCCGTCGCTCCGTAGAGGCGGCCCGTCGACGAGTGCGCCGCCGCCGTGCCGGAACTGCGTGAGCGCATACACGAAAAAAACGAGCAGAAAACAGATGACCGGCGTGAGGATGGCAGTGATCCAGGTGTTGTCGATTACCTGCTCCGAGGCCTGGACGCTGGCGTTGCCGGGCGGAAGGTGGGGACCGACGAGGAAGACGACGAGTGGCGTCACGATGACGCTCAGCACGATCCAGGCGACGAGCACGCGCCTGCTGTGGCTCTCCGAGGCGCGCCCCGACATCAGACGACGTTTAGGAACCCGTCCATGTACCCGATCGTCTGCATCGGGCCGCCGAAGCCGTCGATCCAGCCGGCCGCGCAGGGAACGAAGCACTGCCAGCGGAAATGGCCGGGCTTGCCGGTGTGGAACGTGAACTGGATCGTGCGGTGGGCCATCGACATCGCGCAGGGCGCGTAGCCGCACTGGTTCTTCGCGTCGTCGGCGACCGGTGCAACGGGGACGACGAGCCCGTAGGCCGGTACGGCAAACGTGTGCGACGCGTCCTCCGGCGGGATGACGTCCAGCGTCTTGCCGTCGACGGTCATCGCATTGCCGTCGACACCCTGCGGACGCGCGTACAGCGGGTTACGCAAGCCACTCGCACCGTCGAAGTTGTAGAGCGTCACGTGCACAGTCGCGTTGGCGGGTAGTCGCCAGACGGTGCGGCGCAGCCACTTCCCCTCGGTGTCCCGGATGAGGTACGACACGTAATCGGGATGCGCGGGGCTCAACTGCGGACCGACTGCGGCGACCGTCTCGATCCGGAGATCGACCACCTTGTGCCCGCCCTGCGTCGTGACCGGCACGGTGTAGGCGGCAGAACCCGCCTCGGTCGTCAGCTTCGCGACATACAGCCCGATGAGCACGCCCGCCGCCGCCAGCCCGACGATGACGCCGATCAGCTTGAGCCCGGTGGCGCGCATCTCGGCGCGGTGTTTACCCGATCCCGAGCTGCGCGTCTCGAAGATGACAATGTTGTCACCCGGACGTCATTTGCAGGTCATCTCCGGTTAGAGTCGCGGCGGCGGAAGATGCGGATCCTGCTGATCGAGGACGAAACGCGCATAGAGGCGTTCGTGCGCCGCGGGCTCGAGGCGGAAGGCTACGGCGTCGTCACCGCAGGTGACGGCCGCGACGGCCTCTCGCTCGGCCGCTCGGGCGAATGGGACCTCGTCGTGCTCGACTTGCTGCTCCCGGGATACAACGGCCTGCGCGTGCTGCAGGAGCTCCACCGGGAGCGGCCCCAGCTCCCGGTGCTGATCCTGTCGGCGCGCGACGACCTGCGCACGAAGCTGAAGGGCTTCGAGCTCGGAGCGACCGACTACGTCTCGAAGCCGTTCGCGCTCGACGAGCTGCTCGCGCGTGTCCGCGTTCAGCTTCGCCGCACGGTGCCACCTGGGGACGACGACCACGTGCTGCGTGCCGGACGCGTCGTTCTCGACCTCGCACGTCGGCAGGCGCGCGTCGACGAGAGCGTCACCGATTTGTCGGACCGCGAGTTCCGCCTACTCCACCACCTTGTGCTCCATGCGGGCGAAGTGATCAGCCGCGAACGACTGCTCGCAGATGTCTGGGGCTACGCCTTCGACCCCGGCTCCAACGTCGTCGACGTCTGCGTACGCCGTCTGAGGCGGAAGCTCGGGCCTGATGCGCACATCGAGACGATCCGCCATGCGGGCTACCGGCTGGCTGCGGCGTAACGCCGTCGAGGTCCTCTGGGGCCTCTTCGCGATCGCGAACTGGGGCGCGATGATCGTGTGGCCGTCCTGGGAGACGATCCCGTTTCATTTCGTCTGGATCAGCCTGACGATCGTCTACGGCTTCCGCGTGTGGTCGAGAGGCGTGACGAGCCTCATCCTTGGTGCGGTCATCCTCGCGACAGGCGCGAGCATCCTGAGCGACGCATTCGAAGGCCTGCAGCTTTGGGGCGAGCTCTTCGAGGTGCCGTTGATGTCCGCGATGTTCCTCGCGATGGTCTGGCACGCGCGCCGTCGTCAAACGGCCATGCGACAGCTCGAGGCGGTCGCGGACATCCGTGCGACGCTACTCGAGCGCCACGACCGATTCCTTCACGATGCGTCGCACGAGCTGCGGACGCCGGTCACGATCGCACGCGGCCACCTCGAGCTGCTGAACCGTGACATCCCTGACTCGCCTGAGCTCGCGGTCGCACTCGACGAGCTGCAGCGAATGGAGCGGATCGTCGAGCGGCTGCTCATGCTCGCGAAGACCGAACAGCCGGACTTCATCGTGCCGCGTGACGTCGAGATCGACCGGTTTCTCGAGGATGTGTTCATGCGCTGGTCCGAAGTCGCGCCGCGTGCCTGGCGGCTCGATGTGGACGTCGAAGGCGTCGCCCGCGTCGACCCCGAGGCGTTGCGCAACGCACTCGATGCGCTGCTCGAGAACGCGGTCAAGTACACCGAGCCGCGCGCGGCGATCACGCTCCGCGCGCATGCCGTCGGAGGCGACGTCGTGATCGAGGTCGCGGACGAAGGCTCGGGCATCCCTCGGGAGGCGACCGAGACCATTTTCGACCGCTTCGCGCGCGCAGACGACGCAAGGATGCGCGCGCACGGCGGCGCCGGGCTCGGCCTCGCGATCGTCGCCGCGATCGCGAGGGCTCACGGCGGTCGGTGCACACTCGACCGGCGCGACGGACAGACCGTGTTCGCGCTACGGCTGCCCGTCGACGTCGCGCTCGAGACGGCCCCCGAGCTCGGTCCGGCAGAGCTAGCGACCTCGTCCTAGGCGGCGCGGAGGGATTCGTGCTGCTCTGTCGTGACGCGCTGACCGCGATGGAGGACGTGCCGCTCTATGCGGAAGGGGATCCTGATGACGTGGGCGAGCGCCGCGACGATGCCAACCATCAGGAGGACGTTCACGATGATTGCGATGGTGAGTGTCATGTGGCCAAGCTTCCCCGGCGCCCATTGCGAACTGCTGAGACGCCCCTGTGAGAGTGCTGAGGATGCGGTGGGCCGTCTGGCTTCTTGCCGTTCTCGTGGGCGCCTGCGTGGGCATCGGGGCCGTCGCGCTGCGCTCCCCACGTAGCGCCGCCGGCCGCCCGATCGTGTCCGGCCCGGCCACCACGTGGAAGGCGGGTGTGAAGCGCTCCCCCGCCTTCGACCTCAGGGACGAGAACGGCGACCGTGTGTCGACCGCAGCGCTCCGGGGCCGGCCGCTGATCGTCACGTTCATCGACCCGCTCTGCCGTAACTACTGCCCGATCGAGGCGACGCGCCTCGAGCAAGTCGTGCGCGCGTTGCCGCGAGCGTCGCGACCTGCGATCGTGGCCGTCAGCGTCAACGTCCAGGGTGATGCGCGCCGCTTCCTCGTGCAGGACATGCACAAGTGGGCCGCCGGTCCCGAGTGGCACTGGGGTGTCGGCACGCCCGCAGAGCTCCGCTCGGTCTGGAAGCGCTTCGATATCGGCGTCGTCGCGACCACCAAGAAGATCGCCGGGATCCGTGTGCACGAGGTCGCGCATACGGAAGCGGCATACGTCGTCGACGCAAACGGCTTCGAGCGCGCGCTCTACCTGTGGCCGTTCAGCGCCGCCGACGTGAAGGCGACACTCGTCGGCCTCGGCGGCTGAGGTGCCTGTCCGGCGGCTCGCGGCGACCACACGGCTGGCGCTTTGCGTGGCCGTCGCTTCGCTCGCCTCTCCGGCAACTGCAGGCGCTCACGTCCGCACGGGGCTCGTCGCGGTCGACAACCGGGCGAGCGTGGCTCCGTTGCCCGCTCTCGTTGGGCGTGCGCTTGCCGTCCGCGTCTACCCGAGCGACCAGGCGCTCGGATTGACGATACGCCCCGGCCACAGGGCGGTCGTGCTCGGCTACGCCGGAGAGCCGTTCCTCCGTCTCGACGGCGACGGTGTCGCGGTGGACGACTCCTCGCCGACGGCCGCAGCCGCCGGGCTTCTGAAAGCAAACGCCGCCGGCTGGCAGCGGCGGTCACTCAGTCGCACCGTCGTCTGGCACGACGCGCGCGTGCGCGCGCTTCCCCCGGGCATCGAGCGGCGGAGCTGGTCGGTTCCGATCGTTGTCGACGGCCGCCGAGCCCGACTCGAGGGCGAGGTGTGGCACGTCGGCCGTCCGTCGCTGTGGCCTTGGCTCGGCCTGACGCTGCCATTCGCGGCGATTGCGGCGTTTGTCTTGGTACGCCGCCGATCTTCGGTGCGACAGGCGACGGTTGCCCTCGGGATCGTCGCCGGAGCAGGAACCGTCGTGGTCGCCGCGGCATTCGGGTTGGCTGCGAGCGCGTCCGTGGGCAGCTGGGTGGAGGGCGCGAACGAGCTGGCACTGGTGCTCGCCGGCGTCGCGGTGATCGCGCGCGGATCGGCGGATGCCCGTCCGATCGCCGGAGGTGCGCTCGGGCTGATCGCGCTGTCCGTCGGGCTGAGCAAGGTGCCCGTGTTCCTGCACGGCGCCGTGCTCTCGGCTCTGCCCTCGACGCTCGCCCGCCTGTTGGTCGGATTCACGATCTCGGCAGGCGTTGCGGCGTCGGCTGTCGGCCTGACCGTCTTCTTCGACCTGCTCGAATCGACGGAGGAACTGCCGGCGCCGCACGGCGCGCTCGGCCGCCACCGGCGGGGCGGTTGAGACCGGCGACACAGGAGTTCCAGCCGGGATTACCGTGTCGGCATGGCACGACTCGTCGGCATCAATCACATCGCGCTCGAGGTCGGAGACATCGACGACGCGCTCGCGTGGTACGGGCAGTTCTTCGAGCTCGAGCTGCGCGGCCGCGGCGGCGGAATGGCGTTCATCGACATGGGCGATCAGTTCATCGCACTCGCGCGCGATCGTGAGCCGCACCGCGACCGCGAGCGGCACTTCGGTCTCGTCGTGGACGACAAGGCGGCGGTGCGCCGCTCGCTCGAGGAGGCCGGCGTCGAGCTCACGCGCGCGCCGAACGTCTCGTTCCGCGACCCGTGGGGAAACCACGTCCAGGTCGTCGACTACGCGGAGATCCAGTTCACCAAAGCGGAGTTCATCCTCGACGGCATGGGACTCCATGACCTGCAGAAGACCGAGGCCGCGCTGAACGAGCTCAAGGCCAAAGGTCTCTCGCCCGACGGCGCTTAAGCCGGCTGCAGCGTGAAGGCGACGCGGGCGCCGCCTTCGGGTCGGTTCTCGGCCCAGATGCGTCCGCCCTGAGCTTCGACGAGGCCTTGCGCGATCGCGAGCCCAAGGCCGGATCCGTTGGAGCCCCGTGCCGGGTCTGCACGCCAGAAGCGCTCGAACATGCGCTCGGCAGTCTCGTCGCTGAGACCGGAACCGCTGTCCTCGACAGCGACGGTCACAGCGTGCGGTCTCGCGTCGACGACGACGGCCACTGAGCCGTCGGTGGGCGTGTGCCGGAGCGCGTTTGCGAGCAGGTTGTGCAGGATCCGCTCGACCTTCTCCGGCGCACAGCGCACATGCGGCGGCTGAGCATCCCAGCGTGTGACGAGCCGGACGCCCTTCGAGCGGGCGTCGGCGGCGAGACTTCGTACGCAGCCCTCGACGAGACCGGCCAGCGCGGTCTCGCGCAGCTCGAGCGTGAGCACGCCGGCATCGATCCGCGTGAGCTCGAACAGGTCGTCGACAAGCGTCGACAGGATGCGCAGCTGGTCGTGGATCGCCGGCAGGTACTCCTCCGGCTGGGCAAGACCGTCTTCCACCGCCTCGAGCATCGCCTGCGCCGACGCGAGCGGCGTGCGCAGGTCATGACTCGCCCATGCGACGAGCTGCCGTCGAGCGTCGAAGAGACGCTCGATCGAATCGGCCATGCCGTTGAACGCCCGACCGAGCTCGGAAAGCTCGCGCGGGCCTTCCTCGACCGCGCGTGCCCCCAGGTCGCCTCCCGCGAGCTCGCCCGAGGCCTGCCGCAACCGCTCGATCGGCCTGACCACCCACCGGCCGAACAGGAGCGCGCCGACGACGGCCGACAGCGCGGCTGCCGACGAGACGGCGAGGATCTTCGCATCGTCGGGCATGTGGAACATCACCCACCCCGAGGCAAGGACGGACGCGAGTGGGAGCGCGACGGCGAGGAACGCAAGCGCGGCGAGCTGCAGTCGGACGGTCGGAAGCAGCCGCAGCGCATAGGCGGCGAGGATGCCCGCGATCAGCGTGGCGCCGGCGAGGACGAATGCGATCTCTGTCACGGCGTCAGCCGGTACCCGACGCCCCAGACTGTTTCCAGATGCTTCGGGTGCGCGGGGTCGTCCTCGATCTTCGCGCGCAGGCGGCGAATGTGGACGGTGAGCGTTCCGGTGTCGAGCTCGCTGCGATACCCCCACACGCGGTCCATCAACTCTTCGCGTGAGAACACCCTGCGGCGGTGCGTCGCGAGGAACCAGAGGAGGTCGAACTCCTTCAGCGTGAGCCTGAGCCGTTCGCCGCCCTTGCTCGCCTCGCGCGCAACCGCGTCGATCTCCACGTCGCCGAACGCGACAGCATTCATCTCACCGCTGTCCGAGCCGCGCGCTCGGCGAAGGAGGTTGCGCACGCGTACCGCAAGCTCTCTCGGCGAAAACGGCTTCGTCAAGTAGTCGTCCGCACCGAGCTCCAGGCCGACGACCCGGTCCGCCTCCTCGCCCCGCGCGGTCAGCAGGATGATCGGCAGATCCGAGCTTGCGCGGATTCGGCGGCACAGCTCGAAGCCGTCGATGCCAGGCAGCATCACGTCGAGCACGACGAGCGACGGAGGATCGCACTCGAGCAGCCGCTCCGCCTCGTCGCCGGACGCGGCTTCGAGGGTGCGATAGCCGTCGCGCTCGAGGTAGCGGACGACCACCTCACGCACAATCGGCTCGTCGTCGACAACGAGCACCGTGGACACGCTTCGATTGTCGAGCCGAAGATCTTTCACGTTCCTTAAATCGCTGCCGCGACTCGATCGGTTCACCGTTCACCCACTGTTCACCCTCGAGTAACCCGTTCGCAAGCTCCTCCCGCAAGGGTGCCCGAAGAAGCACTCACCCAAGCGGAAGGGAGCACGCGCATGCGCTTGCGCTTAGCTATTGGACTGGCACCGGTCGCGGTCGCCGCAGCGATCGCGGCCGGAACCGCATCGGCCACTTCAAACATCGTCGGCCATGTCTACGTCAACGACAACACGGCCGGCGTGAACACGATCGCAGCCTTCGACCGGCATGCCGACGGAACGCTGACGCCGCTGCCCGGGTCGCCGTTCACCGCCGGCGGCGCCGGAACGGGCGCCGGAATCGGCGCCCAGGGCGCATTGCAGATCACGAGCGACGGCAAGTACCTGCTCGCCGTCGACGCAGGCAGCGACGAGATCTCGGTGCTGCGAATCGGCCCCGACGGCGGGCTCAAGCCGGTCGGCGGCGGCCCAGTCGCCTCGGGAGGGAACGAACCGGTCAGCATCGCCGTCCACGACAGCCTCGTCTACGTCGCGAACGCCGGCAACGGCGGCAGCAACTACACCGGCTTCACCCTCAACCCCGGCGGCCACCTGAAGCCGCTCGCCGGCTCGACGGTTGCACTGCCCGACGGCTCGACGCCCGGCGATGTCCTCTTCAACGGCGGCGGGACGCGTGTCGTCGGCGCCCGAGTGGGCACGTCACTGATCGACAGCTTCACGGTCGGTGCCGACGGCCGGCTGACGGCCGCTCCCGGCTCGCCGTTCGCCGCGCAGGGACCCGGGCCGTTCGGGAGCGAGTTCCGGCCCACGGATCCGACAAAGCTGTACGTCTCGAACGCGCACGGCGGCCCCGGTGCCGGCACGGTCTCGGCATTCACCGACGGAAGCGACGGGACGCTGACCTCGATCGGCTCGTCGCCGGTGGCCGACTCGCAAACCGCACCCTGCTGGGTCGAGATCAGCCACGACGGGCAGTTCCTCTTCGCCGTGAACACCGGGAGTGGCAGTGTCTCCAGGTATGCGATCGGCTCTGACGGCTCGCTCGGCCTGATCGGAAGCACGCCCCTCGCGACCGCGAACGCAGGGGCGGAGGACGCCCGCCTCGCGCCGGACGGCCAGACCCTCTGGGTCGTCGACACCGGTGCGCGTGCTATCAGCGCGTTCTCGGTCGACGGCGGCAATCTGACCGAGCTGCAGTCATCCCCGACGGCACTGCCGACCAGCGCTGCGCCGTTCGGCATCGTCGTCACCTGAATCGCCGGCTGGAGCGGGCGCCCATCGCGCCCGCTCCACCATCAGCCGACCGACGCGGCAGCGCGCTTCGCGCGCGAGGCCGTCGTCTGACGCCTCTGTGCGCTCAGCTCGACCTTGCGAAGGCGGATGGACTCCGGCGTCACCTCGACGCACTCGTCGTCGCGGATCAGCTCGAGCGCCTGCTCGAGCGAGAGTGGCCGCGGCGGGATGAGGCGCACAAGCTCCTCTGCAGTCGAGCTGCGCATGTTCGTCAGCTTCTTCTCCTTCGCGGCGTTCACGTCGAGGTCCTCGGCACGCGCGTTCTCGCCGACGATCATCCCCTCGTAGAGCTCGTCGCCCGGCTTGATGAAGAGGGATCCGCGCTCCTGGAGGTTGAGGATCGCGAAACCCGTCGCGTTGCCGCGCCGGTCCGAGACGAGCGCACCCGTCGGCCGCGTGCGGAGCTCTCCGTGCCAGGGCTCCCAGCCCTCGAAGACGTGGTGGAGGATGCCGGTGCCGCGCGTCTCGGTGAGGAACTCGGTACGGAAGCCGATGAGGCCACGTGCCGGGACGAGGTAGTCCAGGCGCGCCCAGCCGGTTCCGTGGTTGACCATCTGCTGCAAGCGGCCTTTGCGCAATGCGAGCAGCTGCGTCACGACGCCGATGTAGTCCTCCGGGATGTCGATCGCGACGCGCTCGACGGGCTCGTGCGTCTTGCCGTCGACTTCACGCGTGAGCACCTCCGGCTTGCCGACAGTGAGCTCGAAGCCTTCCCGGCGCATCAGCTCGACGAGCACCGCGAGCTGTAGCTCGCCGCGCCCCTGCACTTCCCACGCGTCCGGCCGCTGCGTCGGGTTGACGCGCAGCGATACGTTGCCGACGAGCTCCTGGTCGAGCCGCTGCTTGACCATGCTCGCTGTGAGCTTCTGCCCCTCGGTGCCCGCGAGCGGCGAGGTGTTGAGGCCGATCGTGATCGCGAGGCTCGGCTCGTCGACCGCCGTGACGGGCAGCGGGCGCGGGTCGTCCGGATCGGCGATCGTCTCGCCGATCGTCACCTCTGGGAGGCCGGCGATCGCGACGATCTCCCCGGGCCCCGCCTCGTCGGCCGGCACACGCTCGAGCGCCTCGGTGACGTAGAGCTCGGTGACGCGCGCGTTCTCGATCGTGCCGTCGGCGCGGCACCAGGCGATCTGCTGCCCCTTTCTGATGTGGCCGTGCCGGATGCGGCACAGCGCAAGCCGGCCGACGTACGGAGAAGCATCGAGATTCGTGACGAGTGCCTGCAGCGGATGCGCCGGGTCGTAGGTCGGCGCCGGGACGGTCTCGAGCAGCGTGTCGACGAGCGGCTCCAGGTCGTCGGCCAGACCCGTCGGCGAGAGGCCGGCGCGGCCGGCGCGCGCGTTCGCGTAGACGATCGGGAACTCGATCTGCGACTCGTCGGCGTCGAGGTCGAGGAAGAGCTCGTAGACCTCGTTCACGACTTCTTCAGGCCGCGCGTCGTCGCGGTCGATCTTGTTGACGACGAGCACGACCGGCAGCCGCGCCTGCAGTGCCTTGCGGAGGACGAAGCGCGTCTGCGGCAGCGGCCCCTCGGATGCGTCGACCAGCAGGAGCACCCCGTCCACCATCGTCAGGCCGCGCTCGACCTCGCCGCCGAAGTCGGCGTGGCCCGGCGTGTCGACGATGTTGAGCTTGACGTCACCGACGCGGACGGCGGTGTTCTTCGCGAGGATCGTGATGCCCTTCTCGCGCTCGAGGTCCATCGAGTCCAGCACGCGCTCGGCAACGTCCTGGTTCTCGCGAAACGAGCCGGCCTGCCAGAGCAGGGCGTCGACGAGTGTCGTCTTCCCATGGTCGACGTGGGCGACGATCGCGACGTTGCGGATGTCCGAGCGGGTTTCCACGGCGGGGGCTCACGGTAGCGTGGCCCGCGTGTACAAGCTGATCGGAGCCGACGGGAAGCACTACCTCTCGGCGACGCCGGGCACGCTCGGCGGCCATCGGAAGAACAAGATCTACGGCAGGCTCGACTGCGCGGGCGCGGCGTCCTGGATCGCGAAAGGGCACTACGTGAAGCAGCGCGTCTTCTTCAGGGACGAGGCGACGGCGGTCGCAGCCGGCTACCGGCCGTGTGCCCGGTGCATGCCGGCTGCGTACGCCGTCTGGAAGGAGGTCACTTCACGGTCGTCGTGAAGCTGTGCGTGAGCTTCTGCCCTTCGTAGGTGACGGTCTCGGTCGCCTGGATCTTCTTGTGCTTGAGCGTCTTCGGGACCGAGAAGACGCAGAGTGCCGCGCTGCCCTTGTCGGCGCCGGCCGAGATGAACGCCTGCGTCACCACCTTCAGCTTCGTGTGTCCCGCAGAGGCGGTGCAGCTAAGCGAGCCCTCGGCCCCGAGAAGCTTGTTGGTGTCGGTGCGAAGGACCGCGAGGCCTGTCGTCCAGAGATGACCAGCCGTGACGGTCGTGTGCGTCGCCACGGCAAGCTTCAGGCTCAATGTCGGCTGAAGGGTGTAGGTGAAGTGGCCGGCCCCGGATGGGGCATCGTCGTAATGGCCCGTCGAGCCGTCGCCCTCATCGCTCAACACGATGAAGTTGAAGCCCGCGGTCTCGCCGAGGTCCGACCGGTTGACGGACGCTGTCAGGCTGAGGTGGTCGGCGGCGATCGAGACCGAAACGGTGGCGTTCGATGGGGCATCGTCCCAGTCCGTGCCGTTCCATTTCAGCAAGTAGAACGAATGCGCCCCGTGGTCGTCGAGCAGCGCGTAGTCCGCGCCGTCCCACGTCGGGTCGCCGGTCGCGGCGTTCTGATCGGTGTCGAAGAAGATCGAGAAGTCGGCCGTGTCGACGTATGGCGTCGCAAACGTCGCGTTGAAGGTGTACAGGCCGGCGTCGTCGTTCTGGACGTCGACCTTGGTGACATCGGCCGCGGTGCCCGAATCCCCCGCGGGGTCGGTGAAGCTCATGGGCTGCGAGTTGGCAGCCGAGGCGCCGCCCGCCAGGGCGAGAGCAACCGCAACTGCAGCGGCAGCGCCGAGAAAACGAACCACGTTTAAGACCCCCTGCCTCGTGTGAAAGCCAGCGAGACATTTGTAGGCGAGTTGCCGGCCGGCGGCATGCCCCGTTTGGGGTGCTTCAGGCCGAGCCCGCGCGGCGACGCGCGTACGGCTCGAGGCCCTCGCGTGCACAAGCGATCGCCCAGGCGTGGTTCCACCGAAAGAGCGGCCGTAGAACCGGGGTCAGTGCACGGACGACCGGCTTCTCGGCATAGACCCGCCAGTCGAAGCGCACGTCGGTGCCGCCGTCGCGCGGCGTGAGCGTCCACAGGCCGCGCCCGCGCAGGTCTCCCTCGACCTCGGCACCAACGACCGTCGACGGTTCGTAGCGCGTGATCGTCGAGCGCGTGCGCAGGTGATACGGAAGCCTCCCCTTGAAGTGCTGTTCCGATGTCCGGCCGAGCTCCGGAGGCCCGTCGGTCTTCGTCGCCAGGTACACGGGCCTCCACCAATCCGGATACGTCGCCCCGTCGGCGAGCGCGACAAACACGGGCTCAGGCGGTGCGTCGACGTGCCACTCATCGACGAAGACATATTCGCCCGGTTCGGGAGCGCCTTCGCTGTATGCCGGATACCGCGCCTGGTAGCCCTTCGCTCGTCCAAGAGCAGCAAGCGGCGCAAGGACCGCATGCTGCACCGCAGCCGGGGGCCTCGGAGGCCGGCCGAGACTCGCGAACTCGGAGAAGATCACGGCGAGCTGAAGCGGTGTCGGCTCACCGTTCTTCCCAACCTTCCCGTCACGCGCGAGGCCGAAGAGCGTCTCGAGCAGCACCTCGGAGTCGAGCGCTGGACGAAGCGTGAAGCGCGCCCGCAGAGGCGCGTCTTGCGTCTTGAAGATCCGGTGCTGCGTGCCCACCGGCACCGTTTCGGAGTCGCCCGCATGCAAACGCTTCTCACGGCCGGCGACGATCAGCCCGAGCGAGCCGTCAACCACTTCGTGCTGCTCGCTTTGCCTCGGGTGCAGGTGGTCGCGCGTGCTGAAGCCGCCGGGAACGAACGTGAGCTCATACTCGAGGAGCTCCCCGCCGGTCTCGGCAGCGCTGTGCAAGAAGACCAGGCGACTCCCCGTCGTCGGGTCGTCCAGGACGTCGCCTGCCCGCGCCACCCGCCGAGCCTAAACCCTCTAGGCCGGGATGTTGACGACCTGCTGGGTCATGCCGCCGTCGATGATGTAGCTCTGGCCCGTGACGTAGGCCGCCTCGCCGGTGCAGAGCCAGGCCACGAGCGACGCGACCTCCTCCGGCTTGCCCGGACGCCCGAGCGGTACCTCGGGGATGAGCTTCTCGGCGTCCCCCTCGTTGCGGCGCGTCGCGATCACGCCGGGCGCGACCGAGTTGACGCGGATGTTCCTCGAGGCGAGCTCCAGCGCGAGCGCGTGGCTGAGCATCCCGAGCGCCGCCTTCGCGGCGGCGTAGACGGCGAAGTCGCGGCGCGGGATGTGCTCGTGGACAGACGTGATGTTCACGATCGAGCCGCCGTTCTCCATCTGGCGCGCCACGGCCTGCGCAAGCAGGAAGCTCGCGCGCACGTCAACGTTGAACGTCAGGTCGAAGTCGTCGGTCGTGAGCTCGAAGAACGGCTTTGCGGTGGAAAGACCGGCATTGTTCACGAGCACGTCGACGGCGCCGAGCTTGGCAACGGTCCCATCGAGCAGCTGCTGCGGCACCTTCACGTCGGTCAGGTCGCCGTAAACCCAGTGGATGCGGTCGTCGCCGTACCGCTCCTGCAGCTCGACGTACGGGCCTTCGTGCCTCTCGTCATTGCCGGAGGTGGCGTACCCGACCGCGTAGCCGTCGGTAAGGAACCGTTCGGCGATCGCGAGCCCGATGCCGGTGTTCGCGCCGGTGACAAGAGCGACCTTGGCCACGGCCCAGTTGTACCGCGGCCCGTGGGGGCTAAGCGTTAATGGCTACGCGACTGCAGCTTCGCCGAGCAGGTGCCTGACCTCGGCGAAGAAGTCCGGCACCGGGTGCACACGGTAGTTCGGGCCGAGCTCGAGCAGCTTCGAGCCCATCGACGTCACGAGGTCGACGTACACGGGCGCCTCGCCGGGGAAGTCCTTCACGAGCGCGGCAAGCTCGCGCACGACGCCCGCGGGTGCCACGCGCGCGTCGACCTTCAGCCGCACTTCCTTACGCTCGGGTGTCGCCTCGAACGCGGTCACCTCCATCGCGATCACCTTCGTCTCGCCCTGCTGCTTGTGGTCGATCCGCCCGCGCACGATCACGATGCGGTCTTGCAGCAGCAGATCACGCGATTGCGCGTAGACGGAGTTGAACGCGACGATCTCACACGAGCCCGTCACGTCCTCGAGCCCGGCGAACACCATCGGCTCGCCCTTCTTCGTCGTCATCTGCTTCAGCGCGGCGACGATGCCGCCGACCGTGACGACCTCGCCGTCGCGCCGGCGCTCGAGCTCGCTCAGCGTGCAGTCGGTCTTGCGGCGCAGCTGGTCGCGGATCGGCGTCAGCGGATGCTCGGAGACGTAGAGCCCGAGCGTCTCCTTCTCGAGGTGCAGGAGCTCGTTCTTCTCGAACTCGGCAACGACGGGGATCGTCGGATGGTGGCGCGGACCGTCGTCGCCGGCGCCGAGGTCTCCGAGGTCGAAGATCGACCCCTGCCCGAGCAGCTTGTCCGCCTGCTGCTTCTGTCCCCACGCGAGCGCCTGCTCGAGGCACTCGAGCATGCCGCGCCGCGAGCCGCCGGTCGAATCGAGCGCACCGCATTTCACGAGCGACTCGAGCGCGCGCTTGTTCACGACCTGCGGGTCGACGCGCTCGGTGAAATCCCAGATCGTCGAGAATTGCCCGCCCTCCTCGCGTGCCCGCACGATCGCGCGGCACGCCGACTCGCCGACGTTCTTCACCGCGTTCAGCCCGAAGCGGATCTTGCCCTCGACGACGGCGAAGTCGATCTGCGACGTGTTCACGTCCGGCGGCAGCACGTCGATCGCCATGTCGTGGCAGGCGTTGACGTAGAACGGCACGCGGTCCTTCGTGTTCATGACTGACGAAATGAGCGCCGCCATGTACTCCTTCGGATGGTTCGCCCGCAGCCACGCCGTCCGGTAGGCGATCAGCGCGTAGCAGGCGGCATGCGACTTGTTGAAGGAGTAGTCCTGCGCCTGCTCCATGTCCGCCCAGAGCTGGTTGGAGACGGCGGGCGTGACCCCGTTTGACGCGCACCCCTCGAGGAATTTCTCCTTCAGCGAAGCCATCAGGGAATGGATCTTCTTCCCGATCGCTTTGCGCAGGTCGTCGGCTTCCGCGGGGGAGAAGCCGGCGACCTTCTTTGCGATCTCCATGTACTGCTCCTGGTAGATGCAGATGCCGTACGTGGAGCTCGTGATCTCCTTCAGCCGCTCGTCGGGGTACGTGACCGGCTCGCGGCCGTTCTTGCGGTTCGCGTACATCGGGATGTACGCCATCGGGCCCGGCCGGTAGAGCGCGTTCAGCGCGATCAGGTCCTCGAAGACGGTCGGCTTGACCTGCCGCAGCGCCTCGCGCATGCCCGAGCCCTCAAACTGGAAGACGCCGATCGACTCGCCGCGCGCGAGCATCGCGTAGGTCCGCTTGTCGTCGAGCGAGATCGACCCGATGTCGGCGATCCCCGCGAGATGGCACGCCTTGTCGATCACGTCGAGGTTGCGCAGACCGAGGAAGTCCATCTTCAGGAGCCCGAGCGCCTCGATCGTCGTGCCGTCGAACTGCGTGACGACTTCCTGTTCGGTGCCCTTCTGCTGGAGCGGGATGATGTTCGTGAGCGGCTCGGCACCGACGACGACCGCGGCGGCGTGGATGCCGTCCTGACGCGTCAGCCCCTCGAGCGGCATGGCGAGGTCGACGATCTCCCGGGCGACCGGGTCGGAGTCGTAGGCCTGCTTCAGCTCCGAGCCGGGCTTCAAACACTCGTCGAGCGTCTGTCCCGGGCCTTCCGGGATCAGCTTCGCGATCTTGTCGACGACGCCGTACGGGATCTCGAGCACACGACCGGCATCGCGCACTGCCGCGCGCGCCGCCATCGTCCCGAAGGTGATCACCTGCGCGACGCGATCGTTGCCGTACTTCTCCCGCACGTAGTTGATCACGCGCTCACGGCCCTCCACCGCGAAGTCGATGTCGATGTCCGGCATCGACTTGCGGCCCGGGTTGAGCATGCGCTCGAACAGGAGGCCGTAGGCGATCGGGTCGACGTCCGTGATCTCGAGGACGTAGGCGACGAGGCTGCCGGCTGCGCTGCCGCGGCCCGGCCCGACGCTGATGCCGTTCCGCTTCGCGAAGCCGATGAAGTCCGCGACGATTAGGAAGTAGTCGGCGAACCCCATCTCGCGGATCGTCTTGAGCTCGAACTGCAGCCGCTCGCGCAACTCGGTCGTCACCTTGTCGTAGCGCCGTTCGAGTCCTTTCTCGCACTGCTCGACGAGGTAGTCGAACGCATCGCGGCCGTCTGGCGTCGGGAAGTGCGGCAGCAGGATGCGGCCGAGCTCGATCTCGACGCTGCAGCGCTCGGCAATCTCGAGCGTGCGGCGCAGCGCCTCCTCGTGGCCCGGGAAGTCGGCGAGCATCTCCTGCTGTGTCTTGAAGTAGAAGTGGTCGGTGTCGAAGCGCCAGTGGTTCGGGTTCTTGAGCGAGTCGCCGGACTGGATGCAAAGCAGCGCCTCGTGCGCGCGCGCGTCCTCGTGGCGGAGGTAGTGCACGTCACCCGTCGCGACAACCGGGAGGCCGCGGCGCTCGGCGAGCTGGACGAGCAGCGGGTTGATGCGCTGCTGGACGTCGAGGTGGGCGTTCTGCATCTCGACGTAGACGTTGTCCTTGCTGAAGATCGAGGTGAGGCGGTCGAGCTCGCCTTCGGCGTCGTCGGCGCGCCCTTCCTCGAGCGCCTTGCAGACGCGGCCTGAGAGGCAGCCGCTCAGCGCGATCAGACCGCTCGAGTACTGGCCCAGCAGCTCCCAGTCGACGCGCGGCTTGTAGTAGTAGCCCTCGAGGTAGCCGAGCGAGCTGAGCTTGATCAGGTTCGCGTAGCCGGTGTTGTTCTCGGCGAGGAGCGTGAGGTGCGCGTAGCCCTTTTGCTGCGCTTTGCGGTCGTCCGCGACGTAGACCTCGCAGCCGAGCAGCGGCTTTACCCCGTGCTTCGCCGTCTCCTTGTAGAGCGCGACCGCGCCCGCGAGCGAGCCGTGGTCGGTGAGCCCGACGGCCGGCATCTCGAGCTCCGCGGCGCGGGCCGCGAGCGCCGGAATGCGGCACGCCCCGTCCAGGATCGAGTACTCGCTGTGGACGTGAAGGTGGACGAAATCGGGAGCGGCAGCCGGCACGGGAAGCCCATCGTAGAGGGTCGATCGGCGGGCCTTTGCGTCCGGTGACAAGAGGCGTTAGCGTCGGTTCAGATGCCCGCCCGCGAGCCGCCGTCGCTCCTCGGGACCGCCCATTTTCGCGTGCTGATCGGCCGCCGGGAGGTGGGCTTCGGCGAGATCGGGCCGCTCGTCAGCGATGGCGAGCCGCCGTCGATCCTGCTGCGGCGGGCCCTTGCGGCAGGAGCGACGGAGCTCTTCGACTGGCGGCGGAAGGCCGACGCGCGCCCTGTCACGATCCAGCAGCTCGACACGGCCGGCGGGAGTGTCGTGAACGCGTGGCGGCTCGTGAACGCGCGCCCGCTGAAGTGGACCGGCCCGTCGTTCAACGCGGCGGCGAACGACGTCGCGATGGAGGAGCTCGAGCTGGTTTACGACGAGCTGATCTGGCTCGAACCCGAATCGGAAGGAGACCCCGGCAGTGGCCGTCGAACGTGATCGCCCGTATGCGCAGTTCAACTTCCTCGTCGATCTCGGGACGGGCTCGACAAGCGGCCCGCAGGCCGGCTTCCGCGAGTGCAGCGAGATCGGCATGACCGTCGATGTGATCGAGTACCGGAACGGCAACGAGAAGGAGAACGCCGTGCGCAAGCTGACAGGGCTCGCGCGCTACCCGGACGTCACGCTGAAGCGAGGGGTCATCGGCTCGCTCGATCTGTGGAATTGGATCGACGCAGTTCGGAACGGCGACCAGAGCGCGTATCGCACCGTCACGATCCAGCTGATGAACGAAGACCACACCCAGGTCGTGGAGACTTGGAAGCTGCTGCGCGCGCGGCCGGTGCAGCACGTGACGGGGCCGTTCAATGCGCAGTGCAGCGACGTCGCGATCGAAGAGCTGACGCTCGCGTACGAGCGGCTCGAGCTGGAGTGAGTCGAGCCGTGCTGTTCCCTATCGCCTAGACCTGCAGCGCCATCAGCACGGCGTCGACCGGGTGTCCTCCGCGAAGGTAATGGGCCTTCCTGAGCCCTTCGCGCTCGAAGCCAAACCGCTCATAGAGCTTGATCGCCGGCTCGTTCCATGGAAACACGTGTAACTCGAGCTTGCGGATCCCGGCCTCGCCCGCCCAGCCGACCGCCGCCCGCAGGAGTTCCTGTCCGACGCCCTGGCGCCGCGCGTCCCTCGACACCATGATCCCGAGGTCCGCGACGTGCGTGCTCGCCGGATGCGCGTCGCGTGAGAGCGACAGCCGCCCGATGATCGCGCCGTCAGCGACACGTTGCGCAACGTACACGGCCGCATGCGGATAGCGGCGCAGCGCCTTCAGATAACGACGCTCGTCCCCCACGCTGCGCCATTCGCCGTCCGTTGAGATCAGCCAGCCTTCCGGCTCCGCGCTCACAGCCTCGGCGAGCCGCACGAGCGCTTCCGCATCGCCCGGCTCGGCGGCACGGACGACGAACGCGGCACTCACGCGACGACCACGCCCGCGCCGCCGCGACGCGGGTCGCCCGCTGCGGCGAGGGCACCGTCCGCTGCGACCTCGACCGCGCTCACGCCGCCAAAGTAGAGGTTCCGCTCCTTCCAGCGGACGACGGCGCGGCCGGCGGCTTCGAGCTCGTCCGCCGCCTTCGGATCCTCGCAATGCACGACGCCGCCTTCCGCATGCACGCGCGGCGCGTCGACCGCGTCGCGCACCGGCAGGCCTGCGACGACGTTGCCGACGACCTGCAGGATCGCTCCGCGCAGCCGTGCGCTCCCGGCGCTGCCGAGCACGAGCCTCGGCCGCCCGTCGAGCAGCACGAGCGACGGCGACATCATCGACGTCAGCCGCTCGCCCGGCTGCGACGCGCCCATCAGGTCAAGCTCGCCGAGCATGTTGTTCAGGTGCAACCCGGTGCCGGGGACAACGACGCCGCTGCCCGAGCCAAGCGACGCGCTCAACGACGCCGCGTTGCCGTCCGCGTCCAACACCGAGATGTGCGTCGTCCCCTTCAGCACCTGAAGCGCGGCATTCTGATCGTGAAGCGAGCGCGCAAACGTCGCGTCGCGTACCGCCTCCTGCGTCTCCATCGCGGACGCGACGCGGAGCGGCGTTGGATCGTCGTCGCCGAGCACCTGCAGGCCGAGCGCGATCAGGACACCGCCCGCCGACGGCGGCGGATTCGACCGGAACTCATGCCCGCGGTACGGCACGCTCACCGGCTCGCGCTCGACCACCTCATACGCACCCAGATCCTCCACGGACAGTGCACCGCCTCCACCATGCACGTGCGCGACGACTGCCTCCGCAAGGTCGCCCTCGTAGAGCACCGAGACGCCCTCAGACGCGAAACGCTCGAGCGTCGCACCAAGCTCCGGCAGCGCGAACCGCTCGTCCGTCCGGTACGCCCGCCCACCCGCCCCGTACATCGCGTCGCCCTCCGGTGAGTGGCGAAGCAGCCCATCGAGGATCGCGTGCAGGTACCCCTGCATCGGCGTCAGCTCGAAGCCGTCGCGCGCGAGCGCCGCCGCCGGCCGCACGAGCGACGCCCACGGGAGCCGCCCCCACCGCCCGTGCGCCTCCGCAACGCCGAGCGCCGTTCCCGGAACTGCAACCGCAGCGCAACCAGTCCGAAACCGCTGCTGCGTGTCGCCGTCGAAATCAACAGCGAGCTCCAGCAACGACCCGGACGCTGCACCCCGCGGAACCGTGACGAAGAAGTCCAAGACAACCGACCGCCCCGAGGAGGCCTCGTGAACGAGCATGAACCCACCCCCGCCGGGCCCCGTCAGCATGCTCTCGCAGACCCACGACGTGACCGCCGCGGCGACGCAGGCATCAACCGCGCTCCCGCCAGCCTCGAGCACCCGCGCGCCCGCGGCAGCCGTCAGCGGATGCCCGGCAGCGATCGCGCCATTCATGAAGGAAGCGTAAAGCCGTACCCGGAACCGGCCAACCTCAAGTTCCGTTGCTCGTCTACCGAAGTTGAAGGTCAGAACGTGAACTCGACGCTTGACCACATCCGAGGACGGGTCGGACGCCGCGGCTTCGCCGCCGCGGCTCTCGCATTCATCGCGCTCGTCGCGGCCGTCGCCACGCCGCAGATTCTCGGCCGCCGTGTAGCCGCTGCCCTCGACATCCTCGGGAACGCCCCCGCGCCTTGGCTCTGGCTCGCTGCGATCGGCTTCACCGTCTCGGTCGTCACGGCCTCTGCCGCCTGGCGCTCCTCGATTGCCGTCTGCGGCGGCCGGCTCTCGCTGACCGACGCTTGCGCCCGATACGGAGCCGGCTCGCTCGCGAACACCGTCGCCCCGTTCCGTGCCGGCGACGTTCTCCGAATCGCGCTCTTCTCCCGCGCCCTGCCCGTGCGCCAGCGCTTGCGCACGACCGGCGGCGCGTTCGCCGCGATGGCAGCGTCACGCGCCCTCGTCATGGGCGCACTCGTCGTCGTCGGCGCGGCCGCGGGGATCGTCCCGCTCTGGCCCCTCCTCCTGGCCGCGGTGGTCGTCGGCGCCGGTGTCGGCATCGGGATCCTCGCGCGCAAGAATCGCTCACACTTGCTCGATGCGTTCCGCGCGCTGGGAGACGACCCGCGCGCTGCAATCAGGCTCATTGCCTGGCTTTCGCTCCAGCTCGCCGGGCGCCTCGCCGCGGCCACAGCCGTCGGCGCGGCGCTCGGCATCCGCCATCCACTCGCGGCCGCAGTCGTCGTCATCCTGGCCCTCGACGTCGCCGGCCTCGTGCCGCTCACGCCGGGAAACATCGGGCTGGCGCAGGGCGCGATCGCAATTGCCCTGCACGCGAGAGGAACGCCGACGTCCAGCGCACTCGCCGCCGGGATCGCTTTCCACGCGATCGAGACGGCCGTCGGCCTCATGTTCGGGATCGCGAGCCTCATCTGGCTCGCGCCTTACCCCTCCCCCGCCGCCCGCCGCGTCGCGCTCCTCGCCGGCACAGCAAGCTGGGTGCTGGGACTCGCAGGCGCGTTCAGCGCGACTGTGCTAGTCCCGCTCGTCTAACCTCACCTTCGTGAAGGCGATCCGCGCCCTTCTCTTCGCGTGCGCATGCGCGCTCGTCCTCTCCGGCTCGGCTGCGGCGAAGACCTCGAACGACTTTGCCGGGCATCACCGGCAGGTCTTCCCTGTCTACGTCGTCAAGGGGCTGACCCTCGCCGACCTGCCGGAGCTCGCCACCGAAGGCGCAGTCGGGATCATGGTCCCGAACGCCGGGCCGGTTACGAGCCAGGGCGCCGCGTTCGCGGGCATGGTGCGCGGGATCCTCTACAACACACGCCTCCCGAGGCCGCACGACACCGTGCTCATCCACGTGAAGGGGACCAACTCGATCCCGCAGCACGGGCCGGCGATCGTCGTCGGCCTGCCGCCCGGGATGCCGTCGCCCAATGACCGCCGCTATCCGATTGCCGTGATCGGTCACGGCTACCACGGGCTGCTCACGTCCAGTCTGACGCGCGTGCCCGGGCTCGTGTCGATCGCCGACGTCGCGCGGACTGCCTTGCAGACACCGCACGCGCTCGACACGCAACGGGACGGCGGTCCCGTCGCGACGTCGTACCGGCTCGAAGGCGAGATCGACGTGGCGCGCTCGACGACGATGCCGGGCTCGGTGCTTGTGCTCTCCCTGCTTGTCCTGATCGCGCTCTTCTATCCGCGGGGAGCGCCGACCGCGCTCGGCGCTGCGGTTGCCGTGAATCTCGTCGAAGGCTGGTTCCCGACCGGCGACGCAGCGCCGCGCGTGACGCTGCTTGGACTCTGCACGCTCGCCGGCGCGATGTTCGGGCCGATCTTCTTGCGCAAACGGCTCCACCTCGGTGTCGCACTCGTCGTCTTGCTTGCCGCCTACGCCGCCTCGATGACCATTCGACCGTCGACGCTCGCGCTCGCGCCGATCGGGCCCGAGCTGACGAGCCGCTTCTTCGGCGTCTCGAACCTGCTCGAGACGTGGCTCCTCTTCCCAGCGTTGCTCGGCGGCGCCATCCTTGCGCGGCGCTTCGGCTGGCTCGCATTCGTCGCCGTGGCGGGACTCGGGCTCGCAACGATCGCCGAAAACGCACTCGGCTCCGACGGCGGCGGCGCGATCGTCGTCGGCGTCGCGTTCGCGCTCCTCGCCGTGCAGCTGCTCGGAGCGCGAATGCGCTACACGCTGCCCGCGCTCGGGATCGCCGCGCTCGTCGTGCTCGCGCTCGTAAACGTCGACGCGTCGGTGAGCGGGCCCGACCATCTTCGCGGCGCAGTGAACGGCGGCTTCGAGGGAATCGCGAACGTCGCGGCGAACCGCGTGCCGCTCGCCTATGACCGCGCGATCGAGCAATGGTGGCTCCTGATCCCCGGACTCGCGGTCGTCGGGGTCGGCGCGGCGGTCATCCGGTACGCCCGCGATCGTGTCGAGCGTGGAGTCGCGGTTGCAATCCTCGGCGGGCTCCTTGCATCGCTGCTCGTCAACGATTCACCGGGGCCTGTGATGCTCGGTGGGCTGGCCGTCGTCCTCGCTGTTGAGGGCGGCCTC
Source organism: Gaiellaceae bacterium (assembly GCA_036496545.1). Lineage (GTDB taxonomy): Bacteria > Actinomycetota > Thermoleophilia > Gaiellales > Gaiellaceae > Palsa-739. The sequence continues at coordinate 113,330 of DASXKX010000003.1, read as the reverse complement.
TTGCATCGCACGCTCACGGTGCCGGTCCTGCGGCGATTCGCCTTGCCGATTCCGGTTACTCAAGAGCCATGACCGTCCGTCATCCCCTCTTCCGCGAGGCCGTGCTCTCGGCCACGGCGGCCGCGTGCGTCGCTGCGGCGCTCGCCTGGCTCGGGCCGCCGGGGACGGACTTCGCCGCGCACGCCTACCAGCGAACGCTCTTCCTCGAGCACGGCTTCACGCTCTGGAACAACTTCTGGTACGCGGGCCGGTACAGCTTTATCACGTACTCGCTCGTGTACTACCCGCTTGCGGCGCTGCTCGGGATCCGGCTCCTCGCGGTCGCGACGGTGGCGCTCGCGGCACTCGCGTTCGCCGTCGTGCTGTGGCGCGAGTGGGGACCGACGACGCGGTGGTCGTCGCGGACGTTCGCGGTCGTGTGGGCCGGCATCGTGCTCTCGGCGGCGTTCCCGTTCGCGCTCGGGATCGCGTTCGCGCTGCTTGCGTTGTGGGCGCTCCAGGCCGGCGCGCGCTGGCGCGCGGTCGCGCTGGCGGCATTCACGCTCGCCGCGTCGCCGCTCGCCTTCCTCTTGCTCGTCGTCGTGTTGGCGGGCGTTGCGCTCGCGCGACGTGACGCGCTGCGGCGAAACTGGGTGCCGATCGCAGGCGTCTGCCTTGCCGCGTTGATCGAGATCGCGCTTTGGCGGATGTTCCCCGGCGGCGGACAGTTCCCCTTCAGCGGCGCCGAGTTCGCGGCCGGCCTCGCGTTTTGCCTCGCCTGCCTCGTGCTCACGTGGCGCGTCGAGAGCGCGCGCGTGCTCCGGTTCGTGTTCGCGGTGTACCTGTTCGCCGTTGTCGGCCTGTACCTCGTTCCCTCGGCCGTCGGCGAGAACGTCGCGCGTTTCAGGTACGCCGCGATCCCGCTCGTCGTCCTTGTTTTCTCGCTCCGCCGCTGGCAGCCGCTCCTCTTGGGAATAGTGACCGTGACGCTTGCCGTCGCGTGGAACGTGACGCCGCTTGCGTGGAGCTATGTCCACGGCCAGAGCGACGCGACCGCCCGCGCGTCATCGTGGAACGGCGCGATCGCGTACCTGCGCGCGAACCTCGATCCGTCATACCGCGTCGAGGCAGTCGACACGTCGACGCACTCGGCTGCGGTCTACCTCGCCGAGGCCGGCATCCCGCTCGCCCGCGGCTGGTACCGGCAGGACGACTTCCCGCAGAACGAGATCCTGTACGACTCGCTCGGCGCGAAGGCGTACGTCGGGTGGCTGCGCGGGCTCGGCGTCGAATACGTCGTGCTGCCGCACGCCTCGACCGATTACAGCTCGCACGACGAGGCGAAGCTCGTGAGGAGCGGCCGTGCGCGACTCATACCCGTCTTCCACACGCGCAACCTGACGATCTACAGCGTGCCGCATGCGGAGCCGATGATCACCGGGCCCGGGCATCCGCGGCTGACGGCGCTCACCGACTCGGGGATCAATGCGGTGCTGCCGCGCGGCGGGACGTATCGCGTCGCCGTGCGCTGGTCGCCGTACTGGCACGCGTCGCTCGGCTGCCTGAGCCGCGGCAAGGACGGAATGCTGCGCGTCTCGACGCTCAAGCCGCATTTCGTGCGGCTGCAATTCCGCGTCGGCGCAAAGCGCGCGCTCGAAGAGCTCGCCGGCCAGCAGCCGACCTGCAAGCTGCCCTAACCTGCCTTGACGACTTCGTCGAACGGCTTGCGGTTCGCGCGCGCCGACCACTCCTCGGCCGTGCGTGAGTGCGGGTCGCGCGGCTTCTCGGGGTAGCCGAACGAAAGGATCATCTTCACGGGGCCGCCGCCGACGAGCTCCGCAGCGCGGTCCGGATCTTTGATGCCGTTGGGCGACGCGCCGACGCCCTCGTTCCAGGCGGCGAGCAGCATGTTCTGGGCCGCACGGCCGACGTCGAACGCGCCCGCCTCGCCGGCGATCGCCACGACGAGCTGCGCATTCCGGACGTTCTCCGGCGCGTACACAGCCTCGGCGAGCGCTCCCTTCTCACTCACGATCACGAACTCCCAGAGCTGCTTGTTCTGCGACGACCCGCTCAGCCGGCCGGCGTCCAGGATCCGGTGGACGACGTCGTCCGGCAGCGGACGGTCGCTGTAGCTCCGGACTTCACGGCGGCTCGCGATCGCCAGGTACGTGTCCACGCCTAGATGATGCCGGACCCCAGCGGCCAGGCCCCGAATGGGCCTGGCCCGTGTTACCGGAGGAAGCTCGGAACGTCGACGTCGTCGTCGGACGAGCGACCGCTCGCGATCGCGGTGCGCATCGCCGGGACCTCATACTGCGGCCGGCGGACGCGGGCACCGCGGCCGATGCCGGTCGCGACGACGGTCACCCACACCTGGCCGGTGAGCCGGTCGTCGACCGTGGCGCCGAAGATGATGTTCGTGTCCTCGGTCGCGGCGGAGCGGATCGCCTCCGCGGCCTCGTTCACCTCGATCAGCGTCATGTCCTCGCCGCCGGCGATCGAGAGCAGGATGCCGCTCGCGCCGGAGATCTCCTCGTCGATCAGCGGTGAGCGAAGCGCGCGCTCGGCCGCCTCCTTCGCGCGGTTGTCGCCGCTCGACGCGAAGCCGATGCCCATGAGCGCGGTGCCGCTGTCGCTCATGATCGTCCGCACGTCCGCGAAGTCGAGGTTGATCAGGCCCGGCATCGTGATCAGGTCGCAGATGCCCTGTACGCCCTGGCGCAGGACGTCGTCGGCGACCTTGAACGCGTCGAGCATCGAGGTGGACCGGTCGAGCACCTCGAGCAGCCGGTCGTTCGGGATCACGATCGTCGTGTCACACGCCTTGCGAAGCTGCTGCACGCCGATGTCGGCCTGCGAGCGGCGCTTCGTCCCTTCGAACTTGAACGGGGTCGTGACGATCCCGACCGTGAGCGCATTGAGCTCGCGGGCGATCTTCGCGACGATCGGCGCAGCACCCGTGCCGGTGCCGCCGCCCTCGCCCGCCGCGACGAACACCATGTCGGCACCGCGGAGCGCGTGCTTCAGCTGGTCGTAGCCCTCGTCGGCTGCCCGGCGTCCGACGTCCGGGTCCGCGCCGGAGCCGAGACCCTGCGTCAGGTCGCGGCCGATGTGGATCTTCACCGGCGCATCGCTCATATGCAGCGCCTGGATGTCCGTGTTCACCGCGATGAACTCGACCTGGCTGATGCCGGAGTCGATCATCCGGTTGACGGCGTTCAGCCCTGCCCCGCCGACGCCGACGACCTTGATCACGGCGAGATAGGCGCCGGTGTCGCGCAGCGGCGCACGATGAAGCCGGGCCGGCTGCTCGGGCAGCGGCTCGAGGTACTGCGTCACCGGTGGTGGCGGCGGCGCAGGCACACGCGCGATCTGGGGCGGCGGCTCGGGTGCGGGCTCCGGACGCGGATCGACCCGCGGTGCGGGCGCGGGCGGACCTGCCACAGGCTCGGGCGTGGGCGGCGGCTCGACGCGCGTCGCCTCCTCCCAGCTCGGGACGTGATCGACGGTGCGCTCGTCCGGCTCCGCGGCCTCAGGCGCACGGGCCTGCTCCGGCTCCTCGGGCCGGCCCTCCGATTGCCGCTGTGCGGCTTCGGTCGCGCGGAAGAGCTCCGCGAGTGGGCCTTCACGCATGCTGGCGCGCCGACGCGCCATTGAGCACCTCCTTGGCGAGGTCGCGGTACATGGCCGCGGCCTCCCCGCTCGGGTCGTAACGCAACACGGACTGTCCCTTCACCGGCGCCTCCGCGAAGCGCACCGTCTTCCGAATCCTCGTGTTCAGCACGAGGTCGCCGAAGTTCTCCTTGAGGATCTCGACGGCCTCGCGCGAGTGCAGCAGGCGCTTGTCGAACATCGTCGCCAGGATGCCCTGGATCTCGACGACCGGGTTGAGGTTCTCGCGGATCATCGACAGCGTGTTCTCGAGCTGGACGAGGCCACGCAGCGAGAGGTACTCGCACTGCACCGGGACGATGACGCCGGTGGCCGCGACGAAGGCGTTGATCGTCAGCAGGCCAAGTGACGGCGGTGTGTCGATCAGGATCCAGTCGTATTCCTCGCGCACCGGGAGCAGCGCCTTCTCGAGCGCGCGCTCGCGGCCGATCATCGACGAAAGCGCGAGCTCGGCACCGGCAAGGTCGATCGAGGAGACGGCAACGTCGATCTCGTTGCGCCGGATGATCTCCGTGATCGGCAGCTTGTGGACGAGGACGTCGAACATCGAGCGGTCGATCTCGTCCGGGTTCCAGCCCTGCGACATCGTCAGGTTGCCCTGCGGGTCGAGGTCGATCGCGAGCACCTTGGCGCCCTGCTCAGCGAGAGCCACTCCAAGATTCAGCGTCGTCGTCGTCTTGGCGACGCCACCCTTTTGATTCGCGAATGCGATGACCCGAGCCAGGACCGGTCCCCTATCCGTCCGCACCCGCGTGTTCGGGCGCGGGAGCAGCCGCGTGAGCGCCATAGTCGCTCACCTTTCGAACCAACGTAGCAGAGTCCTTCTCAAGTACTTTCCGGCGAATGGAGCGCAAGTGGCGGGCCCTTCTCATCGTCTGTGTCGCCATTTTCATGCTCCTCCTGGACATCACGATCGTCAACGTCGCGCTCCCGAGCATCCAGCGCGACCTCCACACCTCGTTCACCGACCTCCAGTGGGTCGTCGACGCGTACGCCCTCCTGCTCGCGACCTCGGTCCTGAGCGCGGGAACGCTCGGCGACCGGCTCGGCCGAAAGCGCGTCTTTATCGGAGGCGTCGCGCTCTTCACGCTCGCCTCGGCCCTCTGCGGGGCAGCCACCAGCCCGCTCTTCCTGAACCTCGCCCGCGGCCTCCAGGGGATCGGCGGGGCGGTGATGTTCGCGGTCTCGCTCGCGATCCTCTCCCAGGAGTTCCACGGCCGCGAGCGCGGGACCGCCTTCGGGATCTGGGGTGCGACGATCGGCCTCGCCGTCGCGATCGGGCCGCTCGCCGGCGGCGTGCTCACCGAGTACGCCGGCTGGCGCTGGATCTTCTTCGTCAACGTCCCGATCGGGATCGCGTGCATCTTCGGCGCGTTCGCCTACCTGCACGAGTCGCGCGACGACCAGCACGCCGGCTTCGACCTCTGGGGCTTCGTATTCCTCACCGCCGGCCTGTTCGCGCTCGTGCTCGCGCTGCTGCGTGGTGAGTCGTGGGGCTGGTCGAGCGGCCGCACGATCGGGCTCTTCGTCGCCGCTGCCGTGCTGCTGCCGGCGTTCTTCGTGAGCCAGCTGCGAAGGCAGACGCCGACGCTCGATGTGCGCCTGTTCCGCAATCCAACGTTCACGGCCGCGCAGGTGATCGCGTTCACGATCTCGTCCGGGATGTTTGCGCAGTTTCTGTATCTGACGCTCTACCTGCAGAACGGCCTGAAGCTGTCGCCGCTCCAGACCGGATTGCGGTTCCTGCCGCTCTCGCTGCTCTCGTTCGTCGCTGCGCCGATCGCGGGGCGGCTCTCGTCGCGGATCCCGATCCGCTTCCTCTTCGCGGTCGGGATGTCGTTCGTCGGCGCGTCGCTCCTGCTCATGCACGGTGTCACGCACTCGTCGGACTGGACACATCTGCTGCCCGGCTTCATCGTCGGCGGGATCGGCATCGGGCTCGTCAACGCGCCGCTCGCCGTGACGGCGGTCGGCGTCGTCGAGCCGCGCCGGGCCGGGATGGCGTCGGGGACGAACAACACCTTCCGGCAGATCGGGATCGCGACCGGCGTCGCTGCGCTCGGCGCGATCTACCAGAGCTACGCCGACCCGATCGACGGCCTGAACGCGATCTTCCTCGTCGGCGCGTACGTCGCGTTCGCCGGAGCACTGGTCGGGCTCACGCTGGTGCGCCCGCAAGACTTCGTCAGAATGCCGCAGCCGGACGCGGCCTGATCCGCAGCGCGAGCTGCCAGGCTGCGATCAGCAGAATCACCGCGGCGCCGGTCACGACGACGAGCGCCTGCGCCGCGACCGAGAACGCGATCGCGTCGGCCTTCGCGACGCCGGAGAGGACGAGCAGCGTCGCACCCGCGCCGGCCTGCATCGCCGCGCCGGCAGGGCCGATCGGCACCGCCGCCGACGCGGCGGACGCGCAGAGGAAGCCGAGGGCGAGCGGGAACGAGCCGGGCAGTGCGAGCGCGTTCAGCAACAGGAAGACCGCCGTGCCGCGGAGCGCCCATGACACCGAGATCAGGAGCAGTGCAGCTAACGACTCCTTGCGCGACTGCGTGTGCTCGCCGAGCCAGCGGCCGAGCCGGAACTTCATGACGCGCCGCCGCGAAGCGAACTGGGGCAGAAAACCGACGACGAGCGCTGCGAGCACGCCCGCGACGGCGACGATCAGGAAGCCGATCCGCACCGTCCACGAGTGCGTGTCGGTCATCGCGACGGAGGCGAGCGGCGCGAGCGCCGCGTTGTCGAGCAGGCCGACGATGATCAGGCTCAGGCCGATCGTGCCGAGACCCGCGCGCGTTCCCGGGAACCGGCGCACGCATGCGATGCGAATCGCATCGTCGACGCGGCCCGGCATGGCGACACCGCCGACACATGCCGCACCGCCTGCGAACGCAAGCGCGCCGGCGTTCGGACGGTCGTCCTCGTGAAACAGGCGCTGCCAGCCCCATGCCTTGAACGCGTATGCAAAGAGGAAGAGGAGCGCGGCGCCGACGACGAGCACCGGATCCGCATGGTGCAACGGCCAGCCGATCTTCATGAAGTGGTGCACGCTGAAGAACGAAACGGCGAGCAGGCCGAGACCGAGGCCTCCATTGAAGAGGAGTTGCACCTTCTTATTGCAGGCAAGCGCGCGCACGACGGTCCTGACGCGCCTATCGGCTGGATCGGTACGCGCGATTAGCTCAAAGTAGCGATCATTCAGGCTGGCTCGCCGTCGGAGTAGTCCAATGGATCCAACCGGGCTATAAGGCCGAGGCCGCGCCAGAAGATCTTGTTCGAGCGCGGGTAGTAGCAGACGTCATTTGGCTCGCGCGTCCCGTACGCGAGATACGTCATCGGGCTGTGGCGCGTGCGCAGGCAGTGCGAGCGTGCGGTGCTCGCGGGCCGCGAGATCACATGCCCGGCGCGAACCGGGTGCGACTCGAGCGGCACGGTCGCAGGGACCTTGCCGGCCTCCGGTGGGCCCCAGAGCTCGAAGATCCCCTCGCCGTCGAGGATCACGAACACCTCCTCGTCTGCCGAATGGCAGTGCGGCGCCGCGCCTTCTTCGTTCGGCGGCAGGTAAGCCCAGTTGAGCCCCGTGCGCTTGGCGCCTCCCGCCGCGCCGACTCGCTTCCAGAGACCGCCGTAGTCGCCCTCGACGTCGGCGAGCGCGACGACGTTCGGCGGGCGCTCGCCCGGCTCGCCCTCGGGGAGGCCCAGCTCGGCCTCCTGTTTCCAAGGATGCTGCTCGACTCCCCGCACCGGCACATGGCCCACCCAGGCGAGATTCGTCCGCGGCAGGGTGCCGACCTCGGGCGTCAGCCGAGTCCCGAAGATGAGGACCTCGGAGCTGCCCGGGCCGCCGATGAGCGTGTGCACCGGGCCGCCGGCCGCGAAGACCATCGTGTCGCCCGCACGCACTTCGCAGGTCCGCCCGTCCTGCCACAGCGTCGCGGACCCGGCGAGCACATGGAAGATCTCTTCGTTGGCGCTGTGTACATGCGGCGGCGTGATCAGCTGGCCCTCTTCGAGCTGCACACGCTGCATGCCGACGCGCACGCTGCCCGCAGCGTCGCCGAGACGCTGCCAGCGTCCCCCGAGCGGCGAGCTTTCGGCGGGAATGCCGAAGCTTTCGACGTCGTCCCAGTGGACGAGTGTCACACGCTGACTATTGCATGCTCCGCCAGCAGCTTCGCCGCTTCCTCTGCGCGCGGGTCGCGCTCGCGCTTTGCCCAGACCTCGACCTCGCGCACGAGCTCGCGTAGCTCCGCAAACACGAGGCTCGGGTCTGCGCGCTCGCGGTCGAGCGCTTCGATCCGCTCGAGCCGGGCGATGACTGCGCGTGCTTCTTCCATGTTCGCGACGCTACCGCCGCACGTGTGTCAACTCGCGCGCAGCTGTGCAACGCGTTCGTTGCCGAGCAGCGTCGCGTCGAGCTCGCGCAGCAGCGCGCCCCGGTCGCCGTGCTGCAGCACTGCGACGAGTATCCGGCGCACGAGATCGGGCGACGGCTCGCTCGCGGCGGCCACGATCGACGCGCGCTCCTGACCGGTCTCGCCGAGCAGCGCGGCGGCACGCATACCGGCGGCCCACGCTCCTTCGCCGTTGCCGAGGGCGGAGTCGAGCGCGTGGCGCAGCTGCTCGCGGCGGAACGGATCGTCCTGGAAGAGCGCGAGCTCCCACCGGTCGAGCGCGTCGCCGAGCTTCGCGTCATCGTCGGCGAGCGCGAGCTGTGGTCGGAGCTTCTGTGCGACCGACGCCCGGAAGGGATCGAGCCGGGTCGGCTCGCCCGGGGGCGCCGTCGCCGCGATCGACAGCACGGGCCGGATGCCGTACGGCCGCCAGTCGAGGCGCTCGAACAGCACCGGGCCCGCGGCGACCGGTGCGGAGGTCGCGAGGCGGAGCGCGGTGACGGCGTCGGCGAGCTCGCCCGGCGTGTCGGGCGCCTCTTCTGCGACGGCGCGCTCGAGCTCGAGCACGCAGAGACGATCGGGCTCGCGACCGAACTCGCGCGGAAGCAGACCGGCTGCCTCCGGCCACATCGAGGACAGCTCACCCGTCGCCGCCACGCGCACCCGGATGCCGTCGCCAAGCTCGATCACGGTGCCGACCGAGATCCCGATCAGCGGCGCGACCGCGCCGTACGCGTGGCCGTCGCGGTAGAGCACGCTCTCGAGCTCCTCGTAGGCGCGGTCATAAGCGGAGTCGTCCCAGTCGAAGCCGCCGCAGCCTTCGGCGGTACGCACGAGCAGCGGGATCAGCACGCTGCGGTACAGCGCGCGGCTCTCGTCGGGTGTGTTGCCCTCGTGGGCGCGCGCGAAGATGCGTGCGGCGTGCTCGCGCTGAAGATCGGCAACTGCTTCGCGCACGTCATCGCGCGCATAGAGCCGGTCGGCATGCGCTTCGATGAAGCCGCGCACGAGCGGCCTGTACTCATAGAGCGTCGGGCGGCCGTAGTTGCCGTGCTCCTCGAACGCGAACGGCAGGTCGGCGCCGTGGAACGACGCGAACGCACCGAGGCAGAACCGGCGCAGCGTGTCGTAGAGATGAGGCGAGCGCATCCGACTGCTCTCTACGCCTTCGGCTGTCTGCCTCCTTTCTGGCAACCGGGGCACCAGTAGGCGATCCGTGCGTTTTCGCCTTGTGGATGGGAGCGAATGACGCCGCCGCAGCGGTGACAGGCGCGGCGGACGCGGCGATAGACGTGATGGAGCGGACGCACGCCGTCGAGCCGACCGTGCATGAGCCGTGCTGCAGTCTCGAGCACAGCCCGCAGCTCCGGGTCGGAAACATCGCCGAGCGCGCGCCACGGTGAGACACGCGCGCCCCAGAGCGCTTCCGCCTTCCACATGTTTCCGATGCCTGCGACGACGCGCTGGTCGAGTACGGCGTCGCCGACCTCGCGCGTCTGCGGCTGCGCGCGGAAGCGCGCGAGCATCGCATCGAGCTCCGGCGGCTCCGCGAGGATGTCCGGCCCGAGGTGCGCCGGCCGCTCTCGGTCACGCGCAAGCTCGAGCACCGGCCCGTTCCAGAGCACCGCCTCATGCTCGGCGCCGCGCAGCACGAGCCACGGCAGCCCGCGCCGTTCCACGCCGCGCCGCTCGACGCGCCACCGGCCGTTCATTCGCAGGTGGCTGCGAAGCACCAGCCCGCCCTCGAAGTGGAGCAGGAGGTTCTTGCCGACCGCCTCGACCGACTCGAGGGTCCGGCCGTCGAGGCGCTCCGCGAGCCGCTTCGACGCGGCGCGGGGATGCGGCGTCTCGACCTCGACCTGTTGTCCCGCCAGAACCTGCAGCCGCCGTGCCGCGCGGTGCAGCGCATCGCCTTCGGGCATACGTCGGAGCGTAGTCGGGCATGATCCCGCCAGATCGATGTCGGCAGGGCTGAACATTGCGGCGCTCGCGCAGCGGACGGGGATTCCGCCGGACACGCTGCGCAAGTGGGAGCAGCGGTACCGGATCCTCCAGCCCGACCGCACGGCAGGAGGCCAGCGCCGCTACTCCGAACGGGACGTCGCGCGTGTCGAGTGGCTCCGCGAGCGGCTCGACGAGGGCTATCGGATCGGAGAGGCAGCTCGGCTCCTCGGTACGGTCGGCGTCGACCCCGGGCGGAAGCCGATCGACCATCTCCGCGGCATCCTCGACGCGGTCGAGTGCGGCGAGCCCGCGGAGATTGGAATCCGGCTCGACCAGGCGTTCGCGCTCCTCGGCGTCGATACGACGCTCGCGGATGTGCTCCAACCGTTGCTCCATATGGTCGGCGAGCTCTGGCAGCAAGGAACGCTCTCGGTCGCGGAGGAGCACCTCGTCAGCGAAGCGGTGCGGTCGCGTCTTGGGCATCTCCTCGGCGATGCCGGCGGCGGAGTGCGCGGCGTCGCGGTGCTCGCATGCGCGCCCGGCGAGCGACACGAGCTCGGTTTGATGATGGCGGCGATTGCGTTGCGCCGCGACGGCTGGAAGGTCGTGTACCTCGGCGCCGACACGCCGCTCGCCGACGCGCTTGCATTGGCGATACGGCTCGACTCGCGCATCCTTGGGATCAGCCTGGCGAACGCGGAGCGCGCGGACGCGGTCGAGGAGGTGCTGGACGGCGACGGCCTGCCGGATGGGCTCGTCCTCGTCGTGGGCGGCGGCGGCGCATCGAACGCGGTCGCCGCGCGGCTCGGCGGCGTCTACGCAGGGCCGGAGCTCGACCGCACGGTCGAGGCGGTTCGCGCGCTCGCGGCGTAGCCTGTAGTCATGACGACCCGGCGCTTCATCGGCGTCCGCTGGTGGCTCGGCGCGGCGTTCGCGCTCGTCGCTGCGGTGTCGACGGCGATCGTCGTCGCGCAGTTCTCGTCCCGCTCCGAAAACGCATTCCGCGTGCATGCCGAGGATCTCGCCGTCGTCAGCGCGGTCAACGCGGCGAAGCAGCTCGACCACCGGACGTTGACCCCGGCCATCGTGACGACCGTCGCCGAGCGCCAGGATCTGGAGCTCCGGCTGTTCGACGGGCACGGGCGCCTGCTCTTCGCCGGCGCGCCGTCGAGCGGCTCCGTCCGTGACAGCGAGCTCGAGCAGAGCGCGAAGCGAACTGCGTTGGCCGGAAGGCGAGCACACGACAGCACGTCCGACGGGAAGATCTTCGTCGTCGGCATCCCGATGCGTGACGGGGCACTCGTTGCGCTCAGCGCGCGTCCGGATGTCGCGGCGGCGATCGGCATCTTGAACGACCAGGCGCTCCGCGCAGGCGTGATCGCCGGCGTGATCGGCGTGCTCGTCGGGCTGCTGCTCGCACAGCTCATCGCATTGCGCCTGCGCCGGCTGTCGCGCGCGGCGGAGGCGATTGCGGCCGGAGACTTCGAGCGCAGCATCCGCTACCGGTTCCAGGACGAGTTCGGGACGCTGGCGCAGAACTTCGACCGCATGCGCCGGCAACTCCGGCGTTCGTTCCGTCACATCGAAGGAGAGCGCGACCGGTTGCGGCTGCTTCTCGAGCGCCTGCACGAGGGTGTTGTCACCGTCGATCAGACGCTCGCCGTGCAGTTCGCCAACACGGAGGCGCGGCGCGTGCTCGGCACGCGGCTCGACGAGGGAGACCAGTTGCCGGAGCCGTGGGACGGCTTCTCGCTACGCGAGTTCGCGGCGAGCCTGTTCGACGGTGATGCATCCCTCGCGCAGGCGCACGTGCGGCCCGACGACGAGCGTGCGCTCGCACTCGTCGGCATCCCCGCGCAGCCCGAAGGGGACACGGTTCTGATCGTTCTCGACGACCTGACGGAGAAGGAGCGGCGCGAGCTCGCGGAGCGCGAGTTCGTGTCGAACGCGGCGCATGAGCTGCGCACGCCGTTGACGACGATCATCGGCGCGGTCGAGGTGCTCCAGGCGGGCGCGAAGGACGACCCGCTCGAGCGCGACCGCTTCCTCGCGCACATCGGGCGCGAGGCCGAGCGGCTGGCGCGGCTCGCGCGAGCGCTGCTCACGCTCGCGCGCGCACATGCGGGCCAGGAACGGCCGCGGGTAGAGGCGGTGCCGCTCAGAGGGCTGCTCCAGGACGTCGCGGAGGAGCTGCACCCGAAGGACGGTGTGACGCTCGAAGTCGACTGCCCCGCTGATCTGCTCGGGATGATCAACCGCGACCTCGTCGCGCAGGCGCTGCGGAACCTCGGCGAGAACGCGGTGAAGCACACGTGGCAGGGCAGGGTCGTCATCCGTGCGTACGCTGCCGGGAGATCGATCTACGTCGAAGTGGAGGACACGGGAGTCGGGATGAGCGCCGAGGCGCAACAGCACGTCTTCGACCGTTTCTATCGCGGTCGCGACCGCGACTCCGGAGGCTTTGGGCTCGGGCTCGCGATTGTGCAACAGGCCGTGCGTAGCCTCGACGGGCATATCGAGCTCGAGTCGGCGCCGGGAGAAGGAACGCGTGTGCGGCTCGTGCTAGAAGGGGCGCGCGTGCGCGAGGAGGCGTTGGCGTGAGCTCTTCGATCTTGGTCGTCGACGACGATCCGGGCGTCCTCGACGTCGTGTCATTCATGCTGCGCCGCGAGGGCTTCGACGTCGACGAGGAACGGGACGGCACGGCAGCGCTCGAGGCGGCGCGCATGAAGAGCTACGACATCGTGATCCTCGACATCATGCTGCCCGGCGTCTCGGGCACCGACATCTGCCGCGAGCTGCGGTCGCAAAGCGATGTTCCGATTCTCATGCTGACTGCACGCGACGCGGAGATCGACCGCGTGCTGGGGCTCGAGCTCGGAGCGGACGACTACGTGACGAAGCCGTTCTCGACTGCCGAGCTGCTCTCGCGCGTGCGCGCAATCCTGCGGCGGCGCGAGCTCGACCGCGCCAACGGCGGGACGACGCAGCGCAACCTCGGCGGGCTGCAGATCGATCTCAGCCGGCACGAGGTGCGGGTCGACGGCGACCGCGTGCACCTGACGCTGTCGGAGTTCAAGGTGCTCGCGCTCCTGGCGGAGCAGCCGGATGCGGTCGTCTCGCGCAAGGAGCTGATGCAACACCTGTGGGCGAGCGAGCACGTCGGAGACGAGCACGCGTGCGAGGTGCACATCTCGAACCTGCGCCGCAAGATCGAGCGCGATCCGTCGCAGCCGAAGCGCCTCGTGACGGTGCGCGGGATGGGCTACAAGCTCGTTCCGGCTTGAGTTTCTTCGGCGCCCGGTACTCGATCGTCCAGGCGCCGATGGCGAACGTGCAGCCGCCGTCGTTGGCCGCGGTCGCCTCGAACGCGGGCGCGCTCGGGACGATCCCGGCGGCAGGGCTGTCGGCGGACCAGGCGCGCGACGCAATCGGCGAGGTGCGGTCGCTGACGGACGCGCCCTTCGGCGTCAACGTCTTCGCTCCGCCATATCTGCGCTACGACGTCGTCGACGTCGTGCTCGAGGAGCGCCCTGCGGTCTTCAGCTTCACGTTCGGTGTGATCGACCCGGAGCCGTTTCGGGATGCAGGCATCGCCGTGCACGGCACCGCGACGACGAGCGAAGAGGCGGCGGCGCTCGAGGCGGCCGGCGTCGATGCGGTCGTCGCGCAGGGCGCGGAGGCGGGCGGGCATCGGGGCACGTTCCTCGGCTCGTTCGAGGACGGTCTCGTGCCGCTCGACGAGTTACTCGCGTCGATCCGCGTTTCCGTGCCCGTGATCGCCGCCGGCGGGATCGTCGGGCCGGACGACGTGCGCCGTGTGCGCTCGCTCGGCGCCACGGGTGTCCAGGTCGGCACGGCGTTCCTCTTCACGCATGAGGCCGGCACCGCCCGAGAGCATCTTGATGCGCTGCGGACGTACGAGACGGTCGTCACGCCGGCGTACACGGGGAGGCACATGCGCGCGGCGCGAACGCCGGTGCTCGAGGAGCTGATGCAGGGCGAGCCGCTTGCCTATCCGGAGCAGCGCGCCGTGTCGGCGAGACGTGGACCGCTCTTCATGGGCGGGACGAACGCGCGCGCCGCGCGCGAGCAGAGCGTTGCAGAGCTCGTCGACGAGCTTGCGCGTGGGTTCGCTTAGGCGCGCAGAACGGCTCGGCGCGGGCCGGCGAGGAACCCCGCTTCGACGAGAAGCGGCATGACCATCGTCTCCGTCACGGGCTCGCCGTCGAAGCGCTCGACCGCGAGGCGCTTCGCGCCGCCCCGCTTGACGTGGGCAACGAGCTCGCCGAGCGCTGCGCGAAGCCATTCTTCTTCGGGCTCGCGGAGCGGCACAAGTGTCCGGCCGCCGCGCTCCACGAACAGGACGGCCTCGCCGCCGAGCAGCACGACCTGTGCACCCGCGACGCGCGCTGCGCGGCCGTTCGCACGCTTGGGCCACGGGACGGCGGCGCCGTACGGCTGTGCTGGGTCGGCCGCGGCGAGGACGAGGGGCTCCGGCTCGTCTCCGTCGCGCGGGCGAAGCTCGCGCAGGCGCTCCACTGCGCCGCCGAGGGCAAACTGCGCGCCGCCGAGACCTTCGACGAAGTAGCCGCGGCGGCACGTGCCCAGCGTCTCGAGCGCGCGGAGCTCGGAGTAGACCGCGCCGTAGCCGCCGGGGATGCCCTCGCCGCGTACTCCGTCGCGCGTGACGATGCCCTGGCGCTCGAGCAGCAGCTCGGCGAGTGCCCGACGGTCCGCTTGTCCTGAGAAGAGTCCCTGCGCGAGCGACCAGCGTCCCTGCGTCGCGGTCGGGCGCTGCGCGCGCGTACGGGCGAACCGTCGCGCCCGCCGGTCGGGTCGAGGCGGCTGGTACCGGCGCTCTGCACGCAGCGGCTGCCAGGCGTCGTTCGTGACCTCGCCGGCCCAGGCGAGATCCCACAGCGCGGGGAGTGCGACAGCCTCGTCGAGCTGCGTTTCCGCGATGAGGTCGTACCAGAACCGCGCGCCGTTTGCGAGCGCGGCGCGGATCGCGTCGTGTGCGGACTCGTCCGGTGCGGGTGCCGCCGACGGTTGCCCGAGCACCGGCGCGTCCTCGCGAAAGAAGACGGCAATGCGGTCGAGGCCCGCCCCGACCCAGATGAGCTCCCCGGAGCCGCACAGCTGGTCGAGCTGCTCAGCCCGGTAGCCGGGAACGCGTCGCGGCAGCACCTCCGACTCCCACAGCGAGACCGGCAGCGCGATCCCTTGCAGCGGGATGAGCGCCTCGCGCAGCGTTGCCCGGCGGTCGATGCCGTGCCAGCTCGGCAGAAAGCGACCGAGCGCGGCCTGCTCAGCCGGCTCAACCTCGCGGCGCAGTGCCGCAAGCGACGCGCGGCGGAGCCTGCGGAGGACGTCGGCCTCGCACCACTCGCGCTCGACGCCGCCCGGACGCAGCTCGCCGCGGACGAGCTTCTCGTCGCGCTCGAGCTCACGCAGGATCGGCTCGATGTCGATGCCGAACCACTCGTTCGCCTCGTCGGTCGTGAACGGGCCGCGACCGCGTGCGTAGCGCGCGACGAGCTGCTTCAGCGAGTCGGAGCCGCCCTCGAGGAACGAATCCGGAAGCCCTGACGGCGGCATGACGCCGAGCGCGTCGCGGTAGCGGCCAGCGTCCTCAGCCGCGATCAGGCGCAGGTCGCCCGCGATGCGCACGCGAACCGCACGGCGCTCGGCTTCGAGGATTGCAGCGTGTGCCTCGTCGAACTCGCCGGCGCGATAGTCGCCGCGAAGGCGCAGCATGTCGTGCAGGTGATCCGGATTCGAGGGCCGCGGGCGCAGCGATGCCTCAACGTCGGCCAGCGCATCCGCGTCGATCAGCTCGCGTAGCTCTTCCTGGCCGAGCAGCTCGCGCAGCAGATCGCGATCGAGTGAGAGCGCCTGCGCACGTCGCTCCGCCGGCGGAGTGTCGTCCTCATACATGTACGTGGCGATGTAGTCGAAGAGCAGCGACGCGGCGAACGGCGACGCGGACGCCGACTCGACGTCGACAAGGTCGAGCTCGCGCGTGCGCAGTCCCTGCAGCAGCTGCTTCAACGCCGGCAGGTCGAAGACATCCTGCAGACACTCGCGATAGGTCTCGAGGACGATCGGGAAGCTGGCGTACTTGCGGGCGACCTGCAGCAGGCCCTGCGCCTTGAGCCGCTGCTGCCAGAGCGGCGTGCGCTCGCCGGGCCGCCGTCGCGGGATCAGGAGCGCGCGTGCCGCGTTCTCACGGAAGCGGGCGCCGAAGAGCGCGGTGTTGCCGACCTCCGCGAGGACGAGCTCGTCGAGCTCGTCAGTGGTGAGCAGAAGCAGGTCGGTGGCGGGCGGCACGTCCGCATCGGGCAGGTGAAAGGCAATGCCGTCGTCCGACCAGATCGACTGCACCTCGAGGCCGAGCGAGTCGCGCAGCTTCGCCCCGACGGCCATGGCCCACGGCGCGTGCACGCGGGCGCCGAACGGCGTGAGGATGCAGATGCGCCAGTCGCCGATCTCGTCCCGGAAACGCTCGACCACAACGGACCGGTCCGAGGGGACGACGCCGGTCACACGTTGCTGTTCCTCGAGGAACGTTGACAAATTCTGAGCTGCAAACCTGGACAGACCAAGGTTGGTCAGGTCAATCAGTCTGGTCTGTACAGGCTTAGAAATCAGAATCCGTGAGAACTCGCCGATCGCCCTGCCCAACTCGTACGGGCGCCCAACGCCCTCCCCCTTCCAGAACGGGACTGCCCCGGGCACGCCCGGAGCCGGCGAGACGAGCACACGATCGCGCGTGATCTCCTCGATGCGCCACGACGAGGCGCCGAGCATGATCACCTGTCCCGCGCGGGCCTCATAGACCATCTCCTCGTCGAGCTCGCCAACCCTCCCGCCGCCATCCACGATGAAGACGCCGAAGAGGCCACGGTCCGGGATCGTCCCGGCGTTCGTGACCGCTAGGCGGCGGGCGCCTTGGCGGCCGCGGACGATGCCGGCGGTGCGGTCCCAGATGATGCGCGGCCGGAGCTCGGCGAACTCGTCCGACGGGTACCGGCCGGCGAGCATGTCGAGCACGTTCTCGAGCTGCGCGCGCGAGAGGTCTGCGAACGGGTACGCGCCGCGCGCGAGCCGGTGCAACTCCGCGACCTCGATCTCCTCCTCGGCGCAGATCGCGACGATCTGCTGCGCGAGCACGTCGAGCGGGTTGCGCGGAATCTGGGTCTCCTCGATCGCGCCCTCCCGCATGCGCTGCAGCACAACCGCGGACTCGAGCAGGTCGGCGCGGAACTTCGGGAAGATGCGCCCCTTCGACACGGCGTCGAGCGAGTGACCCGAGCGACCGATGCGCTGCAAGCCGCGCGCGACCGACTTCGGCGACTCGACCTGCACGACGAGATCGACTGCGCCCATGTCGATGCCGAGCTCGAGCGACGAGGTCGCCACGAGGCACGGTATCCGACCCGCCTTCAAGTCCTCCTCGATCTGCACGCGCTGCTCCCGCGCGAGCGACCCGTGGTGCGCACGCGCCACTTCCGGCATCTGATTGGCCAAGACGCCTTCGGCGTCTGCGGCTGCGAGCTCGTTCAACCGCAGTGCCAACCGCTCGGCGAGCCTCCGGTTGTTCACGAAAATGATTGTCGACCGGTGCTCGCGGACGAGCTCCAGCAGCGCTGGGTAGATCGAGGGCCAGATCGACTGGCTTCCGACCTCGAGCCCGGCCGTGATCCCTGAGTCGCCCGACTCGTACTGCCGTTGGTCGAGCGTCCCCGGCGTCGAGAGCTCGCGCATGTCCTCCACGGGAACGACGACCTGCAGGTCGAGCTCCTTCGCAATGCCGGCGTCGACGAGCTCGATTGGACGCCCGCCGGAGACGAACCGCCCAATCTCCTCGAGCGGACGCTGTGTTGCCGACAACGCGATCCGCTGGAACGACGCGTCACCGACGAGCCGTTCGAGGCGCTCCAACGAGAGCGCAAAGTGCGCACCGCGCTTCGTTCCCGCGACCGCGTGCACCTCGTCCATGATCAGCGTGTCGACCGAGCGCAATAGCTCGCGCGCCTGTGACGTCAGCATCAGGAACAGCGACTCCGGCGTCGTGATGAGAATGTCCGGCCGCTGCCGCAGCATCGCCGCGCGCTCCTTTTGCGAGGTGTCGCCCGTACGCACCGCAACGCGCAACGACGACTGCAACCCCGCGAGTGGCCCGCGCAGGTTCCGCTCGACGTCGTAGTTCAGCGCCTTCAGCGGCGAGACGTAGAGGACGCGCAGCCCGCCCTCGGTCGGGTTCGCCGTCAGCCGGTCGATCGCAAAGAGAAACGCCGCGAGCGTCTTGCCCGAGCCCGTCGGCGCCTGAATCAGCGTGTGCTTGCCGGTCGCGATAACCGGCCAGCCCTTCAGCTGGGCCGGCGTCGGCGCCTCGAACGTCCGCTCGAACCACGCCCTCGTCTCAGCCGAGAACACGTTGAGCGCAGTCATCCGCTCAGGTTACAGTCGCCCTCCATGGCTACGACTGGGCCGGCTTTCGTCGCCTCGTGGGCTCTCGCCATGGGCGCAATGATGCTCCCGAGCGAGCTGCCGCTCCTCCGTCTCGACTATGCGACGGCGAGATCCGGCACGCGTACGGCCGTGCTCCTCCTCGGCTATCTCGCGGTCTGGATTGCGCTTGCGGCACCCGTCTGGATCGGAGACCGAGCCGCCGGCGGCCGGCTCCTCGGCATGCACGGCCGGGAGCTCACGGCGGGCATTCTCGCCGGCGCCGCGCTCTACCAGCTGACGCCGCTGAAGCGCCGCTGCCTTGCGATCTGCCGCGCACCGCTCGCGCGCATCCTGCACAGCTGGCGCGATGGGCACGGCGGCGCTTTCCGCATGGGCGTCGTCAACGGCCTGTGGTGCGTCGGCTGCTGCGTCGGGCTCGCCGCCAGCCTGCTCGCGCTCGGGATGATGAGCATCGGTTGGATGGTCGCGGTCGGCGGAGCGATCCTCGTCGAGAAGACGTCCCGCATCGGGATCGTCGCAAGCCGCGCGACCGCCGTGTTCCTCGCACTCGGAGCAGTGATGTGCCTGCTCTGAGCTTCCGGGTGCGGGGCCCCTACTTCGAGTCGTGCAACTGCGAGGCCATTTGCCCGTGCCGGATGGTCGGCGGCGTTCCCGGCGGCCGGTCGACGTACGGCACCTGCTTCGGTGCGCTGTCCTGGAGCATCGACAACGGTCACCTCGACGAGATCGACCTCTCCGGGCTCAGCGTCGTGCTCGTGTGCCGCTACGACGACGACGAGCCGGGATCGCCGTGGGACGTCGTTCTCCATGTCGACGCGCAAGGCAATACGGAGCAGCGCAACGCCTTGTCCCACATCTTCCTCGAGGGCATCCCCCACCTCCCGTGGATCCGCAAGGCACGCAACCTGATCGACGTGCGCATGAGCGACATCGTGATCGACGGCGCCCACGTGCGCGTCGGACGTGAGGTCCTGATGCACGCAACGCGCCCCGTCGAGACAGAGCTCCCAGTCGCCTGCGGCATCCCGGGCTACGACCGCTTCGGCTACGAGCTCTACGCCGACGAGCTCACTGTCGACGACGCGCCGTTCCAATGGTCGCTCGCCGGGAACTGTGCGTACGTCGGCGACTTCGACTACTCCTCTCCCAGCTAGGATCAACCACCGTGGCCGCCAAGCCCGAGGCGCTCTATTTCACCGAGGACGACGAGGCGAACCGCCTCCTCGCCGACGACCCGTTCGCGATGCTCGTCGGCTTCGCGCTCGACCAGCAGATCACCGTGCAGCAGGCCTTCCTCGGGCCGCTACGGATCAGGCAACGGCTCGGAACGCTCGAGCCAGCACGGCTCGCACGCACCGACCTCGAGCCGGTCTTCAGGGAGAAGCCCGCGGTGCATCGCTTTCCCGGCAAGATGGCGAAACGCGTCCAGGATCTCGCCGCATACATCGACGGCGAGTACGGCGGCAACGCGACGCGCATCTGGACCGAAGCGGCAGACGGCTCGGACCTCAAGAAGCGCATCGGCGAGCTCCCTGGCTTCGGCGACATGAAGATCCGCAGCGTCATCGCGGTGCTCGCGAAGCGCTACGGCGTCGCGAAGGCGAAGGAGGTCGCGCCGGATCATCCGACGCTCGGCGACGTCGACTCGCCCCAGTCGCTGCTCGACTATCAGGCGGCCAAGCGCGCGCACAAGGCAGAGCTGCGCGCGAAGGCCGCACGATAGACCTTCACACGCTTACCGACGGCGGCCAGCCGGCGGAGGACATCGCACGCCTGCTTGCCGACTGGCTCGGGCAGACGCAAACGACACTCGACATCGCGATCTACGACCTGCGGCTCCCCGATCCGCTCGCGGAGACGCTCACAGGCGTGCTTGTCGGCGCCGCCGACCGCGGCGTCACGGTTCGCCTCGCATACAACGTCGACGAGGACGGCCCGCGCCCCCCGGTGCCGCCGCCGCCGCGCACCGAGCCGGACCTCATCGAGGCGCTGCCGTTCCCGACCGCCGGCATCCCGGGAACGCCCGACCTCATGCACCACAAGTACGTGATTCGCGACGGCGCCTCGGTCTGGACCGGCTCGATGAACTGGACGGCCGACTCGTGGACGCGCGAGGAGAACGTCATCTTCACCGTCGACTCGCCCGACCTCGCGGCCCGCTATGCCGTCGACTTCGAGCAGCTCTGGACCAGGCGCGACGTCCAGCACAGCGGCAAGGTCGACTCGAACCCGCTGAGCGCCGCCGGGACACAGATCCGCCCGTGGTTCTGCCCCGGACGCGGCGAGCGGCTCGCGCACCGGATCGCGAAGGCGATCGGCACCGCCACTCGCCGCGTGCGCATCGCCTCGCCGGTGATCAGCTCGGGGCCGATCCTCGGCACGCTTGCCCAGGCGGCGGCCGACGGGAAGATCGACATTGCCGGCGTCGTCGACCGCACGCAGATCCTCGAGGTGCTGCACCAGTGGCGCGAGAACGGGAATGCCTCCTGGAAGGAGCCGCTGCTGCGGACGGTGCTCTCGCGCGCGCCGTTCTCGGGCAAGCACTCGACGCCCTACGCCCCGGGCGCCGTGCACGACTACATGCACGCGAAGGTGACCGTCGCGGACGACACGGTCTTCCTCGGCAGCTTCAACCTCTCCCATTCGGGGGAGCTGAATGCGGAGAACGTGCTCGAGATCGCCGACCCGGCGCTCGCGGAGCGCCTCGCCGCCTACATCGACGGCGTACGCAGCAGGTATCCCGCCGTCGACGTGTGACGCAAACGCCCCTCACCCCAGGGAGGACAAACGTCAGCGCGCTGCCGATAGTTAACGCGTGAGCGCCGCCGCTGCCGCCGTCTCCTCACTCGATCGAGTGAATCGACGCTCATACCGGTCTCTTACCGCTCCCTACGCCGAATTCATCAGGCGGTCTCCGATCCTGTGCCCATCGGACATCACGTCCGCCCGGTACACGGCGAATCAAGGGAGACAGATACCAATGAGCACCATCAAGGCACTGGCGCAGAAGAAGACGCTGTTCGCGCTCGTTCTCGCCCTCACGATCTTCGGCGCGGTCTACGGCTTCGCGGCCACGCTCAACGTCAGTTCGAACCAGCTGAGCGCGGGTAACGCGTCGGTCGCCTCCTGTCAGGCAAGCGGCACCCCGACGGGCACGTACTCGGTCGCCTACGACTCGACGATCACGAGCTACCAGGTCTCGGGCGTCACCGTCACGGGCATCGACGTCGGCTGCAACGGCAAGACCCTCTCGGCAACCCTCACCGGCACGGGCGGCACCTCGCTCGGCACCGTGTCGGGGACGATCTCGGGCACGAGCCTCGCGCTGACCCCGGCTGCCCATCTTGACGCCAAGAACGTCACGGGCATCTCGGTCGCGATCAACGGCTAAACGCCGGACTCCGTACCGGCGGACGAAGTTGCGGGCGAGGCACCTGGCGGCGGGTGCCTCGCCTCGCAACAGATCCACTCTCAAGAGGACACCGATTCAGATGAAGCTCCTGGCGAAAATACTCGGAACCGCCTTCGCAGCAGCTGCGACGCTCGCAGCCTGCGGCGCCGCCGCCACGCTGGCGCTGGCCTCGAGCCCTCTCTCCTCCGGTAACGCCTCGGTCACCTCGTGCGGCGTCTCGGCACTCGGCGCGACGCGCACCGTCGACAACTCCGGGAACGTCACGCAGGTGTCGATCCCCTCCGTCCCGAGCGCCTGCGCGGGCGCGACGCTCGCGGTGACGCTCGTCGGCTCCGGCGGCGCGTCGCTCGGCAGCGCGAGCGCGACCGTTCCGGCCGGCGGCGGGACGATGAACTTTTCGAGCTTCGGCGCCACCGTCTCGGCGACGAACCTCCTCTCATACAGCTACGCGGTGACGGGGCCGTAACAATGCGTCGCGTCCTCCTCCTGATCCTTGCAACCGTCGGCATCGGCGGCAGCGTCGCGTACGCGGCCACGCTCTCCGTCGGTTCCGGCCACCTGTGGGCCGGCGGCCAGTCGCTCACGAAGAGCACGTGCACGCTGTCCGGCACCGCCTCGACGACCGACGCCTACGTCGACGAGAACAGCCCGACGAGCAGCTTCGGCGGCGCGACGACGTTGAGCGTCGGGCCGAAGACGAACAAGCGCACATGGATGCTCGTCCGCTTCGACCTCTCGAGCTGCAGTATCCCGACGACGGGCGGCGCCGACTCGGCGACGCTCAACCTCCACATCACGACCGCGCCGACCTCGAGCCAGACGCTCGACGTGTCGACGATCTCGAGCACATGGAGCGGCTCGACGACCTGGAACACCGTTCCGTCCGCCGGCTCGTCGTTCGCGTCGATCACGACGGGCACGACGAACAACGTGACGAAGAGCGTCACGGTCACGGCCGATGTCGATGCGCTGATCAAGAGCAGCTCGGCGAACTACGGCTGGCTGATCACCGAGGCGAGCAGCAATGCGAACGTCACGACGCTGTTCGGCTCGTCCGAGAACGGGACGACCGCGAATCAGCCCCAGCTGGTGATCAACTATGAGAAGTAGGCTCCTCGGCGCATTCCAGAGCACGAACAAGGCCGCGAGCATCGCGGTCGTCGCGCTGGTGTGCCTCGCCTGGTTCCAGTACCTACGCCCGCAGTCGATGGGCGGGAACGCCGGCTACGTCCTCGTGTCTGGCCACAGCATGCTCCCGCGCTTCAAGACCGGCGACCTCGTGCTCGTCGAGCACCACGCCTCGTACGACAAGGGCGAGGTGATCGCGTATCGCGTGCCGAAGGGCGACCCGATGGCCGGCGCGCAGGTGATCCACCGGATCATCGGCGGCGACGCGAAGCGCGGCTTCGTCGTCAAGGGCGACAACCGCACGGCCCCCGATGTATGGCACCCGAAGCCCTCCGACATCGTCGGCGCGAAGGCAGTCCGCTTCCCGCACGCGATCGTCGTCCTCCAGTTTCTTCGCGCGCCGGTCTTCCTCGCGCTCCTCGCTGCGTGCTTCGTGTTCGTGCACGTCCTCTCGCGCGGCGACGACAAGAAGCGCCTACCGGAGGCCGCATGAGCCCACGCATCCTGATCGCGGAGTGCGATGCAGATATCCGCGAGCTCCTCGAGATGACGGTGCGGCGTCTCGGCTATGTGCCGGTTGACGCGACTGACGATTCCGAGGTCGACGCCGTGCTGCTCGAGCCCGCCTGCGAGAGCGGGCGCTCGGCGCTCAGGCGCTTCGGCGACGACGCACCGCCGGTCGTCTGCCTCAGTATCTATCCCCGCGAGCACGGCCTCGAGCCGGCCACGAGCGTCGCTTATCTCCTGAAGCCGGCCACGAGCGCCCAGATCGCCCGAGCACTCGGCCGGATCTTCGCAGTCCAGCCCGCCCACTAGACTCTCGGCCGCCGTGTCGCTCGGACGCCGCCGGTACTTCGTGACCTTCGTCGCGCTCTGCGGCTTGGGCGTGACCTGGGGCGTCATGGTCGCGTTCGACTGGGTCAGCAAGCTCGGCATCGTCACGTTCGTGCCGTGGGCCGCGCTGATGGCGTTCGACCTCGGCGCGCTCGGCGGGCTCTGCTCGGCGGCCGCGGCCGCAACGCTCTATCTCGTGACGGCGAACGCGCAGAACGTGGTGCTCGACAACGTGCAAATCGGCGTTCGCCTCGGCTCGATGATCGTGCTCGGCCTTGGAGCGGGCCTCGCCGGCGACCGGCTGCGCTCGAGCGAGCGCGCCCAGCGCGGCGTCGCGGCGCTGCAATCGGCGCTCATCGACTCGACCCTCGACGGCATCTGCCTCACCGACGAACACGGCGAGATCCTCATCTCGAACAAGCCGCTCAGGTACCTGGCGCGCGAGCTCGGGATGCCGCAGGAGGGCAGCGTCCCGGAGCGGCTGATCGCAATCGCGGACCGCCTTGCTGAGCCCGAACGCTACCGGGCGCGCATGCGAGATCTGTCGCGCACGACAGGCGAAGCGTCGCTCGACGAGTTCGAGCTGCGCGGCAGCGGCCGCGTGTTTCGCGGGTACACCGCGCCGGTGCAGGATCCAGACGGGAGCTTCGTCGGCCGCGTCTGGACGCTGCGCGAGGTGACCGCCGACCGCGAGCTCGACCGGATGCGCGACGCATTCGTCGCGACGGTCTCGCATGAGCTGCGCACGCCGCTGACCTCGATCTCCGGCTTCCTCGAGATGATGCAGGAGGAGGAGCAAGCGCTCGGCGAGAGCGGCAAGCGCTATCTCGACGTCATCCGGCGCAGCACCGAACGGTTGCATGCGCTCGTGGAGGATCTGCTGCTGATCGCCCAGATCGAGGCGAAGCGTGTCGAGCTCGATCTCCTACCGGTCGACGTCGTCGACCTCGCGACAAGTGCGGTCGAGGGGCAACGTCCGGCGGCCGACGAGAAGGGCGTCACCGTCGAGATCGTGGCCGACCATCCGCCGATCGTGCGGGCTGATCGCACGCGCCTCACTCAAGTTCTCGACAACCTCGTCTCGAACGCCGTCAAGTTCACGAACGAGGGCGGCACCGTGCGCGTCCACATCGCAGGCAAAGGCGATGCGGTCGAGCTCGTGATCACCGACACCGGCATCGGCATTCCCCCTGACGAGCAGGGCCAGCTCTTCTCCCGCTTCTTCCGAGCATCGACTGCGACGCAGCACGCAATCCCCGGCACGGGCCTCGGCCTCTCGATCTCGCGCGCCCTTGTCGAGCAGCACGGCGGGACGATCTCGGTCGAGAGCGCGGTCGGCGAGGGCACGCAGGTGACGATCTCGATCCCTGCCACCCCGTAGGGGGATTCCGCCCGCCGAAGGCTCGGGCACGATGAACGCATGAAACGCCTGATCGCGCTCGCCGCCGGCGCGATGCTCCTCGGCGGCTCGACCGCGCACGCGCTGAGCGTGCCGTCGGCGCCGAAGTGCCCGGTCTTCCCGGCGACGAACGCGTGGAACGAGCGCGTCGACAGCCTGCCGGTGGCCGCGAACTCGGCGCAGCTGATTCAGTCGATCGGGTTGACGACGGGCCTCCACCCCGACTTCGGCTCGGGGTTGTGGGACGGCGGGCCGATCGGGATCCCGTTCGACGTCGTCTCGAAGAAGACGCCGCGCTCGCGCCTCTCGTTCGAGTATGCCGACGAGTCGGACAAGGGGCCGTACCCGATCCCGAAGACCGTGCATATCGAGGGCGGGCGGTCATCGACCGGCGACCGGCACGCGCTCCTGCTCGACAAG
This sequence comes from Gaiellaceae bacterium, assembly GCA_036496545.1. Taxonomy (GTDB): domain Bacteria; phylum Actinomycetota; class Thermoleophilia; order Gaiellales; family Gaiellaceae; genus Palsa-739. The sequence goes on along the minus strand of DASXKX010000003.1, from coordinate 87,670 downwards.
GACTCGTGCAAGCTCTACGAGCTGTATGCCTTGCAACCGAAGGGCAGCGGCTGGACGGCCGGCTCAGGGGCGATCTGGAACGTGCGGTCGAATGCCGTCCGGCCGGCCGGCTGGACGTCGGCCGACGCCGCCGGCCTGCCGATCTTCCCGGGCCTCGCGCGCTACGACGAGGTCGCGCGCGGCGTGATCAACCATGCGCTCCGATTCACCGCCGCGCGGACGCGACGCGCGTACGTCTATCCGGCGCGCCATTACGCGTCGTCGTCGGACGATCCGTCGCTGCCGCCGATGGGGTTGCGCGTTCGCCTGAAGGCATCGGTCGACATCTCCGGCTTCCCGCGCCAGGCACGCGTCGTGCTCCAGGCGCTGAAGACCTACGGGATGATCCTCGCCGACAACGGCTCGAACTGGTACATCAGCGGCGCGCCGAACCCGCGCTGGTCGAACGACGACCTGCACACGATCGGGCGCATCACCGGCTCGGACTTCGAGGTCGTCGACACGTCATCACTGCCGCATTAGATCGCGGAGCGCCGTCTTCGCAGCGGCGAAGCCACACATACCGTGCACGCCGCCGCCGGGCGGCGTCGACGCGGAACAGAGATAGACGCCCTTGCGCGGCGTGCGGTATGGGTTCGTGCGCAGCGCCGGACGCGCGAGCAGCTGCCGCAGATCCATCAGCCCGCCGTTGACGTCACCGCCGACGAGGTTGCGGTTGTACGCCTCGAGCTCCGCCGGTCCGCGTGCGCTGCGCGCGAGGATCAGCCCGCCGAAGCCGGGGGCGAAGCGCTCGACCTGCGCCTCGATGGCGTCGGTCATGTCGGCGGTCGACCCGTTCGGAACGTGGCAGTACGCCCACGCGGTGTGGTTGCCCTCCGGCGCGCGCGTCTCGTCCCAGAGGGAAGGCTGTGTGAGCAGGACGAACGGGTGCTTGCCGCCCGGCGCGCGTTCCGACGCGCACACCTCGCCGAACGAGCCGCCGAGGTGCACGGTCGCCGCCCGGCGGCAGCGCTCGTCCCGCCACGGGATCGGCGCGGAGAGCGCCCAGTCGAGCTTGAACGCACCCGGCCCGTAGCGGTAGCGCCGCAATGCGCGCTCGTAGCGCTCGTGGAACCGCCCGAGCCGAAGGAGCTCGCGCGGCGAGACATCGCACAGCACGACGTCGGCGCGCGGCAGCTCGTCGACCGGTGACGACACGCGGATCTCGCCGCCCGCGTCGAGGAGGTACCGCGCGAGCGCGTCGGCGATAGCCTGCGAGCCGCCGCGCGGGAACGGCCAGCCGACCGCGTGGCCGAGCGTCAGCAGCGAGAGCGCGACGCCTGCACTCGGCCGCGCTTCGAGCGGCAGCATCGAGTGGGCCGCATTCCCGGCAAAGAGCGCCCGCGCGCCGTGGCCGGAGAACGTGCGCCGCGCGACGCGTCCGGCCGAGTCGAGCGCGTCACGCAGGGCACGCAGCGAGCCGCGCGGCCCGAGCTCCCCGACCAGGCGCAGCGGCGGGCGTGGGTCGAGCGGGAACGGCGCGAGCAGCAGGCGCTCCACCGTCAGCCACGCATCCGCGAGCGGGCCGACGAGCCCGCGGTAGGCGGCGGCGTCGTCGCCGAGCTGCGCCGCGGTGTCCTCCACGCTCCGCAGGAGGAGCACGGCGTCATCGTCGTCGAATGGATGCGCGACGCACGCGGGCGACTCGAGCCAGGCGACCTCGAGCTCGAGCTCGCGAAAGCAGGCAGATGAGCGGCCGAGCGGGTGGATCGCGGAACAGACGTCGTGGCGGAAGCCCGGCAGCGTCAGCTCGTCGGTTCGCATGCCGCCGCCGATCCGTGGCTCCGCCTCGTGCACGACGACCTCGCAGCCGGCCCGTGCGAGCGTGATCGCCGCAGCGAGCCCGTTCGGCCCGGAGCCGATCACAACCGCGCTATGCGCCAAGCAGCTCCCGCACGCGTGCGACGGCCAGGCGGTACGCGCGGCCCTCGGCTGCCTCGCTGTACCACGCTGCATGCGGCGTGAGGACGAGTCGCGGGGCGAGCGGAGCCAGCGGCGGCGGCTCGTGCGGCAGGACGTCGAGCGCCGCGCCGGCGAGCCTGCCGGCACGCAGGGCCTCCAGCACAGCGCCGACGTCGACGACAGCGCCTCGCGCGGTGTTCACGAGATACGCATCGGGCTTCATCGCAGCGATCTGCGCGCGGCCGATCAGGTCGTGCGTCTCGGGCGTCAGCGGGACATGCAATGTCACTGCATCGCACTCGGTGAGGAGCTCATCGAGGTCCGCGAAGCGCACGCCGTCGCGCGCGGCCGGGACGATGTCATGCGCCCAGACCTCGACGCCGAGTGCGAGCAGTCGCGTTGCGACGGCGTTGCCGATCCGTCCGAGCCCGACGATGCCGACGCGAACCTCCGCGAGCGTGCGGAGCGGCCCCGCTGCCTTCGCGTTCCAGACACCGCGACGTACCTCCACGTCGAGCGCGACCACGCCGCGCACGAGTGCGTACAGGAGCGCAATCGCATGATCGGCGACCTCCTGCGTGCAGTAGTCGGGAACGCTGACAACGGCGACGCCGCGCTCGCCGGCAGCGCCGACGTCGATATGGTCGAAGCCGACGGTCGCGGTCGCGACAACACGGAGTGACGGCAGGCGGTCCATCATTTCGGCATCGACCGGCTCGTCGATCGTCAGCGCCGCCACAACGTCTTCCTGCGGCGTGCGCACGACCTCGAAACCCTCGAGCAGGCCGGACGGGTAACCGTCCTCGAGCAGAAGGATCTTCACTCGACGAGCGAGAGGAAGCGCTGCGTCCGCTCCTCACGCGGCGCGGTGAAGAACTGATCCGGCGGTGCTTCCTCGACGATGCGTCCTTCGTCCATCATCAGCACCGAGCTCGCGGCGTTGTGCGCAAACCGCATCTCGTGCGTTACGACGACCATCGTCATCCCCTCTCGCGCGAGCGACTCCATTACGTCGAGCACCTCGCGGACGAGCTCGACATCGAGCGCCGAGGTCGGCTCGTCGAACAGCATCGCCTTCGGCCGCATCACAAGCGCGCGCGCGATCGCGACACGCTGCTGCTGGCCGCCGGACAGCTCGTCGGGATACTGGTCGCCCTTGTCGGCGAGCCCGACGCGGGCGAGGAACTCGAGCGCCGCCTGGCGCGCGTCGGCCTTCGACTGGTGGCGCACCTCGACGAGGCCGCACATGACGTTCTGCAGCGCCGTCATGTTCTGGAAAAGATTGAAGCGCTGGAACACCATGCCGACTTCCCCCGGACCCGGGCGCGCGTCGCCGAGCGTGACAGTGCCGGCGTCCGGCTCCTCGAGCAGCGCGAGGCAGCGAAGCAGCGTCGACTTGCCGGAGCCCGAGGGCCCGATGATCGCCTTGACCTGGCCGGCCTCGATCTCGAACGTGACGCCGCGCAGCACCTCGAGGTCGCCGTACCACTTCGTCACGTCGATGGCGCGGAGGTAGGTCATCGCGCGTCGTGCGATACGGCAGGAACTGCCGGTACCGTCGCGACTCGACGTCGGCGCGCCGACGTGAAGGTGAAGCGCCGCTCGAGCCTGCTCTGTATGAACATGAGGATCGAGACGATCACGAGGTAATAAAGCGCCGCCGCCGTGAACGCCTCCATATAACTGAAGTTCGTCGAGTAGAACTCTTGCGAGGCGGTGAGGAGCTCAGTCACTGAGATCACCGAGGCGAGACTCGTGAGCTTGAGCAACGTGATGAACTCGTTGCCCATCGGCGGGATGACGATCCGGACGGCCTGCGGCACGATTACGCGCCGAAGGATGCGACGCCTAGACATACCGAGCGCGCGCCCGGCGAGCTCCTGGCCCGGGTCTACCGACAGCAGGCCGGAGCGGATGATCTCCGCCATGTACGCGGCCTCGTTCAAGGAGAGCGCAATCGCGGCCGCGAGGAACGGCGTGAACCACCCCTCACGGAAGACGCCCCAGATCTGCGGCAATGCGTCCCAGATGAAGAGCAGCTGCAGCAGCGTCGGTGTGGCCCGGAAGATCCACGTGTAGAGGAAGACGCCGCTGCGGACGCTGCGGCGCGCGCTCGCGCGACCAAGCGCGAGAAAGAAGCCGATCACGATCGAGACGGCAAACGACACGACCGTCAGCTCGATCGCGAGAAGCGCTCCCCTCCAGAACGGCCTGGAGGAGAGCGCTTCCCAGAACAGATGGGTGCTGAAGCCCGCGAGCACGCGCTCGCCGACCTACTTCACGTCGCCTGTTGGAATGTTGTACTTCTTCGCGAGCTTCACCATCGTCCCGTTTGCCTTGAGCGCCTTGATCGCCGCCGCGATCTCGCCGCCGATCGCGTCACCCTTGCGGTAGTAGACGCCGAACTTGTCGGTGGCCGGGAAGAGATACCCGATCGCGACCTTCCCCGGATGCTTGCTCATCGCATACGCCGCGGAAGTGTCCTGACTCAACACGGCGTCGGCGCGGCCGATCAAGATCTGCCCGATCGCATCGGTGTCACCCGGGTAGCTGTTGAGCGTGAAGCCGAGCTTCGACTTCAGCGTCTTTAGGTACTGCTCGTACTTCGTTCCGGCCTGTACTGCCACACTCATGCCCTTGAGCCCATTTGGTGACGTGATGTGCTTCGGGTTGCCGCCGGCAACGATCAACGCGCGGTGCGAGTGCATGTAGGCGACCGCCGGGAACTGCTTCGTCCGGTCGGGTGTGATGAAGATGCCGCTGATCACAACATCACAACGCTGCGCGCCGAGCGCGGGCAGGAGCCCGGAAAACGACGAGAAAACGAACGTCGCCGTGCCTCCCATCTGCTTTCCGAGCGCGTTTGCAAAGTCGATGTCGAAGCCTGTCGGCTTCCCACCCTTCGTCTGGTTCTCCATCGGCGGGAATGTCGGATTGTCGCAGTACTTGAATGACGTGCCCGTCGTCACGTGGCGGCTCGCCCCGGCCGAGCCTGCCGCGGCGAGGGCCACAAGCAGGACCGGCAGGGAGAGCAGGATCAGTGCCTTGCGCATGATTCCCCTCCCTCTAGTGGACCCGGAGCGTTGACCCTATCCCGAATCGCCGAAAAACGGCAACGCGCGCAGCTGCGAGATCACCTGCGGATCGATCCAGTGCTCGATCGGCGACTCGCGGTACCACACGTCGGCGCCGGCGCCTTCGAGCGTCGCGCGCGCCTGCCGACCGAACTCCACCGGGATCACCGGGTCGTAGGTGCCGTGCGCAATCGCGATCGGCGGGAACGGCGAGTCGAGATCCGGTTGCCAGCCGTCGACGGTCGGGATGAAGCCCGAGAGCGCGATCAGTCCCTTCGTGCGGGGGCGGCCGGCGCCGAGCCCGAGCGCATAGCTCATCACGGCGCCCTGCGAGAAGCCGCCGAGGACGATCTCGTCGGGCGGGTACGGCAATGCGTCGAACCAGTCCGTAAGCGCGCCGAAGCCCTCGGCGAACGTCTCCGGGTCGGGGAACCCGACGCGCGGAACGACGTACCAGTGCGCGCCCCCGGGCGGCAGCGTGAGCGGTGCGCGCGGCGTGTAGCCGTCGAGGCGGCGTTCCGGATCGAGCGCGTCGAGAAGCGGGTACAGGTCGTGCTCGTCGGCGCCGCGACCGTGGAGGAGCACGAGCGCGCCGGCCGCGTCACCCGCGGCGGGACGCTCAAGCGCGCGCAGCACGCGGATTTGGCAGGGGGGTGAGGATCGGCTCGATCTGGGAGCGCAGGTGCTCGAACGCCGGCGGGAGGATCAGCTCCTCGCCGAGATGCTCGGGGTCCTCGTCGGTCGTGAAGCCCGGCCCGAGGGTCGCGATCTCGAAGAGGACGCCGCTCGGCTCGCGGAAGTAGATCGAGCGGAACCAGTAGCGGTCGATGACGTCGGTCGGCCTGCCGCCCGCGTCGTCGACGCGGCGCCGCCACGCCTCCTGGTCGTCCATCGTCGATGCCCACGCGACGTGGTGCACCGTGCCTGCGCCGGGAATGCCCGGCTCGTCCGGCGCGTCGTCGTACTCGATCCAGCCGCCGCGCGTGTCGCCGCGTGTGTCGAAGCGGTTCGCGGCGCGCTCGAAGCCGAGTGCGTCGAGGAACGGCGCCGTGCGGAGATCGGGATTGCGCGCGTAGGCGCGTACGCCTTCGAAGCCCTGCAGCGCGAGCTCGCGCGGGATCTCGGGATGGGCGGCGATGAGCGGCTGGTCGGGAACGCTTGCGACGATCAGTTGCTGGCGAAGCCCTTCAGGGTCGGTGAAGATGACCGAGTCGCCGTCGCGCTCGACGCCGAGCCGGTCGGCCCAGAAGTCGAGTGCCTCTTCGGACCCGACACGCCAGACGATCGTGTGCACCATCCCGGCTCCGGCGCGCCCGTTCGCAGCACCGGGGTACTCGAAGAAGGTGACGTCCGCACCCGGGCTGCCTTGCTCGTCGGCGTAGAAGAGGTGGTAGACGGTCGGGTCGTCCTGGTTGACCGTCTTCTTCACCATCCGCAGCCCGAGCGTGCCGGTGTAGAAGTCGACGTTCTGCGGAGCGTCGCCGGTGATGTTCGTGACGTGATGGATGCCGTCGAGTCTCATGCTGTGTCAGACGTCGAGCGACGCCTCGAACACCGCGCGGTCTGTGACGTCGCCGTGCGTCGGCAGGACGAGCTCAAACGGCAGCTCTAGCAGCGCGCGAAGGCGCAGCGGCGCCTCGGGCTCGTCCGTGGTCGCCCACTCGTCAGGCGCCGGCAACCCGTCCATGTAGCTGTCGCCGAGCACGATCGCGCGATGAGCCGGCAGCCAATACGCGCGCTCCTCGGCGAAGAACCCGGGCCGCTCCTCGACTCCCGGCGGCGGCTCGTCGAGCACGTCGAGATCGAGCTCGTCCGTCGCTCGGCGGTGCCACGGCACGGTCAACAGCACTGCGTCTGCGCGCGGCGCCGGCTGCACCGGATCGATCAGGACACGCAGGTCTTCGAGCTGAACCGCATACGAGCGCACCTCCGGCCCCCATGTGAGCTCGGGATTCCATTCCGGATGCTCGCCTGTCCACGTCCAGAGGCCGGGGCGGATCTCTTCCATCAGCCGACGCCTGCGAGCAGGAAGGCGCGCGACTCCTTCAACATCTCACGCGCGATGACGAGGCGCTGGATCTCCTGGGTGCCCTCGTAGATCTGGGTGATCTTCGCGTCGCGCATGTACCGCTCGACCGGGTACTCCTTGATGTAGCCGTAGCCGCCGAGGATCTGCACCGCGTCGGTCGTGACCGCCATCGCGACGTCGCCGCACTTCAGCTTCGCCATCGCAGAGGCCTTCGTCAGCTCGGCGTCGTCGGCGCCGTCGTCGACCATCTGGCCGAAGCGGTAGAGCAATCCGCGCGCCGCCTCGCACTCCGTCTCCATGTCGGCGAGCTTCGCCTGGATCAGCTGGTGCTGGGCGATGGGTCGGCCCATGGTCTCGCGGGACTTCGCATACTCGAGCGCGTAGTCGGTCGCGCCCTGCGCGATTCCGAGCGCCTGCGCTGCCACGCCGGGGCGCGAACGGTCGAGGATGCGCATCGCGATCTTGAAGCCCTCGCCCTCCGCGCCGAGCAGGTTGGCTGCGGGGACGCGCACGTCGTCGAACGTGAGCTCGCCGGTCGTCGAGCCGCTGATTCCCATCTTCGGCTCGAGGCGCGCGACCGCGAAGCCGTCCGCATCAGCGTCGACCACGAATGCGGAAATGCCCGCATGTCCTGCGTCCGGATCGGTCTTCGCGAACACGGTGTAGACGTGCGCGACGCCGGCGTTCGTGATGAACCGCTTGCTGCCGTTCAGGACGTACTCGTCCCCGTCTCGGCGCGCGGTCGTGCGCATCGCTGCGCTGTCCGAGCCGGAGCCGGACTCGGTGAGCGCATACGCGCACAGCCACTCCCCGCTCGCAAGGTTCGGCAGGTAGCGCTCCTTCTGCTCGTCGCTACCCGCAAGCTTGAGGCCGAGGGAGCCGAGCTCCTGAACGGCGAGGATGAGCCCGCTCGTCGCGCAGACCTTCGAGACCTCCTCGATCGCGATCAGCGCAAGCAGCGTCCCGGTGCCGAGGCCGCCGTAGCGGTCGTCGAAGAAGAGCCCGAAGATGTCGTTCTCGCGGTAGAGCTCGACGACGTCCCACGGGAACTCGTGCGACTCGTCGATGTCCGCCGCGCGCGGGCCGATGCGCTCGCGGGCGAGCGCGCGCACGAGGTCTCGGATCTCCCGCTGCTCGTCGCTCAGCTGGTCCCAAGCCATTGCGTGGATTGTAGGTGCCGTCCCCGTTTTGTAGAGTCCCGCAACCCACGATCAGGAGGCACGGTGCGCGACTTCAGGGAGTTCCTGCTCCGCGGGAACCTCATCGACATGGCGGTGGGCATCGTCATCGGGCTCGCCTTTGCCGCCGTCATCACCGCGTTCGTCGGCGACATCATCACGCCGATCATTGCGGCCATAGGCGGCCAGCCGAATTTCGGCGATCTGACGTTCACGATCAACAAGAGCCACTTCTTCTACGGCGCATTCATCGATGCCGTGATCTCGTTCATCCTCATCGCGGCAGCCGTGTTCTTCCTCGTCGTGAAGCCGGTCAACGCGCTGATGGAGCGTCGGAAGACCGAACCGCCGGTCGACGCGACGACGCGCGCGTGCCCGGAGTGCCTGAGCGCCATCCCGGTCGCGGCGCGGCGCTGCGCGTTCTGCACGGCGGAGGTCGGCGCCGGCGCCGCCTGAGACGAGCGTCAGGCAGGCGCGTGGCAAACGGCCTCGATGTTGTTCCCGTCGAGATCGTGGACGAACGCGGCGTAGTACGTCGGGTGGTACTGCTCACGCACGCCGGGCCGCCCGTTGTCGATGCCGCCGGCGTCGAGCGCAGCTTCGTGGAACGCGTCGACGGTCGCGCGGTCGGAGGCGGTGAACGCGACGTGCGTGCCCGTGGTCGAAGGCTCGCGCTCGGTGACGAAGAACGCCGGCTGTCCTTCCGTGCCGAGCCCGCACGACTTCGACTCGTCGGATGACATGACGACGCTAAAGCCGAGCGGCGCGAGCGCACGCTCGTAGAAGCTGCGGCTCGCGGCGTAGTCGCTGACGTTGAGGCCGACGTGATCGAACATCACCGGCTCCTTTCTCAGTAGGCTCGCCGCGCATGATCCTCCAGAACGGCGTGATCCGCACCCTCGACCCGTCGCTGCCGGAGTCTCGGGCGCTCGCGATTGCGGGCGACCGCATCGCCGGTGGCGTCGGCGTCCATGAGACGGCGCTCGCGAGCCCGGAGGTCGTCGATCTCGGAGGACGGTGCGTACTCCCGGGTTTCACCGATTCGCACGTGCACTTCCCGACGTGGGCGGTCGCGCAGCACGAGGTCGCGCTCGACGGGTGCGCCGCACTTTCGGAAGCGGTCGCGCGGGTGCGCGACGCGCGCGCCTCGGGCACCTGGCTGCGCGGATACGGCTGGCGGAGCGGCGATTGGCCCGACGAGCGCGACCCGACCGCGGCGGATCTCGATCCCGTCACCGGGGACCGGCCGACTGCGCTGATCGCGAAGGACTACCACTCGCTCTGGCTCAACACGGCAGCGCTTGCGCTTGCCGGCGGTGACCTCGAGGTGGAAGGCGGCGTCGTCGAGCGCGACAGTGCGGGCGAGCCGACGGGCGTGCTGCGCGAAGAAGCTGCGTGGCGTTTCAAGGACCGGTACATGACGATCTCGGCCGACGAGTACGTCGACGCGATGCGAAGTGCGGTGAAGCTCGCGAGCTCGCGTGGCGTCACCTGCGTGAACGACAAGGACGGCTGGCTCGGTGCGGCGGGACTCTGGCAGCGGCTCGACGAGCAGGGCCCGCTGAACCTGCGCGTCTGGCAGTCGGTTCCCGCCGATCATCTGCCCGCGCTGCGCGCTCTGTCGCTGCGGAGCGGCTTCGGCTCTTCACTGTTGCGCGTCGGCTACCTGAAGGTCTTCATGGACGGAACGCTCGGCTCGAAAACGGCGTACATGCTCGACGGCAGCGGCGTGCAGATCACGAGCAGCGACGAGCTCGCGGAGATTGTCCGCGCAGGGGCCGACGCCGGTTGGCCGGTCGGCGTGCACGCGATCGGCGACCTCGCGAACCGCGAAGCACTCGAAGCGTTCGAATGCACGCGCGACGTGTGGCAGCCGAAGGGCTTGCGACAGCGGATCGAGCACGCACAGTGCCTGGCGCCCGAGGATGTCCCGCGCTTCGCCGAGCTCGGCGTCGCAGTGTCGGCGCAGTTCACGCATGCGCCCTCGGACGAGCACCTCGCGAAGACGTTCTGGGCGGACAAGCTCGACGGGACGTACTCGTTCAGGTCGCTGCTCGAGTCGGGCGCGCTCGTTGCGAACGGGTCGGATGCGCCGGTGGAGGAGCTGGATCCGTGGGCAGGCGTCGTCGCCGGAGTGCTCCGGCACTGGCGGACCGACCAGCGGCTGACGGTCGAGCAGGCAGTTCACGCCACCTGTGTCGCGCCGACGTGGCTCTCGCACGATGAGCGGCTTCGCGGGACGCTCGTTCCCGGGCGACTGGCCGATCTCGTCGTCCTCGACCGCGATCCGTTCGCGGTGGACGGCGAGGAGCTCGCCGACGTACACGTTGTGGCGACCATGGTCGGCGGGCGTTGGACGCACAACCCGCCGCCCTGGGACTAAATGCCTGCAAACGGAGGATGGAGATGCCGCAACAGCACTTCCTGTCGCGTGACCAGGTGATCTGGTCGTTCAGGCCCGGCCTCCAACCCGCGCTGGAGGTCGAGCCCGGCGACACCGTCACCTTCGAGACGAACGACTGCTTCACCGGGCAGATTCGTAGCGAGGACGACCTCGTCACCGACATCGACCTCTCGCGCATCAACGGCGCGACCGGCCCCGTCGCCGTTCGCGGCGCCGAGCCAGGCGACTCGTTGATCGCGGAGATCCTCGACGTCCGCCCGATCGAGTGGGGTGTGGCGACGCTCATCCCCGGCTTCGGACAGCTCATCGACAGCGTCCAGTCGCCGGTCACGCGGCTCTTCGATGTGCGCAACGGCGAGATCCGGATGAACGACCGCGTCCGCTTCCCGGCGAAGCCGATGGTCGGGGTCGTCGGTGTCGCCACGGGCGGCGAGGAGCTCTCGAACGGCCTCGCCGGCCGCCATGGCGGCAACCTCGACGACCACTTCCACGGCAAGGGCGCCAAGATCTACTTCCCCGTCCGTCAGCCGGGCGCGATGTTCGCGGTCGGTGACATGCACGCCTCCATGGGCGATGGCGAGATCTGCTTCACCGGCGTCGAGATCGCCGGGGAGGTCGACATCCGCTTCGAGCTCCTCAAGGGCAAGCAGGCGACCTGGCCGGTGACCGAGCTCGCCGACTCCTGGCTCCCCCACGCCACGGCGGACGCCTACGACGACGCCGTCAAGCTCGTCGCCGAGGAGGCAGCCCGCCTCCTCGTGGACGAGCATGGATTCAGCATGGAGGACGCCTACATCTTCCTCTCGGTGGCCTGCGACGTCGGCGTCGTCCAGGCCTGCAAGCCCGCCCCCGGCTTCGGGACGATCGCCCGGTTTACGATCCCGAAAATCGACGCCTGCCCGAAACCGTTCGTACAATCCGGGTAATGGCCCGGACGATGAACCAAGTGCACAATGCCGCGAGCTGCGGTGTCGCCGCCTGCGCGGCGATCATCGGCGCGAAGTGGACGGCGCTGCTCGTCCACGACCTCTCGGAAGGGCCGCGGCGCTTCTCTCAGCTCGAGCACTCGTGCAGCGGGATCAGCCCGCGCACGCTCGCCGAACGGCTACGCGACCTCGAGCAGGAGGGAATCGTCCAGCGCCAGAGCTATCCCGAATCGCCGCCGCGCGTCGAGTACACGCTCACCGAGAAGGGCGCAGCGCTGCTGCCGATCATCGACGCAATGCGCGAATTCGGTCACGGGTGGCTCGAATGCGGCCACCACGAGCATCAGCTCGTCGGCAGCTCCCCGAACGCCGTATAGAGCGCTGCCGCCGTATCGATGCCCTGCTCGAAGTAGCGAACGAGGAAGCGCTCGTTCGGCGAGTGGACGTTCGACTCCGGTAGCCCGAACCCGGTCAGCACCGTCGGGATGCCCTTCTGCTCGAGCGCGGGCATGATCGGCAACGTGCCGCCCGCGCGCAGCAGGAGCGGACGGACGCCGAGCACCTGCTCGAACGCGTCCTGACCGAGCTTGATCGCGGGCGAGTCCGGATTCATGCGGCCGGGAGGCGCACCGTCCCAGGCGATGTCGACCTGCGCGCCTGCCGGCGCCGCCTCTCGCATCAGCCGCTCAGCCGTCGTCCCGATTGTCTGCAAGTCCTGGCCGGGCGCGAGCCGGATCGTGACCTGCCCCATCGCGTGCACTGAGAGCGTCGTGTTGCGGAGCCCGGGCTTGCCGCCGAGCAGGCCCGTGACATCCGCGGACGGCTCCGCGAACGTCCTGATGTAGAACTGCTCGCCCGCGTTCGGGTCGAGCGGCGTCGCGCCCTGCGCCTCGAGCTCCTCGGAGCCGGGAGGCAACGCGGCCCACGAGGCGAGCTCCTCGCTCGTCGGCGCGGCGATGCCGGCGCGCAGCGGCTCCGGCAGCAGCCCGTTCTCCGCCGCAAGCACCGCGCCGAAGCAGCGCATGAGGACGTGGACGGCGTTCAGCGCGGCGCCGCCGTACATGCCGGAGTGCAGATCCCGGTCGCCGGTCTTGACCGTGACGTCGAACGCAATCAGACCGCGTGTCGCGAGCTCGATCGCGGGAACGTCCGTGCGCAGCATCCCGCCGTCGAAGATGATCCCGGCGTTCGCGCCACGCTCGTCGCGGTCGATCCACTTGACGATCGTGTCGCCGCCGGTCTCCTCTTCACCGTCGCACGCGAACCGGAGATTCACGGGGAGCGCGTTTGCCTCGACGAGCTTCTGCGCCGCCTTCAGCAGGATGTACAACTGCCCCTTGTCGTCCGTGACGCCGCGCGCGTACGCCCACTCGTCACGGATCGTCAGCTCGAACGGATCCGTCTCCCAGAGGTCGAGCGGCGCCGGCGGCTGCACGTCGAAGTGGCCGTAGCAGAGCACGGTCGGCGCGTTCGCCGGATCCGTCGACGCGGGGATCTCGCCCAAAGCGAGCTCCCGCTCGCCGATCGGCGTGAGCTCGGCGGTGCCGCCGATCCTGCGGATGAAGTCGCAGACCCATTCGCCGGCCTGCTTGACGTCCTCGCGATGCGCCGTGTCGGCGCTGACCGAGGGGATCGAGATGAATTCAGCGAGTTCGCTGCGCCAGGTGTCGTCCATGACGCGTGACTCTACGCACGCGGCTCCGGATCGCGACGGAAGTAATGCGCGCCGGCCCCGCGGGCCGCAGCGACGTCGTCGGGGTTCAGCAGGCCACAGCGCTGGAGCGACAGGCAGCCGCAGCCGATGCAGGTCGTGAGCCGGCCGCGGATCGCCTGGAGCGCCGCGATCCGCTCGTCGAGCTCACGCCGCCAGCCGGCCGAGAGCCGCTCCCAATCGCGCTTCGTCGGCTGCTTGTCCACCGGCAGCCGGTCGAGTGCCTCCCGGATCCGCTCGAGCGGAATGCCGGCGGTCTTCCCGGCCTGGATGAGGGCGACCCGGCGCAGCGTCACAGCGGGATACCGCCGCTGGTTGCCCTCGCTGCGCCTGGCTCCGATCAGGCCCTCCCGCTCGTAGAACCGCAGCGCCGACTGGGAGACGCCGCTCCGAGAGGACAGCTCGCCGATGGAAATCTCTCTCGGCACTTGACTTAAACATTAGTTGAGGTTCTACCCTGCGCGCATGGCTACCGCTGAGAAGCACTCGTATGCGGATCTGGGCCCCCTGATGCAGCGCCTGACCGGCGACGAGAAGCACGACTGGAGCTCGGCGTCGACTCTCGACGTCCTCTGGGTGCTCTACGACCGCGTCATCGGACCGGACGACCGCTTTCTCCTCTCGAAGGGTCACGGCCCGGTCGCGTACTACGCCGTGCTCGCGGCGAAGGGCTTCATCCCGAAGGACGCGCTCGACGGTTTCGGCGGGTTCGCGTCGATGCTCGGCTATCACCCGGACCGCAATCTCGTCCCGGGCGTCGAGATCTCGAGCGGCTCGCTCGGCCACGGGCTGCCGCTCGCCGTCGGTGTTGCGCTCAACGGCCGCCGGACGTTCGTGCTCGTCGGCGACGGCGAGCTCGACGAGGGCTCGAACTGGGAGGCCGTGCAGTGGGCCGGCCGGACGATCGGGCTCGAGAACCTGACCTGCATCGTCGTCGACAACCACACGGCGACGTACGGCTGGCCGAGCGGCATCGAGGCGCGCTTCGCTCTCGAAGGCTGGGACGCCGTTCGCGTCGACGGCCGCGACCACGATGCGCTTGAAGCGGAGCTCTCCTACCAAGGCGGCCGGCCGCGCTGCGTTGTCGCGGACATCCGGCGATGAGCATGCGTGACCGCTTCTACCGCAGCGCCGCCGCGGCGCTCCAGGACGACGACCGCGTCGCTGTCGTGCTTGCCGAGATCGGCGTGTCGCAGATGCCGAAGCATCCGCGGCTCTACAACGTTGGCATCCGCGAGCAGCTGATGATCGGCGTCACGGCAGGGCTCGCACTCGAGGGCTATCGCGCAGTCGCGCACTCGTATACGCCGTTCCTCATCGAGCGCCCGTACGAGCAGATCAAGCTCGATCTCGGCCACAACGACCTCGGCGCCGTACTCGTCTCGACGGGCGCGTCGTACGACGCGTCGACGTCGGGGCGCACGCATCAGGCCCCGGCCGATGTTGCGCTCGTGTCTGCGCTCCCAGGTTGGACGATCGACGTTCCCGGCCATCCGAACGAGCTCGAGCGCGCCTTCGCGCAGGCGCTCACCGGCGACAACCGCGTCTACATCCGCATGAGCGAGGAGTCGAACACAGCGCGCGCCGACGGTATGCGCCTGAGCGTCATCCGTAGCGGCTCGGAGGGCGCGCCGCTCGTGCTTGCCGTCGGGCCGACTCTTTCGCCCACGCTCGAGGCGACGACGGACCTCGACGTGTCGGTCGCCTACCTCTCGCGCGTGCGGCCGTTCGATGCAGAGGGGCTCGCGAAGGCCGTGACGGGCACCGACGTGGTCCTCGTCGAGCCGTATCTCGCGGGCACCTCGTCAGCCGAGGTCGCGCGGGCGCTGGCCGACCGACCGCACCGCCTGCTCGCGCTCGGCGTGCAGAACGCCGAGCTCAGGCGCTACGGCACGGGGCAGGACCACCGCGCCGCGCACGGTCTCGACGCCACGGGCATCCGCAGCTCGCTCGAGGAGTTCCTCGTCCCAAGCGGCCACTGATTGGACTCAGAGTCCAAGTCGTGACACTTTCGTGACGGTTTCCGCGCACGGGTCGAGACAGCGCCGGCGTCGGAAATCGCCAGCGGGTCGCACCTCCGGACACGGCCGCTACAGCCGACGGATGGACTCAGACACTGATGTTCAGCAGCAGCGCCGCGCGCATTCGGAAACGTCGACGCAGTCGCAGTCCCGGCTCACCCGCAGGATCGTGCGCATCGTGCGGGCCTCCTCGATCGCCTGATCGAGCTCCTCGAGCTTAGCGTCGACGAAACGCCGCCAGCGGCGCTTGTTGGTATCGGCAAGCAGGTCGCGGATCTCGGCCAGGGTGAACCCGAGCCGGCGGCAGAACTGGATGACGACGAGGCGATCGACCGCGTCCTCCTCGTAGCGGCGCTGCCCACCGACGCGCGCGGCCGGCTCGAGCAGTCCCTCGTCCTCGTAGTAGCGGAGCGCCGATGTCCGAAGGCCTACCCGCTCCGCAACTTCACCGATCGTCAGCACTTGACTTCAAGCGTACTTGAAGTGGCACGCTCGATGACATGAACGAACAGACGAAGGTCATCGCCTGCAGCCTCAACGGAGCGGAGCGCACACAGCGTGCCGAACGCTGGCACGCCCTCGGCGGCTACGACGTCGAGCAGCTCGAGAACGGCATCCGGCTCGAGTTCGCGAACGATGTCGAGCACGAGCTCCGCGAGCTCGCAGTGCTCGAGCGCGAGTGCTGCGCATTCGCGGACTGGGATGTCAGCGGGAGCACGATCGCGATCACGGCCGACAACGCCACAGCGATCGAGGCCGTGCGCGCGCTCGGGTTCTAGCGAACAGCCGGGTCAGACCCAAACGGGTCTGACCCTACCCCTCAAGCGACGTCTTTGAGCGCGTGCGCGTCGGCGAGCGCGCGAAGCTTCTTCAACGACTGGTTCTCGATCTGGCGGATGCGCTCGCGCGTGACGTTGAACGTCCGCCCGACCTCGTCGAGCGTGCGGGGATGCTCGCCGTCGAGCCCGTAGCGAAGCTCGAGCACGCGGCGCTCGCGATGGGAGAGCGTCGACAGGATCTTCTTCAGCGTCTCCTTGCGCATCGCGACCTCCGCCGCCTCATCGGGCAGCGGGACGTTCTCGTCCGTGAGGAAGTGCCCGAACTCGGACTCCTCCTCGTCGCCGACCGGCTTCTCGAGCGAGACCGGCGTCTGCGCGCTCCGCATGATCTGCTCCACCTCTTCGAGCGGCAGGTCGAGATCGATCGCGATCTCGAAGGGCAGCGGCTCGCGGCAGAGCTCGGCGCGGAGCTTCCGCTCCGAGCGCACGATCTTGTTCAGCTTCTCGACGACGTGGACTGGCATGCGAATCGTCCGCGCCTTGTCGGCGAGCGCCCGCGCGACCGCCTGGCGGATCCACCACGTCGCATACGTCGAGAACTTGAAGCCCTTGCGGTAGTCGAACTTCTCCGCCGCGCGCACGAGCCCGATCGTCCCCTCCTGGATCAGGTCGAGGAACGGCAGGCCTTGGTTGCGGTAGCGCTTTGCAATCGAGACGACGAGGCGGAGATTCGCCTCGACCATTTCCTGCTTTGCGCTGTGATCACCGCGTTCGATCCGCTTCGCGAGCTCGACCTCCTGGGCGGCCGTCAGCAGGTCGACCTTGCCGATGTCCTTCAGGAACAGCTGCAGCGAGTCGGTCGAGATCTCGCGCGCCTCGGCGACGGGAGTCTCTTCCTTCTCTTCGTCCGGCCCGCCGACAACGTCGACCTGCAGCTCCTCGAGCGCCCGATAGAACTCGTCGATCTGGCCGGCATCGAGGTCGAGCTCGTCGAGCGCGAGCGCGATCTCGTCCTGGGTTACCGAGCCTTGCGCCTGCGCCGACTCCAGCAGGGTCCGGGCTTCAACCGATTCGAGCACGTCCGCCACAGCCGTGGCACCCTGCTCAGGCCCTCCGCTCACCGTTTCCCCCTCCTGCTTGAACGATGCCGCACTATGCCTGCCGCAGGGGACCTGCCGCCATAGGCCGTTCGGCTCATATTTTCTTTACTTGGTCCCATGGTTCACAAGATGTGCAAGCAGGGTTCGAACTTCCCTCGCGTATTCCGAGTGCGGGTCGGCGGCGGCCGCCAGACGCAGCTGCGCGAGGCCCTTTTTCGGCTGTGCCGTCCAGATGAGGAGCAGGCCGAGCTCGAACCGGACGACCGGCGCACGCGGGAAGACGGCAGTCAACGGCCCGAGCGCCCCGAATGCACGGGTCGGGTTCCGCTTCGTGAAGAGGCCGACGGCCGCCGCGGTGCGGGCGGCGGGGTCGTCCGGGGCGAGCTTCGCGGCGGCGGCGAACTGCCGCTGCGCCGAGACGGGGCGCATCAACTGCCAGAGGAAAAAACCGTAGCGGAGCTTTGCCGCCGCGTCCGGCTTGCGCGCCGTCGCAGCGAGCACTCGCTCCTGCGCCGCCCGGCTCGGGGCGCTCGGCAGCGTGACCGGCAGGACGAGGTACGGCAAATCCGGCGTGTCGTTCGGATAGAGCTCGTTCTCGGCCTCGACCGCCTCGGCTGAGTCCGGGAACGCCTTCGCGACGCGCTGCCATTCCCTCACCGCGTCGGCAACGCGGCCGGACCAAAGGAACGCCCACCCGAGGTGGTAGCCCGCAACCGGGCTCCGCGGGTAATGCGCGACGAGCGTCTTCAGCGTGTCGAGTCCGTTGCCCGGCCAGTTCGAGAACGTGAGACCGATCTGCGCTTGCAACGAGTGGTAGCGGGAGAAGATCGTGCGCGCCGCCGCGACGTGCTTGCCGTTCAAGAGCGTGGCGGCGGTCGTGAGCTCCCGCGCCTCGCGGTCCGCCCGAACGCCGAAGTCGAGAAAGAGCGGCGGGATCCCGGCACGCGGCTTCGCCACCGCGCCGGGCGCCGTCGTCGACTCGCCGTGCGTCTGAAGGAGCGTGACCCCGACGACTCCGCCGGCCGCAAGACAGGCCGCGACCGCGACGGTCGTCAGGACGCGGACGCGGGGAGTCATCCGCCGCCCAGCCTAGCCGTGGCCGCAACGCTATATTTGGGAAAGTCATGCCGACGTATCGCGACTTGCTGCAACAGGTGAAGGCGGAGATCGATGAAGTGGACGCCGCCCAGGCGCGCGACCTCCTCGAGTCCGCCGACCCTCCGCTCTTCCTCGACGTCCGCGAAGAGGACGAGTGGAACGAGGGCCAGATTCCCGGCGCGATCCACATCCCGCGCGGGAACCTCGAGTCGCGCGTCGAGAACGCCGCCCCGGACCACGCGCAGCCGATCGTCGTGTACTGCGCCGGCGGCAGCCGCTCGGCCTTCGCCGCGAAGACGCTCGGCGAGCTCGGCTACGAGAATGTGTCCTCGCTCGCCGGCGGGTATACGGACTGGAAGCGGAACGGATTCACGACGCAGCTCCCGGCGACGCTCGACCCCGAGAAGCGGTCGCGCTACAGCCGGCACCTGTTGATCCCGGAGGTCGGCGTCGAGGGCCAGCTGAAGCTTCTGCAGTCGCGCGTCCTCCTGATCGGCGCGGGCGGTCTCGGCAGCCCGGCGAGCCTTTACCTCGCCGCGGCCGGCGTCGGCCGGCTCGGCATCGTCGACGACGACGTCGTCGATGCCTCGAACTTGCAGCGCCAGATCGCGCACTCGACCGAGCGGCTCGGCGAGTGGAAGGCCGACTCCGCGAAGCGGACGCTCGAGGCGCTGAATCCCGACGTCGAGGTCGTGACCTATCGGGAGCGGATCACGTCGGAGAACGTCGACCGCATCCTCGCCGACGGTTGGGACGTGATCGTCGACGGCGCCGACAACTTCCCCACGCGCTACCTCATCAACGACGCGTCAGTGTTCCATGACATTCCCGTGGTGCACGGATCTATCTACCGCTTCGAGGGCCAGGTCACCGTCTTCAAGCCGCATGAGGGCCCGTGCTACCGCTGCCTTTTCCCGCAGCCGCCGCCGCCGGAGCTTGCACCGAGCTGCGCCGAGGGCGGCGTGCTCGGCGTGCTGCCCGGCATCATCGGCTCGCTGCAGGCGAACGAGGCGCTGAAGCTCTGCCTCGGCATCGGCGAGCCGCTCGCCGGCCGGCTCCTCCTCTTTGACGCGCTCTCCGCGGAGTTCAACGACGTCACGCTGCGGCGCGACCCGAACTGCCCGGTCTGCGGCGAGCACCCCACCATCACCGAGTACATCGACTACATCGAATTCTGCGCAGGGAGGACAACGCACGCATGACGAAGATCCGCATCCCACCGACGCTGCGCATCGAGACCGGCGGCGAGCGCGAGGTTCCCGCCTCCGGCGAAACCGTGCGCGAGCTGCTCGACGATCTCATCTCGCGCTTCCCCGGCCTGCGCACGCAGCTCGTCGAGGACGAGGACATCGCGCCGTTCGTCAACGTCTACGTCGAAGGCGAGGACGTGCGCACGCTCGACGGGCTCGAGACGCCTGTCGCGGTAGGATCGACCGTGATCCTGCTCCCGGCGATGGCCGGCGGCGGTGCCTAGCTCGATCGTCGTCCCGAGCCTGCTCGATCTCGTCGGCAACACCCCGCTCGTCGAGCTGCGGCGACTGACGCCGAAGGCGTCCGTCCGCCTGTACGCGAAGCTCGAGGGTGAAAACCCGACGGGCTCGGTCAAGGACCGCGTCGCGAAGGCGATGATCGAGTCCGCTGAGGCGGCGGGCGAGCTCGAGCCCGGCCGTGAGCTGCTCGAGCCGACGAGCGGCAATACCGGCATCTCGCTGGCGCTGGTCGCAAAGCTCAAGGGGTACCCGCTCACGTGCGTGATGCCGGCGAACGCGACGGAGGAGCGGCGCAAGCTGCTGCGCCTCTACGGCGCGACGATCGTCGACTCGCCGGCGGAGGAGGGCTCGAACGGCGCCGTGCGGCTCGCGCTCGAGCTCGCAGAGCGGGACCCGCGCTATTTCATGCCGTTCCAGTACGCAAACCCGGCGAATCCGCGCGCGCACTACGACGGCACGGGAGCCGAGATCGTGGACGCGCTCGAGCGCGTCGACGTGCTCGTCGCAGGGCTCGGTACGGGCGGGACGCTCATGGGCACCGGCGAGCGTCTCCGCGAGAGCTTCCCCGACGTCGTCGTCGCGGCGGCAGAGCCGCTGCCGGGAGACCTGGTGATGGGCCTGCGCTCACTCGACGACGGCTACGTACCGCCGATCCTCGACGTGTCGAAGCTCGACCGCAAGGTGCTCGTCTCGAACGAGGAATCGGTGCTCGCCGTGCGCGCGCTGCTCGATGCCGAGGGTATCTTCGCCGGGGTCTCATCAGGCGCGGTCGTGCACGTTGCGCGGAAGCTTGCTAGCGAGCTCGAGGAAGGCGTCGTCGTCTGCGTGCTCGCCGACGCCGGCTGGAAGTATCTGAGCGCCGACTTCTGGACGGCCGAGGACGTCGAGACGTCGATGGAGCGCAACCTATGGTGGTGATCCCCGCGGCCGTGCGCAGCGAGCTCGTCGCGCACGCGCAAGCGGAGGACCCGAACGAAGCGTGCGGCCTGATCGTCCTACGCGACGGCGTGGCCGAACGCTACGAGCGCGGGCGCAACCGCGCGTCGTCGCCGTACCGCTTCGAGCTCGACGTCGATCCCGAGCTCTGGTTCCTCGAGGACGACGGCTACGAGCTCGCCGTCTTCCACTCGCATCTCTCGGCACCGCCGCGCCCGTCGCGCACCGACGTCGAGAACATCGGCCTTTGGGAAGGCAAGCCGTACCTCATCTACTCGGTGCGGCAAGACGACCTGGCCGCCTGGAAGATCCACGACGGCCAGATCGCCGCCCTCCAGCTCACGTCGTGACGCGGAAGGTGCCCTTCATGCCCTGCGTGGCGTGGATGTCGCACTGATAGGTGTACTTGCCGGGCTTGAGGGTGATCGTCCAGGTCTTCTCGCCGGTGAACGAGACGGTCGTCGACTTGTTCACGCCCTTGCCGAGCAGGTGGAAGTTGTGCAGCGAGCTCTTGTCCTCGACCTTGAGCTTGTACGTGCCCGCTTTGATCGTCTTCAGGTCCTTGCCGTTGAGCTTGACCTCGATCGTGTAGCCCGGCCCAGACTCGCCGACGAGGCCGGCGCTCTTGCTCGTGCTTGCGTTCCCCGTCGCGACGGCGGCGAGGAATACACCGGCAAGCGCGAGTGGGAGCAGAAGGCGTCGCAGCATAAAAACCCTTTCCCTCGACAACAGGTCGCAAGGAAGTACGCGGGGACGCGAGTGACGGTTTTGCTACTCGATGTCGTCGTCGGCTTCAAGGAGCTCGTCGGCACGGCGCCGTGGCTCCGGCCGCTCGACGAACTCAACCGCGATCTTCTCGATGCGGTTGCCCTCGACCTCGAGCACGTCGAATCGCAACCCGTTGAAGCTGACGTCATCGCCGGGCTCCGGCGCGCGGCCGAGCTGGCCGAACACGAAGCCGCCGACCGTGTGGAAGTCCTCATCGGGGAGGTCCGTGTTGAAGCGCTGGTTGAACTCGTCGATCGGGAACATCCCGTCGATGCGATACGTGTCGTCGTCGACCTGCTCGATCTGCTCCTCCGGCACGTCGAACTCGTCCTCGATCTCGCCGACGATCTCCTCGAGGAGGTCCTCGAGCGTGCAGATGCCGGCCATGTCGCCGTACTCGTCGACGACGACTGCAAAGTGGTTGTTCGTCCGCCGGAACTCCTGCAGCAGCGAAGCGAGATCCTTCGTCTCCGGGACGATGTACGCCTGACGGACGATCTCCGCGATGCGGACCGCCGCGATGCCGCGGTCGTGCACAGCGGTGAAGAGATCGCGGACGTGGAGGACGCCGACGATGTCGTCGAGCGACTCGCGGAACACCGGGTAGCGCGTGTACGGCGAGTCGAGCACCTCCGCGAGCGCCTGCTCGGGCGGCATGTCCACCGAGATCGCGACGACCTCGGGCCGGGGCACCATCACGTCCGCGGCGTCCTTGTCGCCGAACACGAAGACCTTGTCGATCATCTGCTGCTCCTCGTGCTCGATCTCGCCCTCGGCACTCGATCGCGAGAGCAGCATGCGGAGTTCCGCTTCCGAGAGCGGCTCGCGCTCTGCGCCCGGCGACTCGAGGCCGAGCAGATGCAGGACGAGGTCGGTCGCCCTGCGCAGGACCCAGACGAACGGCGCGAAGAGCGCGAAAAACGCGCGCACGGGCGCGGAGACCCACAGAGCCGTGCCTTCCGCGTGACCGAGCGCGAGCCCCTTCGGCACGAGCTCGCCGAGCACCACGTGGAAGAACGTCAGGATCAAATACGCGAGCAGGACGGCAAGCACCGTCGCCATAAAGGAGTCGAACGCTTTCGAGAGCGCGTGCTCGCCGAGCGCACCGATACCCAGTGACGTGAGCGTGACGCCGAGCTGCATCGCCGCGATGAACTGCGGCGGGTCGCTCGTAATACGAAGTACCGCGCGTGCGCGCCGGTTCCCCTGGTGGTGAAGCTCGATGATGCGCGTGCGCCGGGCGGTCACGAGCGCGTATTCGGCCGCGACAAAGAAGCCGTTCAGCAGGATCAGGACACCGACGGCGACCAGCTCGAGTGCAAGTGTCACGCCCCGACCCTCCGCCTGCGGAAGGTGGGGGCGCAGGTACTAGAAGGCCCGTCCACCGGAAGAGCGCGCAGTATAGGCGACGTTCCGGCCGTCCTCGCGCCGCTCGGCCCGGTCGAGCGCGACGAGGCGCTCGAGATGCGACAGCGCCTCCGCGACGGCGAACCGGCGCTGGATCGGCGGCAGCGCGCGGCCGAAGAGGTCGTGCGAGACGTCGAAGCCGCTGCGGGGCTCGGCGCCGAGCGCATGCTCGGTCTGCGCGAGACGGTCGTCGTGGTGCGCGGCGATCTCGCGGCAGCGCTCGGCCGGGCTCGTCACAGGGTCGCCGTGGCCGCCGTACGAGATCCGCGGCCCTAGCGCGGCGACCTGCTCCAGGGAGTCGAGGAAGTCGCCAAGCGGATCGGGACGGCTCTCGGGATAGAGGCCGATGGCCGGCGTGATCGGCGTCAGCAGCGTGTCGCCGGCGATGAGGACGTCGCCGCGCTGGAGCACGAGGTGGCCGTCGGCGTGACCCGGCGTCGCATGCACGCGCCAGCCGTCGACATCGTCGCCGGGCTCGACGAGCTCCGGGTTCCACGCGAAGCGGACGAAGTCGGCGAACACGTGACCGGACTCGATCAGCTCCTCCGCGACGTCGGCGGGAACACCGTTGCGCAGGAACCAGTCGGCGATGTGCTCGGGCCAGTCGTCGGATCCCCAGACCCGCTCGCACTGGGCGTAGTCGAGCCGCCCCTGGACGACGGGCGCGCCCGATGCCTCGGCCGCCGCCTCGGCGCCGCCGACGTGGTCGGGGTGCATGTGCGTGATGAAGATCCGCGTGACCGGCCCGTCGAGGCGGGCGAGGATGTCCTCCCACGGCGTCTCCATCAACCCGAGGCCGGTGTCGACGAGGAGATAGCCGTCGTCGCCCTCGAGGAGGTAGCAGTGGACGTGGCGCGGCCCGGTGGGCAGCGGCAGCGTCAGCCGGAGGATGCCCGGCTCGACCTCCTGCGGGACAGCGAACGTGTGTTCGGTAAGCTTGGCCACGGAAATGCCCGTCGAGTATCGCGAAGAGCCTTGCCGCTCTGCGCTCAATCGGGTGCAGGGCATGGGGTTCAAGTGGTCGTTGAACCCCTACATGGGCTGCGTCCATCGCTGCACGTTCTGTTACGTCCGGGCGTTCGAGCAGCGGGCAGAACGGCCGTCCGACGACCGCTACGGGCGCAGCATCCGTGTCAAGACGAACGTCGCCGAGGTGCTGCGGCGCGAGCTCGCGCGCCCGTCGTGGGAGCGCGAGATTGTCGCGATCGGCGCGGCGACGGATCCGTACCAGCCCGTCGAAGGCCGGTACAAGCTCACGCGCGCGTGCCTCGAGGTGCTCGCCGACTACGCGAACCCGGTGCGGATCATCACGCGCGGCCCGATGATCGTGCGGGACGTCGACGTGCTCGCGCGGCTTGCGTCGCGCGCGTCGCTTGCCGTGACGTTCTCGGTGCCGACGATCGACCACGAGATCTGGCGCCGCACCGAGCCGGGAACCGCTCCTCCCCACCAGCGTCTGCGCGCGTTGCGCGTGCTCGTCGACGCCGGCATCGAGACGAACGTCGGCATGGCACCGATCCTGCCGGGGCTGAGCGACAAGCCGCAGCTACTTGCCGACGTCGTTCGGGCCGCGCGCGAGGCCGGCGCGACCGGCGTGTGGGCGAATTTGCTGCACCTGCAGCCCGGGACGAAGGAGCATTTCCTCGCCGCGCTCGAGCGCGACTGGCCGGAGCTCCTGCCGCGCTACGAGGAGCTGTACCGGCGTAGCGGCTATCTCGCGAAGGCAGATTCCGAGCCGACACGCGAAACGGTGCGCGAGCTCGTGCGCGCGCACGGCATCCGCGACCGCCGGCGCTTGCGGCTCGAGCCGCCTCCCGACCCGGAGCAGCTGCAGCTAGCTCTGTGACCGTGGATCAGCGCGGTCGATCTGCGAGTGACGGACGGTCGAGATGCGCCACTCGCCGCCCTCGTCGCGCAGCACCGAATACCGCGTGACGACGCGCTGGCCGCCTTCGTAGTCGCCGTAGAGCACGTCGGCCATGAACTCGCCGCGCCCGATCGCCTCGAGCATCGGGTCGTAGTCGGCGTCGTGGTTGTCACGGTACGCGATCTGCCAGAAGCCGATCTTGCCCGGCGGAATGTAGATGTCGCGGCTGAGCATCCGGAAGCCGTCGAGGTCGACGTCCGTCCGAAAGCCGCGCCTCTCCGCGTAGAGGCGTCCCCCGAAGAGGACGCCGATCCCAGGGCCGACGTTCCGGAGCGAGAGGACAACGTAGATCCGGTCCTCGATCACCTGAACCGCCGCCCCGCCGCCCGGTGTCACGATGCCGCGCTGGTCGACGAAGTTCACGCGCTGGATCGGATCGCTCTCGAGCGATTCGACGATCAGCGGCCTCAGGCCCGCGAGCAGTGAGAGTTCCGCAGTGCGGGCTGCCTGATTCGCAGAGCGGGTCGACAAATAGGTGGTGACCGCCAGTGCGAGCGTCCCGCCGGCGGTCGCGAGCGAGGAAATCGCCACCCAGTCCACGGCCGGAGCCTATCCCGCTGTCAGAGGCGCAAGATACGATCGGCCGACCGTGGCAACCCAGGAAATCACCTGTCTGATCGTCGACGACCACGAGGTCGTCCGTGAGGGGTTGCGACTCTCGCTCTCCCGCGCACCGCACATCCGCGTGATCGGCGAGGCAGGTGACGGTGAGAGCGCCGTCGCCCTCGCCGAGCGTCGGCGCCCCAACGTCGTGATCATGGACGTCCGCATGCCCGGCATGGACGGGCTCGAGGCGACGAAGATCCTCACGGACAAGGTGCCGGACAGCGCCGTCCTCATCTTTACTGCGTACAGCGAGCGGAGCCTGCTCAACCGCGGGCTCGAGTCGGGTGCGAAGGGCTACATCCTCAAGGAGGCGCCGCACGCGACGCTGCTCCGCGCCATCGAGAAGGTCGCCAGCGGCGAGGGCTATGTCGATCCGGCGCTGATGCCGGCGTTCCTCACCGGCAAGGACAAGGACGACATGCTCACCGGCCGCGAGCGCGAGATCCTGCAGCTCCTCGCGGACGGGATGTCGAACGCGGATGTCGCAACGAAGCTCTTCATCAGCCAGGAGACGGTGAAGAGCCACGTACGGCACATTCTCGCGAAGCTCGAAGCAGACACGCGTACGCACGCGGTTGCGATCGCGCTGCGCGAAGCGATCATCGATTGAGCGACGACGCCGGGCGTCATGAGGTCACCGAGCAAGTGCTCGGTGCCGAGCAGGACGAACGCCGGCGCATTGCGCTCTTCCTGCACGACGGGCCAGTGCAGTCGCTCTCCGGCGTCGCCCTGATGCTCGACGCGGTTGGCGGCTTCCTTGCGCTTGGGGCGACCGAGCAGGCCGTCGAGGTGCTCGAGAAGGCGCTCACGCGAACGCGGACGACGATCGGCGAGCTCCGGGATCTCTCGTTCAACCTCGAACCGGTCGTGCTGCGAGACCACGGGCTCGCGGCTGCGGTGAACGCGCTCGCCGAGGACCGCGGCATCGAGCACGGGATCACGTTCGAGCTCGACGTCTCCGCCGCAGAGGTGCTCGGCGAGCGAGCGCAGGCGGCGCTCTATCAGATCGTGCGCGAGTCGCTCGAGGGCGCAATCCGGCGCGGCCCGCCCCGCACGTTCACAGTCGTCGTCGCCCCCCGCGACGCGCAGGCTCTGGTGATGACGATCCGCGACGACGCTCCGGGCGAGCGGCGCCGCCGGTCGATCGAGGTACTTGAGGAACGCGCCCGGACGCTCGGCGCGGCGCTCTCGGTCGCGCACGACGACGCCGGCTCGACGACGAAGCTCGACCTGCCGATCTACGCCGCGCCGGAGTAGAGTCCCGTCCCGATGAGCCATTTGCTCTTTCTCTCGAAGCCGTCGGGGTACGAGCTGCGCGAGCAGGACGGTGACCCGCCGCGCGTCGGCTCCAAGATCGAGTGGGACGGCGAGACGCTGCGCGTGACGAAGATCGCGGCGTCGCCGCTCCCGGGCGACCGCCGGCCGTGCGCCTACCTCGTCAGCGGCTAGCCAGCGACTCCGCGGCGACGAGACCTGTCACGAGCGCCTGTGCCAGGCCGCTCGCGTAGCCGCCTGTCGCCACACCGCCGACGTCGACGCCGCATGCGTACACCTGCGCATACGCGTGTGTACGCATACACCCATCCACTTTGAGCCCGCCGATCGTGTGCGTGACCGCGGCGGACACGTGCACCGCGACCCTCGCATCGGGACGCGTCGCGAACGGGATCTCGTCCGCGTCGAGCACTGTCCCTCCGGCCGCCCGCGCGGCTTCGACCCGGTCGCGGGCCGCTTCATAGCCCTCGTCGTTCAGCACGAACCACGCGCTCGGGCCGATCAGCTGTGCGAGATCGTTCTCCGACCAGGAGACGGATGGCGGTGTGATCACACGCCCGGTGGGCGTGTGCACCCATGCCCATTTGCCGTAGAGCTGAGAAAGCGGCACGAAATCCTCCTCGCGGATCCGAGCCGGCGGAGCCGGCATCGCCCGTCCGTAGAACTCGTCCATGCCGGCCGTCGTCTCGGCGCCCCGGGCAACCGCGAAGTCGAGCCCGTCCCCCTCGCTCCAGGGGTTCGCCCGCAACAGGAGCCCCCGCTCAGCGGCGAGCCGCCTGCCGAACCCGCCCGTCGCCAGCACGACCGGCCCGTCCGCGTCGGCCGGCAGCGCCGTCTCGAGCTCGACGTCCTGCGCGAGCAGCGCGGTCAATGCCCGCGGCTCGAACCGCTTTCCTGTCGTGAGCGGATTCTCGGTGTCGTCCCAGACCGGCTCGGCCCCGAGCGAGATGAGCCAGGCGAGCGCGTCGTCGAGCCGCTCCCAGATGAGCCGCTGCAACTCCTCGTCACCGTCCGGGCATTCGCGCCGGAAGTCCTCCCACTCGAGGTGCCGCCAGACGACGCAGCTCGACAGAAGCATCGAGCCGCCCGGACGCGTCCCCTTCTCAACTAAACGCGGGCGCAGCCCGAGCTCGCGCGCCCGCGCTGCGCAGGCGAGCCCGGCCATGCCGGCGCCGGCGATCAGCAACGCGCGCTCAGGTCAGGGAGAACGTCGGCTTGTGCTCGACGTACTCCACGCGAACGCGCTCAGGCCCCCACAGGAAGACGGCGTACGTGTTTGGCGCGTCGACGACGTTGTCGATCTCGACGCCGAGATCGTTCGCCTCGGCAATGTGCTCATCGGCCGACTCAACGAGAACGGCGAGGTGGTTGAGCAGCGGCTTTTCGGGGTCGCCGGGCTTACCGGGATGGAACTCGACGAACGCTCCGCCCACCTCGACGCGCGGGGTACCCGACGGACCGGGCGCCGCCGGCTCGAAGCCGAGCGAGCCGTACGCCTCTGCCGTCACCGCGGGATCCGCGGACAGAAGCGCGACGTGGTCGAGGTCGTACTCGACGTCGGTCGGCGCCTCGACGAGCCCGAGACGAATGCCCTCCCGCCCCACCTCAAAGTACGCCTCCCCGTCGCGAGGCCGGTCGACGTCGAGCGAAGCAGGCAACGCGGCGAGCGCGTCGTCGAGCCTCGAGACTCGCAACGCGACGTGCAGCAACGCACCGCGCTCGCGGGGGCCGTCGGCTGTAAAAAGCGTCAGCTTCCCGCGTCGAGCATCGGAGCCTACGAGCGTGAACGCGTCCGTCCGGTCGATCACGTGCATCCCGAGATGCGCCGTGACGAAGTCGGCGACCGGGTCGCGCTCGGCGACCCAGTACGCGACGTGGTCGAGCTTCGTCGGGTTCATGCCCCGACGGTACCCGGGCGGGACCGGGTTATGCGTCGCTCCTCGCGGGCGTCGACCGGATCGGCCGCTGCGGCGGTTAAGTCCCCTCGAGCGGCGGGTTCTGGACGTTGTGCTCCGTCGCATACGCATCCGTCAACTGGTTCACCACGTCCATGCCGTCGCTATATGCGTAGTTGATCTTCACGAACGCAGACCATTTATCGGGGAGCGCGTCTTCGGGGAAGATCGCCTCGACCGGGCACTCCGGCTCGCAGGCGCCACAGTCGATGCACTCCTCGGGATCGATGACGAGGATCCGGTCAGCCTCGTGGATGCAGTCCACCGGACAAACGTCCACGCAGGAGCGGTCTTTGATGTCGATACAAGGCTCGGCGATGATGTAGGTCACAGCGCCAACCCTAGCGAAGCCCTCAACCTGAAGGCGCCAGCTCCTCGACGAGCTCGCGGGCGCGCTCGACGAGAGCGGACTTCACGATCACCTGGTCGAAGCCGGCTGCGTGCCCGGCGCGCAGGCCGGCGGTGTCGTTGTGGTTCGTGAAGCCGAGGATCGGCACATCCGGGTACGTGTCGGCGACTTCCTCCGCGTCGACGCGCGCGATGTCGACGATCACGAGGTCGGGCGCGTCGGTGTGTTCGACCGTGATGAAATGATGCTCGGGCAGAAGCGCTTCGAGCTTCCCACGGAAGAACAGATCGACCCCACACAGCAGGATCGTCGTCACGGGCGCAAGGTTAGAACGCATGGCTGACGCGTACAAGACCGGGCTCGAGCATCTCCGCGCAGGGCGGTTCTTCGCGGCGCACGAGGAGCTCGAGCTCACCTGGCGCGCAGCGCCCCAGCCCGAGCGGGATTTCTATCAAGGGCTCGTCCACGTCGCCGTCGCGTGGTACCAGGCCGGGCGCGGCAATCGGGTCGGTACCACGCGCCAGCTCGAGAAGGCTCTGCGCCGGCTCGAGCGCTACGAGCCCCGGCACGAAGGCATTGCGGTCGCGGACGTACGACGGCAGCTGCGCAATGCGCAGGCGGTCGTGCTCACGGGCTCGCTCGACCTCCCACCGCCCTTTCTCTAGGAATCGTGAAGTAGTCGAGCAGCTCGGCCCGATCGCCGACGCGCACTCGGCCGGGCTCGACGACGTAGCAGTCGAGCGCCGTCCGGCCGCCGAGCTCGAAGTAGATCTTCTGCAGCACCGAAATGTCCTGCTCCAACGTGTCGGGGTCATAGGTCGTCATCACACAGCGCCCGCGCACCTGGCGGACGCCGACGACAGCCTCGCCCAGCTGCAGCGCACGACCGACCCAGCCGCGCTCGGCCAGGCCCTCGACACCGTCGAGATAGACGTTGGCGCGGAATCGCCGGCGGTCCACACCGACCGCTTCGACGCCTCCGTCGGTCGCCACGGAGAGCGGCAGCACGTCGAAGCGCTGCGGGCCGACGCCGTCGTAGTACACGAGCTCCGCGCCGGGCTCGGTCACTGCGCGCACGCGGCGCAACGCTTCCGGGTCGTTCCAGGGCCGGCCGTCGATCGTCGGCAACCCGTGGTCATCGAGACCGCCGTGCAGGCCGAGCATCTGCTTGTGCGTCCGCGCCGTGAACACACGCCCGTTCGGGCGCACCGCATGCACCAGCCGGTCGCCCGCGACTCCCGCCGCGGTCAACTCGGCTTCCGCGAGCGACTCACCGCGCAGCGACTTGACCGGATAGCGCCACAGCTCCGCGACCTGCATCGACGAACAACAACGCGTGGACGCGCGCGGGTATTCCTTACGGGGACGTCAACCCGATGCCGTCGAGCACGCGGCTCACTGCGACGTGCAGCCACCAGTCGCGGTGGAAGAAGAGCAGCAAACCGAGCGCGACGAGCACGACGCCGCTCGCAACCTGAATCAACGTGTACCGGTCACGCAGCCAGCGGAACGTAGTCATCGCGCGCGTGAACGCGACACCGGCTGCGACGAAAGCCGCGCCAAGACCGAGCGCGTATGCGGCAAGCAGCACCGCGCCTCTGAACACCGTCCCCGTGTTGCTCGCGAGGACGAGCACAGCGGCGAGCACCGTCCCGATGCACGGCGCCGCGCACACGGCGAATGCGCCGCCGAGCAGCGCACCCGATCCGCGACGGCGCGCGCCCGACAAGAGACCCGGCGCGACCACTCGTTCCGGGACAGGCAGCAGCCCGATGAACGCGAGGCCGAGCACGACGAGCACGAAGCCGGCGATCTCCGTCTGCGCGCGCTGCGAGAAGACGTTGCCGATCGCGGCGGCGCCGGCGCCAAGCACGACGAAGACGACGGTGAAGCCGAGGATGAACGGCGCGCTTGCGGCGACCACGCGACGCGCAGCGCCCCGCTCACTCAGGCGGCCGCCCTCGATCCCGGAAAGCGCCGAGAGGTAGCCAGGCACGAGCGGCAGCACGCACGGGGTGATCACTGACGCGAAGCCGGCGAGAAAGGCAATCGGCAGGCGTGCGCCCATCAGTCGAAGCGTGCCAGCAGCTCGTCCAGCTTCTGCTCGGTCTCGGCATCGAGCTCGGTCTCCGGCTCGGGAACCCGTGTGCGGCGCCAGCGCCACGCGCCAAACGCAACGAGCAGCGCGGCGAGAATGATCCCGCCGAGCGGCAGCCACCAGACGAGCAGGTCGAACCCGCGTCGCGGCGGCGCGGCGAGGATCACCGTGCCGTAGTTCGCGACGAGCTCCCCCTTGATCTGCGACTCGCTCTCGCAGCGCGCGATCCGCGCCGAGATGAACTGCTCGATCTGCTGCGCCGCCGCCGAGTCCGACTGGTCGAGCGTCGTGTGGCAGATCGGGCACATGACCTCGCCCTGCATCTTCGCGAGCGAGACTTTCGGCTTCGCGCATGCGCCGAGGGCCGACGCAGAGACCGCGAGCGCCGCGACGACAACGGCGGCGACCGCAGCGAGCTTCACGACCGCTTGACCGCGATCGCCATGCTCTCGCGGAAGAGCGAGCGATTCGAGCCCTGGTTGATCGGCCCGAGGATGTGATCGCCGACGAGTCGCCCCTGGCGGTTGATGAAAAACGTCTCGGGCGTCCCCGTCACGCCGTACCGATCGGCGACCGAGCCGCCGGGATCGCGGACGACGGGATACGTCACGCCGTGGTGCTCGATGAACTTGCGACCTTCTGCGATCGAGTCCCAGTAGTCGACGCCGACGAAGACGACGCCGTCCTTACGGTACTGCGTATACGCCTGCTGAAGCGCCGGCGCCTCGGCCTTGCACGGGACGCAGTACGACTGGAAGAAGTTGACGACGACGGCCTTCCCGCGCAGCGACTGCAGAGCCAACGTTCCGTCACCACGCAGACGCAGCGCCGAGAACGCGGGCGCCGGCCCGCCGATCTTCGGCG
Organism: Gaiellaceae bacterium; assembly: GCA_036496545.1. Classification (GTDB taxonomy): domain Bacteria; phylum Actinomycetota; class Thermoleophilia; order Gaiellales; family Gaiellaceae; genus Palsa-739. Next base: position 55,734 of record DASXKX010000003.1, on the reverse strand, counting down.
GATGCGACTGATGCGTAAGCCGCCAGACGAGCAGCGCGAGCAGTCCGGCAACCGCCGCAAGGGCGATGACCTGTCCCGTGAGCTTCAGCGTCCGCATCAGGCCGCGACGATGTACACCGGCGTGCCGACGGTCACGTGATTGAACAACCACTCGGCCTGCGGGATGTGCATGCGGATGCAGCCGTGCGACAACGAGTAGCCGATCGAGCCGTCCTCCGGTGTCCCGTGGATGCCGACGCCCGGTGCGCTCAGGCCCATCCAGCGCGTTCCGAGCGGGTTGCCCGGACCCGGCGGGATCGGCTTCTCGCCCGCCGCCCACGGCGAGTTCGGCGGATACCACCACGGGTTTCTCCACATGACGACGATCGAGAACTTGCCGAGCGGCGTCGGATAGATCGACTGCCCCGTCGCGACCCCGAACGTCCGCACGACCTTCATGCCGTTGTAGAGCGTGAGCTGGTTGTCACCGCGCCTGATCACGATCACCGGCCCGATCGTGCTCGGTGTCACCGGCGGCTGCTTGTACCGCGCCTTGAGGAGGATCGTCGCGCGTGTGCCGTGCACGAGCTCGTTCGTGAGATCGCGCACGCCGACGGTGACCTCGATCATCTGACCCCTCACCGACGGTGTGACGTACGGCTTCATGTTGCGTAGCACGAGCCTCGAGGACACGGGCTTGCGTGCGAAGCGCGCACCGATCTTCGCGATGAACGACCGCACGAGGGAGCCGTCCACCGTCCCGCGCAACGAGAGCTGCGTGCTCGGCGCAACGGTAAGCGCCTTGGCGACGGCCGAGTCGACCGGGACTTCGAGGCCGAGCAGGCTCGGAGCGACGGCGATCCGCGTCGAGCCGAACCGGAGCGTCACCGGCTGGTTGAACGCGGCTGTCACAGCCTGCAGGGCTGCGTCCGGCGCGAGGCCGCCGATCTGCACGCCCGCGAGCGTCACGCCGAGCGGAACCGTCGCCGGCGTCGGCACGGTCGTCGTCGTGTCCGTCGTCGTCGGAGGCGGCGCCGTATCCGCGAGCACGGTCGCCGCGAACGCACCGGCGGCGAGCAAAGCCAGTAGGAGAAGGGCGAAGCGCTTCACGTTGTCGATGGTCTCGCGGGAACGATCGGCGGAACGTCGGTGATGATAGCGTCGATACCGCTTTCGACCAGGGAAGTTGCGAGCACAGGCTCGTTCACCGTCCACGCGATGACGGCGATCCCGAGCCGGTGGCAAACCTCGATCGCCCGCCGCGACACGACTCGATGATCGAGCGTCGCCGCGCTCGCGCCGACCGAGCGGAGGAGATGCGGGAGCCGCGCGGGCAATGCGAGCCGGCCCGCTGCAAGTGCCGCACGCACGAGCGGCGCCGCGGCCGCGCGGCCCGAGAGGCCGAGCCGGTCGGCGGGGTACGAGAGCGACCGCGGCAGAGCTGGTGCAACCGCCGCGAACTCGCGCAGGATCGACCGCGACGGCGTGCTGACGAAGCTCCGCTCCTTGAGCCCGTGTCGCGACAGCGCGGCGGCGACACCCGCGCCGAGGCCCGCCTCCTTCACGTCGAGCTGCACCGCGAGCCCGCGCGCCGCGAGGCGCTCGAGCTCGTCGTCCAGGCTCGGCGCGCTGCTCGCGTCCGCGGGCGAGTGTGCGACGAGCAGCCCTCCGATCACGTCCAGCTCGACTACATCGACGCCGTCCTCGACGCCGCGGTGACCGATGCGCAGCACAGGACCGCCGCCGCGCAAGAGCTCCATCAAGCGGTGCGGCGGATCACGACGACGGCAAGGTCGTCCGAGATCTCTCCGCGTGCGAAGGCCCGCGCGTCCTCCGTCACCGCCCGCGCGAGCTCGGCGGGCGAAAGCGCGCTGTCGGCGGCGAGCAGCGCGTCGAGCCGCTCGGCCCCGTAGAGCTCACCGTCACGCCGCGCCTCCACGACTCCGTCCGTGTAGAGCACGATCGAGGCGCCGACCGGCAGCCGCGCGTGCACCTCGTCATATACCTGAGCGGAGTCGATCCCGAGCACGATGCCGGTCGCGTCGAGCGCGCTCACGGTGCCGTCCGCGAGCACGATCCGGGGCGGCGGATGGCCGGCGCTTGCACATGCGACCTCGCCGCGGACCGGGTCGATCGCGACGTAGGTCATCGTGATGAACTTGCCCGGCGCGATCTCGTCGACGACGACATCGTTCGCGGACGCGAGGAAGTCGCCCGGCTCAGGATGCTCGCGCGCGAGTGACCGGAAGACGAACTTCGCCATCGCCATGTCGGCGGTCGCCTCGACGCCGTGGCCGGTGACATCTCCGAGCACGACCGCGAGCCGCCCCCCGTCGAGCTCGAGAAAGTCGTACACGTCGCCGCCGACGTCGACGCGAGCCGACGACTCGTACACCTCCCCCACCTCGAGCCCGTCGATCTGCGGCTGCTCGCGCGGCAGCAGCGAGCGCTGCATCGTGTCCGCGAACTCCTTCTGCTGCTGATAGAGGCGTGCGTTGTCGATCGCGAGCGCGGCCTGCCCGGCGATCGCGAGCGCGGCGTCGACCGTCGCGTCGGTGATCGGGTCGCCGGGACGGAACGAGAGCAATGTGAGCGCCGCAATCGTCTCCGCCGGCGTCGCGACCGGGACGACCGCGCCCGTCCAGCCTTTTGCGAGAAACGGCTCGAGCAGCGTGTGACCACCCCCGATGCGATACGGCCTCGCACGGCGGAAGAGGCCTTGTACGGCGGCAGCGCCGAACGGCTCGGGCCGCCAGAGAATGACGCGCATCGCCTCGTCAAGCGCCGGATCGTTCACGTGCAGCGCGCGTGGGGTGAGGACGTCGCGTCGTTCGTCCGGCATTCCGATCAACGCAGCATCGATGTCGAGCACATCGACGATCGTCTGCGCGAGCGCGTCGAGCGTCTTGTCGAGCGACAGCTCCTGCGCAAACGAGCGGGAGATCTCATAGAGCGCGCCGAGCCGTCTTGCCGCCTCGCGCTCGGACGCGAGCGCCGCCTCCCGCTGGCGGCTCAACTCCCGCGTTCGCTCATGCAGCTGCGCGTTTTGCACGGCGACCGCAAGCAGCGCCGCGAGCGCTCCGAGCAGCTCCTCCTCGTTCTCCGTCGCCCTCCGGCTTCGCTCCGGATAGACCGCAAGCAGCCCGATCACGTCGTCGCGAACCACGAGTGGTACGGAGAGCACGGCGTCGATACCCGCCTCGCGCGCTGCGTCTCGCACGTCGCGCAGACGCGTGTCGCCGCTGATGTCGGGGGACTCGACGAGCCCACGGTCGGGCACGCCGAACGACAGCTCGAGCATCCGCTCACCGACGCGCGCATGCGGCCCTGTCAGCGAGCGCGTGGCGGCAGGCACGAGGCGGTCCTGGTCTGCGCGCAGGTAGACCGCGACACTCTCGACGGCGAGGAGCTCCGAGACCCGCTCGACCGCCGTCTCGAGTGTGTGCGCAAGCGAGAGCTCCGCCGTCGCCTGGCCGACGACCGCAAGCAAGGCACGCGTGCGCTCGAGCTCGAGGGCGAGCGAACGGGCTCGCGCACTCGCACGCAGCGCGTGCGCGGCGCGGACACCGAACGTGCGGAGCCGCCCGAGTTGCTCGGCGTCCGGCGAGTCCGACACGAAGAGCAGTTGCAGAAGCCCGACCGCGGGCTCGCCCAGGCGAAGTATCGTCGAGACCGTGCAGCCGCCGGGCAGGCCGTCGACCGAGGCGGCCGTCACCGGGTCAGCTTCCTCGAGCGCGCCGGCTGCGAGCGCGCGGACGCCGGCAAGATCGACCTCCACGTCGATTCCATGCGAGCCGACGAGCTCGAGACGGCCGTCGACCTGCTCCCAGAGCAAGCCGACCCGAGCGCCGACCACGGTCGCCGCGACGCGGACGACTTCGGCGGCGGCAGGCGTCTCGCCGAGCGCGGCGGCGAGCGCCTCGCCGGCGAGCTCGAGCGTCGGCCGGTCGAGCGGCTCGGCAGCCCGGGCATCGCCGTCGCCGAACGCGCGAAGGAGGAGGGCGAGCTGACCGGCCGCGAGCTCCGCGGCGAGCTCCTCGTCGGCGGTGAACCGAGGGCCGGCCCGGTAGAGCTCGAAGGAGCCCGCGCCGCCGCCGATCGCGACCGGTAGCACGAGCGCGGAGCGCGCACCCGCCCGAGCGGCGGTCCGCCGCACCGCCGCCGGTGCGTCCACGAGCCCCGACAGCGGCGTCCGCGGCAGGTCCTCCAACGGCAGAGATGTCCCCTCCAGCTCGGCGGCGAGCGCCGCAGGCCCGGCGACCGCAATCGCCTCGAGCTGCCCGTCCCCAGCCGGGATGCGGACGAGGACGACGTCCGCCGCGGCCATCACCCGTGCGGCCTCCGCGAGGTCGACGAGCGCTTCGGGCAGCTCGGGCCGAAGCGCCGCCGAGGCGAGTCCCCGCGCCAGCGCGGCCAGGCCCGATTGCTCGCTGTCCGCCCGAGCGACCATCCAGGCCGAAGTATCGCCGGAACGCCCGGCTCCCTTTTACACTGCCCGAATGGCAGCACCGGTCCAGGACGAGGACGACACGCCGGTCGACCCGGCAGCGATCGAGCTCCGCTATCGGTACCACCGCGCCCGCCGGCAGGCGCGCGTGCGTGCAACGGAAGAGAGCCGCCTTGCGAAGTACCGCTTCTACATCGTGCTCGCAGTGCTGCTTGCGCTCACGCTTGCGTTCGTGATCGCGGGCTGGCACGAGATCCAGCGGCTGTTCGGCATCTGACTCTCGCTCTTCCGACCGGCAATTTGCCCATACTGCGCTGAGTGCAGACGCCCGAGCCGATGATCCCGCAGCGTCCCGCCGGCGACCCGTACGAGCACCGGCCGCAACCGAGGCCTGAGCTGCCGGGCTACTGGGGCGAGCGGCTCGCGTGGATCGCCGGGCTTGTGCTCGCGATCTCCGCGTTCACGGACTGGTACGCGGGAAGTCAGGCAGACGGCCTGACGCTTTCCGTGACGGGCTGGCATACCGGCGCGCTCGGCAAGCTCGTCTTCTTCTGCGGTCTCGCGACGCTGATTCTCGAGGCCCTTCGCGAGGCGGGGATCGAGCTTCCCGCGACGGTGCCCGAGAGCCTCGTGCTGATCGCGCTCGGCTCGCTCGCGACGATCTTTGTCCTGATCCGCATCATCTCCGTGCCCGACACGTTCTTCGACACTGCCGGGCGCGGAATCGGCATCTTCATCAGCCTCGCCGCCGCAGTGGCACTGATAGGCGCTGGGCTGCTGCGAGCAGCAGAAGAGCTGTAGCCACGCCGACGACGATGCCGCCGAGCACATCGGTCGGCCAGTGCACCCCGACGTAGAGCCGCGAAGTAGGCGATCGCGAGCGCGAGGGCGTGACCGCGTCGGCGGCAAGCACGAGCACAGACGGCTGCCACCGTCGCCACGCAAGCGACAACAGAAGGCCGAGCGCGAGCCTGCCAGCGATGCTGGACGACCCAGCGCTCGGCGCGTTTGTCCCAGCCGGTCAGACGGGTGCGATCTGCTTCGTCTGCTCGATCAGCTGTTGAAGATCAAAGGGCTTCCCGACGAAGCCCTGCGCGCCGCTCGTCGCAGCCTGCGCCTGCGCGTCCTCATCGACCTGGCCGCTGAACATCACGACGGGAATCGCGCCCGCGCCGTACTGCTCCTGGATCTTGCGCAGCATTTCCCAGCCGTCCGTCTGCGGCATCATCACGTCGAGGAGCACGAGGTCGGGCTTCGCCTCTTCGATTGCGGAGAGTCCCTCGTCAGCGCTGCCGGCTTCGCGGACGGTGTAGCCCGCGAACTCGAGGTTGACGCGGACGAGCTCGCGCACTCTCTCGTCGTCGTCGACGAGCAGCACGAGCGGGCCGGACTTCGGCCGGCCGCCGGGGCCGGAGCGGTCGAGGAACGACTCGAGGTCGGAGCGGCGATAGCGCCGGTGACCGCCGGGCGTGTAGAAGGCCGGGACGCGGCCCTGATCCGACCACTTGCGGATCGTGCTCTGAGCGACGCCGAGGAACCGAGCCGCCTGGCCGAGCGTGAGCCATTCACTGTCGTCGCGAAAGGTCATTTCAGGGAATCTGGCCAAAGCTTCCGTTTTTTACACCAAGGAGTGCTACGGAAGGAGCGTTTTTGTCGTTGTTACCGTGAGATTCGGCTTCGGGTTGTCCTGGAGCGCCTCGCCGAGTGCGATTCCGACGGCGAAGAGAATCAGTGCGGCCGCGACGGCGATGAGCACGAATCGCGGCGACGTGCGGCGCCGCCGACGCGGCCGTGTGCTCATGCGAGGTAATCCACCGCGCCGCGCTGGTACGCGAAGAACGCGGCCGCGAGCACGAGCGAAAGGTCGCGCGGCCAACCCGCCGACGGCGCGCGCTCCTCCACCGCCTCGCGCGCCCACCGCTCCGCGTCGCGGTAGACGAGCGCAAGCTCGCCGAGCGTGTACGTCTGGCCGACCCGGCGCCGCAGCTCGTCGGTCACGACCTCGACCTGCTCAAGCAGTTGCTCGTAGCGGCGAGGGTCGTCGCGCGCGCGCTCGAGGGCACGATCGCCTTCCTCCCACTCCTGCCGAAGGAGCGTCGTGCCGTCAGTCGACATCGGCGGTCGATGCTAGCGGCGTGCAACACTCGTCGGGCCAGAGCGGATCGAGCTCCGCGACGATCCGCTCACCGAGCACGTAGCCCGGTCGCGCGAGCGCGTAAGCCGCGTGCGCGTGGAGGCACTTGAGCGAGCCGGTGCGACCCGCGCCGCCGACGCCGAGGTTGAGGGAGGCGCCGCCGTCGCGGCCACTCGTTCCTGCTGCGAGCGCACGGCGGATTGCGCGCTGCTCGTCGTCTGCCGCCGCGCGGCTCGCGGCAAGCTCGGGATCCTCCTCGGCCGCTCGCGTCCAGCGCTCGACGCCGCCGGCGGCCTCGAGCCGGGAGATGGCGGCGACGAGGTGCCGGCACGTGACGTAGTACGTCGTGGGGAACGGCTCGCCCTCGCCGTCGTACGGCTGCTGCTCGGTGACAGCAGGCCTGCCGAACGGGCAGCGGACGACGACGCGTTTGAACGCCCGCGGCTCGCGGCGGAGCTGACGGGCGACGATGGCGCGATCAGCATCCACAATGGGCCATGATGCTGAACGAGCTCGACGACGAGGAGATCGCCGGGATCGAGCGCGTCCTCCGGCAGGCCCAGCAGAACGCTCACAAGAACGAGACGGTGGCTGCGTTCCTCGCCAGCATAAAGGCCGAGCTCCGCGAACGGGGCTACGAGTGGAACGGCACGAATGTCGTGCCGAACAACGGCCCGCCGTCAGCGGGAGCTGCCTGACTAGCGCCCGTTAGCCGACGAGGTAAGCCGCCAGCAAGGCCAGGCCGAGCATCAGCGCGAAGATCGGAGCCAAGAAGAGGACGAGACCGAGAATCGCGATGAATGGCGCCTCGCCGCTCTGGCCTGCCTTTTCTACTTCGTGAAGGTGGTGTGCTTCGGCCTCCACCGTGTGCAGCGGGCGGAGGGCCGCATCAAAGAGCCTGCGATAGAGGCCGGCGGCGTGCTGGGCGGACCCTTTTGTTACGCCCACCGGGAGGATCGTACTGGACTCGCGGTCGAGTGACATTAGCCGCGGCCTACGTGGACCGTCATACACGGCAACGTTGCGCGCGTTCTTTGTAGGGACTACGGCGCCGATCAGATACCCGTCAACGCGGCATCGATGCGCGAGCGGATCTCGTCCGCGGGCACCTCGTGCACCTCGACGAGCTCGGAGAGCGCGTCCTCGATGCGTTCCCAGCACGCCTCTTCACGCGCAGCCAGAGCCGCTCGAATCTGCTCGAAATCGTCGCTCGTCGTAAGCCTCGCCTGCCTCAGGCGCTCCGCAGAGGAAAAACTGACCCGCCGAACCTACCCTCCCACCGGTTGTTTCTAACGCGTGCGGAACTCACCGTTGGTTTCCGCCAAGCGCGGCGTCTGTTTGGTGGGGTCTGCGGCCCGCCCGGGATGCCTGCCCAACTTCGTTCCCCCGAAGCCGGCGGGTATCTCGGGCCTGGCCGGGTTCATGTTCCGACCGTATTAACCAACGTTGTCCCCTTCGGCCCGGTGCAGCTGAGTGCAATCCGTGCGTATACGCATTTCCCTGCTCAGTGTCCCTTTAGACTCGTTCGCTCGTCTTTCCGCCACTCGTTGATGCCCTTGACGATGAAGAGGTGCTCGCCCGGGCGCACGTAGCCAAGCCGTGCGCGCGCCTCCCGCGCGAGCGTTGCAACCGACGTCGAGGAGCCGAGCTGCTGCTTGAGCCGCGTCCTCTGGTCCTTCAGCTTCAGCACCGCCTGCTCGCGCTGGGCTAGCTGCGCGTGCGCGTCGACGTACGCCTTCAGCGGGCGGTAGTACAAGAGGCCGATCAGCACGAGCGCACCGACCGCGAACCAGCGGCGCAGCATGACCGAGCGCGAGCGACGGCGGGTTCGCTTCTTCGCCACGGCTCCCAGTTCAACGGCGGGGTCAGACACCCTTCGGGAGCCAGGCCCGGCCTTACGCGATGTCGACCTTGATCACGTTCGTCGAGCCGGGCAAGTTGACCTGCGTGCCGGCGGTGATGACCACACGGTCGCCGGCGTCGACGAGGCCGGCTTCGCGCGCGGCTTGGACCGAGGTGTTCCAGAGCTCTTCGACGTTCATGCATTCGGGGATGAGCAACGGCGTGACACCCCACTCCAGCGCCATCTGCCGCAGCGCCCAGTCGATGTGCGTCAGCGCGATGATCGGGCGTTGCGGGCGGAGACGCGCGACACTCGACGCCGTCCTGCCTCGGTAGGTAGGCACGAGGATCGCCGCGGCGCGGAGCGCCTCGGCGACGTCGCACGCGGCGTTCGACATCGCGCCGCCGATCGTCGGGTTGTGCTCGGCCGCCGGAATCTCGTGGCGGTAGCCCATGCTCGGCTCGACGGCACACGCGATGCGGTCCATGTACGAGACCGCCTCGAGCGGGTACTCGCCGACTGCGGTCTCGCCTGACAGCATCACTGCCGACGTGCCGTCGAGCACGGCGTTCGCGACGTCGCTCGCCTCCGCGCGCGTCGGCTCGGCGTGATGCACCATCGATTCGAGCATCTGCGTGGCGGTGATCACCGGCTTACCGCGCTCAAGTGCCTTGAGAATGATCCGCTTCTGGATCAGCGGCACGAGCGCCGGACCGATCTCGACGCCAAGGTCCCCGCGCGCGACCATCACTGCATCGGTCTCGGCGAGGACGTCGTCGAGCACGTCGATGGCCTCCGCCTTCTCGATCTTCGCGATCACATGCGCGTGCGAGCCCGACTGCTCGATGAGCGCACGCAGATCGCGCACGTCCGCCGCCGACCGGACAAACGAGAGCGCGATGAAGTCGACGCCGAGGCCGAGCGCGAACTCGAGATCCACGGTGTCCTTCCGCGTCAGCGACGGGATCGGGAGCGGCACACCCGGCAGGTTGACGCCCTTGTGCGACGTCACGACGCCGCCGACGATCACTTCGCACCGCGCCCGCCCCTCCGCGACGTCCCCGACGCGCAAACGCACGAGGCCGTCGTCGATCAACACGTCGTGCCCGGGCTTCAGCACGTCGCCGATCACCGCCGGCGCAACGGGAAGCTCGCCGTTCGTCGCGGCGTCCTCGGCGCAGACGGTGATGTCCTCGCCCCGCCGCAGCACGACCGGCTCCTCGAGATCGCCGACGCGCAGCTTCGGCCCCTGCAGATCTGCGATCAGCGCGATCGGATGGCCAACATCCGCCTCGGCCGCGCGCACGCGCTCGGCGCGCTCTGCATGGTCCTCGTGCGTGCCGTGCGAGAGGTTCAAGCGTGCCGCGTTCATGCCCGCGCGCGCCAGTGCCCGTAGCATCTCCGGCGAGTCGGACGCCGGACCGAGGGTCGCGACGATCTTCGTTCGGCGATCAGCTGCCACTACGACCCAGACTAGCTCCGTGCATGTTGCGCGCGTGGGAATGCGTCCCAGCCCGGATAGACCGCGCGCGTCCCGAGCTGTTCCTCGATGCGGAGAAGCTGGTTGTACTTCGCGGTGCGATCACTGCGCGCCGGCGCGCCGGTCTTGATCTGGCCGGTCCCGAGCGCCACGGCAAGATCGGCAATCGTCGCGTCCTCCGTCTCCCCGGAGCGATGCGACATGACGGCGGTGTAGCCGTTCGCTTGCGCAAGGCCCACCGCCTCGATCGTCTCGGTCAATGTGCCGATCTGGTTGACCTTGACGAGGATCGAGTTGGCGACGCCGCGGTCGATCCCCTCGCGCAACCGCTCGGGATTCGTCACGAAGACGTCGTCGCCGACGAGCTGTACACGCTCGCCGATGTCCTCCGTCAGCGCGTTCCATGCTTCCCAGTCGTCCTCGGCGCAGCCGTCTTCGATCGAGACGACCGGATATGCATCGACGATGCCGCGCCAGAAGCCCGGAAGCTCGGCCGAGGAGAGCCGCCGCCCCTCGAACGAATACAGGCCATCACTAAAGACCTCGCTCGTCGCCGGGTCAAGCGCGACGGCGATCTCGTCGCGGCGGCCGGCGCGCTCCGCGGCCTCGAGGATCGCGTCGATCGCCGCCTCGCTCGACTCGAGGTTCGGCGCGAAGCCGCCTTCGTCGCCGACGCCGGTCGCGAGCCCGCGCTCCTCGAGCACCTTCTTCAGCGAGTGGTACACCTCGACCGCGGCCTGCAGGCCGGCGGTGAACGACTCCGCCCCGACCGGAACGATCATGAACTCCTGGAGGTCGATCGAGTTGTCGGCGTGAGCGCCGCCGTTGATCACGTTCAGCATCGGCACGGGCAACGTGATCGCGTCGTCACCGCCGAGGTAGCGGAAGAGCGGCTCTTCGGCATCGGCGGCCGCGGCCTTCGCAACGGCGAGCGAGACGCCGAGGATCGCGTTCGCGCCGAGCCGTCCCTTGTTCGGTGTTCCATCGAGCGCGATCAGTCGCCTGTCGACCAGCTCCTGCTCGGTCGCCTCGACACCGCGCACCTCGTCGGCGATCTCGCCCGCGACGTGCGCGACGGCGTTCTCGACGCCCTTGCCGTTCCAGGCTTCGCCGCCGTCGCGGAGCTCGACCGCCTCGTGCACGCCCGTCGATGCACCAGATGGGACCGCGGCGCGGCCGACTGCGCCCGACTCGAGCAGGACGTCGACCTCGACGGTCGGATTGCCGCGGGAATCGAGGATCTGGCGTGCGCGGACGTCGGCTATGCGACTCATGAAATGGTCTCCTTGGCGCGGTCGAAGTAGTGATCCTGCCGGTCAAGCGGAAGCGCGCTCCAGTCCTCTCCGTTCGCGCGTGCGAGCTCCTCGGCAACCTCGACGCGACGGCGAAACCGCTCCGAGGCGCGGCGCAGCTCGAGCTCCGGATCGACGTCGAGCTTCCGTGCGACGTTCACTGCGGCAAAGAGCACGTCGCCGAGCTCGGACGGATCAAGATCGGCCTTCAGCTCGGCCACCTCGCTGTCGAGATCCGAGAGTGCGCCTTCGACGTCCGCGTACTCGAAGCCGACGGCCTTCGCCCGCTGCTGCACCTTCCGCGCATGCAGCAACGCGGGCAGCGCTTCAGGCACGTCGTGGAACACGCCGGTGCGGCCTTCCTGCTCGCGCTTGATCCGCTCCCAGTTCTCCTTGACGCGCTCGCCGGTCGTCGCTTCGACGTCGCCGAAGACATGTGGATGACGGCGCACGAGCTTCTCGTGGATCAGGCGCGCGGCCTGCGCGAGATCGCCCTTGCCCTGCTCCTCGAGCAGCAGCGCGAGGAAGTAGACCTGGAACAGGAGGTCGCCGAGCTCGTCGAGCAGCTTCTCGTCGTCACCCGCGAGCGCGGCGTCTGCGACCTCGTACGCCTCCTCGACCGTGTGCGGCACGATCGTGCGCGCTGTCTGCTCCCGGTCCCACGGGCAGTCGCGGCGCAGGCGAACGGTCAGCGCCTGCAGGTCGACGAGCGCCTGCTCGAGCTCAGCCAGTGGTCGTGCCGGGTGCCGTGGTCGTCGCAGTCGAGGCGGGCGCGTAGCCGACCTGATAGTGGACCTGCTTCGCGAAGTCCTTCTTCACGCCGTTCAGCCACGTCGTCATCGCAGCGGTCTTCTTCGTCTGCAGCAGCTGCTGCTGGATCTGCGTCTTGACCTTGGAGAGCGGCGTCGTCGTCGCAGGCTTGACCGCGGAGACCGCCTGGATGATGTGCCAGCCGTACTGCGTGTGCACCGGCGCCGAGATCTCGTTCGTCTTGAGCGCGAACGCTTCCTTGTCGAACTCCGCGACCGTCTGGCCCTTCGTGATCGTCAGCTTGCCGCCGAGCTTGGCCGAGCCGGGGTCCTTCGAGTACTTCTTCGCGAGCGCCCCGAAGTCGGCGCCCCCCTTCAGCTGCGACTCGAGCTTGTCGGCGAGCGCCTTGTTGTTCACGAGGATGTGGCGCACGTCGCGGCTCTCCGCGGTGCCGTACTGCGCCTTGTTCGCGACGTAGTACTGCTTGATCGCCGCGTCGGTGACTTTCAGCTTCCCGGTCACCTTCGCGTAGAGCTTCTCCGAGAGGATCTGTGCGTGCAGGTCCTGCTTGAGCGCAGGCTCGGTCAGGCCCTGCTGCTTCAGCTGCGCCTGGTAGGCCTTCTCGTTGCCTTGGAAGTACTGCTGCTTCAGCTGCTTGAGGCGATTCGTCACCTGCTGATCGGTGACGGTGATGCCGTAGCCCTTGGCCTTCTGCTCGAGCTCGTCCTGCTGCACGAGATACGCCATTGCCTGGTCAGAAAGCTGCTTGTACGAGGACGTCCCCGGCTTCGGGAACGAGGCCTTCCGCGCCTGGTACGAGCGCTTGGCGCCGGCGAGCAGGAAGGTGTACTGCGCCTTCGTGATCGTGTCGCTCCCGACGCGGGCGACCGCGTCCGACGGGACGCTCGAGGAGCTACCGCCGCCGCAGCCGGCGGCGACGAGCACGAGGGCGGCAATCAGGGCAATCGGCAAGAAGCGAAGCAGTCTCATGTCCATCCAGTACGTCGAAGTGCGCAGGTATGCCGGGCGGGCGAGCGTTCCATTCAGGCCGCCTGACGGGCCTCCAAGATAGCATCGACCAGCCGGAGCGCTTGGGGAAATCCATCGTTCGAGCGAAGGCTCACCTCACGGTTCCCTACGGTGTAGACGGCCGTATGGATGCGGTTTCTCAGCTCCTGCAGCTCGCCCGATCCCAGGACGAGCCGACCCACGGTGGCCTTGCCGCCGCGGAAGACGAGGTAGTCGGCGCCGAGGAGCGCCACCTTGATCTTCGCCTCCTGGATCGCGAACAGGTTCTCGACCGGCTCCGGCAACGGGCCGTAGCGGTCCTCGAGCCCCGCCTGGAGCTCGCGCAGCTCGTCCTCGGTGTCCGCGAGCGCGAGACGGCGGTGGATGTCGATCCGCAGCGCCTCCGAGCCCACATACTGCTGCGGGACGTACGCGTCGATCCGGGCGTCGACACGCACCGGCCGCGCGGCGACGCGCCGCTGTCCCTGTAGCTCGGCGACAGCCTCGTTCAGCAACTCGACGTAGAGCTCGAACCCGACGGCGGCGACGTGGCCCGACTGTTCTGCACCGAGCAGCTCGCCGGCGCCGCGGATCTCGAGGTCGCGCATCGCGATCGCGAAGCCTGCACCGAGCTCCGTGTGGTCGGCGAGCGTCGCGAGGCGCGCGCGTGCCTCCTGCGTCAGCTCCTGGGCGTCGGGGTAGAAGAGGTATGCGTGCGCGGTCTGGTCGGAGCGGCCGACACGGCCGCGGATCTGGTAGAGCTGCGCGAGGCCGAGCATGTCGGCGCGCTCGACAATCAGCGTGTTCGCCTGAGGGATGTCGATGCCGGACTCGATGATCGTCGTCGACACAAGCACGTCGGCGTCGCCGCGCAGGAACGCGTGCATCTTGTCCTCGAGCTCTTTCTCGCGCATCTGCCCATGCGCGACGAGCACGCGGACGCCCGGGACGAGCTGCTGCACCTTCTCTGCCGCCTCCTCGATCGTCTCGACGCGGTTGTGGAGGTAGAACGCCTGGCCGTCGCGCTCCTTCTCCCGCTCGAGCGCGAGCTTGATCAGCTCCTCGTCGTACTCGCCGACGGTCGTGCGGATCGGGCGGCGGCCTTCCGGCGGCGTCTCGATGATCGAGATGTCGCGCATCCCGGCGAGCGACATGTGCAGCGTGCGCGGAATCGGCGTCGCACTCAGCGTGAGCACGTCGACCTCGAGCCGCAGCGACTTCAGCAGCTCCTTCTGCGCGACGCCGAATCGCTGCTCCTCGTCGAGGATCACGAGCCCGAGCTCCTTCGGGATCACGTCGCGCGAGAGCACACGGTGCGTCCCGATCAGGACGTCCACCTTGCCTTCGCTGAACTCTGCGAGGACCTTCTTGACCTCTTTCGGCGCGCGGAAGCGCGAGACCATCTCGACGCGCACCGGGAAATCGCGGAAACGGTCGCGGAACGTATTCCAGTGCTGCTCGGCGAGAATCGTCGTCGGCGCGAGCATCAGCACCTGCTTGCCGTTCACCGCGACCGCGAACGCGGCGCGCACCGCGACCTCGGTCTTGCCGAAGCCGACGTCTCCGCAGACGAGCCTGTCCATCGGCGTCGCCTCCTCGAGATCCTCCTTGACCGCTTCGATTGCGTTCTCCTGATCCGGCGTCTCGCGGTACGGGAACGAGGCCTCGAGCTGCTCAAGCCATTCGCTCTTGAGGTCATATGCGATGCCTTGACGCGTCTGGCGCTGCGCGTACAGCGCGATCAGGTCGGACGCGAGCTCCTGCACGGACTCCCGCGCGCGTGACTTGAGCAACTGCCAGGCCTTGCCGCCGAGCTTTGACAGCGCGGGTGACTTCGCGTCGGCACCGACGTACCGGGAAACGCGGCCGAGCTGCTCGTGTGGGACGTAAAGGCGGTCGTCGCCGCGGAACGCGAGCAGCAAGTAGTCGCGCGTGACGCCCGCGACCTCTTTCGTCTCGAAGCCGAGGAGCTTGCCGACGCCGTGATCCTCATGCACGACGTAGTCGCCCGTGCGCAGGTCGGCGAACGACTGCAGTGCGCGTCCGCCGATGCGCCGCTCGCGGGGCACGCGGTGCCGGAACACCTGGTGATCGGGCAGCAGCACGAGGCCGAGCTCGCGCCAGACGAAGCCGCGCCGCGCGGGAACGATCGCGAAGAAGAGGTCAGCCTCGTCGGGCAGATCGTCGCCCGGCTCGAGGACGCGCGCGTCGACACGGCGGAGCATTCCCTGCGTGCGCAGCGCCTCGCCGCGGTGCGGGAACGCGACGACGACGCGCTGACCGGCGCGCACGAGCTGTGTGAGCTCGGACTCTGCCTCGGCGATGCCGCGCGCGGCGATCGCGGGTCGCGTCGCCTCGAATGCAAACGGCTGGCCCTGCGGGAACGGGTCGAGCTCGGTCGCCCCTTCGAGCGAGACGGGCGCAAGGTAGTCCTCGCTCCAGATGCGCCGCACGTCGTCGGGCTGGAAGACGAAATCGGGCGCGCGGTCGAGCGGCGGGACGAGGTCGCCCGGCACCGGGCGGATCTCGCCCTCTTCGCCGTGCCATTCGTCGACGGCGTCGAGACGGCGTTCAGCGGCGGCGTAGATCGTCGCGGACTCGACCGGATGGAGCGCCCGCTGCGTGAACGGCGAGAACGCGCGGATCGACTCGACCTCGTCACCGAAGAACTCGACGCGCAGCGGCTCGCGGCCCGTCGTCGGGAACGCGTCGATGAGCCCACCGCGGACGGCGAACTGACCGCGGTCGTCGACCCGCTCGACCCGCTCGTAGCCGGCGTGTGACAGCAACTCCGACAAGCCTTCGACGCCGAGCTCCGCGCCGGCGGCGAGCGCGATCGGCTCGGGGCGGGTCCCGGGCGGCGGCATCGCCTCGGAGAGCGCGTGTGCCGAAGCGCAGATCAGCCCACCGCGGGCGAGGACGTCGAGCGCGCGGGCCCGCTCGCCGACGAGATGCGGCGGTGGCTCGAGACCGGAGTCCCAGCGGACGCCGCGCGCGGGCATGTAGCCGACGACGTCGTCGCCGAGAAACCAGGCCGCCGCCTCGGCGGCGTCGCGCGCATCGGCGTCCTCGGGGAGCAGGCAGACGAGTGGCCGCGCAAGCCGCTCGTGCAGCGAGGCGAGGACGACCGGGAGCGCAGCTTCCGACACGCGCGCATGGGTCGGCAGCGCCTCGGCAAACTCGCCGAGGCGCTCATGCTCCGCGAGCTCGCGGACGAACGCGTGAAGTACCGGCCGGTCCATGACAACGGGCGGAACACGTGGTTCCGCCGGGGTCATCGTACTGGCCTACCGTCTGTTGACGACCCGCTGCGCCTGCTCGACCCCGTCGGCGTCGAGCTGCTCGACGGCGTCGGCGGCGCGCGCAACGAGCGCCTCGGCGTCGTCCGCCGGCTCGAAGTCCGACAACACGTAGTCGGCGAGCGGCCGCGGGTCGCCGCGCTCGGGGCGGCCGACGCCGATGCGGAGGCGCAAGAAGTCCTGTGTCTTCAGGTGCTGCGCGATCGAGCGCAGCCCGTTGTGGCCCGCCAAGCCGCCGCCCGCCTTCAGCTCGAGGCGGCCGAGATCGAAGTCGCCCTCGTCGTGCACGACGAGGACTTCGCTCGGCTCGAGCTTGTAGAAGCGCGCCGCGCCGCCGACCGCGCGCCCGGATTCGTTCATGTAGGTCTCCGGCTTCAGCAGCGCGACCTTGTGGCCGTCGAGCCGGATCTCCGCGAGCTGGCCCGAGAACTTCGAGCGCCACGTGCCGTCGTGCCGGCGCGCGAGCTCCTCGACGACGAGGTGGCCGACGTTGTGACGGTTGCGCGCGTACTCGCGCCCTGGGTTGCCGAGCCCAACGACGAGCAGGTCAAGCGACGACCCCTGACGGCGGGGCCAGAGCCGCATGGACGACTAGCCCTCGGTGGACTCTTCGCCGCCGGAAGCGTCTGCTTCCGGCTCGCCCTCGGCCGCTTCGCCTTCGGCGGCAGCGCCCTCGGCGCCCTCTTCGCCCTCGGCGAGCTCCTCGCCCTCGGCCTCCTCCTCGACGATCTCCCGCGTCGGCGCAGTGACGGTCGCGATGACCGTCTCCGGATCGTCGAGCAGCGTGACGCCCTCCGGGACCGTGATGTCCGAGATGCGCAGCGTGTCGCCGGTCGCCATGTGCGAGACGTCGAGGTCGATGTGCTCGGGAATCTCGAGCGGCAGCGCTTCCACCTGGATCTCGCGCAGCGGCTGCGAGAGCACGCCGCCCTCCCGCACGCCCGGCGCGTCGTCGCCGCCCGTGAGGTGCACAGACACCGAGGCGGTGATCGTCTGGTCGAGCCGAACCTCTTGCAGGTCGACATGCACGACGCCGCCGCGCACCTTGTCCACCTGGTAGTCCTTGAGAATCGACGCGTGCGACGAGCCCTTGCCGTCGATCTGCACGTCGAGGATCGAGTGCAGGCCGGCCGCGCCGGTCAGCGCGCGGCGTAGCTCGCGCTCCTCGATCGAGATCGCGACCGGCTCGCCGCGGCCGTAGAGCACGCCCGGGATGAGGCCCTGCTTGCGGAGGCGCCGCGTGTTCCGCGAGCCGAGGCTCTCGCGTGCCTGCACCGTCAATGTCGTGCGTTCTCCGGCCATTCCGGCGCGTGAGTGTAGCGGAACCCTGCTCGCGATCAGCAGAATCCCGGTGTGTTCGAAGACTTGCTGCGGCGCTGGGACGGCGAGGAGGCGGTGATCCGCTACGACGAGCCGAGCGGCGCCTGGATGTTCGTATGCGTGCACTCCACCGCACGCGGCCCCGCCGGGGGCGGGACGCGGATGCGGGTCTACGACCAGCCGGCCGACGGGCTTGCCGACGCGATGCGGCTCTCGCAGGCGATGACCGTGAAGATGGCCGTCGCGGTCGACGAGCGCGGCGGCGGCAAGGCAGTGCTCGCGGTGCCGGAGCTGCCGACCGGCGACGCGCGCCGCACGCTCCTGCTGCGGTACGGCGAGCTCGTCGCGTCGCTCGGGGGTACATACCGCACCGCCGGCGACATGAACATCTCCCCCGCCGATCTCGATGTCGTCAAGGAGCGATGCCCGTGGGTGTACGGGACAACCGGCGCCGGCGGCAACAGCGGCCGCGGGACGGCGATCGGCGTGCTGCACGGGATCAAGGCAAGCGTCGAGCACGTCTTCGGCTCGCCGGATCTGGATGCTCGCAGTGTGCTCGTCCAGGGCGTCGGTGCCGTCGGACATGACCTCGTCAAGCTGCTTGACGCCGAGGGCACAGAGGTGCTCGTGTCGGACGTCGACGAGGCGCGCGCGACGGCGGCGGGCGGGACGTTCGTCCCGGCCGGCGACGCGCTGTCGACCGAGTGCGACGTCTACTCGCCGTGCGCGGTCGGCGGCACGTTGAACGCAGACTCGATCCCGGCGTTGCCGTGCCGCATCGTCGCGGGCTCCGCGAACAACCAGCTCGCCACGCCGGCGGACGCAGAGCGATTGCATGAGCGCGGCATTCTCTACGCGCCGGACTACGTCGTGAACGCGGGCGGCGTGATCCAGCTCGTCGGGCTCGAGGACGAGGGCTGGGACGAGGACGAGCTGCAGCGCAGGCTGGCGAAGATCGGCGACACGCTGCGGCAGGTGTTCGCAGGAGCCCAGCGCGAGGGCATCACGCCCGCGGCGGCAGCGGAGCAGCTCGCTGCCGCGCGGATCGCCGCCGCACGTCGCTAGCAACGCTGTCAGACTGTTCCCTCACGATCCTCGGTCCTCACGATTTCGTCGTCATCGCCCGGTCGGCGCGACAGCCTGGCTCGCAACGCGCGGTCGGCGCGTGGACGGTCGCTGGGATCGCCGATAACGCGGCGATTGCCGAGACGATGGTCGAGTTGATCATGTCGGCGGAGCCGCTCAAGGAGGCACACGCGCTCAGTCACGCGGCCCTCTTCCACAAGATCGCTGGAGCGGACCGAGAGCGAATCGTCGACCAGCTCGACAACCGCACGACGGCAGACATCGCACGCGGTGACGCCCTTCTCCGGGCCGCCCACGCTTGGCTCGAGACAGCAGAGTCTCCGCTGAGTCGCTCGGACGCAGCCGATGCTCCCGAAACAGCAAGCCGCCGCTCGCAGCCCGCGCGTCAGTAACGGCTCTTGAACGCTGCGATGCGGGTGTATGACGCGACGAGCGCGCTGTGGATCAGCGTCCCGTCCTTCGCCGCACGCAGCAGCGCCGCGTAAGCCTGCTCGCCGATCGCGTCGCCGCCGCTGCCGTTGACGCCGGCGATGTAAACCATGTCGACGCCGACCTTCACCGCCTGCACGGTCGCCTGCGTCGGCGGGATGCGTGGCGAAACGCCCGCGGTGTCGAGGTCGTCGCTCAGCACGACGCCCTTGAAGTGCAGGCTTCCCCGGAGCAGCCGCGTCACGATCCCGGCGGAGCACGCGGCCGGAAGGTCGTCGCCGTACGCGGGATAGACCGCGGTGCCGACCATCACCGCCGGCACGCTTGCCGCGATCGCCTTCTTGAACGGGATCAGGTCGCCGCCGAGCGCCGCCTTCGAGGCGCGCACGGTCTGCGGTGCGTAATCGGTGCTCTCCGTGAGCCGGCCGAGGCCCGGGAAGTGCTTTGCGGTCGCGGCGACGCCACCGGCGACGAGGCCCTGCGCGAACGGAACGCCGCGCGAGCCGACGGCGGCGGGCGACGTCGCGAATGCGCGCGAGAAGATGAAGTCCGCGCGGCCACTTGGCACGTCGAGCACTGGTGCGAGATCGACGTTGATCCCCAGCCCGCGCAGATAGCGGCCGGTCGCAACGCCCTGCGCCCGTGCGACAGCGGCGCTGCCCATCGCGCTCGGCGCGAGCGTCGGCGGCCCCGGCAAACGCTTGACGACACCGCCCTCCTGGTCGACCGCAATCACGAGCGGCAGCTGACCGCCGGCGCGGGCGGGTGCCTGCAGCTTCGCGGCGAGTGCCGGCACCTGAGCGGCCGTCGCGTTGTTCTGGAAGAGCACGACGCCGCCGATCTGCCCCGTCCTGATCCGGCGCAGGAACGAGAGCGGAGGGTGTCGAGCCCTGCATGCGCACGAGCAGGTGCTGCCCGACGAGCTGCCCGAGCGTCGGCGTCGCGCGCGGACCGGCGTGCGCCGTCGCCGCGACCGCGCCGGCGACGACCACGAGTGCGAGGACGCGCTTCAGAAGAGCTGGTTCTCGCCGCCGAAGATCGCCGACACGGAGTCGTCGGCGAAGACGTTCATGATCGTCTCGGCGAGCAGCGGCGCTACGGGAAGCACCGTCATGTTCGGCGGCATCTCGACCGGGTTGATCGGCACGGTGTCGGTGACGACGATCCCGTCGATCGGCACGTCGTGGAACTTCCGCAGCGCGTTGTCGCAGAAGACGCCGTGCGTCGCGTAGACCCACACGCCGTTGACCCCCTGCTCGCGCAAGGCGTGAACATTCGCGATGAGCGTGCCGCCGGTCATGATCACGTCGTCGCCGACGACCGCGGTCTTGCCCTTCACACGACCCGTGATCTCCGTCACCTCGACCGTGTCGTGCGCCGGTCGGGTCTTGTGCATGATCGCGAACTCGGCTTCGATCATCTCGGCGAAGCGAACGGCCATCTTCGCGCGACCCTCGTCGGGCGCGACGGAGACGACGTCCGACCCGATGATGCCGAGATCGCGGAAGTGGCGTGCAAAGAGCGGCAGCGCAGTCATGTGGTCGACCGGGATCGTGAAAAACCCCTGAATCTGGCCGGCGTGAAGGTCCATCGTCAGGACGCGGTCGGCGCCCGCGAGCTGCAGCATGTCGGCGACGAGGCGCGCGGAGATCGGCTCGCGCGGCTTCGCCTTGCGGTCCTGGCGCGCGTACGGGAAGAGCGGGATCACGGCCGTGATCCGTTTGGCCGACGCAAGCTTGGCGGCCTGGATCATGAACATGAGCTCCATCAGGTGCTCGTCCACGGGGATGCAGCCGGTCTGGACGAGGAAGACGTCCGCGCCGCGAATCGACTCCTCGTAGCGGCAGTAGGTCTCTCCGTTCTTGAACGTGTCGAGCTGCACGTCGCCGAGCTCGAGGCCGAGCTGCTGCGCGATCGCACCAGCGAGGTCGGGATGCGAGCGGCCGCTGAAGACCATCAGCCGTTTCTGCGGACCACGCTCGATCCAATGGCCGGGCATCGGCTGCGTCATCGTCGTCGGCCCCTCCAATCCGGGCAGGGCGAGCTCAGCTGTCACGCTTTCCATGCTTGTCGTATACCCAGCTTTCTTTCGTTTCCTGCCGAGGCGCGAACCCGGCGAGCGATCCGGGAGGGACATCATCTGTGATGACCGCACCCGGCGCAATCCAAGCGTCGTCGCCAATGCTGACAGGAGCATCGAAGACATTGTTGATGCCGGTCCTGACGTTGCGACCGATCGTCGTCCGCTGCTTCGGGACGCCCGGCTCGTGCTTGAAATTGGCGGTGACTGCCCCCGCGCCGATGTTCGTATCCTCGCCGATCTCCGCGTCCCCGAGGTAGGAGAGGTGCGGGATCTTCGTCCGCGCGCCGACGGTCGTTTTCTTGAGCTCGACGAACGTGCCGATCTTCGCCCGCGGCCCGACCGCCGAGCCCGGCCGGAGGTAGGCGAACGGGCCGATCTCGGCGCCGGCCTCGATGCGGACGCCGCCGCGGATCACGGTGAACGGATGAATCGTGACGTCGGGCTCGAGCTCGACGCCCGCCTCGATCCAGGTCGAGCCCGGGTCGACGATCGTGACGCCGGCGAGCATGTGCGCCTCGTTGATCCGATCGCGGAGCTTCGCTGCGACGAACGCGAGCTCGACTCGCGTATTGATGCCCTCGACCTCCCACGCCGTCTCGGCCGTGTGCACCGCGACCCGCTCGCCGTCGTCGACGAGCAACCCGAGCGTGTCGGTGATGTAGAGCTCACCCTGTGCGTTGTGCGGCTCGAGCCGGTCAAGCACGGGCCAGAGCTTCTCGGCCCGGAAGACGTAGATGCCGGAGTTGACCTCGCGCACCTCCAGCTCCTCGGGGGAGGCGTCCACGGCCTCGACGATCCGCGCGAGGTTGCCCTTGGCGTCACGGAGGATGCGGCCGTACGCGCGCGGCGTAGCAGCCTCGAACGCGAGCACCGTCGCCGCGGCCTGCTCGCCGGTGTGTGTCTCGATCAGTGCACGCACGGTCTCTTGCGTCAGTCCCGGCACGTCGCCGTTCAGGATGAGGACGTCTCCGCGGGCTTCTGCGAGTGCGTCGCGCGCTGCGTGCACGGCGTCGCCCGTGCCGAGCGGCGTGTGCTGCACCGCGACCTCGAGGCCGTCGAACGCGTCGACGATTTCCGGCGAGGCGACGACGACGACACGGGTCACGCCTGCGTCGCGCGCCGCGTCGATCACCCAGTCGACCATCCGCCGCCCCAGCAGCGGGTGCAGGTGCTTCGGCGTCGCGCTCTTCATGCGCGTGCCGAGGCCTCCGGCCATCACCACCGCTGCGAGGTCATCCGCCATGTGTTCGAAAGAAGGGTGACTGAGTACCGAGCTGGGGCGCCAGGATTCGAACCTGGGATCACGGGACCAAAACCCGTTGCCTTACCGCTTGGCCACGCCCCAGGGCGCCGCTCACTCTAACGACGATCCGTGAAGACGTAGAAGAGCGCCACGACGGCGAAGATCGCCACGAAGATGATCGCCAGCCAAAAGATGAAGAAGGCGAAGATCGCGGCCAGCGCGGCGAGCAGCTGCGACACCGCGAAGATCCACGAGGCTTGGTGGAATGTGTCCGACCGCGTGCGCCTGCCCGCATAGACGTAGGTGAGCACCGCAATGCCCGCGAGCACGAAGATGGTGATCTGCGAGACGTCGTGGAAGATGGCGACGAGGATCGCCTCGATCGCGGCCACCCAGAGGGCGATCCGAGTCCGCCGTTCGTGGAGCCACCGGCCGGTCTTGCTCGGTGCCGCGATCGCGTTGTGCGACTCGCTCAACACGTTGTCAACCGTACCACGCAGGTGCCGTCAGCCAGGTGCGCCCAAGGCCGCCGAGCGCGCGCCGCGCGGACTTCGCGTGCTGTTCGTGGTGGAACAGCCCGTAGACGGCCGGGCCCGCGCCCGAGACGTCCGCGCGGAAGGCGCCGAGGTCGCGCAGTCGCTCCGAGACCGGTGACTCCGCGAGGTCATTCCGCGGCAACGCCGCGAGGTCGCGCGGGCGGCGAACAGCCTCGAGTGCTCTGCTGAGCGCGCCACGCCGCTCGTCCCATCCGTCCGCGCCGTTGCGCGCGTCGAACGCTGCATACACATCGGCGGTCGAGCTCTTGACCGCGTCGTCCGGGAGCACGAGGACGACGAAGAAGTCCTGCGGGAGTTCGAGCAGCTCGAGCATCGCGCCGTCGCCCGACGCGAGCTGCGGGCCGTCGTAGAGGAAGAAGGGGACGTCGGAGCCGAGTTGTGCGGCGATGGGATGCAGCTCCTGCAGGGAGAGCGGCACGTCGAGCATGGCGTTTGCGAGGCGGAGCGCGGTCGCCGCATCCGAGCTGCCGCCGCCGAGCCCCGCGGCGGCGGCGATCTTCTTCTCGATGCGCACGTGCCAGCCGGTGCTGGTGCCTGCCCGGTCGCCGAGGAGCCGGAGCGCGTCGCGCACGAGCGTGTCGTCAGGGAAGCCTTCGACACTCGTTGCAGGCGCCGGCTCGAGGTCGATGCGATCGGACAGGCCGACGCGCTGCAACACGGTCAACACCTCGTGCTTGCCGTCCTCGCGCTGCGGCCCGACGACGAGCGCGAGGTTGATCTTCGCGGGGGCAGGCGCTCTCACGCGAGCGCTCGCGTGAGCTCGACGAACTCATGCGGCTCGAGCGCCTCCGCCCGCGTGGCTTGGTCGTGGCCGAGCGCGACAAGCGCGGCGGCCGCCCGCTCGCGCGTGGCGACACCCGACAGCGCGAGCGAGTTCGGGAGGGTCTTGCGGCGATGCGCGAACGCCGCGTTCACGATCTGCTTCACGCGGGCAAAGCCGTCCGGCAGCGCGACGCGGCGGAAGGCGACGAGCGCAGAGTCGACGTTCGGCGCCGGACGGAACACGGTGCGCGAGACCGGATGAAAGCCGGTGCGCTCGCACACGAGCTGCACGAGCACCGAAACGGATCCGTATGCCTTCGTGCGCGGCGCCGCGAAGAGGCGGTCGGCGACTTCCCGCTGCACCATCACGCACCAGCGCTCGATGTGCGGGAGGCCGTCGAGGCTCTCCACCAGCAGCGGCGTCGCGATGTTGTACGGGAGATTCGCGACGAGCTTCGTCGCGTCCGGCGCGAGCGCGGCGAGGTCGAGCTGCAGCGCGTCACCGACGTGGAGCACGACATCGATCTCCCGGAGATGAGGCTCGAGCGACGAGTCGATCTCAACGGCGTGGACGCGCGCAACGTGCTCGGCGAGGTAGCGCGTGAGCACTCCAAGCCCGGGCCCGATCTCGAGCACGACGTCGCGCGGGTCGAGCTCGGCGAGCCGACCGATCACGCCGAGGATGTTCTCGTCGACCAGGAAGTGCTGGCCGAGCGATTTCTTCGGCACGACATTCACAGCGAGAAGCACGCGGTCGCGTTGGCGTCGATCTGCCGTCCGAGCTCGGCGGCATCCTCGTTCCGCGCCTCCGCGAGAGCGGCGAGCGTGTGCATCACGTACGCGGGCTCGTTTCGCTTGCCGCGGACAGGCTGCGGCGCGAGGTACGGCGTGTCGGTCTCGGCGAGGATGCGGTCGGGCGGCACCTCGCGCGCGGCCAGCCGCAGGTCGACGGCCTTCGGGAAGCTTGCGTTGCCGGCGAACGAGACGTACCAACCGCGCTCGAGCGCGGGCTCGAGCAGGTGCGGTGAGGAGAAGCAGTGCAGCACGACGCGACCGCCGAAGTCCTCAAGCGCGGCGACCGTGTCGTCGTCTGCCGCGCGGGTGTGGATGACCGCCGGCTTGCCGGTCTCGCGGGCCACGTCGAGCATCGCCTCGAACAGCGAAAGCTGCTTCTCGCGCGGCGCGTAGTCGCGGAACCAGTCGAGGCCCATCTCTCCTGCGCCGACTGCTTTCGGGTGCGCGAGCAGCGACTGCACCTCGGCGACGTCGGCGGCGGTCGCGTCGTTCGCGGCATGTGGGTGGATGCCGAGGATCGCGTAGACGCCTTCATGCGCGTCGGCGAGCTGGAGCGCGCGGCGGCAGCCTGCAACGTCGGTGCCGACGGTGAGGATCCGCGACACGCCGGCGGTGCGTGCGCGCGCGACGGCGTCGCCGGGATCCTCGAGCGCGTCGAGATGCGCGTGCGTGTCGATCACGCAGCGACGGACGGCAGCTCGATGCGCGGGAAGAGCGGCTCGGCTGCCTCGATGCCCTCGACGGATCCGACGGCGCCGCTGCGTACGCGGTCCCACGAGAAGTCCTCCGGCTGGCGCAGCGCGGCAAGGATCTTCGGCGTCGTCTCGGGCAGGTACGCGTGGAGCGCGACCGCGAGCGCAGCCAGGCCGTCGATCAGCGTGTAGAGCACGCGGTCGACGCGATCTGCATTTGCCTCGTCCTTAGCGAGCTGCCACGGCGCTTCGCTCGTCACGTACTGGTTCAGCTTGCGGACGGCATCCCAGATCTCGTCGATCGCGCCGGTGATGTCGAAGGCGTCAAGTCGCGCGGCGACATCGTCGCGCAGCGCGTCGAAGTCGACCGGCCGGTCCGGCTCGACCTGCTTCACGGAGCCCTCGCGGTACCGCGCGACCATCGCCGTCGTGCGCGACAGCAGGTTGCCGAGGTCGTTCGCAAGCTCGTTGTCGTACCGCTCCTTCACGCCGTCGATCGACGCGCTGCCGTCCTGGCCAAACGACACGGCACGCGCCATCCAGTAGCGCACGGCGTCGGCGCCGTAGACGTCGATCAGCTCGAGCGGGTCGATCACATTCCCGAGCGACTTCGAGATCTTCTTGTCGTCGAGCAAGAGGTACCCGTGCACGAAGAGCTGCTTCGGCACGTCGTACCCGGCCGACAGCAGCATCGCCGGCCAGAAGACGCAGTGGAAGCGGAGGATGTCCTTCGCGAGCAGGTGGTGCGCTACCAGCCAGAACTCGGCCTGGAGATCCTCGCCCTCACGGGCGTACGACAGCGCGCTCAGGTAGTTGATGAGCGCGTCCGCCCAGACGTACGCGACCTGGCTCTCGTCCCAGGGCAGCGGGATGCCCCAGGGCTGGCCCGCCCGCGAGATGCTGAAGTCCTGGAGCCCGCCCGCGATGAAGGACCGCGCCTCGTTGAACCGGAACCCGGGCAGCACGAAGTCGGGCCGTTCGTCGTAGAGGGCGAGCAGCTTGTCCTGGTAGGCGGACAGCCGGAAGAAGTAGTTCTTCTCCTCGATCCACTCGGGCCTCGTCAGATGGTCCTTGCAGAGCCCGTCCTCCGTCAGCTCCTCCTCCGTCTTGAAGGCCTCGCAGCCGACGCAGTACCACCCGGCGTATGTGTCCTCGTAGATGTCGCCGTTGTCGTACATCCGCTGGAGGAAGCCGCGCACGAACTGCTTGTGGCCCTCGTCGCTCGTGCGGATGAAGAAGTCGACGGAGGCGTTCATCTTCGGCGCGAGCTCGCGCCAAGGCACCGCGATCTGATCCGCGTACTCCTGCGGGTCGAGGCCCTGCTCCTGGGCGACCCGCCAGACCTTCGTCGCGTGCTCGTCGACACCCGTGAGATAGAAGGTCTCCTGCCCGCGCTGGCCGTGGTTGCGGACGAGCACGTCGCCCAGCGCCGTCGTGTAGGCGTGGCCGATGTGCGGCGTCGAGTTGACGTAGTAGATCGGTGTCGTGAGGTAGAAGCGCACACGACCATGATAAGAACGACGTCACGGTGGAAGCCGCGCCGGGCTCGGACACGCGTGGCAGCGCCACCGTGGCGCCGTCGGGCGGTTTGGGATCATACGACCGCCGTTCGCTCGGGCTGTGCGGACGGCCTCAGGCGCCACTTGAGCCAAAGCAGAGCGACGATGACGGCGCCCGCGAGCGCGCTCAGGCCGATTGCGAACTGGACATGCCTGTTCGCGTCGCCGCCGTCAGGAGCGCCGGCGAGCGAAAGCGCCAGCGGCAGCCGAGCAGCGGTCCGAACCTCACCTCGGTCGGGCGCAGCGCCAAGCAGAGGGCGCCGCGACGCCGAGAGGTGCAGTGTTCGCGGCGCTGGCGCGACGGTCGAGCGCCGTACAGCAGCGGGCCGCACGACGGCCGGCAGCGCTCCATCGAGCGGGCCCACGGGCACGGCTGCGGACGACGCCTGCGGCACGTGCGACGCCGTGACAGCGATGCCCGGGCTCGCCGCGGCACGTGCGGCAGCAACCGTGACTCCCGGCGCCGGCGGGGCGTCCGCAGCCCGAGCAGGTTCGGGTGCCGGCGCCGGCGAGGAGACCGTCGGTTGGACGGGCTGCGCCGCAACGGGTGCCGGCGCGGGCGGCGCGACGGGCTGCGTGACCGCCACAGCCGGGGCGGTAGCAGGCGCAGCCGGTGCGGGCGCCGACGCCGGCGCAGGCGCGGGCTCGGGTTGAGGCGCGGGTGGAGCGAGCACGGGGAGGAAGCCGAGCGGGTCGAGATAGCCCTGGTCGTTCGAGGCCTGGCGGATACCGAGGTGGACGTAGGGGACGTCGAGCTCCGGCGTGCCGCTCGGTCCCACCGAGCCGACGACGTCGCCCTCGCCGACGCTCGCGCTCTGCGAGACCGCGATCGATCCGAGATGCGTGAGGCTGACCGCAAGCCCCGACGGCGTCACGATCGTGACCGACTTGCCGTTCGTCGGCACCGTGCCCGCAAAGGTGACGGTTCCGGATGCAGGCGCGACGACCGGGGCCCCTGTTCCGGCGGCGATCGCGATGCCGCGGTGCTCGCCGGCTCCGTACGGGTGTGCGGGATCGAACGAGAACGTCTGCAGAACAGGCCCCCGCACGGGCCAGGTCCACGCGGCGACACACGGAACGGCCGCTGCCAGGACGAGCGCGCACACGAGTCGGCGCATCGAAACCACCGCCTTTCGAGCCCGCCACGCGCGGTCGTCACGGGTCAGTTGTCAGATTGGTAAACTACGCGAGCACGGTAACAGCGGCGCCGTCTGTTGTCAAATTTGACTACAGGGAGCCGCGGTAGAGCGCGTTCCGCGAGGCACCGGTCAGCCGTGCGACGAGTTCCGCGGCCTGTTTGCGCGGCACGCCGGCGTCGACGAGCTCCGCGACCGCGGCGAGTCCCGCAGCGTCGTCCACGACGCGACCCTCCCCCGCGCCGACGACGAGCGTGATCTCGCCCTTCGGCGGCTCCGCGAAGCGCTCAGCGAGCGCGGCGGCCGTTCCGCGCGCGATCTCCTCGAACCGCTTTGTCAGCTCGCGGCAGACCGCGACGGGTCGAGCGGGATCGAACGCGGCCAGCGAACGCAACGTCGACGGCAGGCGCTGTGGCGACTCGAACGCCACGACCGGCCACCTCCGATCCGCCAGCGACTCCCACAGCACCCCGAGCGCCTTGGCGCTGCGCGGCAGGAAGCCGACGAACTCGTACCGCTCGCCGATGAGCCCGGACGAGACCAGTGCCGTCTCGACGGCGGACGGACCCGGGAGCACGGTCACCTCGATCCCTGCGTCCAGCGCGGCCCGCACGAGCCGCGCGCCCGGATCGGACACGCCGGGCATGCCCGCATCGGACACGAGCGCGACACGCTCGCCGCGCTCGAGCCGCGGCAGCAGCTCCGCCGTGCGTGCGGCTTCGTTGTGCTCGTGATACGAGAGGAGCCGTGCATCGATCCTGTGGCGCTCCAGCAGCCCGCGCGTGTGCCGGGTGTCCTCGCACAGGACGACGTCGGCCTTTCGGAGCGCGGCGAGCACCCGCAGCGTGACGTCCTCGAGATTCCCAATCGGCGTCGCACAGACGGCGAGCGGCACTAGGAGTCCTCGAGGTCGAACGTCGCGACCTCGCGCCAGTGCTCGCGCTGCACCTGTTCGAGCAGGACGACGAACTCTGCGCGGGCCTGCAACGGGAGCCACTCCGCAATCGCAGCCGCGGCATCGTTCAGCTCGGCCTGCGCGACGGTGAGGTGCGGGATCACGTGCGCGAATGTGCCGCCGTACGGCGGGTGGTCCGGAAACCGCGCAACGAGCGCATTCGTCATCTCGCGGAACGGCGTCGACGGCTCCGGCGCGAGCCAGAGGGTGCCGGGAAAGCGGTCGAGCTCGCGGAAGTCGACCTCGAACGCCGAGAAGTCCCAGAGCGTCTCCGCGATGCCGACGACGTCGCCCGGTGACGGAGAGAGAACCGTCACGTGGGGCGGCATTCCGTGCGACGGCTTGGCCGGAACCGTCCGCTCGACCCAGTCCGTGACGATGTCCGGCAGGCCGGGGAACGGGACGACGAGTGCGAGCTCGCCCATCTACCCGGCTGCGGCCTCGAACGCGACGAAGCCGGCGCCGATCAGCCCTGCGGAGGTCCCGAGCTCGGCCTTTGCGACTCGAACGGTGTCGCGCATCGGCCGCAGCGCCTCGCGCCGCATCACGTCCTCCGCCGACGGAATCAGGTGGTCCCAGCCGGCGACGCCGAAGCCGCCTCCGATCACGATCAGATCGGGGCCGAAGATGTTCGCGAACGAGCCCATGCCCGAGCCGAGATGCCGACCGATGTCGGCGAGGATCTCGCGTGCCGTCTCGTCGCCCTCGTTCGCGAGGCGGATCAGCCGGTGCGCGTCGGCCGCCGGGCCGAACTCAGCCTGTGCACGGACTGTCGCTGCGAGCCCGGTGACGTACGGCTCCAAGTGGCCGCGACCGCGGCACGCGCCCTGGCACGGCAGGCCGTCGTGGACGATCACGACATGTCCGAGCTCCGCGCCCTTGCCGTTCGCACCGCGGAATGGACGGCCGTTCGAGATCACGCCGCCGCCGAGACCCGTGCCGAGCGTGAGCATGACGACGTCGTCGTGACCGCGCGCAACGCCTGCGTGCCACTCGCCGATCGCAGCGGCGTTTGCGTCGTTGTCGAGAGCGACCGGCAGGCCGAAGCGCCTCGACATGTGGTCGACGAGCGCGAAATCCGCGAGCGGCAGGTTCACGCACTCGACGACGACGCCCTTCGCCAGGTCGATCGGTGACGGCACGCCGAACGCGATCGCACCGACCCCCTCGGTCAGCAGCTCCACCACGACCGCCTCGAGCTCGCGGATAACGGAGGCCTGTGCATCGTGCGGTGTCGCACGTTCATGCCGGTGGACGATCTCCCCCGCGGGCGTCACAACGCCCGCCAGGATTTTCGTTCCTCCGACGTCGACCCCGATCGCGAGCTGTGGCTTGGTGCTCATGGCCAGCGGGTACCGTAACCCGGCGAATGGCCGCCTCCGGTGAGAAGCCCTACCGCGTCTACAAGGGCGGTCGCACGAAAGGGAAGGTGCCGCTGCCGACGCGCGAGCGCGGCGGGGGTACCCCGGGCGGCGGCAAGCCTGACAAGTCGGGCCGCACCGTCTACCGGAGCGGTGACGGCAGCGATCGCCAGGTCGTCCGCCGGCCGAAGCGCGGCTGGACGTGGAAGCGCTGGACGTGGGTCGTCCTCGTCGCCGTCGTTGTCTTCTTCGTCATCTGGTCGCTCGCCGGCTATCTCTCCGTGCGCGGCGGCGTGAAAGACGCGAACCGGCGGCTGCCGGCGAACGTGCGGCCGGTGCTCGCGCAACAGAACTCGCTGCTTCTGTCGAGCGGCACGAACATCCTCCTGCTCGGTACCGACCACTCGAACAACGGCCAGCCGGGTCGGAGCTCCGATGAGCACTCGGACTCGATGATGCTCCTCCACACCGACCCGAGCCGCCACCGGCTCGTCTACCTCTCGATCCCGCGCGACCTGCGCGTGGCGATCCCGGGATACGGCACGCAGAAGATCAACGCGGCGATGCAGATCGGCGGCCCGAAGCTTGCCGTGCAAACGGCCAATGCGCTCCTCGGCTCTGACCTCCGGATCAACCATGTCGTCGTCGTCGACTTCGGCTCGTTCGTCAGCCTCGTCGACGCGGTCGGCGGGATCGATGTCAACATCTCCGAGAACATCCTCTCGAACAGGTTCGACTGCCCGTACACCGCGACCCGCTGCCGGACCTGGAAGGGCTGGTACTTCAACAAGGGCGTCCAGCACCTGAACGGGCACCAGGCGCTGATCTATTCGCGGATCCGTGAGAACCAGCTCGATCCGTCGACGACCGACTTCACGCGGCAGCAGCACCAGCAGCAGGTGATCCAGGCGACGCTTTCGAAGATCGCGAGCGTCTCGATGTACTTCCGGCTGCCGTTCAGCGGCGGCAACCTGATGAAGCCGCTCGCGACCGACCTGTCGACGTGGCAGTTCCTCCAGCTCGGCTGGACGAAATTCCGCGCCGGCTCCGTCATCCACTGCCGCCTCGGCGGCAACGCCTACGGCGACGGCTACATCACGCCGGATCAGGACAACATCGCCGTGATCCAGGAAGTGCTCGGCAAGTCGGCGCCGCAGCCGCCGGCGCCTGGGTCAGGGCTCTTCGGGCCCGGCTGCGTCACGGGCAGCCAGAGCTTCAAGTAGCGGTCAGTCGCCGGAGGCGGCCGGCTTCGACTTCGGCTCGGCCGGCTTCGAGTCCGTCTTGGCCTCCGTCTTCGTCTCGGGCTTGGACTCGCCGCCGCCCGCGTCGGCGCCTTCTTTCTTCGCGCCCTTGCCGTAGTCGGTCGAGTAGAAGCCCGAGCCCTTGTAGTGGATCGCGACCGGATAAAGGACGAGCTCGAGCGGCGAGGCGCCGCACACGTCGCATTGCTCCGGGGCAGGCGCGGTCATCGACTGGAAGCGCTCAAAGGTGTGCCCGTTCGGGCAGCGGTACTCGTAGATCGGCACGAAGTGCAAGACGGTACCAGCGGCGTCTGCTCCCACAGCTTGCGAGTTTCAGCATGATGCGTGCCGCAATGACCGCGTACCCCACTCCCGATCGCGACGCCGCGACCACCCTCGGCGATGCGCTGCGTCGCATCGGCTACTCCGAGGACGGGGTAGTCGAGCTGCTCGGCGAGGACGCGTTCCCGCCGGCGCGCGAGGACATTCCCGTGGCACTCCGGCGCCTGCCGGACTCGCCGCTCGCCGCCGTCGTGCGGGCGGTGCTGCTCCAGCGGCCGGTGCGGCGAGCGGCGCTCGTGCAGGCCCTCGGCGAGGCCGCGGTGGTCGCCCTCGGAGCGATCGGGATCGGCGAGGCGCTCGACGACGGCACGATCGTCCTGCGCGGACGGATTCTCCCGGTCGGCGACCTGCTGATGGCGTCCGACGATTTTCCCGCCGTGGACACCGGGAAGGAGGAGCCTGACTACGTCGCCGCGTTCACGCCGACCTCGCAGATCGTCGACGCGCTGACGCCGCGCCGGCCGGTGCGCCGTGCGCTCGACGTCGGGTCCGGCAGCGGCGTGCAGGCGCTCTTCGCGGCCCGCCACGCCGATGCGGTCGTCGCGACGGATCTCAACGAGCGCGCGCTCGCGTTTGTCGAGCTCAATGCGGCGCTGAACAGCTTCACGAACATCGAGACGCGCGCAGGCAGTCTCTTCGAGCCCGTCGAGGGCGAGCGGTTCGACCTCATCACGTGCAACGCGCCGTACGTCGTCTCACCAGAGCGGCGCTGGCTGTACCGCGATAGCGGGTTCAACGCGGACGAGGTCTCGGAGAAGGTCGTCGCCGCGGCGGCGGAGCATCTCGAGCTCGACGGCTTTGCAACGCTGCTCGTGAGCTGGGTCGCCGAGGACGAGGACTCGCGCGATGAGCATCCGCTCGACTGGACCGACGAGCTCGACTGCGACGACTGGATCCTCCCGATCTGGGAGTCGGATGCCCTCTCTCACGCGGCGACGTGGAACGACCATCTCGAAGGCGAGCCGAAGGCCGCCGCACTCGACGAGTGGACGGAGTACCTCGACCGCCTCGGTGTCGACTGGGTGACCGAGGGCGCGATCGTGCTGCACCGGCGAAACGGCGGCGGCCCGCACACGACGCGTATCGACGAGATCGACGAGGACATCGGGGATGCGAGTGACCAGGTCGAGCGCGCGTTCGCGGCGCGGGCGACGCTCGCGGAGCTCGACGACGACGAGTTGCTTCGTGCGACCGTGACGATCGCCGCTCCGCTGCGCGTCGAGCACGAGCTCGAGCCGCGCGACGGCGGGGCGACCGTGGCGGAAGCGACCGTCACGCTGGACGAGGGAACGCAGTCGACGATCGAGACGACCGCGCGCGCGCCGGAGGTGCTCGCCGCGCTCGACGGGCGCACGCCGATCGGCGAGACGATCGACGGGCTTGGCATTCCGCGGCAAGACGCGCTCGCGCTTGTCGAGACGCTGCTCGAGCTCGGCGCATTGCGCTTCGCTTAGGTGTCGCGTGTGACGAGCAGCACGGCCGCGATTGCGAGCGCTCCGGCGCAGTAGCCTGCGAAGAGCGCGCCGCCGGCCGCGGGCGACAGTGAGTGCGCGCCCTGCGTGAGCGAGAAGATCTGGCGGCCAGCCTCGCTCGGGAGGTACGGGGTGATCGCGTTGTTCCAGCTCGTCGGCAGGATGTTCATCAGCGGCGGAATGACGAAGAAGATGCCGGCGAAGGTCGCGATGCCGGCGGCGGTGTTGCGAGTGATCGCGCCGATCGTGTACGCGAAGATGCCCACGAGCACGAGATAGACGGCGCCGCCGACGACGGAGCGGGCGACTCCCGGGTGCGAGAACGAGATCTGAAGCAGATGGTGGCGGTTCAGGATCGCCTGGCTGCCGACGAAGGCGATCAGCACGGATGGCAGCATCAGCGCGAAGCCGACGAGCGAGTAGACGATGATCTTCGCCCACAGCACGGGTAGCCGCTTCGGAACGGCGATCATCGTCGAGCGGATCATCCCGGTCGAGTACTCGGCGGTGATGGTGAGCACTCCGAGCACCGCAATCGCGAGCTGCGAGACGTTCACTCCGGCGAGCGCGATGTCGAGCGGGTGCCGGTCGGCTCGATCGTGCGGGCTCATCGACCCCCAGTGCGACGACGTCACGCCGGCGAAGATCAGCGGTAGACCGATCGTGAGGAGGACGGCGACGAGCAGCGACCAACGCGTCGACCGGACCGAGAGGAGCTTCGTCCACTCCGAGTGCATCACGCGCAGCTGCGTGACGCGGCCCGTGCGCTCCAGGCGCGGCAGCGTTCCGCCGACGGCGTTCATGCGACAGCCTCTTCCCGCTCGAGCGCCTTGAACTCGACGTCGTCGCGTGTCAGATGCATGAAGGCCTCCTCGAGGGACGCCTGGCGCTCGGAGAGCGCGTGCAGGACGATGCGATGCTCAGCCGCGAGCTCACCGACCTGCTCCGGCGTGAGCCCTTCGATCTCGAGGACGTTCGGCTCGGTCGTCGTGACATGCGCGCCGTCCTGCGCAACGAGCTCTCGGAGCTTTGCCGCCTGCGGCGTGCGCACGTGGACAAGAAGACCCGATGCGCGGCGGACGAACTCGTCGACGCTCGTGTCGGCGATGAGCTTCCCGCGGCCGATCACGATCAGATGATCTGCGGTCACGGCCATCTCGCTCATCAGGTGCGACGACACGAAGACCGTTCGTCCTTCGGCCGCGAGACTGCGCAGGAGGGTGCGGATCCAGTGAATCCCTTCCGGGTCGAGCCCGTTCACGGGCTCGTCGAGCAGCAGCGTGTGCGGGTCGCCGAGCAGCGCGCTCGCGATGCCGAGCCTCTGGCCCATGCCGAGCGAGAACTTGCCGGCGCGCTTGCGGGCGACGTCGTGCAGGCCGACGAGATCGATCAGCTCGTCGACGCGTCGCCGCGAGATGCCGTGCGTTTGCGCGAGCGCGAGCAGATGGTTGCGCGCGGAGCGTCCGGTGTGGATCGAGCGCGCCTCGAGCAACGCGCCGACCTCGTGCAACGGCGCCGTGTGCTCCCGGTAGTGCTTGCCGTTCACGGTGACGTCGCCGCGCGTCGGGCGGTCGAGGCCGAGGACGAGCCGCATCGTCGTCGATTTACCGGAGCCGTTCGGGCCGAGGAAGCCGGTGACGATGCCCGGCTTGACGGTGAATGTCAGATCGTCGACGGCGCGCTTGTCGCCGTACGCCTTCATCAAGGCTGAAGCATCGATCACCGTCCCAACGTAGAGGACGAATCGTGAATTTCGTATGAACTCGTCCGCGCGTGCGGCTCAGTCGCCCGACGACTCTTCTTCGTCGATCAGCTCGCGGTAGCACGGCGCCGCTTCGAAGGCCGCGAGGCCCGCGGGATGAAGCATGCGCTGCCGGCGGCGCTTGGCGACCTCGCGGCGTCGCCGAGCGGTCGCGAGGGCGGCCGATGCGCCGACGAGGCCGCCGATCAGGAAGGAGCGCGCACGGCCGAGGCGATCGTCGCCGTCCATGAGGGCAAGTGTACGGTGGCGCTCATTCCTGTTCCGCGAGCCACGCCTCGGCTTCCGCTCGGCTCCTGAAGACCTGGCGGCTCGAGCGTGACCCGCCCAGGTGCGCGCGGTAAGCCCGCGCGACGTCGAACGTCCTGTCGTCGGGTGCGACGAGTGCCACCGCCAGCGGCGGGTAGTGCCAGTCACGCATGACCATCGGCTCGGTGAGCCGCTGCACATCCTCCGCATCTAGCGGCGCTGTGTCGAGCGCGGAGCAGTCGACAAGCATCTTGAGACCGGCTCGGAAGTGCGGATCGCCGAGGAGCTCCTCGTTCAGCTTCGCGAACTCGCCCGCAGTCGGGACGCCGGTGACGGCGATCTCGACGTCGGCCGTCCCACCGGCGTCCGCGAACGCAATCACGAACTCCACGTCCGGACTTGTACACCTCCGGCAACAGGCTTCGCCATGGGACGATGGCACCGATGCGGATCGCGACCTTCGGCGACCTGATGCTCGACGTGATCGTGCGGTTGGCCGAGCCGCTCGCGGCGGGTGACGACGTGCGCGCGCAGACCCGGACCGGTGCAGGCGGGCAAGCAGCGAACGTTGCGGCGTGGGCCGCGTCGTTCGGCGCGGACGCGCGATGCATCGCAAAGCGAGGGAACGACGCCGCGGGCCAGCTCGTCGCCCGCGAGCTCAGCGGCCACGGAGTTGAGCTTGCCGGGCCGGTCGGCGACGGCCCGACGGGCGTCGTCGTGTCACTCGTAGATGCAGACGGCGACCGCTCGATGGCGTCGGATCGTGGCGTCGCTCCATCGTTCGCGCCCGACGAGCTCGACGCTGCGTGGCTCGAGTGTGACCTGCTGCACATCTCGGGCTACGCGTTGTTGCGCGAGCCCGTGTCGGATTCGGCGCTGCTCGCAGCGCGGCTCGCGCGCAGGCGTGGCGCACAGGTCTCGGTCGACGTCGCGGCGTGGACAGAGATCCGCACGTTCGGACCGGTGCAATTCCGCGAGCTCCTAGACACGCTCGCGCCGGATGTGCTGTTCGCAACCGAGGCGGAATGGGAGATGCTCGGGGGCGCGTATCTGACCGCGCCGACGGGCGTTCTGAAGCGCGGCGCGCGCGGCTGCACCATAGTGACCGCGGATGCGCGCCTCGACCTCTCCCCGGTCACGGCGGAGGTCGTCGACACGACGGGCGCAGGAGACGCGCTTGCGGCCGGGTTTCTGCTCGGCGGATCACTCGAGGAGGCGGCTCGGCGAGGACTCGAGGCGGCGGCGCGCTGCGTCGCCCGCGTAGGCTCGATGCCGTGAGGATCAAGAATCTGAACGACGAGCACGCCGCCGCGATCGGGGAGTGGCAGTACGAGTTCCCGTATGAGTGGTACGACACGTCGGCGGACCCGCGGCGTGTCGAGCTGTTCGCGCACCCCGCTCGCCGCGACGGGTTGCGCGCCGTCATCGGCGACGACGACGAGCTCGTCGGCTTCTTCAACTTCGTCCGCGAAGGCGACGAGGTGCGGCTCGGGCTGGGAATGCGGCCCGACCTCACAGGACGGGGCCTCGCGCAGCCGTTCATCGAGGCAGGGCTCGACTACGCACGGCTCGAGTGGCACCCGAAACGCTTCCGGCTCTGGGTCGCGTGGTGGAACGAGCGCGCGCTACGCGCGTACCGGCGGGCCGGCTTCCGCGAAGTGGCCGAGCACGAAGGGCGGAGCCGGTTCATCGAGATGGAGCGGCCGGCATAACCGTCCCGATGGGTCAGTCACACGCACGCACATGCGCGTGTGTACGCATACACCATGCACAGGTGTACGGATGCGCATGCGTCCATAAAGGCCACGGTTGATCCGGGTTTGCGACGAAGTTCGCGAGTCGGCGACCGTGGTGGCGCTCGAGACGACCCTCGTTGCGCACGGCTTCCCTCCCGGCGAGGGCGTCGAAGTCGGGCTCGAGTCGGAGCGACAGGTTCGTGCGGCCGGCGCAGTGCCGGCGACGATCGGCGCCCTCGACGGCGAAATCGTCGTCGGGCTGACGGGAGCCGAGCTCGAGCGTTTCACCGCCGACGCCCGCAAGATCGGCCCGCGAGACCTCGCCGTCGCGGTAACGCAGGGCGCCGTCGGCGCGACCACGGTCGGCGGAACGCTCGCGGTCGCCCGGGTAGCCGGGATCCGCTGGATGGCGACGGGCGGGCTCGGCGGCGTTCATCGCGGGTTCCCCGACCCGCCGGACGTGTCCGCCGACCTTGCGCAACTCGCACGGACGCCGGCTCTCGTTGTGTCCGCGGGCGTCAAGTCACTTCTGGACGTACCCGCGACAGCCGAGGTGCTCGAGTCGCTCGGCGTGCCGGTCCTCGGATTCGGCGTCGACACACTGCCGCTCTTCTACGGCGCCGCGGGAGGCCCGCCGGTGTCGGCGCGGATCTCGGATGCGCGCGAGGCGGCCGCAGTTGCGCGCGCGCACTGGAAACTCGGCGGGGGCGGCCTGCTGCTCGGCCGGCCGCCGGACGAGCCGCTCGAAGACGTCGAGCCGCTGATCGAGGCGGCCCTGCGCGCGGCGCATGACGACGGCGTACGTGGCCAGGGCGTGACGCCGTTTGTCCTGTCCTATCTGCACCGCGAGAGCGGCGGCCGCACGCAGCGCGCGAACCGCGATCTGATCGCGCAGAACGCGCGTCTCGCGGGCGAGATCGCCGTCGCGGCCGTCTAGAGATCGCGGCGCGAGAACGCGAGAAGCGCGGCCGCGCCGATGAGCAGCAGATACCCAACCGACCAGACGCGGATCGGCCAGCCGTGGACGTACGCGCCGCCGAACGGCCCGAGCTGGAGCAGAAAGCTCGTGAGCCCGGACGCATTTTGGGTGATCATCCGCAGGCCGTCCTGGTAGAGCGCCTCGAACGGCAGAGCCCACGATGCAATCGTCGACGCATGCTTGACCTCATGCGAGTTGAGCGCGTGGCCAATCGTGCCAAGCAGCCCCGCGACGAGTCCTGCGCCGAACAGCATGAAGACGGCGATCCCGTTCGCAATTGACGACAGCACGACGGAACCGAGCAGCGATAGCGCAGCGACGATCACGACCCCGAATGCAAGCTCGACGCCCGGCCATACGATGCTCGCCGGCCACCAGTGACCCGTAAGCCCGGTGATGATCATCGACGCGAAGTAGACGATGAGCACGTAGACGCTGCAAACGCCGGACGCTCCGAGGAAGCGCGAGAGCAGAAGCGTCGAGCGTCCCACCGGCCGCACGACGAGCGGCTGCAGGAGCCCGCGCTCCGCGTCTCCCGAGACGACGCCGATCGTCAGGAACACTGCGAGCACGACGCCGAGGAAGAGCGTCGCGAACATCGCGAGGCCCATCAGAAATGCACCGGCGAACGTCCGCGAGTCGACGTTCACGTCAGCCGGCGGCTGGATCGTCGCAACTTTGCTGAACACGTAGTGGTTCGCGAGCCAGAAGAGAAAGAGGAAGAGCGCCGTGAGCAGGACCACGACGGCGAACACCTTGCGGCGCACGGCTTCGCGGAAGCCGTAGCCGACGATGACCGAGACCGCGTTCAGTCGGTCTCACCCCCGACTGCCTCGAGGTAGGTGTCCTCGAGCGTCGAGGTCAGGACGCGAACGCCGTAGACGCGCCGGCCGTTGGCGACAGCCTCTTCGACGAGGCGCGCCGCATCCTCGCGGGTCGCGCCGGGGATCATCTGCACGCCGGCGTCCGTCTCGAGCTCCACGCCACGCGGGCGCGAGAGCTCGTGCGGCGTACCCGCTGCGACGAGCTCGCCGCCGAGAAGGATCGCCACGCGGTCGCAGACGAGCTCGACCTCCGAGAGGAGATGCGAGTTGAGCAGCACCGAGACGCCCTCTCCCCGGAGGTGCTCGAGTAGCACTCGCACCGTCCGCCGGCCCACCGGGTCGAGCGCGGACGTCGGCTCGTCGAGCAGCAGCAGGCGCGGATTGCCGACGAGCGCCTGCGCGATCCCGAGCCGCTGCTGCATGCCTTTCGACATCCCGTCCACGCGTCGGTTGGCTGCGTCCGAGAGCGCGACGAGCTCGAGCAGCCGCGCGCGCTCCGCGGCTCCGCCGGTCGACCCGGCAAGGCGCTGATGCAGCTCGAGCACCTCGTCCGCGGTGTACCAGCCGGGAAATCGGAAGAGCTCGGCGAGATACCCGAGCGCCGCGCGCGCAGCATGCGAGCCGGCACGCGCGCCCGCCACCTCGGCGGTGCCGCCGGTCGGGCGCACGAGGCCGACGAGAATCTTCACGAGCGTCGACTTGCCGGCGCCGTTCGGGCCGAGCAGGCCGACGAGCTCGCCTTCGCCGACCTCGAGGTCGACGCCCTTCAGCGCGTGGACGGCGCCGAAGCGCTTGCGGAGGTCGCGGACGGCAAGCGCGCTCGGCACGGGCGCCAAAGTACCCTTCAGCCATGCCACGCGGCTACATGGAAGGGCCGGCCTCGGAGGAAGCCGAGCGCCGGGCAGAGGAGCTCGACCGCGGCGTAGCGCACGAAGAGGCGGCGCCCGCGTACCCCGCCGTCTACGGCTGCACGGCCGACGAACCCGAGCCCCACTTCATCGGCTGGCTGAACGAGGTCGATCCCGACGAGCTGTTCAAGTCGGGCGAGGCCTGGGGCGTCACCGTTCGCCGCGTGGCCGCCGACTGACTTGCAAATGGGGAGACTCCCCATTTGCTGTCAAGTCGTCAGTTGCGGACTGGATCGAAGCGACTAGCTCAGCGTCTGGACGAACTCGTCGATCGTCAGCGCGGGGAGCGTCTCGATTTTCGTCGAGCCGCGCGCGCCGAGCTGGACCGACACACGCGCGATCGTCGCAGTGTCGGGTGCCTCGACGACGTTCACGAAGTCGAACTCACCGAGCGTCGCCCACTGGTGCAGGACGCGCGCACCGAGCTCCTCGACGTCCTTGTTCACCTCACGGAGACGATCGGGATTCGACTTCAGCGTTGCGACGCCTTGCTGCGAGAGCCGCGAAAGCAGGATGTAGATCGGCATGCCCGGGAACCTACTGGACCCGGCTCACCGAGGGGGAGCCGGTTTACCGACCGGGCGCCGACGGCTCGGCCGTCGGCGCTTCCAACCATCGCGCCGACTGATCCATGTAGAGGAACGCCGTGCCGATGAACAGGATCGGCGAGATGACGATGCTGGCCAGGACGACCGCCGCGTCGATCGCGGCTCCGCCGGCGCCCCGGAGGATGAAGACGAGCATCGCCTGGGTCAGGAAGACGACGATTGCGAGCGTCGCCAGCGACCCCAGGGCGTGCACGTAGTCGGCGCGGGCGAGCTGCCAGGCTCGGCGGAGGCTGTCGCGCGGCGAGAGATCTTCAGCAACGAGTACGGGCACGACGAGACCGACGGCGGCGAGCCACATCAGTGCCGGTAGGACGAAGGCAAACGCAAGGAACGGCACCGGCGCGAAGACGAGCCAGCCCACGACGCCTGCGACGACCAGCCGACGCGTCGACGGACGTCGCTCGAGCACCGTGACGCAGGCCGCGATCAGCGAGGCGCTCAGAAGCGCGCCGTACACGGTCGGAGCGAGGATCAAGCCGAGCATCCGCGACACGTTCGCCGTCACGACCGCGAGCAATGCCGGCGCAACGCCGAGCACGAGACAGCGGAGGAAGTTCTCCCCGTAGAACCGCACCGACTCCGCGACGAGCTGGCCGACCGTCCGGTCCTGGGGCGGCAAGGCCGCCGGGCGCGGCTCGCCTGCGCGCGGATAGGTCGGCCTCGCCATCGTGCGTGAGGGTATCGTCGCGGCGTGGCCTACGACGTCGTTCACAGCTCCGAGCTCGAGTGGGAAGCGCGCGAGCCGATGCACGGCCAGCCGGCGCGCAGCCAAACGTCGATCACCGACGCTGCGAAGCTCGAGGAGTCGCGTGCGCGCATGTGGCGCTACCCCGCGCACACGCGCGGTCGCCGCCACCTCGACCCGGACCAGGAAGAAGTGTTCGTGCCGCTCCGCGGAACGCTGACGATGCTGCTTGGGGAGCCCCCCGAGCGCGTCGACGTCGAGCCGGGCGGACTTGTTGCTGTTCATCCAGGCACGCCGCTGCAGCCGCGCAACGAGACCGACGAGGAGATCGTCTTCTTCGTCTACGGCGCGCCGACCGCCCACGGCAACGCCGAGTTCCTCGACGACGTCGAGAACGTGTAGCTAGGCAAGCACGCGCGCGACCGCGTCGCCGAGCACGGCGAACGCCTCGTCAAACCGCCACTTCGCTCTGTCCGGTTCGGCCGGATCATTCGAGATCGTACGCAGCTCGACCGCGGGGACGCCGGCAAGCGCGCAGGCGCGCAGCACGCCAAACCCTTCCATCGCCTCCACGTCGAAGGCGGCGGCGCCGCCAACCTTCGCGCATGTACCGATCGGCAGGACGTGCGCCTCAGGGAGTGCACGCTGCACGCGCTCGACGAGCGACGCCTCCGGCTTCTCGCGCTCGACGCGCGGCAGGGTCGACGCCGCGTCGATCACGTCGCAGTACACAGCCTCGGACCCGATCACGAGGGAGAGCGGCTCCAGGCCGCGCGCGCCGGCGATCCCGACGTGCAGTACGGCCGCGGGCCGAGCCCGCGTCAGCGCCTCAGCCGTCTGCAGCGCCGCCTCAACCGGCCCGATACCGCAGACGAAGGTCTCAGCGCCTTGCACATACGCAAGCTCCCGCTCGGTAGCGGCCACGACGAGCACGCCGTGACCGTAACCGAGCGGGAGCCGCGTGCCGTCAGCTCTTCGCGACGAGCTGGCCGCGAATCTCCCCGTTCGGGTTCTTCGCGGTGTGCACATTCACGTAGGTGCCGTGCTTCTTGATCGTCTTCAGCAGGGACGCCGAGATCGTCGCCGTGCCCTTCATGCTGCCCTTGCAAGGAGTGCAAAGCGGGACGACGACGTTGCCGGCCTTGCCCATGCCACCGAGATGGATGTGCGCGGCGGTCGCCGGGCCGGTGAGCTTCGTGAACGTCAGCTTCCACGCGAGATGCGTCCCGCTCAGCGTCGCGGTGAACGAGCCGTGGGCCGACTGGTTCTTGACGACCTGCTTCGGGATCTCCTGGCCGGCGTTCAGCGTCGCGGACAGGTGGTACATGCCGCTCGACGAGCGCGCCGAGGAGACGGCAGCGAACACGAGCATTGCGAGTGCGCCCGCAACCAAGACCGATCCGAGCTTCTTCACGTTCCCTCCTCCGAAAACCGGGGTTGACGTGAGGTAGTTCGAGCGGCGCGCGAAATCGGTTCAGGCGGCTGCCGGAGCAGCCGCCTCGACCTTCTGGAACGCGAGATCACCGTTCTGCGCGTCGACGC
This sequence comes from Gaiellaceae bacterium, assembly GCA_036496545.1. Lineage (GTDB taxonomy): Bacteria > Actinomycetota > Thermoleophilia > Gaiellales > Gaiellaceae > Palsa-739. The sequence continues at coordinate 13,179 of DASXKX010000003.1, read as the reverse complement.
GGATTGTGTCGCCGTCGCCGAAGTCGCCTTCGAGCAGACGCAACGCGAGCGGGTTCTCGACGAGCCGCTGGATCGCACGCTTCAGCGGACGCGCGCCGTAGGCCGGATCCCAGCCGGCGTCGGCGAGCGCCTCCTTCGCAGCGTCCGTCAGCTCGAGCTCGATCCCGCGCTCTGCGACCCGCGCGCGCAGCCGCACGAGCTGCATCTCGACGATCTCGCCGATCTGCTCACGCGACAGCGGTCTGAACTCGACGATCTCGTCGACACGGTTCAAGAACTCCGGCCGGAAGTGATCGCGCAGCTGCTCGGGGCTCCGGATGTTCGACGTCATGATCAGCACGGTGTTGCGGAAGTCGACCGAGCGGCCCTGGCCGTCGGTCAGCCGGCCGTCGTCGAGTACCTGCAACAGCACGTCGAAGACCTCGGGATGCGCCTTCTCGATCTCATCGAGCAGGACAACGCTGTACGGACGGCGCCGCACGGCTTCCGTGAGCTGGCCGCCCTCGTCGTAGCCGACGTAGCCGGGCGGCGCGCCGATCAGGCGCGCGACCGTATGCCGCTCCTGGTACTCCGACATGTCGAGCCGCACCATCGCGTGATCGTCGTCGAACATGAACTCTGCAAGCGCGCGGGCGAGCTCTGTCTTCCCCACACCGGTCGGCCCGAGGAAGATGAACGAGCCGATCGGCCGGTTCGGATCCTGCAGCCCGGTACGCGCACGGCGCAGCGCGTTCGCAACGGCCTCGACCGCTTCATCCTGGCCGACGACACGCTGGTGCAGCCGCTCCTCCATGTGGATGAGCTTCTCGGTCTCGCCCTCCACCAGCCGGTCGACCGGAATGCCCGTCCACCGTGCGACGACGGCCGCGATGTCGTCCTCGTCGACCTCTTCCTTCACCATCGAGTCCTGCGTCGCACCGTCGCGCTGCGCGAGCTCGGCCTCGAGTCGCGGCAGCTCGCCGTAGCGGATCTCGGCGACGCGGCCGAGGTTCCCAAGCCGCTCCTCGCGCTCGGCCTCGCGCTTCAGCTCGTCGATCTTGCGCGTGATCTCCTTGACGCGCTCGAGCGCCTGCTTCTCGTCGGCCCAGCGCGCAGCGAGCGCGTTCCGCACCTCCTGTGCATCCGCGAGCTCACGCTCGACCGGCTCGCGCACGCCCTTCGACTCCTTCGCCATCGCAGCGAGCTCGATCTCGAGCTGGCGCACGCGCCGCTCGGCCTCGTCGAGCTCGATCGGTGACGAGTCGATCTCCATGCGCAGCCGCGACGCGGCTTCGTCCACGAGGTCGAGCGCCTTGTCCGGCAGGAACCGGTCGGAGATGTAGCGATGCGAGAGGACCGCAGCGGCGACGAGCGCCGCGTCGCGGATGCGGACGCCGTGATGCGACTCGTACGTGTCCTTGAGGCCGCGCAGGATCGCGATCGTGTCGGCGACCGACGGCTCGCCGACGTAGATCGGCTGGAAACGCCGCTCGAGCGCCGCGTCCTTCTCGATGTACTTGCGGTACTCGTCGAGCGTCGTCGCGCCGACGGCGCGGAGCTCGCCGCGCGCGAGCATCGGCTTCAGCATGTTCGCGGCGTCGACCGCGCCTTCGGCCGCACCCGCGCCGACGATCGTGTGCAGCTCGTCGATGAAGAGGATCAGCTCGCCCTCTGCGTTCTGAATCTCCTGCAGGACGGCCTTCAGCCGCTCCTCGAACTCGCCGCGGTACTTCGCACCGGCGAGCAGGCCGCCGATGTCGAGCGCCCATACCCGCTTGCCCTTGAGCCCTTCCGGCACGTCACCGGCCACGATGCGCTGCGCGAGCCCTTCGACGATCGCGGTCTTGCCGGTACCCGGCTCGCCGATCAGGACGGGGTTGTTCTTCGTGCGCCGCGAGAGCACCTGGATGACACGGCGAATCTCCTCGTCGCGGCCGATGACGGGGTCGAGCTTGCCGTCCTCCGCCGCCGCAGTGAGATCGCGGCCGAACTTCGAGAGCGCCTGATAGGTGCCCTCCGGATCCTGTGAGGTGACGCGCTGGCCGCCGCGCACCGCCGCGATCTTCGCCTCGAGCTGCTCGCGCGGCACGACGTCGAGCGCAAGCAGCAGATGCTCGGTCGACACGTAGTCGTCCTGCATGCGCTTCGCCTCGTCGAACGCCTGGTCGAGCACCTTCGAGAACTGCGCAGACACGCCCGGCTGCTGTTGTGCGCCGGCGATGCGCGGCTTCGTCGCGAGCATCGCCTCGGCCTGTGCTCGCAGCGCGTCGGCGTCGGGAACGAGCTCGCGCGGCAGGTCCTGGTCGAGCAGCGCAACGAGCAGATGCTCGGGATAGAGCTCAGGGTTGCCGTTGCGGCGCGCAAGCTCCTGCGCGGCTGCGACGGCCTCCTGCGACTTGATTGTCAGTTTCGTGAAATCCATTACGTCCTTTCCGGGAGCCGTTCCTCGCGATACAGCACGAGATCGCGGCGGTATTCCTTGTGCACGCGCTGCACCTCGTCGCGCAGCTGCTGCTGCAGCCGCTCGACCTGTGCGTGCGCCTTGCGCAGCTCGTCCTCGAGCCGCAGCACGAGCTCGACGCCCGCGAGGTTCAGGCCGAGCTCCGTCGTCAGGCGCTGGACGATGCGCAGTCGCTCGACGTCTGCGTCGCTGTAGAGGCGCGTGCCACCGGGCGTGCGCTGCGGGCGCACGAGGCCCTTGTTCTCGTACAGGCGCAGCGTCTGCGGGTGCATGCCGACGAGCTCGGCGGCGACGCTGATCATGTAGATCGGGCGGTCGCTCATCGCAGCCGCCATCTCCGCACGAGCGACAGCACGGTCCGCGCTCGCCGCACGACCGCGAACCAGACGGCACCTGCAGCGACGAGCGCAAGCGCGAACGGAATCGCGAACCAGAGCGACCCGAGGAGCAGCAACCCGAACACGACGGCTGCAGCCGAAAGCCACGCCGCGAGGCGGACGAGCGCCCAGAGCGGGCGGCGCCGGGAGAGCGGTGTCAGACACCGCTGCGCGGAGTGAGACACCATCACTGTCCGAGCTCCTGCAGCTGCTGGAGCAGCTCTTTCTCTCTCTTATTGACCCGCTTCGGCACCTGGATGCGAACGCGCGCGAGCACGTCGCCCTTGCCGGAGCCGCTCAGCCTCGGTGCGCCGCGGCCCTTGATGCGCAGGAGCTTGCCGTCCTCCGAACCGGACGGGATCTTCAACGAGACCGTCCCTTCCGGCGTCGGCACGTCGACCTTGCCGCCGAGCGTCGCGATCGCGAACGACACGGGCACGTTGACGACGAGGTCGTCGCCGCGGCGCTCGTAGGTGTCGGACGCGCGCACGTGCGTGATGACGACGAGGTCGCCGGCAGGCCCGCCGTTCTCGCCCGCCTCGCCCTTCCCCTTCAGGCGGATCTTCGTGCCGTCCTTGACGCCGGGCTTGATCTTCACCGTGTACGTCTTGATCCGCCGCTCGCGGCCGGAGCCGTGGCAGTGTGGGCACGGCTGCTCGATCACGGTGCCGTTGCCGCGGCACCGCGGGCACGGCTGCGACAGCGCGAACAGGCCCTGCGACTCCGACGTGACGCCGCGGCCGTTGCAGACCGGGCAGATGACGGGTGCCGTCCCCGGCTGCGCGCCGGTGCCGCCGCACTCGCGGCACGACACGGTCAGTTCCACGGGCACCTTCACCTGCGAGCCCTGCAGCGAGTCCTCGAACGAGAGCTGCACGTCGACCTCTACGTCGGCACCACGCACCGGCTGCCGCCGTGCGCCCGCGCCGCCTCGCTGCGCACCGCCTCCGCCGAAGATGCCGCCGAACAGGTCGCCGATGTTGAAGTCGCCGAAATCGACGTTGACGTTCTGCGGGCCGCCAGGGCCGCCGACCCGGCCGTTCGTCGAGCCGTAGCGGTCGTAGGCCTTCCGCTTCTCGTCGTCGGAGAGCACGTCGTAGGCCGTCTGCACCTCCTTGAACTTCTCCTCGGCAGCCTCATCGCCCGGATTGCGGTCCGGGTGGTACTCGCGGGCGAGCTTGCGGTACGCCTTCTTGATCTCGTCCGCGGACGCGCTCTTCGAGACGCCGAGCGTGTCGTAGAGCGACTTAGGCATCGGGCTCCTGTGCGGCCGGCGCCGACGCGATCACGACGCGAGCGGGACGCACGACGCGGTCGCCGAGCGCGTAGCCCTTCTGCACCACGTCGATGACAGAGCCTTCCTCCGCCTCGGACGGCTGCGAGAGCAGCGCCTCGTGGACATGCGGGTCGAACTTGCCCTCCGTCGGGATCTCGCGCACGCCGTTGCGCTGGAGCAGCGCCGCAAGCGAGCGATGAACGAGCCGCACGCCCTCCTCGACTGTTGCCTCCTCGTGCTGGCCGACGGCGTCGAGCGCGCGCTCGAGGTCATCGAGGACCGGCAGGAGCTCCTTCAGCAGGCGCTCGTTCGCGTGCGCGACGTACTCCTCGCGCTCCCGCGCGACGCGCTTCTTGTAGTTGTCGAAGTCGGCCGCGAGGCGCAGCAGGCGGTCGTCCTGAACCTCCGCCTGCTGCTCCTCGACTTGAGCCTCCTCGACCTGAGGCTGCTCGTCCGTCATTACGACGTCTTCGCCTCCTCGTCGACGACCTCGTACTCGCCCTCCTCGACGACCTCGTCGTCGGGAGTGGTCGCGCCGTTGCCGCCGCCTGCGGATGCCTGCGCCTGCGCGGTCGCCTGGGCGTAGACCGCCTCGGCGAGCTTGTGCGACGACTCCTGCAGGGCCTCGCGCTTCGCGTTGATCTCGGCGACGTCGTCGCCCTGCAGCGCCTGGCGCAGCTCCATGATCCGACCCTCGATCGTCGAGGCCTCGGACTCGTCGAGCTTGTCGCGGTGCTCCTTCAGCGAGCGCTCGGTCTGGTACGCGAGCTGCTCGGCGTCGTTGCGCGCGTCGACGGTCTCACGCAGCTTGCGCGCCTCGTCGGCGTGCGTCTCCGCGTTCCGGATCATCTCCTGCACCTCGTTGTCCGAGAGGCCGGAGCCGCCCTGGATCTGGATCTGCTGCACGTTGCCCGTGCCGAGATCCTTCGCCGAGACGTTGATGATCCCGTTCGCGTCGATGTCGAACGTAACCTCGACCTGCGGCATGCCCCGCGGCGCCGGCGGAATGCCGACGAGCTGGAACTTACCGAGCGTCTTGTTGTAGGTCGCCATCTCCGACTCGCCCTGGAGCACATGCACCTCGACGGACGGCTGGTTGTCCTCTGCCGTCGTGAACGTCTCCGACTTCTTCGTCGGGATCGTGGTGTTGCGCTCGATGAGCTTCGTCATGACGCCGCCCTTCGTCTCGATGCCGAGCGAGAGCGGAGTGACGTCGAGCAGGAGGATGTCCTTGACCTCGCCCTTCAGCACGCCGCCCTGGAGCGCCGCGCCGACGGCGACGACCTCATCCGGGTTGACGCCCTTGTGCGGGTCCTTGCCGGTGATCTGCTTGACCTTCTCCTGCACGGCGGGCATGCGGGTCATCCCGCCGACGAGCACGACGTGATCGATCTTCGACGCGTCGAGCTCTGCATCGGCGAGCGCCTGCTTCGTCGGGCCGACGGTCCGCTCGAGAAGGTCGGCGGTGATCTCCTCGAGCTTCGCCCGCGTGAGCTGCAGGTCGAGGTGCTTCGGCCCCTCCTGCGTCGCGGTGATGAACGGAAGGTTGATCTGCGTCGTCATCGTCGACGACAGCTCGATCTTCGCCTTCTCCGCAGCCTCGTAGAGGCGCTGGAGCGCCATCTTGTCGGCCGCGAGGTCGATGCCCTGGTCCTTCTTGAACTCCGCGACCATCCAGTCGACGACCGCCTTGTCGAAGTTGTCGCCGCCGAGGTGGTTGTCACCGGCGGTCGACTTGACCTCGAAGACGCCGTCGCCGAGCTCGAGCACCGACACGTCGAACGTGCCGCCGCCGAGGTCGAAGACGAGGATCGTCTGGTCGTGCTCCTTGTCGAGGCCGTACGCGAGCGAGGCCGCGGTCGGCTCGTTGATGATGCGCAGCACATTGAGGCCGGCAATCTTGCCGGCGTCCTTCGTTGCCTCGCGCTGCGCGTTGTTGAAGTACGCGGGCACGGTGATGACCGCCTCCGTGACCGACTCGCCGAGATACGCCTCAGCGTCGGCCTTGAGCTTCTGCAAGATCATCGCGCTGATCTCCGGCGGGGCGTACTCCTTGCCCTCCGCCTTCACGCGCACGTCGCCGTTCGGGCCCTGGACGACCTCGTACGGGACGATCGTCATCTCCTCGGTCACCTCCGAGAACTTCCGTCCCATGAAGCGCTTGATCGAGAAGATGGTGTTCTGCGGGTTCGTGACCTGCTGCCGGCGCGCGGGCGCGCCGACGAGCCGCTGGCCGTCCTTCGTGAACGCGACGACGGACGGGGTCGTCCGGCCGCCCTCGGCGTTCGGGATGACGCTGGGCTCGCCGCCCTCGAGCACGGCCATGCATGAGTTCGTCGTGCCGAGGTCAATGCCGATTGTCTTTGCCATCTGGCCTCCTGTTGAGAAAATCTGAGTGACTTTATAGCAGATTGTTAGGAGACCCGCCTGAGCAAAGATCAGCCCGCGTAGACGCCGATCAGGACGCCGCCGACGACGATGAGCGCGGCACCCGCGAGCACGCGGCGCCCGACGAGCTCCATGTGGCGGATGAGCAGGAGGGACAGCGCGACGCCCCAGAGCGACTCCGTCGCGACGATCGGCGAAACGACGGTGACGCGGCCGCGGTAGTACGCCTCGAAGAGGGAGACGTACGACGCGCCGAAGAGCACGCCGACGCCGAGGAACGGCAGCATCGGGCGAAGGGCAAGCCGGTCGCGGACGCGCGGACCGAGGAGCACGAGCATCAGCGCGAGGCCGCCGGCGAGCGCGGCCGCGGCGGCGACGCCGGGCGGCACCGACGTGCTGCCGGCGAGCCAGCGCGTGAGGTTGTCGCGCGCGCTGAAAAGAATCGTCGCGACGAATGCAAAGACGTAGCCGCGCCGGCGCACATGCGCAGGGCGACTGCGGTCGCGTGCGAGCTCGACGCCTCCCGCGACGATCAGCACGGCGCCGACGAGGAGCGGCCAGCGCGCCGGCTCGCCGAGGAAGATGAGCGCGATCGTCACCGACGCGAGCGGCGCGGAGCCGAGCACGACCGAAGCGCGTGACGCGCCCGCCTCCAGAACGGCGAGCGTCACGAGCATTTGCCCGACGCCCGGCTGCATCAGTCCCGCAAGCAGGAACGGCCAGGCGGCGGCCGCGTGGACGCCGCGTGACGGTGCCTCCGCAGCGGCGAACGCGACCGCGACGACGAGCGCGCCGCTTACGGTCGCGACGGTCGCGACCTCGACGTCCGGATACCGGCTCAGCCCCATGCGCAAGCCGACGCTCATCGCTCCGAAAAGGACTGCAGAGACCAGCGCCAGCCCGACCGCCGCCACGGCGCGACGCTATCCGTAGACTCGCCCAATGGCTACGGAAACCGGCGCCGCGCTCGCCGCAGAGCTCGCGGAGGACGCCGCCGAGCGGCTCATCCGATACGCGCAGATCGACACGCAGTCCGACGAGGACTCGCCCGAGTACCCGAGCACGGCGAAGCAGCTCGACCTGCTGCGACTGCTCGTCGGCGAGCTGAAGGAGATCGGGCTCGACGACGTCGCGATCGACGAGCACGGCTACGTCACGGCGACGCTGCCTTCGACGGTCGACCACGACGTCCCTGCGGTCGCGTTCTTCGCGCACGTCGACACCGCCCGAGAGGCGTCGGGCGCGAACGTCAAGCCGCAGCGTGTGCACTTCGACGGCGGTGAGATCGTGCTCGGCGACTCGGGCCAGGTGATCCGGCCCGGCGAGTCGCCTGAGCTCGAGCACCACGCCGGCCACGAGCTGATCACGACGGACGGCACGACGCTGCTCGGCGCAGACGACAAGGCCGGCGTCGCGGAGATCATGGCAGCGGCCGCGTATCTCCACGCTCATCCGGAGATCCCGCACGGGCCGGTGAAGGTCGCGTTCAACCCGGACGAGGAGATCGGCCGCGGCGTCATCCACTTTCCGGTCGACTCGTTCGGCGTCGTTGCCGCGTACACCGTCGACGGCTCGACGGCGGGCGAGATCCAGAGCGAGACCTTCTCCGGCGCGCACGTGCGGATGCAGATACGCGGGCGCGCGATCCATCCCGGCTGGGCGAAGGGCGAGCTGGTCAATGCGATCAAGCTCGCGTCGGCGATCATCGAGAAACTGCCGAAGGGAGCGCGCTCGCCGGAGACGACCGAGGAGCGCGAGGGTTACGTGCACCCGGTGGTCGTGAACGGCAACTCGTCCGAGGTCGAGCTGCGCTTCATCGTCCGCGACTTCGAGGACGACCTGCTCGACGAGCACGTCGCATTCCTGCGCGGCATCGCGGACGAGGTCGCGGGATCGGAGCCGCGCTGCTCGATCGACGTCGAGTCGCGCATCCAGTATCGGAATATGCGCGACACGCTCGACAAGCACCCGGAGATCCTCGCCCACCTCGAGGAGGCGGTCCGACGCGTCGGCCTCGATCCGAGGAGAACGGCGATCCGCGGCGGCACCGACGGTTCCGCGCTCACGGAGATGGGCCTGCCGACGCCGAACATCTTCACGGGCGGTCACGACGCGCACAGCGAGCGCGAATGGATCTGCGTCGAGGACATGGGGCTCGCTGCAGCGACGGTGGTCGAGCTCGCGAAGGTCTGGGCGGAGCCTGGGTAGGCTGTCTTCATGGAACGCCTGCTCGACCGGCTGAACCGCCCGCTCGAGACGCTGCGCATCTCCGTCACGGACCGGTGCAACTTCCGCTGCGTCTACTGCATGCCGAAAGAGGTCTACGGCCGCGACTTCGCCTTCCTCGAGCGGTCGCAACTGCTCTCGCTCGAGGAGATCGCCCGGCTCGGGGGGCTCTTCGCGGCCCTCGGCGTGCGCACCGTGCGGCTGACCGGCGGCGAGCCGCTCGTCCGCCGCAACGTCGAGTACCTCGTCGAGCTTCTGCACGAGATCCCCGGCCTTGAGCTGGCACTCACGACGAACGGGGCGCTGCTCCCGCAGAAGGCGGAAGCGCTCGCCCGCGCCGGCCTTGACCGGGTCACGATCAGCCTCGACTCGATCGACGACGCGACCTTCCGCGCGTTGAACGACGTCGACTTCCCCGTGCAGAAGGTCCTCGACGGCATCGACGCCGCCGCAGCGGCCGGGCTCCGTATCAAGGTCAACGCCGTCGTCAAGCGCGGCGCGAACGACCAAGAGATTGTCGCGCTCGCCGAGCACTTCCGAGGCACGCCGCACACGCTGCGTTTCATCGAGTACATGGACGTCGGTCACACGAACGGCTGGCGTCTCGACGACGTCGTATCCGCCCGAGAGATCGTCGAGCGCATCGACACGCGATGGCCGCTCGAGCCGCTCGACCCCGCGCGCCCCGACGAGACGGCGAAGCGGTGGCGCTACCGCGACGGCGCCGGCGAGATCGGCGTCATCGCCTCGGTGACCCAGCCGTTCTGCGGAAGCTGCTCGCGTGCCCGCCTCTCGGCTGAGGGGCGGCTTTTCACCTGCCTCTTTGCGATCAAAGGCGCAGACCTTCGCGCCCCGCTCCGCCTCGGCGCCTCCGACGAGGAGCTCGCCGAGCAGATTCGCGGTATCTGGAGCCGCCGTACCGATCGCTACTCGGAGCTCAGAACGGACGAAACCCGGACACTCCCGAAGGTCGAGATGTCCTACATCGGGGGATAACGGGGTAGCCGAGACCCCCGGGTCTGCCGTTAAAGTTCGGAGAGATGAGCGCCGTTGTGGCAGCCGGGCGCCGCGTACTTCCGCGCGGCTACAAGGACCTCGGGTTCCAGGTCGGGATCTGGCTCGGGTTCTACTTCAGCTATCTCGCTGTCCGCGGGCTCGTGGACCGAAACCCGACGCGCGCGTTTCTCAATGGGTTCCGCGTGATCGACTTCGAGCAGCGCCTCACGAGCCACTTCGTCGAACAGACCGCGCAGCGGTTCGCCGACTCGTCGCACGTGCTGCTCACCGCGGCCGCGTGGACGTACTGGAACTCGGAGTTCACCGTCATCACCGCCGCGCTTCTGTGGATCTACCTGCGCCGGCACGAGTGGTTCGCGCGGTTCCGGAACACGGTGCTGCTCGCGAACGTGCTCGGGCTGATCGGCTACATCGCGATGCCGACCGCTCCGCCGTGGATGTTCCCGTCGTTCGGCTTCGTCGACGGCGTCAACCACTCGCACGACCTCGTGAGCGCCCTCGGCAACCCCTACGCGGCCATGCCGAGCCTCCACGCCGCCGACGCGCTCATCGTCGGCGTCTTCTGCTTCCGGGCCTGCCGGCACTGGTGGTCGAAGGCCCTCTGGGCTCTCTGGCCTGCCTGGGTCTGGTTCTGCGTGCTCGCAACAGCGAACCACTTCCTCCTCGACGTCCTCGCCGGGATCTTTGTCGCGCTCCTCTCGATGGCCGTCCTCTCGTGGGTCGCGAAGCGGCGCCGCAGGAGTGGCGCCCATCGCAAACCTGCTATAGTCGGCACATAGCAGGATTGCGATACACAGACGAAGCGCCGCCTCCCCGCCTCCTGCGGGTGAAGGACGGCTACACGACGGGGGCACGCAGCCTCGCGAGCCGCTCGGTCACGGGCCTCGCCCGCACCCGGGTCACTCCGAACACGCTCACCGCGGCCGGCGTCACGCTCTGCCTCGCGGCGGCCGTGCTCGTTCCGTTCGAGAGCCACGACAAGCTCCTCTTCTACTGGCTCGGAGCGGCAACGTTCGTCGTCGGCTCGATCCTCGACATCTTGGACGGCGCGCTTGCGCGAGCGGGCGGCAAATCAACAGTCTTTGGGGCGTTTCTCGACTCGACGACAGACCGCGTCGGTGAGGGCGCGATGCTCGCAGCGATCGGCCTCGTCTTCGCACGCGCCGGCAACGACACGGCGGTCGTCTTCACGATCGCGGCGGTCGCCGGCTCGTTCCTCGTTCCGTATGTTCGCGCAAAAGCCGAAGCGCTCGGCCTGCGCGGCGACGTCGGCCTCGGCTCACGCGCCGAGCGCGTCGTCGTGATCACGGCGGGCCTCGTGCTCGGACCGTGGGGCGGGCTCCAGTGGGCGATCTACCTCTTGGCCGCGACCTCCTGGGTCACGGTTGTCCAACGCATCCTGCACGTTCGCAAGCAACTCATTCATGGAGGATCGAATGGCCAGTAACGGGCGCAAGCGCCTCGACGACGGCAAAGTCCGCGTCGCGATCATCGGTGTCGGCAACTGCGCGAACTCGCTGCTCCAGGGCGCCCAGTACTACAAGGACGCGCCGGATGATCAGTTCGTGCCCGGCCTGATGCACGTCAACCTCGGCGGCTACCACATCCGCGACATCGAGTTCACGGCGGCGTTCGACGTCGTCAAGGGAAAGGTCGGCGAGGACCTCGCCGACGCGATGTGGGCGCACCCGAACGACACGATCAAGTTCGCCGACGTCCCGAAGACGGGCATCACCGTGTCGCGCGGCATGACGCACGACGGCATCGGCAAGTACCTCTCCGAGGTCGTCGAGCGCTCGCCGGGCGAGACCGCCGACATCGTCGGGATCCTGAAGTCGACGAACACGGACGTCGTCGTCAACTACCTGCCGGTCGGCTCGGAGATGGCGACGAAGTGGTACGCGGAGCAGATCCTCGAGGCCGGCTGCGCGATGATCAACTGCATGCCGGTGTTCATCGCGCGCGAGGACTACTGGAACAAGCGCTTCCAGGATGCCGGCGTGCCGATCATCGGCGACGACATCAAGTCGCAGGTCGGCGCGACGATCACGCATCGCGTGCTGACGTCGCTCTTCCGCGAGCGCGGCGTGCATCTCGACAAGACGATGCAGCTGAACGTCGGCGGCAACTCGGACTTCCTCAACATGCTCGAGCGCGAGCGCCTCGAGTCGAAGAAGATCTCGAAGACAAACGCCGTCACGTCGATGCTCGACTACGACCTAGGCCCGGGCAACGTCCACGTCGGCCCGTCCGACTATGTGCCGTGGCTGACCGACCGCAAGTGGGCGTACATCCGCATGGAGGGCTCCTCGTTCGGCGACGTGCCGATCAACGTCGAGCTGAAGCTCGAGGTGTGGGACTCGCCGAACTCGGCCGGCATCGTGATCGACGCGGTGCGACTCGCGAAGCTCGCACTGAACAACGGCGTCGCCGGCTCGCTCGTCGAGCCGAGCTCGTATCTCATGAAGTCGCCGCCGCAGCAGATCGAGGACGACGAGGCGCATGAGCTCACCGAGCAGTTCATCGAGCGCAACCGCCGGCAGGCTCCGGTGGACGCGCCCGCGCCGTCCGCGGCGTAGGACGCTCCTCGAGTGGGGCGCGGCGGCTCTCGCGGCCGCCGCGCTCTACCTCACCCCGGCGCTCCTGCTCGGTGCCGTCGCGGGCATCGACTGGACGATCGCGGCGTTGGCCGCGTGCATCGTCGTGCTGGTGCCGTACACCCTCCGGCTCGGCTCACCGCTCGGCGCCCTCGTGGCGCTTCGTGCTCGTCGGCTTCGTCGAATTCGTCGTGCAGCTCGGGACAGACGCGGCGAAGGTATGCGGCGACTCGGGAGTCGCCGATCGCCTCGAGTGGTCGGGTTCAGCCGTGATCCTCGTCACGCTCGGCGGCTTCGGTGCGTACAACCGGCGTGTGCTCCCGGTCCTCGCCGCGATCATCGCGGCCGGCGTTTGGGTCGCGGTCGTCGCTCACCTGGTCCCCGGGGGCGCCGGCGAATGCTTCAACTGAGTCGCGCCGCCGTCCGGACAGTCCGCTGAGCCAGGCAACCGTCGGCGGCTGGTACCGGCACTCAGCAGAGAAGCGGATCGCGATCGGCCCGCGCTCCATCCCATGCGAGCAGAGGAGCGGATCGTCGTCGGGCTCGAGCACGATCGCGCAATGGCGGCCCGGATAGGCGCCCCACACGACGATGTCCCCCTTGCGAATATCGACCGGCCCGATCGGCGTCAGGTGCCGCAGCAGCGTCCCGGTCCAGCCGTAGCCGCTGTAGCGGTTCCCGTTCGGATCCGGCGCGCCCGCGAGGAAGTAGCAGAGTGTGACGAAGCCGGAGCAGTCGGTCGTGAGCGGCAACCGGCGCCCAAGCGGGATCGGGCGGATCTCGCCGTAGTGGATCTCGGGCTCGTGCCCGATGCCCCACCGTGCCGCAGTGACGATCTTCTCTCGGAGAGTCGCCACT
>DASXKX010000002.1:0-32564 GCA_036496545.1 Gaiellaceae bacterium | reverse complement strand
GGCGCGCCGAGCGCGGCGACTGCGGTACCGGCCGCAACGGCTGCGGGGACGGCTGCTTCGCCGGCGATCCAGACCGAGGCGGGGAAGGCCTGGTCGTACTTCGACTTCAGGATGACCGAGGTCATGCCCTGGTAGCCGTTGTCGGTCGTGCTGGCATCCGGGTCGGCTGTGCTGCCCGGGGTGTTGTCAGCGTTGTACGACTCGATGTCAGGCAGGACGGCGCGGACGTTCGCCTGTGCGGCGGACTTGTTGGCGCGGTCCTTGAAGCTCAGGTACGACGGCACCGCAATCGCGAGGAGGATGCCGAGAATGATGATGACCACGAGGAGCTCGATCAGGGTGAAGCCCTGCTCGCCGCCCGCGCGAGTCTTCATGCGATCGATCATGTGGGTGCTTCTCCTTCGCTGCAGAGGGATGGTGGAACGTCTCACCTATCGGGACGATCGGCGCGTGACCTGATCACCCGTCTTGGGTGATTCGACGCGGGACTCAAGGCTCTGCTGAGCCGTGCCGATGCCTTGGTCGAGGGACGATGCACGAACAACTGACCTCCATCGACGGTCTGCTCGAGCAGATGGTGGCGCTCGGCGCGTCCGACCTTCACGTGACGGTCGGCAGCGCGCCCGCCTTCCGCGTCCGCGGGCACATCGTCCGCGCCGACGGCTTCGACGTCTTCACCGCCGACGACACGCGCGCACTCCTTTATCGCATCCTCTCGAGCGAGCAGCAGAAGCATTTCGAGCTGAACCGCCAGCTCGACTTCGCGTACTCGATGCCCGGCCTCGCGCGCTTCCGCGTGAACGTCTACTACCAGCGCGAAGCGGTCGGCGCGGCGTTCCGTTTGATTCCGCAGGAGATCAAGTCGCTCGAGGAGCTCGCGCTCCCGCACATCCTCCACCAGCTTGCGGAGTACCCGCGCGGCCTCGTCCTCGTCACAGGCCCGACCGGCTCCGGTAAGTCGACGACCCTCGCGGCGGTGATCGACGAGATCAACCGCAACCGCGCAGAGCACATCCTCACCGTCGAGGATCCGATCGAGTTCGTGCACCGCCACAAGCGCTGCATCGTCAACCAGCGCGAGATCGGCCCCGACGCAATGAGTTTCGGCCTTGCGCTCAAGGCCGCGCTTCGCCAGGACCCGGACGTGATCCTCGTCGGCGAGATGCGCGACCTCGAGACGATCTCGACCGCGCTCACCGCCGCCGAGACCGGCCACCTTGTGTTCGGAACGCTGCACACGCAAAGCGCGCCGTCGACGATCGACCGCATCATCGACGTGTTCCCGCCTGAGCAGCAGGAGCAGGTGCGCATCATGCTCGCCGGTTCGCTGCAGGCCGTCGTCACGCAGGCGCTGCTGCCGACCGCGGACGGCAACGGCCGCGTCGCCGCGCTCGAGATCTTGTTCCCGGACGACGCTGTCCGGAACCTGATCCGACAGGCGAAGATCGAGCAGGTCTACTCGGTCATGCAGACCAACACGGCGCGCGGCATGCAGACAATGGAGCAGGCGCTCGCTGATCTCGCAACTCGCCGCGTCGTCGACCTCGACCAGGCGCTGTCACGGTCGAGCCGGCCCGACCAGCTCATCGGCATCCTCGAGCGTTCGGGCTTCGATGTGAAGAGCGCGCTCGCCCAGAACGATGCGAATGCAGCGAACGCCGCGCATCCGCCGACACCCGCGTTGCGCATGGCCGGGGGCTGACGTGAGCGACTCGATCTGGAAGAAGGAGCTTTCGTTCAAGCGCAAGGCGAAGCCGGACAGCGATCCGGATTTCGACTTGGAGGCCCCGAAGCAGTCATTCCTCAAGAAGGAGATCTCGTTCTCGCGCAAGCCGAAAGAGCCGCAGGTCTCCGACGCGCCGAAGGCTGAGAAACAGTCGTTCCTGAAGAAGGAGATCTCGTTCTCGCGCAAGTCGAAGGAACAGGCGTCGACGGCAGACGTCGAGGCGGAGGCAAAGCGTGAGTCGATCTGGAAGAAGGAGATCGGCTTCGGCAAGAAGCAGGATCGAACGGTCGAGGAGCTCATGCAGCAGGCGGCGGCGGTCGTCGCGCCCGAGCCGTTCGACCCGCAGCAGCCGGTCGCGCCTCCGCATCCGGTCGAGCTCGCGGAGTCGGTTGTTGCCGCGATGCCCGACCCGACCGCACCGCAGCCCGTCGCCGATGTCCATCCCGTCGAGGAGCTGCCGGTCGACCTGCCTGTCGCCTCTGTGCCGGCTCCACCGATGCCGCCGTCGCCGCCGCTGCCCGGGATGCCGTTCGAGCCGGCAGCTCCGCCCGCACCGCCCGCACCGGCAGTTCAGGCGGTTGCGCCCGTCGAGCCCGTCCAGGCTGTCGAGCCGGTCGAGGCGTGGGCCGCACCCGAGGCTGCGGCGCCGATGCCCGAGCCGTGGCTCGCCGAGGCCGAGCTGCCGCCGGCGCCCGAGGTGCCCGAGCCGGTCGTCGTGCACCCGCCCGTTCCCGCGGCTGAGCTGCCTGAGGTTCCCGCGCCGAAGCAGTCGTTCCTCAAGAAGGACATCTCGTTCTCCCGCAAGACCAAGGCGCCGAAGGCTCCGAAAGCCCCGAAGGAGCCGTCGGAATCGCAGCCGTTCTGGAAGAAGGAGCTCTCGTTCTCGCGCAAGCCGAAGCCGGACGAGGTCGAGGCGCCGACGGAGCAGCTGCCCGCGGTGCCGGCGCCGCCGGTCTGGAAGCGCGACGTCAAGCTTTCGCTGCCGAAGCTCTCGCTGCCGCAGCTGACCCGGAAGGGGAAGCCGCACAGCACGAAGCGGCTCGTCGGCCTGAAGATCGGCGCCTCGCAGCTTGCGGCCGCGCGGGTCTCGAACAACGGCGTGGCCGAGCTCGAGCAGCTCGCGCGCGATCCGCTTGCGTCGGGGATCGTCGTCGCGGGCGAGCCGCGTGACCCCGAGGCCCTCGGCGACGCATTGAAGGTGTTCTTCGCGAAGCACAAGCTGCCGCGCAAGGGCGTCCGGCTCGGCATTGCCTCGAACCGGATCGGCGTGCGCGTGCTCGAGATCGTCGGCGTCGAGGAGGACAAGCAGCTTGCGAACGCGGTGCAGTTCCGCGCGCAGGAAGCCCTTCCGATCCCACTCGACGAGGCGGTGCTCGACTACCGGGTTCTCGATGAGACCGTCGATGCCGAAGGTCAGGTCACCAAGCGGGTGCTGCTCGTCGTCGCGTACCGCGAGCTCGTCGACAGGTACGTCAGCGCCTGCCAAAAGGCGGGCATCACACTTGCCGGCATCGACCTCGAGGCGTTCGCGCTCCTGCGTGCGCTCGGTGCGCCGGCGGATCGCACCGGCTCGGCGCTTGTCGCGGTGTCGATCGGCTACGACCGGTCGACGTTCGCCGTCTCCGACGGGCGCAACTGTGAGTTCACGCGCGTAGTCGACTGGGGCGGGTCCGCCCTCAACGTTGCGCTTGCGCGCGCGTTCGACAGCACCCCGTCCGAGGTCGAGCCGATCAAGCGCGGGCTTTCGCTCGACGGCTCGTCGACGCCGGAAGGTCTCAGTGCCGAGCAGGCTGCTGTCGCGCTCGACGCCGTGCGCCGGCAGGTGCAATCGTTCGCGCGCGAGCTCGTCTCGTCGCTGCAGTTCTACCAGGGCCAGCCCGGCAGTCTCGGCATCGGCGAGATCGTGCTGACGGGCGGGACGGCACAGCTGCCGGGCCTCGCCGAGGAGCTCGGGCGGTTGATCGGCGTGACGGTGCGCGTCGGCGATCCGCTCGCGCGTCTGAAGATTGCGAAGAAGGTCGCGCTGAACGCGGAGATCGGCTCGCTCGCGGTCGCGATCGGGCTGGGGATCGAGGACTGATGCGCGCAGTCAACCTCCTCCCGAAGGAGCTGCAGACTCGCAAGAGCATCCGCGAGGAAGATCCTGCCGTCGTCGTCGGCTCGGCGCTCGGCGTCGTCGTGATGATCGCGCTCGGACTCGCGTTTTATGTCGCACACAGCGCTGCAGGCAAGCAGCAGGCGCGGCTGAGCACCGCACGACTCGCGCTTGCGCAGCTCTCGGTGAAGGAGCACAACGAGAAGCCCAAGCATACGAAGCCGTCGGTGCCGATCACGCCTCTCGTGCCGCCGCCGTCGATCACCGGTCAAGAGGCCACGTGGCTTTCGGCCGTCGAGACGAGCCTGTCGCAGCGCATCGCATGGGACCGCGTGCTGCGTGAGGTGTCGCTCGTGATGCCCGACGACGTGACGCTGACCTCGCTGACGATGACGGCGCCTGTGACGGCCGCCGTGATCCCGGGCGTCGTCACGACGCCGCCGGCGGGCGGGGCGCAGGGCTTCGTCGTCGCGGGGAATGCGTTCTCGTACGACAGCGTGGCGCGCCTCCTGTCGCGACTCGCCCTCGTGCCCGATCTCTCCGACGTATCGCTGACGAGCACAGGCTCCGGCGGCTCGCCCGGCGCAGGCGCGGGATCGTCCACGACCGGCGTGCAGTTCGACATCTCAGCGACCGTCAAGGGTGCGCCTGCCCCGGCCGCACCAGCTGTGACGACCACGCCTCCGGTTGATACGAGCACAACGGCGGCGAGCGAATGAACCAGCGGCTCCGGATCTCGCGTGGCGGCGCAGTCGCGGCGATCGTCGCCGGCGACCTGCTCCTGCTTGTCCTCGGCTGGTTCCTGCTCGTCGGCCCGCAGCGCTCGACTGCGGCGAGCATCAAGCGCGCCGCGAACGCGGCAGAGGCACAGGCCGCGCAAGTGAGCGCCGAGCTCTCGGCCAGCACGACTCCGGTCGTGAAGCCGAAGCAGCCGGCTATCAAGACGGCATACCTCTACAAGTTGTCGAAGGCGATGCCGATGACGACCGACATGCCGAACTTGCTGCTCGAGCTGAACCAGGTCGTCCAGCAGTCGGGCGTCCAGCTGTCGTCGATCTCGCCGTCTCCGCCCGACTTGAGCGGCACGTCGGCGATCACGCTTTCCGTCACCGGCGACTTCTATTCGTTGACGGATCTGCTCTACCGGCTGCGCAGCCTCGTAAGCGTGCACAACGGTGCGCTCGACGTCTCGGGTCGGCTGTTCTCGATCCAGTCGGTCGGGCTCACGCCGACCGGTGCCGGCCGGGAGCTCACCGCGAGCATTTCGCTGAACGCATTCACGTTCGGCGCCGCCACCTCGGTGCCGTCGATCCCCATCACGCCGACCACCAGTTCGACCGACACGACCTCAACCACAACTTCGAGCCCGTCTGCGGACTCCGCCGTCCAGCCCTAGGCGACAGGAGAGGAGAACCACATGGCACGTAAATCCGTCGCCGATCAGGCAAAGGCGAAAGCGGAAAAGCAGAAGAAGACTCTTATCGTGCTCGCGGTCGTGCTCGCCGGAGCACTGGCCTACGGCGTCCACACGATGATGTCCCTCAACTCGAGCGGCGGCCCGAAGCCGGAGGCAGCGCCCGTGACGACGACGCCCACCTCGGCGCCGGCAACCTCGTCGACGCCGCTGCCGGCGGCGCCGACGCTCAGCGGCGTGACGCCGACCGGGACGTCGGCTCCGGCTTCATCGGGCTCGATCTCGCAGCAGCTCGTCTCGGCCGTACAGGCGCCGGCGAACGTCGGCCAGCTGCAGTCGTTCTCGCTCTTCGAAAGCAAGGACCCGTTCCACGCAGGCGGCCCGGGCTCGTCGACGAGCGGAACGTCGGGCGGCAGCGGTACCGGCTCGAAGGGCTCCGGCACCACGAGCAAGCCGCCGAAGGCGCCGCCCGCCCCGCCCGCGCCGCCGACCCCGCCGCCGACGTCGGCCGTGATCTCGGTCAACGGCTCGAGCGAGATGGTGCTGACGGGTGCGAACTTCCCGGCGGCGACGCCGGAGTTCCAGCTCGTGTCGCTGACCGACACGACTGCGAAGGTTGCCGTCGCCGGCGGCTCGTACGCGAGCGGCGCGCCGACGCTGACGCTGAAGGTGAACGTTCCCGTGACGCTCGTGAACACCGCCGACGGCACGCGCTACACGCTCGAGCTCTACCCGCAAGGGACGGTCGCACCGACCGAGTCCTCGTCGTCCGGCTCCACAACGACGACGGACACGACGCCGGCAACGACCACGACAACCGGCGGTTAAGGAACAGCGGTGTCAGACACCCTGCGGGTGTCTGACACCAGAAGCCTTCTGGTTACGGCGCGACGCTCGGGTCGAACAGTGACGACTGCTTGGCGATGACGACGCCGCGCCTCGGATCGGTCACTTCGACCGTGACCTGCTTCACGTAGCCGCTCGAGCCGTTCGGCTGCACCATGATGATGTAGATGAAGACGGGGTAGCTCTGGCCGTCGGGGCCGGTGACGAGCTGCACCGCCTTCGTCGGGTCCGGCGCAAGGCCCGTGGGCACGTACGACGAGTTCGACGCGGAGATCGGCGAGTAGCCCGAGCCCGTCGTCGACTGCGTCACCCAGAGCGGGGAGTTCGACGGCGTCGAGTAGTTGTAGTACGTCGAGCCATACGCCGCCGTATCGGCGGAGTACTTCGAGTACCAGGTCGACGTGCTGTTCGGAATCCCGTTCGGATAGCCGGAGACGTCGTTCCCGCCGCTCGAGGTCGGTGCGTTCAGGTAGATCGCGCTGTTCTTGAGCGCCCGGAAGACCTCCATCGTCTTATCCGCGACCACCGTCGCGTTCGAGACTCCGGCCGACCGGGTCACTGCGAGGGTGCCGGACTGGAACGCCGCGATCAGGGCGAAGATCCCCACGTTCAGGACGACCATCGCGATCGCCAACTCGATCAGGCCGAAGCCCTCTTCTTCGCGGGCACGCCGCAGCACACCTGAGGTATCGGCAGGCCCGCGCCGGGCCTCAAGAGGCCTTCACCCCCTGCCGATACGGAAACCGTGGCCTCCTTCGCCTATTCGGCGATCAATGCGCACGGCGTCGAGCTTTCGGGCGAGATCAGCGCCGCCGACCTGAGCGCTGCCCGCGAGCAGCTGCGGGTCAAGGGCCTGCTTGCCCAATCGCTGAAGGAGATCAGCGAGGGCGCGGGGCTCGGGGGGACGACGATCGGCGGCAAGAAGGTCAAGGCGAAGTCGCTGCAGATCTTCTCCCGCCAGTTTGCGACGATGATCGAGGCCGGCCTGAACGTCGTCAGTGCGCTCGTCATCCTGGAGGACCAGACCGACGATCAGGCGCTCGCCGCGATCCTCGTCGAGCTGCGAAAAGACGTCGAGGGCGGCCTGCTGCTCTCCGAGGCGATGGCGAAGCATCCGAAGGTCTTCTCACGCCTCTACGTCTCGATGGTCGAGGCGGGCGAGGCTGCGGGCATTCTCGACATCGTCCTGGACCGCGTCGCGTTCCAGATCGAGAAGCAGGAGGCGATCCGGCGCAAGGTGAAGAGCGCGATGGTCTATCCGACGATGGTCCTGATCTTCGCGACCTGCGTGCTGATCGGAATGCTGATGTTCCTCGTCCCGGTCTTCGTGAAGATCTTCGCGTCGCTGAACGGGCAGCTGCCGACGCTCACGCTCTATGTCGTAACGGTGTCCAACCTCATCCGCAGCCGGCCCTACATCATCCTCCTGATACCCGCAGCCGTCTTTGCGTTCATGCGCTGGAAGAAGACGGAGAGCGGACGGCAGAAGTGGGACAAGTTCAAGCTCAAGGTGCCGCTACGCATCGGCGACACGGTGTTGAAGGTCACGATGGCGCGCTTTTCACGGACGCTGTCGACACTCGTCGCCGCAGGGGTAGACATCATCAAGGCGCTCGAGATCACCGGCCAGACGGCCGGCAACTGGGTGATCGAGGAAGCCCTCGCGAGCGTCCGTCAGCGCGTGCACGAAGGCGTTCCGATCGCGCAGCCGCTCGTCGAGAACGAAATCTTCCCGCCGATGGTCGCGCAGATGGTGAAGATCGGCGAGGAAACGGGTGAGCTCGAAAAGATGCTCTCGAAGATCGCGGACTTCTACGAGGACGAGGTCGATGCGGCGGTGTCGTCGCTCACCTCGATCGTCGAGCCGATCATGATGCTCGGCGTCGGCGTCATGGTCGGCATCATCATCATCTCGATGTACCTGCCGATGTTCAAGATGCTGACGCTCGTGAAGTAACGACGACGACGTCTACGCTCGTCATCCGAGCTGCTGGATGATCGTGATGAGCTCGTCGGGCTTGTAGCCCTGTGTGCGGGCGAAGTGGATGAGCTCTCTGGCGCGTTCGACGACAGCGCTGCGTTCGGGCGTGCCGGTGACCGTGACGCCCCGGCCGCGTCGGAACTCAAGGAGGCCGTCGTCGCGGAGCTCGCGAAGCGCGCGCAGGACGGTGTTCGTGTTGACGCCGAGCACCGCGGCGAGGTCCTTTGCGGGCGGGAGGCGTTCGCCGGGCTTGGCTTCGCCGTCGCTGATGGCGCGACGGATCTCGCCTGCGACCTGCTCGTGGAGGTCGAGCGGGTCGTTGCGGTCGACCTTGACATTCCTCATGGTGCTAGCCATAGTAGCTTCTTACGAAAAGAGGTGTGTCGCCGGTGCCGGTCACCGTCCCTCCACGCTCGACCGATACCCAAGACGATCGCGACCTCGCTCAGCGCGTCGCAGATCTCGAGGCGCTGATCGAGGAGGCGCGCAGGCGCGCAAGGCGCCGTCGCCGCCTCTACGCGGCCGCCGTGCTCGCCGCGGCAGCGGTCGTCGCCGCGACGTTGTTCGGGGTCGGCGGCAGCGGGCACGGCTCGTTGGGCGGCTCCGCCGCCGACGGAGCGCAGGCCGCGGTTGTGGCGCGGCCCGGCCAGCGGTGGGCGCCGCTGCAAGGCCCCGACGGCGGGGCGATCACGCTCGCCGTGGATCCGACGAACCCCGAGACCCTGTATGCCGGCGGTTGGGGCAACGTCTTCAAGAGCACCGATGGGGGCGACAGCTGGAAGGACGTAACCACCGAGCCGTGGGGTCGCGTCGGCGCGCTTGCCGTCGACCCGGCGCGGCATCGAGTCGTCTACGCCGGCACCAATCGCGGGGTCGCCAAGACCGTGGACGGCGGCCGCAGATGGCGGATGGTGAACAACGGACTGTTCGACGACCTGACGCGCGGTCGAAACGGCGAGGGCGTGTCGTCGCTCGTCATCGACGCCCGCGATCCCCAGACCGTGTATGCGACCAATTACGGCGCGCTGTTCAGGACGACCGACGGCGGGGCACACTGGCGGATTCTCGAGCCGGCGCCTTATCGAAGGCTTCACTGCGCCCACTGCGCGGTCATCGTCTACGGGTACATCGTCACGGCGGCGATCGACCCGAACCACGCGCAGACGATCTACGCGAGCTGGAACAGGGGGTCCTTCAATCTCTACAAGAGCACCGATCGGGGAGACAGCTGGCACCGCGTCGAGACGCAAGGCTCGCGGCCAGACACGTATGCGATCCTCGCGATCGACCAAGCGGGCACGCTCTACGCAACCGGCGGATCTCATGCCGGCGTGCTGAAAAGCAGCGACGGTGGCGTGACGTGGACCTCGGCCGGATTGCCGGGGCAGACGGCGTGGAGCCTCGTGGTGGATTCCGGGGCGCTCTACGCGAGCACGCTCGCGGGGCTCTTGCGGACGAGCGACGGCGGGGCCGGCTGGCAGCCGGTCGGACAAGGAGCGAACGTCCCCTCCGGCACCGTCATCGTCGATCCCCGAAACGCGAACACGGTGTACGGGATCGGAGACGGCGTGGTGAAGAGTGTCGACGGCGGGCGCACATGGGCCGCCGCCGACAACGGCCTGGTCTCGACGCTCATCCCCTCCCTCGCGCTCGCACCCGGCAGCTCGAAGATCCTCTATGCCGGAGGGTACGGGGGAGTCTTCAAGAGCACGGACGGCGGTCGAACCTGGCGGCTCGAGGGCGGCCTCGGGACGTCGCCTGTTGACACGTTGGCGTTCGATCCGAAAAACCGGCGCACGCTCTACGCGGCCGAGTCATGGCGCGGCGCCCTGTTCAAGAGCAGCGACGCCGGCGCGCACTGGCTCCGCATGCAGACCTCGTTTCCCTCGAACGGCATCCGGGCACTCGCGATCGATCCGCGGCATCCACGCACCATCTACGTCGCTGAGTGCGGCGGGGCGTGCGCCGGCGGCACCTTCCAGAAAACGTCTGACGGCGGCGCGACCTGGACGCGGGTCACAGGCATCCCCTGGGCCGTGCAATCGCTCGCGATCGACCCGCAGCACCCGAACATCGTCTTTGCGGGAACGGCGCGAGGCGACATCTTCCGAAGCAGCGACGGCGCCCGGAGCTGGCACCAAGTCGCAACGCCTCCCACCCTCCCGCGGTCACACCAGTATGCGATCGTCACGATCGCGATCGACCCCCGCAACCCCGACAACGTGTACGGGGGCAGGCGCAGCGGCGGCATCGTCAAGAGCAGCGACGGCGGGCAGACCTGGAGCCGGGCGAACACCGGGTTGACCGACAGGCACGTCAACGCGCTCGCGATCGACCCGCGCGACCCGCGCATCGTCTATGCGAGCACCGGGGCGCCCTCCACGGACGCCCCAGCGGCTGTGTTCCGAAGCACCGACGGCGCTCGCACCTGGCACCCGCTCGACGCCGGTCTTCCCGCCGTCGGCGTCACCGCGTTCGCCATCAACGCATCCGGCCGCACCGTCTTCGCCTCCACCATGGGCGACGGCGTGATCCAGCTTCACGACGGCCGCTGACGGAGACCGGCCCTTCGAAGGACGGCTCGTTCGTACAGTGCGATGAGCTCGTTCGCGACTTCAACTCTTAGCCGAAGGCGCTCGAATTGGCACGGTGTTGACCCTCACTGCGTCGCGGCGGGAGAATCGCGCTGCGAGGCCACCTTCAACAGGGAGGTTGCGAATGGCAGGTGTCGAGAAGCGCGATTTCGATTCGCCGGACGAGTCGCGCACCCCGGATAAGACGCGGTCGGACATCGTTCACCTCGGCGGCATGGCGGCTGCACGCTTGACGCTCGAGCCTGGGTGGAGCTGGGCCGAGTGCGTAAAGCCGGTCGCCGGCACTGAGAGCTGCCAGCACAGGCATCTCGGAGTCGTGCAATCCGGGCGGATGCGCGTGACACACGACGACGGGACTGTCCTCGAACTCGGACCGGGCGAGGCCTACGTGATCGAGCCCGGCCACAATGCCGAGATCGTCGGCGACGATCAGTTCGTCGGGTACGAGTTCGAGCAGAAGGCCGCGGAGGAGTACGCGCGCGCCTAGCTATACCTAAGGCCGTACGCGTTGAGGCTTCGGCGCCGCCGCCGGGGTCTCGGCGCGGCGGCGCCGGATCAGCTCGGCCGCCGTGAGCTCGCCGAGAGGAGACCGCATGATCCGCACGCGCCTGACGCAGCACTTCGACGAGATCGCCGGCATCCATCTGCGCGACCTCTTCGCCGCCGACGACACTCGCGGCACGCGGCTGACCGCGGAGGCGGCGGGCCTCCTGCTCGACTACTCGAAGAACCGAGTCACAGACGAAACGATGCGACTCCTCCTCGAGCTCGCCGACGAGGCCGGTGTTGCAGCGCGGCGCGATGCGATGTTTGCCGGCGAACGGATCAACATCACGGAGAACCGCTCGGTGTTGCACGTCGCGCTGCGCATGCCACGCGGGAGCTCACTCGTCGTCGACGGCCGCGACGTCGTCGCAGAGGTGCACGAGGTGCTCGACAAGATGGCGGCGTTCACCCGTCGCATCCATTCCGGCGAGTGGACGGGGCACACCGGCAAGACGATCTCGAACATCGTCAACATCGGCATCGGCGGCTCCGACCTCGGCCCGGTGATGGCGTACCGCGCACTGCGTCACTACAGCAAGCGTGAGCTCACGTTCCGGTTCGTCTCGAACGTCGACGGCACCGACTTCGTGGAGCAGACGCGCGACCTCGATCCCGAGTGCACGTTGTTCATCGTCTGCTCGAAGACGTTCACGACGCTCGAGACGATGACGAACGCGCAGACCGCGCGCGGCTGGCTGATTGCCGGCCTCGGCGGCGACGAGGCGGCGGTGGCGAAGCACTTCGTCGCGGTGTCGACGAACCTCGACGAGGTCGCGAAGTTCGGCATCGATCCGGAGAACGCGTTCGGCTTTTGGGACTGGGTCGGGGGCCGCTACTCGATGGACTCCGCCGTGGGCCTCTCGACGATGCTCGCGATCGGCGGAGAGCAATTTGACGAGATGCTGTCGGGCTTCCATGCGATGGACGAGCACTTCCGTACCGCGCCGTTCGAGCAGAACCTGCCGGTGCTCATGGGGCTCCTCGCGGTGTGGTACTCCGACTACTTCCGTGCGGAGACGGTCGCCGTGCTCCCGTACGACCAGTACCTCGAGCGCTTTCCCGCGTACCTGCAGCAGCTGACGATGGAGTCGAACGGCAAGTCCGTGCGACTCGATTCGACACCGGTCGACGTGCCGACCGGCGCCGTCTACTGGGGCGAGCCCGGCACGAACGGCCAGCACAGCTTCTACCAGCTCATACACCAGGGGACGCGACTCATCCCGTGCGACTTCATCTGCTTCACGGAGAGCCTGAACCCGCTCGGCAACCATCACGACCTGCTTGTCGCGAACGTGTTCGCGCAGGCCGAAGCTCTCGCGTTCGGCCGCACGGCTGAGGAGGTCGCCGCCGAAGGAACGCCGGACTGGCTCGTGCCGCATCGGACGTTCCCCGGCAACCGCGTTTCGAACGTGCTGATGGCGAAGCGCCTGACGCCGAAGCTCCTCGGGACGCTCGTCGCGCTCTACGAGCACTCGGTCTTCACGCAGGGCGTCATCTGGGACATCAACTCGTTCGACCAGTGGGGCGTCGAGCTCGGCAAGGCGCTGGCGAAGCGCATCGTTCCCGAGCTGTCGGGCGACAGCGAGCTCGCGCACGACTCGTCGACGAACGCACTCATCGAGCGCTACCGATTGCGCTGACGCCGTGCAGCACTACCTCTTCGAGGCCCGGCAGATGCAGGCGCTCTCCTTTGCGGCGCACATCCCCCTCGTGTGTTTCGGGATCGCATTTCCTGCATTTGTCGTCTTCGCTGAATGGCTGCACCTGCGGACGGGCGACCCGCTCTACCGCGTGCTCGCGCAGCGATGGTCGAAGGTGATGCTTGCCCTGTTCGCCGTCGGGGTCGTGACCGGCACGATCTTGAGCTTCGAGCTGGGCCTGCTCTGGCCGAACTTCATGGCGCGCTTCGGCGACGTGTTCGGGCTCGCGTTCGCGGTCGAGGGCATCTCCTTCTTCGTCGAGGCGATTTTCATCGGCATCTACGCATACGGCTGGAACCGCCTCTCGCCGCGCGCCCATTTCCTCGCGGGCCTCCCGATCGTGATCGCCGGCTTCGCCGGCTCGCTGATGGTGATCTCTGTGAACGCCTGGATGAACCATCCGGGCGGCTTCATGCTCCACGACGGACGCGTGACACACGTGCATCCGTTCGCTGCGCTCTTTGGGAACAGCTATCTCTGGCACGAGCTCGTGCACATGTATCTCGCCGGCTACATCGTCGCCGGCTTCCTGACCGCGAGCGTCTACGCCTGGGCGTTGCTGCGCGGGCGCACGAGCCGCTACAACCGCATCGCGCTTGTCATCCCGCTCGCAGTCGCGGCGCTGGCCGCACCGGTGCAGGTCGTCGTCGGCGACTGGGCCGCGCGCGACGTCGCCCAGACGCAGCCGGTGAAGCTCGCTGCGCTCGAAGGTCTCGGCAAGACGACGCGGGGTGCGTCGGAGCACCTCCTCGGCTGGTACGACGGGCACCGGGTGCGCTACGGCATCCCGATCCCGAAGCTGCTCTCGCTGCTCGCCTTCCGCGACCCGAACGCGACGGTGCAGGGGCTCGACTCCGTGCCCCTCGACGATCGGCCGCCGGTGAATGTCGTTCGCTTCGCCTTCCAGACGATGGTCGGGATCGGCACCCTCCTGGCGCTGATCGGCGTGTTCTTCGCCGGACACTGGCTGTGGCGGAGGCGGCTGCCACGCTCGAAGTGGTTTTACCGATCGGTCGTCCTCGCGGGGCCGCTTTCGCTCGTCGCGCTCATCGCGGGCTGGATCACGACCGAAGTGGGGAGGCAGCCTTGGATCGTCTACAGGATCATGCGCACGGAGGCCGCGGTCACCGGAGCCCGCGGCATCCCGGTCGGCTACGCGACGCTCTCGCTCGTCTACCTCTGCCTCGCGATCGCGGTCGCGTGGCTGTTGCTCAGGCTCTCGCGCGCGCCTATGGAGGCACACGATGCTGGCTGACGTTCCCGCGATCCTGATCCTCATCGGTCTCGCGGCTTACTCGGTGCTCGCCGGCGCGGACTTCGGCGCCGGGTTCTGGCAGCTCATCGGTGGCAGGCGCGACGAGGACCGCGAGGTGCGCGAGTTCGCACATCACTCGATGGGGCCGGTGTGGGAGGCGAACCACGTCTGGCTCATCTTCGTGCTCGTAGTCTGTTGGACGGCGTATCCGACCGCGTTCGCGTCGATCATGTCGACGCTCTCGATTCCGCTCTTCATCGCGGCGATCGGGATCATCATGCGCGGGACCGCGTACGCGCTGCGGTCAGGCACAGCGGATGCGCGCGAGCAGCGGATGGTCGAGGTTGCATTCGCGGGCTCGTCGATCCTCACGCCGTTCGCGCTCGGGGCCGTCGTCGGCGGGATCGCGTCAGGACGCGTTCCGGTCGGCAATGCAGCCGGTGACCGCTGGTCGAGCTGGCTCAACGGAACGTCCATGACGCTCGGCGTTCTGTTCGTCGCGACGGCGGCGTATCTCGCAGCGGTCTATCTCGCCGCCGACGCCGCGCGGCTCGGCCGTACCGATCTCGAGCGCGTCTTCCGCCTGCGCGCGATCGCAATGGCAGTCGTCGCCGGCGCCGGCGCTGTTGTAGGGCTCGTCGTCTTGCACCATGACGCGCCGAGCATCTTCGACGGCCTGACGAGCGGCGCCGGGCTCGCGGCCGTCGTCGTCTCCGGTGTCGCAGGCGTCGCGACTGTGGTTCTCGTCGTCGTCAGGCGGTACGGCTGGGCGCGCGTCAGCTCGGCTACGGCCGTCGCCGCGATCATCGCCGGCTGGGGGATCGCACAGTGGCCGCAGCTGCTGCCGGGCTTGACGATCCACGAGGCCGCGGCGGGACACTCGACGCTCGTCGCGCTGATCGTCGCGCTCGCGATCGGCGCCGTCGTGCTCGCACCGTCACTCGGGCTCCTGTTCTCGCTGCTCCTCCGTGGGCGCTTCGACGAGAGCGAACCCACCAAGCCCCTCGCGCCCGCCGCTTCCGGGGAGCGGGAGGATTCGGGCTTGCTGCGGGCGGCCGCGCTTTTCGGTGTGGTGGGGCTCGTCACGACGATCGTCCCGGAGTCGCCGTGGGGTCGCATCGTCGGGATTCCCGCGCTGCTCGCCTTCATCGCGTTCGGCTTCGTCGCACTTGCGCGCGCGATGGCGACCTCAGCTGAGTAGCGCCGCGCGGCAGCGGGCACAATCCACGGATGCTGCTCGCCGCGGTGATGCTCTCGGCGCTCACGCTTGCGCCGCCGCCCAATCCCGGTCCCTGGATGGAGGTCGGGGCGGCCGTCACGTCGCGGCCCGGCAAGCTCGCGCACTTCTTCCGCAGCACGATGCACCCGACTGCGCTCGCGGTCGTCGCGAGCTCGAGCTCCGCGAAGCCGATCCGGATGACCTGGTTCGGCTACTGCGAGTTCAATTCGGACGACGACATGACGCAGGAGCGGCAGGCGACCGTCACCGGCGTGCACCGGGTTGTCGCGTACCCGCCGGTGCTCACCGGCGCGACCGACTGCACCGTTGTCGTGACGATCCGCGTCTCAGGCGGGCGGGCCACCTCCGCCGTCTTCTCGTACTAGCGACGCCCCGGCGGCAAGAAGCGCGGCGACCGCGGCATCCCGGCCGTTCTCCGTTGCCTCGCGCAACGCGGTGTAGCCCCAGGCATCGACGGCGTCGACGGGCGTCCCGGCCGCGAGGAGCTGCCGGATCACCTCGACGCGGTCGTGCCCGGCGGCCATCGTCAGCGCACGCACCCGGTGCCCGAGCGGCGTCTCGTCGGTCAAGTAATCGTCGATGTTCCCGACGGCAGCGGCCTCGACGATCCCGTCGATGTGCGCGCCGGATGCCGCCAGCAGATCGACGACGTCCGTGAATCCGAACACGGCTGCGTGCAGCAACGCTGTGCCGCCGGGGACGCCGCCGGCGTTGGCGGCGGCCTTCGCATCGAGGTCGGCGCCCGCTTCGATCAAGACGCGTGCGACGTCGACGTCGCCGTAGCTCGCCGCGGTCATCAGCGGCGTCTCGGTGTCGCCCGGGTCGCCTTCGATCCGTGCGCCTCCGTTTATGAGCATCCGTGCGACTTCTTCCGTCCCATCGGTCACCGGAGGCAGCTCGAGGCGCGCGGCATCGAAGCGCAACATGGCGATGTAGCCGAGCGGCGTGGCTCCGAGGCAGTGGTCGCACCAGTGCTCCATCCGCTCGACCGTGAGCTCCGGATGCTCCGCGAAGAGCGCTTGCAACCCGGGCAGGTCGCGCTCGTTCAGCAGCCGCCGGCGCTCCACCTCGACCTTCAGTCGCGACCAGCTCGGAAAGCCGTACTCGCGGGCGACGGCGAGCTGCGCAGACGCGAGCACGAGGCGGTCGGACACCGCCTCGACGCGGGCTCGCGCCTCGGCGTTGCCGTCGCGCGCCGCCTTCAGGAGCTCCTTCGCCTGGATGCGGAGCTGGCGCAGGTTGCAACGAACGGGTAGATCGGCCATGACGTCTCCTTCCGCCCTGCGGCCCGCGAGCAGGATCGAATGGAGAACGTCGACGACCGATTCGAACCATTCGCTGGAGGTGGACTCGGTCCTGTCCGCGGGCCCGGGAGCGTCCTCCGACGCTCGACCGAGAGAGTACTCCGCCGTTCCAGCGGGCGCTCTTGTCATGCTGTCGGCCGAATGAGGAGGGCAGCACTCTGCGCCGCGGTCGTGGCAATCGGCGCACTCTGGATGACCGGGACCGCGGGCGCGTACAGCTGGCCGCTCAAGCCGTTCAACAAGATGCACCCGATCCGCGCGGCGTTCGATGACCCGCGCTACCACCTCGGCACGAACGAGTCGGCGCTCTCCGCGTTCCACTTCGGCGTCGACATCGTCGCGAAGGACGGGACGCGCGTCTATGCCGTGACGCCGGGCTACGTGCGCAAGTACAGCGACCACGTGACGGTGCGGAGACCTACCACCGGCCGCGCGTACGGCTACTGGCATATCAAGGCGGTCGTGCACACCGGCCAGCACGTCCGCATCCACCAGTTCCTCGGGACGATCATCAAGGGGTGGGGGCACGTGCACTTCGCGGAAAGCTTGGACGGCTCGTACCGCAACCCGCTGCGCAAGGGCGCGCTGACGCCGTTCCGCGATCACACTCGCCCGACGGTTTCATCGATCAACTTCGTCGGCTCGAGCGGCGAAAGCATGAGCCCAGCCGACGTCCACGGCCTCGTCGACGTTGAGGCCTCGATCTACGACACGCCGCCGATCGCGCCGCCGAGCCCATGGAACGTCGCGCGCCTCGCGCCGGCGCTCGTGATGTGGGAGCTCGTGCGCGACGGCACTCCGATGATCGACTGGACGCTGAGCGCGGACTTCACGTACGCGCTCATGCCCGGCGCGGCCTATCCGTATATCTATGCGCCGGGGACATACCAGAACAAGCCGCACCGTCCCGGCAACTATTTGTTCTGGGTGACGCACGGTCTCGATACGACCGCGCTTCCCAATGGGAGCTACACGCTCAACGTCCTTGCCGAGGACACGCGCTGGAACGAGGGCGAGCTCTCGCTCGGCTTCACGGTCGCAAACGACGGCCCGCCGGCGCCGACGTACGTCATGCGTTGGCCCGGCGGCTACGCGCAATAACGATATCCTCGTTCCGTGATCGCGTTGCGCTGGGTTCTCGGCGCCGCCGTGCTCGTTCTCGCCGCCGTCGCCGGCGCGCTCCTCCTAATCGGCAGCCCGTCGAAGGCGACGCCGATGTCGCAGGCGACTCCGGTCTCGGACGCACCTGCGGCAACGTGGATGGCCGGGCAGAAGCGCGCGCCCACGTTCTCGCTCACTGACCAGAACGGTGCGCCGGTGTCGCTCGCGGCGCTGCGCGGACGGCCGGTGATCGTGACGTTCATCGACCCGCTCTGCCGCGACTTCTGCCCGACGGAGGCGCAGCATCTGAACACGGTCGTCCGCTCCTTCCCTGCGACCGGCAAGCCTGCGGTCGTCGCGGTAAGCGTCAACACCGCGGGGAACACGCGGCCGATTCTGCGCGAGGACGAGCAGAAATGGGGGCTCGTGCCGCAGTGGAGCTGGGGCGTCGGAACGCCTGCGGCGCTCGCGCGCATCTGGCACGCGTACGGCATCCAGGTGCTCCTGTCGAAGCAGACGATCGCCGGCGTGAGGGTGCGTAAGGTCGCGCACACCGAGGCGTCCTACGTCATCGACCGGAGCGGATTCATCCGCGCGCTCTTCGTCTGGCCGTACAGCGCGAAGGGTGTCGTGTCGACGCTACGTTCCCTTCCGTCGTAGGACGAGCCTCAACGCGATCGCGACCGCGAGCAGCGCAACGGCGGCGACGATGATCTTGAGGCGGTCGTGCGGCATGCTGTGACCGCCCGACGAGTCGCCTGTGCGTTTGATCGTCACGCCCGAGGCCGCCGCGAGCTGCTGCACGCCTGTCTCGGCGGCCGTCAGCAGTCCCATCGGGCCGCTCCCGATCTTGATCTTCGAGAGCGTGGCGTATTCCTTCGTCGTCGACCGGCCGGGCCGGTTGAACCCGAATCCGTTCGGCATGACGACGAGTAGGCGGTTCTTGTAGACGAACGTCAGCTCGGTGCCGAGGAACTTCGCGTAGGGCTTCGGCTTGAGCCAGAGCGACGTGACCGAGCCCATGTCGTACGCGCTGCCGATCAGCGCCACGCGAATCGTGTAGCCCGACGCATTCGCGTCGCGGACGAGCGTCGTCAGATCCTGCTGCGACGACTTCGGCAGCTTCAGGTCGAACGGGATGAACACCTGTGTCCCGAGCAGGTAGTCGCTCGCAGGATCTCCGTCGGCGCGCGCGGTGCCGCCGAGCACGCAGAAGAGGACGAGTGCCACGAGCAGAACGCGCGTCATCCGTTCGCTCGATCCTCGATCAGGACGTTGAAGGGCGTACCGCCTGGAGGCGCGACACCGTAGGAGATGCCCCAATGCCCGACCATGACGAGTGCGGGAGCGGAGTGCTCGTACAGGCCCGGTGAGCTCTCGGAGAGCTTGTAGATCTGCGATTGCATCTCCATGTCGAGCATCGTGAAGGTAGCCGTGACGGTGGCGCCGGTGACCGGCCGGCCGTTCTTCGTCAGTCTGAGTGCGAACTGGTTTGGCACTGCTGCGCGATTCGGGTTGAGGCCGATCTGCAGCTGGTAGCCGTGCGCGCTCACGAGCTGCGTGACTCGCCCCGGACCCGTGTGTGCGGTTGGGCTGCCGATCGACGCAAGTGCCTTCGGCGGCGGCGGGAGGCTCGACAGCACGGCTGCGACGGCGACCGCTGCGGAGACGAGCACGACCTCTGTACTCACGAGGCCGCGCAGGAGTCCCGCAACGGAGCGTGGCGGCACCGGGCTGCGTAGACCCGGAACGGTCTTGAAGAGGTTGAACGACGCGACGAACACCGCGCCGAGCAGGATCCCGGCCTTGACGATGATCGCCTGGCCGTACGAGGTCTGCCAGAGCGACGCGAGCGTCGGCAGTCGAAGCACCGACGCCGCGACTCCGGAGCCGAAGAGGACGATCACCGACGTCAGGGCGACGTTCGAGAAGCGCGGTACCGCAATCGAGAGCCCTGCGAGCCGCCGATCGGCGCCGAGGCTTCCCCAGAGGACGAGCAGGCCCATCAGGCCGCCGATCCACAGCGACCCCGAGAGGACATGAACTCCGTCGAGCGGGACCGCGAGGGCACGCGGAGACGTCTGCGCGGCGTGGCCGGCGACGCCCGGCACGAAGGCGGCGGCCGCCGCGGCGGCGAGTGCGCCTCCCGTCGCGAGCAGCTCCGCGATCGAGCGCTTCTCTCGATCCGGCCGGTCGACCCAAAACGCGATCGCAGCGGCGACGGCGAAAAGCGCGAGCACGAGCTCGAGGTCGAGGTAGCCGCGCCCGAACGCGGAGGTCCGCAGCAGCGGAATCAGTGCGCCCCACGACCAGAACGATCGCACCGCGAACTCTGCCGTCGCGAGCAGGACGTAGATCGGCGTCGCGACCAACGCGATGACAATTGCAATCCAGAACGCGATAGCGAGCGCGCGCGGCGGTGATCGCAAGGGCCGCGCGACGAACATGCGCAGCACGAAGAGCCCGATCGCGGCCATGAACGAGATGAAGACGGCCCAGCGCGCGGTGATCAGCTTCGGCGTCGCAGCTGTCTCTGAAAGTGACGGGATCTTGAACTGCGGCGCGGGGCCGGCGTTCGGGCCGACTGCAAATGTGAACGCGCCGCGCACGGGATGCCCGTCGACCGAGATCACGCGCCACACGACGAGGTACCAGCCCTGACGGAGATGCTTGAGCGGCACGCCGAGCTGGTCGGCGTTCGCCGGGTCGCGCGTCGGCGGCCCGGTCGTCTCCGAAGTCGCGTTCGCATCCGTGACGGAGACGATCGCGAATCGCGGCTCGACCGCCTCCGAGTAGAGGAGCGAGACCTGCTTGGGCGACGAGTTGACGGTGACGCTCGCCGACGGAATGGTCTTCAAGAGCGCCGCGTGCGCGAAGGCGCTCGCCGGAAGCGCGAGCGCGACGAGCAGAACGCCGAGAAATACCGCGCGCCTCATCGCACCTTCAGCGTGAAGGGCGCCGTGAGGATGTGGCCGTCGACCTGGCACTGCAGGAAGAGCTTCCACGTGCCGGCGACGGGAACGAGCACGCCGACGTGCAGCTTCCCGGGGGTCGCCGACGTGCCCGTCACCTTCGCGCCGCCGAACACGCTCGTGCAACCGCTCGCGCCGGGCGCGCAGACGTGCGTGTGGAAATAGTCAAGCGAGCCCGAGCGGAAGAAGATCGCGTGCGCGAGCGCGCCGTACCACGGCGTGAAGTTCGCCGGCTTCCCGTCGGGTGACGTGGCGGTGAAGTCGAGGAGCGACGCCTGGATCGCGTGCAGCGAAGGCTTGCCGTGCAATGTGAACGTGTAGCCGTCGACTGTCTGCGTCGGCGAGAACGGCGGCAACGGTTGCGGCTTGTACGCGCCCTGAACGTGAAGCGCGCTGAAGAGCTGAAAGTTCGGCTGGGGCGTCGTTTGCTCCGGGTAGACATCCACGACGACGCGATACGGGCCGCCGGCAGGGAAGACGACCGTGTCGCTCATGTGGCCGTTCGCCGCGATCGGCGGATGGCGGTGCACGATCTCTGCGAGATCGCGGCGCACCATGATCAGGTGGACGCCGGTGTGCGGGCCGCTGCCGCGCTTGAACTTCGTCAGCGGCGTGCCGTTCGGCTGGACGATCTCCATCGAGATCTTCGTCGGCTTGCCGGCGACCGCCGGGCCGATCGTCTTGAACTCGAGCCGGTACTGCGCCGCCGGCTGGATCGAGATCGTCGGCGATCCGCTCGAGCCGCCGCCGCAGCCTGCGAGCAGGCTAACGACCGCGATCAGAGCGATACCGTGGAGCAGATGCTTGCGCCTGTTCCGACTCCGATCGGCGTGGGGCCGCAGTACCACCCGAAGCCGGGAATGCACGCGCCGTGCGCGGGCCCGGTCGAGAGCCCCTCTAGGCGCGTGCACATCGAGCTCTTCGCGAACCGCCGCGTGATCATCGTCCCGCCGCGCGTCGGCGTCCGCTCCGCGCGCTGCCGCGCGCGGCTCTGGACGGTCGATCCCACCGGTATCGTCCAGTTCGAGCGTCCGGCGCGGCTCGGCGCGCTCTTCAGCGTGTGGGGGAGAGAGCTCACGACGCGACGGCTGCTCAGCTTCCGCGGCGGCGTGCGTCTCTACGTGAACGGTGTGCGTCGGCGCGGCGATCCGCGCACGCTCTCGCTCCGCGACCGCGACGAGATCGTCCTCGAGGTCGGGCCGTTCATCCCGCCGCACCGTTCCTATCTCTTCCCGCCTCATTGAGGCCCGGGTGTGCCGTGGAGGAGCAGGGCGACAACGATCACGGCGACGACGCCTGCCGCGAGCGCGACGACTGATGCGAGCAGGCGCGCGGTCATGCGAGTGACCGTCCGCTGCGCGCGAGTAATCCGGCGCCCGCGAGAACGAGCGCGACCGCGGCGAGCGCAATCGCGACGATGTCGAGCGTTGAGGTTCCGCCGCCATCCCCGAGCGTCGAGACGGCCTTGATCGTCGGCGCGGGCGAGTCCGAGGACTCGGCCCCCGACCAGTCGACGATCGAATTGTCGGAGTACGTCTGCCGGACGTCGAACGTGTACGTGCCCGCGCCGGACGTGCTGGCGAGGAACGAGAACGCGGCGTCCTCGCCGGCCGGCACCTTGCCGCCCGTCCATGTCACCTTCTGCACGACGGCGCTCTCCCCGCTTCCCTGCGTCACGGTCGAGCGTTTCCAGCCGGGACTCGGGAAGAACGAGTCGATGCCGAAGCCCTTCGGCACGGTCAGCTCGATCGAGGTCGTCGTCGCGTTCTCCTTCTCCGTCGGTACGGCGAGGGTGAAAACCTCCGAGTCGTTCGCCTGGACGACGGACGGGCTGACCTTGGCGTGCGCCGAGGCCTCGGCTGTGATGGTGAGCGCACCAAGCACGACGAACGCGCTGAGCGCAAGGCGGTGCTTCATGTCTTCTCCTTAGGTCGACGTCGTCAGATCAGACTGCGACGACCTGCGGAGGCCCGCGCGAGGTGCGGCTCGTGGCCGCAATGCGGGCGAGGAGCTCCTCGGCCGGAACGGCCTTAGCGAGCTCGAGCAGCGATGCAAGGCGAACGGGCGCAAGTGCGCGGCCGAGGCGCTCGGCGGTGCGCAGCAAGAAGCGGGCGGCGACGTACGCGAGCAGCGCGAGCGGCAGCTGCAGCCCGAGGCCGGGGAGGAAGGTCGGCGCGAGGACGGCTCGCCAGCCGAACGTCCCGAGATGGAGCGAGAGCTCGAGCACCTCCTGCAGCACGAACGCGACGGGTGGCACGACTGCGAACGCCCAGGCGGGCAAGTCGCGCGGCGACCGGCCGTGGGCGGCGTCGATGCCGGCCGCGATGAGCGCGACGAGCGCGAGCGCGCCGGAGAGACCGAGCAACAGCGGCAGCCAGGCGAGGTAGGCATGGCCGGTCGCGAGGAGCACTCGCGCGTCCAGCTGCGGATAGACGAGGCGGTAGGCGAGGGCGTGCGCGGCCTCGATGCCGCCGAGCATGAGCGGCAAGGTCAGGGCCCAGGTGAACCCGCGCCTCACGGCGCAAAGGTTACTTGCCGCGGAGCCGGTCGAGCAGCCGCTTGCGGCCGTCGGGCTCGACGTCCGCCACCGGCGGCGGTGCCGGACGCGGTGCGTCGTCGGACGGAGCGATCGAGCGCGGCACCGCCTGGCGCTCGCGCTGCGCCTTGATCGCCGCATTCATCTCGTCACGATGCGACTGTTCCCCCATCGCCGGGACATCTACGGCGTTTCTCGTTCACCTCCTGCCAGAAGGGGGAAGCCATGTGCTTCGACACCGATTCAACCCCGCCGATTCCGGTGCTCTCGGGCGCTGCGGTCTCGCACGACAGCCTCGTCCTGACCGCCGCCGACGGGAACGAATTCGCCGCATTCGCCGCCGAGCCCGACGATCCCTCGGGGGTCGGCGTCGTCATCTTGCCGGACGTCCGCGGCCTTTACCGTTTCTACGAAGAGCTCGCGCTCCGGTTCGCCGAGCGGGGCTACTCGGCGGTCGCGTTCGACTACTTCGGTCGCACGGCGGGCGTCGCGAAGCGCGACGACGAATTCGAGTACATGACCCACGTGCAGCAGACGACGCCTGAGACTGTGCAGGCCGATGTTGGCGCCTGCGTTGCCTACGTTCGCGCTCACGGCTGCACGTCGATCTTCACCGTCGGCTTCTGCATGGGCGGTCGCCACTCCTGGTTCGCCGCCGCCGCCGGGCATGGGCTGCAGGGCGCGGTCGGCTTCTACGGCTTCCCGACCGAGCGCAACGGAGTCCCCGGCCCGGCGGAGCGTGCCGGCGAGATGACCGCGCCGATCCTTGCGCTGCAGGCGGGGGCCGATCAGAACATCACGAAGGTCGAGAACGACGCGTTCGAGCGCGCGCTGACCGAGGCCGGTGTCGAGCACGAGCTCGTCGTGTACGACGGCGCGCCGCACAGCTTCTTCGACCGCAAGCAAGAGGAGTTCGCCGACGCCTCCGCGGACGCATGGCGGCGGATACTCGAGTTCATCGAGCGCCACCGCTGACCTCGCGTTTCGCCCTTTTCACGTCGGGCGACACCTGCTTAACGCCCTCGACGCTGAAGGAGTCACGCCATGGCCGAGCTCGTCGCCGACTACGTCCTCAAACGCCTGCGCGCATGGGGCATCGAACGGATCTACGGGTACCCCGGCGACGGCATCAACGCGTTCCTCGGCGCGCTCGACCGTGCGGAAAAAGACGGCGGCCCCGAGTTCATCCAGGCCCGGCACGAGGAGATGGCCGCGTTCATGGCATGCGGGCACGGCAAGTTCGCGGGGCCGGATGCGATCGGCGTCTGCATGGCGACGTCGGGGCCGGGCGCCGTGCACCTCTTGAACGGGCTGTACGATGCGAAGCTCGATCACGTTCCCGTCCTCGCCATCGTCGGGCAGCAAAAGCGCTCGTCGCTCGGATCGAGCTACCAGCAGGAGATCGACCTGCAAACGCTCTACAAGGACGTAGCGGAGTACGTCGAGACCTGCATGGTCCCCGAGCAGGCACGGCATCTGATCGATCGCGCGATTCGCACCGCGCTCGACCGCAAGGGCGTGAGCGCACTCATCTTCCCGAACGACGTCTCCGAGCTGAAGGCGGTCGAAACGCCGCCGCGCGCACACGGCTCCGTCTTCTCTGCGGTCGGGTACACGCGCCCGCGTGTGCTGCCGCCCGAAAAGGAGATCCAGCACGCGGCCGAGGTGCTGAACGAGGGCGAGAAGGTCGCGATCCTGATCGGGCAAGGCGCACGCGGAGCAGCGGGCGAAGTCGCGCAGGTTGCCGATCTGCTCGGCGCGGGCGTCGCGAAGGCGTTGCTCGGCAAGGACGTGCTCGCCGACGACCTTCCGTTCGTCACCGGCTCCATCGGCTTGCTCGGGACGATCCCGAGCCGCAACATGATCGAGGGCTGCGACACGCTTCTCATGGTCGGGACGACGTTTCCCTACGCAGAGTTCCTGCCGGAGGAAGGCCAGGCGCGTGCCGTCGAGATCAACATCGACGCGACGCTGATCGGCATCCGCTACCCGTCCGAGGTAATGCTCGTCGGCGACGCCATGGAGTCGCTGCAGGCGTTGATCCCGCACCTGATCCGGAAGTCGGACCGCGAGTGGCGCACGAAGATCGAGGAAGACGTCGCTTCCTGGTGGAAGATCGTCGAGGAGCGCGCACTGCAGGACGGCGACCCGATGAACCCGCAGCGCGTCGCGCACGAGTTGTCAGAGGTGCTGCCCGACGACGCAATCATCACTGCGGACTCCGGCTCGTCGACGAACTGGTACGCGCGCGAAGTCAAGCTCGGGCAGGGCAACCTTGCGTCGCTCTCGGGGACGCTCGCGACGATGGTGCCTGGCGTTCCGTACGCGATCGCGGCCAAGTTCGCGCATCCGAACCGGCCGGTCATCTGCTTCGTCGGCGACGGCGCGTTCCAGATGCTCGGCATGAACGAGATGCTCACGGTGAAGCGCTACCGCGAGCGGTGGGCCGACCAACGGCTCATCTTCTGCGTCTTCAACAACCAGGACCTGAACCAGGTCACCTGGGAGCAGCGTGTGATGGAAGGCGACCCGAGGTACCCCGGCTCGCAGTGGCTGCCGAACTTCGACTACGCCGCGTACGCGGAGCTCTGCGGGCTCGAGGGGATCTTCTGCGATCGCGGCGACGACATGCGCGCGGCGTGGGAGCGCGCGCTCTCAGCCGGCCGTCCCGTTGTGCTCGAGGTGAAGACCGATCCGGAGATACCACCGCTGCCGCCGCACATCACGTTCGAGCAAGCGAAGAAGATGGCCGAGGCGATGCGAAGCGACCCGGAGCGCGTCGGCGTGATGGAGAAGGCGATGCGCGGGAAGCTCACCGAGTTCCTCAAGGGTTGATCGAGCTCGACATGCATGTCTGCACGATCCCGACCGAGGAGCCGGAATCGGACGGCACCGCGGAGTGGGACTCGACCACGATCGTGATCGTCGAGGCCCGCACCGGCGATTCCGTTGGTATCGGCTACACGTACTGCGAGGCGGCGGCGGCCGACCTGATCCGCTCGAAGCTTGCCTGCCTCGTGCAGGAGGACGTGCGCGCGTCGTGGCTCGCGATGAACAGCGCCGTGCGCAACGCCGGACGGCCCGGGGTCGCCTCGTGCGCGATCTCCGCCGTCGATCAGGCGCTCTGGGACTTGAAGGCTCGGACGAACGGCTCGCGAACCAGCTCGGCGGTTGGGCGGCCGACGGCATCCCGCGTGTGAAGATGAAGGTCGGCCGCGAGCCGGAGCGCGATCCTGAGCGCCTCGACGCGGCACGATCGGCGGTCAACGACGACGTGGAGCTCTTCGTCGACGCGAACGGCGCGTTCACGGCGAAGACGGCGCTCGCGTGGGCGGAGCGCTTCGCGCTCGGGTGGGGCGTGTCGTGGTTCGAGGAGCCCGTCTCCTCGGCCGACTTCGCGGGGTGCGGCTCGTACACGAGCAGGGGCCGGCAGGGCTCGAGATCGCCGCGGGCGAGTACGCCTACGTGGCCGGCGACTTCCGCAACATCATCGGCTGCGTCGACGTTCTGCAGGCCGACGTGACGCGCTGCGGCGGCATCAGGGGCTGCTCACGGTGTCGGGTCTGGCGAACGTCCACGGCGTCGACGTCAGGCGCTGCAGAAACGGCGGGGTCAGACCCCGAAGGGTCTGACCCGGGATCGAAGCAGCGGCCTACCGAGCCTGCGCCGGTGTGGCCGTCGCACGGCGCCGCGGGCCGCGGCGCACCGCGTTGATCGGACGTGCGATCGACTCGAGCGAGCGCCCCTCCGCCGGAACCCCGAGCAGGATCTCGACGATCCCGCCGATCGCCATGATCGCGCCGCCGATCGCGAACGCGATCGTGACGTCGCCGTACGAGCCCGTCTCGATCAGCTTCCCGAACGTCCACGGCGCAGCGATCGCGACGCCGGTACCGCAGGCATAGAACAACGCGATCGCCATCGCGCGCGTCTCCATCGGAAAGATCTCGCTCACCGTCAGATACGCAGCCGACGCGCCTGCCGACGCGAAGAAGAAGCACGCCGCCCAGCACAGCGTCAGCGTCGTTGCCGAGAGAAGCTTCTGATGGAACAGATACGCGGTGACGAGCAGGATCGCGCCGGACAGGATGTACGTCGACGAGATCATGATCTTGCGTCCAACCGTGTCGAACAGCGGACCGAGCAGCCACGGGCCGAGCAAGTTCCCCGCCGCGAACGGGATGATGTACAGTGGCGCGTTGTCTTTCGACGCGTGGAAGAACGTCGTGAGGATCGAGACCATGCCGAAGAGCGTCGCGTTGTAGAGCACCGCCTGCGACGCCATCAGCGAGAAGCCGAGAACGCCGCGACTCGGGTACTCCTTCATCACGTGGCGCGCGATCGCGATGAAACCGATTGAGCTGCGCTGCTGGATCTCGAGCTTGTCGCCCTCGGGCTCGGGCAGATTCGGGTGCGTCTTCTGCACCTCGGCCTCGATCTGGCGCACCACCTCCTCCGCCTCGTCCGCGCGGCCGTGCGTCAGGAGCCAGCGTGGGCTCTCCGGGACCATCCGCCGGATGAAGAGGATCCCGATCGCGAGGATCGCGCCGAGGGCGAACGCAACCCTCCAGCCGAGGTTGACTGCGAGGGTGTTCAGCAGGAGCACGGTCAGCCCGGCGGCGGCCGCGGTACCGATCCACCACGAGCTGTTGATCGCCAGGGCGACGCGGCCGCGCACACGCGCGGGCACGAGCTCGTCGATCGCCGAGTTGATCGCCGAGTACTCGCCGCCGATGCCGGAGCCCGCGAGAACCCGGAAGATCATGAACGACCAGAAGTTCCAGGCGAGCGCGGTCGCCACCGTGAAGACGAGGTAGACGCCGAGCGTGATCATGAAAAGCTTCCGGCGACCGAAGCGGTCGGTGAGATACCCGAAGAGGAGCGCCCCTGCGACGGCGCCGGCCAGGTAGAAGGAGCCGGCCGCGGTCGCCTGCGAGGTGGAGAAATGGAGGGTGTTCTTGTCGGTCAGGACGCCGGAGATCGACCCGACGAGCGTCACCTCGAGCCCGTCGAGGATCCACGTGATCCCGAGAGCAACGATCACGATCCAGTGCCAGCGGCTCCAGGGCAACCGGTCGAGCCGGGCCGGAATATCGGTCTCGATCGTCTTGCCGGTGCCGCCGGTGACCCCAAGCTCACCACTCGCTGCGGTAGCGCTCACGTCGCTTTCCTCCTCGGTCGAGTGCCGGTCTCTCCGCATGGAAATAACGGGGACAGAGGCCGTCCGGATGCGGGGAAACCCGGGAAAGTTCAGCTACACTCCCCCGGTCGCCGGGGCGCCGTAGCTCAGCTGGTTAGAGCGCTGCACTCATAATGCAGAGGTCGGTGGTTCGAGCCCACCCGGCGCTATTCGTTCGTTCACCTCGAGGTAGAGAAGAAAGATGGCCACTGGAGTCAGAGTCGGAATCACGCTCGCCTGCACCGAGTGCAAGCGGCGGAATTATCAAACGCAGAAGTCGAAGCGGAACTCACCGGACCGCGTGGAGTTCAACAAGTACTGCCGCTGGTGCGGCCGGCACACCCCGCATAGGGAGACCCGCTAAGGCCCTT
Organism: Gaiellaceae bacterium; assembly: GCA_036496545.1. Classification (GTDB taxonomy): domain Bacteria; phylum Actinomycetota; class Thermoleophilia; order Gaiellales; family Gaiellaceae; genus Palsa-739. The sequence goes on along the minus strand of DASXKX010000002.1, from coordinate 3,704 downwards.
CGGATGGCCAGGCAGACGCGTCAAGACCGGCGCGCCAGGCGCGCGCAGCAGCAGCAGCAACCGGCCCTTGCGGGCGGGCCGCCGCCGCGCACCCCGGCACGCCCGACCGCGAACGGCGACGCGCAGCCGGAGCGGAGGCCGCGTCCGGGCACGGAGCCGCGGCGCATCCCGGGCGCCGGGTTCATCCGATTTGTCCAGGAGTCGATCGGCGAGCTCAAGAAGGTCGAGTGGCCGAGTCAGCAGGCGGTGATCAGCGGCACCGCCGTCGTCCTCATCGCCTGCATCATCGTCGGCACCTTCCTCTGGTTGAACGACGAGCTCTGGAAGTACGTCGTCCAGCACGTACTGCTGCGATAGGAGAATGAGCACATGTTTCAGTGGTACGTGATCAACACCTACTCGGGGCACGAGAACAAGGTGAAGGCGAATCTCGAGCACCGGATCGAGTCGATGGGTCAGAGGCCGCGCTTCCGGCGCGTCGTCGTCCCGACCGAGCAGGTGATCGAGACGAAGGACGGCCAGAAGGTGCAGGCGGAGAAGCGCGTGCTGCCGGGCTATGTCCTCGTCAACATGGATTTGAACGACGATGCGTGGACGGTCGTGAAGAACACGCCGGGCGTGACCGGCTTCGTCGGCGCAGGCTCGAAGCCGGTGCCGCTGTCGAAGCCCGAGGTCGACCGCATCCTCCATACCGGCAGCGGCGGCGGCGCACCGGCGCGCGCGCAGGTCGAGTTCCAGCTTGGTGAGTCGGTGAAGATCACATCCGGCCCGCTGGCCGACTTCGACGGCGAGATCACCGACGTGAACGCCGACGGCCAGAAGCTCCAGGTGATGGTGAACATCTTCGAGCGGCAGGTGCCGGTCGAGGTCGGATTCGACAACGTGAAGAAGCTCGACTAGAAGGACTGCCAAAAAAAGGAACAGAGTTGGCGAAGAAAGTACTGACATTGATCAAGCTTCAGATTCCGGGCGGCCAGGCGAACCCTGCGCCGCCGGTTGGGCCTGCGCTCGGCCAGCATGGGGTCAACATCATGGAGTTCTGCAAGGCGTTCAACGCACAAACAGCCGACCAGAACGGTCGCATCATCCCGGTCGAGATCACGGTCTTCGAGGATCGCTCCTTCACGTTCATCACGAAGACGCCGCCGGCAGCCGTGCTGATCAAGGAGGCGCTCCGCATCGAGAAGGGCTCGGCGGAGCCGAACCGCACCAAGGTCGGCCGGCTCTCACGCGACCAGGTGCGCGCGATCGCCGAGACGAAGCTCGAGGACTTGAACGCGCGCGACGTCGATCACGCGGCTCTGATCATCGCGGGCACTGCCCGCTCGATGGGCGTGGAGGTGGATCTGTAATGGCGCAGCACGGCAAGCGCTACATCGAGTCGCGCGACCGGATCGACCGCACGACGACGTACCCGCCGGCGCAGGCCATGCGCATGTTGAAGGAGTTCCCCGGCGCGAAGTTCGACGAGACGGTCGAGGTGCACTTCCGGCTCGGCCTGAACGTCCGTCACGCGGACGAGCAGCTGCGCGGCACGCTCATGCTCCCGCACGGCACGGGCAAGGATGTACGGATCGCGGTCTTCGCCGAGGGCGACAAGGCGCGCGAGGCGCAGGAGGCCGGCGCCGACATCGTCGGCTCCGCTGATCTCGCAAAGCGGATCGAGGAGGGCTTCACCGAGTTCGACGTCGCGATCGCGACGCCGGACCAGATGGGAAACGTCGGCCGGCTCGGCCGCATTCTCGGCCCGCGCGGCCTGATGCCCAACCCGAAGACGGGGACGGTCACCTTCGACATCGCGAAGGCGGTCAGCGACGCGAAGGCGGGCAAGCTCGAGTACCGCACCGACCGCGGCGCGAACGTGCATGTCGCGATCGGCAAGAAGAGCTTCGACGAGCGGGCGCTCGTCGAGAACTACGCGGCCGTCGTCGACGAGATCGTGCGCGCGAAGCCGGCGGCGGCGAAGGGCCGCTACATCCGGCAGATCACGCTGACCTCGACGATGGGCCCGGGAATCCACGTCGACCCGGCGAAGACCCGCGGGATCGTCGAAGAGTTTGAGGAGCAGGCAGAAGCAGTACCGGCGTAAAGAAAGCCCTATCGCCAAAGACAGGAAGCAGCCGGCTCGCCGGCAGAGGTCTTCCCGAGGCGGTGTTCGGTGCAGAGGATCTTCGAATCGCCTCTTCGCGAGCCCGCCGACGTGCGGGCTCGACTCGTGAAGGAGGTGATTCGGTGAAGAAAGAGGACAAAGAGCGGGTGGTCTCAGAGCTGACGGAGCGCCTCAAGGCCTCCGACACGCTGCTCGTCGCGGACTACCGCGGCCTGACGATGCCGCAGATCGACACGCTCCGCACGCGGCTGATCGAGAGCGGTGCCCGCTTCACCGTCGTGAAGAACACGCTGACGCGCCGTGCCGCCGAGGCGGCCGGGGCGGAGCAGCTGCTCGCTTTGCTCGAGGGCCCGAGCGCGATCGCGGTCCTCGAGGCGGACGGCGACATGGTCGCCGCGGCAAAGGCGCTCGCCGACTCGGCACGCGAGACGCGCGTGCTGGCGATCCGCGGCGGGATCATGCAGGGCCGGGCGGTGTCGGCAGAGGAGGTCGAAAGCCTCGCGAAGCTGCCGCCGATCGACGTGCTCCGCGGTCAGGTGCTCGGCGCGATCATCGCTCCGCTCACCGCGCTCCAGGGGCTGGTCACCGCGCCGCTGCAGAACCTGTACGGGCTGATCGACGCCCGCATCGAGCAGCTGCAGGACGAGGGCCAGGGCGACTCGCCTCCCGAGCCTGTGGCAGAGACGGAAGCAACACCATCCACTGAAACAGAAGGAGAAAACGAGTAATGGCTGCTGTCGACACCATCTTCGAGCAGCTCGGGAGCATGACGGTCCTTGAGTTGGTCGAGCTGAAGAACAAGATCGAGGAGGAGTGGGGCATCACGGCCGCTGCTCCGGTCGCGGTCGCGGCGCCGGGCGCTGCGTCGGGCGGCGACGGCGCCGCTGCCGAGGAGAAGACGTCGTTCGACGTCGTCCTCACGAACGCGGGCCAGGCCAAGATCGGCGTGATCAAGGTCGTCCGGGCGGTCACCGGCCTCGGCCTGAAGGAGGCCAAGGACCTCGTCGACTCGGCTCCCAAGCCGGTCAAGGAGGGCGTGAACGAGGAGGAGGCCAACGCGGTCAAGGCCCAGCTCGAAGAAGCAGGGGCTGAGGTCGAGCTGAAGTAGCCGGAAGGCTCGACGCGCCCCGGCGGCCACTTGGGGTCTGACACCGCTGTTCGACCAGTCGTCGTCAATAGCGGTGTCAGACCCCGCTGTTTAACCGCCTGTTGTCGTCGGCGAGGCGCTTCGGCAGTTCCTCGGTGAGCCGGGGCCTGACTCCGCGCGAAGCGCGCGGCTGGACGAATCGGGCCTCCGGCGCTAAAGTTCCGTCCGCACCGATTTCGGCCTCCCGCCGCTTGCGTTCGCTTGCGGTAAGGGGGGCCTTGTCGGTATCCTGGAGGGTTGCGCCGACGTACCGCCCGTCCGCAGTCCTGCACGCCCAAATTCGCCTGATCTCAGCACGTCCCCAAGGGAGGCTTTTTCTTTGACCACTCAGGTCGCTTCGCCCCGCGCGCGCAAGTCTTTTTCCCGTATTGAAAACGTCCTCGACCTCCCCAACCTGATCGATATCCAGAAGGCCTCGTTCCAGTGGTTCCTGGACGAGGGCCTTCG
>DASXKX010000001.1:0-32476 GCA_036496545.1 Gaiellaceae bacterium | reverse complement strand
CACCACAACGTCGGCGGCCTGCCGGCGGACATGAAGTTGAAGCTTGTCGAGCCGCTGCGGCTCTTGTTCAAGGACGAGGTGCGACGCGTCGGCGAAGAGCTCGGGATGCCGGAGCGGATGGTCTGGCGCCAGCCGTTCCCGGGGCCGGGACTTGCGATCCGGATCATCGGCTCGGTCTCGGAGGAGCGGCTCGAGATCCTGCGCGAGGCCGACGCGATCCTGCAGGAGGAGGTGCGCCGCGCAGGGCTGTACCGCCATCTCTGGCAGTCGTTCGCGGTGCTGCCGGCGATCCGCTCGGTCGGGGTGCAGGGCGACGAGCGGACGTACGGCTACCCGATCGTGATCCGCGCCGTGACGTCGGACGACGCGATGACCGCCGACTGGGCACGGCTCCCGTATGAGCTGCTCGAGACGATCTCGGCGCGGATCGTGAACGCCATTCCGGGCGTCAACCGCGTAGTTCTCGATGTGACCTCGAAGCCGCCCGCGACGATCGAGTGGGAGTAGGACTCACCCCGGTTGACTAACGAGTCAACGACCGGGTAGCGTCCCTCGGTCAACATCCCTGGCGGGGGAAGAAGGGGGAGTCCGATGCGCCCAGTCGTCGGTGCCGCGCTTGCCTTGTGCGCCGCGGCGCTCATCGTGCCGGGAGGCGCACTCGCTGCGACCTCAGCCGGCCAGCCGTTTCCGTCCAACCTCTACACGACGCCGGATGCGACCCAGCTGACGGGTCTCCAGGTCGGCCTGCCCAGGCCCAACTGCGCGACGCAGGTCAGCGATTGCCAGGACATCGCGGTGCTCGCCACGCTCGACGGCTTCGACATCCAGCCGCGGATCTCGATTCCGTTCTCCGGACCGATCGACCTGTCGACGGTGACGAGCAAGAACATCTTCCTCGTCGGTCCCGGCGACCACGTCATCGGGATCAATCAGGCCGAGTGGGAGCCGGCGGACGATACGTTGCACGTCGAGAGCAACGACCAGCTCGCACAGGACACGACGTACTTGCTCGTTGTGACCCGGGGTGTCCATGCCGCCGACGGAAGCCCGCTCTCGGTGACCGACTTCCGCCACGATCTGAACTTCGGCCAGGCGAAGGATCGGGGCGCCGCCGCGTACCGCAAGGCGCTGCTCGGTGCGTTGCCGATGGCGATGGCCGGCGGCGCCGACGAAGGGGCCATCGCCGACGCGAGCCTCTTCACGACACAGAGCATCACCGCGATCTCGGAGAAGATCCGCGCGCAGCTGCAAGCGACGCCGGTGAGCTTCAATCTCGGGACGCACGGCGAGCGGACCGTGTTCCCGGTCTCCGCGCTGGCGGCGATTCGCTTGCACCGCCAGATCGGCACGGCGACGTTCGCGGACTCGTTCGTCTACGCCGCAGGATCACCGCTCCAGCAGCTGCTCGCCGGTGTCGGCACGATCGCGTACGGCTCGTACGCGTCGCCCGACTACGAAAATGCAAATGAGGTGATCCCGGCGGTCGGGACGAAGACCGGCGTGCCCGCTGTGCAATCGGTGAACAACCTCGAGTTCAGCCTGTGGCTGCCGGCGGGGGCTGCGCCTGCGGGCGGGTGGCCGGTCGCGATCTTCGGTCACGGCTTCACCGACTCGAAGGACGGAGCTCCGCTCGCGGTCGCCGGGACGCTCGCGCGCAACGGCATCGCGACGATCGCCATCAACGTTGTTGGTCACGGCGGCGGCCCGCTTGGTGCCTACACCGCGTTCTTGAACAACGGGGCGACGGTGACGCTCACAAGCGGCGGGCGCGGGATCGACCAGGACGGCAACGGAACGATCGACTCGACCGAAGGCGTCAACGCGATCGGAGCCCAATCGCTCGTCGGCAACCGTGACGGCCTGCGCCAGACGGTGATCGACCTGATGCAGCTCGTGAAGGAGCTGAAAGCCGGCGTCGACGTCAGTGGCGATGGAACGGCCGATCTCAGCACGTCGCGGATCTATTACGCCGGGCAGTCATTCGGCGGCATCTACGGTGTCCAGCTGCTCGGGCTCGAGCCCGACATACGTGCCGGTGTGCCGAACGTCCCGGGAGGACCGATTACCGAGATCGCACGGCTCAGCCCGTCGTTCCGGGGGCTCGTTGGGTTCTCGTTGCTCACGCGCATGCCGTCGGTCTACAACGCCGTGCCGAATCCTCCGGCGCTCGACAACTTCAACGAGAACATCCCGCTACGCAACCTGCCGATCCGCGTCGACACCGTCCCCGGCGCGTCGGCGATCCAGACGGTGCTCGAGAACGACATCTGGGCACAGCAAGCCGCGAATCCGGCCGCCTACGCACCGTTTATCACGGCGCCGGTGATCATCCAATTCGCACGTGGGGACGAGACCGTGCCGAACCCGACGACGACAGCGATCCTGCGCGCCGGGAACCTCGCGTCGCGGGCGACGCTGTTCAGGAACGATCTCGCGGTCGCGGCGAACCCGGCAGTCGCGCACAACCCGCACACGTTCCTCACGAACGTGGGCGGGGCGGGTGCGGCGTTCGCCTTCGAGGCGCAACAGCAGATCGCGACCTTCTTCGCGAGTGACGGCGCGACGGTGATCGACCCCGACGGCTCTGGGCCGTTCTTCGAGACGCCGACCTCGATCCTGCCGGAAGATCTCGGCTACTTGCCGTAGGTCAATGCGCGGGTAGGCGCGGCTGTTAAGTCGCGTCTACCCGCAGCCCGCGTTGTTTCCGTCGCGTCCGATGCGGACGTGAAAGCGGAGCACACCCGGCCGGATTCGCTCACCGCGATACGGGACGAGCTTTGCCGTCGGGATGCCCGAACGTGCGATCACGATCTCCTCTCCGTGCGACACGCGTTCGACGATGTACGAAAAGAACATGCGCGCCTCATACGTGTTGTAGAACGCGAGCCTGTCCGGACTGTCCGGACTGTCCGGACTGCCTGGTCTGACCTGACCAAGTCGGAGAACCTGGACAAGGCGGCGGAAGAAGAACATGCACCGGACTTTCGCACCGCAACTGTCACGCAATCCTCGCGCCTGAAGAGCGTTAGGCTCACGCGGAATGGAGTTCCGCGACCTGCTCAAGCACCGCCGGATGGTCCGCCACTACGACGGGGAGCCGATCTCGCGCGAGAAGCTCGAGCGAATCGCAGCGACCGTGCGCAGTGCGCCGAGCGGAGGGTTCAGCCAAGGACAACGCCTGCTCGTCGTCGATGAGCCGTCGGTCCTCGCACAGATGGCAGAGGGTGAAGCGGAGTGGGCCGAAGGAATGGAGCCGTGGCTCGGCAGCGCACCCGCACAGATTCTCGTGATGACGCGCGAGGCCGACTATCACGACCGCTACCAGAAGGACGACAAGCTTCAGGAGGGTGAGGAGATCGTGTGGCCGGTTCCGTTCTGGCATGTCGATGCCGGCGCTGCGCTCATGCTCATCCTGCTGGCCGCGATCGACGAAGGTCTCGCCGCAGGTGTCTACGGCATCTTCGGAGACACCGATGCGCGTTATCGAGAGCTGCTTCGCATTCCAGACGACTTCACAATCGTCGCTGGGGTCACACTCGGACGACCGCTGCCTGACCCCGCTTGGAGCAAGGTGACAAGTCGTGCAACTCAGCGCCGTCGCCCGCTCGATGAGATCGCGCATTGGAACAGCTGGTCTGCGTAGTCCGCGACGCTGTAACACTCGAGTCGCCGCGGGTCGCCTGCCCGTGGACCTCGTCGACGTGCTCGCCGGCACGACGATCGGCGCGACGTACAACCAGTACGCGAGCTCGTCGGTCCTGCGCGAGCGTCTCCGCGCGTACCTTGCCGACCGCGCACATGCAGAGCTCCTGCTCGTCGGCGAAGCTGCCGGCTATCGGGGTGCGCGCGTGAGCGGCATCCCGTTCACCTCCGAGCGCCAGCTCACCGGCCGCGGCCCGGCCGAGGCATCCGCCACGATCGTCCATCGCGTGCTGGACGGCCTCGGCATCACCGCGTACACGCTCCTCTGGAACGTCGTCCCGACCCACCCCGGCACGGAGACCTCGAACCGCCGTCCGACCCGCGCGGAGATCGAGGCCGCGCGACCGTTCCTCGAGGAGCTCGCCGGGGGGCGCACTGTTGTCGCCGTCGGCCGAATCGCGGCAGAGGCCCTCGACGCGCCCTACATCCGGCATCCCTCGCACGGCGGCGCACGGGCGTTCGCGGAGGGTCTTCGCGAGGCCCTGGCGGGCGTGAGATTTCGCTACAATCCCCGCCCGGCGGACGCCTGGTCCGCCTCTTTTCTGTGATGAAGACCTATTCCGCCAAGCCGGGTGAGATCACGCGCGAGTGGTATCTCGTGGACGCCAACGGGCAGACGCTCGGCCGGCTGGCCACGCAGATCGCCGACACGCTGCGCGGCAAGCGCAAGCCGCAGTACACGCCGCACGTGGACACCGGCGACTTTGTGATCGTCGTGAACGCCGAGAAGATCGTGACGACCGGCGCAAAGCTCGACCAAAAGCGTTACTACCGGCACTCCGGCTACCCCGGCGGCCTCTCAAGTCGCACGCTTCGCGAGCAGCTCGAGCGGCGCCCGACCGAGGTGATCCGCTCGGCCGTCAAGGGGATGCTGCCGAAGAACAAGCTGGCGAGCCGCCAGCTGACGAAGCTCAAGATTTACGCCGGCCCCGAGCATCCCCACGGGCCGCAGAACCCGAAGCCCCTGAACCTGGAGCGGTGATTTGAGCCAGATCGCGCAATACCGTGGCACCGGCAAGCGGAAGACGTCCGTCGCCCGCGTGATCCTTCGCCCCGGCGACGGCGCGACGTGGATCAACGGCCGAACGCTGGACGAGTACTTCCCGCGGAACATCTGGCGCACGATCGCCACGTCGCCGCTGAAGGTCGCCGGCGTCGAAGGGCAGTACGACCTCCGTGTCCGCGTCCACGGGGGCGGGCTCACGGGGCAGGCAGGTGCAGTTCGGCACGGCATCGCCCGGGCCCTCGTCGAGGCCAACCCGGAACTGCGTGTACCGCTCAAGCGCGAGGGGTATCTCAGCCGTGACGCACGCCAGGTCGAGCGCAAGAAGGCCGGCCTGCACAAGGCGCGCAAGGCGCCGCAGTTCTCGAAGCGCTAACACAAGCGTAGGACCCGGCCGTCAGGCCGACCCCTTCCGGTGATGCACACAGCTTCCAGCAGCCAGTTAGGGTCCCGCGCGTTGCCGCGGAGCTACTTCGGTACCGACGGTGTGCGGGGCATCGTCGGCGAGTTCATCACTCCTGAGCTCGTCGAGCGCCTTGGGAAGGCGTCGGCGCAGTGGTCGGGACGCGGCCGCGTGTTCATCGGCCGCGACACGCGCTCTTCAGGCGGCGTGCTCGAGGAGGCATTCGCGCGCGGTGTCGCTTCAGCCGGCGGCTCCGCTGTGCTCGCCGGGATCGTACCGACGCCGGCGGTCGCGCTGCTCGGGCTCGATCTCGGCGTCGTCATCTCGGCGTCGCACAACCCGCCCGAGTACAACGGTGTGAAGTTCTTCGACCGGAACGGACGCAAGCTGAGCGACGCTGCCGAAGAAGAGATCGAAGCGTTACTCGATGCACCTGCACGCGGCGGCGGCGAGATCGATCACGTCGACGTTGCGGTCGACAGCTACCTCGAGCACATCCTGGAGCGATTCGGTTCCGACCTTTCGGGGCTGCGCATCGCGGTCGACTGCGCAAACGGCGCATATTCGGACATCGCGCCGCGCGCATTCGAGGAGCTTGGTGCGCACGTCGAGGCAGTCGGCAACAAGCCCGACGGCGAGAACATCAACGTCGGCTGTGGTGCGACCGATCTTGCAGCGCTGCAGCGTCGCGTGATCGCCGGCAAGTTCGATCTTGGTGTCGCGTTCGACGGCGACGGCGATCGCATGCTCGCTGTTGACGAGAACGGCGATGCTGTCGACGGCGACCAGATTGTCGCGGTCCTCGCGCTCGACCTCGGCGTCGACCTCGTCGCCGTGACGACGATGACGAACCTCGGCTTCCACCGGCTGATGGAGGAGAAGGGCGTGCGCGTGATCACGACCGATGTCGGCGACCGTTACGTGCTCGAAGCGCTGTATCGCGAAGGCGGGATCCTCGGCGGTGAACAGTCGGGCCACATCATCTGCCTGCGCGACCACGTGACGGGCGACGGTCTTGCGTCTGCGCTCTTGCTCTGCGGTGCGCTACGCGGACGTGCGCTCTCGGAGGCGGCGGCCGCGATGGAGCGCTACCCCCAGGTGAAGCGGAACCTGCCGCGCGCCGGCCGCGGCCCGCTGCCCATCGCACTCACCGAGCGGATGGATGCGGTCAACGCCGAGCTTGACGGAAGCGGGCGCGTGCTCGTGCGCCCGTCCGGCACGGAGCCGCTCGTTCGCGTCCTGGCCGAAGCGGCGACGCCGGAGGAGGCCGAGGCCCTCTGTGCTAGGATCGCGTCGCTTGTGACCCAGGAGCTCGGCTGATCCTCCGCGACGGCGCGGATGGGTCGAATAGCCGGGCTTCACGCGTTTCCTGAAGGATTTTCCGGGCTCGGGAGCGGAAAGAAGGGCGGTCGGCATGTGCGGGATCATCGGATATGTCGGGTCGCGGGAGGCGAAGCCGCTCCTGCTCGGCGGCCTCCGTCGCCTCGAGTACCGCGGCTACGACTCGGCCGGCATCGCGTTGCGTGAGGACGACCGTCTCGACTACGTGCGTGCGGTCGGCAACTTGCAGAACCTCGTCGAGGCAGCCGGTCCGAACGGCTCGACTGCGCGCCACGGCCTTGGCCACACGCGCTGGGCGACGCACGGTGGCGTCACCGAGCAGAACGCGCACCCGCTGACCGGCTGCGACGCGAACACGATCGCAATCGTCCTCAACGGCATCGTCGAGAACTACCGCGAGCTGCGCGACGAGCTCATTGCCGGCGGGCACCAATTCACGTCCGAGACCGACGCCGAAGTCGTCGTGCACTTGCTCGAGACGGAGTACGACGGCGATCTCGCCGCCGCGCTCGCGCGCGTCTACACGCGCCTCGAAGGTCACTTCACGATTGTTGCGATCCACCACGACCAGCCCGACCTGCTCGTCGGCGTACGCCATCAGACGCCACTCGTCGTAGGGCTCGGCAACGGCGAGAACTTCCTCGCCTCGAACGTTGCGGCGTTCCTCAGCGAGACGCGTCGCGCAGTTTTCCCGGAGGACGGCGAGGTCGTCGAGATCACGCCGGCCGGCGCGCGGTTCTTCCGCGCCGGCGCAGAGGTCGAGCATCCCGCCGTCGAGGAGCTCGACTGGGATGACGAGGCCGCCGAGAAAGGCGGCTACGAGACCTTCATGCTGAAGGAGATCTACGAGCAACCCGAGGCGGTGCGCGAGACGATCGGCGATCGCGTCCGCGGGCACGAGCTCGTGCTCGAGGCGCTCGGCCTCACTGAGCTCGAGGTCCGCAACCTGCGCCGGATGATCATCGTCGCCGCCGGGACCTCGTATCACGCCGGTGTTGTCGGCCGGTACATCCTCGAGGAGTGGGCGCGCGTGCCCGTCGAGCCAGATATCGCGAGCGAGTGGATCTATCGGAACCCCGTGCTCTCGCGTGACACGCTCGTCATCGGCATTTCGCAGTCGGGCGAGTCGCGGGACACGATCAACGCGATCAAGCTTGCCCGCGAGCGCGGCGCGCGCACGCTCGCGATCACGAACATGATGGGGACGCAGATCACACGCGAGGTCGACGCGACGCTCTACACGCGCTGCGGCATCGAGATCGGCGTCGCCGCGTCGAAGACATTCACCGCGCAGGTGGCGCTGCTCAGCCTGCTCGCGCTGAAGCTCGCCGAGGTGCGGCAGACGCTGCCGGCCGACGAGATCGAGTTCATCCTCGATCGCCTGCACGAGCTGCCCGACCGGATCGCGCAGTTCCTGAACGACGTCGACGGCGGGCGCCACCGCATCGACGAGATCGCGCAGCGATTCCACGACAAGAACTTCTTCCTCTATCTCGGCCGCCATATCGGGCTGCCAGTCGCCCTCGAGGGCGCGCTGAAGCTGAAGGAGATCTCGTACATCCCGACGGACGCGTATTCGGCGGGTGAGATGAAGCACGGCCCGATCGCGCTGCTCGAGGAGGGCACGCCGGTCGTCGTCGTCGCAACTGACTTGCACGTGTACGACAAGATCGTCTCGAACATCCAGGAGACGCGCGCGCGCGGCGCGCACGTAATTGCGATTGCGACCGAGGGCAACGAGGACATCCAGCACCACGCCGACGACGTCATCTACGTCCCGCGGACGCCCGCGTTCCTGCAGGCGGCCCTCGCGGTCGTGCCTCTGCAGCTCCTCGCTTACCGCATCGCCCGGCTGCGCGGGCTGAACGTCGACCAGCCGCGCAACCTCGCGAAGACCGTGACGGTCGAGTAGCGGTCAGGCTCAACCGTTGCGGGCGTCGATGGATCATCCGGCCGGCTAGGCGCCCGGGTCGCGGCGGAGGCGCTTCACGTCGGAACGGCGCCGCTTGTCCTCGAGCCTGCGCTCGCGCGACGCAGCGCTCGGCTTCGTCGCGACGCGCTTCCGCGGCACATGCAGCGCGTCACGCAACGCCGCGACCACCCGCTCGGTCGCAAGCTCGCGGTTCCGTAGCTGGCTGCGTTCGTCCTGCGCGACCGCACGCAGCACCGGTCCCGCCTTCGCGAGTACGCGCCGCTTCTGCGCGTCGGTCAGTGCCGTCGACGCCTCGACGTCGAAGACCGCCTCGACGCGGGTCTCCGACTTCTGGGCGTGCTGGCCGCCCGGCCCGCTCGACCGTGACGTTCGGAGCTCGATCTCGCTGCGCGGGACAACGACGCTGCGTGTCACCCGAATAGACTCGGACTCGCTCATGGCGGGGATTCTGATCGACGTCGACGGAGTCTTGCAGGTGTCGGGCGAGCCGATCGCGGGAGCCGGCGATGCGATCGACCGCCTGCGCGCCAATGGACATCGGCTCCGCATCGTGACGAACGCGACGACTCGCTCGCGCGCGCAGCTCGCCGAGACCCTTCGGTCGCACGGGATCCATGTCGACGACGAGGAGGTGCAGACGACCGCGGCTGCGGCGGTCCGCGCACTCCGCGGCAAGCGCGTCCTAGCGCTCACGATGCAGGCGCTCGTCGCCGACCTCGCCGAGCTCGAGCTCGTCGGTGAGGGCGCCGGGGCGGTCCTGCTCGGCGGCGCCGATGAGACGCCGGAGACGAACCTCGTCTTCTCGTACATGAACCTCGCGCGCGCGTTCGCGGAGCTCGAGTCCGGCGCGCAGCTCTATTGCCTGCACCGCAACCGCTGGTGGCAGACCAAACGCGGGCCGCTCCTCGACGCCGGAGCCTTCGTCGCGGGCCTTGAATACGCTGCCGAGGTGGAGGCCGTCGTCCTGGGGAAGCCGAGCGCTGCGTACTTCGACGCCGCGTGCGAGGCGCTCGACTCCGAGCCGAAGCTCACGTGGATGGTCGGCGACGACATCGAGGAGGACATCGCGGGCGCGCAGGGCGTCGGGATGCGCACCGTGCTCGTCCGCACCGGGAAATTTCGGCCGGACGACGTCGAGTCGTCGCGCGCTACGCCCGATGGAATCGTCTCCTCCATCGCGCAGCTTCCCGAGTGGCTCGAGGCGCACCTGTGATCCACATCGGCACCGACCTGATCGAGATTGCGCGCATCCGCCGGTCGCTCGAGCGGTACAGCGGGTTTCGCGACCGCTGCTTCACGGAGGCGGAGCAGGCGTACTGCGACTCGCGCGCGAACCCCGCAGAGAGCTACGCCGGCCGCTTCGCAGGCAAGGAGGCGGTCGGCAAGGCGCTCGGCTTCGGCGTCGCGCTCGCGTTCGCCTGGAAGGAGATCGAGATCGTCGGGCGCCCCAAGCCCGCGGTTCGGCTGTCCGGCCGCGTCGCCGCTGTTGCCGAGCATCACGGCGTCCGCGCGATCGACCTCTCGATGACGCACTCGCGCGAGCTTGCCCAGGCGGTCGCCGTCGCAACAGATGTCTGAATTCGATCCGCTCTACACCGCGGCCGAGATGCGCACAGCCGAGGCCGGCCACGATGTCGACGTCCTCATGGAGCGCGCGGGTGCGGCCGCAGCCCAGGTCGCGCTCCAGGTCTTCGCCGGCGCTGAGCGCTGGACGTTCGTCTGCGGCGGCGGAGCCAACGGCGGTGACGGTCGCATCGCTGCTCGTCAAGTCGAAGCGGCCGGCAAGCAGGTCACGGTCGTCGACGCCAAAGCCGGGGCGAGCGACCTCGGTGACCCGCACGTGATCGTCGACGCGCTCTTCGGAACCGGTTTCACGGGTGAGCCTCGCCCCGAGGCCGCCGCGCTGATCGAGCGCATCAACCGCGGCGGCGCGCCTGTGTTCGCGATCGACTTGCCGTCCGGGGTCGACGCGTCGACGGGTGAGGTTGCGACCGTTGCCGTGAACGCGGTCGAGACGGTCACGTTCCACGGCCGCAAGGTCGGCCTCATCGTTTCGCCTGGACGCCTTCACTCCGGCACGATTCACGTGGCCGACATCGGGCTGACGTCCGCTCCAACGGACGCGCGCTTCGCGACGCCCGCACTGCTGCGCAGCATCCCGCGCCGCCGCGAAGGCGACAACAAGTACACCGCGGGGCATGTGCTCGTCGTCGGCGGATCACGTGGCCTCACCGGTGCGCCGTCGCTCAGTGCGCTCGCCGCCATGCGCGCGGACGCCGGGTATGTCACGGTCGCTGCGCCGGAGTCGGCGATGCCGGTCCTCGAGGACCGACTGGTCGAAGCCGTGAAGCGGCCGCTGCCGGACGACGGCGGTGTCGTTGCGGTCGGTACCGCAGGCGTCGTGCGCGAGCTCGCGGCCAAAGCGTCCGCGGTGGCGCTCGGTCCAGGGCTCGGCCGCGGCCGCGGCCCACAGGAGCTCGTGCGGGAGCTCGCAACGACGTTAGAGCTGCCGATGGTGATCGACGCCGACGCGCTCTTCGAGCTCGAGCCCGCGCCGTGGCCGGCGCCGCGCGTGCTCACACCGCATGAGGGCGAGCTCGGGCGCCTGCTCGGCCGCGACTCGAGCGAGATCGCGGCGCGTCGAATCGCGAGCGTGCGCGAGGCCGCGGAGCGCTTCGCGTGCGTCGTCGTCCTGAAAGGCGCGGACACGCTCGTCGCCGCGCCGGGCGCGCACCTCCTCGTCTCGGCGCTCGGGCTGCCGTCGCTCGCGACCGCGGGGACCGGCGACGTGCTCACGGGCGTCATCGCTGCATTCCTCGCGAAAGGCATGGACCCGCAGCTTGCGGCCGTCGCCGGCGCGGCCGCGCAGCAGCGGGCATCGGTCGAGGCGGAGCAGCGCGCCGGCCTGATCGCAAGCGACGTCGTCGAAGCGCTGCCTCGCGCGCTCCGCTGATGCATCGTTCCGAGCTGACCATTGATCTAGCTGCGCTGCGGAGCAATGTGCGCACGCTGCGGCGCGCGCTCGCCGGCTCCGAGCTCTGGGCTGTCGTCAAGGCGAACGCGTATGGGCACGGAGCCGCCGATGTCTCCGGTGCAGCTCTCGGGGAAGGCGCAACAGCACTCTGCGTCGCGACCGTTCCCGAAGGGCTCGCGCTCCGGCGCGAATTCAGGACGGCGCGCATCATCGTGATGGGCCCGGCCGGCGCGAACCGCGAGATCGCACAGGCGCGAGATGCGGCGCTCGAGCTCGTTGTTTCGTCAGACGAGATTCCGGACGGCGTCCGCGTGCACCTCAAGATCGACACGGGCATGGGCCGGTGGGGGCTTTCCGAGCTGCCGTCCACGCCCCCGTTCGAAGTCGTCGGCCTGATGAGCCATCTCGCGGCCGCGGACAGCGACGCTGCGTACACGGAGTGGCAGATCGACCGTTTTCGGAGTGCGACCGCAAACTTCACGCATCTCACGCGGCACGTTGCGCACAGCGCCGGCGCGCTCCGCTATCCGTCATCGCGCTTCGACGCGGCGCGCTGCGGCATCGCGCTCTACGGCCTGTCGCCGTTCGGGACGGATCCCGCGGAAGACGGTCTCAGGCCTGTTCTTACGTGGACGTCGAACATCGCGCAGACTCGCCTGCTCCGCGCCGGCGAGAGCACCGGCTATGGACGGCGGTTCGTCGCGGAGCGTGAGACGTGGATAGGCATCGTCCCGGTCGGTTACGCAGACGGGTTCCGGCGCGACCTGACCGGTACCGCGGTGCGCGTGGCAGGTGAATTGCGCC
Source organism: Gaiellaceae bacterium (assembly GCA_036496545.1). Classification (GTDB taxonomy): domain Bacteria; phylum Actinomycetota; class Thermoleophilia; order Gaiellales; family Gaiellaceae; genus Palsa-739. The sequence goes on along the minus strand of DASXKX010000001.1, from coordinate 20,316 downwards.
GCGTTATCGGAACGATCTCGATGGACGCGTTCGCGGTCGAGCTCGACCGTGAGCTCCCGGTCGGGACACCGGTCGTGCTGATCGGCCAGGGGCTGCTTGCCGAAGCCCACGCGCACGTCGCCGGCACGATCACGTACGAGCTCGCCTGTGGTATCGCGAGCGATCCAACCCGCGCGCGGCGCGTCGTCGTCGATGGCTGAGAACCGCTTCGCCCGGACGGCTGAGCTCGTTGCCGCGCGGCAGGACGAGAGGGCCGCCGCATTCGGGGCGCAAGTAGAGAGCTTCGTGCTCCCGACCGGCGACGAGTACGCGCTCGACGTCGGCTGCGGAGCCGGAGCGCTCGCGCTTGCGCTCGCACCACACGTCGGCGCGGTCGTCGGCGTCGACCCAGTCCCCGAGCTGCTGGCGCTCGCACGGGAGCGCGCTCCCGCGAACGCGGCGTTCGTGGAGGGCGACGGCACGGCACTCGCGTTCGACGACGCGTCGTTCGACCTCACGGGGACGGTGCGGACGCTGCATCACGTCGTGCGGCCCGAGCTCGTGCTCGCCGAGATGACGCGCGTGACGGCGCCGCACGGCCGAATACTCGTCGTCGACCAGCTCGCGCCGATCGACCCGCTCGAGGCGCTCGCGGTCGACCGCTTCGAGCGTGCCCGGGACGCAGGGCACACGCGGCTTCTGCCTGAGATCGACCTCCGCCAGCTCTTCGAGGCGAACGGCCTCGCGCTGCTGCGTTCGAGCCGCTCAGATGAGCGGCGCGCGCTCGACGGCTACCTCGACCTCGCCGGCTGCCAGGGCGACCACCGCGCACGGGCGCGCTCGCTGGCGCCGCACGGGGACGAGGCCTACACCGCGTCCGTCGGCTGGTACCTGCTCGGGCGACGGTACCCCTAGCAGACGGCGAACCAACCCGATACAACGTGCGCGTGCAGCGGCGACCTCCGAGGAGCTTGACCGTCCTGGCGGCGGTCATGGCGGCGCTCATCCCCCTCTCGGCCGCGTCGGGCGGCGCCTTCTCGGGGGACAACGGCAGGCTCGCGTACACCTGTGGGACGAGCGTCTGCACGATCGCGACCGACGGCTCCGGCGGCGTCACGCTCAGCGCGCTCCCCGCCAACTCAACCGATCCGTCGTGGTCGGACGACGGGACGCAGATCGCGTTCGCCAGTCTCGCGAACGGCATCTCCGTGGCGAATGCAAACGGCTCGGGCATCGGCCAACTCGGCACCGGAGCAGGTGCGACCGAGCCGACCTTCTCCGCCGACGGGTTGAGCGTCGCCTACGTCGGTACGGCGCCGACCCCCGGCATCCACTCGATTCTCGCGAACGGCCACGGCTTTGACACGCGGCTCACGACGAATGCCACCGACGTCGACCCGCAGTACTCGCCTGACGGCTCGGAGATCGCATTCGCGCGCAACGACGGTGCCACCGGTTACGACATCTGGGTGCTCGACCTCTCGAGCAGCAGCGAGCAGCAGGTGACGGCAACGGCCGGCAACGAGCGCAACCCGACGTGGTCGCCGAGCGGTCTCACAATCGCCTACTCGTCCTCGACGAACGGGCATCTGTTCGCGGTCTCCTCGGCAGCGGTGAGCTCGACGACGCCGACCGACTTCGGCGTCCCTGGCGCGCAGCCGTCGTTTTCGCCCGACGGGACGAAGATCGCCTTCGTGGACGCCGGTCAGCTGAAGACCATGCTCGCTCAGGTGAACGGCACCGTCACAGCGGTTACGAACACTGCCGGCGGCAGTCAGCCGGACTGGCAGGCGCTGCCGCCGGCGACCAATCCGGGGCCGGGGACGGGGCCGCCGGTGAATACGAGCTACCCCACGATCAATCTCGGCTCAGGCGATTCCTCGCCCGTTGTCGGGCACTTCCTGACGGCGAGCGTCGGCACGTGGAGCGGTGCGTTCCCGATCACGTTCGCCTACCAGTGGAAGCGCTGCGACGGGACGGACCCGCTGAACGGCCCGTGCGTCGACATCTCCGGCGCGACGTCGAGCTTCTACACGCCGCAGAACGCCGATGTCGGCAGCCGGCTGCGCGTGCAGGTGACGGCGACGAACCCGCAGGGGAGCACCCCGCAGAACTCGCAGTCGTCGGCGCTTGTCGTCGCGCTGGCGCCGAAGGTCGCCACGACGCCGGGCATCTCGGACGACTCGCCCGTCGTCGACACTGCGCTCACCGTCTCAGCCGGCGTCTGGACCGGCTCTACGCCGATCGCGTTCACGTACTCCTGGAGGCGCTGCAACCCGGTCGGCGACCTCAGTAGCTGCGTCCCGATTGCGAACGCCACGACGACGTCGTACACGCCGACTGCGCAGGACATCGGGTTCTCGCTACGCGTGTGGATCATCGGCGCGAACCCCGCCGGGTCGGACACCGCGATCACGAACCACACGTTCCCGGTCGTCGACAAGCAGCACTTCAGCCCGAATGTCGCGTCCATGCCGACCGTCGGCGGGACAGCCATCCTCGGCCGCCAGCTGACGGCCGGCACCGGTTCGTTCCTCGGCGACGCGCCGATCACGACGACGTTTGTTTGGCAGCGGTGCGATGCAACCGGCGCGACCTGCCGCACGATCGCGGGCGCGAAGAAGATCGTCTACTTCCCAACGAGTGCCGACGTCGGCTACACGCTGCGCGTAAGCGTCACGGCGAAGAACGCATATGGGACGACGGTCGTGCAGTCGAGTGTGACGGAGACCGTTGCCGGTAAGCCGCCGCACGTTCGCGGGCGCAGGATCGTCGGCACGGCGAAGAGCGAGTACCTCGCCGGCGGCGGTCACGACGACATCATCCTCGGGCTCGGCGGCAACGACACGTTGCTGGGCGGTGCGGGTGACGACCGAATCTACGGCGGCCCCGGGAACGACATCATCACCGGCGGCTCGGGTGAGGATCATCTGTACGGCGGGCCCGGCTCGGACACGATCTATGCCGCGGACGGCGAGCGCGACACCGTCGACTGCGGGCCGGGTCGCGACCGCGTCGTCGTCGATCTCGGGGTCGACAAGACCGTCAACTGCGAAGTTGTCGTCGCTGCGCCGGCGCAGTAAGCAGCAAGAGGCTTGATGCTGGAGCATCAGCCTGCGGCCGCGGCAACGGCCGCACTTTAGGGGTCTTCGCGCGTGCCGGAATCCGCGCTAGCGGATTGCGGCACTTGCGCCAACTATTCGATCCCAGTGTCGAGGTGCGCGAACGCGTCGCGCAGGCTCGTTCGCTCGATCGCGAGGCTCGTGAACGCGTCGTTGAGCCTGCGCTCGCCGTCCTCGGAGAGCCGTAGGTGCGCGACGCGCGCATCGGTCTGTGACTGCTCCCGTTCGATCAGCCCGGCCTCCTCGGCGCGGCTGACGAGCTCCGTCACCGTCGACTGCGCGAGCTGCATCCTGTCGGCAAGCTCCGTGACGGTCGATCGCCCGCTGCCGTCGGGCGCGCCTTTGACCATGAGCAACAGCAGGTAGCGCTGCGGCGTGAGCCCGGACTTGCGCGCGATCTTCTCGGTGCGCCGGAGGAAGCGCCGGAGGGAGGCGCGGAACTCCGCAACCGCGACGATGTCGTGCGTCGTATAGCCCGCCACTAGCGTCCGATTGTAGAACGCCGTCCCGACCGCGACAGCAAACGGGCGAGAAGATTCGGCGCCAGCGCCTGGACGAGCCCCGCGATCGCGTAGTACCGCGGCACGGTCGTCTCTCCCCGGCCGCGCTCGATCGAGTCGAGGACATGCGCCGCCACCTGCTCCGGCCCGATCACGAGTCGCTGCGCTGGGCCGGGGAGCCACGACTGCGGGAAGCCCTCGGTCTCGACGAATCCCGGCTTGACGGTGTGCACGCGGATGCCGCGCCCGCGCAGCTGCGCCGCCGTCGCACGCGAGAAGGCGAGCTGTGCGTACTTCGACGCCGAATATGGGCCGCCCCTCGGCAGCGTCGTCGTACCGGCGACTGAGACCATGTTGACAACGTGCGACGGCGCGCCCGCTTCGAGACCGGGGAGAAACGCGCGGAGGCACCACACGCCGCCGAGGTAGTTCGTCTGGAGCGCCGGCACCGGGTCGCCGTCGAGGAAGGTCGCGCGTGCAGGGACGCCGGCGTTGTTCACGAGCACCGCGAGCGCCGGGTGGCGCTCCAGGACACGCGCCGCCGTGCTCTCGACCGCGTCACGATCGGTGACGTCGCAGATCTCGTACTCGCCGTCGAGCTCTTCGGCGAGCGCACGTAGCCGGTCCTCGCGGCGCGCGAGCAGGACGCAGCGGTAGCCGGTCCGGGTGAGGAGTCGTGCGATCTCCGCGCCGATGCCGGACGATGCCCCCGTGACGACGGCTATGCCGCGCACGGCCACGACCCTACCGTAGGATCGCGCGGATGGCGGGACCCTTCGACGGCAAGCGCGCGCTCGTTCTCGGCGTCGCGAACAAGCGCTCGATCGCGTGGGCGATCGCCCAGATGCTTGCGGACGGCGGCGCACAGCTCGCCTTCACGTATCAAGGTGAGCGCATCGAGAAGAGCGTGCGCGACCTTGCTGCAACGGTCGAGACGGCGCTCGTCACTGAATGCGACGTCCGCTCCGACGAGGACATCGCGCGCATCTTCACCGAGGTCGGAGAGGCGTTCGGCGGTGAGCTCGACATTCTCGTCCATTCGGTCGCGTTCGCGGCCGCCGAGGATCTCGAAGGGCGTTTCACCGACACGCCGCGCGAGCGCTTCTGGCTTGCGGTCGATGTGAGCGCGTACTCGCTCGTTGCATGTGTGCGGGCGGCCGAGCCACTGATGGAGCGCGCGGGCGGCGGCTCGATCGTGACGATGACCTATCTCGGCGGCGAGCGCGCGGTGCCGCACTACAACGTCATGGGCGTGGCAAAGGCGACGCTCGACGCATCCGTCCGCTATCTCGCCTGGGACCTCGGCGAGAAGAACATTCGCGTGAACGCAGTCTCCGCCGGCCCCGTACGGACGCTCGCAGCGCGGTCGATCGCGGGCTTTCCGACGATGGAGGCAATCGTCGAGGAGCGCGCGCCGCTGCACCGCCACGTCGACGCCGACGACGTGGCGGCTGCTGCTTCGTACCTGCTCGGCGACGGTGCTAAGAACGTGACTGCGACGACGCTGTACGTCGACTCGGGCTATCACTCGATGGGGATGTAGCCGGCAGACGTCGAGTCGAAGGGGTCTGACTCCCGCGTAGCGGGTGTCTGACCCCGGTGTTTACGTTCGCTTCCGAACCGGGGGTGCGCGACTTCACGCTCGTCACGAGGCCGTTCCAGACGAGGATCGCGGACGCGTTCTTCACGACGCGGCCCGCTCGACTGCGGCTGAGACCGTTGCTTCCGCCTGACGCTCGGCCCGTTGCGTCGCGATGTGGGTCGCGACGCGCTTGGCATCCCGCCCCGACCCCGCGATCAGCATCGATGCGAACGAGTGCAGGAACAGCATTCCCACGAAGTAGAGACCCGGAGCGGATTCGACAACGCCGCGGTATTGGACGGGGAAGCCATCTTCGCCGACGGCGAGCGGAATATTGATCCACGAGTAGTCCGGCCGGAAGCCGGTGCACCAGACGACGTTCTGGACATCGAGGACGCTCCCGTCGTCGAGCGTCGGCAGTCCGTCGAGAGCGCCCGCGGTTCGCGCGAGAGTCCGTTCGACGCCGGCGGCGCGTAGGTCCTTTCGTCTGTACCTGAGAAGCGGTGCGCCCCCGTGCCGGATATGCCTTCGGGCCTTGCGGCCCATGGGTGTATCCGCGGTGAGGATGTGCGATCCGGCGAAGAAGAGCGCGCGGAACCCGAGCCTCCCCCGTCGAGTCTCGATCGGTACAGGAATCTGCCCCGTATCGACTCCCGAGAGGATCGTCCGGTGCTTCGCCGCCGTCTCGTAGGCGATGTCCGAGCCCGAGTGACTGGCACCAACCACGAGCACGGCGCCTTCCTGCAGTTGTGACGGCCTCCGGTAATCGTTGGAGTGAAACTGTCGAATGCGCGGATCGAGCTCACCTGCGAAGCCCGGGACGAACGGCCTCTGCATGACGCCCGTCGCGACGACGACGTTGTCCGCCTCGAACGTCCGCTCACCGGCCGTGAGCACATAGCGCGCCCCGTCGCGAGACAGTGTCTCCACTCTTGTCCCCGGGATCACCGGAAGCTCGAAGTGCCCCGCGTACTCCTCGAGGTAGTCCGCCATCTCGTGCGCGGTCGGGTAGGAGTTCCGCCGCGCCGGGAACGGCATGCCGGGAAGGCCGTCGTACGCCGCGGGCGAGTACAGCCTCAGTGACTCCCAACGTTGACGCCACGGATCTCCGATCTGCGCGCCCGCATCGAGAATGACGAACGGGCGTCCCCGCTTCGACAGGTGGTAGCCCGTCGCGAGTCCCGCTTGACCGCCGCCGACGATCACCGTCTCAAAGCGCTCCGATTGTGCAGCCATTTTCGCCTCCCAGGTCGTTTCGCCCGACGGTAGGCTCCGCGAGGCGAAGCGGCATCGCCTGGATCAACCAACGTTGGCGAGAGCCTGCATGGTCATTTCTGACCAGACGCCGCCCGTACGCTCAGACGATGTCCTGCTCGAACGCGAATGCGGTTGCTCCAGCGCGGGATGAGACGCCGAGCTTCGTGAAGATGTTGTGGACGTGCCTCGCGACCGTGTGCTCGCTGATCACGAGCGCTCGCGCAATGGCGCGGTTGCTCTTGCCCGCGGCAATCAGTCGCAGCACCTCCAACTCACGATGCGACAGCCCGTGCGAAGCGCCCGAGCGCTCCCCCAGTCGCGCCAGATCGGGCTTGGCACCGAGTCGTTCGAAGATGCTCTTCGCTGCCGCGAGCTCGAGTGCCGATGCCTCTTCGTCGCCGAGCGAGCGACAGGCTTCGCCGATGAGAACGCGTGTCCGCGCGATTTCATAGGGCGCCTCCAGCGCCTGCCACGTTTCCCCTGCCGCGCGCAGTGCGACGAGCGCGGCCTGCGCATCACCTTCCGCGAGGTGCACGGTGCCTTGTGCGAGGGCAACCAGCGCCGTGAGCATTGCGCTCTCGTACCCGCGCGCAAGCTCTTCGAGCTCGAGGCACGCTCGACGCGCGCTCTCGACGTCGCCGGCAGCAAGGACGATCTCCACGAAGGCGGGGAGGATCCGCGCGCGCTCGAGCGCCGCCGTGGCCGCTGCTTCGGCTCTCCGGATCGCAGTCGCGGCGGCATCAGTGCGTCCCTGCGCGAGGCGAAGCTGCGCGAGTCCGGGTTGCGGCTCCCAACCAAGCGCACTCGCGTCTTTGTAAGCCTCCTCAGCGCCGGCGAACTCGCCCTGCAGCCGTAGGAGCTCTCCCTGGCGGTAGCGCGCAAGGCCTGCCGTTGGGTTTTGCGTCTCCGTGAAGCGTTCGCCCGCGCGGCGTGCCTCGTCAAGCGCGTCGGACCACGCCCCGTCGAGCTGCATCACCTCCGCGCGATGCACGAGGCACCGTCCAGTGAACGCCACCATCTCCGGCTGGAGCGCCCACCACCGCGAGAGAGCTCGCGTCCACTCGCGCGCACGGCGCACCTCGTACACCTCCTGGCAGGCAAGAATCACACCGCAGTACACGAGCCCCGTGACGATGGGCGAGAGGTCCTCGGTGGTGATCGCGACCATGCTCTCGTCGAGCAGGCCGAGCCCCTCCCTTACCCGTCCGGCCCGGATCAGCATCTGGCCCTGAGCGTGGACCGCGAGAGCGAACAGGTTCCGGTCGCCGAAGCGCTCGCCGATGCGAACGGCCTCTCCGGCAGAAGCTGCGGCCGAAGCGAAGTCCCCCGCGGCCTCGTGCTGGAACATCACAGGCAGGAGCATGTAGCCGTGCTCGGCGCACTCGGCCTCGCGTTCGAGGAGCCGCTGCGCGCGGCCGAGCCAGCCTGTCGCCGGGCCGAGCTGACCGCGCGAGGCGAGGTTCATTCCGATCCACAATGCGCAGCGAATAGCTCCGATCGTGTCGCCGCCGTCGAGGTACCGACGATGTCCACGTTCGAGCCACGCGGCGTAGTCGTCATCGCGGCCGAGCATGAAGGCGCACGTGGCGAGTAGCTCGACGTCCTGCCCGTCGAGCGCGGACAGCTTCTCCGCGGACATAAGAGCCTCGTACGCCTCGAGCCATGCCCGCCTCGCATAGGCCTCTCGGGCTCGCTCGTGATCGCCTGCCTGGATCACGACTCCTCAACGATACGACGAACGTGAAGGGAAGAACAGGGTCAGAGCCGAGCGCGAGTCTGTCACCATCGTGTGGTGGGCGAGATCGTCGGCAGGGACGACGAAATCGCCGTTTTCGAGGCCTTCCTCGAAGACGGGGATGCCTCGCTTGCGGCGCTCGTGATCGAGGGCGACGCGGGGATCGGCAAGACGACTCTATGGGCCGCCGGCGTCGAGCAGGCGCGAACATCCGGGTGGCGCGTCCTCTCCGCACGACCGGCGAAGGCGGAGCGCGCGCTCGCGTACGTCGGCCTCGGCGACCTCCTCGACGGAGCGCTCGACGAGGCGCTGCCCGCACTGTCGCCGCCGCGCCGGCGCGCGCTCGAGGCGGCGGTCCTGCTCGACGACGGCTTCGTCGACCAACGCGCGCTCGGGCTCGCGGTCCGAAACGTGTTCGAGCTGCTCGCCGAGTGCGCCCCCGTCCTCGTCGCAGTCGACGACGTGCAGTGGCTCGACGCCGCCTCCGTGGACGCCTTCGCATTCGCGCTGAGGCGGCTCGGTACGAGCCGGCTGCGGCTACTGCTCGCTCGTCGCCTCGAGCCCTGTCCGCTTGAGCAGGCGCTCGACGTCTCGACCCTGCGCGTGGGCGCGCTCAGCGTCGGCGCCGTCCACCGCCTCCTGCGCGCGCAGCTCGACCGCGCGTTCGCGCGGCAGACGCTGCTCCGTATCCATGAGCAGTCGGGCGGCAACCCGTTCTACGCGCTCGAGCTCGCTCGCGCGCTCGGCCCCGAGGTCGACCCGTCGCGCCCGCTGCCGGTTCCGAAGACGCTCGAGGAGCTCGTGCGCGGTCGGGTTGCCGGGCTGCCGCAGGCGACGCGCGAGGCGCTCGCACTCGCCGCCGGCGTGGGGATGCCGACCGAGAAGCTGCTCGCGCGCGCCGGCATGGCAGCGGATGCGCTTGACGCGGCCGTCGACGCCGGCGTGGTCGTCCGCGAGCGCGGGACGATCCGCTTCACCCACCCGCTGCTGGCCTCGGCGTTCGACGACCGGAGTGTCCACGCCCGGCTCGCGACGGTGGTCGACGACCCGTTGGCCCGCGCGCACCATCTCGCGCTGTCGCGCGATGCGCCAGACGCGGACGTGGCGCGCATGCTCGACGATGCGTCACGGCGAGCACTCGAGCGTGGAGCACCGGCGCTCGCGGCGGAGCTGGCGGAACACGCGCAGCGGCTCACTCCGGCGAAGGGCGGTGCCGAGCACCGGGGCCGTGCGCTCGCAGCGGCCCGCGCCCATCGGGAAGCGGGTGAGTGGACTCGCGCGCGGTCAATCGCCGTCGACCTCCTCGCGGAGACCGGCGTCGGTCCGCAACGCGCCGAGGTGCTCGTTTTTCTCTCGGGGTTCGAGGTCGACGAGCTGGCCGTCCCGCTGCTCGAGGAAGCGCTGCCCCAGGCGGCCCCGACGCTGGCAGTGCAGATCCGGATCCGCCTCGCGCTGTCCAGGCGCTTCTCGACAGGCGTCGCGGTCGCGTTCGACGAGACGCGCGCGGCGCTCGCCGCAGCCGAAGAGCTCGGCGACGACTCGCTCCGCATCTGGGCGCTGCACGCCGCGGCCTTCCTCGGCCGGTGGAGTGGCGACCCGGAGGCCGTCACGTACGCGCTCCGCGCGCAGGCGATTGCGGCCGAGTCGGTCGACGCCGAGCTATCGAAGCGTGCGATCGGGCTCGTCGGTCACGTGCTCGTCGATCGTGGGGAGTACGACGCGGGCCGTGTGCTGCTGGAGCGCGACTACGAGGAATGGCGCGAGCGGGACGAGCGCATCGCCGGCGAGCTGCTCTGGGTACGCGCTTGGCTCGAGCTGTGGGACGGCAACTTCGAGCGGGCCGCGGACTGCGCCGGGAAATCGATGGAGCTCGCCGCCCAATACGGGACCGACAGTCATCCGCACCCATTGCCGGGCGCGTGGACCGCGGCTTATCGGGGTCGGTTCGTCCTCGCGCGCGAGCTCGCGGAGCGCGGCCTCGTGCTCTGCGCCGAGCAGATCCGCGTCGCCGGCCCCCTCTTTCCGGGCGTCCTCGGCCTCGTGGCGTCCTGGAGCGGGGACGCGGCCGCGGGGGTCGACTTGTTCGCCGAGGCGGACCGAATCGCCGCCGCAATCGGGTGGTACGAACCGCACATGCGGCCGTGGACGGCGGACTACGTGGAAGCCCTCCTCGAGTGCGGACGCGTTGATGAGGCTGCGCGTGTCCTCGACCGCTGGGAGGCCGGCGCCCGCTCGCTCGGCCGCCCGCGTGTGCTCGCGCAGGTCATGCGCTGCCGCGGGCTCATCGCCGCCGCCGAAGGTCGTGTCGATGAGGCCTTGTCGCTGGTCGAGCGGGCGGTCGACGACCACGAGCAGGTCGGCGATGCGTTCGGGCGCGCGCGCGCCCTGCTCGCTGCCGGCATCGTCCGCCGCCGGCACCGTCAGAAACGGCCCGCGCGCGAGGCGATCGGCGAGGCGCTCGCGGCTTTTGAGGAGCTCGGTGCCGCGTCGTGGGCGGCGAAGGCACGCGCCGAGCTCGGTGGCATCGGTGGGAGGACGCGCGAGACGGAGCTGACCGCCGCCGAGCAGCGTGTCGCCGCGCTTGTCGCCGAAGGGCGGACGAACAAGGAGGTTGCTGCCGCGTTATTCCTGGGCGAGCGCACGGTTGCGAGTCACCTCACGCACATCTACTCCAAGCTCGGCGTCCGTTCGCGCACGGAGCTCGTGCGCAAAGTTCAGACGTTCTGACGTTTCCGCGGCGCGGCGCAAGCCCTAGCGTCGAACGGGTGCCGAGCTATCTCGTCGAGACCTATCTCGCTCGCGGCAGCGAGTCGATCGTCTGCTCGGCAGTGGCGAAGCTTCGCGTCGCCCAGTCGATCTATTTGCCCGAGGACGAGATCTGCTTCTTCGTCTATGACGCACCCTCGAGCCGCGACGCCGCGCTCGCCGCGCAGCAAGCCGGCCTCGAGCCGCTCCGTGTCGTCGAGGCTGTCTCATCCGGAAAAGAGGAGAGATGAAGCAGCTCGCAGTCATCGCGTTGCTCACCGCGGCGCTCACCGCGCCCGGCGTCGCCAAGGCCGACACCGTCACCGACTGGAACCGGGCGATGGTCGCTGGCCTCGAGGCGTCGCATCTGGCGCCGCAGCCGTCTGCGCGCGTCGGCGCGATCGTTCAGGCGTCCGTCTTCGATGCCGTCAACGGGATCGGCCGGCGCTACACGTCGTACCACGTCGCTCCCGCGGCCGCACCGGGTGCCTCGCGCGCCGCGGCAGCCGCGAGCGCGGCCTATACCGCGCTTGTCGCGCTGATCCCGTCCCAGCAGGCGCTGTTCGACCAGCAGCTCCAAGCGACACTCGCGCAGATCTCCGGCGATCCATCCGACCCGGGCCCGTTCGTTCTGCGTGGGCTCAACTGGGGCTGGAGCGTCGCGAACGACATTCTCGCGTGGCGCGCCGTCGACGGGTTCACGACGGTGTTGCCGCCGTACGTCGCGGGCAACGCACCGGGTGACTGGCAGCCGACGCCGCCGTTGTTCGGCCCGCCGCTGTTCAGGCAATTCGCGAACATGACGCCGTTCGCGCTCACCTCGCCGTCGCAGTTCCTTCCGCCCGGACCGCCGCCGCTGGCAAGCGCGCGCTACGCGCAGGACCTCGCCGAGGTCGAAGCACTCGGCGGCACAACGAGCGTAGTGCGAACGGCGGAGCAGACGCAGACGGCGATCTTCTGGCAGACCGACACACCGACCGCTGCGTGGAATCGTGTCGCGGACGATCTAGCGGCATCGCACCACACGACGCTGACGCAAAATGCGCGGCTTCTCGCGTTGATGAACATCGCCCTCGGTGACGCCACGATCGGGGTCTGGAACGCGAAGAACCACTACGACGCGTGGCGGCCGGTGACGGCGATCCGCGCGCTTGCCGATCCCACGTGGACACCGCTGCTCGCCACGCCGTCGTTCCAGGAGTATCCCTCCGCGCATGCCGGCCTGAGCTCAGCGGCTGCCTCGGTACTCGGGTCGTTCTACGGCGACGACACATCGTTCACGGTCACATCGGTTGGGCTGCCCGGCGTCGAACGGGACTTCGCGTCCTTCTCGTCGGCGGTGCAACAGGTCGAGGAGGCTCGGATTTACGCGGGCTTCCACTTCCGCTTCTCCGACATCGACGGTGCCGCACTCGGCAAGCACGTCGCCGATTACGTCGTCGGCACATTGATGCAGCCCGTCCACGGCAAGAAGGTCGGCCAGCTGGGCGGCTGACCGACGGCGGGCTCGTACGGGGTCGGACCCGAACGGGTCCGACCCCGTTGTTCTACGAGAAGGGCTTCGTCACCATGTCGGCGACGACGAGCAGGAGCACGCCGACGTCGATGCGCGCGACGAGCAGGATCCGCTGAATCGCGGCCTGCGTCTCCGGCGAGGTCGGCCCCTTGTCCGTGATCAGCTCGTCGATCCTCTTCGCGAGCGGAGACAGGACGCCGATGCCGGTGACGAAGGTTGCCGCATAGCCGACGAGGCCGGCGACGACCCAGAACTTCCCCCAGCCGTAATCGGTGTGGATCATCATCGCGATGCCCATGAGCAACACGACGAGGCCTGCGGGGGCAAAGAGCTTCTCGCCTGCGAACGCCGCCTGACGCGCGAGCGTCGCCATCTCCATCGGATCGGTGCTGCGCTCGGCGCGCAGGCCGAGGATCGTAAGCATCAGCCCGCCGCCGACCCAGAAGACCGCCAGCGAGACGTGAATGACGCGGAAGAACGCGTACCAGTGCAGATACCAGGACGAGTTGAATGCGAAGACCACGGCGAGGATCGCGACGGCAACACCGATGCCGATCGTGACGCGTGCCGAGGTACTGCTTGCCGCAGGGGTGGTACTCGAGGCTGTTTCCATGGCTCCGGAACCTAGGCGATTGCCCGGACGGCTTCAAGCAGGACCTCGAAGTCGGGCAGCTCCGACGTCTCGTAGCGCCAGGAGCCGCGGACAACGCCGTCGCCGTCGATGAGGAAGGCCGATCGCTCCGAGACATCCTTCAGGCCGCGGTAGTCGAAAGCGACGCCGAAGCCCTTCGTCGCCTCCGCGTTCCAGTCCGAGAGGAGCGGCACGTTCAGGTCGAGCGCCTGCGTCCAGGCGACGTGCGTCCACGGGGAGTCTCGAGAGATCGCGTACGGCTGCACGCCGGCAGCGCGGAACTCCTCGCTCCTGTCACGCAGGAGCTCGAGCTCGCTCGTTCAGGTCGACGACCAGTCGAACAGGTAGAAGAGCAACAGGATCGGGCCGTCGCGGACGAGCTCCTCGAAGCTCGCCGACTCCTGCGGCGTCGTCCAGACGCGCGCGTCCGGGATGCGGTCGCCTGCCGCGAGCATCACGCTGCCTTCGACTCGGCGCCGACTTCGGTCAGCTCTGCAATCTCGCGCACGACCTCGACGATATCGCGGTTTGCGTTGAACACGCGCAGTTGGCGGTCGGCGCCGTTGCCGCGTCGCAGGATCTCCTCGATGCCGGTGAGCTCGCGCTCCGAGCCGAGGTCCTCCGCGTGCGGCTGGACGAGCTTGACCGTTCGCCGCACGAGCTGGGCGACGGGGACGCGGTTGCGCCGTCCGGTGAGCAGGTCCATCACCGGCGCCTCGATCCCATAGCGCGCGGCGAGCCACTTGTTCTCGGTCGTGAGGATGCGGTGGTACGAGGGGATCTCCTCGCCCGCGTCGAAGCGCTCCGAGTAGTACTTCACGAGCGCCTGGCAGAACGCGGTGAGCGCGATCACGTCGTCGAGCTGCGTGACCGCGTCGCAGATGCGGATCTCGACCGTGCCGAGACGCGGGTGGAGTCGAATGTCCCACCAGATGTGCGTGTAGTCCGCGATGCAGCCCGTCCGCTCGAGCTGGCCGACGACCTCTGCGTAGTCGGCGTAACTCTCGAAGCGCGGCGGCGGGCCGGAGCGCGGCAGCGCCGCGTACACCATGTGCCGCGAGGAGTGCAGCCCCGTCGCCTCCCCGCGCCAGAACGGCGAGTTCGCGGACAGCGCGACGAGCTCGGCGAGATGCGTGATCAGCCCGTTGACGACGTGGATCGCCTTCTCCGGGTCGTCGACCGCGACATGCACGTGCAGCCCGAAGATGAGCTCGCGGCGCGCGATGTACTGCATGCGGTCGACCATCGCGCGATAGCGGTCCTTCGCCGTGATGCGCTGGCGTTCGAAGAGTGAGAAGGGATGCGTGCCGGCCGAGCCGACGCGCATGCCCCGTTCGCCGGCGATGCCGCTGACATAGCTCCGGAGCTTGCGCAGCTGCTCGGCGACATCCGCGGGCGTCCTGCAAACAGGTGTCGCCACTTCGAGCACCGACTGCATCAGTTCCGGATTGATGCGCGGCTCGAGCTCGTGGCCCGAGACCGCCGCGAGCACGGTGTCGATGTGCTGGACGAGGTCGAACGTCTCGGCATCGAGGAGCATGTACTCCTCCTCGGCGCCCAGCGTGAAGGGATCGCTCTTGCCGAAGGCATGGTCGAGAACGCTGCCGCCCTCCGCGAAGCGGCTGCCCTTCCCGGTGATCGACGCCGGGTAGATCTGCTTCATGCGGCCACCGCCTCTACTTCCACCTCGAGGAGCCAGCGGCGATCGAGCAGGTCACAGACGATCGCGGTGCATGCGGGCCGCGTCGACTCGAACGCTTCGCCGTGCGCGCGCATCGCCTCGTTCGCGTGTGCGGCGTCGGTGAGGTAGACGCGCGTCCGTACGACGTGCTCGAGGCCGGCGCCCGCTTCGCGCAGCGCGTTCTCGACGATCTCGAGGCAGCGGCGCATCTGCCCGTAGGGGTCGGCGGGCGGGTCGGCGTCATCCGGCATGATCGGCGCGGTGCCGGCGACGAAGATCCGGTCGCCGACGACGACCGCGCGGCTGTAGCCGAAGCGCTGCTCGAGCGACGAGCCGGAGGAGATGAGGCGCCGTTCCACGCGCCTAGTATCTCCCGCCGTGGATGCTCTGCGAACCATCGACGGTTGGGGCGCGCGGACTGCCGCCGCCGGCGTGACGCGTGCGGAGGTCGAGCTCGCGGTGCACGGCCCGCGCGATTCAACTTTTCGGTGGGCCTCGGTGACGAAGCTCCTGACGGGTCTCGCCGTCCTCGTCGCGGTGGAGGAGGGGATCGTCGACCTCGACGACGCTGCCGGGCCTGAAGGCTCGACGCTCCGTCATCTGCTCGCGCACGCGTCGGGATTGCCGCCGGACGAAGGGCCGCCGCTGATGCCGCCGGAGCGGCGGCGGATCTACTCGAACTACGGGATCGAGCTTGCGGCGGAGCGCGTTGCCGAGCGCGCGCAGATGCCGTTCGCCGAGTACTTCAGCAGCGCCGTGGTCGAGCCGCTCACGCTGGCGGGCGAGCTGCGGGGATCGCCTGCGTGGGGCTATCGGGGCCCGCTGGACATCTGCTGAAGCTCGGGCGGGAGTTGCTCGCGCCGGCGCTCGTCGCACGCGAGACGCTCGACGAAGCGCTGACGGTGCAGTTCCCGGGGCTTGCCGGCGTGCTGCCGGGCTGGGGGCGGGTGGACCCGAACGACTGGGGGCTCGCGTTCGAACTGCGCGATACGAAGTCGCCGCACTGGACAGGCACGAAGAACTCAGGGCGGACGTTCGGGCACTTCGGCGCGGCGGGGACGTTCCTCTGGGTCGACCCGGAGCGCGGCGTCGCCTGCGGTCTCCTAACGGACAAGGAGTTCGGGGCGTGGGCGATCGAGGCTTGGCCGGCGTTCAACGACGCAGTGCTGGCGGCGCTGGGCTAGTCGTCCGCGAACAGGGGCCGCAAGAACTCGTCGAACGTCGCCCGGTCGCAGCTGGCGACCACCGCGGGTGTGATCGCGCTCACCGTCGCCGTCCGCGGGACGTCCATCGCGAGCGCGACCTCGCCGAAGTAGTCGCCGGGACGAAGCAGGTCGCGGCTGCCCATCGCGGTGTTCGAGACGGAGAGCATTCCCGCGAAGACGACGTAGAAGCGATCGCCGGGCTCGCCCTCCCGGCAGATCGCCGTTCCCGGAGCGACCTCTTCTCGCTCCATCCGCTTCGCGAGCCGCATCAGCGTCTCGCCGGGCAGTCCCGCGAGGAGCTCGATCCGGGCGAGCTCATGCTGGGTCGCCGAAGACCGAGGCATCGCCCTCCTATATCACCTGGAAGGAGTGGGTCCTCGGGTCCGCCAAGTTGAGCCGAATGGCCCATGGCAGGTGACGGCGCCCGTGTCGATTATTCCGCCATGAGCGAACGCGGCCTCCATCGCATCGAGGACGATCTCGCCGAAAGCTGGCTCGAGGACTGGGCCGGCGCAGGCGTCGCCGAGATCGAGGACTTCCTTGCGAAGCATGCAGCCTTTCTGAGCTTCCTGGACACCCAGGAGGTCTAAGGCTCGAGGCTCGGCAGAGGGCCGCCCGGCCCCCTGCCGTGAATCCTCACTCCCCGAGGCCGAGCGAGCGCTCCAACATCCCCTTCGGCATGGCGCCGACGGCATTCGCCTTCGGCTGGCCGCCTTCGAAGAGGATCATGTTCGGGATCGACTGGATCCCGTAGCGCAGTGCCACGTCCTGGTTCTCGTCGATGTTGACCTTGACGAGCTTGAGCTTGCGCTCCTCCGCGATCCGCTCGAGCACGGGAGCGACGGCGTGGCAGGGCCCACACCACTCGGCCCAGAAGTCGACGAGCACTGGCTCGCCCGACTGGAGCACCTCGTTCTCGAAGGTCGCGTCGGTGACGTCGATTGCCATTCAGTTCCTTTCGATCATTCAGGGTAGGAGGTGGGTTACCCGACCCTCCAAGAGTAAGAACGTCGCTCTCTACACTTCGCTTCCCGATGCGCGAGCCAGTCTTTCAAACCTTGCCGACGGTGCCGGACCACCCGGCCCTCGAGGAGGAGATCCTCGAGATCTGGGAGCGGGAGGGCACCTTCGAGAAGCTGCGGGAGCAGAACGCCGAGGGGCCGCGGTTCTCGTTCTTCGACGGCCCCGTGACCGCGAACAAGACCCTCGGCGTCCACACGTCTTGGGGCCGGACGCTGAAGGACGTCTTCCAGCGCTACAAGGCGCTCCAGGGGTTCCACCAGCGCTACCAGAACGGCTTCGACTGCCAGGGGCTGTGGATCGAGGTCGGAGTCGAGCGGGAGCTCGGCCTCAACTCGAAGCGCGAGATCGAGGAGTACGGGCTCGAGGCGTTTGCCGCGAAGTGCCGCGAGGCGGTCGTGCGGTCTGCGAACGAGCTCTGGGACGGGTCGAAGCGGCTCGGCCAGTGGATGGACTGGGGCAATGACTACTTCACGTTCAGCGACACGAACATCGAGTACGTCTGGCGGTTCCTCGCCGCGGTGCACCGGAACGACTGGCTCTATCTCGGCCACCGGTCGACCGAGTGGTGCCCCCGCTGCGGCACGTCGATCTCGCAGCATGAGCTGATCGGCTCGTACGTCGATCGCGCCGACCCGTCGCTCTATGTGCGCCTCCCGCTCAAGGCGCGGCCCGGCGAGTCGCTCGTCATCTGGACGACGACGCCGTGGACGCTGCCGGCGAACGTCGCGGCCGCGGTGAACCCGACGGCGGAGTACGGGCGGCGGACGAACGGCGAGTGGGTGGCGGTCGCGCGGTATCCCGACGATTCGTTCGTCGAGAAGCTGCGCGGCTCCGAGCTCGTCGGCTGGGAGTACGAGGGACCCTTCGACGACATCAAGCCGACGCCGCATCGCGTGATCCCGTGGGACGACGTGTCGCTCGACGAGGGCACGGGCATCGTCCACATCGCGCCGGGCTGCGGCTCCGAGGACTTCGAGCTCGCGCGGGAGCATGACCTGCCTGTCGTCCAGCCGGTCGACGAGTCAGGACGGTTCTACGACGATTTCGGCTGGCTGCACGGGCTCTCGACCGTCGAGGCGGCGGAGCAGATCATCGGCAACCTCGAGGAGAAGGGGCGGGTCGTCGAGTCGGGCCTGCACCGGCACCGCTATCCGGAGTGCTGGCGCTGCCACACGCCGCTGATCTTCCGCATCGCCGACGACTGGTTCATCTCGGTGCGCGATCTTCGCCAGCGCATGCGCGACGCAAACACGGACGTCGAATGGACGCCCGAGTACATGGGCAAGCGCATGGACGACTGGCTCGTGAACATGGACGACTGGAACATCTCCCGCCGCCGCTACTACGGGCTGCCGCTGCCGTTCTATCCGTGCGCGTGCGGGCACCTGAACGTCATCGGTTCACGCGCCGAGCTCGAGGAGCGAGCGGTCTCGGGTCTCGAGCAGCTGCAGGAGCTTCGCCGGCCGTGGATCGACCGCATCCCGGTCCGGTGCGCCGACTGCGGCGAGCCTGTCGAGCGCATCAAGGAGGTCGGTGACGTCTGGCTCGACGCGGGCATCGTCCCGTTCTCGACGCTCGGCTGGCAGAACCCGACCTGGATCGAGGAGGGCTACGCGACCGGCGCAGCCAAGGGGCTGACGCATGCGGATCTTCCCGATCACGCGTACTGGGAGGAGTGGTTCCCCGCCGACTGGGTGTCCGAGATGCGCGAGCAGATCCGCCTCTGGTTCTACTCGCAGCTCTTCATGTCGGTCGTGCTGACGGGACGCGCGCCGTTCGAGCGCGTGCTCGGCTACGAGAAGATGCTCGACGAGCACGGTCGCGAGATGCACGGCTCGCTCGGGAACATGATCGAGGCCTCCGATGCGTTCGCGCGCATGGGTGCCGACGTGATGCGCTGGCAGTACTGCGCGCAGCCGCCGAGTCAGAACCTGCTCTTCGGCTTCGGGCCGGCGGAGCAGATCAAGAAGGAGTTCTTGACGTTCTGGGAGTCGGTGCGCTTCTTCATCATCTACGCGAACATCGCGGAGTTCCGGCCGTCGTTCGACGCGCTCGAGCCGAAGGGCGACCTGAAGCCGCTCGACCACTGGCTGCTCGAGCGAACGCGCGCGTTTGTCCGCGACGCAGAAGCGGGCTACGACGCCTACATGACCGTCGACGTGATGCGCGGCTTCGTCGGGTATCTCGACGATCTCTCCAACTGGTACATCCGGAGGTCACGACGGCGGTTCTGGAACGGCGAGCCCGAGGCGCTAGCGACGCTCTGGTACGCGCTCGTGCAGACGCTGCGCGTGATGTCGCCGATCCTCCCGTTCGTCGCCGATCGCCTCTGGCGCGACCTCGTGCTCGACGGGCCGGAGTCGGTGCATCTCGCACGCTGGCCGGAGGTGCAGGAGCCGGACCGGGCGCTGCTCGACGAGATCGCTGACGTACGGCGGGTCGTCACACTCGCGCACCAGGCACGCGCGACCTCCGGGCTGAAGCTCCGTCAGCCGCTCCGCCGGCTCGTCGTCGAGGGCGCAGGCGGGGCGGCTGCGCACGCTGACGAGATCGGCGACGAGGTGCGGGTCAAGGATGTGTCGTTCGACCGCGTCGACGCGGAGTTGAAGGTGAAGCCGAATTTGCCGGTCCTCGGCCCGCGGCTCGGCAAGGAGCTACGCGACGTGCAGCAGGCGCTTGCGGCCGGCGACTTCGAGGAGCTCGACGGTGGCCGCTTCCGCGCTGCCGGGCACGAGCTCGGGCCCGACGAGGTGCTCGTCGAGCGCGGCGGCCGCGAGGGCTTCGCCGTCACGTCGGCGGACGGCGTGACCGTCGCCCTCGACACGTCGCTCGACGACGACCTGCTGCTCGAGGGCCGTGGCTACGACCTGATCCGCCTGGTCAACTCGATGCGCCGCGACGAGGGCTACGAACTCACCGACCGCATCGTCCTCACGGTGCCGGAGGCGGAGTCCAAGCTGATCGAGCGCCACGGCGACTGGATCAAGGACGAGGTGCTCGCCACCGAGATCCGGATCGACGGGGACGTCTCGATTGCGAAGGCGGGTGTTCGGGAATAGGTTCCGGGCATGGCCGGCTGTGCCGCCTGTGGGGAGGAGCTGGAAGCGCGCTTTCGCTTCTGTCCGTGGTGCGGCGCCGCTCAGCGGCGCAAGCTCGTCGAGTTCTTCTGGCCGCACCCGCTGAGCGCGGGGCAGGCCCTGCGCGTGTCGCGGTACCTCGGGGACGAGCGGCACGTGCGGTTTTCCATGTGGGATGACGGCGTCGCGCGGGCCGCTGTTTCGCTCGACGAGTCTGAGGCGTTGCGGCTGGCGCGGTTCCTCGAAGAGACAGCGGTGTCACA